>CAJTMR010000001.1:0-49430 GCA_910577325.1 uncultured Parabacteroides sp.
GTCCAAGCTCCAATGACGTGCCAGACGGAATTCCGCACCGGCATTAAAAGTTGCCGTACCCCAATATGGGATATTGGTCTTGATCCCGACGACCGAACCTTTTTGTCCGGTCAACCTGTCCTGTGCATAAAAAGACAGGGAGATCATTAACAGGAACATCATGACGATAAGCTTTCTCATCATACTCTTTATTATTTTGTTGTAATTATTATTATCCTTACCATGCAAATCAAAGGCCTCAGAGGAAACATGATCCATCTTCGGGCATTTCTTAACAAGAAACGTCAATAAGTATTTGTGGCTCTATGTTCCTTTTTTCATCCATTTTGATTATCGACTTGGCTTGCTTTCGGTTGGTATACTTATTTATGAAATAAGGTGAGTTCGAGACAATCCTTATTTATGAAATAAGGACACATAGCCTATAACAAACTTGTTATCACGATATTGAGTTAAATCCAGTTTGAGCTAAGGAGACATTTCCTTATTTTATAGGCAAAAGTAATATAAAAATGAGAACAAAAGCATTTATCATGAAGGCTTTTTTGGAAAAAATTGTCTTCCCATCTTCCTATTATCTAATTTCTTGCAATCTTTATACGAATCGGGGCCTTTACTCTGTTTTGAGACATACTTTCTCATTGCCCGCCATTTTTTAACATCCTATAACCATTTACCGGCCTTTTCAATCTGTAAAAAAGAATCTTCAAACGGCAAAATAGAACTTATTCAAACAGGCAAAACATTCCAAAATTGCAGTTCCACCTGCCCTTTGTGACAAAATAAATGCCGCTATCCTTATTTCATAAATAAGGTCAAATTCCGGCCTATCCTCCGCTAAACAGACAATTGATAGAACCTGAAATTATCCGGTTGGCCTTAGTCAATTCCGATACATCCAACTCGCTTAGATAATACCGTGTCGTCTTTTCCGAACTGTGTCCCAATCCTTGGCTGATAACAGCGACGGAAACACCGGATTGCAATGCCGCAGATGCCCAACTATGGCGGATCACGTATGAAGTAAAATGTACGGGGATGCAAAGTTTGTCACCGATCTCCTTCAATTCCTTGTTATGCAAAGCCAGGCAGTGCTTATACTGCGAGTGGGTAGGCGAACCGGACGGAAGGATGGGAAAAAGGAACTCCCTTTCCCCATCCGCGGGGGCATACTTACGAATAAGCTGCCACATGCCGGTAGTGATTTCCATACGGATTTGAGCACCTGTCTTACGGCGATTATATACCAACTCACCATTCCGGATGTTGCCTGCCGTCAAATAAGCCATATCGACAAACGGCATCCCGCAAGCTAAAAAACTGAACAGGCACAGGTCGACTGCCAATTCTTGACTGTGGGAACCGTCTGTCTTGAAACTTGTCAACTTCCGGATAAGCGTAACCGGCACGGCACGCTTGACGGTAGATTCGCGTTTGAGTTTCAGCCCTTGGAAAGGATGTTCTTTGGGACGCAGCAGACCGTCATAGCAAGCGGCGTTGTAGATGGCGCGCAGGCTGCTTTGGTAAGAGTTGATCGTATTCATGGCCAACCCCTTACATTGCAAATAAGCGGCAAAATCGGAAATCTGGGTCCGGTTCAGCTCTTCCATACAAAACCCGGCATTTCCCGTAAATTTCAAAAAATGATTGACGGCGACCTGATAAAGTTCCGCCGTACTGACCTTGTTCAGCTTCTTCTTTAGTTCAATACGCGTATGGGCGTAGTCGAGAAGCGATAATAAATGAGACGTTTTCTTTCGTACCATAATCTGTATCATATAAAATAATTGTCAAAATAAACAATATACAAATATCCGCCTATCTTCCTTACTTGAGCGACAGGGCAACCACACCAAAAATTGCTATCCGGAAGCACTTCTTTTCTTTCATGAAAATTTCGCAAACCAACCATAAAAGTACCTCCAACACGGCGGATAAACATCCTGGTAGACCCGTAAGGGCTTTGCGCAGACCCGGGTCTGCACCTCTCCCGCACCCGGGTCTCCGTGGTGGGTACGCCCGGGTCTCAAGCAACTTTAAAAGCTGTTTTTGCAAAATCTTTATGGAGATGATTTTAGAACTATTATATTTAGAATGTCGAGGTCATTCCATGTAAAAAGTTATATTTGCATATTCTAAACATTGGACAATCCCGATGTGATTGTCCTTTCATTATTGAATTTGATTATGTTGAAACAACAGTTACAGCAAAAGTTGCAGCAAAAACTTTCTCCGCAGCAGATTCAGTTGATCCGGCTTCTGGAACTCCCCGCCATTGAGCTGGAAGAGCGCGTGAAGCATGAACTGGAAGACAACCCTGCCCTGGAAGAAGGAAAGGATTTTGCAGATGACTTTGAACGTACTGACGAAGGTGACGGGGAGTTGGCGTCCAACGAGATGGAGGGAGGAAGCGAAACTGATACCGACCTTTCACTCGGAGACTATATGAATGAAGATGACATACCCGATTACAAACTTCGCGAGCTGAGCGAACGAGCGGAGAAAAAAGAGGATGTCCCTTTCTCGGTCAGCGAATCCCTGAACGAATATCTGCTCCAACAACTCGGATTGCGGGATTTGCAGGAAAAGCAAGTAAAGATCGCCGAATATATCATCGGGAACATAGACGATGACGGTTATTTGCGCCGGGACCTGTCAGCCATTGCCGATGACCTAATATTTCAGGCGGGACAGGATGTAACGGAAAAAGAAATAGAGGAAGTCCTTACCATCATACAGGATTTTGACCCGGCAGGAGTCGGCGCCCGTAATCTCCAAGAATGCCTGCTGCTCCAGTTGGTCCGCCGGGAAAAAACACCCGGAACAATGTTGGCGACTCGGATGTTGACCGATTTTTTCGAAGAGTTCACGCGCAAGCACTATGACAAGATCATGAGAGGACTGGATATCGACGAAGCCGCCCTGAAAAAGGCCATACGTGAAATAACGACCCTCGATCCCAAGCCTTGCGTCAGTTGGGGAAGTTCCATGGAGACGGTTTTGAGTCAGATCATCCCCGATTTTGTGGTGGAAGCAGTGGGCGGCGAACTGATCCTGAACATGAACAACCGGGGTATTCCCGATATGCGCATCAACCGTGAATACGTGGAGATGTTTCAGGATTATGCGGGCAACAAAACAAACCAGACAGCCCAGATGAAGGAAGCCGTCCAATTTGTGAAACAAAAACTCGATTCCGCCCAGTGGTTCATCGATGCCATCAAGCAACGCCAAGAAACCTTGCAGCGGACAATGGAAACGATCATCCTTTTGCAACGCGATTTCTTCTTCACGGGTGATGAAGCGACCTTGCGCCCCATGATCCTCAAAGATGTGGCGGAACGTGCCGGATATGACATCTCAACGATCTCACGTGTGAGCAACAGCAAATACGTGCAGACAAATTTCGGTATCTACCCGCTCAAATACTTCTTCTCCGAATCGATGCAAACCGACAGCGGCGAAGAAATTTCCACTCGTGAAGTGAAAAAGATCATGAAGGAACATATCGACAGCGAAGACAAGCGCAAACCGCTTACTGACGAAGAGTTAGCCTCGATCCTGAAAGAGAAAGGCTATGTCATCGCCCGCCGCACGATAGCCAAATATCGCGAACAATTGGGTATTCCGGTTGCACGGCTCAGAAAAGAAATATAAATTTGAAGCGTTATGAGGTTATTTTCAAATATCATATCGGGCATGTTCCATCCGTTGCTAATGGTGACATATGGAGTCGTGCTGGCTCTTACCTTCACGTATCTGGTAATCTATCCACCGGCAATGAAACTGTTGCTTGCAGGCGGGACATTCCTGTCGACAACAGTTATCCCCGGAGCGTTCATCTTCATGATGGTAAAAAACGGGGCGGCAGCCGATATGGAGTTGTCAGACCGGCGTGAACGCGTAGTCCCGTACCTGATCTTTATCACGTCGGTTATGGCCTGCGCATTCTATATGTATAAAATGATGTTGCCGTTCTGGTTCATCTCCTTGCTACTGGGAGCCTGCGTAGCATTAATCCTAGCACTGCTGATCAATTTTTTCTGGAAGATCAGTGCCCATTCAATCGGGATAGGCGGGTTGTTAGGTGGCATTATGGGTGTAGCACGGATTCACCTGATAAACCCCTACTGGGCCTTTATCATCGCAATCATAATAGCGGGACTGGTCGGTACTTCGCGTATCTATCTGAAAAGGCATACTCCCATGCAGGTATATGCCGGTTTTTGTCTCGGATTTATATGTACTTTTATAGCCTCATTCTTAAGTTATATCTATTTATTCATCTAATAAAAACACTAAAATTATGAATTTTCCTGCAGATTTAAAGTACACAAAGGATCATGAATGGATCCGTGTAGACGGTGATGTAGCCTATGTCGGTATTACTGATTACGCTCAGGGGGAACTGGGTGAAATCGTTTTTGTCGACATCACGACAGAAGGTGAGACAGTAGCGAAAGAAGAAGTCTTCGGCACGATCGAAGCCGTGAAAACTGTTTCCGACCTCTTTATGCCCGTAGGTGGCGAAGTGCTCGAAGTGAATACGGAACTGGAAGACCAGCCCGAACTGGTCAACGAAGACGCCTATGGCAAAGGATGGATCATCAAGGTTGCCATTTCCGACCTTTCCGAACTGGACGGACTGATGTCTGCCGCCGAATATGAACAAATGATTGCGAAATGACACCTATAGTAAGTATCATCATGGGCAGTACTTCGGATCTGCCCGTAATGGAAAAAGCAGCCAAGCTGCTCGACGAGATGGAGATCCCGTTCGAAATGCATGCCTTGTCCGCCCATCGTACGCCTGCCGAGGTGGAAGCATTTGCCAAAGGAGCCAAAGGACGTGGTATCAAAGTGATCATTGCGGCAGCAGGCATGGCCGCCCATCTGTGTGGCGTGATTGCCTCCATGACGACAGTCCCCGTGATCGGCGTGCCTATCAATTCGACACTCGACGGTATGGATGCTTTGCTGGCCATCGTACAGATGCCTCCGGGAATTCCGGTTGCCACTGTCGGCATCAACGGTGCTCTGAACGCCGGTATCCTGGCAGTCCAAATGCTTGCCGTCGGCGACGAACAACTTCAGGATAAGCTTGCCGCCTATAAGGAAGACCTTAAAAAGAAAATCGTGAAAGCGAACGAAGATCTGGCTAAGGTTTCTTTCAAATACAAAACAAACTGACCAATTGAAAATTGAAAATTGAAAATTGAAAATGGGTAGATTCCGTTTCTGCCTGTTTTTTAATTTTTAATTTTCAATTTTCCATTTTCAATTATAAAGATGGAAGATTTTTTTAACTATCGCCGCCGTAAGTCGTCTGTTGTCAACATAGGCAATACTCCGTTAGGGGGCGATAATCCGATTCGCATCCAGTCAATGGCAAACGTTTCCACGATGGATACCGACGCGGCCGTCCACCAGGCGATCCAGATAATCGAGGCGGGTGCCGAATATGTACGTTTCACCGCCCAGGGAGAACGTGAAGCCCGCAATTTGGGCGTAATCCGCAAACAACTTGGCGAAGGCGGATATACGACTCCGTTAGTCGCCGATATCCATTTCAACCCGCGTGCGGCCGATGCCGCTGCCGAAGAGGTGGAAAAAGTGCGCATCAACCCCGGAAATTATGTGGACAAGGTAAAGACATTCGACCTGCTGGAATATACCGACGAAGAATATGCCGCAGAGTTACAGAAGATACGCGACCGCTTCATACCATTCCTTAACATCTGCAAAGCACACGGAACCGCCATCCGTATTGGCGTAAACCACGGTTCGCTGTCCGACCGAATTATGAGCCGGTACGGCGACACTCCGGAAGGCATGGTTGCCTCCTGCATGGAATTCCTGCGTATTTGCCGGGATGAGAATTTTCCCGACGTCGTAATTTCCATTAAAGCCTCGAACACGGTTGTAATGGTGAAAACCGTCCGTCTGTTAGTCCGGACGATGGAAGCTGAAGATATGCATTACCCGTTGCATCTTGGTGTGACGGAAGCCGGCGATGGCGAAGACGGACGCATCAAAAGTGCTGTCGGAATCGGAGCCTTATTGTCCGATGGCATAGGTGACACGATCCGCGTCTCTTTGAGCGAAGACCCGGAAGCTGAAATTCCGGTTGCCCGTAAGCTGGTCGATTACATACTCGAACGCGAAGGACACGAGCCGGTTGAGGCCACACCTGCTCCGGGATATGATCCGGTAACCGTCGAACGTCGCCACAGCCGGGTGACAGAAGGAATCGGGGGTAACTTCCCGCCGGTCGTTATATCCGACCGCAGTAACGGTGATTTCGAATTTGATTATGCTTCTTTGCCGGACTACATATATATCGGCAAGGAAGATCCTGACAATCTGCCGGACAACTTCCGTCTTTTGGTAGACGCCCATTTCTGGAAAGAACGTCCGAATGCCTATCCATTCTTTATCGCATCGGAAATAGACGAGTTAAAAGACTATTCCGCTTCCTTGAAATTTATCCGCCTCACCTACCGGGATCTGACCGACCGCGTGATCGAAGTGCTGAAGCAGGATAAGTCCGTAATTGTCATCCTGAGCACGCATCACCGGAACGGTATCGCTGCTGAACGTGCCGCCATGCATCGCTTGCTGGCAGCCGGTTGTGATGTGCCGGTCGTCCTGCACCGCGATTACAGGGAGACGGATATTGAAACGTTGCAACTGAAAGCGGCCGCCGACTTCGGAACTTTGCTGTTAGATGGTTTCGGCGACGGGATCATGCTGCACAACGAAGGGTGCGAAACGATGGTAACGGACAGTTGCATGTTCGGTATCCTGCAAGCGACCCGTACTCGCATCAGCAAGACGGAATATATCTCCTGCCCAAGTTGCGGACGTACTTTATATGACTTGCAAACGACAATCGCCCGTATCAAGGAAGCCACTTCGCATCTGAAAGGCCTAAAGATCGGTATCATGGGTTGTATCGTGAACGGCCCCGGCGAAATGGCGGATGCTGATTATGGCTATGTCGGCGCCGGAAAGAACCGGATCAGCCTATATAAAGGTAAAGAATGCGTTCTGAAAAACATCCCCGAAGAAGAAGCTGTAGAACGATTAGTCCAGTTGATAAAGGAAAATGGGGATTGGACGGATCTTTAAATATAATTGAAAAGGAGTGTGTCAGATACAAATTGCATTGAAATCAATATGTCCGTATCTTACACACCCCTTAATCCCTTTTAATCTTGCCTATACGCTTTTTATTCCTCAGACCTTATATCTTTCTCTTCATCAAATCCTCCGTCGAACCGGTTATCCTTGATCTCGGCATGAATAACGCGCTGGAAAAAGAAACGATGGTTGTTCCAGTGGAAAGCAGGATAATCATGATTCTGTTTAATCACGTTATTGCGAAAGACAAGACCGTCCACCGATTTGGCATACAGAACCGGCATGTCAAAGGTTTCGAACTCATTGTCCTCAATCACGATCCCGCTATGGAAATATTTCTTCTGACCTTTCAAATCAGGTATCTCCGGATAGATGGAAATAACGGCGTTCGTAAACTGGAACTGATTTGTCAACGCATTGACAAATTTGTTATTCCGGATCAGCACGTCATGGCAGGCGCCCGTCTCAAACCATCCGTTACAGTCGCCGCACAGCAGGATTGCCGTACCGGAAGTGTGATCAAAAACGTTATTCTCGACTATAGTCTTCTTCGGAGTGCTGAACAGGGAACCGCGGGCACGGTTATTACGGATCACATTATCGGCAAAATAAACCTCCGGCGTCCATTCCAGATTCTCGATACCGTAAGTGCCGGCTTCACAAATGACGGGATCGACAGGCTTATCAAACGTTATGCGGAACTGCTTTGCACCATGATCGTCAGGCTTATCGAGAGCCTCAATGGCAGTTATCTTGTTCTCTTCCCCTAAAATTTCCATCGTTTTGGAATCGATGAACTGGACGGCATCACCCGGACGGCCCCATTCGAAACCGTAGGACTGGCCGTGCATATACGCGCCCACCAACGTCTTGTCGTCCATCCGTTTTTGTACTTTCAGATAGGTTCCATGTACATTGATGGCATCATCCATCATGCCTTCATACAAACCGCCGACCGAACGGATCAGCCCCTTGCAACCGGAGAAATGGGTCGCATCCGCCTGAGTCGTGAAATAACGCGGATCGTCCTTGCCACGCAGGCAGACCGAGAATTTATGCAACGTGATATTTTCGCTCATCTGGGCCAGCAACCCCATTCCTTCCGCATAATGAACCTGTATATTTTTGAGTGTCGTATTCGTATCATGATACATAAATACACCCGGAGTCGGACGGCCGTACCCACGGAATACAACGACCGTTCCCGGTATCAGTTTCTTGTTCTTCCAAGGAGCAAGAATCTTGCGGGGAGCGATCTCTGCGACATGCTTGCTGCCCACGCCGATATCGCCGGTGGTATAGACCAGCCGTTTCGTATCTCCTTCAAAAGCGATGCCCCAGGCAGGGACATGTTCCCAACCTTCCCCTTTGGCGACAAAGTTGCTATCGCGTATTTCGTACTCCACCCAGGGAGCGACCTCGTAGGTGATCACTCCCCCGGCCGTGTCGTTCTCCAACACTTTCACCTGGCTGATATGCGGATTCGCAAAGTCGATGCTGAAGTTCTTCAACGTACAGTTCTCCGAACCCACCAAAGAAACCGGAAGCATCCGGCCGTGGAAAACCAGTTCGGAGCCTTGTCCGTCAAATATCACATTCTTCATATTTTCAAAAGCCAGCCCTACCAGTTTCGGATTATCCTGGTCATGGTTGGAGATGAAATATTCACGTTCGGAAGCACCTTCGGGATAGAAATCATAACGTCCCTTCGGCAACAGTATCCGGACCGTATCGGAGTCCGCTTCCGCCGCAATCTCTTGGAGGGCTTTCGTAATCAATGGAGAAGCATTTTCCCCGGTATCCGGTTTCAGACCATATCCGGACAGGTCATACGTGCCGCCTTTACATGCCGTAAACAGGGCGATAAATAAAAGTGTCAAAACAGAGTTTAGTTTCATGGCTTACATCCTTCGTTGATTATATTTTCAATTATTTAGGGGCAAACTTACTCAAAATTATCCGATTTTATTGTAAGTTTGCCCCTCTTAAATACAAATAGATATGGAACATCCAGTAAGCATTTACAACACACTCACAAGAAAAAAGGAACAGTTCATCCCGCTGCACGAACCGCATGTGGGTATGTACGTTTGTGGTCCTACGGTTTACGGCGACGCCCATCTGGGCCACGCACGGCCTGCTATCACTTTCGACCTGCTGTTCCGTTATCTGACTCATATAGGATATAAGGTACGCTATGTACGCAACATAACGGATGTCGGCCACTTAGAACATGATGCTGACGACGGCGAAGACAAGATTGCCAAGAAAGCCCGTCTCGAACAGCTCGAGCCGATGGAAGTGGTACAGTATTACCTGAACCGTTACCATCATGCCATGGAAGCTCTCAACGTACTTCCCCCCAGCATCGAACCGCATGCGTCCGGCCATATCATCGAGCAGATCGAGCTGGTAAAGAAGATACTGGATAACGGATACGCTTACGAAAGCGAAGGTTCCGTCTATTTCGACGTAGAGAAATACAACAAGGATCATAACTACGGCGTTCTTTCAGGACGTAATATCGACGATATGCTGAATACGACCCGTGCGCTGGACGGACAGGACGAAAAACGTAACCCGATCGACTTCGCTCTCTGGAAATGCGCACAACCGGAGCATATCATGCGCTGGCCTTCTCCGTGGAGCGACGGTTTCCCCGGATGGCACTGCGAATGTACGGCTATGGGTAAAAAGTATCTGGGCGAACATTTCGATATCCATGGTGGTGGCATGGACCTGATCTTCCCGCATCACGAATGCGAGATTGCACAGGCTGTCGCTTCACAGGGCGAAGATATGGTTCACTACTGGATGCACAACAATATGATTACCATCAACGGACAGAAGATGGGCAAATCATTGGGCAACTTCATCACGCTTGACGAATTCTTTACCGGAAACAACAAGATGCTGAGCCAAGCCTATTCGCCTATGACCATCCGTTTCTTCATCCTCCAGGCCCACTACCGCAGCACGGTGGACTTCAGCAACGAAGCCCTGCAAGCGGCCGAAAAGGGGTTGGAACGTTTGATGGACGCTTATAACCACCTGATGAAACTGAAAGCATCCGACGTCTCGACGGTAGATGTGAAAGATTTACGCCGCAAATGTTACGATGCGATGAACGACGACCTGAACTCGCCGATCGTGATCGCCCACCTGTTCGACGCAGCCCGCGCGATCAACTCCGTAAAAGACGGTAAGGCTACGATCTCGGGCGAAGACCTGAAAGAGTTACAGGATGTTTTCCATACCTTCGTTTTCGATATTCTCGGAATAAAAGATGAAGCAGCTTCGGGCGGGGGCAACCACAACGAAGCATTCGGCAAAGCAATGGATTTGTTGCTGACCATCCGCCAGCAGGCTAAAGCCAATAAAGACTGGGCGACATCGGACAAGATCCGGAACGAACTGACAGCTATCGGCTTCGAGATCAAAGATACGAAAGACGGAGCCGAATGGAAATTGAGCAAGTAAACACAGACATTCCGTATTTGGCAGAAAGGAAAGATAAACGATGATTTTCTGTGTGTAATAAAATAATGGCAACCCGTAGGGGCGGGGTCCTACTCCGCCCAATTGGAATCAACATCACCCTATTGAACGACAATGGACAGGGCAGAGCAGAACCCTACCCCTACGAAACGACAATTATTTTTTATAATTATGACGATAAACGAATTTCTTCAAGGCGATAAGTTTGCCTTATTGGCTGGTGTCGAACTTTTGGAGACGGGTAACGGTTATGCAAAAGCCCGCATGGAAATAAAACCGGAACACCTCAATGGCGGCGGCGTATGTCAGGGCGGTGCTATCTTCACATTAGCTGATCTGGCCTTTGCAGCAGCGACTAACAGCCATGCACGCCTGACACTTTCCATTACATCCAGCATCAACTTCTTCAAAGCCGAAAGCAAAGGGTTTCTTTATGCCGAAGCTCGTGAAGCATTCAGCCACAAGCGGCTCGCCAATTGTGAAGTGCGGATCACCAATGAAACCGGCGACCTGATCGCCACCTTCAACGGAACAGGCTACAGAAAAGATACGGAACTGCCGTTTGCCCCGATAGAATAAGTACTTCATAATGAATACTATTTTTAATATTGACACAATGACAAATGTACGCTATTGCCGTCAGATTATCAAATAGCGTACATTTGTATTTTACTCGTAACGCAAAGAGCGGGCCGGTTTGCCAAAGATAGTTTTGGCGGTTTGCCAGCCGATGGTCAACAAGGAGATCACACACAATAAAACGACCGGAACGAGGAAGAACCACGCTTTCCAGTCCGTGCGGAATGAATAATGGTTCAGCCAATCCCCCATGATCCAGCCCGAAAGCGGAAGGGCGATGACAACAGCTATGACGATCAACAAGAAGAACTCGTTTCCCAGCTCATAGAAAAGCTGCATCCGGGAAGCTCCCAGAACCTTCCGGATTCCCATCTCCCGGATACGGGTCGAACAGGAAAACATGACCAGGACAGCCAAGCCCATACAAGAGATAAAGATCGCCAGTATTGCAAAGAGCGCCACAATCAGCCCGAACACTTCATCCTGCCGGTATTGCCGGTCGAAAAACTGGTCGAGAAAGAAATAATCATAGCTGGAATCCGGAAAATAACGTTCCCACACTCCTTCGACCTGTTTCACGAGATCATGCGGGTTACCGTTCTCCATAACGACAGATATATAACGTTGTTTCATCCAACTCAACTTCTCATACAAGGCAAACAAGATCGGCGTAAAATCTTTGTTAAGCGATTGTTGATGATAATCCTTCACGACTCCGATAATCTGCATCGGCTGATCGACTGTTTCGACAGACAAGCGTTGCCCCAAAGCGGCATCGGACGATTCGAATCCCAACGTACGGACAGCCGATTCGTTCAGGACGATCTTATAAACATCTCCCCCGTAATCTTCGGAAAAACCACGGCCGGAAACGAACTTCAGATCGTAAGCATCCAGAAAAAACTCATCGCAGTTCAACATCTCCAACAGGCGCGTCTGCTTCGTCACATCACTTTCGCGGACGATGGACAGGAAGTCGGTTACCTCCGTTCCGGGAACTGCACCGGAAACCGTTACCGCCCCGACGGAAGGCAATAACGCCACCTCTTTCTTAAACGCCTGCAACTTCATCGCCAGTTCCTCGCATTGTGCCGGGAACTTAAGCACCAACGTCTGGTCCACCCGTACCCCCAAAGAAGCATTCCGCATATATCGAAGCTGCGCGTACACGATCAACGTCCCGCAAAGCAGCACCAGAGAAGCCGTGTACTGCAACACTACCAGAACCTTACGGGTAGCCGTCGCCCCGCTCGTATGGGTAAACTTTCCTTTCAACATCCGGATCGGCTTGATGCCAGACAAAACCGTCTCCGGGTAAAAGCCGGACAGAAACACACCGGCGGCAAAGATCAGCAACAGATACCACCCCAGTGAAGTCGTAAACCAGACGGAGAAACTCAGATCCCGCCCCGTCAGGTTATTGAAAGAAGGCATCAACGCCTCCATCAGCCCGATAGCCAAGATAAAAGCTATACCGTTCGTCACCAACGATTCGAAAAGGAACTGTGAAATAACCTGCCTCCGGCTTGCCCCCGAAGCCCGACGTATACCGATCTCTTTGGCCCGTTCCATCGAACGGGCTACCGTCATATTGATATAATTGATCCAAGCAATGCAAAGGATGGCAAGCGCCGTACAGATCAACACCCAGATGGAAGAACGATTCCCCTTCACCTCCGGTTCGTACGCTTTCTGTGGATTCAGGTGGATATCGCGAAGGTTCGTCAACCGGATCGCCCAAGTTTTATTCTTCAATGCCTCTTCCGTCTTATACTTCTCCGCCATTGCCGGGAAATCCTCTTCCACCTGCGTTTTCAGGTTCGCCGACTTCAGCAAAACATACGAATAGACTTCGTGTCGATACCAATATTCATCCATCCACTTGGGGAGCGTCTTATAGGAAATCAACAGATTATAGCGAACATGCGTATTGACCGGCATATCTTCCATAATACCCGTCACCTCGCAGGCTTCTTCCCCTATATTGCTTCGGAAGATCAGGA
The DNA here is from genome assembly GCA_910577325.1 of uncultured Parabacteroides sp. Lineage (GTDB taxonomy): Bacteria > Bacteroidota > Bacteroidia > Bacteroidales > Tannerellaceae > Parabacteroides. The sequence goes on from CAJTMR010000001.1 coordinate 13,224, forward strand.
TTTTGCCAATCGGGTCTGCCCCCTTGAAATATTTCCGGGCAATACGTTCGGTGATAACCACCTTGTTCGGCCCGTCCAGACAACTCTCCTTATTCCCTTTCAAGAGTTTGAAATCAAAGAAATCGAAAAAGTTAGCTTCCGCATAACCTATACCGGTCTCCCGGTATAGCAGTTCGTTGTATTTCACGATCTGCTCCGGATAATACTGGCTTCCGACACGTGTATAGTCCTCGACAGCACTCATGTTCTGCTTCATAGCCGTAGCATAGCCGGCAGACGAACTGGCCCAATCGTCCGTCAGTTCCCCGTTCTCATAGAAGCGGGCTTCAACCCTGAAGATACGATCCTGCCGGCTGTGCATGTCGTCGTAACTGTATTCGAAAGCCACATAGGTCAGGATCAGCAAGGCTGCCGCCATGCCGATCGCCAGACCGACTATATTGACGGCACTGAAGCCTTTCTTTTTAATAAGGCTGCGCCACGCACTGTTCCAATAGTTTGTTATTACCATTGTGATGAAGATTTTCAAAGATGAATATTCAGGAAACGATCCGGCCGTCCAAAAGATGGATAATCCGATGCGCGAAGCCGGCATCCCGTTCCGAGTGCGTGACCATGACGATCGTCGTTCCCTGCCCGTTCAGTTCTCGAAGCAATTCCATCACCTCCGCCCCGTTCGTCGAATCCAGGTTTCCGGTCGGTTCGTCAGCAAGGATCAGCGGGCAGTCCGTCACCACGGCACGTGCGATCGCCACACGTTGCTGTTGTCCACCGGATAGCTGCTGCGGGAAATGTCCGGCTCGATGGGCGATATTCATCCGGTCGAGGACTTCCATCACCTTCCGCTTGCGTTCGGACTTCCGGTAGCCAAGATAGACCAACGGCAGTTCCACATTCTCGAAGACCGTCAATTCGTCTATCAGGTTGAAGCTCTGAAAAACAAAGCCTATATTCCCTTTACGGAAAGCCGTCAATTGGCTCTCTCCCATCTTGTCCACCTCCTTGCCGTTAAAGAAGTATTTGCCGGAAGTCGGCGAATCGAGCGTTCCCAAGATATTCAGCAAGGTCGACTTGCCACAGCCCGAAGGCCCCATGATAGCCACAAACTCACCCTGTTTGATCTCGAGGTTCACCTCGTTCAATGCTTTCGTCTGCACCTCCTCGGTGGTGAAGACCATAGACAGATTCTCTGTTTTAATCATATTCTATTCGTTTAAATCATTCGTTCCTGAGAATACGCATCGGCTTCAACCGAACCACACGCCACACCTGCCGGACTACTGTCAGGAAAGCGATACACATCAACAACACAAATGCCACCCCATACACCCACCAAGGTAACACAATATGAAAAGCATAACTCTCCAGCCATCCGTTCATCAAAACCACGGAAACAGGAAGTCCCAATACAGTAGCCAGCACCGTAAGAAGTAGCAGCTCACGCGTCAAAACAATAAAAAGACTTGTTTTCCCGGCTCCCAAAACCTTCCGTATCCCAACCTCTTTCACTCGTGCCAGCGTAGAAAAAAGCGTCACGACCCATAATCCCAAGCAGGCCACAAAGACTGCCAATAATGAAGCACTGGCAAAAATCCAGCCGAAATTGCGATCCGACTTATACAAGCTATCCTGATAATCATCAAGATAGAAATAAGAAAAAAGGGCGGACGGGAAATAAGTCCGGTATACTTGTTCCACCTCAGCCAACCGATCAGAATTGACCGGGCCATCCATCTTGACGGATATATAAGGAGTCGCAATAAGCGGAACCCGCTCTTTCAGGAAAAAGAGGATCGGTTTGTACGGTTCCGCAAGCGACTGCTGATGATAATTCTTCACAACTCCGACAACTTCGAGCGGCTCTTCCAATACCTCCATAGCCAATTGCTTTCCTAACGCCTCATCGGGAGAAGGATAACCAAGCAGACGTACCGCCTCTTCGTTCAGGACAACCTTATTCCGTTCATTGCCATACGTCTCCGAGAAACCACGTCCACAAAGCATTTCCGGCGAATAAAGTGCCAGATAATCATAATCGACAGCAAACATCTGTATCAGTTTCACTTCGGAAGGATCGCTGCCGTAAGGACGATTGGTAAAATAGTTCGCCACTTCGACACCCGGTACAGCACCGGAAACAGAGACACGGACAACATAAGGTATCTGTTCCAACCGTTTCTTGAAACTCTCCATTTTGACAGACATATCATCGGTAAAAGCCGGATATTTCACCACCAGTACCCGGTTTGAAGAAGCGGAAGAAGTCTCCTGCTGCATATAACGAACCTGCCCGATCACCACCAACGTACCGGAAACCAGAACAAAAGAAGCAAGAAACTGAGCCACGATCAACACCTTCCGCATCCGGTTTCCCTTACGGCCGTGCAGCAATTTCCCTCGCATGATATCCGCTGGACGGATACGTGTCAGCAGGAACGACGGATACAATCCGGTAAATAAAATTCCCCCAATAAACACGCTTGCCGCCATACTCCAGAATTCCGGCGAACGGAATACGCCAGCTGCAAAATCCAGTCCCGCCCAACGGCAGGCAAAAGGCAACAGTACCTCGACCCATCCGAGAGCCAAGATCAAAGCCGACAAGTTCAACAACCCTGCTTCCAGCAATCCTTGCAGGATCACCTGCCGGCGGGAAGCCCCGAACGCCTTACGAATACCAAACTCCCTGCCACGTTCCAGATAACGGGCAACCGTCAGGTTCAGCGCGTTCACCCAGCCGATCAGCAAAAGGGCGACCACCATCACCGAAAGGATACGTACAGCCATACGACTCCCTTTCGCCTCTTTTTCATAAGATTTACGGGGAGTCAGATGAATATCCCGCAATCGAACCAGTTCGACCATCCAGTCCTTGTGCTTCAATGCCACTGTCTTATATTTTTCGGAGATGGAATGGAAAGCCGCCTCGATATCGCCCGGTTTCTTTCCCGGCTCAAGCCGGACATACGTATAGACACCGTGAATATACCAAATATCACGCCTTGCCTCCGGTATAGTCGAATAGGACAACAGGAAATCATAATGCAGATGCGAATTATAAGGCATATCGGCAATCATGCCCGTCACCTCGAAATGCTGTTCGGACGAAGATGTACGGAAAGTCAGCACTTTGCCGATAGGATCACCACCGGCAAAATAACGGCGTGCAGCACTTTCGGTAATCACTATCGTATTCGGACGAACCAACTGTCCGCTTTTCTCCCCCTTGAGGATCGGGAAATTGAAGAGATCGAAAAAAGCCGGTTCGGCATAGCAATACCGTTCTTCGATAAACTGCCGGTCACCGAACGTCACCTCCTGTCCGCGATCTTGTGCCGTCACACGTACATACTGCTCTATGCCCGGAATTTCACGATACATGGCGGGAGCATGCCCGAAAGAAGTCGTCGCCCAATTGTCCGTCAAGGTTGCCCCTTCATAAAGGCGGCTCTCCACACGGTAGATACGGTCCCCGTCGTGGAACGAATCGAAACCCAATTCGAACCGTACATAAAGCATAATCAGCAACGCCGCGCCGACACAAACGGAAAGACCGAACACATTCAGGGCGGAAAGAGACTTCCGCGCCCGTTGGCTTTTGATTACTTGAGACCAATATTCCATCAGCGTAAAATTAATCGTTCATTCTCACCAAACAAGTCATATCCGGAAATAATCACCTTCTCCCCCGGTTGCAGCCCTTCCACGACCTCGTAATACTGCGGGTTCTGGCGACCGATACGGACAGGGCGGCGGCGAGCCGTCTTCCCTTCTTCATCCACCACATACATATACTCGCCGCCGCTTGCCTGGTAGAAGCTTCCACGTGGAACAATCATCGTCTGCACAGGATCGCCCAGTTGCAGGTTCAGGTGGTAGGTTTGCCCGGCACGGATATTCTCCGGACGGCCGGAGACAAAATGCAGGTCGGTACGAAACTGTCCTTCCCGCACTTCGGGATAGACTTTCGTCACTTCCATATCATATTTCTTTCCTTCACGTTCGAAACTCGCAGGTAGGCCGGGCATGACACGCTCCACGTAGTGCTCGTCGATCTTGGCTTCCACCTTCAGCTCGGGCGTGATCACCTGGCCGATACGCTCGCCCTGAGCGATGGACTGGCCGATCTGTGCCTCTAAATTTCCCAACTGTCCGTCGACGGGAGCCTTTACCTTCAGATTCTCCAGTCGCTCGCGAACCAAAGCAAGACTCTTCTTCATATTCCGGATGTTCTCGTCCAGACTCCGTAGCTGGCTACTACGAAACAGGTCATCCTGTTTGACCCGTTCATCCACAACGGCCAACTGCCCGAGGGCGGCCTCGTAATCTTCGCGAGCCTGCAAGTAATCTTCGCGAGCCAGCAGGTTCTTCTTATACAAGCGTTCGTACTGCCTGAAACGGCGTTCCTTCTGCACCAGTTCCTTGCTCAGGCCGATGCGGTCCTGTTTCAGCCGGAGATGTTCCTGCTCCATGCTGAGGCGGGTGTTGCGCAGCTCGTTCTCCTGATAGGCCAGGTCGGCTTCGCTTTGCAGGATGCCGATGTTCAGGAGCGGGTTGCTGAGACGGAGGATCACATCGCCCGCCCGTACCTGCGCCCCTTCCTCAATCAGGCGTTCTTCGACACGCCCGCCTTCGATAGCGTCGAGATAGATGATACGGTCCGGCAGCACCTGCCCGATAACCCGGATATAGTCGTTGAACTCTCCTTTCTGCACGGTAGCGATCGTAATGCGTTCTTTCTCCACTTTCAGGGAAGAGGAAGTATCACGAAAAAGAAACCAAAGCAGGCAAAGCAATCCGGCGGCGGCTCCTGCTACGGCGTAGATCTGTTTCTTCTGAAACCGGGATTTCCGCTCGATGCGGGTGTCCATGTTATTGATTGTCATTCTTGTTGTATTTATTCAGTTACTAAAAAATGTTCCTGTGCGGTAGAAGTCCACCGTGCGGCTTTTCAACTCATACTGCAAACGGGTACGCGACAGCTCTGCCTTGGCCAGGATGTAGAGGTTCCGCTTCTCCATCAGTTCGAAGACGGAGATCATCCCCTCTTCCCATTTCTCCTCGCTCTCTTTCAGCGTGGTGGTGGAAGTACGGAGCTGTTCGACCGCCTGCCGGTGTTCCTCGGCGGCAGCCCGGAGGGAGAGGCAGGCATCGTCTATTTCTTTATAAAGGCTGAGGCGTTGCTGTTCGTTCTCGTTCCGTATCCTTTGCAGGCGGAAACGTTCCTTCCGGACACCCGTCAAACGGGAAAGTCCGCTGAAGAGAGGTAACGAGACGCTCACGCCGACATATTTGTTCATGTTATTCTTTAACTGGTCTTTGATCGGGACAATCTCACCCAAGTCATTCCGTTCCGTGTCGTAGTAACCGGAATAAAGGCTTAATTCCGCCCTGATGGAAGGAGAAAAAGCGCCGGACGCTATCGCCAGTGACTTGAGGGAGGCTTTCTCCCTCAACTCCATAGCCCGGAATTCCGGCAAGGACGTTTCGGAATCGGCATAGATCTCGTTGGATTCCAGGACAGGAAGTACGGGAAGTTCGCCCTCCCCGCCGGGAGAGATCGCCAGCGTATCGGTATCCCGCATGTTCAGCAGCTCCTTCAAGGCAAGCAACGAGAGGCGGCAACCGTTCGCCTTTACCGTCTCCTGGTAAATATCGGATTGCAGGCGCGCTTTCACCTCCTGCAAATCGGAAGGGGAACGCATGCCCAGATCCACATATTCGAGCATCTGCTCGTGATAGCGTTCGCTCAACTTCCGCTGCTCGACAGCAAGCTGGTACATCTTCTCGTCGAAGCAGAGATGAAAGAAAGCATCCATCACCTCGAAGGCAATCCGGTTCTCCTCGATCTGCTCCGTGAGGGCGCCGATCCGCCTGTTCAGTTTGCGGAACTGCAACCGGTTGACACGCGTAAACCCATCAAACACCGGGAGCGAGACATTCAGCCCCATCGTGCTTTCCAGAAAGGAAGAGGAAGTATAGAGGTTCGTCTTCGGGTCCACCGAACGCCCCAAACGTTTGCCCAATGCGCCGGTAGCACTCACCGAGGGCAGGAAATCGCCATAGGCGGCGGTAAGGTCTTCCCCGGCAATCCGTGTATCCAGGCGGCTGTTCCGCACGCGGTAGTTCTGTTCGACGGCATAACGCATGCAGTCGTCCACCGTCCAGCCGGACTGCGCCCGCAGGTTTCCCGGCAGGAGCAGGAAAGCGAAAAGGAAAAAGGATAAACTTCGTTTCATCGTTATTTGTGCATTCACCATAACACAAAGGAAGCAAACGGCATGCCAAAAATATAACTCACAGGTTATCAGAAACACTCAAAAAAATACTCTTGTCAATCGTCCAATTCTTTGACATCCAAACGTCCAAATTTTTGACACAGTTATTGTTCAACCTCTCACCAAACCCTATTTTCCTGTTCACCTGAAATTCGTATGAAAATATATCTTTACATGGAAAGAAACCCTTATAAACAATTAAAGGCTGTCTCACGACAACCCCTAACCAACTTTGTTAACCTTAAATCTAATACTATTATGAAAAAACCACGATGCAAAGATACGGATTTTTCCGGATCATACCAAAATCCTGAGGAAAAAGATAAAAAAATTCAGAGTACAACTCAGAAGTATCCGTCCCGAACACGGATCGAGCCTTCGGGAACACATAGATCGGACAGGGACATTCATTATCCCCTATAACCGATCATCTACCCAAGAAGGGTCCAGACAGCCTTTTACATCATATATAACGCAATGTTCCTTTACCAATGACAGAATATCCAATGACAGGAAATCGGTATGAGCGACCGCCAAGACGACAACATCGAATTTCTTGTCCGGCAAAGTAGATAAGACTTTCAAGCCGTATTCGCACCACACGTCATCCGCACGTACCCAAGGGTCGTAGATCGTCACATTGATACCGTAATCACCAAGGTAACGGACGACATCGCCGACTTTGGAGTTGCGTACATCGGGGCAGTTTTCCTTAAAGGTAAAGCCTAAAACCAATGCTTCCGCATTCCGTACCGCAACATCTTTCTTGATCATGCACTTCACAACCCGATCGGCAATATATTCCCCCATCGTATCGTTTATACGACGTCCGTACAGGATCAATCCCGGATGGAAGCCGTAATCCTGCGCCTTGCGGATCAGGTAGTAAGGATCGACACCTATGCAATGTCCTCCGACCAAGCCAGGTTTGAAAGGCAGGAAATTCCATTTCGTCCCAGCCGCCGCCAGTACTTCATTCGTATCAATACCGATCAGATGAAAAATCTTCGACAATTCGTTCATAAAAGCGATGTTGATATCGCGCTGGGTGTTCTCGATCACCTTGGCTGCCTCCGCCACTTTGATACTGGAAACCGGGAAGGTTCCGGCCTGAATGACCGATCGGTACAGGGCGTCGACCTTCTCGGCGGCTTCGGGTGTAGAGCCGGATGTCACTTTCATGATCTTCTCCACCGTATGTTCCTTGTCTCCCGGATTAATACGCTCCGGCGAATATCCAACAAAAAAATCACGGTTAAAAACCAATCCGGACGTTCTCTCCAAAATAGGAACACATTCGTCTTCCGTTATACCGGGACAGACTGTCGATTCATAGATAACAATATCACCTATGCCCAAGACCTTTCCCACCGTTTTGCTGGCCAAATAAAGAGGTGTCAGATCAGGGCTATGATGCAAATCGACCGGCGTAGGAACCGCCACAATATAATAATTACACCCGCGAAGCTGTTCCTCATCGGATGTACAGAACAATCCCTTCTCACCTTCTTCCGGCAGCCGAGGCAACAATACGGACTTCAACAATTCGCCCGATATCTCCTGCGTCGTATCTTTCCCTTCCATCAAAGCGGTTACCCGCTCCCGCTTCACATCATATCCGACTACCGGATAATGCGTAGCAAACAGCCGTGCCAACGGTAAACCGACATATCCGAGACCGATAACGGCAAGTTTTATATTTTCCATTCAATACTCTCCCTTCTGCTTTTATCGCTTAAATAACACAAAACGAACCACGAGATACAGATGTTTCAGAAAACGTTCCACTTTCCTGCCGAAACGGTGTTCCCGCCAACTTCCATATACTTGATGACATGCAAAAGCCTCGGGATACCGCATCTTCTTGCGAGGAGAAACATAACAACCCGGATAAATAACGACGTCTCCTTCCAAATGTTGTTCAATATCTTCCCTGCGATATCCTTTTTTTTCTGCAATCAGCGCCATGACCTTCGGGGAGATTAACATATCGAAGGAACCATCGGAACGCAAAAAATGGTGTTGACAATAATAATCAAAGACTTCCTTGCAATAAGCATTGCCCTTTTCCCCCATAAAAAAGGCGGCTTGCAAAAGCACCTCTTCACAACATTCGTTGAATGTGGCAAAACCATGTTCCGGAATAAATGAATCAAAACGTTTTTCAAGCAGTATATCACTATCCATATAGATACCACCTTCTTTATAAATCGCATAAAAACGAACCACATCTGCCGCAAAGGCCCACTTGCCAGCAATCAACGCTTCCGATATGCAATCGCAGTCGATAGCCATCGCATCGGCATACGTCCAGCGCCTGATCGTATAATCCGGCAATACGCGCCTCCAACTCGCCAAACAAATCTTTATTTCAACCGGGAAAGGATCATCACTGAACCAGCACAAATGAATTAATTTAGGAATCATATTTTTCGATTTAACACAAAAAAACTATAAACACATCCTACATTTGCCCACAAATGTAGATAAAAGACCCTGATTTAGGAAATTGTTTTCAGAATAATATATATCTTTGCCCATGGTCTGTAATATTCATAAAAGTAGAAACAGCTATAAACACATGCAAATTGTCATTTCACCCAAATACCAAGTTTCTTATGATTTTGTCTTACAAATCCCAATAATTTTTAATGTAGAAGGAGAAACTGTTTATCAAGGGCGCAACACCATAAAACGTTTCAAAACAAGTAATGGTGAATGGATTGTCAAACGCTACAAAAAGCCAAATATCATACAGAGAATAGCCTATACGTTTTTTAAAAAGAGCAAGGCGGAAAGAGCTTATTTATACGCACAAAAATTACAGTCCAAAAATATTTGTACCCCGGAAGGTATTGCCTATATCGAAGAAAAGAAATACGGACTTATCAGAGACTGCTATTTCATATCGACTTCCTGCGATGCTCCGACCCTCTATCCTACTCTCGGCGGAAACGATGATTACGATCCCTGCCTGGCCGGCAGTTTAGCCGCTTTCTTCATGGAATTGCATCAAAAAGAGTTCCTACATGGAGACCCCAACTTGAACAACATTTTGTTTCGGAAAGATAAAAATGGTGACTTCCAATTTGTGGTGATAGATACGAACCGTTCCGTTTTCAAACCTTCGCCGTCCAAACAAGAATGCTTGCATAACTTGATGCGAATCACCCATAACCGGGAACTATTGAAATACATTACCCTTCGTTATGCCATACTCCGCGGCTGGAATACGGGGGAAAGTGTAAATATCGTAATGAAAGCACTCCATAGATTTGAAAAACGCAACAAAATAAAACAGGCAATAAAGAAAAAGTTCTTTTTATTCAAACATTAAAATTCGATATATCAATATGGAATTAGTCAAGATAATCATCCCTATTTATAAAGCAATGCTTTCTCCATATGAAGAAATTTCTTTGAAACAAGCTTGTCATGTTTTAAATAATTATCCGATAACAGTGGTCAAACCCAAAGGACTGAATCTTTGTAAACTGTCACAACAATATCCTATGCTTTCTTTTGAAAGTTTCGAAGATGAATATTTCAAGGGAATAAGCGGTTATAACCGGCTGATGATGTCTGAAGTTTTCTACCGGCGTTTTATCGGTTACGAATATATTCTGATTTACCAATTGGACGCCTATATTTTCAAAGATGAGCTGAAAAAATGGTGCGACAAAGGATATGATTATATCGGCGCCCCATGGCTGGTACGCCCCGTTTATTCTTTTCCTTTGCTAAAACTTGCCTCATGGATCAAGAAACAATACTGTGATTTGTTCCAATGCCCCAACTCACAAATAACCAACTTCAAAGTCGGCAACGGAGGCCTCTCTCTCCGAAAGGTAAACAGCCACCTGAAAGCTGTTTCACAACTACAAGATACTATCAACCGTTTTTTACAACATTCTGGCAACCACCTCTTCAACGAAGATGTGTTCTTTTCCATCGAAGTCAACAAACATGGAATAGGCTTCAACTATCCGAGCTATCAAGAGGCACTCCAATTCAGTTTTGACAAATACCCAGACTTAAGTTATCGGCTTAATAACAACCGGCTACCCTTCGGTTGTCACTCTTGGTATAAAAAAAGAATGAAGAAGTTCTGGTTCCCGATCATTCTCAAATCCTGAGCCAGAGTCAGCACATGCCGGATTTGTTTTTGCACAAATATCGCAATTTGTATTTCAAATATTTCGGGAACAAAGTCCAAACGGAACCAGTCAACGGATAACGAAGAAAATAATATACGGCATCACGGAATCCCCGTATATCGAAACAACCTTTCTGCCACATAAATTTAATGAAATAGCCCTCGCCAAGACGATCATAACGTCTCAGATCTTTTAAGGCAAGCGGAACAGCGACCATCGGCAAACGAGACTCCCATTTCTTATGCAAACGTTTCAATTCATCAACCCATACATGAGAAAAAGCACCTTCGGAAAAATGTTCTACCAATACTGTGTTGCACACAAAGTTCCGATAACGACACGATACCGATAACGAATAATCCAAATCATAACAATGAAAACCACGAAACGTCACTTCGTCAAAAGGAATTTCCTTCCACACGTCACAACGTACAAAAAGGCAAAGACCGTCCAACGTCACAACAGGAGAAAAATCTTCTTTCGCCGGATTCACACAACGCAAATGATCGCCACCACGCATATATTGAACATAATTGGCTCGCAAATCCCGTCCACAAGTATACCATCCGGTCAGGCGTTTCAACTTAATGACACTTCCGGCAAACCCCACCAAGCCACATTCTTTGCGACTCAACTGTGAAGCCACAAGCCTTCCCCAATCTTTTGTCAGGAAACGCACGTCTTCATGGACAAAACATAAGAAATCATATCGTGCACGCTCTGCACAAAGATTGTAGACCTTACAAAGTCCATAACCTTTTTCCCGATTGTCAAAAGGAATAAATTCGAAAGGCATCCCGATCGTGTCTGCAATATTACGCTCCAAAGCGGCAGCTTCTTCCGGATTTACAGAACAACAAATAATAGAATACATAATCCGCTACTTTTCATATCCATAAATTATAACATGCCATTATTCAGACAAACAACCAATTGCATCAGACAGAGCCTGCCTAAAATAGTATCCTTCCGAAAGACGGGAACTAATCCTACCCACATTCTCTTTCATTTTCTGATAATCCGACGATGACAACATCGACAAAACATCATCCAGCTCCTCAAGCGAATTTATACAAATACCTATTCCCTCTTCCTTAACAAAAGAGGCCAATGCCGCTTTCTCCCAAATAATAAGCGGAAGATGGCAACGGACATACAAAGAAACTTTATGAGGATTATTGTATTGCAAATATTCTCCGTAATTGCCGATACAGGTTGAATAGGAATCTCCATCCCATACCAACCCGAAATCACCCCGTACCGAAGAAATCAACTGGTCTGCAGACAAAAAACCGTTATATGAAAAATAATCCTTGCCGGAAATCCTATCCGCTTCGAAACCTTTACCATACACGCTCAAATGCCATCGACGGGGTAGACTATCCAATTCATATAAAAAACGATTTTTATTAGAGTTTAACGCACCTGCATAAATCACCGTATAAGCACTAACCGGTTCCCGGCTGTCAACAGCGAAAGCAGAAGACAAATAATCCCAAATCTTCAGACTACCTTTCGGAACCTCGCACCCTTGAGATTGCAACCATTCAGACATCGAATCATTCAAAGTTATCAAATAATCAGAATGCCGCAAACGATCTATTTCTTGAGGTATTGTCAACTTTTTTCTCCGAAAAGAACCTAAATCATGAATCATGGTTATAATTTTGCCCCCTCGGCAATGTGCTATATTACATAATAGCGTATAATATTTCTTCAAAGGATATTGTATAACCAAAATATCACCTGGCCTCAAATTAAAACAAACTTTAATCATACTAACCAAGGTTATGACAAAACCAAATACCTTATTCGAGCAAACGGCACGGGGCAATCCTATATTCTGATATCCCAGATCATGCATAATCTGCTCCATATCAGTCTTTGCCTTACTGCCTGCACTATATAACTCTTTATAGCATTTTGAGAAATAACAGATCCTCATAATATCGCAGTTCTCTCGTTTTATTGTACGGAAACCTTTACCTTGTCAACAATCCTCTCCGGCGTTATCAACGCCATGCACGCCCAATCACCACGCAAACATGCTTTTTGCCCGAATACGGAGCAAGGACGGCAGGATAAATTTTCTTGAATAACATCACCGGAGTCCTGATGGTAACCATAAAAACCAGCATACGGATGCGTCGCTCCCCAAATCGAAATCACCCGTGTACCAACCAAAGAAGCAAAATGCATATTCGCAGAATCCATGCACAATAACACATCCAACTGGCTGATCAAGGCTAATTCATTATCCAAAGCATATTTGCCAACAACACTTTTAACACGTGGGTACTGAAACTCCCATTGTTCAAGGACAGCCTCTTCATATCCCCGCCCCCCGAACAAGAAAACCGTATAGTCTTCACATTCCGACAAGCGGGCAACGACTTGTTCCATCTCATCCAGTGGATAAATTTTACCTCGGTGTTTGGCAAATGGAGCGACACCGATCCATTTGCCTTTTTTAATTCCAGCGATAGAAGCCATTCCAGACAAGTCGGCTGGCGATTCTCCATAAAGAGAAGTAAACGTTTCCGTATAGTTCAGCCCAGCAGCACGGAATACATCTGCATAACGGACTACAACCGGACGAAGAGGATAAAGTCGTTTGTTTTTAATTGCAGTCAACCGTCTGCATTCTTTTCGGGCTTTATCCACTACAAACACACGCTTACCTTTCAACCTGAAAAAAGTACAAATTATTATCGTACGGATCACATTGTGTAAATCCAATACAATATCAAAATCGAATTTCAACAATGCCGAAGTAAACTTCAACAACCCGACAACCCCTTTCTCAGCCCCTTTTGTATTAATACCAATAACCTCCACATTAGACGGGCGATTCATAAACAACGGTATCAGAAAAGCTTGAGTCAACACCGTAAACGAATCCTCAGGGTTAGCTTTGGCGGCAGAATAAATGACAGGCACTGTCATCGCGACATCCCCTATAGCCGAGAGTCGTATTACTAATACTTTCGCCATTACTTTTTACCGTACAATACAGGATTCAATGCCGGATCATTATACATCTTCATTTGTTTATAAACTTTCATATATTTACGTCCGGCTCCGATATCTGCCAATAACTGATCCAAAGCCGTGCATAAATCTTTTTTTTGCTCCAAAAGTATGCGTAATTTCTCTTCGCATTTTTCTTTATGTTCAGGAGTTGCATCCGCACGGCCTACTTCCTGTTGCATGTGATAAATCTTCAGGATCAAGATGGACAACCGATCGATTGCCCATGCCGGACTTTCCGTATTGATTGTTGCATTCGGCAAGACCTCCACATCCTTATATTGATCCAAAAAGAAACTATCAATCAACTCAACCAAGTCCGTACGATCTTGATTGGATTTGTCAATCCGCCGTTTGATCACTAATCCTTCAACCGGTTCAATCATCGGATTGCGGATAATATCCTCCATATGCCACTGCACGGCATCAATCCAATTTTTCAAATACAGATAGAACTCTATACTCTTTACCTCATAAGGATTACGCACCGTAGCATCTATATGATCGGTGATATGATATGCTTTCGTAGCCTGTTCAAATAACAGACAAGACTTTTCACTGAAACTCATACGCTTTTATCTTTGTCTATACTTCTCTATTGCGCAAAGATAGCAAGTTTTTTTATCCTCCAAGCATATAGCCTTTTTTTGCAGGGCAACCGCACCAAAAATTACTATCCGGAATCACTTCTCTTCTTCCATGAAAATTTCGCAAACCAACTATCATACTATCATATCCAGCCATTAACTGTTGTCTCACAATATGTTAAAGCATGATAGTTGCTATTTTCAACTATCATTGCTACTATCATCCTATCATCATGCTTTTCACATGACTATTCATTTATATGACTGATAATATGCCGTTTATGTTTATACGGGCAAAAATAGCCATCAGCGAAAAAGAGGCAAAAACGAGGCATAAAAGTACCTCCAACACGGCGGATAAACATTCCCACACCCCCGTAAAGGTCTCGCTTGAGACCCGGGTCTGCACCTCTCCCGCACCCGGGTCTGTGTGGTGGGTACACCCGGGTCTCAAGCGGCTTTGCAAGCTGTTTTTGACAAAAGAAAAGCCTGTCTTGATGAAAAAACACGAATATGAGGCGGCATATCAGGAAGGATATGACGCCCCATATCCGAAGGGATGGCACTGATCTGTGTTACCTGTTATTCTACATTATATCCGGAAATAACCACCTTTCCTTCATTTCCTCTGGCATCTTCATCCTTCCAGTTCATACGGACTTCCTTCTTCTCGCCCGGAAGCAAAGAGAAATAGTTGTCGGAATAAAACACCGGCAGAATCTGCTGACCGTCTTTACCACCTACAACATTGAGGCGGATCATCAAAGCCGGTGTAGACGTCTTGTTCTCGATAACGGATACAGCACTCCAGGTTCCGTCTGCATTCTTATCCACAGTAGTGGCAGATTGCAAAGCGACTTTCGGCAACTTCTGCAAATCCTGGTAGTTGTTCTCTTCCAAGCTGCGGTGGTAGAAGTTGTCGGAGATAACTTTGCCGTCTTCGACCAGCGTCATCTTGATGAAATGGACTTTCGACAAGTTTTCCGGGAATTCCAACTTGATGCACTTATCGGTCGTATCTTCGTTGCTGTCGACAGTGGCTTCTTTTTCCCAGGCTACGGATGCATCCATATTCAGAACCTGTACTTTTGCCGTCAGGCCTTTATGCGTTCCGGCGCTGTAGTTGACCACCTCCACCTCGTCCGTTGCCGGATTCCACTGGATATGCAGCGGCTCGGAAGCCTTCTTGATAGCAAAATAGGCGGCAGTCGGTTCGAAATAATAATCATACGTCTGCCATACCATTGAAGGCCAGCAGGAATGGCTCATCCACATTAACAAACCTTTGCGGTTCTGGCTTCTGGACTCGAACAAACTGCGGTGGCCGTCGTAGTTCACCCACTGGGCCAGGCAGGCAAACTCTTTCGCACTCTGCGGTTCGCCATACCCTTTCGCGATGATCTCGTTGAAAGAGGTACAGCCCTGTGCCCCTTCGCGGGTATAGTCGTGCATGCCCCATTCGTCATCCTGCGGCCAGATTCCTTTCGGCGAGAAAGTACGGAGCATGCTTTCGTAAGTCATGACGTTCGGCATACCTCGTTCGCTATGGAACTTGTCGTTGCCGGTCTTCAACGTGAAATATTCTTTTGCCGGAAGCATACGGTAAGGGCCGTGGCCGCTCACCACATCATCAGCCGAGCTGGAGATATAATGGATATCCGGATGGTCTTCCTTGATGATACGGCGCAACGCCTTGTCGATCTGTTCAGGCGGGAAACCCTCGTTACGTCCGCAGTAGAGACCGATAGAAGCATGGCTACGGATACATTTTACATAATCTTCCGCATTGGCGATAAACATTTCCGGATAATACGGATCGGGTCCGTCGGCCGGGTTAGCCAGCCAGAAGTCCTGCCAGATCATGATACCGTGGCGGTCACAGGCTTCATAAAGCTCCTCGTCGCCGATCATGCCGACCCAGTTACGCATCATCGTAAAGTTCATATCGGCATGGTAAGCCACGGCGATATCATATTCACGGCCGCGATAGTTCAAATTCGATTCACCGAAGCCCCAGTTACCGCCCCGGCCGATAAAGCGGCGGCCATTTATAAAGAGGCTCAGGATATGATTATCCTCATTGAATGTCATCTGGCGGATACCGACTTTGAAGTCTTTCGTATCCGAAACCTTATCATCCGCTTTAAAGGTAAAATTGGCATCGTAGAGGTTCGGCGCGCCGTAACCTTTAGGCCACCACAAACGCGGGTTTTCCATCTTCAGTTGCGGGAAGTCCTTGACATCGAAAACGACCGTCTTCTCTTCTCCTGCTGCTAAAGAAACAGGTTTCTGGAATGTGACATCTCCTACCTTGCCTTCCAACGTACCGTTTACCGTATTGGCATCGTGGTTCTTCACGATCACCTCGGCCGTCAACGTAGCGGAAGTCGTATCGGGCAACGGCAGGACAGACGTAACAAGCGGATCGGCAACCGTCACCTTCCCGGTCGAAGTCAGGAAGACATCGTTCCAGATACCGATATTACGGCCGCGAACCGTCGGAATCCAGTCCCAACCGATCGTAGCATGGAAAGTCGGGTTATCAGCCCCTAAGATTCCGCCGTTGAAGTCCGTGCTCTGTTTGTTCTTTTCCTTGATCGCCCCGATATGGTTATTCCGGATGATCTCTACAGCCACCACGTTCTTACCCGGAACAACCAGATCCGTCACATCGAACTTGCCTCGCATAAAGGCGCCTTCGATACGGCCTAATTTCTTTCCGTTCAAAAAGACATCCGCTTTCCAGTTGATCCCGTCGAAATTCAGGAACAGGCGGTCCTGCTTGAATCCTTCCGGCACTTCAAACTCGTCACGATACCAGAAGTTGGACCAGAAGAACGATTCGGACACCTGCAACTGGTTGTCCGCATAGTTCGGATCGGCAATTGCCCCGATGTTCTTATAGCTGCTCAATACCGTTCCCGGCACTGTCGCCACGATCCAGTTCTCCGGCTTGAATCCCGGGGTAGATATTTCTTCACCCGAAGCAGTCACTTCAGAAGCGCGTTGCAGTTTCCAGTTTCCGCCGGAAAGGTTCATTTCCCCTTTTGACGCAGCAGGAGGAGTTACGGGCCGGGCTATGAGACCACCTTTACCCATTACTTCCATTTCGCTCAGGATATAGTGGCTACCGTTCGCCGACTGTTGCATCAAAACACGCACATAGCGAGCCTGCTGCTTACCGTTCAGGACGATTTCATCTTTCAGCCCATCGCCACCTGGCAACTCAACCGCATCTTTCCACTGTTTGGCATCGTCCGAGACCTGTATCTTACCTTTCACGGCTTTATTAATCCAGTGCAGGTTCACTTTGTCAAATTCAGACCGGCTACCCAAATCCACATACAACCATTCCTCACCTGCCGTCGCACTCATCCAGGCACTGTTGAAGAACTGAGACGGCTTCATCTCCACCAAGTTACCTTTATTATAAAAATCGGCAGCCGTGAAAATCCAACTGTGAGCTCCCTGCATACGTAATACTATCCGGAAAAGAGACGATTGAACTAACTCTCGTCCTACTATTTTCCCCTTATTGAAAGGGATTGTGAGATCTAATCGGCGTACAGGCATGGCTATCTGCTCGAATTGTTTGTTTGGGTCGGTAACCGGCACTCGATAACGTACCGCCTCGCCTGGAAGCCCCTTTCCTTCCATACGACCAACTTCCTCCCATCTCTCCCCATCACCTGAAATCTGGCAGACAATTTCATAGCCCTCTTTGGCCAGCTCGTCATCATAAACAAGTGTGCCCGTCAGTTTTAGTTCATCAACGGACTTATTGTAATTCTTCAGCGTAAACTGAAAATAAGTATCTCCTCCCGTAAAAGTATTCCGTGAATAAGGACCTTCGTCGATCATCCACTCACGTTCCCGTCTCGGGACATCGCCTTCGGGTGTCGACAAGTTCAGATACTGCGGGTGCTTGTCAGAAACAAGGCCGTCCGTAGTTAACTGCGCTACCAGATTGTAGTCATGACTGGAAGAGGCAAAAGCTGAACGCAGAAGGGCTATGTTCCGGTAAGTAGAATGATCCGGAACCAAGGAAGGAGAGAAATCTTCCTTCGGATCACCTGGGTACTGCCCAATACCACGCGTGTAATAGTCCGACCGTTCAAACGAGTTGTCGGCCGTCGCACCTGTTCCGCTACATCCCCAAAGAACCAACGATGCCATCGCCGCCCCGCAAAGAGTAAGAACACGAGTGCTCTTTTTCTGTTCATTAAAAGTCTCCATATATGAAAGTATGTTTGATTTTGTGCTTTTTGAACGCCTTAACCTTCCCTGAAAAGAAGTTTGCACAAACTTACGCAAAAAACTACAATTTCTATGCAAAAGCCATTTGAAAACAATTTTAACACCTCACAAACTCCATCGAGCATGCCGTTTATGATTGACTTCGACAGGAACGCTGCTTCGCTACTCCGTTCCTGTTGTTCGCTGTCGCGCCTGAAACTCGCTTCACTCGGACAGCAGACGCTCCGGACGATTAAACAAGAATCGTCCTTCTTGTCCTGATCCGGGAAGGGGGGTTATTGTATAATACTGTTTTGTTAACAACAAAGCACATTCTTTGGGAATAGCAGTAAAATCCGGTTTTTCATCGGCGAAAAAGGGTTTTCTGCCATGAGGTGCGCGGTTTTTCACAACGAAGACGGTCGCCGTCATCGTGAGTTGCCGGGATCATGCACTATGAAGACGGTCTTCACGGCAACGAAAACGGTCATCACGGCGATGAAGACCGTCTTCATGCCGGCAAAGAGGGAAATCTCCTTTGAGATATTCAGGACTGTGGCAACATTTGTTTGCTACAGGCGATTCTCCGGGAGTTCGGCTTTTCCAAAATGTCAGGATATTCCGCTTTTCGATAACAAAGGAATCTTGTCTTTCCTTTTTCCTGCCGTGCTTGTTTTACTGGTTGCTTATTAATTCCGGTCTGGAAGAGGAAAATGTCAGACACGGATCGTTCGGGATTTCATTCCAAATAGAAAAACCTTCCGATAAGGGTTATTGTCTGTTTTGCTAACATGGCTTACCCTTGAGGGATATCCCCAATAGTGATCGGATGCCCCTTTTTACTATGCGCCTAAAAATCTACTAAGCCGGAAAATGCAAAAGAAATAGATTATTGCGTGAGTTTTGCGTGCTATGGAACAAAACAGGCTAGCAATCAACCGATTACTAGCCTGTTTTGTGGAGATGGAGAGATTCGAACTCTCGTCCAAACGAGGAACTAATCTGCTTTCTACATGTTTATCTTCGCCTTCGATTGTCGGGCACAAGCAAGACCGAAGCCACCCACTTGAACCTTATCCTCTAAAATTTCATCTGAAGCCCGAGGCTTACTTCAAACTATCTCCGATATTGCTGCACCACCTGATCGGAACGCTTCGGAGCCACAGCATCCGGGTGATGTCACGTCCCCGCAACTTTTGCAGGGATTAAGCTTGAATCTACTATACTTCGATTAAGCAGCGAGAGCGTAATTGTTTTCGCCAGTTAATTGTTCGCCGTCTGATATTTAAGTGCAAGCCGACCACGCACTACATGCTTACAAACCACTTCTACCCGCTGTCAAAACCGGTCATCCCCATGATTTGTGAATACAAAGATACAAAAAATCGGGAACCTTTGTACTCCATTTAGTTTTTTTATTCTATCACACCGATCTCACGAAACCAATCTTCAGCCCTGTCCGGCCATTCATTTACGGCTACACCGGTATCTCTCAAGCCATAACCATGACCACCCTTACTGTATAAATGCATCCATGCTGGCACTCCTGCTTCTTTCAAGGCATAATAATAGAAAAGGCTACTATTGATATAATATTTATCGTCTTCTGCCTGGATCATCATGGTAGGAGGAGTAGCAGAAGTAACTTTCACTTCAGGAGCCAGTTGAAAGTTTTCACCATCCAGATAGGCAGGATAGACCAATAAACAGAAATCCGGCCGACAACTTACTTTGTCAACTGCATCGACAGCCGGATAAGTTCGCTCTGCAAAATTATTGCTTGCCATCACCGAAAGATGTCCACCGGCAGAAAATCCCATTATTCCGATCCGTTGTGGGTCCAGATTCATTTCTTCTGCATGGGCACGGACATATCCGATCGCCCGCTGCACATCCTGCAAAGGGGCCTCATGTTTAGCACGACCCTCACGACGGGGGACCCTATATTTCAACAAAATGGCAGTAATTCCCAAATTGTTCAACCATTCACAAACTTCGTCACCTTCCAAATCATAAGCCAAAATATTATAACCACCACCCGGACAAACCACAACGGCAGCTCCTGTAGCAACTTCATCGGGAGCAGAATAAACGGTAATAGTCGGTTCACTCACATTCGTGATACGAAGAACGGTTTCGCCTCCCGTTTTTCCACCATCAGAATCAGCTTTCTCGATTAACTTGGTGGTTTCGCCCGGTGCACCTTTCGGAAACAACAGAATTGGATTATTTTGCGCTATAGCTGTACTCATTATACAACTGATTCCAACAACCAGGAATTTCCATTTTCTTATCATAGCATACATAATTTAAAGTATTTATACGAATCATTTTTTTTGAGGATAATTAGGACTGTAAAGCATTGTCTTCTCACGCACGACCAACTTTCCGTCTTTCACAAACGTCTCGCCACGTTCCGCTAAATGATCAACCATTGCCTGGCGCATCTCCTTTAGCAGGGCTGCATAAGTTCGTTTTCCGGAACATTCCACAAGTTCTTTCGGATCTTTCCGAAGATCGAACAATTCTTCTTTTCCGGTATGGAAATTCCAGATATATTTAATCTTGCCATCTGTCAATGCACACCAGTAATTATCCGGACTATAGCAAGTAGCATGTTCCATATCCAGATATTTACGCCATTCGTTGTCCTGTCCCTGAACCAGCTTCAACAAAGATTTGCCATCCATATCGGGAGGAACAAGTCCACCTGCCAATTCGATAAAGGTAGGTAAAAAATCACGAAGTTCGACTGGATGTTCGATCTTTGCTCCTGAAGGAACCGTTGTGGACATTCCAACAGGCCATTTCACTATATAAGGGATATGGGTGGAGCCTTCATAGGGATATGTCTTGCGCCAGTGATAATGATCGCCTAACATATCTCCATGATCAGCCGTAAAACAAATTATCGCATTATCATACATTTTCTTTTCCTTCAATGTTGCAATAATCTCTCCGATCTGATCGTCAATAAAAGTAATATTCGCATAATAATGCCTGCGAGATTTAACTGCATATTCATCTCCGAAATTACCGAAGGGAGCGTTTGAATCCGCTTTTTCCGGATTCAAACGCTCTGCATATTTGCCACACCAATCACCGACAAACGGTTTAGGTATATCGACATCCTTATACATATCCAGATAACGCTTGGGAGGATCATAAGGACTATGAGGACGTGCAAATGAGACTTTCAGGAAAAGAGGTTTATCACAATTATAATTCCGAATCAATTCGCAAGCGGTCTGACCGGTCCATGTTGTCGGATGCAATTCCTCCGGCAATTTATAGATATCGGCTCTATGAGCATTCCAACCTATACCTGTCAAATCCGGATTCCCGCCTGGCGCATGAAGCTGGAACCATTCCCGGTAATCACTGATAAAATCTTTCGATTCGACACGTCCACTCTCATCAACCAATGTCGCATGGAAACCATGAAGGGTCTTTTGAGGAAACCAATGCATTTTTCCGATACCAAATGTATAATAACCGAGATTACGCAACATTTGCGGCATCTCATACGTATATTTTTCCGCAACTTGGCCATACCCCAGCATGCCATGATGCCAAGGCGACATGCCAGTCAAAAGCCCGGCACGGGCAGGCGTACTGCTTGGAGAAGCAGAATATCCATTCACAAACAAAGTTCCCTCTTTCGCCAGACGATCGATATTAGGGGATATGACAGCAGAATTTCCCATACAGCCGAGGGCATCTCCACGATGCTGGTCAGTCAAGATCAGGATAACATGCGGCTTTTTAAGCGGCACACTCTCTTCTTCGGCTTCTCTTTGGGCATAAGTATCAAAGCCAAACCCGGAAGTCATTAACAGTGATGATTTAAGAAACGTTCTTCTCTTCATATTAGATGTCTTTCTGCTTTTAGATTTGAATAGCGAAGATAAATATCTTATTTGATAAATCTATCACCAAAACGTTATTATTTGCCTAAGATATTCCATAAACAGAACATAGAGCCGATAAGTAAATACATTAATTATGAAAAAACATATCATAAACGAAGGCCGCTTCAGGTTCTATCCATCATTGACGATAGTGACGATGTTTGAGTGTCACAGCATACGATACACAAGGCTGAATTATGTCAAGATTGGAAAATAATCTATACCTTTGTCTTCTCGAAAAAGGACAGCAAGATGAAAATTATCGCCGATAATACCGTTCCTTATCTGAAAGGAATCACAGAACCGATCGCAGAGGTAAAATATCTCACTTCTAAAGAGTTTATACCAGAAAATGTAAAAGATGCAGATGTACTGATCGTACGAAGTATCGACAAATGTACCCGCAAACTATTGGAAGGAAGCAGGGTTAAGTTGATTACCAGCGCTACGATAGGCTTCGACCATATCGACATCCGGTATTGTGACAAGGCAGGTATCACTTGGAAGAACTCGCCGGGATGCAATGCCATTTCGGTCGCCCAATATGTATTGGCCGGATTGCTCACGATCGCACTCCGCAAGAACGAACCCCTTCAGGGGAAGACAATCGGGATCGTCGGAGTCGGTCATGTCGGAAAAGAGGTAGAAAAGTTATGCTCGGCTTACGGAATGCACGTGCTCCGCAACGACCCGCCACGTGCGGAAGCGGAAGGGGAAGACAGTTTCGTCTCGCTGGACACGATCGCCGAACAAGCCGATATCATCACCTTCCACACACCGCTGACGAAAGAAGGCCGTTTTGCCACCCAACATTTGGCAGGGGAAAACTTCTTCTGCAAACTCCAACGAAAACCCTGGTTCATCAATGCATCCCGGGGAGCCGTCCATGACACGGCCGCCTTGTTGCATGCCCGTAAAGAAGGCAAGATCGGCGAACTGATCTTAGATTGTTGGGAAAACGAGCCGGACATAAACCGGGAATTACTGGGGCTGACCGCCATAGCAACCCCTCATATCGCCGGTTTCTCGGCAGACGGAAAAGCCAATGGAACGCGCATGTGCCTGGAAAACATCGAAACGTTCTTCCAAGTGAAGATAGAAAAGATCGACGAAGTAGTTCCGCCCACTCCCGAAACTCCGGTTATCAACTTAGACCGGTTTGACGAGAACCGGATCGAACAGGCGATCCTCACCAGCTTCAATCCACTTGCCGTAGACCGGGCATTGCGGGAAAATCCCGACAAATTCGAATGGTTCCGGGCCAACTATCATCATCCGAGGGAATTCCAGGCATACACAATTGTTCACGCGACCCCGGAAGAAGCCGCACTGCTTCAGGGATTAGGATTCAGAATTCAATAACAACACAAACAAAATGGAACGATGGCAAAAGACAAACTCATTTCGCCCAGCTTCTGCTATATTTTGGCAGCCAACTTTTTGCTGTTCTTTGCATTTTATCTGATATTGCCGATCCTGCCGTTTTACTTACAGGAACAGTTCGATGCGGATAAATCGATGATCGGATTCATCCTGTCATGCTATACCATTGCCGCCCTTTGCATCCGCCCGTTCTCAGGATATCTACTGGACACATTCGCCAGACGGCCATTGTATCTCTTAGCCTACTCCGTTTTCATGGTCATCTTCGCCGGATATATGATTGCCAGCTTGCTTAGCATCTTTATCGTGCTCCGTATCCTGCACGGCTTCGCTTTCGGCATGGTGACAGTGTCGGGCAATACGATCGTGATCGACATCCTGCCTTCTTCCCGCCGTGGCGAGGGAATCGGCTATTACGGACTGGCTAACAATACGGCCATGAGTTTCGGACCGATGACAGGGCTATTTATGCACACCAGATTCTCCTACGAAACGATTTTCGCCTGCTCGCTCCTCTCCTGCCTCCTTGGATTCATCATGGCCTATTTGGTAAAGACGCCGCAGAAGCAGCCGATAAAGAAAGCTCCAATTTCGCTGGACCGTTTCTTTCTGACAAAAGGGGTCTGGGCAGGTATCTCCTTACTACTGCTTTCCATACCCTATGGCATGACGACCACATACGTAGCGATGTATGCCGATGAAATCGGGATTTCCGTCAATTCGGGATTGTATTTCACCTTTATGGCGATCGGATTAGCTGTCTCCCGAATGTTTGCCGGGAGGCAGGTGGACAAAGGGAAAATCACGTTGGTCATCTCGTCGGGAATGTATCTTGCCATCACCAGCTTCTCCGGACTGGCAGCCTTGGATAGGCTGATGCGTTGGGACCCGACCTTTACCTCTTATTTATATATCGGGATCGCACTTTCGCAAGGTGTGGCATTCGGTACAATGTTCCCAGCGTTCAATACACTGTTTGTCAACCTGGCTCCCAATAGCCAGCGGGGTACAGCTACTTCCACTTATCTGACCAGTTGGGATGTAGGGATCGGGATCGGTCTGATGACAGGCGGAAGTATCGCACAGGCATTTGGGGGATTCAATTATGCCTACTTGTTCGGAACATGCCTGACAATTCTTTCAACACTGTTCTTTTTATTAAAGGCCGGCCCTCATTTCAATCGAAACAAACTGAGATAAAAGACGGCTCAACACAGATCCCTTACAGGTCCTGAATCGTTATTATTTGCCCCCAGAAAAGCAGATCAAAGGACTGCGAGCAAATTTTCTATGACTTTTGGATAATGGATGTATTCGAGCACGTGTACTTTTGCAGCAACCATCTCCGGTGTGTCTGATGGCATGACAAGGCATTTCGCCTGAAAAATGACAGTTCCTTCGTCATAATGCTCGTTTATGTAATGGATGGTGATACCGGTCTCCTGTTCGCCGGCGGCTACAACCGCCTCGTGAACATGCCTCCCATACATCCCTTTGCCGCCATATTTGGGCAAAAGGGCAGGATGGATATTGATAATTTTATCCGGATAGGCATCCAACAACGAGCCGGAAATTTTGCTCATAAAGCCCGCTAAAACAATCAGGTCTGTATCATACTCGGCAAGTTTATCCAAGACAGCTTTTCCATCTGCAAACTCCTCTCCCGAAAAAGTAAAAGAAGGCACGCCCCATTTATTCACACGGGCATGCACACCTGCATTCCGGTTGTTAGACAAAACAACCACCACATTAATAGTTTCACTTTTAGAGAAATATCGGACGATATTCTCTGCGTTCGTGCCCGATCCAGAAGCAAAGATGGCTATGTTTTTCATGTTTTCCTCTGTTTTTGTGCACAAGAAAAGATAAAATGTGCAGTTTTCCACATTTTTAGCTCATTAAATTTGTTTTGTAACATAAAAAATTCTTTTCTTTGCACTGCAAATTTAAAAAGTATATTCGTATTTATTAATCTAAATTGAAAAAGTTATGTCTGAAGTTGCTGAAAGAGTAAAGGCTATCATCGTTGACAAATTAAGTGTTGAAGAAACAGAAGTTACAAACGAAGCAAGCTTTACTAACGATTTAGGAGCAGACTCTCTTGACACTGTAGAACTGATTATGGAATTCGAAAAGGAATTCGGTATTTCTATTCCTGATGATCAAGCAGAAAAGATTACAACTGTAGGCGACGCCATTGCTTACATCGAAGCTAACGCGAAGTAATCAATCCTTTTAACTAAAGGTATGGAATTAAAAAGAGTTGTAGTAACAGGTCTTGGTGCTATTACTCCTCTTGGTAATACTCTTCCGGAAACATGGGAAGGTATTATCAATGGGAAGAGTGGAGCCGGGCCTATTACTCAGTTTGATGCATCCAAATTCAAGACACAATTTGCATGCGAAGTAAAAGGCTTTGATCCGTTAACTGTAATGGATCGTAAGGAAGCCCGCAAGTGTGACCGTTATAGTTTATTCGCAATAAATGCCGCAAAGCAAGCGATCGAAGATGCGGCTATGGACTTGGACAACGAGGACAAGAACCGTATCGGTGTTATCTTTGCTTCCGGAATCGGCGGTATCAAAACGTTCGATGAGGAAGTATTGGGTTACGCAAAGATCAAAGACACGATCGGCCCCAAGTTCAACCCGTTCTTCATCCCGAAAATGATCTCCGATATTGCAGCCGGACATATCTCCATGCTTTACGGATTCCACGGACCCAACTTTGCGACAGTATCGGCTTGCGCATCTTCAACCAACGCAATCAGTGATGCGTTCAACTATATCCGTCTGGGAAAAGCCAACGTCATTATAACCGGTGGTGCCGAAGCTGCCGTTTCAGAATCAGGTGTCGGTGGGTTCAACTCGATGAACGCGCTGTCAACCCGTAACGATTCGCCCGAAACTGCTTCCCGCCCGTTCAGCGCAAGCCGTGACGGATTCGTAATGGGAGAAGGCGCTGCCTGTCTGGTCTTGGAAGAAATGGAACACGCTTTGGCTCGTGGAGCTAAAATATACGGTGAAATTGCCGGAACCGGCATGTCGGCCGATGCTTACCACTTGACCGCATCCCATCCGGACGGATTAGGAGCCAAATTGGTTATGCGTAATGCATTGGAAGACGCGGAAATGAGTCCGGAAGACATCGATTACATCAATGTTCACGGAACTTCTACTCCGGTAGGAGATATATCGGAAGTAAAAGCGATCAAAGAAGTTTTTGGAGATCACGCTTACAACCTGAACATCAGTTCAACAAAATCCATGACCGGACACCTTTTGGGTGCTGCCGGAGCGATCGAGACAATACTCTGCATTAAAGCTATAAACGACGGTATTATTCCTCCGACGATCAACCATGCAGACGGTGACGATGATCCTGAAATAGATTATAAACTGAATTTCACATTCAATAAAGCTCAAAAAAGAGAAATACGGGCAGCATTGTCCAACACCTTCGGGTTCGGCGGACACAATGCTTGTGCTATTGTTAAAAAATTTGTGAAGTAACGTGTTTACAAAGCTATACAAAAAAATAAGGCTCCTCAAGAACATGAATAAGGAGCCTTATTCTTCTTTACACAAGATACTCGGTTTTTATCCCGATAACATCCAACTCTACCAACAAGCCTTCCACCACAAATCCTCTTCCATTGAAAGCGGCAACGGTAGATGGCTGAACAACGAACGATTGGAGTTTTTGGGTGATGCCGTATTGAATGCTGCTGTAGCCGACATCGTTTACAAACACTTTCAAAACAAGTGGGAAGGTTTCCTGACCAATACCCGCTCTAAAATCGTACAACGTGAGACCCTGAATCATGTTGCCGTCAAACTGGGACTTGACAAGCGGGTCATATACTCCGCCAAACTAAGTTCCCATAACAACCACATGTACGGGAATGCCCTCGAAGCTCTGATCGGCGCGATCTATTTGGACCAAGGTTACGAGGTCTGCTACCAGTTTATCCAAAATGTGCTCATCAAGAAATATGTGAATCTGGAAACCGTCGCCCGCAAAGAGGTCAATTTCAAATCGAGCCTGATCGAATGGAGCCAAAAGAACAAATTTGTCATATCGTTCGACCTGATCGAATCATTTACTGATAACGACGGGAACCCGGTTTTCCAGACAGGCGTGACACTATCCAACACGCAGATCGGTATAGGTATCGGCTACTCGAAAAAAGAATCCCAGCAGAACGCAGCCAAGATGGCAATCAAGAAATTGCGAACCGACAAAGCATTCCAGCAATTCATCTCGGAACTCAAAAAGAAGAGAACCGGCGAGAACACAAACGATAACGAGTTCGAGGACCTTCCGAAAGAAGCAATAGAAAACAACGCCTAATTTCCAAACGATATTCCCATCCGTTTTCCCTGAACGATCAGGTCATGTCCATGGGGAACCAATTTCAATTTGCCGGCTACTTCCGAAAGAGGGATCGACTCAACTTCATTGCCTTTCATACAAACCATACACCCGAATTGACCTTTTGCTATCAATTCCGTAGCATATCCTCCCAAACGAGTGGCCAAGTTACGATCGAAAGGAGAAGGATTTCCTCCGCGTTGAATATATCCCAAAACAGTATCGCGGCTTTCAATCCTGGTCGCCTCCTCTATAACACGCGTCACATAAACGGAAGGACGCTCCTTATTGGGCATTTCAATCCCTTCCGCCACAACTACAATGGAATAAGGCTTACCACGACGGGCACGATCCAGTATCACTTCGGTTATCTTGTCCATGTCAAAGCCCAGTTCAGGCAAGAGAATCACATCGGCGCCTCCGGCCATCCCGGCATATAACGCAATCCAGCCGGCATGATGTCCCATCACCTCCACTACCATCACCCGTTTGTGCGAACTGGCGGTCGAATGCAGGCGATCTATCGCTTCAGTCGCAATATTGACAGCCGTATCAAAACCGAACGTAATGTCCGTTCCCCAAATATCATTATCGATAGTCTTTGGCACACCGATCACGTTCAGCCCCATCGCAGAGAGCATACCGGCGGTTTTCTGTGTCCCGTTCCCCCCTATGCAGACAAGGCAGTCCAAACCAAGCTCTTCATAATTTTGTCTGATGAGCTGCGGTTTCTCACTTTCACCTGAAGCCAGAAGCTTACGAAAGGGTTTCTCACGGGAAGTACCCAAGATCGTACCGCCCAGATTCAAGATACCGGAAAGGCTGCGTTCGTCGAAAGCCTGGACATCTTTATTCAGGAGGCCGACAAAACCACTGTGTATGCCGATGACTTCCATGCCATAGTGCATAATGGCCGTTTTACCGACCCCGCGTATCGTAGCGTTTATTCCGGGACAGTCTCCACCGGAGGAAAGAATACCTATTTTCATCGTTTTTCGGGATTAAGTACTTGTTGCACAAAGATAGCGAATTTATCGTATCTTTGCACGTAATTCAAACAACAGGAGCATGGATATTCTGACAAATACGATATCACTACTCTTCCGCCCCCGGCAAAAAGAGATCGCAAGATTTGCACAAGATGCAGACGCTATCCAGCGCAAACAGTTGAACTTCCTTCTTTCCGCCGCCCGGAATACCGAGTGGGGACTGAAATATGACTACAAAAGTATTCAGGGATATGCAGATTTTCGTGATCGGATTCCTTTGCAAACCTACGACGACATAAAGCCATACGTTACCCGTATGATAAACGGAGAAAAGAATATTCTCTGGCCTTCAGCCGTGCGGTGGTACGCAAAAAGCAGCGGAACCACGAACGACAAAAGCAAATTTCTTCCCGTCACACCCGAAATTCTGAAAGGGTGTCATTACAAAGGTGGTTTCGACACTGTTTCCATTTATCTCCGGAATAATCCCGACAGCCATTTCTTTGCTGGCAAAGGGCTTATACTGGGCGGAAGCCACAGCCCTTCCCCCTTGAATCGGAATGCACATTGCGGGGATCTTTCCGCCGTCCTGTTACAGAACCTACACCCTCTCGCCAACCTGATCCGCGTCCCCAGCAAAAAGATCATCCTGATGGATGAATGGGAAAGCAAGATCAAAACGATCGTCGAAAGCACTTGGAAAAGCGACGTGAACAGCCTCTCCGGCGTTCCCTCATGGATGTTGGTACTGATCAAGGCTGTGCTGCAAAAAGCGGGATGCGAATACCTGACGGACGTCTGGCCCAATATGGAGGTTTTTTTCCACGGCGGGATCAGCTTCGAGCCGTACCGAGATCAGTACAAGACATTGATTCCTTCGGACCGAATGCGTTATATGGAAACATACAACGCTTCGGAAGGTTTCTTCGGACTCCAGGACGATCCAGCGAGACACAGCTTGCTACTGATGATCGACTACGGCATCTTCTTCGAATTTATCCCTATTAACGAAGTGGGCAGCGAACACCCGAACATCCTTCCGTTAGAAGCCGTAGAGATAGGAAAAAACTATGCGATGGTAATCACAACTGCCGGTGGACTATGGCGCTACCAGATCGGAGACACGATCCGTTTCACCTCCCTCTATCCGTACAAATTCGTGATATCGGGACGTACCAAGAACTTTATCAATGCCTTCGGGGAAGAGTTGATGGTAGACAATGCCGACAAAGCAATCAGCAACGTCTGCCGCCTGACGGGAGCCAAGGTGAAAGAATACACCGCCGCTCCCCTTTTCATGCTGGACAAAGCGAAGGGCCGCCATCAATGGATGATCGAATTCGAAAAACAGCCGCCTTCACTGGATGATTTCGCCTCTTTGCTGGACAAGACTTTGCAACAACTTAACTCCGACTACGAAGCCAAACGCTATAAAGAAATCTCCCTCCAACAACTGGAAATCCAAGTCGCCCGTGAAGGAACTTTCTACGAATGGCTTCGCCGGAAAGGGAAATTAGGAGGCCAGCACAAAATCCCCCGCCTCAGCAACGACCGGACGTTTATAGAAGAACTGATGGCTATCTAAAACCGCCACGAGAGATAGAAGCCACCGCCGTAGGAGCCAAGCGTCGGAGCGACGACCAGGCGATCACTACCTTTCATATTGATCTTACGAGCAATCGCATTACGGACAGGGAAATAGGTCAAGTAGGCAAGTTCGACAGAGAGAATGCCGAAACCGGCTCCCGCCACCACATCGGCTACCCAATGCCGATTGTTGTACAAACGCGAACAACCAACAAAGGTCGCCAGCGCATAGCCGGAATAAGCCAACACCGGACTGCTGTCTTTAAATTCCTTCCAAGCGATATGCGCCCCTAAAAAAGCATTGGCGGTATGCCCGGAAGGAAACGAGTGAGGACCGCCGTCGGGACGTATTTCACCTACAGTATACTTGACCGCCCGCGTCATAGCGGCATTGAAACCTTCAGCAATGACAACCAGACAAAGTTGATCCACCCAGTTATGTTTCTCCTTCCCCATCAAGTCACAGACAAAAACCCAACCCAACATTCCCCATTCCATATAATCATCGACCCGTAATTTCTTGACGGAATCCTTGCGGGAAAAGAGGTGGAAATCGTTCATCCCGTCTATGGCAGTTCCAACCGCCCCGACAGTTATAAAGGAAGCAGGAAGGATCAGGCTTTTCGGCTTGAATTTATATTCGACTACGGACATCCGAAACGTACTGTCCTGTTCTCCCGCATCGGGCACGGAAAGGCATAAAGACGTTTCGCAAACCGCCCCTACGCCTTTCTCTATTGTAAACTGGAATAATACCAGCAGGATGCAAATAAAAGATTTCACTAAACACCTTATTGATTTTCGCCCTCAAAGGAACAAAAAACTTCTTACATCACAACTATCGATTTGCTATTTTACCATCCATTATTCTTTTTGGAACTTACGGCTCACCTTTAGCAAATTCGCAGTAAAGGATACCACATTTTGGGCTTCCTGTACCATATTCAAATAGACCATGCTGACTTTCGTGCTGCCGCTTTGTCCTTGAATACGTTTCAGTTCTTCCTTCTTCAAAAGCGTCAGCCGGGCCGTCAAGTCAACCGACTCGGCCACCAGATCATCCATACGATGGTAATCATTGCTTTCGATCATAGCCGAACTGCGGTTCAAGAAAGAAACGATATTGCCGGTCATCTTTCCGAAATCCTCTTTCTGTACCTCGCTGAGAGGACTGAAATGGTTATCGACATGCTCCTTGCCCGGTTCCGTCAGACGGCGGATACTGAACACGATCTCGCTGGCAAAATCATTCCCCTGATAATAATACAGACCCTTATCGATCGCAATATCATGTTCCAACTGGGTAACTCCCAGCGTGCCGACACGTTTGACCTGTTTCAAATAACTCCTTTTTTCCTCAATCGCGCTCATCACCTTGCGAAGTTCACGCAGGTTCTCGTCCATAAAACCATGAACGGAACGGCTGAAAGCATCGGAAGCGAAGTTCAGGACATTGCAAAGCTCCTCGCGGCTATGTTCGCGGAACAAAGAAAGAGCTTCACGTTTATCCTTCGTCTCACGCAATTTGGAGATCGTCGAATCGACTTCTTCCCGCATGGCTTCCTTCTTCATTTTTTTACGGTAAGTCAGATGACTGCGGATCAACATATAAATGGCCAGTCCGACCATTGCCGCCATCGCCGCCACCCCTCCGATATGGATCAACAGAGCCACCACGAAACAGATCGTAAAAGCTGCACCAGCCGTAATAAACCAACCTCCGATCACGGAAAGCACGCCGGTGATACGGTAAACCGCACTCTCACGCCCCCAGGCACGGTCGGCGAGCGAACTACCCATCGCCACCATAAAAGCCACATAAGTCGTTGACAAAGGCAACTTCAAAGAAGTACCCACAGCAATAAGCAAACCGGAAAGCACCACATTGACAGACGCGCGTACCAAGTCGAAACTCGCTTTATCTTCAAGAAGAATCTCGTTATTATTGAAACGGCTGTCGATCCAGTCCTTCGCCCGTGGAGGAACCACGCTCAAGATCGTAGCGGAAATATTATTGCAAGTACGGACCAACGTTCTCGCCACCGGCGAAGTCCCGAAGTTCTCGCTTCCTTCCGACTGACGCGAAAGATCCAGAGAAGTCTTCACGACATTATGCGCCTTCTTGGAAGTCGCAAGGGCAATGACCATAACCAGTCCGGAGCCTACCAGAAAATACCAGGGAGTCTTGGCCGGCTGAAGCAACGATTCCATCAGGAACGTATCGGTAGTAGTCGTCCCACCTTGCGCCATCAAATCCATATAAGACGAATAACCGGCCAAAGGAACCCCGATAAAGTTTACCAAGTCATTGCCCGCGAAGGCAAGCGCAAGCGCAAACGTACCCATCAGGATCACCACCTTGAACACGTTCACTTTCAACCAATACAACACCTGCATCAGGATCGTGAAGAAGATGAAAGCTCCCCACACCACCTTGTCCGTATTTTCATAGATCAGGTTCTTCAGGTCGCCTTCCATGAAAAAACTCCCCTTCAACCCCTTGATCAGCATAAAATAAAGGATAGACGTAGCAGCCAGACCGGCAAACAGCCCGATAAAATAGCGGGCATGCTTCTTATAATTAAAGGTAAAGATAATACGCGAAATATATTGCACCACCGCCCCGAAGAAGAAAGCTATCGCCACGGAAAGGAAGATACCGAGTATCACCGTGAAAGCTTTGTCCGTATTCAGCAAGTCGCCCAACTGGAGCATCCCGTTGGAATTGGCAATCTTGATCAATGAAATCGCAACCGTACCGCCCAGCAACTCGAAGACCAGCGAAACGGTAGTCGAAGTGGGCATACCCAGTGAGTTAAAGATGTCCAGCAACACCACATCGGTGAGCATGACCGCCAGCAAAATACACATGATCTCCGAAAAGAAGAAATGTTGCGGCTGGTAAATCCCGTGCCTGGCAATGTCCATCATCCCGTTGGAAAGCGAGGCTCCGACAAAGATGCCGATCGCGGCAATCACCATTATTACTTTAAAAGATGCTGCTTTCGACCCTATCGCCGAATTCAAGAAGTTTACCGCATCGTTGCTGACCCCGACTGACAGGTCGAATACCGCCAGCACAAAAAGGAAAATGATCAGAAAAAGATAGAATGTCTCCATAATTACCTGTTATTTATTTGATTGCAAAGATCCAAAACAAATATTACGCCCTAATGACATCCACGTTACAAACACGTTACAAGCGCCATTGCTCGTATTGCAAGAACAATCGGAGAAAAAAGAAGGTTACGCGACTAAGGGTTTTTCTCTATATTCGCGACTTTTAATATAGATACATTGTTAATCATACTTACACTTGGGAAAGAATCGAGACGATAGTATGCAGTGGGTTTACGAAATGGCTTTGTCAGACTCGCAAATAGCACTTAAGTCGCTTTACATGGCCTACTTCGGTCCGCTAATGCGATTTACAGGCATGTATGTCTCATCACCGGCAGAAGCCGAAGAGATCGTTTCCGATACCTTCTTAGCCATCTGGAACAACCGCAAGCAACTCCCCGGTATCGGCAATTTCGATTCTTACATTTATACGGTAGCCCGCCACAAGGCGATCAGTTATTACCGCAAACAGCACCTGGAGCAGGTATCGCTGGACGAAATACCCATCGACCTTTTCACCTCGGCCGAAACAACTCCGGAAGAAGAGCTTATCAGCCGGGAAGGAATACGCCGCCTGAACCTGGCGATCGACTTGCTGCCCGCCAAATGCAAGATGGCTTTCAAACTCGTCCGCGAAGACAAGCTCAAATACAAAGAAGTAGCCGCCATCCTCGACATCTCCGTCAAAACCCTGGAAGCACACTTGGCGAATGCCGTCCGGAAACTGCGGGAAACGCTTGCCGACGATTGCATCTGAAAAGCAACACCCCGGCAGGAAATAAAAGTTCCATGCCTATGAAAATTTATTCCCCTGCCAGTGAAAATAAATTTTCACCTAATAGAAACGAATGAAAACTTTCTATCTTTTTCTCATTCCGACTAAGGGTATTCTCATTTCCCTGCGACTATATATACAGAAACACATAGAATGGAAAACAGAATAAACCATATAATCGCACGTGTCCTGAGTGGAGAAAGTTCTGCGGACGACATCCTTTCGCTAAGCGAATGGCTGAACGAAAACGAAAGGAACCGGGATGAATTCCGGCGGCTCAAGAACTACTGGGATGCAGATGTAGCTTTCAAGCATTCCATCACCCCTGCTTTCTCAGCCGACAAGCTGCTCCGGCAAATAGACTTCCAAGACAAGCGCACCCAAAGAACACAGTTATGGAACAGATATGTTCCTTTGGTTGCGGCAGTCACCCTGTTATTCATCTTTCCGACTGCGTTTTTCCTCCATTACAAGAATGATCGTGCCACAGAATACTACACCTTGCTGACGGACGAACACAAATCCAACTTCACACTGGAAGACGGAACCGTCATCACATTGAACAAAAACAGCCGCCTCAGCTATTCCGACAAATACGGGAAAAGCAACCGCGACGTCAAATTAGAAGGCGAAGCCTATTTCGAAGTGGCAAAAGATTCAGGAAAACCTTTCCAAGTAGAGATGAACGGCGCCTCCATTATCGTATTAGGCACGCACTTCAATGTGAAAGCGGATACGGAATCCGACGATATCACAGCAACCCTGGTGGAAGGTTCCATCCGTTTCAAAGGCGCAAAGCAGAATATCGTGATGACGCCGAACCAGCAACTTACTTTCAGCAGGTCGACAAATAAGGTGGATGTCAAAGAAATAGACACCGATACTTTCACTGCCTGGAAAGACGGGCTGTTGAAATATAAGTCCATATCATTCACCCAACTGGTCGAAAACCTAAAAGATATCTATCAAGTAGAAATCCAAATTGACGATGAAAGACTGACAGATCCGTCTATTACCGTCTCCGGAACATTTGACCAGAAACAAAGTTTCGACCAGATCTTGAAAGTGATCTCATACAGTTTACCTGTACGATGGACGAATGATAACGGTATTTACCACATTCAGTATGCAACACTAAAAAAGACAATGCCTATGGGAAAACACTGATATTCTAAAACAGTACTGAAGCCTGCTTAGTGCAGGCTACACAATGAACAACCCAATTATTAATCTCTTAAATCAATACATAAGCATGAAAAATGTTTCGTATTACAGGCATCTTCATCCTGAAAGCCTGAAAAAATTAGTGGCAATGACAAAAATCACGGCGGTTTCGCTATTGACAGTTTTACCTTCCACAATGCAAGCGGAACCAACCTATTCGCAATCAGTAGTGATATCCATCAAAACAGAGCGGATACTTCTCACCGACCTGTTTTCACAGATAGAAAAACAAAGCGAATTTCTATTTTTCTATGTAGATAAAGATGTTGCAGACATCAAAGTCAATGTAAAGGCCAGCAGCAGTCAAATTGATGAGATCCTGACACAAGCATTAACAGGTACAGGGTTGGCATACACCATCAATGACCGGAATATCAACATTATGCGAAAAGCATACGCCCGGCAACAACAGACCAAGCAGATCACGGGGAAAGTCCTTGACAGCAACGGTGACCCGATCATCGGAGCCAATGTCGTAGAGAAAGGAACGACTAACGGGTCCATTACTGATGTTGAAGGCCTCTTCAACATCAGTATAGCACCAGGTGCTATACT
>CAJTMR010000001.1:49530-114283 GCA_910577325.1 uncultured Parabacteroides sp.
CCATTACTGATGTTGAAGGCCTCTTCAACATCAGTATAGCACCAGGTGCTATACTTTCGATTTCCTACATCGGATACAAGCCGGCCGAAATAAAAGTCGGTTCACAAAACTCCTACAACATCACCCTCGAAGAAGATTCGGAGACATTGGATGAAGTCGTCGTGATCGGCTACGGTACGGCACGCAAGATCGACCTGACAGGATCGACCTCTTCTTTGGGAGGCGACAAACTTCGGATGAAGAGTACACCGCAGCTTTCCAGTCAATTACAAGGACAGATGGCCGGCGTACAGATCACACGTTCCAGCGGTGACCCGTCAGCCGGAGCTACTATCCGCGTACGTGGTGTCACGACCATGTCGACTAATGACCCATTGGTGATCGTGGATGGAGTGCCAGGCACTCTTACGGATATTGCTCCTGAAGACGTAAAAGACATTCAGGTTTTGAAAGACGCAGCTTCGGCCGCCATTTACGGTTCACGCGCAGCGGCAGGTGTCATATTGGTCACAACCAAACGTGCCAAAAACAAGGAATTCCATCTTTCATATAATGGAGAATACGGTATCAACACACCGACCGCAAAACCGAAATTCGCTAATGCCGTACAATGGATGAGTGGTCTCAACGAATTAGCGTTCAACGATGGTGCATCCTCTCTCCACTCGCTTTATTCGGAAGATGTAATCAACAATTACGCGCAACTGCGAGCCGAAGATCCGGACCGCTATGCAGATACCGATTTTATGGACTTGGGATTGAAAAACAGCACACATCACCAAAGACACTCTCTCTCGCTCAGCGGAGGTACGGAAAAACTGAAAACAAACTTCAGTCTCAACTATTACAACTCGGAGGCGCTTATCAAAACAAAAGACTACGAGCGTTTCAATATCCGCACGAACAATGACTATCAGATCAATAATTGGATACATGCTAATGTTGACTTGAATTTACTCTATTCCAATGCAAACGAACCCCACGGATCGATCTTTACCTTGATGGAACGTGCGCCGATTTACAATGCTTACTGGTCCGACGGACGTTTTGCCGATGGCAAAGATGGTGACAACCCCATTGCCGAGCATCAATTAGGCGGTTCCATGAAAAAACAGAACTACAGTGTGGGCGGTAAACTACAATTAGATCTCACACCCGTAGAAGGATTAACGTTAACTGCCATCGTAGCACCGAAATATTCTTTTTACAAAGGGAAAGACCACCACAAAAGATATGAAGTCTACCGGATCACCGGTGACCCGATTCCCGGAGTCGGCTATGCCTCGACCAGCCTCAGCGAAAGCCGCAACGACAACCATAGCCTGACAAAACAGTTCTATGCCAACTACAAGCTGCAACTGAAACGTCATTCTATCGGATTAATGGCCGGTTATGAAGATTATTCTTACAAATGGGAAGAAGAAGGCGCTTCACGAACCAATTTCAACTTGGTTAATTATCCTTACTTGAATTTAGGGCCTGAGGATTACCAATATAATAGTGGAAAAGCCGGACATAATGCTTACCGTTCGTTCTTCGGCCGTATCATGTATTCATGGGCAGACCGCTATATACTGCAAGCCAATATCCGCTCGGATGGCTCTTCACGTTTTGCCGATGGCCACCGCTGGGGGACATTCCCGTCCGTTAGTGCAGGCTGGGTTATTTCCGAAGAACCCTGGTTCAACAAGAGCGTTGTAGATTATTTAAAGCTACGAGGTTCGATCGGACAATTGGGTAACGAACGTTTAGGTAAGGAATTTCCCTATCAGGCAATTCTCAGTTTCGGAACAGGCTTCATTCCAAATGCAACTACAGGTGTAGCAGATGTCGTGCAAACAGCCTATCAGACAGACTATGCTTTCAACAACCTGACATGGGAGACGACAACCACCTATGGTTTCGGAGCTGACATCACCTTGCTAAATAACAGACTTCGCGCATCAGCCGATTATTACTACAAAAAGACGACAGATATGTTAATGGAAGTCGGATTCCCCTCTTATTTTGGTTATAACGCACCGCAAAACAACGCAGCCGATATGAACACGAGAGGTTGGGATCTTGAACTTTCCTGGAGCGATCAAATTAACGATTTCCGCTACGGTGTAAGTTTCAACTTGTCCGATTATCGCTCTAAAATGGGATACATGGCAAACCGACAGAAAATCGACGACAACAAGATCACCGAAGAAGGGTCTTATTTCAATGAATGGTACGGATACAAAAGTATGGGGATCATCTTGAACGATGCCGCCATGCTGGATGAAAACGGCAATAAAATCCCGGTCCTGACTAACAACGATAAAGCCGGTAACATACGCTACCAAGATATAGACGGAGACGGCAAAATCACTGCATCCGCCGATCGTGTACGCTTGGGCAATTCCCTACCGGAAATGCAATATGGCGGATCTCTATGGGCTGAATGGAAAGGCATAGATTTCAACTTATCATTTCAAGGGATCGGACATCAATTAGCCTATTGGAACTGGCCCGGTACACCATTCAATTATCAAGCATATGCTTGTCCGGTAAATCTGATCGAAAGCCATTGGAGCCCGACAGCGACGGATGCAGAAAATGCCAAGGCAAAATATCCGAAGCTGACAACCAATAGTGCCAATATTTATGCAAAAAGCGATTTCTACATTTTCAACGGAGCTTATATGCGTATCAAAAACATCACATTCGGTTATACGCTCCCATCTGAATTGACGAAGAAGTTCTTTGTCAACAAGCTGAGGGTCTATTTCAGTGCAAATGACCTGCCTGCTTTTTCGAAATATCCCGAAGGATTCGATCCCGAATGGGGCGACCGCGCAAAAGACCTGATTATGTCTTCTTACATTTTTGGCTTGAATGTTTCATTTTAATTAAAGAATCCTGTTATGAACAACATAAACAAATATCTATTGACCGGAATAGTCGCACTCGGCATGACAGCCTGTGCGAACCTCGACCTAAATCCGCTTTCTGAAGGATCGAGTGAAAATTGGTATCACGATGAAACCGAAATAGAAATGGCCCTCAACGATTTGTGGAGACCGGACTTCTTCCCGATCGATGCCATCTATTGGGATGATGATTTGCTGAACCGAAATGGTTCCAACGAAGTTACGCTTGGAACAGTCACTTCTCAATGGGGAACCTCCTCCACACGTTGGAGCTCCTTATACAAGTCCATCGCCCGTGCAACAAAAGTAATCCAAGCATTGGACAATGGTTCTGCGACCGGAATCAGCGAAAGCAAAGTAAATCAATACAAGGGAGAAGCCCTCTTCATGTTGGGATTTGCCTATTGTGAACTGACCGCCTATTACGGAGATTGCGTGTTGAATAAAGGTATGACTTTGGATGAAGCTTACGTGGCAACCCGCTCACCCAAAAGCGAAGTGCTTGCCTATGCTTTCGAGTGTTTGGATAAAGCAGCCGAATTCCTGCCCGACTCCTACAAGGGTCAGCAACGGCCGACCAAAGGAGCTGCCCTCGGTTTCAAAGCCCGTTTTGCCCTCTTCCACGAAGACTGGCAAACAGCCGTCGATGCCGCACAAAAATGTATGGATCTCGGAGTCTACAAACTGCATGACAATTATCGGGAAATGTTCCAAGCTTCCAGTTCTCCCGAATTCATGTTTTATTTCAAAGGCGACCTGACATTAAAGAAAGGATATGGTTTCATGGAAAACGTACGTGACTTTGTCATACGCAAAATCGGCGGTCACTGCAATCAAAGCCCGTCATTGGAACTGCTCTGTTCTTACACCTGCACAGACGGCTTGCCTATCGACAAGTCACCGCTCTATAATCCGAAAGATCCGTTTGCCAACCGCGACCCGCGCCTGGCGATGACGATCCAACCTTTCAAAACCAAATACTCTGCCGATTATGCAGAATATGAACAATCTAAAAAAGACGGGACATTTCCTGAAAAATATCCGGACTATATCACATTAGGCTATGAATTCAATCCCAGTCCTTATGCAAATACAGTTTACGAAGTCTCTACCGGTAAGATGGTAGTCAACACCGACTCCAAAGCATCGAATCAACATTCAGCTTATAACGGATTGATTTTACGTAAATTCGTAAAGGATGACTGGAAAGATTTCAACAATTACAATCTGAAAGCAGACAACAGCTATCCATACCTGCGTTATGCCGAGGTATTGATGACGTATGTGGAAGCGAAAAACGAACTGGGACAATGTACACAAGAGGATTTGGACAAAACGATCAATCTGATCCGGGAACGTGCCTATCATGAAACCGGTATCGCTTATCCCCATGTAGAAGTGCAATCGCAGGAGGCTCTGCGTAAAATCATCCGCATGGACCGCCGTTCGGAATTTGCATTCGAGGGAATACGCTACCGCGACCTGTTGCGTTGGCGCATTGCTGAAAAGTCACATAACAAGTCCATGTATTACTTAAATCGTGCCTGGTCTAATTCCGCCAATTGGAACGGTCTGACCGGCAGTGAATCGAATATCGAATTGTCTCAAGACTTCATTACTTTGTTAAAAAACTGGGACGAAGGCAACTATCCCATCGGTGGCATACCGACAATTGACGAAAACGGATTACCGGATTTATCGCCTATGGAAACTGCCGGATATATCACTACCTTCTACAAAATGTCTTTTGACCCCAAGAAAAATTATTTGTGGCCCATTCCTGCCAACGATATCTTGGTCAACGACAATCTGATGCAAAACGACGGGTATTAATCTTCAGCAAACGAGACCTCGATTATGAGTTTTCAACATTGAAATCATATTTTCGAGGTCTCGATTAACAAAATCCCTAAAAATAAAATTCTTATCTTTATGGCTTCCATAAAGACCAGTATAAAAAGAGAATACCATGATTACACGACGTGATTTTTTAAAAGTAACGGCGGCAGGAGGCGCATTAGCCTCTTTAGGTAGCGTGACGGAAGCAAAAGCGACCATGAAGTCAGCCATTCCAAATGAAGGGTTCTGTCATGAAGGACCGCGTAAGATTCCGGTGATTGCAGAAGTAGACCTTGTGGTCGCGGGCGGAAGTTCCCGTGCCATTGCCGCTGCCGTTGCCGCAGCAAAAACGGGCAGTCGTGTTTACCTGATCGGCTACATGCCTTATCTGGGTGAAGACATCTGCGGTTCGCATCTCTACGAACGGAAGGCAGAGGAAAAACCGCAAACAGCCCTTGCACGCAAACTCTTTCCGGGAAAGAGTTTCCCGACGCCGCTTCATATAAAGAAAACACTGGAAGACGAGCTGATCGACAACAACGTACAGTTCCTTTACAGCAGCTACGTGACGAATGTGCTGACGGACCCGTCCGGTAAACCTGCGGGAGTCGTGATTGCAAACCGTTCGGGCAGACAGGCTATCCGTTGCAAAGCGATTATCGATGCGACGCACAATGCTTCCGTTGCCGGGCTATCAGGAGCAAAACGTAAACCTTTTACCGCAAGTACGCAGGAATTCTGCTACACCGTAGTAGGAAATACCCCGAAAGAAGCACCGGAAATTATCCAGGCCGAAGAATTATCCCAGCCCATCAAGGTTGGCGAAAAAAGCTATCCGGTCACCCGCTATACATTCCGTTTACCGCTCAAAGACGACTCGTATGCGTCACTGGCCGAGGTCGAACAGATCATCCGTAACCGGACATGGGATATAGAGCAGGTCGATAGCTCGGATCTACTCTGGTATATTCCGGAACAAACGATTGACAGCGAGAAAGCATATAACGGGAATCCGGTTTCCCTGCGCAAGTTGCCGATGCAAGCGTTCAAATCAAAGAATGTGGCGAACTTATGGGTACTCAGCCCCTGTGCCGAAATACCAAGAGAATTGGCAACCAAAGTAATGCGTCCCATTCCGGCCTTATTCATAGGAGAGATGATGGGAGAAACCGTTGCCGGACAGATAAAGGATATACCCGCCCCGGTTCAGGCCACTATCCGCCAACCTGAAGTAAATGCTTCGAACTACGGACAAACAGGTGAACTGCTCTCCCCGCCCCGTCCGTCCCAGCAAAAAGGCTTCGTAGATTCTCCCGCAGGTGCTCTTCCGGTTTTAGGAAGTTATGACGTCGTTGTGATGGGAGGCGGGACAGCCGGCGCTTCCGCCGGCATATCGGCAGCCAAACAGGGAGCCAATACATTAGTGCTGGAATACCTGCACGGACTTGGCGGGTTGAGTACGTTAGGAATGATCGGCGTCTACTGGGACGGCTTCCGGGGCGGATATACGGCCCACATTGACAAAAACGTCCTGGCAATGGCGCCTAAAGACCATCCGAGACAACCCAAAGGAGAAGGACGTTTCCCCGCCGACTGGAAAATGGAATGGCATCGCAAAGAACTGTTACAGGCAGGAGGCAAACTCTGGTTCGGCGTGATGGGATGCGGAGCTTTGACAGAAGGGAACCAAGTAAAAGGAGTCGTAGTCGCCACCCCTTTCGGGCGAGGCGTCATCCTATCCAAAGTTCTGATAGACAGCACCGGAAGCGCAGATATAGCCATTGCTGCCGGAGCGGCATTCGATTATACAGGTAAAAAAACAATCGCCGTACAAGGCGCAGGAACCGGCAAATGGGCGCCGGGCGACTATTACAACAATAACGACTGGCTGTTCGTAGACGACACGGATATCCTGGATGTCTCACGCGCTTTTGTCCAAGCCAAAACAAAACTGCAAGGACAATACGACCTGGTTAAAATCCCCCAGACACGCGAACGCCGGCGGATCATAGGCGACTACATCATCTCGGTCTATGACGTGATAAACCACCGCCGCTATCCCGACACGATTTCTTATCACAAAAGTTCGTTCGATACACACGGCATGATCATCGACCCGTTCTTTATCCTGAATCCGCCGGAAAAGCGGCACAAGATCTATGATGCGGATGTCCCGTTGCGCTGCCTGTTACCGAAAGGATTGGAAGGCATCCTGACAACCGGCTTAGGGGCAAGCGCACACCGGGATGCTATGCCGGTGATCCGTATGCAACCCTGTCTGCAAAACCAGGGATATGCAGTCGGTTATCTTTCCGCCTTGTGTGTCAAGGAAAACAAATCTCCCCGAAAGATAGACATCAAGAAGGTACAGCGTCACCTGGTCAAGATCGGCAACCTACCGGAACGAGTGTTGACAGACAAGGAGTTCAAGGGATTCAGCAATTCCGAGATGAAAAAGGCACTCGCCAGCGTGACAGACAACTACAAAGGGCTCGAAATATTGTTGACCGACCCCGAACGTTGCATACAGCTCACCGGCAAACAAATCGCCAGAGCCACTATGCCGGAAGAGAGAGTGATCCTCGCCAGCATCCTGTGTATTTTAGGCCACGGAAAAACGGCGCCGATACTGGCAGAAGCCATCCGGCAATACAAGGATTGGGACGAAGGCTGGCACTATACCGGTATGGGGCAGTTCGGCATGTGCCTCAGCCGCTTGGATGCTCTGATCACCGCATTAGGGAATGCTCGCGACACTTCTACCCTTCCCGCCGTACTGGAAAAAGCAAAGAAGTTGGAGCCGGAAGACTATCTCTCCCACTTCCGTGCCATCGCTATGGCCACCGAAGCAATCGGCAGCCGCGAAGCTGTTCCCGTACTGCTGGCCATGCTGACGACACCGGGGGTACGGGGCCATTCGATTCCTTCGTATGCCGAAGCCCGCAGCCGTGCCGTTCCCGACCTCAACGATACGTCCACCCGTAACCTCGCATTGAAGGAATTGCATCTGGCAAGAGCCCTTTACCTATGCGGCGACCAGAACGGTATCGGGGAAGAGGTGCTCCGACGGTATGCCGACGGTCTGCAAGGCCACTATGCACGTTATGCACAAGAAATATTAAACAGTAAATGTAGCGACGGACAGACATCAAAGCCGGGAATAAAATAATCTAAAAGGAAGTGTGTCAAAAGCCATCTAATCTTTCCTTGACAGGGAGATAGACAGGTTTTGGCACACTTTCTTCAAATATAATCATCCAATATTATTTCTTACCCAATCACTTCTCCCCGACCGTTCATCA
The DNA here is from genome assembly GCA_910577325.1 of uncultured Parabacteroides sp. GTDB lineage: Bacteria > Bacteroidota > Bacteroidia > Bacteroidales > Tannerellaceae > Parabacteroides. The sequence continues at coordinate 57,569 of CAJTMR010000001.1, forward strand.
ACACAAACTCCTCACTTCGATCCGGATTACAAATCTCGATCTTATAAATTTCACTTCCGGGATTCCCCGTCATATAAGCTCCTTCAAAAGTACAACCCTCATAAGAGGAGGAGGTTCCCATTGTCCGTAATACGGCATGCGGAAGATCTTGCATATCTATTTTCCTGAATCCGTCAGGAGTAACTTGTTCGAAAGATGAGTACACTGCGGCCTGTCTACACTTCACATCCTGGGATGCAAATACCACCACACATGCAACAACTGTAACGACTAATGCTAAAACAATCTTTTTCATAACCTTAAATCTTAAAAACCTAAATCTAACAATCTTCTTATAACCTAAATTCATTACATCAACATAAGTACAAACGCCATGCCAAACCGATAAAAGCGCTTATAAAGCGGGAAACCACTCCATAAAATAAACGGGACGTGTAGAAAAAATCCACACGTCCCGTCCATAATTCCACAATTGGCGCCTGTCAAGCCTACATCTCCGGTTTGCAATAGTTCAACACCTCCACATTGCGGATCGAACTCTTGAAGTTCCCCGCTTTTTCCAATGGGAATACCAATGTGCGGACATAATTCATCGAATCTTTTCCTCCGTTGAAATACTGTTTCCGGACAGTCAGATCCTCTTTCAACTTTCCGTCGATGTAAAGCCGCGTAGATTTCTCGTCCCCGGTGATGGTAACCGATGCCGTTTCTTCGGGATAGAACTGGTAGTTGAACGTATTCAGATAGCCATCCCGGACAAATCCCAACTTTCCGGAAGCCGGATCAGACAGGTAAAAGACAGCATCAGGCGAACGGAACAACTCGGTTCCCTTTTCCTCCGCCTCCGCTTTGATATCGAAAGAGACGGTATAATGGTAACCGATCTCTTTCAATCCCGTTTCCATTCCCGGCTTCAATGTTTCGAGGTTGTAAACGGCGCGCGGCTTCGTACCGATACGTCCGGCCACGTTCACACCCGGAGCTTCACTGATCGCAATCCGTGCACTATTGAATTCTTCATACGGAACGGCGCAATCCTTGCCTGTCCACATTTTAACAGCCAACGTCTGCATAGCAGGGAACACGCGGTAGTGAATATCCTTCGTGCTGATACCATTGCCTGCATGGTCGTTCCAGACGGCAAACATACCCCCTTTGATCTGCTTATGTTTTTCGGGGAACACCTCTTTCCCGATATGGGCAGGCGTCCATTTCTTATAAAGCATCTCCGTATTCAGATAATCGTAATAATAACCGGCTGCCGGAACAATATACAGATACCCGTCAGGAATACTGATCAGGTCATAGCCTTGCTTGATCATTTCTTTCGGATCGGCATACCCGTTATACCAGGCGCTCATCAACACATTCTTCGATTTGACAGGAGTCTCACCTTTCGCATGTGTCAAGGCTCCCCAGACACAAGCCTGCTTGCCGAAGCCTTCCACGAAACGGATATAGTGATCGGTGAAAGCACGGAACTTCTCCACCACATCCTGTTTCTTATTGGAATATTCGTCCGTACCGATATGGACACGTTTACCGGCAAAGACCGGATTGCGTCCTTCCAGGTACTCGCGGAAAAGAGCGTCCACGAACTCGTATGTCTCAGGTTTGAACAGGTCGAGATGATCCATGCCGTACTCTTCACTGCCTATCTCCGGCTTGTATTGTGTAAGCGCAAGGGAATGGGCCGGCACATCTATCTCCGGGATAATCTCCACACCCAAGCTGTCGGCAAGTTGTTGCAGGGCGATAAACTCCTTTTTCGTATAAAAACCGTCGCGGGCGGTCAAGCCGGGGAACGTTTCGCATTCGAGACGGAAAGCCGAATAGGTCTTATCCCAGTCATGGTTATAATACTGCTTGAAGGCATTATCGTTCAGATGGATCTGAAACGTGTTCATCTTATAGTAAGCCATCATCTTCACATAATCGCGCAACATGCTCATCGGAATAAACTTTCGTCCGCAATCCATCATAAAACCGCGGATCGCATAGTCGGGATAATCGCGGGCCGTTCCTTTCGGCAAAGCCTGGTCACCCTGCTGTTCGGTCAGTTGCAGCAACGTACGGGTAGCCCAATACAGCCCCTTGCTCTTAGGAGCGGTAACGGTGACGCGGTCGGTGATCTTCATCGTGTAGCCTTCCTCTCCCAACCGGCTGTCAGACGAGAGGGACAAAACAAAATCGCCGGCAGCCGCACGGCCTTGCACGACCATCATCCGACGGCCGAACATCAAAGCATAGTCTTCAGCAAACTGGTTGGCGACACGGGCCACGGCCGGATCTTTTCCGGTATAGACGATCCGGGATGTCGCCGTAGGAGTGAACATTCCCTGACCTCCTTTCCATTCCTGCAATTCAGGGATGACAAACGGTTTTTTGTTGTTTGCGGCGTCTGCCTTCGTAGGCAATAACAATAATGCTGCCGAAAGCAGCCAATAAAGTTGTATCTTCATAGGTATTTGAATTTATGACGGACAAAGATACAAATTATTCTTTACCCGCCACAACCGAAAACGCCGAGTCGCTTTCGTTAAAAGATGACTAAATAGCAAAGCATTTCTGAATGATTTATTACTTTTGCATCTAAAATCATTTTAATGAGTTACAATTGGAACACACGGACGGAACTTCTGTTAGGGTCCGGCCGAATGGAACGGCTGGAACATAGCCACGTGCTGGTAGTAGGATTAGGAGGTGTAGGAGCTTATGCAGCCGAACAGATATGCCGGGCCGGAATCGGCCACATGACGATCGTCGACGCCGATATGGTGAACGAAAGCAATATCAACCGTCAACTGCCGGCATTACATTCGACGTTAGGGATGCCGAAAGCCGAAGTTGTGGCCCGTCGCCTGTTGGATATCAATCCGAGGCTGAAGCTAAACGTCCTGAACGAGTTCCTGCGCGACGAACGGACGGAAGAGGTACTTTCGGCGGCCCGGTATGATTTCGTTGTCGACGCGATTGATTCCCTCAGTCCGAAAGTATTCCTCTTGTATCACGCTTACAAAAAAAATATCCCTGTCGTTTCCTCGATGGGAGCCGGAGCCAAAATGGATCCGTCGCAGGTAAGGATCGCGGATATATCGAAGACCTGCAACTGCGGCCTGGCGAAAGCCGTACGCAAACGGCTACGCGGATTGGGAGTAAACAAAGGCATTCCGGTTGTCTTCTCCACGGAGATCGCCAATCCGGATGCCGTCATAGAAATAGAGGGCGAACAATGCAAACGAACAACGACCGGAACCGTTTCCTACATGCCGGCGATATTCGGGTGCTATCTGGCCTCATTTGCCATTCGGCAATTAGCAAATACAAACAGTTTGCGAACCGTCCCAACAATAGACGATTAAACACATTATGATACAAACAGAAGGAATAACCAAAAGCTTCGGCTCGCTGCAAGTATTGAAAGGAATCGACCTGACGATAAACGAAGGCGAGATCGTAGCGATTGTCGGTCCGAGCGGAGCGGGGAAAACGACCCTGCTTCAGATCATCGGGACACTCGATGCTCCGGACAGCGGCAAACTATATATAAACGGGACTGAAACCGTCCGCCTTTCGGAAGAAAAACTGGCGGCTTTCCGAAACCGTAACATCGGTTTCGTCTTCCAGTTCCATCAGCTTCTTCCGGAGTTCACCGCTTTGGAAAACGTGATGATCCCGGCTTTGATCGCCCGTGAAAAACCGGCTACGGCAGAAAAAAGAGCGAAAGAGATTCTCGACTTCATGAATCTGGCCGGCCGGATGTCCCATAAACCGAACGAACTGTCGGGCGGAGAGAAACAACGTGTGGCCGTTGCCCGCGCTCTCATCAACAACCCATCCGTAATCCTCGCGGATGAGCCGTCGGGAAGCCTGGACACCAAGAACAAGGAAGAACTGCACAAACTCTTCTTCGACCTGCGCGACCAAATGCACCAGACATTCGTGATCGTCACGCACGACGAGCAATTGGCAACCGATACGGATCGCGTGATCCATATCAAGGATGGAACGGTTCAATTGACAATGGACAATTTAGGATAAAGGCGATCCATAAACCGCCTTCACAGACTGATTTCTTAATTCTTAATCTTAAGTAGAAAAATGGTGGACAACAGAGTCACATTCGGTAGCAAGCTCGGAGTCATCCTGGCTACCGTCGGATGCGCCGTAGGGCTGGGAAGTATCTGGCGTTTCCCTTATATGTTAGGAACGAACGGCGGTGCCGCGTTCCTGCTTATCTATATTCTTTTCATGATATTCTTAGGTATTCCGGTGATGATAACCGAATTCTTCATCGGCCGGCACTCCCGTAGCAACACGGTCGGTTCGTTCAAAAAGATGGCTCCCGGAACAAAATGGTGCTGGATCGGATACAACGGCATTTTGGCCGCCTTCCTGATCTTGGGTTTCTATGCAGTCGTTTCCGGTTGGACGCTCGAATACGTCTGGCAAACGATAAACGGCAGCCTTTACAGTATGCCCGGAGTGGACTTTACCGCCGGCTTCGACAACTTCTCCTCCAATGCGATCCGGCCGATCTTCTGGACAGCGGTGTTTATCGGGCTGACGCATTTCGTGATCGCTTCAGGTGTGGAAAAAGGAATCGAACGGGCTTCCAAGATCATGATGCCGCTGCTGTTCCTGATCCTGGTCGTGATGTGCGTACGTTCCGTCACGTTACCGAATGCGGAAGCGGGACTGGTGTACCTGTTCAAACCGGATTTCAGCAAACTGACCTCATCCGTCGTGCTGAGTGCCGTAGGACAGGCTTTCTTCTCGCTGAGCCTCGGCATGGGTTGCCTTATCACCTACTCTTCTTATTTCGGCAAAGATACCAATATGTTGGCCACGGCCTGGCAGGTGACGATCATCAATACTTTTGTGGCGATTCTGGCAGGGATCATGATCTTCCCGGCTGTCTTCAGTTTCGGGATCGAGCCTTCGGCTGGCGCCCAACTGGTATTCATCACTTTGCCCAACGTATTCGAACAGTTGCCGTTCAGCAGCCTATGGTCACTTATTTTCTATATCCTGTTGGCGATGGCGGCACTGACTTCCACCATTTCCCTGCATGAGGTGGTTACCGCCTATATCCATGAAGAGTTCCGCATGACGCGAAAAAGAGCTGCCTGGTTCGTCTCTGCCGGCGTTTTATTTTTAGGCATTCTCAGTTCCCTCTCATTCGGACTATTGAAAGAGTTCACGATAGGCGGATTGATCTTTTTCGATGCGCTGGATTACCTGACAGCCAAGATCATGTTGCCGTTAGGAGGAATGCTGACCTGCATCTTCGTCGGGAGACGTGTCGGCAAGAAGATCCTGAAAGCCGAACTGACCAACGAGGGGACAATCAGGTTCCGCCTTTTCTCCATTTATGTATTCTTCATGAAATACGTCTCGCCGATCGCCATCGGTATCGTATTCCTGAACGAACTCGGCCTACTCGACCAGTTGAAGAGACTATTTTAAAATAAACCTGTAAGTTCCTTGCATATCGGCGGGGAACTTATACCTTTGCGAAATAGTATTCACTTCATCCATATAGAACCTTTTACTATGAACTGGCGCGACCTTCTCTATTTTTCCAAAGGTGAACGGAGGGCACTGACTTTGCTCCTTTGCCTTATCACTGTTTCCTGGATTTTATTGCTTTGGACAGAGAGGAAACGGATGCCTATCGACCCGCGGACGGATGCCCATCGAACGGAAATCCGACAGGCATCGGGCGAAAGACGGATAATCACCGGAAAAGACACATCCGAAAAGGAAACAAATCCTATCCGGCAAAAAACCGTATCCCGACCGGTTCCTGCCGCCCTTGCGAATGACATCCCCTCCCCTGCGGGAAAGAAACGAAAAGGATATCCTCTTTACACCCGACCGGAAAAGTACACGGCAGGAACGCTTATCGAGCTTAACACGGCCGATACTGCGATTCTGAAAAAAGTCCCCGGTATCGGCAGTACTTTCGCCCGGCGGATCGTAAAATACAGGGAACTATTAGGCGGCTTCTACGATATCAGCCAGTTGGCGGAAGTATACGGGATTGACGAAGATCGCTATCAAGCCCTCGCTCCCTGGTTTATTACCGACACACTCCACATACGCAAGTTAGAAATCAACGTATCGCCTGCCGCCACCCTCCGAAAACACCCTTACCTCAGCTACCGCCAGGCCAAAGCGATCGAACAGCTTCGAAAACAAAAAAGTAGGCTCTCCGGATGGGAGAACCTGGAACTGATAGAAGAATTTACCGATACGGACAAGAAGAGGCTCATACCCTATCTGTCCTTTAAGTAAACTTTATAACGCGGCTTGCATCATCACCGAGAAACAATGCCGGGAGTTTATCTTTCCCAAGCATTCACGATTTCCGCCACATAGACATTATGCGGGTTTCCCGCCATTGCGCTATACCACTTCTCATATAAGGCGGGATCGACAAAATGGTCCTTATCCATCTTAGTCATGTAAAGAGTTTTGCATTCCAGTGTCAGACGCGATTCCTCGAAACAAGGGTTACCCAAAGCGGTAAAACAGGGTGTCAGACCCGTTGCCGCCACTTTGTCAAGATCTCTTCCCGACTTCGAACCGCAAATCTTATGGGCGGCCTTATGCTCTTCTCCCAAGAAGTTAAGCGTGAAAGCGCCTTTCGCATCGACAAACTCACGGGTATAACGTTCCGGACGGATAAAGACAAACACTACCGGTTTATTCCACAGGAAACCTACGCCTCCCCAACTTGCCGTCATCATGTTGAACTTCTCCTTGTCCCCGGCGCTTACCAGCATCCATTCTTTTCCGATGATCTCTATAAAATTGTCTTTGACCAGACTCGGTTCTATTACCTTCATAATCTCATACCTTGTTAATAATCTCTCAAAGATACAGAAATATTTATTTGTGTGCAAAATTTGATATTCTTGTCCATGCAGAATATTTTCTTTAGGTTTGCACGTGAATATTCACGTAATTATCAAGACAATAAACTACCTAAATGGAAATACTGAACAACTGGGTCAACGAAGTTAACGACCTCCTATGGTCGTATGTTTTAATTATCATGTTGTTAGGATGCGCCTTTTGGTTCACCTTCAAAACCCGTTTTGTACAGTTCCGTATGTTCCGGGAGATGATACGCGTGCTCGGCGATTCCGCCAACAAAGCCCATGAAGGCGAAAAACATATCTCATCCTTTCAGGCGTTCGCCGTATCGCTCGCCAGCCGTGTCGGGACAGGCAACTTGGCCGGGGTAGCCACAGCCATTGCCGTAGGAGGACCGGGAGCGGTTTTCTGGATGTGGATCATCGCCCTGTTAGGTTCGGCCAGTGCCTTTGTCGAGTCTACGCTCGCACAACTTTACAAACGGAAAGGGAAAGATTCCTTCATCGGAGGCCCCGCCTACTATATGCGATACGGATTGGGGCAGAACTGGATGGGCGTACTGTTCGCCTTCCTGATCGCCGTCACCTTCGGTTTCGCGTTCAACTCGGTACAAAGCAACACGATCTGCGCCGCCATGCAAGGTTCGTTCGGTTTCGATCCTCGGATCGCAGGTGCGATACTGACAGTTCTGACGCTTGCCATAATCTTCGGAGGAATCCAGCGAATAGCCAAAGTCAGCAGCGTAATCGTTCCCATGATGGCATTGGGTTACGTGGCGCTCGCATTGGGGGTCGTACTGTTCAATATCACGGAACTGCCGGCCGTCATCAGATTAATTGCAAACAGTGCTTTCGGATGGGAACAGGCAGTAGGCGGCACGGTCGGCTCCGCCCTGATGCAAGGGATCAAGCGCGGCCTGTTCAGCAACGAAGCCGGTATGGGTTCGGCCCCGAACGTAGCGGCCACGGCATCTGTCACACATCCGGTAAAACAGGGGTTGATCCAAACTTTGGGCGTTTTCACCGACACCTTGCTGATCTGTACCTGCACGGCCTTTATCATCCTGTTCAGCGGCGCACCGTTGGACGGCTCGATAAACGGGGTACAGTTGACACAACATGCCCTGACGCTCGAAGTGGGAAAAGCCGGAGGGATATTCGTAGCCGTAGCGATCTTCCTGTTCGCTTTCAGCAGTATTATCGGGAACTATTATTACGGGGAGGCGAACATCCGTTTCATTACGCCGAAGAAAAGCGTGCTCTATATCTACCGCCTGCTGGTCGGCGGTATGGTGATGTTCGGAGCGCTGGCAAGCCTGGAACTTGCCTGGAACCTGGCGGATATAACAATGGCTTTCATGACAATCTGCAACTTGGTCGCCATCTCGTTGCTAAGTAAACAGGCTTTTCTGCTGCTGCACGACTACATTGCCCAGAAACGTAGCGGGATCAAGAGCCCGGTGTTCGATAAAAACAAGCTACCGGAACTGAAAGACAAGGCTGAATGCTGGTAAACCTTTATTGATAGATCAGGCTGAACAACCGTTCAGGCGCAAAGACCTCGTTGGCGACCTCCCGTATCTCTTCGACGGTCAGCCTTTCCACCTTGGCGAAGACTTCCGGCAAAGTGTCATAGCGGTTGTAATGGAGGAAACTTTTACCCAACCCCAGAAACAGACCTTCCCGGTTATCACCGGAGACTCCCAACTGTCCGACCACCTGCTTCTTGGCCGCCGCCAACTGGGTTGAAGTCAGCTTCACATCGCGCAGCTTCGCCAGTTCCTTATGAACGAGCTTGATCGCTTTCTCCTTGTTCTTCGGATCAGTCCCGAAATAAATGCTTACCAGTCCCGTATCGGTATAAGAAGTCACGTTCGACTCGACGTTATAGACAAGCCCGTTTTTTTCCCGGAGAGAGACATTCAGACGGTTGTTCATGCCCGGCCCTCCCAAAAGGTTATTCAGCAGGAATAGCGGCAGGCGCTTCTCGTCGTGCATGCTGTATGCCCGTCCCCCGATCAGCACATGCGCCTGATGGGTGTCTTTGTGTATCTGCCGGCTGACTGGAAGAATCTCACTGGGTGCCGTCCGGTTACGTGCCGCCATCGGGAAAGCGATATCAGACAAAAAGCTTTCCGCCATCTGCACGATCTTCTTGAACGGAATCCGACCCATCGAGAAGAAGATCATGTTTTCAGGTACATAGAACCGCTTCATAAACGACTTGCCGGACTCGCTGCCGAAACCGAGCAGCGATTGCTCGTCCCCCAAGATATTATGTCCCAAAGCATGACCGTCGAACAACAAATTCTCGAACTCATCGAAAATCAGTTCCGAAGGGCTGTCCTCGTACGAATTGATTTCGTCCAGGATCACATCCACCTCCTTCTCGATCTCCTGCTGCGGGAACTGCGAATGGAACACCAGGTCGACCAACAGTTCGAAAGCCCGACGGAAATGCTCCTCCATAAAGATGGAATAGACGAAAGTCTCCTCCTTCGTGGTATAAGCGTTCAACTCCCCTCCCACATTCTCCATCCGGTTCAGGATATGCCAGGACTTACGCTTTTCCGTCCCCTTGAATATCATGTGTTCGACAAAGTGAGCCAAACCGAATTCGTCCGCCTTCTCATCCCGTGTCCCGGCATTCACGGCAAACCCGCAATATGACACCGGAGAAGCAGAAGGGAGATGTACGATACGCAAACCATTCGGCAAAATATGTGAGAAGTAATCTTTTTCCATTATCCATTCATTAGAAAGTACAAAAGTACAAAAATATATGCCCCCCGTTGTGCAGGTATCATTAAAATAGATACTTTTGTACTTTGTTAAGTTCATAACACCATTATAGAATCATTATTAAAGGCTATGATAAACGAAGCAATCTCATCCATTTTGCAACAGGAAGCTGAAGCAGTACGTAATATTCCGATAACCAACGGTTATGAAGAGGCTGTGACGCTCATTGTGAAACATGTGCACGAACTCGGTGGAAATCTGATCACCAGCGGTATGGGGAAAGCAGGACAGATCGCCATGAACATCGCGACCACTTTCTGTTCGACCGGTACACCCGCCTACTTCATGCACCCCAGCGAAGCGCAACATGGCGACCTCGGCATCGTCCGCAAGAACGATGTCATGCTGCTCATCTCCAACTCCGGCAAGACACGTGAACTGCTCGAACTGGTGGAATTGACGCGTGGCCTCGCACCGGAAATGCAGTTTATCGTTATCACCGGCAACCCCGACAGCCCGCTGGCAGCCGAAGCAACGATCTGCCTGCCGACCGGTGCGCCGAAGGAAGTGTGTCCTTTAGGCCTCACTCCCACCACCTCGACCACTGTTATGACAGTGATAGGTGACCTGTTGGTTGTCGGAACCATGAAACGAATCAACTTCGGTTATCCCGACTATGCCAAACGGCATCACGGCGGTTACCTGGGTTCGAAAAGCCGCGAACAGTGTAAAACAGGAAACAAATAAACAGCATGAGAAAAGTAATCGGCATCGGAGAAACCATTCTCGACATCATATTCAGGAACAACCAACCTCATAAGGCAGTGCCCGGCGGATCGACCTTCAATGGCCTTATCTCGTTAGGACGCCTGGGGATACCTGTCTCTTTCATCAGTGAAGTGGGAAACGACCGTGTCGGCGATATGATCCACGACTTCATGGCGGAAAACAACCTTTCCACCCGTTACGTCGATCGCTTCCCTGATGGTAAAAGCCCGATCTCGCTCGCATTTCTGGACGACGACCGCAATGCCAATTACATCTTCTACAAAGATTATCCGAAACAACGTCTCGACGTATCCCTGCCGGAGATCAACGAAGACGACATTTTCATCTACGGCTCCTATTATTCACTGAACCCCGCACTCAGGGAACGGATGGTGGAGTTTCTCGATTATGCACGACAACGCAAGGCGATCCTCTACTACGACCCGAATTTCCGAAAGGCACATGCCCATGAAGCGATACATCTGGGTCCGACATTGCTCGAAAATTTCGAATATGCTGATATCATACGCGGCTCGGACGAAGATTTCCTCAACATCTTCAAAGAGGTTGACTGTGAAAAGGTCTATAACCACCATATCCGTTTCTACTGCGACCGTTTCATTACCACCCACGGAGCCAAAGGGGTAAACCTCTACCATGGTGACCTGCACCGTCATTTCGACTCGCCTGCCATCCAACCGGTCAGCACGATCGGAGCCGGCGACAACTTCAATGCCGGCATCCTCTACGGTTTGTTAAAATATAAGGTCCGCCACCGAGACCTCCCCACTCTTTCCGAGGAGACTTGGACGAACATCATCCGATGTGGGATCGATCTGGCTACTGAGGTTTGCCGCAACTACGACAATTACATTTCTAAAGAATTTGCAACCTCCTACCTTTCTCAGTCTTAAATATCATTAACCCGAAAGATAAAGAGGCATAAAGACACATATTTTTCACTATCTTTGTTTTGCATGAGTAGTAGAAGTATGATATTGAAACGGATTCTTTTCTTGTTCACCTGCGCGACCTTATTAACAGGGTGCAGCTCCGGCAGAGCACCTGAAATTCGCGCTATATGTTTGCGTGACGACATCGGTAACTATATTATCAAATGGGAAACGGACCCTCATACCAATGGGATGATGAAACTTTACGTTTCCGACATCCCCAACTCTTTCGATATGTCACAACCGTGCAGCTATGCCAACATCAACGATGGGCGGGTAACCTATATCACGAACGATAACATCACCCGCAAGTATTTTCTCCTGTCATTCAACGACAAATATTTCCAGACCGTCGGCGCACGCTCGGTACAGATGGACAGTGTGCAGAACCTGCGCGACATAGGGGGCTATTTCAGCGAACATGGGAACCGTATGACCGGCTGGGGCAAGATATTCCGTTCGGGTAAACTCACATCACTCAGCCGTAACGACACTATCCGGTTAAAAAACTTGAAGATTAAAACAATCATCGACCTTCGGGGAGAAGACGAGATAAGCTCCGCCCAGGAAAAACATACAGGACCAAACGTCATATCCATTCCGATCCCGGTAAAGGGCAAAGAACAAATCACCAAACGTTTGGAAGAAGGACGCATACGCAAAGGCGACGGGCTTGTGTACATGCAGGATACCTATATCAGCTACGTGACGGAAAACAGCGAACAATTCGGGAAAGCCCTGAAAGTCTTCCTGGACAAGGACAACTATCCGATCCTTGTGAACTGTTCGATGGGGAAAGACCGTGTCGGCTTTCTGACAGCCATGCTGTTGACGGCCCTCAATGTGCCGGAAGAAACGATCATGAAGGACTATATGGCTTCCAACAACCACATAGACCTGCGCCACCTTGCCTATATGGCACACAATCTTAATACAGATGCCCAGGAAACCATCACCGTACTACTCGGTGCAAACGAAACATGGCTGGATCTGGCCTTCCACAAAATAAAGAAAGAATACGGTTCAATCGACAAATATCTCTTAAAAGGGTTGCATCTCACGGAAAAAGAGCGCGATACATTAAAAGATATCCTACTAAACTAACCAGTATCCGAATTATTTGCGTACCTTTGTCCCACTCTGAATTTATTATATATACATATATCACATTTTGAAAACATTTGAAGAATTAGGAGTTGCCGCACCAATACTGAAGGCAATCCAAGAAATGGGCTATGAATCGCCCATGCCGGTACAGGAGGAAGTGATTCCTTTCCTACTGGGAGATGACAACGACGTAATTGCATTAGCACAGACAGGAACAGGAAAGACTGCCGCTTTCGGCCTTCCGATCCTGCAAAAAATCGATGTGACTACATACCACCCCCAAGCACTCGTGCTTTGTCCCACTCGTGAGCTTTGTCTTCAGATCGCCGACGACCTGAACGACTACTCCAAGTATATCGACAATCTGAAAGTTCTCCCGGTGTATGGAGGTTCCAGCATCGAAAGCCAGATCAAGACACTGAAACGTGGTGTACACGTAGTCGTAGCCACTCCGGGACGTCTTCTGGATCTGATGAACCGCAAAACGGTAGACCTCAGCCTGGTAAAGAATGTCATTATGGACGAAGCAGACGAGATGCTCAACATGGGGTTCACCGACAGCATCAACGCGATCCTCGCCGAAGTGCCGGAAAACCGCAACATGCTGCTCTTCTCGGCTACTATGCCAAAAGAAATCGCTGCCATCACGAAGAAGTACATGAAGAATCCTAAAGAGATCGTGATAGGCAACAAAAATGAAGGAAATAAGAACATCCGCGACATCTACTACATGGTTCGTGCACAGGACAAGTACTTGGCACTGAAACGTATCGCCGACTTCTACCCGAACATCTACGGCATCATTTTCTGCCGTACCCGCAAGGAGACGCAAGAAATCGCCGACAAACTGATACAAGACGGTTACAACGCCGACTCGCTGCATGGAGAACTGAGCCAGGCACAGCGTGACTACGTGATGCAGAAATTCCGTATCAAAAACCTCCAGTTGCTTGTCGCCACCGACGTGGCTGCCCGTGGCTTGGACGTAGACGATCTGACACACGTAATCAACTACGGTCTGCCCGATGAAGTGGAATCCTACACCCACCGCCGCGGCCGTACGGGTCGTGCCGGAAAGACTGGCATCTCCATCTCGATCTGTCACGTGAAGGAAAAAGGCAAGATTCGTGAGATCGAACGTATTATCAATAAGAAATTCGAGAAAGGCGAAATGCCTAACGGACAGGAAATTTGCAAAAAGCAGCTTTTCAATCTTGTAGACCAAATCGAAAAAGTGAAAGTGAATGAGGAAGAGATCGCCTCCTTGATGCCTCAAATCTACCGCAAGCTGGAATGGCTGGACAAAGAGGACATCATCAAACGAGTCGTCTCGCTCGAATTCAACCGTATGATCGACTACTACAAGGATGCTGATGAGATCCAGCAGGTGGACGAACGTTCCGTACGTAGCGAACGAGGTGAACGCCGTACGCATACAGCCGAAGAAGGCTACTCCCGCCTTTTCCTCAACTTCGGCAAGACCGACGGTCTCTACCCGAATCAACTGATCGAACTGGTTAACAAATGTGTGCCGGGCAAGGTGCGCATCGGTAAGATCGACCTGCGCGAAAATTTCTCTTTCTTCGAAGTGGAAGAGATTGAAGCCCATCGCGTCATGGATAGTATGAACGGGTTCGAAGTGGATGGACGACGCATATCTGTCGAACCTGCACAGGGTAAAAAAGAGGAAAGCGGACGCGGAGGCAAACGAAGTAGCCGGCGTAACGATGACAGCTACAAAGGGAAACGAAGTTCCAAAGACAGCGGACGCCGGAACGGCGACCGCACAGACCGAGCCTTCCGGAAAGACGAACGCGACAGTGACCGTCCTTGGAAACGAACAGCCGCTGCACGCGAGGCTCGCAAGAGAAAACGTTTCTGATCCCTCAGATCACAATTTCCGAATAAAACAAAGCCCCCGTGGAACACACGACAACATGTGTATCCACCGGGGGCTTCTCGTATCTTCTTCCTTCATCCGTGTCGATCTGCTTTACGCGTAGAGAAGACCTCCTGCCCTATCCGACATAAGCTCCGGACACAAACTCAACCGACAATCCAAAAAGTATCTTCCGGATGCAAAGATCTTATCCATTCTTCAACACATCGTCCTTGTCCGGCGCACCCGGCTCGGGTGTCGATTCCGGATTGAAGGGGTTGAAATAATAGATACCTTTTTCACCGAGAAATTGCAAAAAGTAAGGAAGCTTCTGCATAAAGAGACTGCATTCCTTTGATTCGACAGGAGTCCAGGCAGATTCGGCCACTGCGACCAAACGAGGAAATGTCATATAATCCAAACGTTTGGCGTCGGCTACACGTTCCGTCCAAAGAGAAAACTGAAGTCCCATCACTAAATCTTCATAACCGCGTGTCAGATGAATGATTGGTTCAGGAAAGCGGTAAATATCCTCAATCGCATTGTAACCACCCCATACACGGCCCACCTTATGTCCGCCATACTGGATAAAATCGGCATACAACGGACGACGTGGGGTCATAATTACCCGGTAACCGTTTTCAAGCGCCTTCACCAACTGATGTTTCCGGTCGTGTCGCCACCACATCACGACAGCCTTTTCAGGAGAGACACCGGCATCAATCATCTCGTCCCAGCCGATCATGGTCTTGCCCTTGGAGGCGACAATATCGGCAGCACGGCGGATGAAATACTGTTCCAGACCCGTTTCGTTGCCCAAGTTCTTGTCTTTGATGAACTGCTGGATTTCGGGATCGGTAAACCAACTCTGGTTGCCGTAGTGCACCTCGTCGCCTCCGATATGGATAAAGGGAGACGGGAACAGGGCGACGATCTCGTCGAGCACGTTGCTTATAAACTCGAACGTCTCTTCTTTACAAGGATGAAATGTGAAATGCTGCCATTTCCCCTCACCTCCCCCAGAAATTTCGGGATAAGAACGACAGACGGCAGTAGCATGCCCCGGCATGTCGAATTCGGGAACGACCATGATATGACGGTCGGCTGCATAGGCGACGATCTCCTTGATCTCCTCCTGGGTGTAGAACGTAGCGGGCGCTTTCGGATCGTGCCAGTTGCCGACAGCCCCTTCAGTGGTCAGTTTCGGATAACGCTTGATCTCAATCCGCCAGCCAGGTTCGTCGGTCAAGTGCCAATGGAACACATTCAGGCGAAGAGACGCCATGATATCCAAATATTGTTTTACCTTTTCCTTACCAAAAAAATGGCGGCTCTCGTCAAGCATAAAACCACGCCAACCGTAGCGGGGCTGGTCTTGTATTTTACAGGTTCTCAAACGTCCCTTACCAAAACGGGAAAGTTGAAGAAAGGCTTCCTTTGCATAAAACAGACCGGCTTCGGAAGAGGCCTGCAACAGGATGTTGTCCGGTTCAACGATAAGCATATAAGCTTCATCAGCCAGCTTGCAGTCATTTGTCAATTCCAAGCGAATAGCTCCGCTGGCGGATGACGATTGCAGGCCGGCTTCTTTCAACTCGGTTTGTAATCCGGCAGCCAGTTTATCGGCATACCCACCATTACCCTGTACTTGAAGATTCTTTCCTATAACAAAAAAGCCTTTCCCGTTCTGCACCTTTGCAGGTGTCGGAAACAAAAATTGTTGTGCCATCACCGGCACTACGAATAGAAATAGTAATGTACTTAAATAAATTAGTTTCTTCATGATTTGTAATATTATTGGGCAAATATATATAAAATTTATATCTTTAACCGCTGAACAAAATAACAAAACTCATGAATAGATTTTTTATTCTTACGATCACTTTAATCTGTTACTGTAGTAACTTCCAGGCACAGGAAATCGAATACTTCCGGCCTGTCAACACTCCCGAAAGTTGCACAAGTATCATGGTTGGCAAAAAAGCATCAGCCGACGGTTCAGTCATGACCAGCCATACCTGTGACGGTAACTACCGTACATGGATGGATATCGTCCCGGCCGCATGTTACGAACACGACACGACTGTCGCCATCTATAACGGACGCATGCATACCGAATATCCTGCCGACCGTACGAATATGGAGTTGAAGGGGACGATACCGGAAGCCCGCTCGACCTTTCAGTTCCTGAATACCGCTTACCCTTGCCTCAATGAAAAACAGTTGGGTATCGGTGAGACAACCATCACCGGACGTAAAGAACTACAGAACAAGAAAGGAATGTTCATGATCGAGGAACTGGAAAAGATTGCCTTGCAGCGTTGCACGACGGCACGCGAAGCGATCCGACTGATCGGACAATTGGTTGCCGAATACGGATACGGGGATTCGGGCGAATGCCTGACGATCGCCGACCCGAACGAGGTCTGGCATTTCGAGGTGTTCGGCGAGGGGCCAGACAAGGTCGGAGGTGTATGGGCGGCTGTCCGCATCCCGGACGATCATGTGGGGGTATCGGCCAATATCTCGCGTATCTCGACGCTCGACCTGAAGGACAAGGATCGTTATATGGCTTCGGAAAATGTATTCTCCGTTGCCAAAAAGATGGGTTTTTGGGACGGCAAGGAACCGTTCAAATTCTGGAAAGCCTACAGCGGGGGTAACTATTTCGGTGAGCCGAAGGCGTTCAGCATCCGCGAGTATTTCATCCTGAATGCGCTTGCCCCTTCCCTCCAACTGTCGTACGACTCGGAAGAGCTGCCGATCAGTGTGAAGCCAGACAAGCCGGTTGCCGTAACGGATGTGATGGCATTGCTACGCCAGACCTACGAAGGAACGAAGTGGGACATGACGAAAAACCTGAAAGTGGCTGTCAAGAATAAAGAGACGAAGGAAACGGATACGATCACCAGCCCGGCGGCTAACCCCTGGATGGGGACAGATATGCTGAATATGCTGAACGGCGTGAAGGAAGGAACGGTGACACGCAATCGCTTAGTGGCGGTTCCGCAATGTTCCTACTCGCACGTGATACAACTGCGCAGTTGGTTACCGGATGCAGTGGGCGGAGTCGCCTGGCTGTCGTTCGACAATCCGGGGCAAAGCCCACGTATCCCGATCTTCTCCGGAACGACCGACCTGCCGGTTGCTTTCGGTATCTGCGGACAACACCGCCATCGCGAGGATGCCATCGTATGGAAATACCGGACGGCAAACAAACTGGCTACGGTTCGCTGGGGATTGACCAAAGAGAAGATCAACGGTGCAATCACCCATTTCGAGGAAAAAGGTTTATCGGAAATGTCTTTTGTAGAAAGTCGCTACAAAGAGTTGCAAAACAGCAAAGGAGAAGAGGCTGCACGAACTTTCCTGACCGGCTACACGGCCGACTTTGCCGGCGCGACGATCCTGCGTTGGCAAGAGATGGCGGACGAGTTCTGGAAAATGTTCGCGAGGGGATTCTGAACGATTGACAATTAATCAAAGAACTAAGGATATGCCAGAATTCATTTGTGTCATGCCGGACTTGATCCGCAAGAAGACACTAAACACGGATTGATAATTTTGACACATTCTTTAACAAAAGAAAATCAAATCATAATTTATAACTCATGAAATCACTTATCTTATCTTGCATGCTGGCGTTCTCTGCTTCAGCGGCGTTCGGCCAAGGATATCAGTTCACGGAAGTGGTAACGGTTCCCGCTACCCCGGTCAAAAACCAAGCGGCAACAGGTACTTGCTGGTGCTTTGCCACTACTTCGTTTATGGAATCCGAACTGCTCCGTATGGGGAAAGGCACGTATGATCTTTCGGAAATGTTCATCGTTCGCCAGAAATATATAAACCAGTTGCAGGACAACTATCTGCGCCGTGGAGAAGGCAATATCGGACAAGGTAGCCTTTCACATACCTTTATGAACGCATACCGCCAGGTAGGTATCGTTCCGGAAGAGGTGTACACAGGTATCAACTACGGTTCCGAACGGCACAACCACAGCGAGATGATCCGTTACATGCACGCCATTGCGGATGTGGCAGTAAAAACGAAAACACGCAGTCCGGAATATTACAAGCTGGTCGACAACCTGTTGGACACCTATTTAGGAAAACTGCCGGAAAAATTCACATACAAAGGAAAAGAGTATACGCCGAAGTCATTTGCCGAATCGCTGGGGCTGAATATGGACGACTATATCGAACTGACCAGTTTCACACATCATCCGTATTATGTAAAGTTCGATGTGGAAGTGCCCGACAACTGGGAACATTCCCTTATGTACAACCTGCCGCTCGATGAAATGATAGAGACGGTAGATTATGCTTTGAACAACGGGTATTCCGTCTGCTGGGACGGCGACGTGAGCGAGAAGGGATTCTCCTTTACAAACGGTGTCGCCATCAACCCGGAAGTTAAAAAGGTGGAAGACCTGTCGAATACGGATCGCGCCCGCTTCGAGAAATTAGGCGAAAAAGAACGCCTTGAAGAGGTGTTTAAATTCGACCGCCCCTACCCTGAAGTGAACGTGACCCCGGAGATACGACAAGCGGGGTTTGAGTCATTTGTTACAACCGACGACCATCTGATGCACGTGACCGGTATCACCAAAGACCAAAACGGCACGAAATATTACATCACCAAGAACTCATGGGGAACCGACCGCAACAAGTTCGGCGGCTACCTGAACATGTCCGAGAGCTTCGTCCGCGCCAAAACCATCTATGTGATGGTTCATAAGGATGCAATACCGAAGGCGATCAAGGCTAAGTTGAATTTCACTATTCAATAATAATCGCTTATAAACATGAAACACACTTTTATCCTTCTGCTTGGAGCCATGCTGTCCCTACAGGGGCAAGCCCAGGACAAGCAGACGCAATTCCAGAACACGATCAAGGTCGAAGCAGGCGACAGCCATGCGGACATCATCGCGAAAGCGGCTCATGTCGTGCCTTCGCCCAACCAGTTGGCGGCATTGCAAAACGAGTTTATCGCCTTCATCCATTTCGGGCCGAACAGTTTCACCCAGTTGGAATGGGGAAGCGGAAAGGAAGACCCGAAAGTCTTCGACCTGAAAGAGCTCGACACGGACCAGTGGTGCGAGGCCATGAAAGCCGCCGGCATGAGAATGGTGATCCTGACAGTCAAACACCATGACGGGTTCGTCCTGTGGCAAAGCCGCTACACGAAGCACGGTATCATGTCCACCGGTTTCCGCAACGGCAAAGGCGACATCTTGAAAGACCTGTCGGAATCCTGCCGCAAGTACGGGCTGAAGTTAGGCGTCTATCTGTCACCGGCAGACCTGTACCATATCGAAAACCCGGAAGGGCTGTACGGCAACCTCAGCCCATACACCAAACGGACCATCCCGCGGGAAGTCCCCGGACGGCCTTTTGCCAACAAGACCCGTTTCGAGTTTGAAGTAGATGATTACAACGAATACTTTCTGAACCAACTCTTCGAGATCCTGACCGAATACGGCCCGATCCACGAAGTATGGTTCGACGGGGCACATCCCAAGCGGAAAGGCGGACAAACCTACAACTACCCCGCCTGGAAGAAACTGATCAAGGCACTTGCTCCCAATGCCGTTATCTTCGGACGGGAAGATGTCCGGTGGTGCGGCAATGAAGCCGGCGGCACACGGTCGACCGAGTGGAACGTGGTTCCTTACCAGGCGAATCCGGACACGATGTCAAACTTCGCCGATATGACCGACAAAGACCTCGGAAGCCGTGAGCAGCTCTATAAAGCCAAATACCTGCATTACCAGCAGGCCGAAACCAACACTTCCATCCGCGAAGGCTGGTTCTACCGGGACGACACGCACCAGAAAGTACGAAGCACCGATGATGTGTTCGATATCTATGAACGTGCCGTAGGAGGCAACTCCACCTTCCTGTTGAACATCCCGCCCAACCGGGACGGAAAATTCTCTCCGACGGATGTAGCCGTATTGAAGGAAACCGGCCGGCGAATCCGGGAAACCTACGGAACCGACCTGTTGCGTCAGGCAGAAGGCCCGAAAGAAGTACTCGACCAAAATGCAGATACCTACGTGACAGCTGATAAAGACGGGGCGGGAATCGTCATCTCCACTCCCCAACCTGTCACCCTCAACCGCTTGGTTCTCCAGGAAGCGATTGCCACCAACGGGGAACGGGTGGAAAAACACGCTGTGGATGCCTGGATCGACGGAGGATGGAAAGAGATCGCCCATGCCACCAACATCGGCTACAAGCGAATCCTACGCTTCCCCGATGTCACGACGGACAAGATACGGGTCCGCATACTCGAATCCCGCCTGACCCCCGCAATCTGCACCATCTCCGCCCATCACTACAAAGCCCGTCCGCCACGGTTAAGCGCACAGAGAAACATGGACGGACTGGTTACCATCGAACCGATGGCACAGGAATTCGGCTGGAAAGCACACGGAGAAAACATTGCCGAGAACCTGAACGCAGGTTTCAAGATCTACTATACGACAGACGGAACGGAACCATCGCCCAGCTCTACCGAATATAAAGTACCTTTCCAAATGGGAAACAGCGAACTGAAAGCGGTAGCCATCCTAAACGGAGAAAAGGGAGCCACCTTGCAGGAACGGTTCGGACTGATCAAGAAGGGATGGAAAGTGACCGGTAAAACATCGCAATCCCTCGCCATCGACCTCGGTAGCCAGCAAACGGTAAGCGGCTTTGCCTTCGCCCCGCAAAAACAAGGCGGTAAGGGCACGGTAGCCGGTATCATCCGGATAAGCAACGACGGGAAGAACTGGAAAGAGGTGGAACGCTTCGAATTCGGCAACCTGATCAACGACCCGTCCAAACGCTACCATTATTTCAAGCAAACGGTAAAAGCCCGCTACATCCAAGTGGAAGCAGCGGAAATCGCTGCCCGTACGGAGGCTGCCGCCCTTGCTGGAATAGACATATTCTAAGGCTCGTTCACAAACAGTATATACCTTGCAAGGTAAAGTCATATACGTTATAAAATAAAAAAGGTTATAGGGTAAAATAAAATTCCCTATAACCTTTTTTATTTTATCCGTTCCTGTACTAACCCGGAAAAGCGAGGACAAAGCTACATCGCAAAAGGTGTAGTTTTCACATACGCCTTATATCCTTTGATCATACCGGGGAACCCTTCTTCTGCACGGGGCAGGTAGCGGAACCCGGATATCGTCTGCTCTTCCTTCAAATCGATTACGACCTGGTGCGGATATTTGTCTCCCTGCTTCGTGCTCCAATAGGTAGATTCCTGCAAGTCATAAATCTTATCGGCAGTGAAGTTACCCCACTGCGTGCTTTCGCTGTCTGCGTATGAGATGTTCCAATGCTGGCGGGGAAGCGGTTTGCCGGCTTCGTCCAACAGATAGAACTCAGCCATAGCAGCATTGTCCTTACCATCCTGTGCATCCAATGCTTCGAGGCAGAAATAGCGGCCTTTGACAGTCCGGCCGAACGTCACTTCCTGCCAGCCGTTTCCAGGTTTCAGCGCACCGTTGGCAACCGGTTTCTCGCCTTTCAGGTTCAGCGTCTGCCCCTCTTCACGGTGAGTAGCCGGGGCTTCAGCCCGCAACATATCCAAGATCGGTTCCTTCCGGCCTCCCACTACGGCCTTTTCCGGACCTAACAGATCGAGGATGATGATCTCGTTCTTTCCCTTCTTCAACCAGCATCCGGGCATAAACAAAGTCTGCTGAGGTCCGATCTCCCAGAAGCGGCCCATCGCCTTTCCGTTTACCCAAACCATGCCTTTTCCCCAAGTCTGCATGTCAAGGAATACGTCTCCGACTTCATCCAGCTCGAAAGTAGTCCGGTAATAAGCCGGTCCGTCAAGTTTGTCTCCCGCTGCATACTTCTTGTCCTGTACGAAAGCGTAATCGACCGGGAAGCTGTAAACCAGCCAGTCTTCCAGTTCTTGTCTGCCGGTATCGCTGATCAATTCCACCTTATCCGTAATTCCCTTACGGTCATGGATGGCTACGTCAAAGTTGACACGTCCCATCGCCTCTACCAGGATATCCAGGCGCGTTCCTGCTGCCAAAGCCGGCAGCACCACGGTATTTTCACCTCTGCGGCGATCCAGGCGGCCCAACAGTTTGCCATCGGCAAAGACCTGTGCCCAATCATGCACCTCATCGATCAACAGGGTCGTTCCTTCCTTTACGGCAGGCAGAGTCGTCCGGTAAAGGATCGTTCCCCAACCCTGGTCGAACTGCTCCATCGGTTTAATCTCTTTCGAAGTATGGGGAGCAGGTAGATTGCCGAACAGCGGAGCCACTTCGCCGACGGTAAACGCCGGGATCTCGATCAAAGGATAAGCTGCCGGGACATCGGGTATGACCTGGCCGGAATCGGCATATTGTGTCAGCAGTTCACGCAACTTGTAGTATTTGGGAGTCGCCCATCCCGCCTCGCTGATCGGGGCGTCATAATCGTAGGAACTGCACATGGCGGAATAGGCCGGACTGTTCGCACCGCCCCAATGTCCGAAAGTCGTTCCTCCGTGCGCCATATAGAGCGAGAAAGAGATATGGCGGTCCAACATGTCTTTAATACCGGAAACCATCACCCCGGCATCGCGCGTCTCGTGCTTTCGTCCCCAATGATCGAACCATCCGCTCCAGAACTCGCTGCACATCAGCGGAGCATCGGGGCGCGCCTCTTTCAGTTTCTTGAACTGTGCATCGATATTGGCTCCTGTCCCGAAGTTGATCGTCCAGACTAAGTCATCCAAGCCGTTCAACTGGAAAGTAGAGCTCCAGTCACACTGGAACAACGGGACATCCGTAAAGCCTGCCGCCTTCACCGCATCGCGGATATTGGCGATATACGCCTTATCGGTAGCATATGCCCCATACTCGTTCTCGACCTGTACCATGATGATATTCCCGCCCCGGGTCACCTGTAAGTCGGCCAACTGCTTGCCGATCTCGTTCATGAACAGCTTCGTCCGTTCGAGGAAATAGAGATCGTTGGTACGGAGCTTGATATCCTCTTTCTTCAACAGCCACCAGGGTAGTCCGCCCATCTCCCACTCAGAGCAGACATAAGGGCCGGGACGCAACATGATATACATGCCTTCTTTCTGGGCAAGCCGGCAAAAAGCGGCGATATCGTTCTGCCCCTTGAAGTCGAACTCGCCCGGTTTCTGCTCATGGATATTCCAAAACGCATAGATACAGATCGTATTCATGCCGAGCGCCTTGCACATCTGAATCCGATGTTGCCAGTATTCGGCGGGGATACGGGTGTAATGTATCTCCGCCGCCTTAATCACAAATGGTTTGCCATCCAACAGGAAGGTTCCCTTCCCGATAGAAAAATCGTGCTTCTCCCCTTGTCTGGGACTGCATCCTGAGAACAGGAGGATAACGCAGCAGGTTATCAATCCTGCTAAAATCTTGTTTACGTGTTTCATATAAGTTAATTGTATTGTACTGTCACTGTTTTATCTTTCTCTGTTTCCAGAATCAGGACTCCTTCCTTCTCCAGCTCTTCCCCTTTGTTACCCGTTACGGAAGCGACTTTGCATCCTTCAGGGATAGCCAGACGCAACGTCCCGCCCTGTTCGGGCAAGATACGGACTTGACGCACCTGCCCCGCCACCTTTTCGGCCGAGACAAGGAAAGCCCCCATAGCACGCAGTTTATCGAAAGATATATCCTGCCAGGCAACCGGTACAGCCGGGAACACCCGGATAACGCCCGTGTGACTCTGGAGCAGCATCTCCTGGATACCGGCGGCAAAGGCGAAGTTTCCTTCCAAGGTAAACGGACGGTAGGTGAATTTCGACTTTCCGCTCTTCGTCTGGTCGCCGTTCGCATGGAACGTATTCGGGAGGCAGAAACATTCGGCAAAAGTGCGCAGTGCATCGGCAGCCCCTTCCCCGTCGAAAGCACGGGCTTTCATATTCCCGAACCAGCTATAGGAATAGCCGCACCAGTAATCGGGACCGAAGTCTTGTAGCTTCTTCAAAGTCGCTTTTATAATCTCCTGTGATTTTTCCCCCTGGCTCCAATCAATAAGGCCGAGCGGGTGGATCGACATGGCGTGGGAGAAATGACGGTGCGACTGTTCGTAAGGGAAACCTTTTACAAAGGTCAAAGCCCCGTCTTCATCCAGATCCAGATCAGGCAGCTGAGCACCGATCGCTTTCCAGTGGGCGGCCTCGTCCGCCAGCCCCAATTCGTCCGCCAGCTCGGAAGCAGCATTGAAAGCGAAGTGCATTAAGGAAAGGTCATAGTTTGTCATATCCTTGAACCATGCATTGATCGAGTTGTCGAAGATCTCCGGGCTGGAACTCAGCGGCAACCGGCGTACTCCGTCGGCATCGACCGTGGAGATCTGTTCAAGATAAGTCGCCACATCCTTCAGGAACGGGTAAGCCCGCTCTTTCAGGAAGACACGGTCTGCCGAATACTTCCATTGCAGGTAGAAATGCTGTCCCAGCCATGCGCCGACCGTCGGCGACATGGAGTACTGTACCCATCCGCCCATCGGCTCGCCGGTCAGGGTGCAGACGCCGGGAACATTCATCCCGTCCGTCCCGAAATACTCGCGGGTATATTTCTTATACACGTCACGCTGTTTCCAGAGGGTATTCAGATAGCCCATCCCCTCCTGCAAATGGTTTCCGATATAGGCAGGCCAATAGCTCAACTGCGTGTTCAGATCATGGTGATAGTCTCCTTTCCAGGGCGGTAACATGCCGTTATCGGCTGTCCAGACTGCCTGAAGGGAGATCGGATAGGAATTTTCACGGGCAACCGCCCCGAACTTGTACATCTCGTTGTCGTACTGTTTTTGCAGAACCTTGTCCGGAAGCGAGACGGACGACTGTGCCCAATAGCCTTTCCAGAAGTCCGTATGCGAGCGGTAGTCCGCCTCCACGCCGCGCTCCATCGCCTCTGCCGTTTCCTGGTCCGCACAGTCGGCGGCCAAAGAAGAGGTCAGGCTCCATACGCCGCTGAGCGTGCTGCCTTTCTGCTGCCAACGGACGACCACATCGTACGAAAAGCCTCCCCACCCTTCCTGATGGAAAGTGGTCGTACCTGGTTCCTTCTGTATCGTCCCCTGTTCATATCCGAGGCGTCCTAAGGCCGGGCCGGCATGCGAATTATCGCCTGCGACTTCATCCGGATTGCTGTAGCGGGGGGCAATGATCTTTGGCGAAACCGTATCCGGCAGGTTCTCGAAGACAAACCATCCGACAGGCTCGCTGGCATGCACGAACGTTTTCAACTTTGTCCCGTTCTCCCAAAGCACTTCACAGAGGGCGTTATTGAGGAAAAGACGCACAGAAGAAACCTTTCCGATATTCAACGGGAATTCCAAAGCCGCCCCCGGTATCTTCGACGGGGCAGGCAAAGCGTCATAAGGATGGTCGTACTTCTTTTGTACCGGCAGGTAATCGCCTTTCTTCACCTGCTCGCACACCCAAGCAAAACGATTGTTTGATCCCCCAATACTATCCATCGGGCGCAAATCCCAAAGATCCGTCCGGTCCAATGAAAAACGCAAAGCCGAATCGCGTTGCCAAACCAATGTTCCTACCGTGGCATTTCCCAACGGGACACCTTCGTCCCAGGTCGTAGCCAAGTGATCAAACAGTAAGTCACTGCTTGTCGGCATGACAGGCAGTGACTTGTTCCCGCTACAAGCTGCCAAGAGGCATGCGCTTACACAGGTTATTAATAATTCTTTTTTCATGTATGTTTACCAATATGATTCTTTTCAGCAGTAAAGATACGAATTATTGGTTCAATAACTGCTTAATGGCCTCGCCTGACCGGGTTTCCGTGCTATAAATCTTGCCGTAATCGAACAAAACGTCGAGTTCGTACGGTTGCAAGGCCACTGCCGGGGTGAAACGGGCGGAGGCGACATAGTTACGGACGGATGTCAGTAGTTGTTGCATGGCAGGCCGTTTCCCGATGTCTTTGGATGGGTCGACCGAAAGGACAAACAGTTTGCCGCTGCCGACACGGGCTTCGAACGAGATACCTAACTTCCGGTTCACCTCGTAGGTATCGATACTTTGGATAATAGGAGTCAGCACAGGCATATCGGTCAGGTCAACAGCCGTCGCGTAGTTCAGGATATCCCACCACTGCCAGTCGGCATAGTAGGAGGTCGGGAAGTCGCGGAAGACGGGATGGCGATGCTCAATACGAGTTCCGACGATCATCGGTTTCCAGTTGAACATGATCGGATTCCAGAAATGGCTGGCGAAATGCGCTTTCCGACCGGCACAACTATCAGGGATCAGCAATACGTTCTCACCTTTTTGAAGGAGTTCTTTTGCTTCAGCCCACCGACGGACATATTTGTAACCTCCGGATGCAGGCTCCTTGACGGCAGGATAGACCCAGATGTCCCATTCGTTACGGATATTTCCGGCGATACGCGCTTTCAGGGTGTAGCGTCCGGCAATCGTGATCTTGTCCAACGGGATATGGATAACCCCTAAAGAATCGACCGTACTGAACGGGATCTCCTTATGGCCCAACTTACCGCTTGCCGCAATCTCTCCGCTTTCGCTTTCGAGCTGCCAAGTCAACTGCCCTTTGCGGATCGCTTCGGGGCCGAAATGATAGATACCCATCTTCGCAGTAAAGGTCTCCGCATTTGTATAAGTACGCTTCTGAAGGCGCGCCAGCAGGACGATCGGAGCACATGATTCACGGTATTTCTCAGGGGTTACCAACCCTTTGCTTTCCCAGAAGGCATCCAAGATACCGACAAAGGCACTCCCTTGTCCGGGAAAATCCGAAAGGCCGAGCAACTGGAAACCGCCGGAAGTAGAGGTACGCAACAACGCTTCGTTCACCTCTTTATACTGAAGTACGGTATGTGCGCCTGTCGCCCGAAAGAACTCACCCGCCTGATGCAGCATGCCGTTCTTGGCGAGACGGTCTTGATAAACTTTGAAGTTACGAGGTTCGAGAACGCCTGTATACTTCTTCATCTCCTCGAAATTGGGGTACATACAACGCTGCCCCGTCTCATGTGCAATGACCGGCACATCAATGGCCGACTCCTCGCTGCGATCCCAGTCTGTGGAAGGTTTGCCTTCGTAAACGGTGATCCAACGTTTGTTCTTTTCTCCTACATTGGCAGCCACATGAGAGGCATAATACTGGTCAGACTTTACATGCGTGCGAGCTGTAGAGGCGGAATAGAGACGGCGGTTGTCGTGAACCTGTCCCTTCTTCACAAGGTCTTCGAGGACGGCAAAGTCGCCTTCGTTCTCATTGCCGTTGCAAAAAAGGATAAAGGAAGGGTGGTTGCCATATTCGTCTAATATGGCATACATTTCTTTCTCGAAGAAATCGCGGCGGACGGGGTATTGCCCAACATCCTTGATCCACATCGGAAGTTCGACTTGCAGATACAGTCCCAATTCGTCTGCCGCATCGAAAGCTGCTTCCGGCGGGCACCAGGAATGGAAGCGGACGTGGTTCATTCCGTAGTCTTTCACCGTATGAAAGATGCGTTTCCACTCCTTCACATCCGTGGCCGGATAGCCGGTGAGCGGGAAAACGCAGCAGTCCAGGACACCGCGCAGGTGGATATCACGGCCGTTCACACGGATATGGTGCAAGCCTTGTTCCACGTGGCGCATGCCGAAAACGGACGAACGTATGTCCTCGCCGGCCTCCGTCGCAAGAGTAGCAGTCAAATCATATAAAGCGGGGGAAAACTCGTCCCACAGTTTCATATCCTTGCCCAAAACAAGTTCCTGCTCGATCTTGTCCTCTTTGCCGGAAAGAGATACGGAGGCTACTGCCCGGCAGACCTCTTTACCGGCTTTCTCCCGGATACGGAGGGTGAGTTCTCCCTTTGCCGGCTTTCCAGAAGCGTGAAGGGCTAAGCGTACTTTTACCTTCTTCGCTTCAAGGTTAGGATAAATATCCATCTTCCCGATATAGCAGAAGGGTTTGGCGATAAGTTCCATCCGGCCGACTACTCCGTTCCAGTTAGTCTGCGTGTATTCGGTCGTCCCGTGGTTCCACTGGTCCATCGGGTATTTCAGGCGGTTGTCGACACAAAGTGTCAGCGTGTGCAAGCCGGGTGTCAACTGTTTTGTCAGGATAAAACGATTCGGGGTAGAAAGGCGTTCATCGGTTGCAACCGGTTCGCCATCCACAAAGACAGAAGTTTCCCAATGGCAACGTTCCAACGAAAGGATAATTTCTCTTCCTTCCCACTCTTCGGGTATCACGACTTCACGCTGATACCACGCCTGTCCGCAGTATTCGAACTTACGGCTCAGGCGGTCTACATGAGCCACGATATTCCGAATTCCTTTGCCTCCTTCATCCATAGAACCGGGCAACTCGATTGTTTCCGTGAGTTTGCTCAAGTACAATTCCGATCCGGGAGTCTTGCCGAATCCCATCGGGTCTAACTGAAAACGCCACAACCCGGAGAGATCCATCCGGTTATCTGTTTCCGCTTGCACCATCAGACAGACAGACAAAGCAGTCAAAAGCAAAAAGAATCTTTTCATTATCTGTTTATTTAAAATATGTTCTTCATGAATTCATCATCATCCGGAAATGCATCTGTACTCCCTGGTGGTTATTATCCATTCCGGCGGCCATACGGAAATAACGTTCTGCCTTGTCGAGATTGCCGAGTCCGAGATGTCCCAACCCCATCAGATAGTTGCAATGGATGCGGTTCTTCTTATCCATATCGTCTTCCCAAATCTGAAGATCGGGGAGCGAGACGGCGAAATAGTCCATCTTGAAAGTGTCGAACAAATGCTTTTCACCAAAGTCGATCAGCCGGTTAAAGCGGCCGCGGGCTTCTTCTTCACGTCCTAACTTACGTAGAGCCAATCCCTGATAGAAGATCTTATCCGGTTTCTGGTCATTGTAGTACATGGCGGCTGCCGGCTGGCTGTTTCCGACACTGGCTGCCAGGAACAATTCGCAAGCTTCGGCTTCACGTCCCAATGCCTGCAAGGCACAGGCTTTATAATAATTGAAATCATTCTCCTGCGCACCATAAAGTTTTCCCTCGCCTAAGTTGTACGGATAGACAAAGCACTCTTCGATCAGGTTCAATGCCTTTTCATTCTCTCCGGCTGTCAGGCAGGCTTTCACCAATTCGACACGAGCCAACTGATATTGGGCCGGCACTTTTCCTTCTCCCCCTTCCCAAGGATGGAAACGGCGGGCATCGATCATGCGGATAGCTTCCTCGTAACGTCCTAACTGATTCAACAGGGTGACATATTCCAGATAAAGGTCGTCGCGGGAGAAAGCAGTCTCCTTGACTTTGTCCAACAGGGCCAACCGATCGGAATGCGGACGGTTCAGACGCTTATACAGTTGGTCAAGCTCCATTAAGATGCGGGCATCCTGTATGTCCAACTTAAACGCTCTTTCAAGCAATACCACTGCTTCCTGTTGTTTATCCAACTTATTGAAATAGGCAAGTGACAAGTTACGGAGAACCGTCGGAAACGTATCGTCCTGCTCCACCGACTTCTCCCATTCGGCTATCGCTTCGGGATATTGGCGTTTGTCATACCACAGGTTACCTAAGTAATAATGGGCTTTAGGCACAGCATCCGTAAACCGGATCACCGTCTGCAAAGCCGTAATTGCTTCGAGCGCATTCGGGAAACAGCAGTCAGCCGGCTGGCGCTCGGCAACACAGATAGCCATTTCAGCCTCTTTCAAGCGACCTAAGGATAATAGGAACCAACTTTTATAATAATACAGCAATGTGCGTTCCGAGACAACCGATTCGAAAGCCACCTCAACGACCTTCAAAGCCTCTTCCCAACAACCGGCAGAGGCATAGTCGAGCGATAGTTCCTCATAGTTGTGCCCTTCCGAACGCATCCGTACAAGCAGGTCATCCAGAACAGCCTTCTCGCCCGTCAACAGATACTCTTCAAAACTACAGCCGAAATTGAAACGGTCAATCGCAAGGGATTCCCGGATCAGAGCCAACGCCTCGTCCACCAGTCCGAGATGACGTAGAATGACAACCTTCAGATGGCGACCACGCAAGTTATGCCAATTACGGAGCAGGGATTTATCTATTTCATACAAAGCATCCTCCCAATTACCTTTCGAAGCGGACAACTGAGCCAACGAATAATATCCGGCATCCTGCCAAGCAGCATTCCAACAAGCTTTATAGAAATAGTCGTAGGCCTCATCCGTCTTGCCTTGATATTTAAGCGACAACCCGAGATTATACAAAGGCTCGCCGTCATACGGGTTCGGATTCTTCTCCGTCAGCGTCTTGACAGCCCGACGCAAATAGGGTTCGGCTTTTGCAAACTGCCCCTTACGGATCAGCCACAATCCCATTGCGTTATTGTTGCGGACATCGCCCGGATCACGGCAGAGCGCCTCTTCATAATAGTCGGTTGCGGAATAAGTAGCATGACGATATTGCTCAAGATGCAAGCCGGTCAGGTAAAGTTGTTCCGTCGTCCGGATATCCTTCGGATCGAGAGCGGCTTTTGCCGGTTCGGGAACTTCCTTTACCCCATCGGGTTCAGATTCCCAGGATAGAAGAAGTTTCCCTTTCGAATTGCAGATAGAGACACGGATACCGGTCAGGGTGTCGACCGGAACCAATTCTTCAAGGATCGTTTCAGGCGTGATATCCCGAATGATATCCCAAACTTGTTCCTCTCCTTTCGTTACCACGATATGCAAATCCTTCTGCGCGGAAGTCGCGAAAATTTTCAGATGGGAAACATTGCCTTTCGGTTCAATGTTCATCAGCAGGTCGGAAGAAGCATTTTTCACCACTCCCAATTCCCGGTAGGGCATAAAATACTGGGTGAAAGTCTTCTCTTCATACGGTTGCAACCAAGTGAAATCCGGCTGGTTATCGGTATAGACTCCCGTCATCAACTCGATATAAGGACCGTCCGCATCCGTCAGGTTGCGATCCCAGGCCTGCCCGAAATCGCCGTTCCCCCAGGTCCATTGTTTCTTACCCGGTGATATATGGTGGTTGGCGACGTGCAGGACACCGGCACGGGTATCGTTTTCGTAACCGCCGACAAAATTGTATTTGGAACGGATAGCCATATAAGAAGTGGGGACCGGGATATTCTTATAGCGGGAGATATCGACACCCGCCGAATAATCCATCTTGTAATATGTTCCCGTAGCGATCGGATAACGCGAGACATCACGTTTACCATGGTCGAACACGGCATTGACATCACCGGGGAAGACCGACTGGTACTGTTCGTTCACGGTAACCGCCGGATTCGCCCACCAGAGGAACGTCTGTGGGACCGGGGTCGGATTATACACCTTTCCCTGTATTTCCAGAACAGCACGGCCTGGGCGTAATGTAAACCCGGCCATACCTTTCTGGTGGAACATCCGTTCCCTTTCGCTAACCCAAACAATCACACTGCCATCCGACCTTTTCTCAATCGAATAATCCACCGGAAGGAACGTGCTCGGACGATGGTGCTGCGGCCAGTTGAACTCGATTCCCCCGGAGATCCAAGGACCTGTCAGACCGACCAGAGCCGGTTTGATCACATGGTTGTAGTAGATGAAATGGCGCTGTTTGATCTTGTCGTAGGCCATCTGCACCCGTCCGCCAAGTTCCGGCAGAATCATCACCTTTATATATTCATTTTCCAGATACACGGCATGATAAGACTTGTCCTCACAGGAATCTTCAATCTTTTCAATCACAGGATAGGGATAGACCACCCCGCTACTTCCCTGATACACGCGTTTTTCCAAGAACATCGGATTCTTTTCCGGTTTACCGATGCCGTATGTAGGGAGAAGGATGTCTTCTTCCCAAACTTTTACATTCTCTGCCATATTCCAAAGTTATTTCGTTAATTCTTTTTCCAGTTCTTCCAATGTCTTCCCTTTCGTTTCCGGGAGCTTGGCCCGTATAAAGAGGAAACCGGCGAGGCAAATCCCGCCATATAGCCAGAACGTGCCCGAAGCGCCGACCGCCTCGTTCAGGATCGGGAAGGTATAGGTCAACACGAAGCAAGCCACCCAAAGAAAGAAGGTGGAGAGCGCCATCGCCATACCGCGTATGCGAACGGGGAATATCTCGGAGAGCACGACCCAGACTACCGGCGCCAGCGACATGGCATAGCAAGCGATCGCCATCACGACCAGCAACAGCATGGGCCAACCGCTGATCCCTAAGAAATAGCACGCCCCGAGAATCGTATAGATCAAAGCTAACCCTGCCGAACCGACAAACATCAGCGTGCGCCGCCCCCATTTATCGACCGTATAGATCGCGACAAACGTAAAGATCACATTCGTTACCCCCGTCACCACGATATTCATCAAGACATCCGAAACGGTATAGCCGGCAGCCGAAAAGATTTCCTGCGCATAATTGAAGATCACATTTATTCCGCACCACTGCTGGAAAACAGCTAATATGATCCCGATCACCAGCACACCCCGCACACCGGGCTGCAACAACGCGCCCCAGTTGGCCTTTTGTTTCTTATCTTCGTCCAACTGTCCCAGTTCGGAAAGCGTTTGCCTGGCATATTCCTCACCACCGATACGCACCAGGATTTTACCGGCTTCGGCAGGCTGCCCCGCCATAGCCAACCAACGAGGACTTTCGGGAATCACAAAGGAGAGAATAAAGAACACACCTGCCGGAACCAGCTCCGCCCAGAACATCCAACGCCAAGCCCACTCGATACTTTCCGCGCTCAACGTCTCGCCGCCTGCCGTAAAATATTCCCCGATCTGCCAGTTCGCCAACTGCGCCATCAGGATTCCTAACACGATCGTCAACTGGTTGAGCGAGACAAACTTGCCACGGACGGATGCCGGGGAGACCTCGGCTATATAGACCGGGGAGACATTCGAAGCGATACCGATGCCGAATCCTCCGACAATGCGATAGACGATAAACCAGGAAAAACGATCCACCGCTCCGGTCCCGACGGCCGAAGCCACAAAGAGGAAAGAGGCGGCAATCAGCATCTTCTTTCGCCCATAACAGTCACTCCAAGCTCCCGAAAGCAAGGCTCCCGACAGGCAGCCGATCAGTGCGCTGCTCATCGCCCAGCCGCGAAGGGCTGCCGAACCTTCCAGATTGAAAAAGGGTTCATAAAATATCTTGGCGCCTCCGATCACTACCCAGTCGTAACCGAAGAGCAATCCGCCCATTGCCGAGACGAGGCAGATCAATAATAAATAGCCTGTTGTTTGCTTCATGATAATTAGTAATTAAGTTACCTGCGATAAAAGATGATTAAGATACAAATGCAAAGTAAATACCTTTCCGAAAAAGAATAAATAGATAAAAGGTCGATATAGATGGACAATCTTCCGATTTTGTTGTATGTTTGCAGCATCCCTAAATTCTATTTACCATGATCAGAAGAAAAGACGGTTTCAGCGGAGAACGGGCGCTTGTCCTTCCACAATTCATTATCCACGAAATGGAGGAAGACCCTATTTCCTCCATTTTACACATTACCGACATCGGATATTACCCGAAAGCGTGGCATCATTTCCGGGAACGGCAGGAGCCGATCACACAGTTCGTCTTCATCTATTGCATAGAAGGATCGGGCTGGTTCCGGACGGAAGATCAGGTGTACCCCATAACCGCCAACCAATATTTCATCCTTCCGGCCGGAAAACCGCATGCCTACGGAGCCAATGAGGAGGACCCGTGGACCATCTACTGGATTCACTTTAAAGGAAAACTGGCCTCCCATTTCGCCAGCCAGTGTACCCACCCGGTAGAGATCAAGCCGGGGATGTACTCGCGCATCAGCAACCGCATCGATATGTTTGAAGAGATACTCCGGACGTTGGAGATGGGATACAGCCATGAAAACCTGCTTTACGCCTGCTCCATCTTCTACCATTACCTCGGAACATTGCGCTATCTCCAACAATACCGGGATGCCGCCCGCCACGAGTCGGAAAAGAGCGATATCGTGACGGCTGCCATCCACTTCATGAAAGAGAATATCGAGAAGAAACTGACGTTACAGGAGATTGCCGCACATACCGGCTACTCTTCCTCCCATTTCTCCGTCCTGTTCAGCCAGCGGACAGGCTATGCGCCGCTGACTTACTTCAACCAGCTAAAAATACAGCAGGCCTGCCAGCTTCTTGACTTTACGGACATGAAGGTAAACCAGGTCTGCTATAAGGTCGGCATCGAAGATACCTATTACTTCTCCCGCCTCTTCAGCAAAGTGATGGGGATGCCGCCACGGGAGTATAAGAAGATGAAGAAAGGATGATCACCAATAATATTCATCCAGTATCTCCTGCATCCTCGGCGTTGCCGCATCGGTATCGCCAACCTCGCGACGGAGTTTCAGCAGCTCGCGCTTCATCTTTTCGATTTCACCGGCATAAGCGGGGGAATTGTAGACGTTATGGTCTTCGTGGGGATCGGCGAGCAGGTCGTAGAACTCCCACGACGGCATGACGGGAGCCTTATCCGATCCGGTCGCATTCAGCGGATCGCCGTAGAGGAACATCAGTTTGTAGCGATGGTTGCGGATGCCCATGTGGGCGGGACGGATCTTGTGGTGCGTCCAGTAGCGGTAGTACATGGACTGCCGCCAGTCGCGCGAAGTCTCGCCCTTCAGGTTGCCGCGGAAGCTGCGGCCTTCGCTGCACGACGGGACATCCACTCCGGCATAGTCGGCCAGCGTGGCGGCAAAATCAATGTTGAGGATGATGTCGGAATTGCGCGTCCCGGCGGGGATCTCCTTTGGGTAGCGGATCACGAACGGCATGTGCAACGGCTCCTCGTACATCATACGCTTGTCGAAAAAGCCGTGCTCGCCGAGGAAATAACCTTGGTCGGAGACATAGACTACGATCGTATTCTCGGACAACCCCTCTTCATCGAGGAAACGCAGCAGGCGGCCGATATTGTCATCGATGGCCGCTCCGCAACGCAAGTAGTCGCGAATCAACTTCTGATAGATTTTCCGGCGCGCATCTTCATTGTCCATTCCTTCTATGGAGAAAGGCAGTTCCGGATACTTGCACCACCAGGAATCCGGGTCTTTCGAGGCGATCCCCCATCGGCGGGCCATATCTTCCAACGGTTGTCCGTGGAACGTACGCCCGGATTCTTCCGGCCCGAACTCCATCATGTTTGCCGGTTCGGGGAACGTGACTCCGTCATAAATATGTTTCAACCGTTCGGGGAAATCCCACGGTTCGTGCGTCGCCTTGAAATGGCAACACATCATGAAGGGCCGGTCCTTGTCGCGCGAACGGATCCACCGGATCGTCTTGTCGGTCACCAGGTCGGTCGAGAAGCCCTTCTCCATCTTGCCGCTTTTCCCTTTATCATCGTCTATCCAGCCCTCCGCGGTCTTGAAAAGCGGGTCCCAATATTCCCCCTGGTCATGGAAAACCGAAAAGGTGTCGAAACCCGACGGCTGTGTCTTGAGATGCCATTTGCCGAAAAGGGCCGTCTGATACCCTCCCTCCTGCATGCGTTTCGCAATATTGTCCAAAGCCGGATCGAGCCTGTCTTCAAGCGTATAGACCCCGTTATGATGGCTATAGGCGCCTGTCATGATAGCCGCGCGGCTGGGCACGGAGATCGAGTTCGTGCAAAAGCAGTTGTCAAGCACGCACCCCTCGGCCGCCAGGCGGCGGATATTCTCGTTCTTCACGTATTCGCTCAGTATTCCTCCATAGATTCCCCACGCCTGCGAGGTATGATCATCGGAGAGGATGAAAAGGATGTTCGGGCATTCGGCGTCCACTGCCAGCTTTTCGTCTGCCACCGCAGGAAAGGCAGAGACCAAAAAGCCGGTCGTGATGATTAGTTGATCGAATGTTTTCATGACATTTTTTGTTTTTCTTTCTTACAAAAGTAATGAATTTAAATAGATACCAACAACATTATCTTGCAAATGATACCCCTCATTTCATGCAACATGACAAGGAACGTTATTGGACACTTAATAAATACACCGCCGGCAACCGCCTATATAAGCCAATCCCTTAAAAATCGATTGTCCTTTTCAAGGAATCGTTTTGAATAAAGCCGACCCGTTGTCCTAAGTTTTTTTGAACAGTTGTATACCAAAGAAGGGCATTAGCAGGAATATGAGTATATAACTGAGTCGTATCTGAAAGAATACTGTCACAAGAAATCGGGATAAAATCATCTTGCGATAAATCCCAATAATGTAATACACGGCATTGCTCCTCTTTCTTTTTCTCCAAGATTAAATATTCTGCTTGAATCGTATCCGGTATAAATTTACGGATATTTCCCTCACCATTCAGATAAAATGGGGCAGTTAAAAAACGCAATTTGTTTCCGCCGGCAGCTTCCGCTACTATAAAAATATTATGACCTACCACACATTCAAAATAACAAGAATCCCCACTTTTTACCCCTATTGCCAAAGGTCTCCATTGATAATAATTGTAGGCACAAAGATAAACTTGTTTCCGTCCACCATCTGAGCCGTTTTTATCCGCTTTTACACAGAAATTCACAGGTATATTTTCTCCCTCGGCTGTCACATCCTCCAACAAAGAACTTTTCAGATCTGAAACAAATCCGTCGTCTTTTACAGAAGAACTTTTTATATATGGATCAAAACGCTGGCGATATACTTTTGCCGGCTTCAGATAGCGGGTTGTTACCAACTTATGTCTATATATATCCGGCTGGTCATCTCCTGGCCCGAAATCATAGAACTTTCCATTATATAATACTGCACACCATACATGTTCCATGTCCATTTTCGTCCATATCGTTTGCTGCACAGCAACAGGGATTCCGCATGCACGCATTACAAATGTGCCATAGTTACATAATGCCGCACAAGTACCTATACGTACACAATCCGTTTCTTCTATAGTCGGATAAAACGGATTACCGGTTTCTTTATATTTTATCTCTTTCTTCAATTGTCTATTAAGTAACATACAAGCATCAAATGTATTTGTAACTCCTGCTGAATCCAACAACGGAATATAACGTTTCATAAATGTTTCCCGCAATCCGGATACACTTTCCTTTTGTACTCTGTAAGGCAAAATATACCGACAAAAATCCATAAACGGGACATCTTTTGCCCACGGCTTCTTCCACACTTGAAAAGCCAAGTCGATATTACGAATCAGAAAATCGCTTTTTAACACCCGGCTATCATTCAATTCTTCTTTATGATAAGTATATCCCCTTTCGACCAAAGATGCACAATGCCCTCTTACTTCATCCTCATTTGCGAATTTTGTAATATCCAATGCATATTTTACTTTTTCAGGAGAAACAAAGAACTCCTTCAATGTAAAATGATGAGCCATATTCCCAATCAAATAACGAGCAGCTTGAAGTTTCAATGAATCATTCTCATAATGTTTCAACACTTTTTCCAATTCCAAACGATTACTTCCAGCTACAATCAACGTTTCATGAACCTTTTTATCTTCTTCTGTCCTACAACTGCCAAGCAATGAGAAACAAATAATTATATACAACCAATTTTTCATCCCTTACCATTTAACCTTTTCACAACCATACCAAATCCTAAAACGAAAGTTATACGAACCATCTAATAAGCGGTCGAGTTCAAATTTTTCCACTCTTACTCCAAGTATGTTAGCCCGTTTTTTATATAATGTGGATACTGCTTTCTCACCTTTCATTTCAGCTAATTTCCCTAAATTATGCCATGCCATTGACAAATTCGGCAATCTATTAAGTGCTCCTTCCAAATATTTCTCTGCCAAAAATAGATTACCCAACTTTAGTGAAACACTTCCATATTTAGCCCAGACAACCGGATCCTCTACTGGTTCCTTGGCAATCTCTATCTTTAAAAGACTCTCCACATCTCTGATAAAATCAGCATCTTCTGCAGTTTTTTTCTTCCAATACTTTGCATCTAATATACGGGGAACCTCCAATACACAATCCTTTAGTGAAGTTGCCGCATTACCCCAATCTTGCTTTCTATAGTACCATTCATACAACGTCCATTTATATAGTAGTTTATCCGGATAACGAGCCGCCAATCGTTTTAATTCTGGCAAGTTTTTCCCCTCTTTACCTTTTTCTCTATCCCGAATCATCAGTCGATAATAATCTGGCTGAACATCATATGGATTTTGTTTTTGTGCTTCTTCCAACACTATATCTGCTTTTTCCAAATATTGTTCATCCGACAGGCTATCATACAAATTCAAATAAACAAGCCCTCGATTAATCAAATAAGGAGCAATACGCTCCGTCTTTTCTATTTCATCTACTGCTTTATTCCATTCCTCATTTTGGGCAGCCAAACAACTCTTTGCATTCAGTCTATTATTCCGATCAATCCAAAGATTACTCATCAGACAAGTACCCCATATCAGCAAAGGCAAGAAATAAAAATGCCACCGTTGTTTCCCTTCATTTTGAAATTCATCAACTAATGAGACTTGCATAAGTGCCAATAACGTATAAATCAACAATTGAACACGTGTTGAATTTAAGAATACTGAAAAAGTTTGTTCGCGAAAAAGAAATACCAACAAGATGATAAATACTAACCATATTTTCTTCTCTTTCCGTTGAACCACATAAAAGAGGACAACAACAGCAAAAAATAGATATAAAATAAAACCAATTACCCCTTTCTCCACCAGCAATTGGCTAATCAGATTTGTAGCATAAGACGAATAACCCTCTGCACGGTTATCTTGCTGCAAATATTTATCCATCACCATAGGATAGGTGAAACTTCCTGTTCCCCACGGATAGTCTTTTATTATCGTATCTGTCAGGTTCCACATATTCAATCGGCTATCGATACTGCGTTGTTGCGAAACCGTCTCATTCATCTTCAACGTTTGCTTTACCTCCTGGGGATAGACGAATAAAAAAACAATAAGAACCAAAAACGAGGTACCCAGCACTTGACGATATCCTCTCCTCATAATCGTCTTTCTTGCAATAAATAAAATACCGATTCCCCAGACGAGCATTGACAAATACATGCCTCTGGAAAAAGACCACAATATTTGCAGAAAAACCAATATACCGACCCCCACGATCCATTTGCGCCTCTTCATATCCCGACAATAATGCAAGGCCAACAAGGTTATCCCTCCGAATAAGATCTGCAAAGAGGCCCATTCATTACTCGGCACCCCTAAAGGCTGGAAAAGAAAACGAAAATCATATAAAGAAGAGAATTCCATTTCGTGAACATCCTTCAGAAACTGATAGAAAAATGCAGTTGCCAAAATAGAAAGCAAACCGATACACACAACATATCCGGATAACAATCCCCGGATTTCTTTCATTCCCTCCAGCCAGAAACGCAGCACAAAATAATATAGAAGTATATAAGAAGATTGTACAAATGCAGTAATCTCCGCATTGATATTAGTTGCCGTATAAAAAGAAATCCCACTAAATAAGAAAATTAAAAGCAAGCAACCATCAATACTACTGAACCTGATTTTTCTTTTTTTCATCAGGAAACTTAAAAATAAAGACAAAAACAACCCCCTGATGAAAAACGGATCGTAAACATAAAAATAAGGCATCAAAAATAATAAGGAGAACAATACAATACCTCCTCCATACACAAAACCTTTCATGTTCTTTTCAGCTTATCTATAATCGGTTTCACCATTCTGTATACCATAAAAATCGTCAGACCGAGAAACAACAACTGAGTGAACATTTGTTGCAAATTAACCCAATTCGGCATCTGGTGATTAGCCAATTCTCTCAACAACAAATTGAACTGTTCCGGAAATAGCCGGCAAAAACGAAGCAGAAACATGGGCATTAGATAAACGAAATAATATGCAAAGAAACAATTTACGACAACCGTATAAACTATCAAGCTCAATTTTGCCTTCTTTTTAAGGAAAAACAAATAAGGCTTTTGTCCGGCAGGTTTACCGAACGGTTTTTTCAAAAGGTATTTGATATATTCATTTCCTTTACGACGCAGATTAGCAACACCCAGCAAATCTGTCATTAACCAATATCCGTCAAATTTAAAAAATGGATTTAGTGTAATCAGAAAATTCAGGTTCATCATATAGATAATATATTTCAAGAAATCATTATAAGTATACATAAAACCTACCAAAAACGGGATAAGCAAGATTGTCTGAAAGTAAACACCAGCCAGATTTACGATGCAACGTTGTCCTCTCGGCAATTTCCAAATGTTCGACACATCCGTATAAAATACTGGGAAATTGATGTACAGTCCAAAACCGATACTTCCATGTTTAATGCCGAAATGCCGACATGCAAAAGCATGCCCAAACTCATGAAACAAAGATGAAAAAACAAAAAAGAGCAGCAGCCCACCAATCAAATAAAGGTTTACACGAGGAACACTAATTTCCATCATTGTATTGGTAAAGAAGTAAATCTCTAAAGCCAGGAAAATACACCCCACCAGAGACATCACCTTTTTCTGAAATAAAAAACGCAACCATTGAGTACAAAATTCAATCATAGAAGCCGAGATCAGTTCATGGTTATAAAGAAAAGACTTTGTCTTCTTTACCTTTACTTCGGCACTCTTTTCCGGTTCCAACTTCTCAAACAATTGTTTCAAGAACTCATCTACCTCCTGTACTGAATACTGTCCATTTACAGACTCTTGATAAAACGCAACCGCATCTTCCTGCACATCATATTTCTGCATACAATTCAGCAAAACCACAACATCTCTCCCTACTTCAAAAAATGTATCCTTATACTTTAGAAGGTAAGTCTGACAATTTGCCGAGGTTGAAAACTCCTGTATTTCTATGTTTTTTATTTCCGAAAAAGTCATATTTATGATTAATTATTCATTTGCTTTCAATATGGCGGAGTTTCTTGTTTTCTCCATCTCTATCTGATTAAATGTATGCTTTTTACCCCAATTGAACCGATAACTCACATTCACATAAAATACATGATCGTTTATTTTCGGAGCATAATTCCGGGAATATGAGCTATAGATATCCGAGACATACTCTCTCTTTTCAACAAAGGTTGAAAATGGATTACGTGCAGAAAATTCAAAATGCCAATTATTCAAACTGTACCCGACATTAAAATTGTATGTCAATGGTGTATGATAGAAAACACAGACATCAGTAAAACCTTTTTGGGGAGATGCTACTTGTGCAGAAGCCGATATATTTTTATACATAAACAACAATTTGGCTGAGGCATTAAAACTATTAACCGTAAAGTTCTTCCAAGCATGCAAAGATCGTCTTGTATAATACCCAGCCAAATCGAATGTCAACTTTCCAGGTATAATTTTCAACTTCACCCTCGGTCCCGTTTCAAAATCATAACCGGATCCACCTACTGCATAATCATGTACAAACAAATTCCTCTCTTCATCATAAGAAACTCGTTCATAAGGGATATTATCTGTCGTTACCTCTAAGATCGTACTATAAGCAAAATCAAAAGATTTTGTATTTAAAGAATAAATTAAGTCTATCTCATAAAATTTCAATGTTTTCATATCCGGATTCCCTTTTCGAATCTGGTATTTATCAATCCGTTGCTCCGTCATGGAACGATATTTCAATCCCGGATCTCCTGCTCCCATTTTTACAACAAAACGGATTGAATTTTTAGGATTAATCATATAAGTAGTAAACAGCCCCGGATTCAAAAAATGTCTTAAGGAAGACTCTTTCTCATTATCTATATAAATTAACTTATCTGCCCATTGTAATGTCATTTTCAGCTTATTTTTCAGCCGTAAAGCATATCCAAACATCAACAGTCCCTCACCATTAGTCAAATAATCATCCGAAGGTTGCTCATCTATTGTGTATTGTGTATGTGTATAAGTATGGTTATATTGCAATGTAGCAAAAAGGACATCACTTTTTCGAAATGCTTTAGTGTACATGATAAGAGGAGCTATTATGTAATTTTTTTCTCTTGCCCGTGTATTATAAGCGGATGTAATCTCTTCATCCTGCAACGCCGCATAACTCCTGTCGTACTTGTTTTTATTGTGACTGCTATTCAATCTGAAACGTATCTTCTGATCATGTTTCATTGTTCGGGTATAGTCCAGCATCAATCCCGGGTTCAAAACGTGACCAAATGAATTATCATTTACTTTATATTGAACCGGATCATTACTATAGGTTTGTAAACTCAAGTCTTCTTTGTCCAATTTCTCTTGATTTAATAACAAAGTCACATAGAACTGATTTTTCTTATCCTGATACAGATAGTTGAAATAACTGTTTATTGCATTTTGATTTTGAGGAGATGGCAAATTCTTCGCTTCATTAATCACTGTTCTTTCCGGGAATTCAAAATAGGTAGTAGATTCACCACTACGCTTTGGAGTATAATTATTATAGTTATCCGAGACAGACACTGTAAATTCCGATTTCTTTTTATAAAATTGGGCAGTCATGCCATACATACCGCTTCCTTTATTCAAATGTTGTTGTCCGTTAAGTACAGCAGAACCTCCCGCATCGTGATGTTCTAAAATATAATCGATAACAGAGGTCGCATTCGGATGTTCAGGATGATGTTGATCATAAAAATCAATACGGAGAATATCTTTCGGATTCAAGTTTCGGATCTCATCGTTCGAAGCCTCTCGTCCATTGATGAGGAGCAATGTTTCCCCTTGAATAGTCGATACCTTTTTTGTAAACGGATCGACATCCAATGTCGGTATCATCATCAATGCCAAAGCATTATATCCATCCGATGCATGGCGTAACTGTTCTTTGGAGGGGAAATACAAGACCTTATCAGCAGTACGTGCAACCTGGCTTCCTGTAACTACTACTTCATCCAGTTGCTTAGCACTATTCAACAACACAATATTCCCTAATTGCACATTTTTTGCACTTCCTTTCAAAAATAGAACATTATCTGTATACCCAAGATACTTAACAATAAGTTTATAATCTGTAGAAAAAGTAGGAACAGAAATAGAAAATAAACCATTACTATTACTTACACTCCCACCCAAAAAGAGAGTATCTTGTACAAAACATTGTATCGTGGCACCGGCTACATCCTGCTTCTCTTCATCAATAACGTGTCCCGACAAAACTGTATTTTGAGAATAAAAAGCAATACTATGCAATAGCATTATATATATACATATATACTTCATCCTATTTTGTATATTTTCTAAAACGTATCAAAATTAAGTACCAGAAATCCTCTATGAATTTCTGGTACTAACAGCCGTTTTTGCAGTTTGATTAATTAATCAATCCAGCAAGAATATCCGCTGTCACATTGAACGCCAATGCATGGAGCTTGACTCTCTGCTTCCATAAGCAATTCTATTTCACGAATATTCATTGTTTTTGCATGTATCCATTCTAAAGTCAGAAAAAATAAACATACAATACTACTAATAAAAATAAGCAAATTTTTATTCATAACTCTTACCTTTCTAAATTCTAATGCAAATTTCAGACATAAAACACAAAAAAACCGGATTAGAAAAAATAAGTTCAGTATAGGATAAAAAACAAATAATTTACTAATTTTCAGACATATAAATCTAATCTCAGACATTAAAAATTCACTTTTACTTTCAAAAACCGGATTCGACCAGACAAAAAACCGGATTTTACCATAATAATTTTTCGAGAAATCGGTCTAAACTTTGCTTTTCAGACACATTAAAGTATTTTTCTTTTATCTCGGCTTTCTGTTTTGTGATCGTATCTGGTGCTAAGTTTAGTATAGTCGCAATTTTACCAGTTTTTACCCCCAGTTTAACCAGACAACAGATTAACAATTCTCGCTCATCCAATTTATACTGTATGAACAAATATTCTACAAATCCAGGAAATACCGGAGAAAAATGCTTATAAAACACATCCTTATTAAAGTTTAAAGGATACAATTGTTGTCTATTATCGGATAGATTAAGCAAAAATTCATCTTGATGAATCAATTTTTGTATCCATGCTTCATACATCCTGGATTTTTGTTTGAGTTCACCGGCTACCTCTTGTTCTTTTCGCAATTGTTCTTCTTGTTGAAGCCGCAGTGACTCCCAATCCAGGCTCAGTTGTTTTTGCGCCTTTACATTTGCATCCAGTTCCTGGCTCAGTACACTTCTTTGTCTTTCCAATTCTTCTTTCTCCTTTATTGAAAGAAGAATACGTTGCTCTAATTTTCCATTTTTTTCTGATATAGACTGCAATTGTGTATCTTTCTGTCTAAGTAGTATATCCTTATTGCTTATTAATTCCTCTTTTTGCTTAAGAATCGTCTCTTTCTCTTTGAGAAGTTTAGATTGTTCGATATTAGCCTCTTCCTGTTGCTGTTTGTATAT
This sequence comes from uncultured Parabacteroides sp., assembly GCA_910577325.1. Lineage (GTDB taxonomy): Bacteria > Bacteroidota > Bacteroidia > Bacteroidales > Tannerellaceae > Parabacteroides. Next base: position 102,233 of record CAJTMR010000001.1, read on the forward strand.
TTCCAGTTGAGATAAATTATCATTTTCCAATGTTTGGATTGTCTCAGTCAAGGAGTCTATTAACAGATGGTTCTCTTCCAATTGCTTCTGGATAGTCTGCAAAGCGATGTCTTTTTTCTCCATCTCCAGCTTGTCGTTTAATAAAAGACTTTCATTTTTCTGCAATAGCTTCTGTATTTCTTTATTTCTCAATTTATGTTTACTGATTATTTGGAACATGATCACATAGACTATCCCTATTGCAAGACAAGCACAAAGAAAGCAGATAAGCAGGAAATCTTGCCTGCTACGAGCTGTATGCATTTGCTGGTTTTGCTTGCTGATTAAACGCTCTTTATTATATAAAGCTTCTACTTTCGCCAATTTTTGAGGTCGATATACCTGTTCGATTGAATCCCGGAGTAAAAGGTAACGTTCATTATATGTACATGCTTTCTTATAATCCTGCTTTTTTAAACATATCGTATATAATAGCCAGTTTGCACTACATTTCACATATAAATCCTTACTCATAAGAGCAGAATCTACATATAATAAGGCAGAATCCAACTTTTGTATATTTACATAAGACTCCCCTATTGCGTAATAACAAGAAGATTTTGTATTTTGTATTCTTGAATAATTTAAAGATTCTTTTTGATATGCCAATGCTTTTTCATACAATCCTTTTTCTGCATAAATACTTCCCATTGATGATAATATATAAGCCATTTGAGATTCTAAATTTTCATTTTTGGCAAATACAAATGCACGATCCAAATAAAAATAAGCACTATCTAATTTTTCCAATCCGTGCATACTTTTCCCTATATTTCGTAAAGTATTGGTCATTCCTATTTTATTCTGCTCCATTTCATAATTTCGATAAGCCTCTTTATAACAAGATAAACTTTTTTCAGTCCTTCCATTTTTCCAGTATAAAGTCCCTAAATGATTATTGATACGCGCCTCCAAATCTCGATCTGATGTTTCTCGTACTAATTCCTTTGCCTTTAAGTAAGCAGTTAAGGCTTCTTCCGAAGCGCTCAGTTCTGAAAGAACCCTGCCTTGACAATAATAAGCTTTGGACAGTCGGTTTATATCTTTTTTCTTTTCGAAATATTGTATTGCGACATTGATCAAGGAATCCGAAGTATGTTCGATATAGTTCTTATCACGAGCCTCTGTTATTAACAAACACCAAGTGGCATAATCGCGCTCCGGCATCTTTTCTGGGGCTGCAACCTGTTCCAACAAGAATAAAGCACTATCTGGATGTTCGGACATAACTTTCTCGGCTTGCTCCAGTATAGGGTGTTGCTGACTTACCTGATGACAAGAAAAGAAAATGATAAAAGCAAGTAAGGTTGCCTTGAGTATTTGTGTTTTCATAAACTTAGCAATTAAGTAATCACAAAATTAAAGATAAAATTCTATTTATTAAGGCTAACCAGACACAAAGTTATCATTCTTCTTTCACTACTTCAGGCAATAGATATCCTTTTACCTCACGGGAATAAAAAACAATCCGGCAAACAGTATGATTCTTCCTGAATGTGTTGTACTACTATCCGTATCACAATTGTGATATAAAAGAAACACAGCTATGATACAGTCGGAACACAGTTGTGAGAAGCAATGGAAAGTTAACTTCATCATTAAAAATAACTATTATGGGAGCAAAATATGCCTTATATGAAAACCCGAACCCCAAAAGCGACGGAAAGAAGCAACCTCTACACGCCAGGATCGTCCCGAAGGGGACTGTGCGTACTCAGGAAATTGCAGAACAAATCTTCCGATGAATCAAAATTGAATCCCTTGTGATGCAGGGCAAAGAGTGAGATGATGGGATATTCCGTAAACTGGTTAAGGCACGGCTGTCTTATCCTGCGAGCAAATCCGTCACAGTGGAATATCTCAAAAGTGCTGGCACTTGCTCAGACCATCCTAACAATACAACTGACTTTACCGCAAAACAAGCAAACCATCTCCAGGACAATGCTCATGAAACGACATCAACGTATCGCCCCTTTATTTGAAGAAGAATTTTGGGGTACGCAATGACGAAGTCAGGATATTGATCCATTAAGAGGAATATTGTCAATTTTTGTATCCCGTAAACAATCAGATTATGCCAAAAGAAGGGAGATTTTGATACGATTGCCTTAAAATATCTTCTTAAAAGTTTCGTATTTCAATCTTATTTAGTTAGTTTTACAAAATCGTACCACCACCCCCTAAAAGTAGACCTAAAAAAGAGAGGAGGAAAAAACCGGTCTGCAATTTTTTATTTACTATTTTATAAATCACTTCTAATACAAAAAGAGAGATGAAAACACGATTACAAATCAAGTGGCTGTTACCGTTCTTCATATTGGTCGCTTGGCTCGGTACAAACTCTTGTAAAGAGGCTGAAAGCGGTAAGATGAGCGTTTCTAAATTAAAGGTCAGTAGCTGTTCCCAAACATTGAAATCGGACAGTCCGTATCTGGAAGAAGAATTCAGATTTGAAAAGATCAATGACTATTCTTATCAATTCGTGCATGAGAATTTATTACTGAATTGTGACATTGATATCTGCAAGATTGAAATCGTAAAAGATAAGGACGGTTTTATCATTTATGAATCTTCAGAAGCCGGAGGAGCGGATTGCGTTTGTCCTAAAGATATATCCTTTGTCATTAATAGTACAGAAAAACTTTCAGGTTGTACCGTTACAGTTTATTACAATAATATTTTTTATCATACAGGAATAATTCATTAAAATGAAAAACGTAAAATTAATCATAAGTGTTATCAGTTTAGTTATTTGTATATCTACAAATAACTTGAATGCTCAAATTGATTGTAATAGTGCATGGAATATAGTAAAGCATGAAGTTTTAAATAATGATACAACCAATATAAATGTGTATGTATCAACCAACTTATATTCCAAGTATGATTCAATTGATACTTATATTGGAAAAACAGTATCTGAGCATTTTGACAGTTGGTTTTTCTTTATAGATGACAAACCATATAATGATTGGAGTCATAATTGCCGATATGTTTTTGTTCGTAGTGATGGGGATTCTGTAACTGTAAGAAATGAGCAAATGCCTCCAATATTAGAAAATATGATAAATATTGTTAGGTATCGTATTTCAGATCAAAATATTATTGACATAGATAATGACTTCAATGAAAGTATATCAGCAAACTCTATAACAGTTTCTACCAACAACAAATATGCAGTCATAATAAGTGGAGGTATGAGTCTTGCTAATAATCATGTACGATATTGGAATCATTGTTCCGCCTTTTATAAAACATTAGTAAATCTATACAATTACAATCCTTCTAATATTTTTGTACTTATGTCAGATGGAACAAACCCTGCGCATGACAGAACATTACAAGATGGGACTACTGATTCTTCTCCCTTAGATTTAAATGGGGATGGAATGCCCGATATACAATATTCTGCTACAAAAAGTAATATAAGTACAGTATTTAATACTTTGGCTAATGCAATTACGACTAATGATGATTTGACTATATTCGTGACAGATCATGGAGGTAGTTTTTCTGAAAACAGTTCTTGCTTTTTCCTTTGGAATGACTATATGATGGATTACGAATTTGCAAATGAAGTCAGGAAAGTTAATACAAGAAGTACCCATCTTATTTTAGGTCAATGTCATAGTGGCGGTTTTATTGATGATTTTAAATCATTTTCTAATTACAGTATAACAACGTCTTGTCGTTGGGATGAAAGCGCATCTTCTAAACCTCCTTATAATTATAGCGAATTTTTATATCATTGGTTATCTGCCGTTTACAAAAAGAAACCAGATACCAATGTAGTTGTAAATGCTGATTCTAATTTTGATGGTTCAATTTCTTATTATGAAGCCTATCAATATGCTTTATCTAAAGATGGGATTAGTACAGAACATCCTCAATATATTTCAACACCATCAAATTTAGGTGCGAATGTTTCATTGAATGGATACGATTATCAAATTAGTCTTTCCGGTCCAGACATGTTATGCTCGGGCGATGGCCCGTTCGCTTATTCTGTTTCCAATGTCCCGGCTAACGCGACGGTGACATGGACTTGTTCCGGTGGTGTCAGTTTGACCGGAGGTAATACAGGAACAAGTTGTTATGCGAAAGGAACAACTCCCGGATATGCGCATATAAAAGCTGCCGTGAATATAAATGGAACAACTGTTGAATTCGGTAAAAATCTTGAAATTGCTTCCAAATCCGGCAATCCGTATCTTTCCTATACATCGGACGACCGTTATATTTATCTGACTATCCATACACCCAATATCTACGGTATCCGTCAGTTTATCTGGAATGCGACCCCTATAGGAAGCGGCGGTTCCTCTCAAAGTTCCACCACAGGTCCTGCCGGAGATTCTTGGTCGATACCAAAAGGAAGCTACAACGTGGAATGCCGTATCGTTACCCAATGTGCCCATTTGATTGCGACAACAACCATTGGCGGTTACCGGTCTGCAGTATATCCAAATCCTGTGGATAATACGCTACATATTGATATCGCGGAACCACAGGAAACAGAAAACGCAACAACAATTTCTACCCAACAAAAAGTGTTGTCAAGTTCACACGAACTACGCTTGTTCAACTTCCAAGGGAATCTTGTTCGCAACTTGCGTGCAACAGATCGTCAAATATCCATTGATGTCTCCGCATTGCCGGAGGGTAACTATTTCTTGCATATCATTCGCGCAGGTTCCACCGAACCGGAAGTCCATAAAGTCATTATTTCCCATTAACTGATATAAAATAATTGTCAGCGGAAAGGCTTTTTCATACTTTCCGCTGACAGCAAAAAAACAGCCATCGGCGAAAAAGATGCCAAAACAGGGCATAAAAGCACCTCCGACATGGCGGATAAACATCCACGCATCCCCGTAAAGGCCTCGTGCAGACCCGGGTCTGTACCTCTCCTGCCCCCGGGTCTCCATACTGCTTACACCCGGGTCTTAAGCGGCTTTAAAAGCTGTTTTTGACAAAAGAAAAGCCTGTCTTGATGAAAAAAGAAGCTGTTTTAACATGTTTTGCACCTGTTTCCGGACGGTCCCTGTTTTTATCGTATGATTGATACACAGCACGTTATCGTTTTTCACCATGATAGTTATGACAGATGAATGATTGTTCAAAACGGCAACTATCATGCCATAACATATTGGTTTAAACCGATATACAGGCGGATATGATAGTATGATGGTTGTTTTTGCAAAAACATTTATATGTTACCTCCATCAAAAAGAAATAATCGTAAAAACGATTTCTATCCACAGTTTTACTATAACTTTAAAAACAAAAAGAGACATGAAAGCAAAATTACAAATCAAATGGCTGCTGCCACTCTTATTGCTGAATTGTGATATGGATGTCTGCAAGATTGATAAAACAGAAAAAGCACACTTATCATACAAACGGAGTGCCGGAAAGGAGGTTTCACTCCATCCTTCCCGGCACTTTTTAATATAATATATTCAGGTAAACTTCCTTTGGTCGCTTTCTGATCAAGCCAAAAGGAATCCGCTCCCACTATTATTTCACCAATTTCAATTCCTCGATCAACCGCGGGCATTTTCCCCACTTGTCGATCATGTACAGCACATAGCGTATGTCGACGCTGATCGTGCGCTGCAAATCCGGTTCGAAGGCGATGTCGCCGCTCATCGCTTCCCAGTTGCCGTCGAAAGCAAGGCCGATCAGGCGGGCGTTCTTGTCGAACACCGGGCTGCCGGAGTTACCGCCTGTGATGTCGTTGTTGGAAAGGAAGCAAAGTTGCAACTCTCCGTCCTTGTTGGCATACTGGCCGAAGTCCTTGCTACGGATCAAGTCGAGGATTTCGGGTTGCACCCAGAACTCGTCGCTTTCGGGGTTTTCCTTTTCGAAGATACCCTTCTCGGTCGTATAGTAATCATACCAGGCAGCATCGTACGGACGGTAGCCGCCGATGGAACCGTAGCTCACACGCATCGTAAAGTTGGCGTCCGAAGCAAAAGCCTTCTCCGGGTACATCTCTTTCAGGCCGGCGAAATACAGGCGTTCGCCCTTGGCGATATCGTAATAAGAATCACCCGTGAGCTGTTGCAACTCGAAGAGGGAGATCAGGACGGACAGGCTCAACTCGGCAGCCGGATCCTTCTTCAGCTTCGCATATTTCTTCTGGTTCTTCAGCATGGAAGCGATATTATCGAAAGACAGGATAGAGGTCTTCTTAAATACATCGGTGGCATACTTTTCATAATCGCCTTTATATTTCTTGTCCACCTTCTTATAGATATCCGGAAGATTCTCTGCCGGAACCCGTTCCTTTACGACCTTCATCATAGCCGCCAACACCTTCCGGTCGAGGTTTGCATCATAATCCTTGAAAAAAGACTTGATATTGTCTTCGAGGAAGATATCGATCTCTTCTGGGGTAGAACCCTTCACATCCACGCTCTGGATCATGCGCGCCAGTTTCACGATCTCGGCGCCGCTCAGGAACGCTTCGCCCAGGTAGGTGGAGATCTTCTTATATTCGCTGGAAGAAGTATATCCTTTTTCCAACAGGTTCAGGACGTCGCCGTACACCTCTTTACGCTTTGCATCCTGTGCCACCCAAGCGGCAAAAGCGGCTTCCTCTTCGCGCTTGCGGTCGATCACTTTCAGGTTGGCAAGCCCCTTGTTCATACCGATCGAGTTTTTCCAGTAGTTGGAACTGCCGGCATATTTGGAGGCATATTTGATACGCACCTCGTCGCTCTTCAACATCGCGTCTTTCCAGATCGCCTGCTTGATGCCACGCACTTCGATACGAGGCTTGTTGCTATCCTCGATACGCTGCTGCACACCCCATGAACTGAGGTAACGGTCCGTACTGCCGGGAAAACCGATCGTCATCGCGTAATCGGTGTCCTGGTAACCTTGCAACGACACTTCGGCCACATATTTCGGCTGGTACGGCTTATTATCCTTGCTGTAAGCAGCCGGCTTGTTATCGGCGCCGGCATATACGCGGAACACGGAGAAGTCGCCCGTATGGCGCGGCCACATCCAGTTGTCCGTATCGCCGCCGAACTTTCCGACCGAGCTGGGCGGAGCGAACACCATACGGACATCGTTGAAGACATCGTAGACAATCAGGAAATATTTGTTATTATTGTAGAAAGGAACAACACTGGCGGCCTGGTATTCCGAATTTCCTACAGAATCAGCCATCGCCTGCCCGATCGAATCGGCAGCAGCCAGACGCAGGTGCTCTTCCTTGATCGAAGCGATCTGCGAATTGATGCAATCACTCACATCTACCGTCTCACGCAGGTAACGGACCGTCAGACCTGGAACCGGCAACTCTTCTTCCTTGCTCCGGGAAACGAAACCGTCTTTCAGGTAATCGTGTTCCACACTACTCAACTGCTGGATCGAACCGAAACCACAATGATGGTTGGTAAAGATCAATCCCTCGTTCGAAACGGTAATACCGGAACATCCTCCTCCGAAGATCACGACGGCATTGGCAACACAAGGGTCGGTTTCACTGTACAACTGTTCGTAAGACGGAGTAAATCCCAACTCCTTCATCCTCGCCAGGTTTTGTTTATTCAACTCTTTCAGCACCCACATGCCCTCATCGGCAAACACTTGGCCTGAAGCAACGAGAAGCAGTAACACTGCCCACAACTTCTTCATACAATTCATTCTTAGTTTGTTATTCAATAATTAATTTGATTTTCTTCTGTTCCACGCGCGCTGCAAACCATTTCTTAATTTTTTCCTGCTCTGCCTCACGTACTTTTTCCCGGCTCTTCAAGTAGACTAACAAGACGGAATCAGGATGCGAACTATCCATGTCCATCAAACAAGTATGCGCACAAGAGATTTCTTTGACATAAGGAAAAAGGACGCTTATTTCCGGCATCAACTCGGCGGAAAGATGATAATGGCTGTGATATCTGTTAAGGTCGCGTTTCAACGAATCGATCTGCACGGACTGCGCCCGGAGGACTTCTTCACTATTCTTATACAAATCCTGCATCAGCAAGCTTTTCAACTCATTAATATCGGTGGTTTCCTGACCGAATCCCTGCTGCACGACAAGATCCACGTTTTTCAGACCGTATTTGGGCATCTTGGCACGGGCGTTCGTAATCATCGTCTCCGGCACGGTCTCGCCGATCAGGACTACTTTCACCTCTTTCTTGTCACTGGTGTCGGTCACCGTCTTACTTAATATCTGGGTGTTCGGAAAACTAAGTTCATCTGCAACGAATGTCCGTACCCGATCGTTGAAATAACTGGCCCGGATCAGATTGTAGCTCAGGAAAAGACTCGGCACGATGGTGAAGAAAACGATCACCCCGACATATCGCGTCACGATCTTCTCACGTTGCTTGTCTAAAAAGACCTTCTTCGGATATTTCAACAAACGAACCACCAGATAGGTTGCCAAACTGATAAACACCGTATTGATGAAATAGAGATAGAAAGCGCCAAAGAAATAATACAAGTTACCACTCGCCAACCCGAATCCGGCCGTACAAAGCGGCGGCATCAAAGCCGTGGCAATCGCAACGCCGGGGATCACATTCCCTTTGCTCTTGGTCGAACTGGCCACAATTCCCGCCAGACCGCCGAAGAAAGCAATGAGCACGTCGTAAACGGTCGGCTGTGTACGGGCCAGCAACTCGCTCTGCGCCTCGCTGATCGGAGAAATCAGGAAAAAGAGCGTCGAAGTGATAACACTGAACACCGTCGCCGTGGCAAAATTACGGAAAGAACGCTTGATCAGATCGAAATCAGAGACCCCCAGCCCTAAGCCGAACCCCATGATAGGACCCATCAGCGGAGAAATCAACATCGCACCGATAATCACCGCCGTCGAGTTGGTATTCAAACCCAGCGAAGCAACGAAGGTCGCAAAGATCAAGACCCAAAGATTCGTTCCTTTGAACTCTATGCCTTTCCTGATAGACTCCATCGTTTCGAGTTCATCCTCTTTTTCCTGACGGACATCGAAATTACGGACAAAGAAGTCCTTAACATGTTTGTGCAACAATCCTTTTTCCATCCTATTAAAATCAATGTTTGTACCAGTGCAGTCCGTCCGACAATCCTCGTGATTCAACTACCCGCAGACAACCGTTTAACCATATCACCTAAACAGCACAAAGATAGAAATAGTATCCCGGAATAAAAAATGTCTAACTGTGTATCTTCCAATATCGGGGAAAAGCGCCCTTCACAACTTCCAAATCTCCCCTTCCGACTCAAAAATGCTTTCTGGCGAACCACTTTCCGACATACGGCAATTCGCCCAGCGGCAGATCACGTTTAACAACGATGACAAGAAAAATCAGAAGCAGAACCGTCCGATAGCCCAAGCGTAATATTTCCGAATCGATCCGGGGCAACATCCCCGCCAGATAGAAAGCAACCGCCAACAGGCCGTAAAGCACCGCCGATTTCAGATCATATTGAATCGGGAACTTCTTTTGACCGACCCGGTATGAGAGAATCATCATCAACAAATTGCTGGCAAATGAAGCCCAGGCACACGCCATATACCCATAAACCGGAGCCAGCAGCACGATCATTAACACCGTCACCACGCAGCCGATCGTCGAGAAATAGGCCCCCCACTGCGTCTGGTCGATCAGCTTATACCAGAACGACAGGTTGAAATAGATACCGAAGAACAGTTCGCCCAACATCACGATCGGCACGACACGCAATCCCGGATAATACTTGGCATCCACAAAATATTTCAAAATATCCAGATAATACATCACGCCCAGGAAGATAATCAGCGAAAAGATAATGAAATACTTCATTGCCTCCGAATAGGCCTTCGTATTATCGTCGCTCTTATTCCTGGCAAAGATAAAAGGCTCGTAGGCATACCGGAATGCCTGGATAAACATCACCATCACCACAGCCACCTTGAAGCAAGCGCCGTAAATTCCCAACTGGGTATCTGCATAGTTCTTATCTTCAAACAGGAAAGGAAACAGAATCTTATCCGCCGTCTGGTTAAAAATACCGGCAATCCCTAAAATCAGGATCGGGAACGAATATTTCAACATCTGCCTTAACAGCACAAAACTGGCCTTTTCCCGTAGTCCGGGTATCATATCCGGCACTAAAAGCAGGAATGTAATCAGCGAAGTAGCCACATTGGCAATAAAAATATATCCCACCTGATAGCCAGGCACATAAAACCAACCAACCAACCCCGGCGTATGCTCGTACAACCACGGACAAGCGATCAGGAAAAATATCACCAATATGATATTCAGGAATATATTCAGCAACTTGATCGCCGCAAAACGCACCGCCTTCCCTTGATACCTGAGGAAAGCAAACGGTAGGCAACAAAAAGCATCCACCGCCACGATCCCCGCCATCATCCCGATATATTCAGGGTGCGCTCCATATCCCAAAAAGTTACTGACCGGAGTCAGCGCACTGAACACAAGTACCATAAACAGGACGGAAGTGAACGCCAAACTGAACAACGTCGTCGCATAAACCCGCATCGGAAGCCTGATCTCCTTTTTGTTCATAAACCGGAAGAAGCCGGTCTCCATCCCGTATGTCAAGATCACCATCAACAATGCTGTCCAGGCATACAGATTCGTCACAATCCCGAAATCGCTTTCGGTAGCCAGCACACGCGTGTACATCGGCACCAACATCCAGTTCAGGAACTTCCCGATAATACTGCTGGCACCATAAATTGCGGTCTCCCCTGCGAGCCGCTTCATTCCTCCCGCCATAACTTTTTAGTCAAATAAAAAACTTTGTTCGCAGCCCCTGTTACGTCCCAGATGAGTATAAGCCAACTCCGTCACCTCGCGGCCACGGGGCGTACGTTTGATAAAGCCCTCCTTAATAAGGAAAGGCTCATAAACTTCTTCCAGCGTTCCGGGATCTTCTCCCAGCGCAGTCGCGATAGTCGTCAGTCCTACCGGTCCGCCGTTAAACTTGTCGATGATAGTTGTCAGCAACTTATTGTCGATCTGATCCAGACCGTAACGGTCGATGTTCAGCGCCTCCAGCGCATAGCAGGAAATCGCCTTATCGATCTCGCCGGACCCTTTTACCTGTGCAAAATCACGCACGCGACGCAACAATGCGTTCGCAATACGAGGCGTGCCACGGCTACGGGAAGCAATCTCGCGCGCCGCATTCAGTTCGCATTTCACATTCAGGATATCGGCACTTCGCAACACGATCTTCGTCAGCGTCTCCATCTCATAATATTCGAGGTGCATATTGATCCCGAAACGCGCCCTAAGCGGACTTGTCAGCAAACCGCTGCGAGTCGTCGCCCCCACCAGCGTGAACGGGGCCAAGTCAATCTGGATGGAACGGGCGCTTGGTCCTTTATCGATCATGATATCAATCCGGTAATCTTCCATCGCCGAATACAGGTATTCCTCCACAATCGGGCTCAAGCGATGGATTTCGTCGATAAAAAGGACATCATTCTTCTCCAGCGAAGTCAACACTCCCGCCAGATCACCCGGTTTATCCAACACCGGTCCGGAAGTCACCTTGAAGCCAACTCCCAATTCATTCGCTATAATATTGGATAATGTAGTCTTTCCCAATCCGGGAGGCCCGTGCAACAGCACATGATCGAGCGCCTCCTTACGCATCCGGGCTGCCATCACGAAAATCTTCAGATTCTCGACCACTTTGGCCTGTCCGCTAAAATCATGAAACGAAAGCGGACGAAGCGCATTCTCATACTCTCGTTCGCTCTCCGGAACCCGTGCCTCCCTTATATCAAATTCATCTTCCATATTCTTATTACTTTGACAGGCAAAGATAATAAGAATTACCCGTCAAATCATAAACATTAAACATTCTCTAAACCATTGGCTATTTCACCAATTCCTGCCGGCTTCTCCACCTGTAATTTTCATTCGAGTTCTTCGATTGAAAATCCGGTGACTTGCTTGATGATTTCGGGGCTGACTCCTAATGATTTCATCTTTTTAGCATTTTCCAAATTCGTCACTTCTATACCCTCTTTACGACCTT
>CAJTMR010000001.1:114383-337573 GCA_910577325.1 uncultured Parabacteroides sp.
CTTCACGGCCCTCTTCACGGCCCTCTTCACGGCCCTCTTCACGGCCCTCTTCACGGCCCTCTTCACGACCTTCCAACTTTGCAGAATCCAACACATCGTTTTGGATCATGACTGCATTCAAATGCTCATCGTAAGCATGACGTTCTGCGGAAGTCATGGAATAGTATTTCAACTTTTCACGAGCTTCGCTCAACCCAGGAGCCGTCGTTCCCGGACTGATTTTGCCATCCTTTAAATAGCTCATCCATTCTTCGAGAGGCGTGACAGCGACCTGATTAAACTCGTTGACGCGTATCAAGATGTACTCCGGAAATATTTCAGCTGGAAGACGGGGAACAATAGCACCACGTTCTTTGGAGTTGATTATCAGCCTGTCCTTCGTGTGTACGCCGATGAACAGGTTCTGTCCATGATAAAGATAATCCGTTCCCTTGCCTATGTCGAAATACAAAATGCTGATGGAATAGATTTTTTTCACCTTATAATAAGTATCACCCAAAGATATATGCTCGGTGATGGCTTTCGCAACGCCATAGAGGATGCGTTCCAAATAATAAAGTTCGCGCGTGTTCTGGATTTCAATGATAATGATTTCCCCTTTACTGTTAAGAGCCTTGATATCCACACGATTGAACTTGTCATCCACCGCTTGCTGGTTGCTTTCACTTTCCAGTATCTCACATATCGTCACCTTTTCACCTAAAAAGACCGTAAGGAAACCTTCCAACACAACAAAATTGGCTTTTTGACGCAGCAACCGCTTGATTGCCCAATCGAAACGAACGTATCTGTCCTGCAACTCTTCCATATAACATTTTCCTGTTTTTTCTTTCTCCATAGTCCCGTTGTTTTAGTCATATTAATAACTGTCGAGACAAAGATAATTTTATTATTTAAAATAAGCAATACACTCAATGTAAACTTTTGGTGCATTGCCGGAATCATGATTCCGGTATTTCCCTCCACAAAGGACATCACAAAGCCGAGACGGAAATCCCGGCTATGCAAAGTAATAGATAAAAGAAAATACAATAACCCTCTTTTTATCGTTTTTCTATTTCACCTGAAATATAGCTTCATTTTAATCTGACACTTTGTGCGATTAAAATGTTTCACGGTAACGGCAAGCGCCAGGTGGCCGGCAGCCCGTACACATTCAGGTTCTGTTTTGCTACCTTAAACAGTAAAACAGTTACAATGTGGAAAACCTCAACTCCCGGAGGATCGAATATTTCCAAAGAAAGTCCATGCCGTCCCCATTACGCCAAAAGCATTTTTTCCGCTTTTCTCCCATGAGGTGCGCAGAACTTTTCCACAACGACCGTCTTCGCTGCCGTGAGTTGCCGAGTTCATGGATAGCGACGACCGTCTTCATGACGATGAAGTCCCTTCTCGTGGCGATAAAGACGGTCGTTATGGAGAAAAAGAACGGTAATTGGAAAAAAGTTCCGCTTTTCCATCGGGAGACAAAGAAGGTGTAACACAAACGCGCAAATGTGAAACAATCTGTTTTTTTACAATAAGGGACACTCTCTTAAAAAAAGAAGCGCGGTAAGATGAATAGGATACGAATATGAAAAGGAAGACAAGGAAGCATACGCCACTGGCTCCCTGTTCTCACCAGGTAGAAGGTGGCATTCCATATTTCATGCAAAATATTTTCGTTCCCTTTTTTGCAGGTTCAAGATTTTCTTGATAACTTGCCATTGTGTTTTTTCTAAATCCGTACAATACATATATTATTTGAAACTTGGTAACTGAAAATAATCATTTTGACAGAAAGAAGAAACATTCTTTTTATTTCAAACTACAAAATTCAAACAGGCTCTGAATCAAAAAAATTAAATATAATCCAACATCATGAAAAAAGTTATTTTATTGTTACAATTCTGTCTTTTATTATCTGCTTGTTCATATAATGAAAACATGGAAACAGAACGTATCACAATGGAACCGACTATAGTCTATGATAACATAGAAAGCCGGATGCCGGGGATGTTAATGGTCTGTGGCGAATTTGCGGTATGGACGGACCCGTTTGTGACGGAAGGCCAATCACACATCCTTGATCTGAAGGAGAAAAAAGAGATCGGAAAGTTTGTTAATGTCGGGAATGGGCCAAAAGAATTTATAACTCCGGCTTTTAGCCTTTCCGATGACAAGGAATTGATTGTCCATGATATGAACGGCGATAAAATGGCTATCTATGCTATTGGCAATGCGCAAGAGGGACAAGAACCGGCAGGCTCTTTCTTTGACAAAAAGACACAAGGGCTGACAAGATTGATAAAAATCGGCAATAATGATTTCATTTCATTCGATCCCAATTCGACCTTTCCTTTTCAAACGGCGAATGGGCATAATTTCGGAAAATACCCTTTCGGAAACGAAATAGACAATAACTATAATGTCTCACAAGGAAATATCGCATATAACCCGGATAAAAAAATCTTTGTCTACTCAACGATCTCATTCCCTTATATGGCCGCTTACAAAAAAGAAAAGGATAAATTTGAATTGCTTTGGGAACAAAAAGGAGATTTGGACTATTCCATTTCAGAGAATAAAATTGTTCTTGACAAAAAAAAGAAAGGGAGCATGGAACTGGCACTTACAAAAGATTACATCGTCACTTTACAACGTGACTACCAGTCAGATCCGACCAATGAAGCAAAAGTCGGACGTGACTTTACCAAACTTCCTCAAACCCTTTTTCTTTATGACTACAAATCTAATTTAAGAAAAATAGTCGATCTGGGTATGCCGGTTTTACGTATCGCCGCAGACATCAAAAACAATGTAGTTTATGCTATCGTTGTAAACCCCGATTTTATGATCGCCAAATGCGAACTTCCTGATTAGGTTCACAAAAAATACCAGCAGAGCAAACAAGATGCAAAAACTCAAGGCAGCATAACAGAGAAACAAGACATCACCCGCCATAATTTTATATTCATATGTATTTTTTATTTTCACAACCCTATATTTGAAAAAGTTTTATATACTTTTGTAGAGCTATATCATTATCATAACATTTCAATGGCCATGAACACAAAATTTTTACTGTCTTCCGATAACAACAATCGCAGTGAACTTCTGAAAAAGAAGATCATCCACTACTATATTGCCAATGGCGATGCGACCATTGCCGATCTGGGCCGTGAAATGGACTTGAGCATTCCAACCGTCACCAAACTGATAGCCGAACTTCAAGACGACAGTTATATTCTGGACTTCGGAAAACAGGAAACCAGCGGAGGACGCAAACCGAACATTTATGGTCTCAATCCTGCATCCGGCTACTTTGTGGGAGTCGATATGCTTAAAGATAAATTGAATATCGCAGCTATCGATTTCAAGGGAGACAAGGTACAACTCGAAGAAAACATCCCGTACCAACTTGAAAATACGCCTGCCTCGCTGGAGCGGTTCTGCAAAATCATTGACGACTTCATCGTTTCATTGCCTGTCGAAAGGAATAATATATTGGCAATCGGTGTCAATATCACCGGCCGCGTGAATCCGGCATCAGGCTATAGTTACAGCATTTTCTATTTCGAAGAAAAACCCCTCGCACAGATTCTCGAAGAACGATTGCAGGCAAAGGTCTTTATCGAAAACGACAGCCGGGCCATGACCTATGGCGAATATATGAAAGGAGTCGTACAGGGAGAGAAGAACATCCTCTTCGTCAACATGGCGTGGGGATTAGGAGTGGGGATCATCATCGATGGTAATTTATACTATGGAAAATCAGGATTTTCCGGGGAATTCGGACATTTCTGCATGTTCGAAAACGAAGTACTGTGCCATTGCGGCAAAAAAGGCTGTCTCGAGACAGAGGCTTCCGGATCGGCTTTTCACCGCATCCTGATGGAGCGTCACCGGGAAGGCAGCAACACCATACTTGCCCAGAAACTGGACAGTGGAGAAGATATTTCGCTCGGCGACCTGCTCGAAGCGATACGGAAAGAAGATGTGCTTTGTATCGACATCCTCGAAAAAATGGGCGTGAACCTGGGAAAAGGCATTGCCGGGCTGATGAACATCTTCAATCCGGAACTGGTCATACTCGGAGGAACGCTTTCATTGGCAGGCGAGTACATAAGCCTGCCGATCAAGAGCGCCATCCGCAAATATTCACTCAATTTAGTCAATCAGGACACGGAAATCAAAATATCCAAATTAGGAGAAAGGGCTGGCGCATTCGGGGCTTGCCTCTTATCAAGAAGCAAGCTGCTTGGTATGATACATTATTAATAGAACCTTCTTTTTCGTTAGAACATTATTTGTAACAATATTTTAAACAAGGCGATATTATTAAAATATTTTATTTATATTTGCCGAGTAATTAAAAATACCAGATGGTAAAACACATTAAATCTCTCAAATAATGGAAAAGATTAAAGGCTTAATTGATGCACCTTTCACACCGTTCTACGAAAACGGGGAGGTTAATTACGAACCGATAGAAGCATATGCCGAGCTTCTGGTAAAAAACGGTCTAAAGGGAGTGTTTATCAACGGGTCTTCCGGTGAAGGATATATGTTGACCGATGAAGAACGCATGAAGTTGGCCAAAAAATGGGTAGAAGCGGCGCCTGACGGATTCAAGGTCATCGTACACGTAGGCAGCACTTGCGTAAAATCGAGCCGCAAACTGGCTGCGCATGCCCAAAAGATCGGAGCCTGGGGAATCGGAGCCATGGCCTCTCCTTTTCCGAAAGTGAACCGGATAGAAGAACTGGTGAAATACTGCGAAGAAATCGCTTCCGGCGCACCCGGACTTCCTTTCTACTACTATCATATCCCGGCTTTCAACGGCGCTTTCCTGCCGATGGTCGAACTGCTGAAAGCGGTGGACGGGCGTATCCCGAACTTCGCCGGCATCAAATATACATACGAAAGCCTTTACGAATACAACCAGTGCCGCTTGTATAAAGACGGCAAATTCGATATGCTCCACGGACAGGATGAAACGATCCTTCCCTGCCTGGCGATGGGCGGCGCACAGGGTGGCATCGGCGGGACAACCAACTACAATGGCAAAGAGCTGACCGGAATACTCGAAGCCTGGGCCGCCGGAGACCTCGAAACAGCACGCGAACGCCAAAACTTCTCGCAGGAAGTGATCAACGTAATCTGTCGTTATCGCGGCAATATCGTAGGCGGCAAGCGGATCATGAAGCTGATCGGGCTTGACCTGGGCAAGAACCGGACACCCTTCCAGAATATGACGGATGCGGAAGAAGCCGCCATGAAAGCGGAACTTGAAGCCATTCATTTCTTCGACAGATGTAATAAATTCTAAAACCAAGAAACGCCATGAACGACATTACAAAACCGTCCGAATACCTCGGATATTGGGGCGAAAAATACAAAAACGATCTGTTGACCGATATTCTGCCTTTCTGGCTGAAATACGGCATCGATAAAGAGAATGGAGGCTATTTCACCTGCCTGGACCGGGACGGCTCACTGCTGGACACAAATAAATCGGTCTGGTTCCAAGGACGATTCGCCTTTATACTCGCTTATGCTTACAACAACCTCGAAAAACGGGCCGAATGGCTGGAAGCCTGCAAAAACGGGATCGACTTTATCGAGAAATATTGTTTCGATACCGATGGCCGCATGTTTTACGAAGTGACGAAAACAGGAACTCCCGTACGAAAACGCCGATATGTATTTTCAGAAACGTTTGCCGCAATAGCCATGGCTCAGTATTCGATCGCTTCGGGCGACAAGAGCTATACTGAAAAGGCGGTCAAACTTTTCAACCAGATTCTCTATTACAAAAACACACCGGGCGCATTAGAGCCCAAATTCAGAGAAGGATTCGTTGCAAAAGGGCATTCCTTTTGCATGATCCTGATCGACACCGCCGCCCGTATCCGGGAGGCAGTAGACGATCCTGCCCTGACACGCCAGATTGACGAATCGATAGCCGAACTACGTCAGGATTTCATGAAGCCGGAGTTTAAGGCTATCCTCGAAACAGTCGGGCCGAACGGAGAATTTATCGATTCGATTCCCGGCCGGACCATCAATCCGGGCCATTCCATCGAGACGGCATGGTTCATCCTCGAAGAGGCCAAACACCGGAACTGGGACCCGCAACTGAAACAGATGGGGCTCACGATCCTGGACTGGTCTTGGGAATGGGGCTGGGACAAAACACACGGTGGAATCACCTATTTCAGGGATTGCAAGAACCGCCCGCAGCAGGAATACTGGCATGACATGAAGTTCTGGTGGCCGCAGTGCGAAGCCATCATCGCCACACTATATGCCTATGAAGCCACAGGCGATCTCAAATACCTCGAAATGCACAAACAGATCAACGAATACACCTACGCCCGTTTTCCGGACAAGGAATACGGCGAATGGTTCGGCTATTTCCATTACGACGGGACGCTCTCGCAGCCGGCAAAAGGGAACATGTACAAAGGTCCGTTCCACATTCCCCGGATGCTTTTGAAATGTAATCTTTTATGTAAAGAAATTCTTTCGGGGCTATGACAAACAATAAGAAATACTACCCTTGGATCGTTGTCGCCCTGCTTTGGGGCGTAGCTTTGTTAAACTACATGGACAGACAAATGCTTTCGACCATGAAGTCTGCCATGATGATCGATATTACCGAACTGGAATCTGCCACGAACTTCGGACGCCTGATGGCGGTATTCTTATGGATATACGGCCTGATGAGCCCGATCGCCGGCATGATCGCCGACCGGATTAACCGGAAATGGCTGATCGTGGGCAGTCTCTTCGTCTGGTCGTTCGTCACGTTGATGATGGGATATTCGACCGATTTCAACCAGATTTACATTCTCCGCGCCATCATGGGAGTCAGCGAAGCCTTGTATATCCCTGCCGGACTTTCGCTGATCACGGACTACCACCAGGAAAAAACGCGGTCATTAGCTGTCGGAATCCACATGACCGGGCTTTACACCGGACAGGCATTGGGCGGTTTCGGAGCCACTATCGCGGGAGCCTACAGTTGGGAAGCGACTTTCCACTGGTTCGGAATCATCGGGATCGTCTACAGTCTCGTCCTGATTCTTTTCCTGAAAGAGAAAAAAGACCATACGGTCGCCAAACCGGGTTCGGAACCCGGACCGAAAGAGAGTCCGGTGAAAGCGGCGATAAAAGGAATGGGGATGTTGTTCGTCAACATTTCATTCTGGATCATCCTGCTCTACTTCGCCACTTCGAGCTTGCCGGGTTGGGCGACTAAAAACTGGCTGCCGACTTTGTTTTCGGAGAATCTGTCCATCGATATGTCGGAAGCCGGACCGTTGTCCACCTTCACGATCGCGATCTCTTCCTTCATCGGGGTGATTGCGGGTGGTATCTTATCCGACAAATGGATTCAGCACAATGTACGGGGACGCATTTATACCGGTTCCATCGGGCTTGCCCTGACCATCCCGGCACTCCTGTTGTTAGGATTCGGCAACAGTTTCGCCATGATTGTCGGCGGAGGGCTATGCTTCGGTATCGGCTTCGGTATTTTCGATGCCAATAACATGCCGATCCTCTGCCAGTTCGTATCGCCGCGCTACCGGGCGACCGCCTACGGCATCATGAACATGACCGGGGTATTTGCCGGGGCGATCATCACAAAACTATTGGGCGAATCGACAGACGCCGGCAACTTAGGACATGATTTCGCGATGATGGCCGGATTGGTATTCATCGCCTTAGTAGTGGAAGTCATCTTCTTGCGCCCGAAAACAGTCAATATGACCGATAAATAATTAAAACAAAAACATCATGAGAAAGATCCTTTTCTATTTCAGCCTCCTTCTCTTCCTGCAAACAGCCTTTGCAGCCGATAGTTTATTTGTCAGAAAGCCGCAGATCCCGATTCTGATCGACCGGACAGACAATATCCTGGTGGAAATGCGTATACAGGCACACAAAGGAGATGTACTCAACAAACTATCCCTGCAATTCAAAGAGGGGATCGATTTGAACGATATAAAAGCTTTACGTCTTTTCTATAGCGGAACAGAAGCAACTTCCCGGAAGGGAAAGCATTATCGTCCGGTTTCTTATATCTCCAGCTATGCGGAAGGTAAAACAAAAGTTGCCAATCCCTCCTACTCCGTGAAACAGAGCGAGGTGACGGATATCGCCCATGTCGTGACCTTCACCAGCAACCAGCCGATGGTGGAAGGAATCAATTATTACTGGGTCAGTATCGAGATGAAGCCTGAGGCTTCCCTACTGACTACCTTTACCGTACAAATGCCGATAGCGGAAATCAATAACATGCCGGCGACAATCGTGTGGGACGGCAAGTCGGATGTCCGCCGCATGGGAATCGGTGTCCGCCATGCCGGTGACGACGGAGCCGCAGCCTACCGTATTCCGGGACTGGTAACGACCAATAACGGGACACTTTTGGGCGTGTACGATATCCGCTACAACAGCAGCGTGGACTTGCAGGAAATGGTCGACATAGGGGTAAGCCGCAGCACCGACAAGGGACAGACCTGGGAACCGATGCGCGTAGCGATGACGTTCGGCGAAACGGGCGGCCTGCCTCACGCACAGAACGGTGTAGGCGACCCGTCTATCCTGGTAGATGAAAAGACAAATACGATCTGGATCGTTGCCGCCTGGACGCACGGCATGGGAAACGGACGGGCATGGTGGAACTCCATGCCGGGCATGGAACCGGACAATACAGCACAACTGATGCTTGTCAAAAGCGAAGACGACGGTAAGACCTGGAGCCAGCCGATCAACATCACTCCGCAGGTGAAAGATCCTTCCTGGTACTTCCTGCTGCAAGGACCGGGGCGGGGTATCACGATGAAAGACGGGACCCTGGTTTTCCCTATACAGTTCATCGATTCCACCCGCGTACCGAATGCCGGCATCATGTACAGCAAAGACCGTGGAACCACCTGGCATCTGCATAACCTGGCACGCACGAACACGACCGAGGCACAGGTCGCTGAAATCGAACCGGGTGTCCTGATGCTGAACATGCGTGACAACCGGGGAGGCAGCCGCGCCGTGGCCACCACCCGTGACCTGGGCAAGACCTGGCACGAACATCCCTCCAGCCGCAGCGCCCTGCAGGAACCGGTTTGTATGGCAAGCCTCATACATGTGGATGCCAAGGATAATATCACGGGAAAAGACCTGCTGATCTTCTCTAATCCGAACACGACGAAAGGACGTAACCATATCACCATAAAGGTTAGTACGGACGGAGGCATGACTTGGCCGCTCTCCAATCAGGTGACACTGGACGAAGACGAAAGCTGGGGTTATTCCTGCCTGTCCATGATCGACAAGGAGACGGTCGGCATCTTCTACGAATCGAGTGTCGCCCACATGACTTTCCAGGCTGTCAAACTGACCGATCTGGTCAAATAGTCTTGTATGAAACGCATACTGTTCATATTGATAAGTTTATATGTAGGGATATTGGCCGCCAGTGCAGCCGGTATCCCTCATTTGCTCCCTTGGCCGCAGAAAGTGACATGGAACGGGAAAAAGTTTCAATATAGGGGAACTTTTGTTTCCCTTACGGAAAACTTTTGTTCCATAGGCATGAAACAACCGGCAGGCAATAAGATAGCAGGTAACCCGTCAAACCATCCGGCACTCTCGGTCAAATGGGTCGAGGATTTTCCCGATATCCCTCTCAATCGTGACGAAGCCTATAAACTACGTGTCACGTCAAAAGGAATAGAGATCGAAGCCATCACCGAAACGGGTGTTTACAGGGCGATCCAGACGTTACGCCAACTGACGGAAAAGAAAGGCAACGGCATTGCAATCACCGGATGCGAGATCACCGACTGGCCCGCCTTCCGCATCCGCGGCTTCATGCAGGATGTGGGACGCACTTATATCCCGGTGGACGAGTTGAAACGGGAAATAGCGATCTTGGCACGTTACAAGATAAATGTCTTCCATTGGCATCTGACGGAAAACCAGGCATGGCGCCTGCAAAGCAAGGTGTTCCCGATGCTAAACGACAGCGTCAACACAACCCGACAACCGGGAAAATACTATACGCTGGAAGAGGCACGGGAATTGGCCTCTTTCTGCAAACAGCATCATGTACTGCTGATCCCGGAGATCGACATGCCGGGACACAGTGCTGCTTTCGTCCGTACTTTCCGCCATGACATGCAAAGCCCGGAAGGGATAAAGATATTAAAACTCCTGATCGACGAGGTTTGCGAAACGTTCGATGTTCCTTACCTGCATATCGGGACAGACGAGGTGCAGTTCACCAATCCGGATTTCGTACCCGAAATGGTCGCTTATGTCCGCTCCAAAGGTAAAAAGGTGATCTCCTGGAATCCGGGATGGAGCTACAAGCCGGGAGAGATCGACATGACACATCTGTGGAGCTACCGGGGAAAAGCCCAGAAAGGGATTCCGGCGATCGACTCCCGTTTCCACTATCTGAACCATTTCGACACGTTTGCCGATCTCTTCGCCCTCTACAACAGCCGTATCTACAACGAGCCGCAGGGCAGCGATAATCTGGCAGGCACAATCCTGGCGATCTGGAACGACCGGATAATCCAACCGGAAACCGATATCATCAAACAAAATAATTTCTACCCGAATATGCTCGCCATAGCTGAACGCGCATGGAGAGGGGGCGGATATGAATATTTTGACAAGCAAGGAACGGTTTTACCATCGGAAGGCAGCGAAGCGTTCAAAGCTTTCGCCAATTTCGAAAACCGCCTGCTATGGCATAAGGAACATTGTTTCGGAGGATATCCGTTCGCTTACGTCAAACAGACGAACGTCAGGTGGCGCATTACGGACGCGTTCCCGAACCAAGGCAACCTGACGGCATCATTTCCACCCGAAAAGGAGTTGAAATCCCACTATACATACGATAACAAGACGTACGGGACACAGGATGCGACCGGCGCAGGCATCTACCTCCGCCATGTCTGGGGAACGCTTGTCCCGAGTCTCTACAAAGAGCCGCAAGAGAACCGTACGGCGTATGCCTGGACCTGGGTCTACTCGCCGAAAGAACAGGATGTAGGCGCTTGGATAGAGTTCCAGAACTACAGCCGTTCGGAAATGGACTTGCCGCCGCTTCCGGGAAAATGGGATTACCGGGAAAGCCGGGTGTGGGTCAACGACCGGGAAATTCCGCCTCCGGTATGGACAGCCACGCACCGGATCAAATCCAACGAGGTGCTGCTCGGCAACGAGAACTGTGTCGTGCGTCCTCCCATACCTGTCCATCTGCAAAAAGGATGGAACAAAGTATTCATGAAACTTCCGGTCGGAAAGTTCACCGCGCCCGAAATCCGCTTGTCAAAGTGGATGTTCACATTCGTATTTGTCACACCGGATGGCGAGAAGGCTGTGGACGGCCTGGTCTATTCACCCGATAAGAAACGATAAGCAAATGAAAAAGATCCTGCTCTGTTTATTCATCGTATTAAGTGCCACGATCCAGGCGCAAAAGATCAAGGTAGCCTGTATCGGTAACAGTGTAACGTATGGTCACGGAATTGAGGACCGCAAAAAGAACAGTTATCCCGCCCAGCTCCAACGGATGTTGGGCAACGGATACGAAGTCGCTAATTTCGGGAAAAGCGGAGCGACGCTATTGCGAAGGGGACACCGTCCCTACAATGAGCAGGAGGAATGCAAGGCCGCCCTCGACTTTGCCGCCGACCGGGTCGTCATCCATCTCGGACTGAACGACACCGACCCGCGCGACTGGCCGAATTACCGGGATGACTTCACGAAAGATTATCTGACCCTGATCGATGCTTTCCGGCAAGCGAACCCGAAGTGTGAAATATGGATCTGCCGCCTGACGCCGATCTCCCACCGTCACACGCGTTTCAAATCGGGTACACGCGACTGGTACTGGCAGGTACAACAAAACATCGAAGATATCGCAGCACTCGCCCATACCGGGCTGATCGACCTACAGGCGGGACTGTACGATCGTCCCGACCTCTTGCCCGACGCCTTGCATCCCACAGCCGAAGGAGCCGGAATCATCGCACGGACAGTCTGCCGGGCATTGACCGGAGATTACGGTGGCCTTCAAATGCCCGTGACCTATTCGGACAATATGGTACTCCAACGGGAGAAACCGCTCCGGATAGCCGGGACAGCCAATGCCGGGGAAAAAGTGACGGTCGGCATCGCCGGGCAGAAAAGCGAAACGGTAACGGCTCCGGACGGGAAATGGTCGGTCATCCTGCCACCGATGAAGGCAGGAGGGCCGTACACGTTGAGCATCTCCGCCGCATCCGGAAAACGGGATTATACGAATGTCCTGATCGGCGAAGTATGGCTTTGCTCCGGCCAGTCGAATATGGCGTTCCAAGTGAGCAGTGCCGTCGACAGCCAACGAAAGGCTTTTCTGGAATTTGCAGCAAGGAAACCGCAAATCCGCCTTTTCGATATGAAACCACGTTGGCTGACAAATGCAGTGGAATGGGACATTTCGACACTGGACTCCCTCAACAGGCTCCAATATTACCGGGATACCGAATGGAAGGAATGCAACGAAGAGACGGCGAATCGTTTCTCCGCTATCGCCTTTGCGTTCGGGCAGATGTTGTCAGACAGCTTACAGGTTCCGGTCGGACTGATCCTGAACGCCATAGGCGGTTCACCGGCAGAAGCCTGGATAGACCGCAAGACGCTGGAATTCGAGTTTCCTGACATCCTCTACGACTGGAAACAGAATGATTTCATCCAAGACTGGGCGCGGGAACGCGCCGCCCTCAACATCCGGAAATCGGCGAACAAACAGCAACGACATCCTTATGAGCCTTGTTACTTATACGAAGCCGGCATCCAGCCGCTCGAAAAATTCCCGATACGGGGGATTATCTGGTATCAGGGAGAATCGAACGCCCACAACATAGAAGCGCATGAGAGACTGTTCCATCTGCTGGCTAAAAACTGGCGGGAGAACTGGGCGGAAGAATTGCCTTTCTATTATGTGCAACTATCCAGCATCGACCGTCCCAGCTGGCCTTGGTTCCGGGACAGCCAACGCCGGATGCTCCAATCGATCTCCAACAGCGGCATGGCGGTCAGCAGCGACCACGGCGACTCCCTGGATGTCCACCCGCGCCACAAACGGGAGATAGGAGAACGCCTCGCTCGCTGGGCGCTCAACAAGACATACGGGCACGAGATCCTTCCTTCCGGCCCGCTCTACCGCTCGGTGACATTCAAGGACGGCGCCGCCTATGTCACATTCGATTACGGAAAAGGCATGCACAGTTCTGACGGCGACCGGCTGCGCACGTTCGAGATAGCCGAACACGACGGTTTATTCGTCCCCGCAGAGGCACAAATCATCGATGGAAAGACCGTAAAAGCATGGAGCAGCCAAATCCGGAACCCGAAATTCGTCCGTTACGGCTGGCAACCTTTCACCCGTGCCAATTTAGTGAACGAAGCGGGGCTTCCGGCTTCGACATTCCGTTCGGAAGCAGCTCCGGTCAGCTGGTTCCGGTTGCCCGATCTGCCGGGCTCGGATGGCAAGCCGGCTCTCGGAGTCTCCGCTCCGTTTACCGGTGTCAGTAACGGGCAGTTGATCGTGGCCGGAGGGTGTAACTTTCCTGGCAAACCAGCGTCCGAAGGGGGTACAAAAGAATACTACAGCGATATATACGCATTAGATATGGCTAACCAATCTCCCACCGGATGGAGGAGGATCGGCAGACTGCCATTGCCGCTTGCCTACGGGGCATCGGTCACAACACCCGAAGGGATCGTATGGATTGGAGGAAATAACCGGAAAGGAGCTTCCAAACAGGTCTTTTTCCTGAATTGGGACAGGGAAAAGCAGCAATTGCATATCTCAAAGTTGCCTTCACTCCCTATGCCGATGGATAACCTGTCGGCCGCATACGCCGACGGTTGCTTGTATGTCGCCGGAGGTAACAGCGAGTTGCGAACGACAATAGATAAAGGCGGTTCACGAATTGCCCCTACAAACCTGCTCTTTTCATTGCAGCTAACGCCATCGCATCAAAAAGAATGGGTACGGCTGCCGGATTTTCCCGGACCTGCCCGCGTACAGCCCGTCCTGGCAGCCCAGCAATCCGGGGACGGCGTACGACTCTATCTGGCTGGCGGTTTCCAGCCGGCAGCCACCCGTCAGGAAGCCATTGTCTGTACAGATATGCTTTCTTATCATCCGAAGACAAAACAGTGGAGAAATGAAGGATTCCTACCTTCTTTAGCAGACGGTTCCCACCGTACCGTTACAGGAGGTTGCGCCATCGCATCAGGCGATAGCTCCATCCTGCTGGCAGGAGGCGTGAACTACGACCGTTTCCGGGACGCTCTTAACCACCCTCAACCGGATTATCTGCTACATCCTGCCGACTGGTACAAGTTCAATACCTCCCTGCTGCAATACAATACTTTCACAAAACGCTGGACCCACTTAGGCGACTACGAAGAACCGGCACGTGCCGGAGCCGGCATCGCAAACAACGCCAACACGGTAATCATAATCGGCGGAGAACTAAAGCCGGGCATCCGCACGCCGGAGGTCAATGCTTTTGAACTGACACGCCATCCCTGACTCACACCAAAGCCAGCTTACGAATATTCGCATCCCAAACCGGTTCCGAATAAATCAGTGCAACAGCTTCGGCCGGGGTAGAGGCGACTGCCCAAAGTCCTGTATGTTGCGGGCGCATGAAATGCTCGTCGACGGCTCTGCGGAACATTTCCAAAAGGGGATCGAAATAGCCGTTTATGTTCAGGATGACAATCGGGTTGAAATACAAGCCTAACTGTTTCCAGGTGATGACTTCCAACAATTCTTCGAGAGTACCGCATCCGCCCGGAAGGGCAATCACAGCATCCGAAAGGTCGGCCATCCGTTGTTTGCGTTCATGCATATTATCGACCTCGACCAGATCGGTTAACTCCTTGTGACACCAATCCTGTTCCACCATAAAACGGGGGATAACGCCCGTAACCGTTCCACCGGCGGCCAGCGTAGCATCCGACACGGCACACATCAGTCCGGTATTTCCCGCGCCGTTGATTACCCGCAGGTTCCGTTCGCCCAACAAACGCCCCAACTCGGCTGCCGCCTCTCGATAGGCAGGAGCTACCTGCGTGCTGGAAGCACAATACACGCAGACAGAGCCGATCTTGTTTCTTTCTTTTTCCATTACTCTTTCCTTTTATTTATATCATATCCGAACAAAGCGAAATCACCCAGGCAGGGATCATCCGGGAAGATATGCGACAGGGCCTCGGTTATCTCAAGCGCCGTTTTCAAGGTGGCTGATCGTTGCTGCGTCAAGCCGAGTTCCAATGAAATCTGGTGAACATGCGTGTCCAGCGGGATAATCAACTGGCGGGGATGAAAAGCAGTCTGCCAAATTCCGAAATCGACGATTCCATCCGTCCGGATCATCCATCGAAGGAACATAGCCAAACGTTTACAGGCAGAAGCGCCGTTCATCACCGGAATGCCGTTTATGCCGGAAAAGACATCCTGCAACTTAAGAACCGGATTCGGGTAGGGACTTACAGCCAATGCGTCTTCCAGCGATTCATACCGCCCATATATCTCTTTCAACCGGTCACAGAGAGCACACAGGTCCGAATGTGTATAAAAGCGGTAAAACGTATCGCGCTTGCCGGCCGGGACATCCGAAACCAGTTCCCGATACCGCCCGGACAATATCCATTCGTAAGGGCTTCCGCCCATCCGGCCATGCAACCAATCCGCCTTACAGAGAATCAGCTCCCGGCGTCCATAGGAGATCCAGGAAGTGATAAAAGCGGATATTTCGATATCCCGTTTTTCTGTAAACCGATGGGGGAACCGAACCGGGTCATCGGGTATAAAAGACTTCACATTATAAGTTCCGGCCCATTCCTTCAATTTCGCTTTCAGTTGTTTGTCCATCTCTTATTTCATCTTTAAGAAATACTGGCGCCGGTCTTCGGGATAATGCTCGATGGCATAGCGGAGAGCCGTACGCGGAAGCTGTGTCGCATAACGTTCCAGAAAGTCGGTGAGAGTATCCCGGTCTCTTTTGCCCACCTCACGGAGCATCCAGCCTACGGCTTTATGCATCAAGTCATGCTTATGCGTCATCAACCGTTCGGCCAAAGCCAATGTATCGGTAAAATCCGAACGGCGGATAAAGGCCCAGGTACAGACGATCGAAATCCGCTGTTCCCAAAGGTTATCGCTGGCAGCCAGTTCATACAGGACGGAACGGTCCCGGTCCACTAAATATTCGCCGACAATATCCCGGCAGGATAAATCCACCAAATCCCAATTATTGCAGCGGCGGGTATTTTTCAAATAAAAACGATACATCTTTTCCCGTTCAGCTTCCGAAGTCTTCCTATCCTGGAAACGATAGACCAGGACCAACAGAGCACAAAGGCGAGCCTCATGCCAGGGACTATCCAGCAGGCGTTGCAATTCATCGAAAGGCATCGCTTTGTTGGCCTTGGCTATGCTGCGGGTTTGCGGGACAACGACTCCTAAAAAGCGGTCGCCTTCGCCATATTGCCCCGGTCCGGTCTTGAAAAACCGGCTCAGATGGACGGCTTTTTCGGGTGAACCGACCGATTGCAGTTCACCCAGCACAAACTCCGCCGTCATGGACGCAGCACCCGTGACACAGGACGGTCGCCTTCCAAGAATCCGATTACATTGTTGCAGACCGTACGCGCCATGATAATACGCGTTTCCTGCGTCTGCGTTCCGATATGGGGCGTAAGGACGACATTTTCCATTTCCAGCAACTCCGGCGAGGGATAATCGCCAAACTCGAATACATCCAAGCCGGCGCCGTGAATCGTCCCGCCTTTCAACGCCTGAACCAAAGCCTTTTCATCGACCAAAGGACCGCGACCGGTGTTGATCAGGACGGCTGTCGGTTTCATCTGTTTCAGTTCAGCTTCACCGATGATATGATAGGTTTCCGGTGTATAAGGGACATTCAGGGAGACGAAATCGGATTGGGAGAGAAGTTCCTCCTTGGAAACGTAAGTCACGTTCAAACGGGTCTCTTCTTCAACATACAGTTGGCGACGGTTGTGGTAGAGAACTTCCATACCACAGGCATTCGCCCGGCGGGCAAGGGCTTTTCCGATACGTCCCATACCAATGATACCCAACGTTTTCCCGGTCACGTTGATACCTAAATTCTCCAAGACGCCGACTTTCATGCCAAGGCCTTCCCGGCGCAGCTTACGGTCGCATTCGGTAATGCGGCGTGCCACATCGAGCATCAGACCGAGCGCGAGATTGGCGGTAGGGGCCGTCACGGGGTCGGGGGTATTGGCAACCGTGATTCCTTTTTCAAGGCAGTAGGCGACATCGATATTGTTGTAACCGACGGCATAGTTTGCCACCATTTTCAGTTTTGGGGCACGGTCGACCAATTCCTTGTTTACCGGGAAATCAAACATCGAGCACAACACGTCGTACTCCGGTATCATCTCTAAAACTTCTTCGTACGTGAAGTCTCTTCCTTCGGGAAAAGTAACTTCATACTTGCTTTCCAGCTCGGTAAAACCTTCGCGGAACATGTCGTAAGTAACTAATATCTTTGTCATAACTATTCTTTTTAAATTTGCAAAAATATAAAATTATCCGATGTTCACTTCTTTTCGTGGTCACGGATAAACCGGACGGCTAAGGGGAAAGCGGCGGCGCACATACTGCCGTGGTCGAAACCGCCCAACTCGTAAAGGGTCACATCAGGATGGCCGAGCAGTTTGAAAAGGCGGTAGAAATAGGCGGACTCTTCGTAACGGCCATACAATTCCTTTTCACGGTCACCGGAAAGGATCAGAATAGGGGCGCAATCATTCCGGACGTGGTACAAGGGAGCCGTTTCGTCGATTGTCGGCTGCAAAGGTTTCAACCCTCGCTGGTTGCGGGTTTCGAAATGAGTGATTACCTGGCCGCTGAAAGGGATGATCCCGGCGAGCTTGTCGGCATCTTTCCCATAACGCGCCAACAGCTTCTTATCCAATCCGACCATATCGACCAGATATCCGCCCGCGGAATGGCCGGCAATATAGATGGAGGAGGTGTCGCCTCCGTATTTTCCTATATTATCGAATACCCAAGCAACGGCGGCAGCGGCATCATCGACGATCTCCATCGTCTTCACATGCGGAGACAAGCGGTATTCGACACCTACGACTACCATGCCGTCCGTTAATAACCCGGAAGGGATTTCACGACTTCCGCCGGTCAAACCGCCGCCATGAAACCAAACCACGACCGGCGCGTTTTGTACATCCGGCTGGTAAGCAATATCCAGACGACACATTTTAGAAGCATATTCATCACCTGTATTTCCACGGTACGGGACATTACGATCATAGGAATAATCAGCAGCGATAGCCATCATAGCAAACCAGACAAGCAGAAAGGTTAATCCGATTTTATTCGTCATATTATACACTAAATTTGAATTAATTAAACACAAAAAACATCCTCCAAATGTAATCAGCTTTTTACAACTAAACAAACAATCTGCCATTGCGCGGCTTCTTTTTCCGATAAAGCCGATTATTTCGTATTTTTGTAACCATTAACAAGTATCTTATTACCTGTCAACAACTGCTATGGTTCTAAATTATATCTGGATTGCTTTCTTTCTGATCGCCTTCGTAGTGGCGCTTTGCAAATTAGCCATCGGTGGAGACGCGGAAGTTTTCACCAACATCATCAACGCTTCTTTTGCTTCGGCAAAGACAGGGTTCGAGATATCCCTCGGACTGACGGGAGTTCTGGCTCTTTGGCTCGGCATCATGAAAATCGGGGAAAAAGGGGGCGTGATACAGGCCTTTGCCCGGTTGACAGCTCCCGTGTTCAGCAAGCTCTTTCCGGGAATACCGAAAGACCATCCGGCAACAGGCTCCATCTTCATGTGCATTTCCGCCAACCTGTTAGGCTTGGACAATGCCGCCACGCCGATGGGACTGAAAGCCATGAAAGAGTTGCAGGAGTTGAACACGCAGAAGGATTCCGCCAGCGATCCGATGATCATGTTCCTTTGCATCAACGCTTCGGGACTGACGCTGATCCCGGTCTCCATCATGACCTACCGGGCACAGATGGGGGCGGCAAACCCGGCCGATGTTTTCCTGCCCCTCATGCTCGCGACCTTCTCTTCCACCCTGGTCGCCATATTGGGAGTATGTATCAAGCAACGGATCAATATCCTGCAACGGAACCTGCTGCTTTTCTTCGGCGG
Source organism: uncultured Parabacteroides sp. (assembly GCA_910577325.1). Taxonomy (GTDB): domain Bacteria; phylum Bacteroidota; class Bacteroidia; order Bacteroidales; family Tannerellaceae; genus Parabacteroides. The sequence goes on from CAJTMR010000001.1 coordinate 133,646, forward strand.
GATGATCGCGTTCATCGGTGGCCTGGCCTTGCTTTTCGGGATGATGAGCCAGCAGTCGGTCTCCCTCTACTCCACCCTGTTTGCCAACATTTTGCTTTTCTCTATCATATGCGGATTCATTATCAGCGGTATCCGCAAGAAAATCAACGTATACGACACCTTTATCGAAGGCGCGAAAGAGGGTTTCCAGACTGCCGTGACGATCATCCCCTACCTCATCGCCGTATTGGTCGCCATTGCCGTTTTCCGGGCTTCGGGAGCGATGGATTTCCTGATCGACGGCATCCGCATGGGAGTCGCGGCAGCAGGGCTGGACACGCAGTTCGTGGAAGGTCTGCCTACCATGCTGATGAAACCGCTTAGCGGAAGCGGGGCGCGGGGTATGATGCTGGATGCGATGAACACCTATGGCGCGGACTCGTTCATCGGCCGCCTCTGCTCCATCGTGCAGGGATCGAGCGACACGACTTTCTACGTCGTCGCCCTTTATTTCGGAAGTATCGGAGTCCGCAACACCTACTATACGATTCCCTGTTCGCTGCTGGCCGATTTAGCCGGGGCGATCGCGGCGGTAGCTATGACGTATCTGTTTTTTACCTAATATCAAAATGATACTGCGCCCCATGTAAATCAGATTAGAAAACATAAAAAGAATAACAATATGGCAATAGCATTCTATGCGGAAGACACCAAGCTTCCGGCAATCAAAAAGAAAGCGGTCAGCAACTGGGTAAAGGAAGTTGCCGCCACATACGGTAAGAAGATCGGCGATATCAGCTACATCTTCTGCTCCGACGAGAAGATTCTGGAAGTAAACCGCCAGTACCTCCAACATGATTATTATACGGATATCATCACGTTCGATTACACGAGCGGCGATAAGATCTCCGGCGACCTGTTTATCAGTCTTGATACGGTGAAGACTAATTCCGAAGCCTTCAACACTTCCTACAACGAGGAACTCCACCGTACCATCATCCACGGCATCCTCCACCTCTGCGGCATCAACGATAAAGGCCCGGGAGAACGTGAGATCATGGAGGCCAACGAAAACAAAGCACTGGCGATATTGCCGGAGGAATGCCGGGAAATTTAAATTTCCCGGCATTCCTCCGGCAACTCCCAAAACCGATTACTCACTATCACTACCACAAATACTCATACCAAACGACCATCTACTCATTTGCCGGATATTCCCCGGCATTATCATATAAATTTGAATTATAAAACAGACAAATAAGGACTTGAGAACAATAATAAATTATCCGGTATGAAAAGCACAACTATTTTTTTTCTATCTATTCTGTTAATAACGGCAGGTTGCAAAAGACAGAATCAAACGGCAGACGAGTTGATCACGGTAGATGTCACCAAAAATTCTTTCCCCAAAAAGGAACTGGTTCTTCAAGACTTCATGGATGTGGAATATATCCCGCTGGAAACAAATGATGAATTTGTTAATCAAGGGTTTGTACAGGCTGTAGGTAAAGAATTCATATTAGTAAAGAACTATAAGGATGACGGCGATATTTTTGTGTATGACCGGACCGGAAAAGCCATTCGTAAGATAAATCGTAAAGGGCAAGGGGGAGAAGAATACATCTCTTGTAGAAGTGTCACATTGGATGAAGAAAACAATGAAATGTTTATAAACGATTTCTTGGCAAGAAAAATAAAGGTTTATGACTTGGAAGGAAATTTTAAACGAAGTATCAAACAGAAGCAAGAAGGTGATACCCAGTTTTATCTGGATATATTTAATTATGACAATGAGAATCTGATTTGCTACGATGAATGCAATCAAGAGATCCCATTCCTACTCGTCTCGAAGCAAGACGGGAGCATAACCAAAGAGATTAGAACTCCATTTAAAGAGAAAAAGCTCTTCTTTCAACTTTTAAGGCATGAAAAGGGGACAAGAATGGCCGGACCTGGTATGTATAGTAGAATAACTTCCTTCAAAGGCAATTGGATTCTGTTAGAACCCTCGTCAGATACGATCTACACATTAATGCCTGATTACAGTTTACGTCCGTTTATCGCACGAACCCCACCTATCCATACCATGGATCCGGGGTTCTACCTGGTTTTAAAGTTGGTTTCCAATCGTTATTATTTCATGGAAAGCATAAAGAGCGTATATGATTTCAGCAAAGAAGAAGGTTTTCCGAGAACCTACTTTGTATACGATACACAGGAAAAGGATTTCTTTAGGTATATCATATACAATGGCGATTATTCTTATAAAAAAGAATTCTATATGTCTATGCTGACCCCTATCAATTCCAAAGGTGAATTATGGGCTACTCTAAATACTTTCGAACTTTGCAGGGACTATGAAAAAGGGAAGTTGAAAGGCAAACTAAAAGAAGTAGCTGCGACATTGGAGGAGGACGACAATCGGGTGATCATGTTGGTCAAACACAAAAAATAGAAATCAATAATATGCAACAACCTTTTATTCCCTAAAATAAAACGCCCCTTATACTCATAAAACAACCATCCGCTCATTAAGTCAACAATAAGCGGTCTTTACGGGATATATTCGAAGGGTAATTCAATTATTCATCTTATTTTTACAGATATGAAAACAGCACTCCTATTGCTTCTCCTTTTCCTGGTAAACAGCGGTTCGGCTGAAACGTTCGTTCCCTATACACCCGACTCTTTGAAAAAGGGCGATTGGGTGGAAATCGAGTCCGTCCACTACTATCCCTACATGGCTCCGGGCATCGAAGAAAAGGTTCCCTGGCGGGCAGAAAACATCCGGCGAGTCACCTTCAGGGCGACCGTAACGGATCTGAATGCACATACCCTCACCCTCGATTTTACGCTCAAGAACCTGTATGATTGCCGGAACGATACCGGGAAGCCCGGTTTCTACTATTTTGACAGTCGTTATCAGCAGGACTTCACGTTCGATCATGAGATGGTCGGCAAACAGATCCTGCGCGTCACATACGATCGGGACAGCCGGAAAGCACATACTTTAGACAGGCAAGAAACTACCTTTTCTTACTCGAAAAACTATGTCCCTTTCGGAGTAAGACAAGCTGGGTTATCCGCCTATCCGGAAACAACTCTCCCAGATTCCTTACTCTTGGACAAACTGCTTGCACCGGCGGCACAAACTCTCCTGACCGGCTGGCAGGAAAACGGAATGCCCCTGTTGACACAAAACACACGGGTCATCGACGCCTCGTTCTCCCTTCCTCCGAATACGGAGTTTACATGTAGCTATGTCTATTTTGATTTATCCAAAGATTCGACTGTTCATAAAAAGATATTCATCCCCTACCCGACAGAACACAAAGTGGGCGAACGAGTGACTCTCCTGCTCACTCCGGGGGATTCCATCACGCAAGACAAAGAATTATTTGCCACAACGCACAAAAGACGTTATCAGGGACGGGGTAGCGAACAAAACAATTTCCAATACAGCTACCGAAGATTCGCCGACCTGTACGAATCAGACCTATATATGTACCCTTCGGAACTCGAATCTCCCGATCAAATGAAAAAAGCCTTCCAACTCCGCGAATCTCTATTCCAAAATGTATTAGCGAAAGATTTTAAAAACATGGATACTTATTGGCGGATGGTATTCGAACGTTCGGAACAGTATCTTAAAGGGGCGCTTACTCTTCATCTTTATATGTATGCCAGCGATAAAGATGTTTGGCACAAAAACGGCTTGGTCGACTGGCAAACTCCCTATTTCGTCTCGGTCAATCCACTTATCGATTTTGCATACAATATGCACCGACCGGAAGTCGCTAATTATTCTTATTTCCTGAATGTTTATACGATCTATAAGAAACAGGAACTGAAAGCAGACAACCTGAACCTAAAAACACAAAAAGCGCAGAAAAAATATTTATTGAATTTGGCAGATGATTATTTTCTGAATAAACATATCCTTTCCGGCTTTCCCAAATACCAAGTAAACGGAACGAATCTACAATTTTTAATGCACGATAAAACGTTAGCTGAAACTCAAGAGGATTATGACGATTTTATCCGCTCCTGTCCGGATACCAGCCTGACAAATCAGCTAAAAAGAACATACGATAAACTATTACCTTTTGAAACCAAGAAGAATATCCGGGAAAGCGGCCTTATGATAACCGATAGCCTGCACCTGGTAAAGGGAAGCGACCGAAAATACATCCTGCTGTTTTTATCAACAAGGGAACAAGGTCTTCCAGCACCAAGCCTTCAAAATGCACTCGATTTCAAAAAACGCCTCCAATCGGAAGGGCTTGCCTCCGTCGTACAACTTGAGTTATATTCAAAATTCCAATCCAACAATGCCAAACGGGTAAAGCCTTTCAAAGCAATTCCCGATCTGCAAATAGAGGAATTAAGGCAGAAGAAACTCGGGACCATAACTATCCTGATGCGTGAAGACGGGACCATCCTCCATCGCCAATTTACGAATTGGGAATTTGATCCCAAACCCGCTTTCGAAATCATTCAAAAGGACCTGAACCGGGAAGACAAATCTCTCAACGATTTTATAAAAGGATTCAAAGAAGGCGTTTTGGGCACACTCTTAATCGCGGCAATCATCGGTATCATGTATTATTTCCGGAACAAAAACAAACAAAGGCTGGAACGGAACCGCCGCCATATCCGCGAACTGGAACTCCGCGCCATCCGCTCCCAGATGAACCCGCATTTTATATTCAATGCGCTCAGTTCGATCCAGAACCTGATCAACCGCTCGGCCAACCAGGAAGCGAATAAATATCTGATCGATTTCTCACGCCTGTTGCGGAAAGTGTTGGCGACTTCCGAAAAGAAATTAGTGCCCCTCTCCGATGAGATCGAACAAATACAATTATATCTGAAACTGGAACAACTTCGATTTCCCTTCTCCTACTCGCTGACAATAGATAAAAATATCGAACCGGATGCGATCGAAATACCAGGAATGTTGATACAACCGTTTGTTGAAAACGCAATCAAGCACGGAATCGCTCCGCGAAACAAAGGTGAAATCATAATTCGGTTATCTTTGCAAGACCAGTTGCTGGTTATCGACATCATCGACGACGGTCCCGGAATGAAAACAGAGACGGAAGGCGGCTTCGGTATCCGTGCCATCAGCAACGAGTTTGAGATATTAAAAGATTTATACAATACGGAAATCGGTATTACAATCGAAAACAGGCAAGAGAAAGAATCTGTCTCCGGTTGCCACGTCCGGTTATCCATCCCTTTATAACAAAAAAGATCATGGAGACGAAAATAACGGCAGCAATCATTGACGACGAACAGGGGAACCGGGAAAACCTGCTCCACATGCTTGGGAGCTATTGCCCTCAAATTAAAATCTCGGCAATTTGCAGTTCCGTTACAGAGGCCCGTACCCTACTCCCCGAAACAAAGCCGGATATCCTTTTCCTGGATATCCGGCTGGGGAATGAAACCGGTTTTTCGCTATTGGAAAGTCTCCCGGATATTCCTTTTGAAGTAATCTTTGTCACGGCCTACGATAACTATGCGATCCAGGCAATCCGTTTCAGCGCACTCGACTACCTGCTGAAACCGATCGACCCGGAAGAGCTGGTACATGCGGTAGACAAGGCTGTACATGTCATCTTCCGAAAACAGGAAAATAAACGGATGCAGAACTTGCTACAGAATGCCCGGGCGTTGGATAAACAAAAGAAAATCGCACTTTCCGTAACCGATAAAATAGAGTTTGTAGAAATCGGTTCCATCATCCGCTGCGAATCGGAAAGTAACTATACGACCTTTTACCTGAAATCAGGAGAAAAACTGATCGTCTCGAAAACACTCAAAGAGTTCGACGAGCTACTGACGCCCTACAACTTCCTTCGCGTCCACCAAACCCACCTGATCAACCTCGATGAAATCAAAAGTTTCATCAAAACAGACGGAGGTTATATCCAGATGAAAGACGGATCTTCCGTCAGTATCTCCCGGCAACGACGGAATTATGTGATGGATGTTTTAAAACAACTATGAACCTTACCGTCTGGAATGCCCTTCATTCTTTATATCTTAAATCGAAACGTCCTTTCGTAATGCGGTCTCCTTCAAAAGTACCGCTGAACACCCCGCCCGACATACGGGTAATATGGACTTTCCCCTCTCCGATCTTTTGATTGTCAAAAAAGGCATTTGTATAAGGAAGCGTCTCTCCTTGCTTAGGGTTGGCAATAGAAAAGCGGAGGTAAGAATCGAAACCGACTTGTGCCGAAACGGTCATACCGGTACTATCTGCCAACTGCACATATTCTGCCGCCGGCAATCCCCAACGGCCACCGACATACACCCAGCCATCAACCAAGCATCCGAATGTATTTGCACCGATCGTAGTAGCCTCCGGCATAACAGTAGGATCAACCGATTCATTTTCGTCACAAGCTACACAGAAAAACAACAAACAGATAAATAATATATGCTTCATAATGATGTCTGATTAAAAATGAAAATTCATACCTAACAACAGCGACAATTGAGAGAAACATCCGCCACCGTCACTTAACTCAGGCGATTCCACCTGCCATTTCTGACCGTGATAGCTGACAGAATAGCTTTCCGAAGAAGTAACAGTCCAGTTCAGTTTAGCTGATATTCCGATATGCGGGGAGAAGAGATATTCACCGCCTGCCGACAAGTTATATGCCAGCTTGTTCATCGACACGTTCCGGGGTTTGTCATACACGAAACTTTTATCTTTGTAAAGCTGGCATCCCAAACCTGTCGACAAAGACAAATTGTACTTCTGCTGAACAAAAAATAAAGCAATCTGAGGCGCAATGTAATGCATCAAGATTTTATCCGACCCTCCATCATGTGTGTTCTTATATTGGCTGCCTTGGTAAACGAGTCCGGGAGAGACCTTAAACGAATGGCTGATGTTTTTATCTCCCAGATAGTAGTAGTTGACATCCCAGGCAACCCCATCTCGCAAATCATTGCGATACGTGTCGGAATGATTCGTTATCCCGATCATTTTTCCTAAATACCAGGAAGGTCCTGCATGAATGGAGAACTGTGATTTTCCGACTGTCGCCTCCTGTGCAAACAGCGATAGGGTTGATATCATCCCTCCCAATAGAAATAGACACTTTTTCATAACATCTCTTTTAGATTTATAATCCTAAATATAGGATGTTCAGAATCAGTCAGACGCTGCACAGACTGTTACGACAGGATCGTATTGTACCCCCTGTCCTATCTCCAAAGTATCGCCCGGTTCAGATAATGGATAGCTTCTCTCCGTCCACGATAAAACGGTTCGGCATAAAGCCCCGGGGGGCCATACGGCTATTCCTTAAGTATTACTTAGATATTTCAAGATTTACAAATATAATCAAAATCCCGCACAAACTGTTATCTTTGCACAAGAAACAAAGACAATTAGGACAATGACTTTCAATTACGATGTGATCGTGGTAGGAGCCGGTCATGCAGGCTGTGAAGCCGCAGCGGCTGCCGCCAATATGGGTTCGAAAACGCTTCTCATTACAATGGATATGAACAAGATTGCACAGATGAGTTGCAATCCGGCAGTCGGAGGCATAGCAAAAGGACAGATCGTCCGTGAAATCGACGCCTTAGGCGGATATATGGGAATCGTAACCGACCGGACAGCCATCCAGTTCCGTATGCTGAACCAAAGCAAGGGGCCGGCTATGTGGAGTCCGCGCTCCCAGAGCGACCGTGCCCGTTTTATCGAATGCTGGCGGGGAATACTGGAAAACCTGCCGAACTTGTATATCTGGCAAGACACCGTACGTGAACTCCTGCTGGAGGGGAATACGGTTTGCGGTGTAAAAACATATATGGATGTCGAATTCCGCGCCAAAAGCGTAGTACTGACAAACGGAACTTTCCTGAACGGGCTGATGCACATCGGACGTACACAATTGCGGGGAGGACGCATAGCCGAACCGGCGGCGACCGGGCTGACCGAACAACTGGTCTCGTTAGGCATCAAATCCGAACGGATGAAGACCGGAACGCCGGTGCGTATCGATGCACGCAGCGTACACTTCGATGAAATGGAAGAACAGCTTGGGGAAAACAATTTCCATAAGTTTTCTTATATGGACACTTCGCACCGGGTTTTGAAACAGCTAAGCTGTTGGACAACGTTCACCAACGAAGCCTGCCATGCAGTCCTGCGTGAAGGCCTCCCCGACTCCCCGTTGTATAACGGACAGATCCAAAGCATCGGCCCGCGTTACTGTCCGAGCATCGAGACAAAGATCGTGACGTTTGCAGACAAGCCCCAACACCAGCTTTTCCTGGAACCGGAAGGCGAGACCACACAAGAATATTACCTGAACGGTTTCTCCTCCTCCCTTCCTTTAGAGATACAGTTACGCGCCCTGCAACAAATACCGGCTTTCCGCGACATACAAATCTACCGTCCGGGATATGCCATCGAATATGATTTCTTCGATCCGACACAGTTGCATCATAACCTGGAGACAAAATTAATCCGCAACCTGTTCTTTGCAGGACAGATCAACGGAACGACCGGTTATGAGGAAGCCGGCGGCCAAGGATTGGTAGCCGGAATAAACGCACATATCAATTGCCACGGCGGAGAACCGTTCATCTTAGGACGCGACGAAGCCTACATCGGCGTACTGATCGACGATCTTGTCACGAAAGGCGTGGACGAGCCCTACCGCATGTTTACCTCGCGTGCGGAATACCGTATTCTGCTCCGCCAGGATGATGCAGACATGCGTCTAACGGAAAAATCATATAATCTGGGTTTGGCAAAGCAGGACCGCTACGATCTGCTGAAAGAGAAAAAGGCAAGCCGGGATGCGATCATTTCTTTTGCAGAAAACTATTCCATCAAACCGCAATATATAAACAGCGGCTTGGAGGCTTTGGGCACTACCCCGCTCGCACACGGATGCAAATTGATCGAGCTGATTCCGCGTCCTCAAATCACGTTGGAGAATATTGCGGAACTAGTTCCGGCATTCCGGGCAGAACTGGACAAGGTTCCTGTTTCACGAAAGGAAGAGATCATCGAAGCGGCAGAAATCTTAATCAAGTATAGTGGGTATATCCGCCGCGAACAGATCATCGCCGACAAGATAAACCGTCTGGAGAATATCCATATCAAAGGCAAATTCGATTACAATTCGATCCAGTCCTTATCTACGGAAGCCCGCCAGAAACTGACCAGGATAGACCCTGACACGATTGCCCAGGCAAGCCGTATTCCAGGTATCTCTCCAAGCGATATCAACATCCTCTTGGTGATGTTGGGACGCTAAAGGCGAAATGTTCCACGTGAAACATTTACTTTAACAAAAATAGCATAGAAGGCTGAAAATAGGGCAGAAACGTAAATAAAAAGAGATGAACACAACCGAGGAACATATAAAAAACATCCTCTCCGTCATACCGGAGTCGCCAGGCTGCTACCAATACTTTGATGAGAGAGGAACGATCATCTATGTTGGCAAAGCAAAAAACCTGAAGCGTCGTGTTTCTTCCTATTTCAACAAAGAGCACGACAGCAACAAGACACGTGTTTTGGTTAAGCAAATACGGGACATCAAATACTTTGTTGTCGACACGGAAGAAGACGCGCTTCTTTTGGAAAACAACTTGATCAAGCAATACCGTCCCCGGTACAACGTGTTGCTGAAAGACGACAAGACCTATCCGTCCATCATTGTCAAGAACGAATATTTCCCCCGCGTATTCCAAACCCGGAATATCGTACGTGACGGTTCGCGCTATTATGGTCCCTACCCTTCCATCTATACGGCAAAGGTCATGCTACAAATGTTGAAAGAGCTGTATCCGTTGCGAACCTGCAAATACCCTCTTACTCCTGAATCCATTGCTGAAGGACGATATAAAGTTTGCCTCGAATATCATATCAAACGATGCAAAGGACCTTGTGAGGGTTTGCAGACACTGGAGGAATACCAGCAAAACATTTCCGAAATCAAAGAAATCCTACGCGGTAATATTTCACAAATAAGCAAACATCTATACGAAGAGATGCAAAGACTGGCCGGAGAATTGCGGTTCGAGGAGGCACAGAAGATCAAAGAGAAGTATGAAGTCATCGAGAATTACCGATCCAAATCGACAGTAGTCACCCCGATGCTCCACAACATAGATGTTTTCTCATTGGCAGAAAACGAGAATTCCGCCTACATCAATTACCTGCATATCGGCAACGGGGCGGTCGTGCAAGCCTATACGTTCGAATATAAGAAACGCTTGGACGAGTCGAAAGAGGACTTGCTCAGCCTGGGGATCATTGAAATGCGTAACCGCTTTAAAAGCACCGCACGCGAAATCATCATTCCTTTTCCGTTGGATATAGAACTGGAAAACGTCTCGATCACTGTTCCGCAACGCGGAGACAAAAAGAAACTGGTGGAACTGTCCGAGATGAACGTAAAGCAGTATAAAGTCGACAAACTGAAACAGGCGGAAAAGCTTAATCCGGAACAACGCAATACACGTCTTCTAAAAGAAATACAAGACACGCTTCATCTCCCGAAATTACCGGCCCACATCGAATGCTTCGATAACTCCAACATACAGGGAAGTGACGCGGTAGCTGCATGCGTCGTCTTCAAAATGGCCAAACCATCAAAAAAAGATTACCGTAAATACAACATCAAAACGGTTGTCGGCCCCGATGACTACGCCTCCATGAAAGAGGTCGTACGCCGCCGCTACCAGCGTGCCATCGCCGAAGAGACTCCCCTGCCCGACCTGATCATCACCGACGGAGGAAAAGGGCAAATGGAAGTCGTGCGCGAAGTGATCCAGGACGAACTGCATTTGGACATCCCGATTGCCGGCCTGGCAAAAGACGGGAAACACCGCACTTCGGAACTTCTGTTCGGTTTCCCTCCCGAAACAATCGGCATGCCGATACAAAGTTTCATGTTCAAATTCTTCACACAAATACAAGACGAAGTGCATCGCTTCGCCATCGCTTTCCATAAGAATAAACGAAGCAAGAGCCAAACAAAATCCGAATTGGATACGATAAAAGGGATCGGTGAAAAGACAAAAGTATTACTTTTACGGCATTTTAAGAGCGTAAAGCGAATACGTGAAGCCAGCTTCGACGAGCTGAAAACAGTTATCGGAGAAGCCAAGACAAAAGCATTATTAAACGGTTTAAAATAAAAATATGAGAACATTGATACAACGGGTACAACATGCCTCCGTGACCATAGACGGACAGCTGAAGTCCAAAATCGGGAAAGGCCTGCTCGTACTGGTCGGTATTGAAGACCGCGACACACAGGAAGATATCGAATGGTTGTGCAAGAAGATTGCCAACCTACGCATCTTTGACGATGAAAACGGCGTTATGAACCGCTCTGTCGTCGAAACCGAAGGGGAAGTGATGGTGGTGAGCCAGTTTACCCTTCACGCCTCCACAAAGAAGGGGAACCGCCCATCCTATATCCATGCCTCCAAACCGGACACGGCCATTCCGATGTATGAGGCTTTTTGCGCCGAGATGGGCTTGCAGATCGGCAAGGAAGTACAGACCGGCACGTTCGGCGCCGATATGAAAGTGGAACTGATTAATGACGGTCCTGTCACGATCTGGATCGACTCACAGAACAAAGAATGAAAAGACATGGCAGAATTTACGCTTAAACAGGCACAGGAGCAAGTAGACAACTGGATCAAAACGTATGGCGTCCGTTACTTCAACGAACTGACGAATATGACCATTCTGACTGAAGAAGTCGGCGAGTTGGCACGCATCATGGCCCGGACATACGGTGAACAGTCTTTCAAAGAAAGCGACAAGCACCGCGATTTAGGCGATGAAATGGCCGATGTCCTATGGGTATTGATTTGCCTTGCCAACCAGACAGGCGTCGATCTGACTGCCGCTTTCGAAAAGAACCTGCAAAAGAAAACGAACCGGGATAAAGAACGACATACAAACAATAAAAAACTATAAGATTATGGTACACGAACACGATCACGAATGTGGATGCGGGCAGCACCATCATGATGAAGACACCGAACATCTCCACACCAATAAATACCGGCAGGCATTCGCCAAATTCGAAGCGCCCGGCACGACTGAAGAAGTGGCCGGACGGGTAAAGACACTGCTCGAAAAACATGGGAACGACAACTTCACTCCCGACGTTTTGAAGCAGATTCACGGTTTCATCGACCTGACTTCCCTCACCAGCATCGACACGAAAGAGAGCATCTGGAAACTGGTCGACAAAGTGAACGACTTCGAAGGAACCCGCCCCGACGTTCCGAACGTCGCCGCCATCTGCACCTATCCCCTATTCGTAGAGACGGTAAAAGAAGCCCTCTCCGCACAGGAGGTAAAGATCGCATCCGTTGCAGGCGGTTTCCCCTCTTCGCAGACCTTCATGGAAATAAAGATTGCCGAGACAGCGATGGCCGTCATGCAGGGAGCCGATGAAATCGACGTTGTCATGAACTTAGGCTATTTCCTCGAAGAAAACTATGACGAACTTACCGAAGAAATTCAGGAACTCAAAGAGAGCTGCCGTAATGCCAAACTAAAAGTCATCCTCGAAACAGGTGCTCTCCAAACTCCCGAAAGCATTCAGAAAGCGGCGGTCCTCGCAGTCTATTCCGGTGCGGACTTCATCAAGACATCGACCGGGAAAGGCTATCCGGGTGCAACTCCGGAAGCCGCTTACACGATGTGTCAAGTCTTGAAAAAATACCATACCATCACAGGAAAGCGTGTCGGCATTAAAGTCGCAGGAGGTGTCCGCACAGCAGAAGAGGCCGTCCGCTACTATACCATCGTCAAGGAAGTATTAGGAAACGATTGGTTGAATAAAGACTTGTTCCGCATAGGAGCCAGCAGTCTGGTGGAAGACATCGAACAGCGTTTGGGAAAATAAGAGAAACAACGGGATATTTCTCATCAACCCATAGTCTTTTCTACCAAAGATAATGACATAAATTCGGCTACACCCGGATGTTCCCACTGTTACACCCGGATCTACCTTAAACGAACACCCGGATGCAGGGATCGCCTACATCCGGGTGTCGTCGTGTTTATATAAGCAGTTCATTCATCTTTTCCTATATCAGAAAGGAATTACATCTACAATAGAAATGTATGATAGAGAATGACAGTAAAAACGTGAAACCTATTTACGCCGCTCTACGATGTAATCGGCAAGCGACAGCAAACCTTCACGTGCTTCCGATTCAGGAAGCGTCATCAAAACCCCGACCGCTTTGTCATGATATACCCGCATACGCTGTTCGGCATATTCGATTCCCCCGTTCGCTTTTGCAAAATCAATCAGCAAGTCTATATTTTCTGCTGTAAAGTCTTTCTCCTTTATAATATGAAGGCACTTCTCGACCTCTTCTCTCCTACCCGTCCGCAAGGCATATAATAAAGGGAGCGTGACCTTTCCCTCCCGAATATCATTGCCGGTAGGTTTACCTATATTCGTCTCTTTGAAGTAGTCGAAGATATCATCTTTAATCTGGAAACAATAACCTAAATATTCGCCGAACTCACGGCATTTTTCCACTATTTCACCGGATGCTCCGGCAGAGATGGAACCGATCTCGGCACAAGCGGAAAGCAGCATGGCTGTCTTTTTCCGTATCACCTGCATATAGCAGGATTCGTCGATAATGCTTTCTTCGGCCGTTTCCAACTGTTTGATCTCCCCTTCCGAAAGATCACGTCCCAAGTTGGAAACAATACCTATGATTTGCAGATTACCTGTCTGGATAGAACGGATCAATGCGGTGGAAAGGACATAATCGCCCACTAAAACAGAAATACGGTTGTCGAATATGGCATTCAGGGAAGGAACGCCGCGACGCTGCTTGGTCTCGTCGATCACATCATCATGGATCAGTGTGGCAGTATGAAGCAGTTCCAGCAAAACAGCCGAATTGATCGTATTATCCGTTACCTGCCCGCATGCTTTAGCTGTCAAAAGTACCAATAAAGGGCGGACATGTTTTCCGCTCGCATTCAGTATCTGGTCAATAGCCGATTGCAAACGATTCGTTTCGCTTCGCAGCGAAGCAGCAAACTCATCATTAAAACGTTTAAACTCTACGGCAACCGGTTGTTCTATTTTACTTCTATCCTTCATAATCGATCCTAAGATGCGCAAAAGTAACAAAAAGTATCGAGTAAGCGAGTTTTTTCGTACATTTACCGACAATTGTCACACTAAAACGTGTTAAAAGAGATGAAGTTATTCCTCATAGATGCTTATGCATTGATTTATCGGTCTTACTACGCTTTTATCAAGAACCCGCGTATCAACTCCAAAGGTATGAACACTTCGGCCATCTTCGGTTTTATCAACAGCCTGGAAGATGTCCTGAAACGTGAAAACCCGACCCATATTGCAGTAGGCTTCGACCCGAAAGGCCCGACTTTCCGCCACGAAGCCTACGATCAGTACAAAGCACAACGGCAAGAGACGCCGGAAGATATCCGCAAATCGGTCCCTTTCATCAAAGACATCATAGAAGCCTATAACATCCCGATACTGGAAGTTCCGCGCTATGAGGCCGACGATGTCATCGGCACGGTTGCCAAGCAAGCCGAAAAAGAAGGTTTCGAAGTTTATATGATGACACCGGACAAAGACTACGGCCAGTTGGTATCCGAACATATATTCATGTATCGCCCCCGCTTCGGTGGTGACTACGAGATCATGGGCGTACCTGAAGTACTGGGCAAATACGGCCTGACATCCGTCAACCAAGTGATCGACCTTTTAGGGCTGATGGGCGACAGTGCCGACAACATCCCCGGATGTCCGGGCGTCGGTGAAAAGACCGCCCAAAAATTATTGGCCGAATTCGGCACGATCGAAAATCTTTTGGAGAATACCGACAAGCTGAAAGGTTCCCTTCAAAAGAAGGTCATGGAGAACAAGGAGCAGATCCGCTTCTCCAAGTTCCTGGCAACAATCAAGACGGATGTCCCGATCCGGTTCGATGCTGCGAAGTGCATCCGGGAAAAGATGAACGAAGAGCGTCTCGTAGAGATTTACACCGAATTAGAATTCAGAACATTTATTAACAAAATAGGTGGAGAACCGGAAAAAGCCAAAACAGAGTTCAAAGCGACACCGGAACCGACAAAAACCAGTACAAGGAAAAAAGCAGTCCCTACAGGCCCGGTTCAAGGCTCGCTCTTTGAAGAATTTGCGGCCGAACCTACAGATGTTCCCAAATATTCGACTCTCGCGGACTTAAGATCCACGCCTCACACCTATCATCTTATTGACACAGAGGAAAAAAGGATCGAATTAGGGCGGTTTTTAGAGGAGCAGGATTTTTTTGCTTTTGACACGGAAACAGATGGTGTCGACCCGTTGAAGGCCGGATTGGTCGGAATGTCGTTCGCCGTAAAGGAAAACGAGGCTTGGTACGTCCCTGTTCCGGCAACCCGCGAAGAAGCGGACAAAGTTCTCGCCCACTTCTCCCCTGCCCTGCAAAATCCGAAATCGCTCAAGATCGGACAAAACATAAAATTCGACATCCTTGTCGTTCGTAAATATGGAATCCGGGTAGCCGGTCCTCTATTCGACACGATGATCGCCCACTATCTCCTGAATCCCGAACTGCGCCACGGTATGGACTACCTCGCCGAAACGTATCTTAAATATAAAACGGTACACATCGAAGAATTGATCGGGCCGAAAGGAAGAAAGCAACTTACCATGCGCGATGTCCCGGTTGCCCAGGTAGCCGAATATGCCGCCGAGGATGCAGACATCACACTCAAGCTGAAAAACTATTTTGCTCCCTGCCTGAAGAAAGAAGGGCTTGAGTCTCTTTTCTACGATATCGAGATGCCTTTAATATATGTATTGGCCGAAATGGAGTATACGGGAGTCACGCTCGACACCGTCGCCTTGAAACAATCGTCCGAGGAATTGACAGCCGAACTGAAAAAGTTGGAAAAGGAGATTTACGAACTGGCAGGAATGAAGTTCAATATCAACTCGGCCCGCCAGGTAGGCGAAGTTCTTTTCGACCATCTCAAGATAGAAGAGAAAGCGAAAAAGACGAAGACAGGTAGCTACAGCACGAGTGAAGAAGTATTGGAAAAAATGCGTTCCAAACACCCCGTCGTGGAAAAACTGCTCGAATATCGCGGACTGAAAAAACTGCTCAGCACCTATATCGACGCACTGCCCGAACTGATCAACCCGGAGACCGGCAAGATCCACACCTCCTACAACCAGGCAGTCACCTCGACCGGCCGCCTCAGTTCCACCAATCCGAACCTGCAAAATATTCCGGTACGGGATGAATTGGGACGTGAAATCCGGAAAGCCTTTACAGCCGAAAACGAAGACTGTATTTTTTTCTCCGCCGACTATTCGCAGATCGAACTTCGCATCATGGCCCATCTGAGCCAAGACACCCACATGATAGAAGCCTTCCGCAGCGGAGCCGACATCCATGCTGCCACAGCGGCCAAGATATACGGCATTCCGGTTGAAGAAGTCACTTCCGACATGCGCCGGAAAGCAAAAACGGCCAATTTCGGCATTATCTACGGAATCTCCGTATTCGGGTTGGCCGAACGGCTGAGTATCCCCCGTGCAGAGTCGAAAGAGTTGATCGAAGGCTACTTCAAGACTTATCCGGACATCCGCGCCTACATGGACGAAAGTATTGAGATAGCAAAAGAAAAAGGATATGTAGAAACCATCTACAAGCGGAAACGTTTTCTGCCGGACATCAAATCCCATAACGCCATCGTGCGGGGATATGCCGAACGAAACGCGATCAACGCCCCGATCCAAGGCAGTGCAGCCGACATCATCAAGGTTGCCATGATCCGGATCTTCAACCGCTTCGAAGCCGAAGGCCTGAAGAGCAAGATGCTCCTGCAAGTACACGATGAACTGAACTTTAACGTCTACAAAGACGAACAGGAAAAAGTAAAACAAATCGTGTTGGATGAAATGGAAAATGCAATCAAACTGCGAGTACCCCTGATCGCCGAATGCGGTGAAGGGGTAAACTGGCTGGAAGCGCATTAATCACGCAGACAAGCGCAGAGTAACGCAGATATATTAATTGCCAATCTAAATGAATAAATCTGCGTTAATCTGCCTCTTCTGCATCCGGTTACTTCTCTTGCCCCCAACAGATAGTGAGAGTTATCCGTAAGTAGAGTTATATCTCACATTCATAACCCAGATTATGAATTCAATTCTTTAATATGCTTCAACACATCATTCAGTTTCTTACGGATTTCCTTCTCGGCATTCAGTTGCAATGAAAGCCCCACTGCCAGTACACAAACGATCATTGCAATAATAGGTAGATTCCAACTATAACCACAGGCTATAAGGACAGTCCATACAACTAAAACAACAGTCGGGATTGCCAAAATCTTATGGGCTTGTAGCCGCAACTGTTTATATCTGGTTACTCGTTCCGTCGCCTCGGTCATGCTAAGACCAAGCAGTTGCCGCGGTATCAGCACCTGATAACATCTTTTGTTCAAATAGAATTCTGCAAGGGCTATGCAATCCATCAACAAGATAAATCCCCAATGGAAATCCATCAAAATAAACTGCATAGTCAATATGGGAACAGCAATCAGGCAGATAAGCATGATCTTTCGATAATCTCGTTCCACAAAAGAGAGTTTCCGTGTCATAGCCTTTTTGAGCATATCTTCATTGATGATAGCCTGTTTTTCCAACTTCTGGCTGAATACGGAAAATTGTTCTTTCAAAATTTGCAATTCTGTGAAGTTTACTTCTTGTGACATAATCTTTTTTTTAATTGTTAGACATCGCTTTCAACTGCTCCTTGATACGGAACAGACGGGTGGTGACAGCAGACAGCGATATGCCGACTATGTCGGCTATGTCCTGATAACTCATATTCTCCAGCCAAAGGAGAATGATGGCACGATCGAAGACATCCAGTCGGCTAATGCGGTCATACAACTGCCGAATAAGTTTACTATGTGCGTCGGTATCGTTGTACAAGTCAATATCGACCGAAAGAGGAACCGTCTGTACACTACGTTTCTTCTTCCGTTCTTGATTCGTGCAAGTATTCAAGCTAACACGCCATATCCATGTCTTCAAGCCACTCTCCCCCCGAAAGCCATCAAAGCCTTTCCAAAGGTTCATCAGTATCTCTTGAAAGTAGTCTTGTACCACATCTTTATCATTCGAAAAGAAGTAGCAGACAGTATAGATAGTCTTTTTATACTTGCTGACCATTTCAGTAAATGCTCGTTCTTTGTTGTCCATCATTTATCCGTTTTACATTCTATCCATTTAGACACGCCACAGTCCGATTCCTTTCAAAAAAAATCATCTTTTTCCATTTTATTCGACATCACCCTCTTTTGATGCCAGAAACAGATACGCAAAAATATAAAGGGAGCTGCAACAAAAGGCACACAGTACAGAATAAATTCTTCAAAATATGAAAATTGCACATATCCAAGAAAGAATGGTTATCTTTGCTGTCGGAAAAATAATAAAACAATATACATATATCTATGGCATTACAATGTGGCATCGTAGGACTTCCCAACGTAGGCAAGTCCACTCTTTTCAACTGCTTATCGAATGCAAAAGCACAGTCTGCTAACTTCCCGTTCTGTACGATCGAACCGAATGTCGGCGTGATTACCGTACCGGACGACCGTCTGAACAAGCTGGCAGAGTTGATCAATCCGCAACGAATCGTCCCTACTACAGTAGAGATTGTGGACATTGCCGGATTAGTAAAAGGCGCCAGCAAAGGGGAAGGTTTAGGTAATAAATTCCTCGCCAACATCCGCGAGACAGATGCAATCCTTCATGTATTACGTTGTTTCGATGATGACAACATCGTCCACGTAGACGGTCGTGTTGATCCGGTCCGAGACAAAGAAATCATTGATGCCGAATTGCAGATCAAAGACTTGGAAACCATTGACAGCCGTATTGCCAAAGTACAGAAACAGGCACAGACAGGTGGTGACAAGCAGGCTAAACAGGCCTATGAAGTACTGATAAAATACAAAGAGGCTCTGGAACAAGGAAAAAGCGCCCGTACTGTTACTTTTGATACAAAAGACGAGCAGAAGATCGCTCGCGAACTATTCCTGCTGACCAGCAAGCCGGTCATGTACGTTTGCAACGTAGACGAAGCCAGTGCCGTAAACGGTAATAAATATGTAGAAGCCGTACGCGAGGCGGTAAAAGATGAAAACGCGGAAATCCTGGTCGTTGCAGCCAAGATAGAGAGCGAAATCGCTGAATTTGAAACATACGAAGAACGTCAGATGTTTTTAAGCGAAATCGGTCTGGAAGAGTCCGGGGTTAGCCGTCTGATCAAAGCCGCTTACAACTTGCTCGACTTACAAACTTATCTGACGGCAGGTGTACAGGAAGTCCGTGCCTGGACATTCGAAAAAGGCTGGAAAGCCCCGCAATGTGCCGGCGTGATCCATACCGATTTCGAAAAAGGCTTTATCCGCGCCGAGGTCATCAAATATGAGGATTATATCTCCTACGGCTCGGAATCTGCCGTAAAAGAAGCCGGAAAGATGAGCGTTGAGGGAAAAGAATATATCGTGCAGGACGGTGATATCATGCACTTCCGTTTCAATGTATAATTTACTAAAACAAATACAATTATGATGTATAAAACCGGAACGACATTCATGGCAGTCTTGATCTGTATCCTGGGATTTGCCGGCTGCGTGCGATACGACGTGGCAGAACCGTTAAACCGCTTTAGCAACCCCGAAGCGGGGATTGCCGAAGGAAACGAAATAACCGTGGAAACCGGATCGACTTGGTTTGCCGAAGGTAAGTACAAAAACTTCGTGCTCACGGGACAGGCACTCACCGAAGAAAACGCGGAAGCGGCTCTCCTATTCCACAGCGACGGAAAATCAGGCTATGAAGTAGCGTTCCGGAACGGACCTATCGACGGTACACGCAAGAGCGGAAGCCTCACCTCCGTGCGTAACCTCTACCGTTCGCTGGCGGAAGACGGGAAATGGTTCGACTTCGAGATCACCGTACGCGGACATAACATATCGGTCGCCATCAACGACACTGCCGTAGTATGCTATACCGAACCCGAACATCCCTACCGGACGGAAAAATATGCCGGACGACTGCTCAGCCAAGGCTCCATCGTGTTACAAGGAATAAGCGGGAAGGTCACTTTCCGCAACCTCCACATGACACGCCTGAAAAAAGACGTGGTCAACAAAGCAGACACCATGCCGCGGATAGACGAGCAAAACGATGCGGTGATCCGTTTCCAACAGCAAGATTTTCCCGTGATAGATTACCACGTACATTTGAAAGGTGGTCTGACGAAAGAGATGGCACAAGCCATGTCAATGAACTACGGTATCAACTATGGTGTAGCCCCCAATGCCGGTGAAGGCGGCGTAGGACGTATGCTTGCCGACGATAAGGAGGTGTACGAATACTACAACGAAGTAAAGGACATGCCATTCCTGCGCGGCGTGCAAGGTGAAGGGCGCAAATGGACAGCCACTTTCTCGCAACAGGCTTTAGGTGTTTTCGACTATCTCTTCACCGACGGTATGACCATCATAGACCATAAAGGCCGGCTGTCCCGCATCTACCGCCCCGAAGAAGTACACTACGACGGTGTAACGAACGAACAATACATGGACCACCTGGTGGACCAGACCGTCAAGATCCTTACCAACGAGCCTGCCGATATCTATGCCAATCCGACCTTCCTGCCCGAAGAGTTGAATGCGGAGTACGCCAAATATTGGACTGACGAGCGTGTATACCGCATATTGGACGTATTGGTCAAATACGACATTGCACTCGAAATCAACACACGCTACAAGATCCCGAGCTTCGACATCATCCGCAAAGCCAAAGAACGCGGAATCAAATTCACTTTCGGCACGAACAACGTCGATGCGGATTTCGGTAAACTGGAATACTGCCTGCAAGCCGTCGAGGAATGCGGCCTGACAGCAAACGACATCTGGTTCCCGACAATGAGCGTACGGGGATCGCGCGAAGTGGTGCTGTATAATAAGTGGTAGTCACTCGCATCCACCCTGCAGAACGGCATAACCAACATATCGGAAACGCCATTCCCAAGAAATAAAAAAGGAATGCCGCAAGCGGCATTCCTTACCAAACATACATTTACCTCTTATTTCACACCATATTTCTGTATTCCATATTCCCCCAATACTTCAAGGTATCTGAGGCATTTTCTAAAAACCTTCTTCATAGCTTCTCTCTTCTTATTTAAAACGATTCATGCAAAACATACCCGCATTGATATTGCATAATTATGTTTTACAACACAAAAATAGAGGTAAAACAGATACGTTATTCACTTCGAATACCTCTTTAACATCATTTGCACAAACAGCCCAGCAAGAAGAAAGCGCTTTAGCCGATGATATATTTCGCATAAGGCAACTTACTTACCAGATAAGTAAATGACCATGAACAGATAAAGGTAAGAACGGCTGAAACAGGGACCAACGCCGGAACAGGCGTCCCGATCCATTGTGCAAACAGATAGGACGGGCCGACAAAGAAATAATGCACGCAATACAGGCCGAAACCGCATTTGGTCAAATTGGCAAGGGCACGGCAAATAACCGGCGAAGTGACCCGTACCTTCCGTACCAGCAAGAAAACGGCAACCGTCATCAACAGCACATTAGGCGAACAATAAGTAAAGAACAACTCCATCCCCTCCTCACTCACATTCGGGTCGGATGTCATATAACGAAAACCGGCTAATGTAATAAAATAGCCTGCCAGAAACAGCGGAATCGTCACCGACAAAGTCTTACCGAGCGAACGGTCGGTTCCTCTCCCCAAATAATGCCCTAACAGCAAATAACCGTTGAAACCTGCAAAATAGTAAAACAGGCCGAATGAGTTCCACGAACAGGTTCCGAACTGGTAACGCGAAACGAACTCCGTCAGATAAGGAATGAACAGCGACAGGGACCAAAGCACCAGAAACATTCGCTTCGCCCCCTCCGACGCCTTTTCCACCCAGGCGGAAAAGATCGGCATATACAGGTAAAGCCCGACCAGCACATAGATATACCACATCGGTGTGGCATAGACCGTAAAAGTAAGCGGAATCAGGGCGATCGTCTTCAACGCATCCACGAACGAGGCCGAAGGGTTCGGTTCCCAGGGGAAAAAACCGGTCACCAGTTCCGGACTACCTCCTACCCACTGGATGAACCAGGGCGCCAGATCGAACAAGACAGACCAGACCAGGAACGGGAACAACACACGCGGAATACGTTTCTTATAAAAAGAAGAAGCCTCCTGCCTGACCGGCAGCAAAAGGAATCCGGTCATCATCACAAAAAGAGGCACACTGGCACGCAACATGGAACCGTAGACAGACCCCCAGAAATTAAATTCAGGATCGGCACGCGACTCGGGCGAAGCGTTAAACGGATCGGTACAATGAATGGCAATCACCATCAGGATTGCGACAAGGCGAAGAACATCCAGCCAGACAATATGCGGCCTGGATGTAGTAGTTTGAACAGTGTCCATGACAGAATAAAGATCGTTACGTGTTTACTTATTATCCGATACACCGACGGGACCGAACCTGTATAACTTTGGAAAAACCGACGGGTGTAAATCTTCGCGAAGATACGTTTTTTCTCTTTCATACATAGCGGAATGTCTTATCATGACATAAAATGTACGGTACATGTCTGAAATCCTCCGAATACCAATTCGGACCTGACTGCCAAACGATACCTGAGTCTTTCCGTACATTATCGAACATACTGTAACCGACAAAAGAAATAGATTTGCAGCAGAAAAATGATAACAACAAAAAAAACATGTATTATGGACAAGATTCAATTTCAACAAAGATTACTCGGTTTACAAGAACACATGATGAGTTTTGCGATCAAACTGACAGCAAACAGAGATGACGCCTTGGATCTGATACAAGATACCACATTAAAGGTGTTGGACAACCAAGAAAAATTTGTAGACAATGTCAATTTTGCAGGTTGGGTTATGACCGTAATGCGTAATATATTCATCAATAATTATCATAAGATTGTACGTGTCCAAACAATGGTCGACCAAAATGCGGACTTATACAATCTGAACATTATCAATGATTCCATTTCCGGCTCACCGGACAAAGTATATCAAATGCAAGAGATAACAAAAGCCATCGCAGAATTGAACGATGATATCAAAATTCCGTTTACCTTATTTTTAAACGGATACAAATACCACGAGATTGCACAAAAACTAAATATCCCCTTAGGAACCATAAAAAGCCGGATTTTCTTTGCACGCAAGGAACTACAGAATAAACTGAAAGATTTCCAATATTCGTGAGAGAATCCGTGTAATACCCGCAGTACTGCAAAAACAAGACCAAACGGAGGTGTGTCAAATATCGTTTTTTTGACACACCTCCGTTGTCCAAGCGCCTGTTTAAATAGCAGGGAGCAAAAAAATATTTTTTTTCTTTTCCTTGTAACAATTTGTTGTCCGTTCCCGTCTTCCTAATGAACGCTCCTCAATAGCGCGCATTGAAGAGCTTCGAGCAAGCAACGGAATCAAATAACATAATACAATTGGAAAGATGAAAAAATACATTGCAATCCTGATCCTCATTCTATCCTGCCAGGCAGGGTACGGCCAAAGCATGGACAAACTGTTCAACGACTTTGCCAATCAAAAGAACGTAACCCGCGTAACGGTCGGCCCGTTCCTGATGAAATTAAGCAGCCTGTTCACCGAAACGATGGGTGTGAAGAGCATCGAAGTCCTTTCTTTCGAGGAATGCAGCAGGACCGTCAAAGACGACCTCCGCACCGCCATCCGGAAACTGAAAGACCCGAATTACGAAACGATGGTCAATGCGAACGAAGGGAGCAGCCACACGAAAATAATGGTACGCATCGATAAAGACATCATCCGCGAACTGATAATCCTGACAACCGACGAAGATGACAATGCCCTGATCCGCATCAAAGGGAAAATAAAACCATCCGAGATCGAAAAAGTAATAAACGATCACAAAAATGGATGTTGAGCACTTCAAGAGGCAGCTCCTCCCCCTCCATCCTAAACTTTTCCGGATCGCTTTCGCGCTGGTCGAAAACAAAGCCGATGCCGAAGATATCCTGCAAGAAGCCTACTACAAGTTATGGAACCGGAGGGAAGAACTGTCCGATATCCGGAACCCGGAAGCCTTCTGCGTGACGCTGGTCAAACACCTTTGCCTCGACTTCCTTCGCTCACCCCGTGCAAACAGGCACGACGAAGACATCACGCAAGCCGTCGCCCTCTCTGCCGGGTCCTCGCCGGACGAAGAGTTGGAAAGACAAGACAAGGTACGGCAAATACGCCATCTGATCGATTGCCTGCCGGACAACCAACGGCAAGTTCTCCGGTTGAAAGGAATCGAAGACTGCTCGATGGACGAGATTGAACAGATCACCGGCTTGAATGCCGTCAACATACGAGTGCTGCTCTCCCGGGCACGGAAATTAATACGGGAACAACTGGATAAATATTATACTTGACACGATATGGACGACAAAAAGATAGACGAACTGATCAATCAAGCCCTTCAAGAAGAACAGGCCTTGCCCGAAGGACTCTCCCGCAGGCTGGAACAGCAGATCGATGCCTGGGCCGCCGAGACGGAACAGAAGGCACGTTCATTCGCCCGCCGGCACACGCTGTATTGGTTAAGCGGAGCTGCCGCCTCCGCCCTGTTATGCATCGGAATTTTCCACTACGAGGCATCGTATAGGGACGACGGACGGCTAACCGACACCTACACCAATCCCCGGGACGCCGCCGCTGCAACCGAGAAAGCCTTTCTCCTGCTTTCGCAAAACCTCAACAAAGGGATCAGCCAGGTGGATAACGCCGGACAGGAGATAAACAAGATAAACAACATTTTAAACAAACATTTAAACGATTAATCTTATGAAATCCAAAAACATAATCCTGATTTTATTTCTTTTCTGCACGAGTTTGTGTTTCGCTCAGGACAAACTGTTCGAAAAATATGCCGACATGGACAATGTGACTTCCGTCTTTATTTCCAAAAAAATGTTCGACATGATACCCAACATCGAAAGCGGAGGCCTCAACCTAATGAACCTGAAAGGAAAAATAAACAACCTCCAGATCGTGACATCCGACAAACAGGAGCTACGGGAGCAGATGAAGAAAGAGTTCGGCAGCATCATCAGCCGATCACATGAAGAGTTGATGCGCATTAAGGACAATGAGACGCATGCCACCTTCCATATCATCCAGGACGGCGACCACATCAACGAGATGGTTATGCTGGCCGACACCGATTCGGACTATGTGGTCATCCGGATAACAGGCAGATTCACCCTACAAGACATACAGGACGTAGCCAACAACTTCGAAAAGAAAAAGTGACAAATGTCACGGGCAAGACAGGAAGCATTTCCCCCGATCCGTAACCCTATGTTTTACGGCCGGTAACCCTATGGGTTACGATGGCTAAAGCATAGGGTTACGACCGGCAACCCGTAAAGTACTATTTTCCCGTGATGATCCTTCGTATCTCGCTCAGCTTGTTCAGGGCTTCCAGCGGCGTCAGGTTATTTACATCCAAGTTCTTGATCTCATCCCGTACCTGGCTGAGTACCGGATCATCCAATTGGAAGAAGCTGAGCTGATAGCCATCCGCCGACGAAGCGATTCCTTTTACCGGTTTACTTTTAACGCTGCCTCTGCGATCTTCCGTGGCAATCCCCTCCTGACGGTTTTCCGTTTCCAACTGTTTCAATATCTCGTTGGAACGTTTCACGATGCTTTTCGGCATACCGGCCATCTTGGCTACATGGATACCGAAACTGTGCTCACTGCCCCCGGGTATCAACTTGCGCAAAAAGATAACTTTATTATTCACCTCCTTGACCGATACATTGTAGTTCTTGATACGATTAAAAGAAGCCTCCATCTCGTTCAGCTCGTGGTAATGGGTGGCAAACAACGTCTTCGCACGGGCATTGGGATGTTCGTGGATATACTCGACAATCGCCCAAGCGATCGAAATTCCGTCGTATGTACTTGTCCCGCGTCCCAGTTCGTCAAACAAGACAAGGCTGCGGGAAGACATGTTGTTGAGGATATCCGAAGCCTCGTTCATCTCCACCATGAAAGTGGATTCGCCAACCGAAATATTGTCCGAAGCTCCCACACGAGTAAATATCTTGTCCACGATCCCGACACGGGCACATTCGGCAGGAACGAAGCAACCGATCTGCGCCATCAGTATGATCAGAGCCGTCTGACGAAGCAAAGCGGACTTACCGGCCATGTTCGGTCCGGTGATAATGATAATCTGCTGCCTTTCATCGTCCAGATAAACATCATTCGCAATATAAGGCTCGCCCACGGGCAATTGCTTTTCGATCACCGGATGGCGGCCGGCCTTGATGTCGAGCACCTGCGAATCGTTAACATCCGGACGGATATAGCGGTTGCTTTCGGCCACCTTGGCAAACGAGAGCAGGCAGTCCAGACGGCCGACCAGGTTCGCATTCACCTGGATAGGCGGAATATATTCGGAAAGACAAAGTACCAGTTCGTTAAAGAGACGGGATTCCAAAGATAGTATCTTCTCTTCCGCTCCCAATATCTTCTCTTCGTATTCTTTCAGCTCTTCGGTAATATAACGCTCGGCATTCACCAAGGTCTGTTTGCGTATCCATCCTACAGGAACTTTGTCCTTGTAGGCGTTACGCACCTCGATATAATATCCGAAGACATTGTTGAAACCGATTTTAAGGCTCGATATTCCCGTCTGCTCTATTTCCCGCTGCTGCACCTTCAAGAGATAGTCCTTGCCCGAATAAGCGATTGCACGCAATTCGTCAAGCTCGGCATGCACGCCTGCCGCAATCACGCCGCCCCGGTTCAACAAGGAAGGCGGATCACCCGCGATCTCCTTCTCTATCCGGTCACGGATCAGGGCACAGGCATTCAACTGTTCGCCGATACGGCACAGGCTCGGTTCACCGCTTGCCGTACAGGCCTCCTTGATCGGCTCGATGGCACGCAGGGCGACTTTGAGCTGCACAACCTCGCGGGGAGAGACGCGCCCGACCGCAACTTTGGAAATAATACGCTCCAGGTCGCCGATCTGTTCTAATTTTTCTTCTAACAGTTCCTTCACCTCAGGATGGCGGAAGAAATATTCCACTACGTCCTGGCGCTCGTGGATCGGCTTCACATCCTTCAACGGGAACAAAATCCAACGGCGCAACATACGCGAACCCATCGGGGAAACAGTCTTGTCCAACACATCCAACAAGCTCGTCCCCTCCTCGTTCATCGTACTGACCAACTCCAAGCTCCGTACCGTAAACTTATCGAGGCGCACATAGCGGTCTTCTTCGATACGGGAAAGAGAGGTGATATGGGAAATATGGGTGTGCTGCGTCTGGTCCAGATAATACAGGATGGCCCCCGAAGCTACGATTCCTAATTTCAAGTGCTGGACACCGAACCCTTTCAGGTTCTTCGTTTCAAAATGTTTCAACAGGCGGTCGTTGGCGGCTTCCGAAGTAAACACCCAGTCGTCCAGTTCGAAAATAAAGAACCGGGGGCCGAAAGCCTCTTCAAAACGTTTACGGCTACCCCGTTCGACCAATACTTCCTTCGGGGAAAAGTTATTCAGCAGTTTATCCGCATAATCAACGGTTCCTTCGGCTGTCAGGAACTCGCCGGTAGAGATATCGAGGAACGCAATCCCACAGACATCCTTACCGAAATGGATGGCGGCAAGGAAGTTGTTTTCTTTATGGTTGAGGATATTGTCGTTGATAGAGACACCTGGGGTCACCAGTTCGGTGATGCCGCGTTTCACCAGTTTTTTCGTGAGCTTAGGATCTTCCAACTGGTCGCAGATGGCTACGCGCTTGCCGGCACGCACCAGTTTAGGCAGATAGCTGTCCAGTGCGTGATGGGGGAAACCGGCCATCTCGATCGTCTGCCCCGGCCCGTTTGCCTTTTTCGTCTGTACGATACCCAGTATTTCTGCTCCGGTCACTGCGTCTTCGCCATACATTTCGTAAAAATCGCCTACACGGAATAGCAGGATTGCATCCGGGTGTTTCGCCTTTATGTCGAAATACTGCTTCATCAAGGGGGTTTCCACTATCTTCGCCACTGTTCTTTTCTTTTTATCAGTTCAACTGCACAAAGGTACGACTTTTCAATCTTTCAAAAAATTCACGAATCGCTTTTTCATTCACCGGAATACATCTTCCGAATCAACGATAGCAACCATATCCATCCGTGCGAAGTTGCCTTTTCATGCTATTCTTTTATATTTTTATGCTCAAAAGCAATTATTTCCTATAAAAAATATAACTTTGTGAATGTTCTAACAAAAAACATATATCATGAAACAAGCAGTTCTAATTTCGACCGGCCTTCTGATGGCAGCTCCTTTCATCCATGCGGAGAAGAACAAAGACAAGAAACCGAATGTCGTTTTCATCCTCGCGGATGATTTGGGTTATGGCGACCTAAGTTGTTACGGACAGGAAAAATTCGAGACACCTAACATCGACAAGCTGGCACAAAGCGGAATGCGCTTTACGCAGTGCTACTCAGGAACAACCGTCAGCGCCCCTTCCCGCTCCTGCCTGCTGACAGGCACGCATAGCGGGCATACGCCTGTACGCGGCAACCTCGAACTCGAACCGGAAGGACAGTTTCCGCTTCCTGCCGATGCCCGTACCATCTTCCAGGTAATGAAAGATGCAGGCTATAAGACGTCCGCTTTCGGCAAATGGGGACTGGGTTATATCGGTTCGACCGGCGATCCCAAAAATCAGGGTTGCGACACCTTCTACGGATATAATTGCCAGTTGCTGGCACACAGCTATTATCCCGACCACCTCTGGGATAACGACAAACGGGTGGAACTTAAAGACAACAACCTGAACGTACAGTACGGAAAAGGTACTTACTCGCAAGACCTTATTCATGGGAAGGCACTGGAATACCTGGACCACATGAATCCGGACGAACCGTTCTTCATGTGGTATCCGACCATCATTCCGCATGCGGAACTGATCGTGCCGGAAGACAGCATCATCCGGAAATTCCGCGGCATGTATCCGGAAAAGCCTTACAAAGGGACTGAACCGGGCAGTCCGGCTTTCCTCAAAGGTGGTTACTGCACGCAATTCCATCCGCATGCCACTTTCGCCGCCATGGTCTACCGTCTGGACGTCTATGTCGGGCAGATCGTCCAGAAATTAAAAGACAAAGGCTTATATGATAACACCATCATCATCTTTGCAAGCGACAACGGTCCGCATATGGAAGGGGGCGCCGATCCCGATTTCTTCAACAGCAACGGTATTTATCGCGGATACAAAAGGGATTTGTACGAAGGCGGCATCCGTGTCCCGATGATCATTTCCTGGCCGGGACATGTCCAACCGAGTACGGAAACAGACTTTATGTGCTCTTTCTGGGATGTACTACCGACTTTCGAAGAAATCATCCGTCCGAAAGCCAAACAGAAGGAGATGGATGGCGTCAGCATGCTTCCCCTCCTGGAAAACCGGAAGGGGCAGAAGGAACATGAATTCCTCTATTTCGAATTCCAGGAATTGAACGGCCGCCAAGCCGTACGCAAAGGACCGTGGAAATTGGTCCACATGAATATTCGAGGCAACAAGCCCTATTACGAACTGTATAACTTGGCTTCCGACCCGTCGGAACGGCATAATGTGCTGGATCAATATCCCGAAAAAGTAGCGGAACTGAAAGACATCATGGTCCGTGAACACAGACCGGATGCGAACTGGCCGCTATTGCCGGATGAAAAATAAACAGAGGGCGGGGTGGTGTGTGCCAGAAACAACGAAACACAATAGTACCATCACCCCCGCTTCACTTTCCTATATTGTAGCGGAGTGACACCGAAATGCTCCTTAAAGTTTTTTCCCATGTAGCTGGGACTGGAGAAACCGACCTTCCAGCTAATCTCCGCAATCGTCAAATCCGTTTTCTCCAATAAGAAAGCGCATTTACGAAGCCTCGTCTGGATGATGAAATCGTTCAAAGTCACTCCCGTTATCGCCTTGATTTTTGTACCCAGCCGAGTGCGGCCGATAGCGATCTCGCGACACCACATGTCAATGTCAAAAT
This sequence comes from uncultured Parabacteroides sp., assembly GCA_910577325.1. Taxonomy (GTDB): domain Bacteria; phylum Bacteroidota; class Bacteroidia; order Bacteroidales; family Tannerellaceae; genus Parabacteroides. The sequence continues at coordinate 163,885 of CAJTMR010000001.1, forward strand.
CCTTATTCTCCATATTCTCTTCTATGATCCGCACCGAATCGTCCAAAAGTTGTTGATCCAAGCAGTTGGTCGCCAATTCGGAAGGGACCGACGCCACCTCGGCATGAAAACGGGCTTGTTGGCTTTTCAAGGTAGTAATGATATTATGGCATTTCAACAAAAGCAACTCAATGTTGAACGGCTTCATGACATAATCGCTTGCACCACATTTAAGTCCTTCCAAGGCATTTTCCAAATCCACACGGGCTGTCAACAGGACAACCGGAATATGCGATGTCTCCAATTTACGTTTTAATCGTTTGCACATGACAGTTCCAGATATGCCGGGCATCATCACATCGCTGATAATAAGATCCGGCTGCTTCTCCTCTGCCAAACGAATGCCTTCTTCCCCATCCTCTGCCTTATAGACCCTGTATTGGATAGAAAAAGCCGTTTCCAAGACTTGCAGCAAATCCTTATTATCCTCTACAAGTAATACGGAAAATGATTTCTCCGTATCATTCGTGTCCGGTAAATCCGATAAATCGCTCTCATGTATAACCTCTTGCCCAAGCAACATATCGACCGGTTGTGCCTCCGCCGATTTCTGCTCGGAAGTAAAATGCTCATCGCCTAACCGCAAAGCAACAGTAAAAGTAGTCCCCTCACCCAATTCACTCTCCACTCCGATCTGTCCTTTATGTTGCATGATGATCTCATTCGTCAATGACAGCCCGATACCGCTTCCCGGCAAAGAAACACCTGCTGCATTATCTGCCTGGAAAAACCGTTCGAAGATATGTGCTTGCTGGCTACGGGGAATGCCGTAGCCAGTATCAGAGATACGTATCTCTACAATTTTTTTTAAATGAAGTACACTCACCCGAATCGCACCTCCTTTCGGAGTGAACTTAAATGCATTCGAAAGCAAGTTATTAAACGCTTTGCGCATCTGTATCGGATCAAACCACACAAATATGTCGTCTTCAACCATCTCAAAGCTATACTGGATCTGATTCATCAAAGCATAATCCTTAAACGAATCAAATAGCTGACGAATAAATACGACCAAATTCTGCCGACTGACATGAAGCGGCATCTTCCCCTGCTCCAAACGCCTGAGATCAAGCACTTCAGTAATAAGCTGCTGCATCTGAGAAGCATACTGCCGTACCTTCAACAGTTTGCTCCGTAACGCTCCTGCCAAATCGTAATTCTGTAGGACAAGATCGATCTGGGTAATTATCAAAGTCAACGGTGTACGCAGTTCATGCGATATATTGATATAGAATTTCAACTTCATCTGGTTCAACTGCTCGACACGCTTCTTCTCCTGCTGCTCCAGTTGCAACGAAGCCTTCAAGACCGCTTGGCTCCTGTTAAAACGAATCAACCAGACCAGAAACACAAAAACCAACAAACCATACAACACAAAAGCATACCACGAGGCATAGAAAGGCGGACGTACCCGGACAGACAAGCTGATCTGCTTCTCCCCACCCACCTCACGAAGACACAAGGTATACTTTCCCGGAGGAATGGAAGTATAGACAATTTGCTGATGCTGGGTGCGTGTCCATTGCTTGTCCAATCCCTCCATTTTATATTCAAACAAGTTCTTTTCCTGATGTCGGTAATTTGTGGAAGTAAAGCCCAGCGTTATGCTGTTTTGAGCGGAAGGCAAAGTAAATCCGGAAGTATGGAAAACCGACTTATGCAAAATACCGGAAGGGTCGGAAGGTTGAACCGGCATATTATTTACAGAAAGACTATTGAACAATATCTCATAAGGGGCCTCCGTCGACGAAAAATCAGCTTCTTTCAACGCTATCATTCCCTCTACCCCACCGACAAAAATCAGGCTGTCGACAGGAGAAAGATATATACCGCAATTGGCATTCAGGCGGTGCAAGGGAGAAGACTCTCCCAACAACAGATGGGTTCCCTTCCCTGTTTCCATGTCCAACAACGTAATACCTCGGCTGGAAGTAACCAGCAATCGTCCCATGGGAGTGACCAACATACGGAAAGAATCGTCAGTCAACAACTGCCCCTGCTCCCGGCCATAACACGCCCTGAAACCCTCCGACGGATCATACGCCAGCACGCCGATACCTGTCACGGCAAAATAAATATGCCCACGTCCGTCACCGACAATACTTTGTACCGGTTTCTTTCCGATCTTGTCCCACACCGAAGGAATCGGCTCGGCAGACTGATCATCCATACGGACACAAATGACTTCCTTGTTTGCCGGGGCAAGCCACAGCCTGTTTTCCGTATCCAGAAAGGCAGACCTGATAATGCCTCCCGTCTGCTCACGAAGCCTCGGATCGGAAAACAAGGGCGATAACCGTCGGGTATCCAGATCCAGCAAAAACAATCCACCCTGAGAAACAACTATCAAATCATCCTTCCAAGGGATCAAATCGGTAATGATACACTGGCTATTGCTCACGAGCAGATCCGTCCCTACCGATTCCAGACAGCCGGACGAATAACAGTATAAGCCGTATTGAAATGTGCCGATATACAAACGCTCATTTTCGACATCATACCAGACGGATTTGGTGGTAAAAGCCGGCAGCCCCGACAAAACCGCATCAAGAGGTTTTACCTGCCGTGTGTTACGATCCAAACAATTCAGCGTTCCATGTTCGGTTGCCACATATAAATTACCCTTCGTGTCTTCCGTCATCTTCCCAAACAAAAAGCCATTCAAACCTCCTGCCCCACCGATATTGGAATAAAAGACATAATTTTCCGTATCCGGATTGAAATAACTCAGTCCGCCATAATACGTCCCGACCCACATTCCTCCTTGATTATCTTTATAAATGGCATACACCGAAGAATGTTTCAACGACCAAGAGACCTGTTCTTTATGCAATAAATGATAGCAATCATCCAAAGAAGCGGACACAATAGTAATACCGTCATATGTGCCAATCCAGATATTCCCTTTGTCATCTTGGCTGATAGTGCGGACCTGATTATTGACCAAGGAACGTGCAGGATCGTTTTCTTGCCAAGAAACCCACCGGTCCCGGTCCAACATCTTCACCCCGTTCGAGAGCGTGCCTACCCATAATCTCTTCAGATGATCCATAAACAAAGAAGTTGCCGACTCGTTTTCCAACATCACCTGAAACGTATTTCCATTATAATGATATACCCCGTGTGTGGTGGCCATCCAGCAAACATCTCCCTCCCAAAACAAATCTTTTATCACGACCGCCGGATCGGGCAAAATACAGACCATTTCCTTTACACCCTCCGATATGTAACGAAACACTCTATTCTGGGCTGCATAATACAACACCCCGTCATGATACTCCAACGCTTGCGCCTCTACACCAGCCGGCCGGAACGCTTCAGCCTGTTTGTCAAAGACAATCAGTTTCTTGTCGGCCAACATATATACATACGAATGTCCGTCTCCACATATCCCATGAATATTATTATCCTCCACTTCTTCCAAGTAACTGGAAAGACGGAAGGAGCGCACCACTCTTCCATCATATACATTCAGATTATCATTTCCGAACCAAACCAACCCTTGGGCATCCTGATAAATGGAAATAGCCGAAGGTTGCGTAAAATCTTCATTCAAATCAATATGCCTGAAATATAAATCCTTCGAAGACACAGGAAAAAATACACATAAACAAAGAAGAAGATATAAGCATTGGGATTTCATGACTATTCAGGTGTTTAATGCAAAAATAAACTATTTCCAACAATTAATGATAAGGTTTATATATAATTATATCCCCCAAACGAATATCCGGCAGGACGACAAACCTAAAAATACACACAGATGATATTTCGTTACATTGTTGTCGCACTTTCGCTATTCTCTGATGAAAAGACCTTCACCCGGGAAAGAGCGACCATCAAACAATAAAATAGTAATATCCGTCAAAAAAATAATAAAATCCACCGCAAACCGCATTCATCATCTTATCCTCTTAAATTAATACCTCATCCTTTAACAATCAAATAGATTTGCAGCACAAAAATTTTAGAATTCTTGAATCTACTTAAAAATTCGTTTATGAAAAAAGTATTCAGACCTATCGGACTTTTTTTACTTTCCGGTATTTTCTGCACGCCTTCCCAGGTGCATGCAGCAGACAACAAGCCGGAAACGGCATTAACCATCAGTCAACAAAAGAAACAGGTAACAGGAACTGTCGTTGACGAATTCGGGCCTGTTGCCGGAGCCTCTGTCTCTGTAAAAGGAACCAATGAAGGAACCATTACAGACATGGACGGTAATTTCTCTTTGACAGTAAGCCAAGGTGCTACTATCTCTATCTCTTTTATTGGTTATGTTCCGCAAGAAATCAAGTACACCGGACAAACTTCTCTTGCCATCCAATTAGTAGAAGACACACAGAACTTGGATGAAGTGGTCGTAACCGCCATGGGTATCAAAAAGGAAAAACGCGCCTTAAGCTATGCCATGAGCGAACTCAAGTCAGAGGATATCCAACTGGTTCCGGTACAGAACGTGGCCAACTCACTGTATGGAAAAGCTGCCGGCGTACAAATCGCACAAACTGCCGCAGGCCCTACGGGAGGTACGAAGATTCAGATTCGTGGTATCAACTCCGTAGAAGGTAATACGCGTCCGCTGATCGTCGTCGACGGTATTCCTATCAACGATACAGACTCTAACTGGGCAGGTCGCGAACGTGACCAGACACAACAGGGTTCTGCCTTGAACGATATCAACCCAGACGACATAGAATCCATGTCCATCTTGAAAGGCGCCAATGCCGCCGCATTGTACGGTTCGCGTGCGACCAACGGGGTGATTGTGATTACAACCAAACGCGGCGATAGCGGAAAGAAAGGATTAGGCATCCAAGTGGGAACTTCTTACACATACGACCAGCGTGCTTACATGCCCGAATTTCAGAACGTGTTCGGTGGAGGTAGTACACCTTATTTTGTAGCTAACGAAAATGGAGATTATACCTACAGTGGCACTACTTACCGCAGCTTCGGTCCGCGTATGGACGGAACGGAGGTGGTTTGGTGGGATGGCGTAAAACGCCCGTTCTCCCCACAGCCCAATAACTATCGCGATATCTTCAAAGATGGTTTTACCAACAACAACAGTATCTCTATCACGAACGGTTCCGACAAGAACAACATCCGTTTGTCCTATACCAATATGAACTATGCCGGTTATTTGGAAAACTTCAAACAGAACAAACATAACTTCAGTTTTTCCGGCAATTTCAAGGTACATGAACGTTTGACTTTCGATGCTGCCGTCTCTTTCAACATTTCAGATACCAAAAATCCACCCACACGTATTGACCGCGTATCCAATTTCCCGATGCCGCGTAACGAAATCACCCAATTGTGGAAGGATAATTATAAGAACGACGAAGGTTACTTCCTGACAGATGCAATCAGTAATATCAACGGCTCAAACCGCGATAACATCATCAACTATCTGTTATGGCAGCAGAATGAAAATCAATATACACAAACACGCGAGCGTTTGATCGCCTCGTTGTCTGCCAATGTCAAGATCTTCGATTTCCTGAACTTCCGCCTGCGTGGTGGTACGGACCGTTACAATGACAAGAAAGAAGACAAGGAAATGTTTAAGAGATATGCTGACCCGGCGGACATGAGCAACTTGCAAGGCCTCTACAGAAAAACGGACAACCACTACAGAAAAGACTATGTCGAAGGTTTGTTGATGTTCAACAAAACATTCAATGAAGATTACGACATATCTGCCAACTTGGGTATTTCCGGCGAAGACATTGCCGAAACGGGTATGACTTGGAGTTCCGACGGTTTGAAATACAACGGCATGTTCTCTACCAATAATAACAAACAAGATCCGAAAGCAGCCAATAAAGATACGGGATATGACAGAGGCGAGTTCTTGGGCGCCGTGTTCGCATCCGCTCAACTGGCCTACAAACGATACTTGTATCTGGATCTGACGGCCCGCAACGACTGGTCTTCACGCTTGAGCGCAGGCAACCGCAGTTTCTTCTATCCCTCTGCCGGTTTGAGCTTTGTGTTCACGGAAGCATTGAATCTACCTGAATGGTGGAGTTACGGAAAATTGAGAGGATCGTATGCAATCGTAGGTAATACGACACCGACTATTTATTTTACAAATACGGAATATACGTATGGTTCTTTCAATAGCTCGGCAATTACCAACGATTTCGGCAACGATGTTCCGCCTACGAACATTGTTCCGGAAAAGACTTATTCATGGGAATTCGGTCTGGAAAGCCGCCTGTTTAATGGCCGCCTCGGCTTCGACCTGGCTTACTATACCAACAAAACCAAGAACCAAATTATCACCGTACCGGTCGCACCCTCTACAGGAGCCACAGGCATGCGTATGAATGCCGGTGAAATCGGTAACTATGGTATCGAACTTCAATTGAGCGGCACGCCGGTTGAAACAAAAAATTTCACATGGGAAAGTACATTGAACTTTTCTTTTACACACAACGAGTTGATCTCATTGATTGATGGCATGGAAGATCGCTTGATCGGTTCCCCATGGAGTGCAGCCAATTTCAAAGCTGTCCCGGGATATGCAGCACCCAGTGTATTCATCCGCAAATGGATGCGTGACGACCAAGGTAACATGATCGTAGACAAGAATGGCAATTACCAGCAGGAATCCGAATTCACTTATGCCGGAAGCGCTGCTCCTAAGATGGTGGCCGGTTTCACCAACACTTTCCATTACAGGAACTTTTCTTTGAGTGCGCACGTCGATGGTTCATTTGGCGGCAAGTTACTTTCATTCACCAACAACTTCCTGAAAGCCACAGGCGCCGGCAAAGAGTCTTTGTTCGGTCGTGATGAAGAATATGGCGGTCTGGCTTACTATATCGACAAGAACACGAACCAGAAAGTGGCCTTAGACAGCCACAGTGCTTCGGCTCCTGCCAATGCGTTGGAAGGCCGCGTCCATCATGACGGTATGATTGCAGAAGGTGTAAAGGCAGATGGTAGTAAGAATGATATCATCGTGTCGGCTTCCGATTACTATAATTCACGTTATAACCGGAACGGTTCGGAAGATAACCTGTATGATAACACGTATATCAAATTGCGTGAGTTGAAACTGTCTTACCAACTGCCTAATAACTGGGTATCCAAAATCGGTTTGCAGAACTTGAACATCTCTCTCATCGGTAGTAACCTGTTCTATATCTATAAGAGCGTTCCCAACATCAATCCGGAATCAACTCTGGGCACAAGCGGAACCAATGCTTATGTAGAATATACGACTTACCCGTCGGCTCGTAGTTTCGGCTTTGCAATTAAAACAAGTTTTTAAGTTTTTTGAAAATTAATGAACATAATACGTAAATCTATGAAACAAACAATATATGGATTCATTTTAAGCGCAATGGTCGCTTTCTCTTCTTGTTCAGACAAGTTGGATGAGAAACACGATAATCCGGATGCATTTACTTCCAGCGAAATAGAATATCTATTTACCCAAGGAGCGCTTCAAACAATCGCTATCGACTATGTAGATACATACAATCTGACATTCCGCCGTCTGGGAACCTATCTTCAAACAACGGCCCGCCAAGATGGTGAAAACCGCAATACGTTGTATCAGAATATTACCGACGACCTGGGACGTTGGGAAAACTATTACGAAACACGTATGAGAACGCTGACGGAAATCGATAAGATTTATGCCACGTTATCATCCGAAGAACAAAAAAGTTATCAAAAATATTTCGAAGCCACAAAGGTGATGAAAGCCTTCAATACGGCAATCGCCAGTGACTTTTTTGGTAATATGCCTTACTCGGAAGCGTTTACCGCACGTAATGTTATCTACGGAGGAGAAGTGATTTTCCGCCCGAAATATGATACGCAAAAGGATATTTACTACAATATGTTAGACGATTTGAAGACGGCTGCCGATTATTTCAAAACAGCAACTTCAGACGATACATTCAAACGTCAGGATATCATCTATGCAGGCGATTGCCAGCGTTGGTCTAAATTTGCCAATTCACTGCGCCTGCGCTATGCGATGCGTATATCAAACGTAGATCCCGAAAAAACCAAATCCGTACTGTCCGAATTATCTATTGACCAGTTGATCACAGCCAACGAAGACAATGCGTATATCAAAGTTTCAGGCCAGTCAACAGCACCTGACGCCCTATGGCGTGCAATGAATGAAAGTCACTCTACGGGACAAGGTTTTTATATGTATGCACCGGAGTTGATGGTCAACAAGTTCAAAGAGGCAAACGACCCTCGCCTGTATGTCTTGTATCAGCCTGCAACAGATGATGAAGGTAAGGTATATGAAGACTCTAAAGAGATCCTTGGTTATCCGGCTTCTGCCGACAAGGCCATTGCTTTGATTAACGACTATAATGGAAGTACTGAAAAAAGTCTTCGCGAAACCTACGGTTGCCTAAATACGGTTACTTTCCGCAAGAATTACCAATTCCCGGTCGGAATTGGCATGACGGCAGCCGAGACTTATCTTTGTCTGGCGGAAGCCGCCCAACGTGGATTATACAACGGAAATGCGGAGGACTTTTATAACAAAGGCATAGTTTTGTCTGTACAAAACTATTACGACTATTACAAGACCAGTGATGCGGAAGGAAAGGACGAAGAAATAGCCAAAACCAACGTATCGGATGAGACTTTAAATAGCTGGATTGCCTCTTCGGCCTACAAATTCAATGCTTCAAAGGCATTGGAACAGATCGCCACACAGAAGTGGATGCATCTTAACTTCCTGCAAATCTATGAAACATGGGCTGAATATCGCCGTACAGACCTGCCTGTATTGGACGATGACCGCTTGAACGGAGCTTTACTTAACAAGGAAAATGCACCTGTACGTCTGTTGTATCCGTCGAAAGAGGCTTCCATGAATACCGAAAACTACAACGCACAAGCCGAATTCAACAAAATCGACACACGCCTGTGGTGGGATACCAAATAAACGTTCTTCCATTGAACCTCTGACCTTTTGGCGGACGTGTATCAAAATCCGTTTGTGCCATACCGGGCTTGATCCGGCATCTCTTCCTGATGGCTGTAAAATCAGTGTAGTATGAGATGCGGATCAAGCCCGCAAAGACACGCCAAAGGAGAATCGGTAAATTTGACACTCATCCCCCCTTTTTTATTACTGATAATTTACGATATCCAATAAAAGCATGAATTTTAAGTATTTGTTATTAGCAACTGTTTGTCTGGGATGCGGAACCATGCAAGCCAAAGATTCCATCTACAAAAAAGGATGGATAGATCTCAATAAAAACGGCATAAAAGACATCTATGAAGATCCAAAAGCTCCTATCGAAGCACGTGTGCAGGATCTGCTCGGCCAAATGACACTGGAGGAAAAAAGTTGCCAGATGGCCACCCTCTACGGCTTCGGACGCGTCTTGAAAGATTCCCTGCCCACTGAAGGATGGAAAAACGAGATCTGGAAAGATGGCATCGCCAATATCGACGAACAACTGAACGGTATAGGAAGTGCACGCCACAGGACACCGGAGATGATATATCCGTTCAGCAACCACGTCAAAGCAATCAATGAAACACAACGCTGGTTCATTGAAGAAACACGCTTAGGTATTCCCGTCGACTTCTCCAACGAAGGTATCCACGGATTGAATCATACGAAAGCAACTCCCCTTCCAGCTCCCATCAGCATTGGCAGCACCTGGAATCGCGATTTGGTCCATCAGGCAGGAATGATAGCCGGTAAAGAAGCAAAAGCGTTAGGATACAACAATGTGTATGCTCCTATTCTGGATGTAGCCCGTGATCCACGTTGGGGACGGGTATTGGAGACTTACGGAGAAGATCCTTATCTGGTAAGTGAATTAGGCATACAGATGGTAAAGGGGATTCAGAAAAACGGCGTCGCTTCCACCTTGAAGCATTTTGCCGTTTACAGCATTCCTAAAGGCGGACGTGATGCCGCCGTCCGTACCGACCCGCACGTAGCTCCTCGCGAATTGCATGAAATACATCTTTATCCTTTCAAGAGAGTCATCCAGCAAGCACATCCGAAAGGTATAATGAGCAGTTATAACGACTGGGACGGTGTGCCGGTAACAGCCAATTATTATTTCCTCACCAAGTTGCTACGTCAGGAATACGGTTTCAAAGGATACGTGGTCAGCGACAGCGAAGCCGTAGAGTTCGTACAAACCAAACACCATGTTGCCGATTCATATGAAGAAGCCGTACGCCAAGTTGTAGAAGCTGGATTGAACGTTCGTACAAACTTTACTCACCCGAAAGACTATATTATCCCTGTACGCCAACTGGTCAATGAAGGTAAATTGTCGATGGCGTCAGTCGACCGTATGGTTGCCGACGTTTTACGTGTCAAATTCGAACTGGGATTATTCGATTCACCTTATGTAAAAGACCCGAAAGCCGCCGACAAGATCGTCGGTGCGGATAAGCACCGTGACTTCGTCCTGGATATCCAGAAACAATCACTCGTGCTGTTGAAGAATGAAAACAACCTGCTGCCACTGAATAAAAACCGGAGCAAGAAAGTGCTTGTTACCGGTCCGCTCGCAAAAGAAACAAACTATATGATCAGCCGTTACGGTCCGCAGGGATTGGACAATATTACGGTTTATGACGGTATCAAAGACTATTTGGGAGATCAGGCCAAAGTTGTCTACGCCAAAGGGTGTGAAATAAAAGATGCCAACTGGCCCGACAGCGAGATCATCCCCACTCCCCTGACGGATGAAGAAAAAAGAAGCATCTCAGAAGCAACGAGTGCCGCCGCCGGCTGTGACGTGATCATCGCCGTATTGGGCGAAGACGAATCCTGCACGGGCGAAAGCAAATCACGCACCGGACTCGGCCTTCCCGGCCGTCAGCAACAGTTGCTGGAAGAATTGCATGCCACCGGCAAACCAATAGTACTTGTCCTGATCAACGGCCAGCCGCTGACCATCAACTGGGCAGACCGTAACATTCCTTCTATACTCGAAGCTTGGTTTCCTTCCCAGTCGGGCGGAAAAGCGATCGCGCAGACACTATTCGGCGATTACAACCCCGGCGGACGTTTACCTGTCACTTTTCCTAAATCAATCGGACAGATTGAACTCAACTTTCCATTCAAACCGGGTTCACAGGACGGACAATACTTTGCAGGTCCCAACGGCTCAGGAAATACCCGTGTAAACGGTCCTCTATATCCGTTCGGCCACGGATTAAGTTACACAACCTTCGCATACTCGAACCTTGTAATCAAACAGAAAACGCCCTATTCGAAAAGTCCGATAACCATAACCGTAGATGTCACCAATACAGGCAAACGTAGTGGCGATGACGTGGTACAATTGTATATCCGCGATAAAGTCAGCAGCGTTATCACTTACGACTCCGTATTACGCGGCTTCGAACGTACCTCCCTGCAACCGGGTGAAACGAAAACCGCCACATTCACGCTTCTTCCCGAAGACCTCCAGATCCTCGACAGGCACATGGAATGGAGCGTTGAACCCGGTGAGTTTGAAGTCCTCATCGGAGCCTCTTCCGATAACATCAAATTGAAAGATACATTTGTTATAAAGTAAAAAGACTCATAAAAAAATCTCACCAGAGTATACGAACTGCGGTAAACTCTGGTGAGAAATATAAAAACGAACTTAAGTAAGATTTCAATTCGGTTTCACAGCTTGTTCGTCTACCGAAACAAGTTCCATCTCGAATATCAAAGTCGAATAGCCCGGAATATCACCGCTACCGCTTGCGCCATAGGCTAACTGCTGCGGAATCCAAACTTCGTATTTATCCCCTTCGACCATGTGTTGCAAAGCGACCGTCCAGCCTGATATGACGGAACCGTATCCATCCGGATTGACGGTCGAATAATTGGCATAGGTCGAATGGACCGCACACTTAAAAGGCGTACCGTCTTCAAACAGGCGGGCATCAAACTCCGTCCCATCCGTCAAAGAACCTCTATAATATACGGATACACGACTATTGAAATAAGCTTTCTTGCCATCCCCTTTTTTAATCAGCTTGGCAAAGACATATCCGTTACCGGCCTCCGAAGCCCATTTTTCAAAACCGGCTTCATTCACTTTGGCTTGGAAGGCAATGTCCTGTTCCAACTTATAAGCTTCTCTTTCGATAGCTTCAGTATCATCCTCCTCTTTACAGGAAGAGATAACGAAGACACATAACAACATCAACGCGATATGCAGGTATTTCTTCATGCGTTTATTCCATTATCTTTCTTAATAAATTCTTCATGCTTACCTTTTCCGAGATAATGTCATGCAACTTGTCGATGCTTACACGTTCCTGTTCCATCGTATCGCGGAAGCGGATCGTGACACAATTATCCTTCAAAGTATCGTGGTCAACTGTAATACAGTACGGGGTTCCGATAGCATCCTGGCGACGATAGCGCTTGCCGATAGAGTCTTTCTCGTCATACTGGCAACGGAAATCGAAGCGCAACGACTTCATGATCTCCTCGGCCTTTTCAGGCAGACCGTCTTTCTTTACCAACGGCAATACGGCAAGCTTGATAGGAGCCAATGCTGCGGGCAACTTCAATACGACACGTGTCTCGCCGTTTTCCAACGTCTCTTCACAGTAAGAACCGGCCATCACACTCAGGAAAACACGGTCTACACCGATAGAGGTTTCGATCACGTACGGAGTGTAGCTTTGGTTCAGCTCGGGATCGAAATACTGGATCTTCTTGCCCGAGAACTTTTCATGCTGCCCCAAGTCGAAGTTCGTACGGCTATGGATACCTTCCACTTCCTTGAAACCGAACGGCATTTCAAATTCGATATCGGTAGCGGCATTGGCATAGTGAGCAAGCTTTTCGTGATCGTGATAACGGTATTTTTCATCACCCAACCCCATCGCCTGATGCCATTTCAAACGGGTAGCCTTCCATTGCTTGAACCATTCCATCTCTTCGCCCGGGCGAACGAAAAACTGCATTTCCATCTGTTCGAACTCGCGCATACGGAAAATGAACTGGCGAGCTACGATCTCGTTACGGAAAGCCTTACCGATCTGGGCGATACCGAAAGGTATTTTCATACGGCCGGTCTTCTGTACGTTCAGGAAGTTGACGAAAATACCCTGTGCCGTTTCCGGACGCAAATAGACTTTCATTGCCCCGTCGGCAGTCGATCCCATCTCGGTGGAGAACATCAGGTTGAACTGGCGGACATCGGTCCAGTTGCGGGTTCCAGAGATCGGGCAGACAATTTCGCAGTCCAAAATCAACTGGCGCAAGTCCTCGAAATTGGAGTCGTTCATATCTTTCGAGAAACGTTCATGGATCTCGTTCCATTTGGCTTGGTATTCAAGCACCCGTCCGTTCGTTGCACGGAACTGGGCTTCGTCGAAAGCATCGCCGAATTTCTTCGCAGCCTTGGCCACTTCCTTATTCATCTTCTCCTCGATCTTGGCCAAGTGATCTTCGATCAGCACATCGGCACGATACCGTTTCTTGGAATCCTTGTTATCGATCAAAGGATCATTGAACGCGTCGACATGGCCGGATGCTTTCCAGATAGTAGGGTGCATAAAGATAGCCGAGTCGATTCCGACTACATTTTCGTGCAACAGCGTCATGCTGTCCCACCAGTATTTCTTTATGTTATTTTTCAACTCTACGCCATACTGTCCATAATCGTACACCGCACCCAATCCGTCATAAATTTCTGAAGAGGGGAATACGAATCCGTATTCTTTACAGTGCGAAACTAATTTCTTAAATACATCTTCTTGTGCCATAGTAATAATTATGCCTATTTATTAAGTTTGCAAAGTAAGTGATTTTTTCTGTAACCTGTAATAAATTCAGTATCTTATAAGATATTTTCAATGAAACACAGGCAAAAGTGGATGGATTTCTCTGTAAAAAGGAAAGAGGGATGCTTGTTCCAGAAGAGTTTCATGCAAGTGAAACAAAAGTTTCCCGCCGATGGAACAAAAGTTTCATGCCTATGGAACTTTTTTCATCCGGCGGGAGAATAACTATCAGAGCGCTTCTTTAAGGATCTCGCCAACGGTCGGATGCGGGAAGACTATGGCTTTCAGCTCATCGGCCTTCATTCCTTTTTCAATGGCGATACCGGCGATGACAATCAATTCGGAGGCCGGATTTCCCAAGAGATGGGCGCCGACGATCGTTTCGTCTTCGTCCAAAATCAACTTGCACACTCCGTTGCCTTGCTCGTTTTCGGCAACAAAACGGCCGGAGAACGCCATCGGTATCTTCTTGACGGTGTAAGGGGTTCCTTCGGCCTGCAATTCCTCTTCGGTCTTGCCGACACCCGCGATTTCGGGGTTGGTATAGACAACGCCCGGAATGGCTTTATAGCTCATGCTGCGGTTCTTGCCTAAAATATGGTCAACGGCCACTTCCGCCTCGCTGACAGCCGTATGTGCCAACAAAGAAAAAGCGGTAATATCGCCACAAGCATACACATTCGGAATGGAAGTCTGCATGAACTCATTCACCTTGATGCCGTTGCGGAAAGGTTCGGGAGCCAACGTTTCCAAGCCGAACCCTTTGGTCACGGGACGGCGGCCTACACTCAACAGGACTTTTTCGCCCCGGACAACGAACGTCTCGCCATCCTTCCCGACCGTCACATCGCCACCGTTCACTGCCGTCACCTTATGTCCCAAATAGAACCTGACGCCCCGTTTGGCATATTCGGCCTGCAACATATCGGACAGTTCCTTGTCCATCGGCCCGAGTATCTTGTCCTGCATCTCGACCACATGCACTTCCGTTCCCATGCTGTTGAAGAAAGCGGCGAACTCCATGCCGATCACACCGCCACCGATGATCACCAACGAAGCCGGGAGTTCTTTGGACTGCAACGCTTCGCGGCTTGTCCAGTATTCCGTCTCCGCCAACCCCGGAATGGGAGGTATGACGGTCTCCGAACCGGTGCAAATAAGCAGGTTGGCCGCTTCATAAACCGCTTCGCCCGAGGCAATAGTGATCGTTCCGTCGGCTGCCCGGCCTTTGATCTCGGCTTCGCCGCCCACCACTTCCACACCGTTCTCCTTCATCTTCATACGGATGCCGGCTGTCAGTTTCTTTACGACTTTATTCTTACGGGCGATGATCTTCGGGAAATCGAAAGCAGCATTCTCCGCACTTACCGCATATTTGGGAGCGTGTTTGACCGTATCATACACCTTCGCCGAATAAAGCAAAGTCTTTGTCGGCACGCATCCTTCGTTCAGGCATACACCGCCTAACGCGTTCTTCTCAAAAAGCACGGTGGACAAGCCACCCGCAGCCGCCTTTTCAGCAGCCGTATAACCGGCAGGACCGCCCCCGATTATGGCAACATCGTATTTCATGTTCTCAGATTTAATTAAGTTTTATATTGGGATTTATTTGTTGTAATATCGAGATAAATTCATCCTTGTCAGCCGGATAAAAAGAGGAAATCCAAAAGATGTATATGTGCCAATCCTTTTGGTTTTTCCGAATCTGTGCTTTCATGGTAATCTAATTTAAATAACCGGCTCCTTGACTTGTATCTTTGGATTATGCTTTCGCAACAACTTCACGAAATCTTGCTTGTTGACCGGTGAGACCAGAAGCCATTGCATATTCCCTTTATAAATGATCAGCCTGTCTAATGATAAAGCGTAACTCGAAACCGGCATTACCGTCACTTCCACTGCGCTGATTTCCGAAATAGGAATCCGCTTCTCCGGAAAGATGCTGCAATGGGCTATCAGGTAGCCATCTGCCGTTATTTTATACCAAGTCGACAGCAACATGTGCACGCACTCCAGCGTAAACAGCAATAGCATGATCATCGTCACGGGAGACTTTCCCCCCACAAATGCAGCAATGGTGCTTGCCGCCATCACAATCAGTATAAAATGATACCACCAACCGACTTTTGATTTAAAGACTCTGTCCATATCCTGAATTTTGCCGCAAGATAATCATTTTATCTCAAACCATCGGGCAAAAAATCAAAAGGCGATCCATTTCCCCTTAAATGGCGGTATTCCATCTCGCGGATCGGAAACAGATAGCCGGCTTTAGCCATGATGGAGAAGTCGAACACAGCTTGCGGTTGCACGTATAATATCGGGGGCTCATTTAAACCTATCTGGAATAAAGCTCTTTCTGGCAGTCATACGACCAAAACGGGTATCTCCACCACAAATTACCCCGCTTGCTTTTTATTCCTTTCGCTTCCAAGCGCAACTTGTCTATCCAAGGTCTGTAGATAAAAATATAGGCTCCTAACATCAATACACCGATATTCCCTTCTACATAAAACATCAACGCAGCCGGAACCAAAATCCCGGCCACGCAAAGTAAAAGATACAAAAACATATTTTTCATTCTAAAATTCATTTATATGATGAATATCCAAAAATATCACACGCTCTTATCTGTTTGATATATCGGATTATAGGGGAATATCTACATAATCAGCGTTATAATCCAAAAATATAACTCCAGACCAATCTCCCCTAACAACCAATTCCTCCCCATGTTCCACCCCTTTAAGATGCACCTTATAAGATGTGAATATCTCTTTAAAAGTAACACTCGGATAAATTATCAATTTATGTCCCGGTTGTATCTGTAAGATTTTGGATGATTCGATTAAAGGTTTTTTCTTTTGTTCTTTTTCAGAATAAAGCCATTTCGTTCCATCATCATATACAAAACGATCTCCCACCACATCAATAGGAGTTTTTACAAATAACAGGCTGTCAATATAACTGAACGCGCAAACATTAGCACTCCAGAAATTAGAACTCTCTTTAAAATAATCTCCCGGATTGTCTATATAAGTTTGCTCCACAGAAGTATTATTCTCGATCACGATCTCCGGATATTCCTTTATTGTACGTTTCATATATGTGTTCTCATCGAAAACATATTCCACCCTTTCATAAGAAAATGCAGTAGAGGTTTGCTGCTCCTCTTCACGGTCCACTATATCCGGCTGACAAGAGCCAAACCAAAATACTATCTGACACAAATAAATGTATTTTCGCATGTCCTATCTCTATAAAAAAGATGGCATTACAAATAAGTATATAGCAATTTAAATCTACTCTATCTACCAACTTATAATGTCATCTTATTGATTAATATTAATTGATACCTGTTGGAACAGTTGGTATTTTATCTAATAATTTCGTTCGTCCTGTAAGTTTTCCTGTCCTTAAATCATATTCTTCAAGTTTTACCCGAATATTACTGCAATCAACATTTTCCCATACACCCTCTTCCCAAATGTCATATCCAGTATTTATTCCATGCATTTTGGCTCTGTAATTAATACGTGCTTCTTTCATAGTAATTATTATTGAAACTTTAATTTTTGTATATGGGGCTATAACGAGAGGGAAGTTATACTCTCTCTCATCATTTTTCGTTTCAGACTCACCATAGGTCCACTCATTATTTCCACCGACTGATGTTTCAATACGACCTGATGCAAAAAAAGCACCTACTTTAACAGAAGTACTTACATTATAAGTCAATGCTGTTTTTCTATTAAAAGAAGATGTTCTTTGTGCCTTCCTGACAATTTTTGTAGACATTTGCTGTTGTAAGCTACTATTATTTTCATACTCTTCTTCAATAATATCATCAGGCTTATTGATTATTTCACTTTGTGCATACTGGCTCTGTAGTAATTCTGTAATAACAAATTCATCACACGGTCTTATTTCAAATTCTTGCGTTTTCAATTTATTATATTTCGAAAAATTTAAATTCCCATTATTTGTATTAACACCTAATGCCAAATTATACACATCCATCCACCCACCAGAACCTTGCTCCAGCAAATCTTCATTATATAATACAAATGATCTATTATCTGAATTTCCTCTTTTTATATCCCAAGTAGCTCCTGTAGTATTTGTACTACTTTTCACATATAAAACAGGAACCTCTGGATTGCTTGAATATGTTCCAGAAGACAATAAACACTCTGGCTCTTTCTGAGGTGTAAAATAAAATAATCCGGTCAATGGCATAGTTTTTAAAAAGAATTTCTGATTTGATAAACCATCCTTATCTTTTTCTTCATTTTCTAATTTGCATTCAAGATTCTTTCCTTTAAACGTTAAAAACCGCTTTTCAAAAGGATTTTGCTTGATTACAAGTTTTACAGGCATATCTTTTATACCATCAAGTCCCATATCGTCATCATAGGAATAAGTTCTGATTTTTGGAGTCTTTTTCATTCCTATATTACCTACTATTTCTACGATAGAATCATTCTTCATATCAGCACAAATATCTTCTCTAATATCTAAAAAATTGTCGTTATTTTCTGTCAACATATCGACTTCATTTGTGCATGAGATAGTAAAAAAAGACATACATAATGCTGTACCTAATACTATTTTCTTCATTTCAATACAACTTTTAATTAAATTTTACCATAAACTAAATTATCTCCGTCTGTAATAACAATGGAGCTTCCTTCTTTTATCTCCTCTTTCAAAGAAATGAGAATTGAAGGTTGTGTTACCACTGATTGTTCATAAACTACTTCTCCTTCCGAATTTGTCACAGTCACTTGAACGGTTCCTAAATTAGTAGAGAACTCCAACAACAAGTCTTTGTTGTTGTCTTCAAGCCATGCTTGGATGGGCAATAAAGGGATAACAGACTTTGGTCCTTTATCATTCCCTTGTAAGTAAATTCGTTTCTTAGCGAAGCAAGGAAACGAAAGTAATGCTATTAATAGCAAGCATCCGATTTTTCTTAAATAGATCATAATCTTTTATTTTGTTGTTTTTGTGTTTTCGGATGTAAACATAGAAGATACCAGAAAATATGGCAAATCGGGATATGGACAATATCCATTCTATATGGACAGAACTATCCTATAAAAGATTATATACCTTAATAACAATCTGATTATAAACAATATACATTTATGTCATAAAATCATGTAGACCATTCAAAAGTTGTTCTAACGTTTTGGAAATATCTATTAGTCAATGTTTTACAGATCTGTCCCACACGAA
Source organism: uncultured Parabacteroides sp. (assembly GCA_910577325.1). Classification (GTDB taxonomy): domain Bacteria; phylum Bacteroidota; class Bacteroidia; order Bacteroidales; family Tannerellaceae; genus Parabacteroides. The sequence continues at coordinate 182,938 of CAJTMR010000001.1, forward strand.
TTGTCCCTATTTTTACAATAAATTATATGTCTACCATCCCGCCTGGATAATCATCTCGTTGATATCGCACCCTTTTTGGTCTGGACAAAGTTTTCTTCGGGTACGGCTTCGAAACTTATTGACAGAATCGGGACTGACACCTAAAAGAATTGCTTCTTCGCTTAAACGCAGTTTAAAAAAGCTAAGATAACAGATCTTAGTTTCTGTTTTTGTCAGTCCCAATGTGTTTTCTTTCATAAAGAAACTGACATTCGGAAAAAGAGAATCAATCAGATGGAATAAATTTTTCCATTCCTCATTGTCCAATTTTTGTTCAGTGCCGGATTCCGTTATTCGGCATTGTTCTTTTATTGCTTTATATAAAGATGATTTTTTCAATTTTTCAAATTTTAATGCAATAATTTCTTTCTTATATCCGCTTGTATCTTCATGCGCAACAGCTTTTCTTTCCATCTCTTCCATAAGTTTCTGAAGGTGGTCTTCCCATTCTGTTTCCTGTTCTTTATGGCGTTTCTTTTCAGCTTCCAAATACTGCTGTTGTCGATTTATTTCAAGAAGCCTTTTTCGATCTCGTATCTGATGCCATACAATCAATAACAGGCCAATAATTATTGCGAAAGCAAACACCAACCGTTTTTCTGCAATTAATTCATTATTCTCTCGGGCAAAAGCAACTAAATTATGCCGTTTCTCTGCATCAATGATATCTACCTGTTTCTGTTCATTATATAAAGAATCTTTCTTTTCCCGATATTGTTCCAAATAAGAAAGAGCTTTTTCTACATCGCCAGCTTCCTTTTCGATTAAATAGCCCAAATAATATCGATCCATTAACGTATAAGAATTGAAAGTAGGAGCTGTTACTTTTGCTAAATAATACCGAGCCGAATCAAGAATGCTTTCATTATAATAAAGTGTTGCTAAAGACAAATAAGTCGGAGCTTGATCTACCGCATCCAAATCCAAAGATTTAAAAAAGCCAGCTTTTGATTTTTCCATATCGCCCATTAAATCGTAAATATTCCCCATTCCGTTTGCAATCGAAGCCATCCCAACCGAATCGTTCATTGCTGTAACAATCGAATCCGCTTTCAACATCAAGTCCAGTGCCAACGACAAAGAATCATCGAATACCCATGTCCGACTGACATCCCGCAGCGCAAACGCATAACTCCGTTCATTCTCCACCAGTTTAAAAAACTCCGCAGCTTCCTCAAATTTCCTCCGTTCTTCACTCCTTTGCCCTGTGTAGGTGTACAAGTCAGCCGTATAGCTGCAAATATATCCGGCTACATTGTATAAATATTTCTTTTTCGCCAACTCCAAGGCATCCGAATAGGCTTTCGTTGCCGGGATAAACAATTTGTCTTCCACATACGAACGCCCCAAGTAGAGCCCGATCCACGCCTGCTGTTCGGTCGAGCCATGACGTTTGTACCAAGCCAACGCCCGGTCAAGTTGTTCGGTATAGGCCATATCGTTATACGTCTTGTCGGCCGCCCGGCAATACAACATGCACCAACGGGCGAACTGCCGTTCGTTCAGTTTGTCCGGCAAGTCGATCTTAGCCAATATCGCGTATGCGCTGTCCGGATCGGATGTCAACAGCGTTTCCGCCAAGTCCATCCGCTCCGCGGCTTCGGGATCTGTTTTGCAGGAGAAAAAGAGAACAGACAAGAAAACATACAAGCATATATTTTTCATACACATGGGGAAACTTTCTATTTCGCGTCTAAAGATAGGCAAAAAACAGGACAACCGCACCAAAAATAGCCATCAGCGAAAAAGAGGCAAAAACATTATATGGTCAGTCCGTATCGGTGGCGAAAACAGACGGACGCTTTATGATTTTGGAGCGGTTGCCCTGCAGAATTCTCCGGATTTATTCCCGTTATCATCTTATTTCAGTACTCCTGCGCCCCATCCGCTTCCCGAATACTGATGGCAAAACCACCTCCGCTGGCAGCTTTTAAGTTCAACTTGCTCTTGTTGGTCACGATACCTTTTTTGATCGTATATGATTGCGGATTATTTTTCCAGTCGGCGTCTTCCGCATCCGCATAAATCACAGCCACATATTTCTTTCCCGGATCGAGGAAGTCAAAGGACAAACGGGATTCATGTCCATTCTCATCAGCCGTACAGCCAACGAACCAGTTCCCCGTCCCTTTGGCTTTACGGGCGATCGTGATGTAGTCACCCGGCTCCGCTTCCAAATAGATGGATTTGTCCCAGTCGAGTGCCACATCTTTGATAAATTGGAAAGCGTCAGCATGTTGCTCGTAATGCTCGGGTATATCGGCAGCCATCTGTAACGGGCTGTACATCGTCACGTAAAGAGCCAACTGGCGTGCCAGCGTGGAGCGTACCTGCGACGTGTTAGACGGATTCATCACGCTACAACGTGTCTCGAAGATGCCCGGCGTATAATCCATCGGCCCGCCGATCAGGCGAGTAAATGGCAAAATGGTCGTATGATCCACGTTGTTGCCTCCAAACGATTCATACTCTGTCCCGCGAGCCGATTCGTTTCCGATCAAGTTCGGATATGTCCGGCACAGACCTGTCGGGCGTGTCGCTTCATGGGCATTGACCATGATCTTATAGTCGGCCGCTTTCTTTACGGCATACAGATAATGATCGCACATCCACTGACCGTAATGGTGTTCACCGCGGGGAATGATGTCACCGACATAACCGCTCTTGACACTGGTATAACCGTTGTCTACCATGAACTGGTAAGCCTTGTCAAGATGCCGTTCATAGTTGCGGACAGAAGCCGACGTCTCATGGTGCATGATCATTTTTATCCCTTTGCCGGCCGCATATCGGTGAATTTCCTGCACGTCGAAATCAGGATAGGGAGTGACGAAATCGAACACATGATCTTTGCTCTTGCCGAACCAGTCTTCCCAACCTTCGTTCCATCCTTCCACCAAAACCGCGTCGAAACCGTTAGCAGCCGCAAAGTCGATATAGCGCTTCACATTGGCCGTGTTGGCGGAATGACGTCCGTTGGGTTTACTCTTCGAATAATCGGTTTCGCCCAATTTCACGCTGCTCAATTCGTCGGTATAAGCCCATGTCCCTTTATTTGTGATCATGTCCCACCATACCCCGATATATTTGGTCGGTTTGATCCAGGAGACATCCTCCAGCTTGCACGGTTCGTTGAGGTTCAAAGTAATGCGTGAAGCCAAAATCTTACGGGCGTCATCGCTTACGATAACCGTTCTCCACGGCGACTGGCAAGGGGTCTGCATATACCCCTTGTCGCCTTGAGCATCCGGGGTCAGCCACGATTCGAATGTCATCGTTTTGTCATCCAGGTTCAGATGCATACAGGAATAGTCTACCAAAGCAGCTTCATGCAGGTTGATATATAACCCGTTATCCGATTTCATCATCAAAGGAGTCTGTACACCGGTCTGCGAGAAAGGGGTTTGCGACGAGTTGGGAGTGACAGCCTCTTTCATCAAACCACGAATCTCGCTTAGGCGGGAAGTCATGGTGCTATATTCCTGTGTATCATAATCGCCCGGCAACCAAAACGTCTTATGATCGCCTGCCATGGCAAACTGCGACTTCTCTTCCTTGATCACGAAGTAGTTCAACTCCTTCTGCTGTGGAAATTCATAACGGAAACCCAGTCCGTCATTAAACAGGCGGAAGCGGAGCACAATGTGGCGATTGTTGGACGGTTGCTCCAAGGTCACCGCCAGTTCATTGTAGTTGTTCCGGATCTCTTTTTCTTCACCCCAGACCGGTTGCCAAGTTTCATCGAAACTCGAAGTCTTGGCGTCCTTTATCCGGAACCCGTCATACAGGTTCGTTTTCTTGTCCAATGTATTCACATCCTTGCGCTGTTTGAACTCAAAGTCAATCGCGGCATCCGCATCCTCTTTCTTCAATTCCAAACCGAGACGGCTGGGCTTGATCACCTCTTTTTGTTTATAACTCAATTCATAAACAGGTGCTCCCTGTGCATCAAGGCGAAAATCCATCTTCAGGTTTCCGTCTGGCGACAACAACTGTTGTGCGTAGCCGACCGTACAACTTCCAAGCAGTACGATCCACGTTAATACTTTATTCTTCATGGTGCAATTACTATATATTTAATCTACTTTTCCGAATTCAAGAATCAAGACACCTTTGCCTTTCAATGATACGGAGCCTTGCAACTCAACATGGCGGCCGTCCAGCAGATCGTAAGCCCGGCGGGCGGGAAGGACTTCCTGATAAGGAGCCAGGTCAACCGTACGATCGGCCTCGGAACCGTTTAGGAATACAACAACGGAATGATTTCCGTACTTACGCTCATACACATAGACCTCGTTCTGTGTAATAAAATGTTTGAACGAACCTTTACCAATCGCATCGTTACCCTTTCGCCAATTAAGCAGTTTGCTTACATAAGTATAGGCTTCATTTTGCAGGAGGGTACGACCGCTTGGCGTAAACGCATTTTGCTTATCACCTGCCCATCCGCCCGGGAAGTCACGCCGCAAAGCTCCATCACCTTCGGATTTGTCTGCGGCCATCAGTATTTCGGTTCCGTAATAGATCTGCGGAATGCCACGAACAGTCAGCAAGAAAGCCAAAGCCTGTTTGAAACGGTTCAAGTCACCTGTGGGCGGCACTTTATAGAAACGGGATGTGTCGTGATTGTCAAGGAAAACCAGCAGGTTCATCGGATCGGCATATACAATATCCTGTGACAGATAATCGTAGATGGAAGCCAAGCCGTTGTTCCAGCCAAACGCCGACGACATGATATTCATCAATGGGAAATCCATAACCGAAGGCAGACAGGAGTTCCGGGGATAAGCTACCTTGCTGTCTTTTTGCCAGAAAGAGACCCCCACATTGCTTCCTACCCATGTTTCTCCCACGATGTTGAAATCGGGATACTCGGCATTGACTGCCCTACACCAGCGCGCCATCATGTCAAAATCGGCATACGGATGCGTATCTTGGCGGATACCGTTGATCCCGGCATATTCAATCCACCAGATACTGTTCTGGATCAGATAAGAGGCAACATGCCTGTTGCGCTGGTTCAAATCGGGCATTGACCGAGTGAACCAACCGTCTACATTTTTTACTTTGTCATAGTCCGAACGGTGGACATCCATCTGCGGCATCGTCTGATAGCCGGTCTGGACGAAATGATCCTGGAAGTTAAACCAGTTGTCCGACGGTTTATCCTTGAAGAAAAAGTGTTCGCTTCCACAATGATTGAAAATCATGTCCATCACGATCTTCAGCCCTTTCTCATGTGCGGCACGTACCAATTGCCGAAACTCTTCATTGTCACCGAAACGGGGGTCGACTTCATAATAATCAGTAATAGCATACCCATGATAGGAACCGCCGCCCATATCATTCTTCTGGATAGGATTCAGCCAGATGGCCGTAACGCCCAGATCGGTGAAATAATCCAGATGGTCTTTTATCCCTTTCAGGTCTCCTCCGTGACGGGCATACATATCCGCACGATCCACCTTCGACTCGCGCATTCCCGGAACGACATCATTTTCCGGGTTGCCATTCGCAAAACGGTCAGGCATGACCAAGTACAAGACATCCGAAGCATGAAAACCTTCCCGAGCCGATGAGTCTTTTTCACGCGCCTTTATCTGATACGGGATGATCGTTTGCTCTCCGTTTTTTGTCAGTCGGATATCGAATTGCTGCGGGGCCGTTTCCGACAAATCCAGATAAAGCAACAAGTAATTCGGATTTTGTAATTTCACGATTTCTTTCACACGGATATCGGATGCGGTTATCGATACGCTATCAGTCGCTATGTCCGTACCGTATAATAAAATTTGTAGCTCAGGATTCTTCATCCCCGACCACCAGAAAGCAGGTTCGGCTTTTTGGATTTTTACTTTTGACCAAACAGGCAGGCAAAAGCCTAAACTTAACACAAAGGTTACAATTATCTTTTTCATGGAACTATTTGTTGGTGAATGATGGCAAATGTAGCAGGAAGGAACACCAAGAAAACAATCAAGAAAAAAAATCAAAATAGATAAAACATTTTTTTCATTGAAAAACAGAATCATAAATAATCTATCTTCAATGAAAAATCAAACCGGATTAAAAGTTTTTTCCTTAAATTTGCCACAAATGAATCAACAATGAGAAGCACGATATGTTACCTTTTCCTTTTCTTTTTGTCGATACAGCCAGCTTTTGCATCCGGCAACGAGAAATCGATCGGTTCTTTACTTAAAGAGCTGGATCGTACAATCGCGAGAAAAACTGATTTCCAAAAACAGAGAGAACATGAAATAGACAAAATCAAAAAACAAATACGTGCCTCCTCGTCAGCGACCGACAAATACCAGCTATACAGTGCCCTGTACGGCCTTTATCTCCATTACCAGGCAGACTCAGCTTTACATATCTTAAAAAAAAGGGAAGAACTACTGCCGGTCCTCAAGAATACCCAATACGATAATCAGCAATGGATTGCGCGAGCCGAAGTTTTAGGTATCATGGGGCTCTACAACGAGGTAGGTGAACTGCTCAAGCAGGTACAACTGGAACAGCTCGATGACAGCTCTTTGCTCTACTATTATTACGCTTGCCGCAGTTATTACGGTTGGATTGCCGACTATACCAGAACCGACGAACGATACAAATATATCGAAAAAACGAATGCTTACCGTGATTCCATATTATCCCAGACCAACAACAAACTCGACCATAACATCGTGTTGGCCGATAAAATGATTGTTGACGGAGAACCGGACAAGGCCATCGAGCTCATCAATAAAGAATTAGAGCATGTGGAAAATCAAGGTTCACTGGTTTTCCTCTTATACAACCTATCACAAGCCTACGCCCGGAAAGGGAATAAAGAAAAACAAATCTATTATCTGGCACAAACAGCCATTGCCGACCTGAAAGAGGCCAAACGTGAATATACCTCCTTACAAAAATTGGCTCTGCTACTTTTTGAAAAAGGCGATATCGAGCGGGCCTATCGCTATCTGAGCTGTTCGATGGAAGATGCCGTCGCTTGTAATGCCCGGCTTCGCTCGGTGGAAGTGACAGAGTTTTTCCCGATCGTTGACAAGGTATATAACCTGAAAATAGAGAAAGAGAAACAAATATCGCGCACATTATTGATCAGCGTTAGCTTTTTATCTTTCTTATTATTGATAACAATCGTCTACCTGTATCGGCAAATGAAAAAACTGTCTTCCATGCGGAAAGAGTTGAGTGTCACCAACAAGCAACTGCAAGCCATTAATAACGAACTAAACCAAGCCAGCAAAATCAAAGAGGAATACATCGCCCTCTACCTGAATCGATGTGTAATTTACCTGGACAAACTGGATGCTTATCGTCGGTCGCTGGCCAAAATGGCAATGGCATCCCGGTTGGAAGATCTCTTCAAAACCATCAAATCAGAACAATTCATACGTGACGAACGAAAAAACTTTTACAATGAATTTGATAAATCGTTCTTGCAACTATTCCCTCGTTTTATCGAATCTTTCAATGAATTGATGACCGAAGAAGGGAAATTATATCCCAAATCCGGAGAGATCCTGTCAACCGAACTGCGTATCTTCGCCCTTATCCGGTTGGGGATAAGCGATAGTAGCAGTATCGCCCAATTTCTCGGCTATTCACTGGCGACGGTCTATTCCTACCGTAGCAAGGTGAAAAGCAAGGCATTGGACAAGAGTACGTTCGAAAAACAAATTAGTTCTTTATGATTTGTTTCACAAAAGCCTACGGAATTATTTCACCTTTTGTCGGGCAAATGACAAGACGGTCGTAATTTATCAAGCTCTTTTTGATGTTTCCGTATATCCCATCAAAAGAAAATCCTCCGCACCGTTTCCTCTGCCGAAACTATTTTACACAAAAGCAGCCTTTATTAGGTACAACCAAATAAGTTAATTCCTAACTTTGTCAGCCACAAAGGATATAAACTATGGTACAACAATTCGATTTCTTAGTGATCGGTTCCGGCATCGCCGGCATGAGCCTCGCCTTAAAGGTGGCCGATAAAGGAAAAGTAGCCATTATCTGCAAGACAGAGCTGGAAGAAGCGAACACCTATTTCGCGCAGGGAGGTATTGCTTCGGTAACAAACCTGCTGGTAGACAATTTCGACAAGCATATTGAAGATACAATGATTGCCGGCGACTGGATCAACGACAGGGAAGCCGTAGAGATGGTCGTACGGAGCGCACCGGATCAGATAAAGGAACTCATCAACTGGGGTGTGAATTTCGACAAGAAGGAGAACGGAGATTTCGACCTTCACCGCGAAGGAGGGCATTCCGAATTCCGCATCCTGCACCATAAGGATAATACCGGCGCCGAGATCCAACTAAGCCTCATCGAAGCAATCAAGAGACATCCCAACATCACGATATTCAACCACCATTTTGCGGTAGAGATCATCACGCAGCATCATTTGGGCATCATCGTCACCCGCCATACGCCGGGCATCAAATGTTACGGTGCATACGTGCTGAACGAAGACACCGGCAAGGTGGACACGTTCCTGTCCAAAGTGACGGTCATGGCTACAGGCGGATGCGAAGCGGTCTACCGCAACACGACCAACCCGCTGATCGCTACAGGCGACGGCATCGCAATGGTGTACCGTGCCAAAGGAGCAGTCAAAAACATGGAGTTCATCCAGTTCCACCCGACAGCCCTGTTCCATCCGGGCGATCGCCCTTGTTTTCTGATCACCGAGGCCATGCGTGGGTATGGAGGTGTCCTACGCACGCTGGACGGAAAAGAATTTATGCAGAAATACGACAAACGTCTGTCTCTCGCCCCGCGTGATATCGTAGCGCGTGCAATCGACAACGAGATGAAGCTCCGAGGTGAAGATCACGTCTATCTGGATGTAACACACAAAGATCCGGAAGAGACGAAAAAGCATTTCCCCAATATCTACAAGAAATGCCTCAGCATCGGCATCGACATCACAAAAGATTATATTCCGGTGGCCCCGGCCGCCCATTATCTATGTGGTGGTATCTGTGTCGATCTGAACGGACAATCCAGCATCCGCCGCCTCTATGCTATCGGCGAATGCTCCTGCACCGGACTGCACGGCGGAAACCGCCTGGCTTCCAACTCACTGATTGAAGCGGTCGTATATGCGGATGCAGCAGCCAAACATATTTTGAGCGTCCTCGAACGTTACGACTTCAACACTGATATCCCCGAATGGAACGACGAGGGTACGATCTCCACCGAAGAGCGCGTGCTGATCACCCAGAGCATGAAAGAAGTGAACCAGATCATGGAATCTTACGTCGGTATCGTCCGCAGCAATACCCGTCTGACCCGTGCTTGGAACCGCCTGGACATCCTATACGAAGAGACAGAAAGTCTCTTCAAACGTTGCAAGGCCTCCAAAGAACTGTGTGAACTGCGTAACATGATCAACGTCGGCTACCTGATCACCCGACAGGCGATGGAACGCAAGGAAAGCCGCGGATTGCACTACACGATCGACTATCCGCCGGCAAAAAAAGATTAAAGAACTTCAGAAAGGAATGTGTCAAAAAGAACTTCGGCACATTCCTTTCCATACTAAATTCTGTTACGAATAGAAAAAGCACCATCTGTTATTATTCCTTTTGTTCCTCTCCGCCGCCTGTTCAACGCACAAAAAGTATGGCGCGTGTGAATACCCGGTATAACGACCAAGGAGGCATCCGATAATTATTGGGGATAACCCCAAGGATAAGCCATGTTAGCAAAACAGACAATAACCCTTATCGGAAGGTTTTTCTATTTGGAATGAAATCCCGGACGATTCGTGTCTGACATTTTCCTCTTCCAGACCGGAATTAATAAGCAACCGCTAAAACAAGCACGGCAGGAAAAAGGAAAGACAAGATTCCTTTGTTATCGAAAAGCGGAATATCCTGACATTTTGGAAAAGCCGAACTCCCGGAGAATCGCCTGTAGCAAACAAATGTTGCCGCAGTCCTGAATAGCTCAAAGGTGATTTCCCTCTTTGCCGGCATGAAGACGGTCTTCATCGCCGTGATGACCGTCTTCGTTGCCATGGCGACCGTCTTCATAGTGCATGATCCCGGCAACTCGCGATGACGGCGACCGTCTTCGTTGTGAAAAACCGCGCATCTCATGGCAGAAAGCCCTTTTTCGCCGATGAAGAACCGGATTTTACTGCTATTCCCAAAGAATGTGCTTTGTTGTTAACAAAACAGTATTATACAATAACCTCCCCGCCAGCAACACCAACCGGTTAAAGCGGAAAAACGTCTCGCTGCTCAACAAGGCTTTATAACCCAGATAAAACAAAGTCAGGCAACAGGTAGACTTGATGATATAAAGGAGAATAGTTAAACTACTATATTTAGCAATAATTCAACAATTATCTCCTCAAATGTAAATATTTACTAAACAATCCGAAGACCTCTTCCATTTCCTCTGTAAAGAGTACCTTTGTCATATTCGTGACTTTCACAGGAATAGAAACCGAAAAACACAAAAAAGATGGACAAACGAATCTTATTGCCTTTAGCAATTCTTCCCGCTTTCCAGACAGGAAACATGCAGGCTGCCGACCAGCCAACCAAACGGCCGAACATCATCCTCTTTATGGTTGACGATATGGGGTGGGAAGATACTTCCCTGCCCTTCTGGACAAAAAAGACACATTATAACAAAGTGTACGAGACGCCCAACATGGAACGCCTCGCCCGTCAGGGAGTCATGTTCACCCAAGCGTATGCCAGCAGTATTAGTTCACCGTCCCGTTGCAGCCTGATTACCGGAACGAATGCCGCCCGCCACCGTGTCACCAACTGGACGCTACAGAAGGACAAGACGACCGACCGCAAAGACAGCCTGCTCGACATACCGGACTGGAACTATAACGGCGTCAGCCAGGTTCCGGGGACCAACAATACCTTCGTCGGAACCTCTTTCGTCCAGCTCCTGAAGAATAGCGGCTACCATACGATCCACTGCGGAAAGGCCCATTTCGGCGCAATTGATACTCCGGGGGAAGACCCGCACCACTGGGGCTTCGAAGTCAACATTGCCGGTCATGCCGCCGGAGGCTTGGCAAGTTACTTGGGTGAAGAGAATTACGGCCATACAAAGGATGGCAAGCCCACTTCCCTGATGTCCATCCCCGGCCTCGAAAAGTATTGGGGTACGGAGACGTTCGCCACCGAAGCCCTGACATTGGAGGCGATCAAGGCTCTCGACAAGGCGAAGAAATACAACCAGCCGTTCTACCTCTATATGTCCCACTATGCCATCCATATCCCGCTGAACAAAGACATGCGTTTCTACGAGAAATACAAGAAGAAGGGGATGACGGATCATGAGGCAGCCTACGCCACCTTGATCGAAGGGATGGACAAGAGTTTAGGCGACCTGATGGACTGGTTGGAAAAGAACGGGGAAGCAGACAATACGATCATTATCTTCATGAGCGATAACGGCGGCCTTGCCTCTACGTCCGCATGGCGCGACGGCCCGTTGTACACACAAAACTACCCGCTGCATAGCGGCAAAGGTTCCCTTTATGAAGGGGGCATCCGCGAACCGATGATCGTCAGTTGGCCGGGTGTAACCAAACCGGATACCCGTTGCGACAAATATCTGCTGATAGAAGATTTCTACCCGACTATTCTCGAAATGGCCGGAGTGAAGGATTACAAGACGGTACAACCGATCGACGGCATCAGCTTCGTCCCTCTGCTCACCGGGACGGGAGATTCTTCCAAAGGACGTTCTCTCTTTTGGAATATGCCTAACAACTGGGGCAACGACGGTCCGGGTATCAACTTCAACTGTGCGGTTCGCAATGGCGACTGGAAGCTGATTTACTATTATGGCACAGGCAAAAAAGAGTTGTTCAACATCTCCGACGACATCGGCGAAAAGAACGACCTTAGCACCCGCCACCCGGAAATCGTTCAACGCCTTTCCAAAGAACTTGGCGACTATCTCCGTAAGGTAGATGCCCAACGTCCGTCTTTCAAAGCGACAGGGAAGGTTTGCCCTTGGCCGGATGAGGCTGCGCCTCATATCGATCCGCCACTGTGTCAATACTGATCCTGCACCAAAGCCTCATCCTGATAGAGACGGTACGGTGCAGGGTCCGGCAGATCAGATAAACTTCTGCCTCTTCTGCAAGTTCAGAAGGCCGATCAACATCCAGACAATGCTGGCAGTCAGAAGGAAGATACGGCTTTTGATAATGGTTCCTTCCCAGATAACCGGCAGAAGATTTTTGGGAATAGAAAAAGGATTGAGAAGGATGTTCCAGAAAGAACGCTCTATAAAAGGCGTATTGCTGAAAATCAGTAGAGCGATGCCGATGATAATCATCAGAACGGCAGTCCCGTTACCGCTACGGGTAATGGTGGAGACCATAAAGGCTAAGTTCCCGAAAAATAGTATTGGGAACATTAGTTGCGCTGACATCTCAAGTGGGTTGACAGGATAAAGCAAAAGCGTAGCAAGCCAAGAAAAAATAACCAAAATCGCAAAGACCGCCACATAGATCATCAGCAAGCGGACACCCCATACCTTATATTTATAGTCGGGAATGCCGAAAAGGATTTCCAGTATCCGGCTGTCCTCATCGTTCTGAATGCCGAACACGGCAGGATAAAATACCAACAGGACACAGGGGAACATCAGGAGGTTATAGACTACTCCTTCGTTGACCTCCGACCGGCTCCAGGCAATCTGGAACAGGAAATAGCCAAAGAACAGGAACGCCGCCAGCAGAAACCAGATGAATTTCCCGGCAAAGATAATCTTCAGGTTATATTTAACCAGACGAGGCAAGAGAAATATGAATTGTTTCAGTGTCATAATGATTTATGATTTGAGATTTATGATTTATCACCGACGCATAAATCATAAATTTTTAAAGTCCTTTCAACAAGCAGAGATAAGCGTCCTCCAGATTCGGTTCCACCAGTACCGCCCCGTCATACGGAGAGGCGGTGGAGAGATAACGGACCCGGATACGGTCGTCTTTCTGGATATGGTTAACGATCCTTGACTTATCCAATGCCTGTTCAAATTCCGCCTTATCTATATCGAACTGCCAGACCTTTCCGGTTGCCATGCCGACCATATTGACCGGGTCACCGAAATATTTCAAACTGCCCTTGTTGATCACGACCACCTGGCTGCACGAGCTGGATATATCTTCGATGATATGGGTGGAGAAGATCACGATGCGGTCCTTGCTCAGTTCCACTAACAAGTTACGAAAACGGATACGCTCGCGCGGATCGAGTCCGGCAGTCGGTTCGTCAACTACCAGAATACGCGGCAGGTGCAGCAGGATCAAAGCAATACCGATACGCTGTTTCATACCGCCTGAAAAAGAACCGATCTTCTCATCCTTACGATCATACATGTGGACAGCCCGAAGGACATACTCCAACCGCTCCCGACGCAAATCAGAATCGACAAGGCCCTTCAGGATCGCCTGGTAATCAAGAAATTCCCAAGACGACATATTTTCGTATGTACCGAACTCCTGCGGCAGGAAGCCAATCAGACTCTGCAACTCCTCCCGATAGACACGCGTATCCAGTCCGTTGATCCAGATACTGCCGTAACTCTGTTCCAAGATACCGCAGATGATACGCATCAAAGTGGATTTACCCGCTCCGTTCGGCCCCAAAAGACCGAACATACCCGTACGGATCTCGAACGATACACCCCGAAGCGCCTTAAAGGGCCGGCGGTGTTTCCCGATCAACGGAATGCCTTTCACCATGCGGAACCACGAACGGCGCAACCCGGCAAAACGCCCTTTTACACGCTCGATATTGATTTCCTTCTCATACAGATAGCCGGAAGTCACATAGACAGCTATGCAGAATGCCCACAACACCCCGACCGTCCCCACCAAATTCGGATTGTCCAACCTGCGGAACAGACCAAAGAGGATAAGTGGAGGAAGCCCCCAAAAAATGATCCGGTTGATGTATTTCACTATCCGGCTTCCCACAAACCGCCCGTACAGGTATTCACGTACCTTGCGCCACAAATAAAGCGCTGCGGCATAGAGTATGAATGAGAGGAGAAAGATCCACAGCCTGTTTCCAACAAAGAACCAAGTGAACCAAATGCCGAAGCCCAACAGGGCAAACTGCCAGCTCACATTCACGAAATCTTTCAACGAACGATATTCGCCATCAATCCCCAGTCGACGACGGATCAGCAAACCGCTCCGCCACTGGCGGCTGACACGTCCCGGCCAGTCATATATTTTCACCAAGTTACGAACGGAAATACGGATGTCCGCCTCCGGATCAATCACCTTCGAACGGGCACGCCGCAAGCTTGCCTGCATAAAATAGGTCACACCCGGAATACCGGCTAACAGCACCACCACGTAGACAGCCTGCCATAAAAGGCTGCCACCATAAAGCCAAATACAACCGGCTCCTGTTACAAAAAGCAAACCATGTAACACCCACACTTTCGAGGACAGGTTTCTGTACCATTGCAATGTATTTTCTAATCCCATGCAAACGGTCGGGATCAGGATCAATGTCAACAGTGCCGAAAAAGAAAGACCGCCGATTACAGTAATGGCAAACGGTGCACCAATTGCACCGGCATACTCCGAGTTGCCCATCGCCATCGGCAACATGGCTACGATCGTCGTGACGGAGGTAATCAAGATCGGACGGATACGCGACAACCCAGCCGTCATCAATGCTCTGTTGCGACGGTAACCGCACCGGCGGAGGATATTGGCATAATCGATCAGGATAATGCCGTTATTCACCACCACCCCTAACAGAATCAGGAATCCGATCATCACGTTCGCATTGTTCAGTAAACTGTTTCCCGTCAGCAATAACGCCAACAACGAACCGATCGCAGCCAGTGGAATGGAAAACAACAAGACAAACGGTGTCGCAAAAGACTCGAACACCGAAGCCAGTATCATAAAGATCAAGATAAACGCCGCAAACAGCAGAAACTTGAAGTCAGCAAACATATCTTCCTCATGAAACACTTCAACCACCACACCCGAAGGCAAGTTATAGCCTGACACCAACTGATCGATATCCGACCGGTAACCTTCCAAGAGATCTTTCGACTCTTCGACATCATGTGAGAAGGAATAGAACAACTCAATTTGCTTATCCTGATTCACACGGGTAATGCGGGCACGTCCGCGGCCATAGTTGACAGAGGCGATATCTTCCAGCCTGTGTAGACCACCGGAAGCGCTCGGTATACGCACTTCGCGCAGGTCGTCCACCGTCCTGTCCCGGTTTTTACCGGCCTCTTCCTCCTCTTCCATCCGACTTGTCCGGTTGCGGATGATGATATCGTAAGTGTCTTCCCCTACCTTGAAAGAGGTCCCGGACGAAATCTCCGGGTTCAGCGACATGAGACCAGAGGCTATGTTCTGTCGAGAGATATCGTAGGAAGTCAACAGGATCGGATCAAAACCTAAACGAATTTCCGGCTGCCGACGGCTGTAGGAGACATGGGTATTACGAATGAACTCCTGTTCGTCAAGGTAATAGCGAAAGTCCTCCGCCACCCGTTGCATGAGGTCGAAGTCGGAGCCTTTGATCACGATCCGTTCCCGATTCTCACCAATACCCAAAAGGCGCATGAAGTTACCCATACCACCCATCATATCTCCGGAACCGCTACCGCCCCTACTTCCACCACCTCCAGCTTCGGAAAGGGATATTTCGGCTCCGTTGATAGCACGGAAACGGGTTTGTACGTCAGATTTGATATCAGCGATATTACGCTTCCCAATCTGGCGGTAATTTTCCTTTAGGACAAATGTCAGCTCGGCATCCGTTTCCCGAATACGGCTAATCAGGTCTTGTTTCTCCGGAAACCCGGCAAGACGCTCTTCGATTACTTGAACGATCCGGTCGGCACTCTCCAGCGTGCTGCCGGCCGGCATCGTCACATAAATGCTGAAACGATCACTCTCCACCTCTTTCCTGTTCTGGATATTCAGGGAGATAGAGAGAATCAAACAAAGGAACAGCAAAATGACGGCTCCGAATATCGTCATTCCCGGATTCCTCATACAAGTCTTCAACAATACCAGATAGATCTGTACCGGTCGCTGAGTAACAGACACTTTTTCGTAAAAGACCGTGCTTCTGTTTCCGCGTTCGACGTAAGTTCGCATCAATTCGAACCATTTACAGAACCTGTTGAAACTGCCTGCCATTTCGCGGCCTCGCGTTTGACCTGGGGACAGAGGAGTACGACACAGCACAGTATAAGTAGCCATCGGGATAAAAAGGAGGGCGACAGCAAGGGAGATCAGAAGCGTCGAGATGATGGAAACGCCAATATGGTGTCCCATCAACTTAATCAAAAAATTATCGGAAAAGACGAAAGGGAGGAAGACCGTGACCGTCGTCAAAGTGGCAGCGAGGATAGAACGCCAAACCTCTCTCGTCCCTTGTGTCACAGAACGTTCAGGTGTATTTCCGGTAGCAGAAAGACGGTAAATGTTCTCCAAGACCACCACACTATTGTCCAGCAACATACCAATCGCCAACGCCATACCGACCAACGTAAGACTGTTGATCGTAATCCCTACCCCATAAAAGAAATTAAACGCTGTATAAATAGAGATCGGGATAGATAGAGCGATGAAAAACACCAGCCGGAAGTTCTTCAGGAAAAGCCAGAGGATGACAACGGCAAGCAAGCCACCTACAAAAGCGAGATGGATAATCTGGTTGATGTTATCCTCCATCGTCTCCGCCTGGTTATTTTCGACCACGATCGAGAGATCGAGCGGGGCCAGTTGCTCGTTCAGGCGATCAATCACTTCGACCGTACGATGAGAGAGCTGAATCAGATTGGCCTGCGAGTCGGCAAGCAGGGAGACGGAGACGGCATCTTTGCCGTTGATCCGGCTATAACTTGTCTCCTCTTTCATATCAAAGAAAACAGTGGCGATGTCTTTTAGCAGAACGGGACCAGGAGCAACAACGATATTTTCGAGGTCGGAAACTTGAGTATAAGGCGAGTTGACATGGACGAAGTATTTCCCATCCGGCTCGTTTGTATAGCCGACGAACGCTTTCTCCTGCGTATTCTGCGTCAGCAGGCTGCTGATACCGGAAGGAGTCAGGTTAAGGGCTTTGCAAGCATCAGGATCAAGCTGCACCTCAATAGCCTTCTCACGCCCGCCGTAGATATTGACGGAAGCGATACCATCTATGTTTTCCAAATCAGGGCGTATCTCCTTCTCTACCAAATTACGGACCCGGTCCGTACCACCTGACCCGCGCACCTGAAGCGACATGAAGCCTCCGGTAAGCATCGAAACGTCAACCTTTTGCACCTGTACCGTAAAACCTTCGGGAAGCGAAGAGGCGGTCTCATTGATTTTTTCCTGCAACTTCAGAACAGTTATCTTGAAGTTGACATTCGGCTTGAAATCAATCCTGATGGAAGACTGACGGCTATCGACCTGAGATTCGATCTGTTCTATTCCGCCTATAGTTCCAATGGCTCCTTCGAGAGGAATCACAACCTCCGACTCCACATACGACGGATCCATATCCTGCGCCGAGGTAACCTGCACGAACAGCATCGGAAGTTCCGCATTAGGCAACAACTCAACCGGTAACTGCTTGTACGACACGTAACCCAATCCTGTCAAAGCAATAAACAGCATACAGATCGCAATCCTCCTATGTAGTAAAAAATTCATCTTCCTCTTTTCATTTTTTCAAATACATAATATACGCACGGGATTACCATCAAACTCATGACGGTCGAAGTCACCAACCCGCCGATCACCGCGATCGCCATGGGTGAACGAAGCGAAGCACCTTCTCCAAAACCGAATGTCATCGGCAAAAGGGCGAGAATCGTCGTGAGCGTCGTCATCAGAATCGGACGGATACGCTGCTGGCCGGATTCCACGATGGCATCCGTCAGCTCCATCCCGGACTGCTTCAACTGGTTGATTCGGTCGACCAGGATAATCGAGTTATTCACTGCAATACCGACCAGCATTACGATGCCGATCACTCCCATCATGTTAATCGTCGTCCCCGTCAGGAAGAACAGTAAGATTGCTCCTACCACCGCTAACGGAATCGTCAGCAGAATCGTGAAAGGATGCAACAGCGACTCGAACTGCGAAGAAAGAACCATATAGACCAATATCACCGAAAGGAGCAAGGCGAACATCAAACTGTTCATGGACTCCTGGCGCTTCTCCTCCTCACCGGTAACAGTAATCGAGTAATTGGGTGGCAAGTCTATATCTTTTACGGCCAGACGTATCTCATCAGCAACCTTGTCGAGCGAATAACCTGTATCGAGGTTGGCCGCCACCTTGCTAATACGGTTCTGCCCACGCCGGAAGATTTCCTTCGGAGCCTGAGAACGAGTAATCACGGCGATCTCCCGCAAGCGGAACTCTTTCTCGCCACTTCGTATGACAAGCCCGCCAAGATCGTGCAAGGTGATATCGGGAACCTTGATCAGGATATCCCGCATTTCCCCACGGTACTCCATCTTACCGGATTCAAGACCGTTAAGCTGCTGCTTCAACTGCTCAATAACAGTCGATACACTGACATTATGAATGCCGGCAACCGTACGATCGACGGAGATCGTTACCTCCGGAGCGCCATCCTCGATGGACGACCGGACATTATATATTCCGGGAATACCGGTTATCCGTTCCATTACTTCACCGGTGAGCACGCCGATCTCGTCCAGTTCCTCACCCTTCACCTCGACTACGATAGGGACTCCTTCACTGCCCGAAAGGGTATTAAGGAGATTATCTTCCTGTTTCATTGCTACTTCCAGCCCTTCAATATTTTCGGTCATCCGGACAAACTGTGCCATCACCTCTTCGGGCGAAACCGGACAAGAAGGAGAAAGAATCACTTTCATGACAGCAGTGTTCTCACCTTCGAATATATCATTCTCCGAACCACTGCCCGATCCGACATGGCTGTAGATCGTACACAAAGAGTCCTGTGAGATAGTACACATCAGCTCCTCCAAATTTCCGACAGCCGAAGCGGTACGTTCCAACGGAGTCCCTTCCGGTAACTTGATAACGGCAGAGAAAGCTTTACTCTCCGCCCTCGGCATAAACTCCGTACCGATAAACGGAACCAGAACTACCGCCAACACCAACAACATCAGAGCACAAACAATCACTACCCAACAGCGGTGGAGCAGGATGCGCAACAAAGGACCGTAACCAGTAATCCGGATACCTTGTCCCCACGCCTGACGCGAAGACACAGATGAACTGATACCATCATTGCTACTCTCTTTATGATCCCGCCTCAAACACGGGAAGGGATTGGGACGTCCGGATATCCGATCGTACAACATCGGGATCACCAATATAGCCACAAACAACGACGATACCAACGAGAACGTTACTGTCCAAGCCTGATCCTTAAACAACTCTCCGGAAGCACCATGCAGGTAGACAATCGGCAGGAAGACGACAATCGTCGTCAATGTCGAGGCAATGACCGCACCAGCCACCTCTGAAGTTCCCGTTATGGCGGCCTCTCGTACTGCCATCCCTTTCTCCTGATTACGGAAAATGCTTTCGATCACTACGATCGCATTATCCACCAGCATACCGGCTCCGAGAGCCAATCCGCCGAGTGTCATGATATTCAGCGTAAGATGATTAAAGAACATCAGATTGAAAGTGGCGACAATGGAAATCGGAATAGCCAGACTGACAATCAGCGTCGTCCCCAAGCGGCGAAGAAAGACAAACAAGATAACCACTGCAAGAATGATCCCCAAGACGGCACTGCTCTTCACCTCTCCGATCGCATTCTTGATAAAGGTTCCCTGATTCGTGATCACCTGAAAACGATAGCCGGGTAGTGCCTGCTCGATAACCGCCAACTGACGAATCACACCATCGACAACCTTCACCGTATTGAAACGCATTTCCTTATAAACGGACAACCCGATACTGCGCTGGCCATTGATCCGGACAATATTTTCCGGACGGGCATTCTCGAAGTGGACGGTAGCGACTTCACGCAGGAAAATCGGAGCTTTGTCCGTAGATGACGAAACAGCCGTACCTGCCCCCCCCGGAGTTGTTGTTCCGTTTGTCTCGGCCGTAACCGGCTTGTAACCGACAATCAGATTCTCAAAATCACTCTCCACCGCGAACAAACTCGAACTCTTGACCAAGTATTGCAACCCCAACTCACTGACACGACCGCCAGATATGCTTTGGTTATTCGCCTCTATCTTAGAAGATATATCATTTACCGTCAACTTAAAGGCATCCAGTTTATAAGGGTCCGTACGAATTATCAGAGAACTGACCTCGTCACCCGACAACATAACATCTGCAACTCCTTCCAAACGAATCAACTCGTTACGGATATAGCTATCTGCCACCTTTCGAAGTTCCGCCATATCGGTAATACTACGATGCGAAAGCCCGACTAAGATAACGGGAGACTGGTTCGGATCATGCTGCGTGATCTTAAGCTCGGTGATATCCTTGTTCTGGGAAAAAGGATTCATGGCTTTCTGCAAGTCGAGAAAAGCCTCGTCCATATCTTTCTTCCAAGTGTACTCGACCGTGATACGAGCGGAACCGGCACGAATTACGGATGACACTTGCGTTACGTCACTTTGCCGGATCGCCATCGATTCCATGTTCTTAACAAACTGCTTTTCAATCTCTTCCGGTGGACGTTCGCCTGCCTTCAGCTCGATAAAGAGGCGGGGATGATTCAGGTCAGGTAACAGATCGACTGCCAACTGATCGTATGAAATCTTGCCTAACAACAAGATTGCCAGTACCAGCATCCAGATCGTAACCGGTTTGCTTACCGCAAATTTGATAATACTTTTCATTTCTGAACCTTTACCTTTACATTCTCTTTCAATGTCTCGAAACCTTTCACCACCAGATTATCGTTTTCTTTCAACCCTTCCAATACCTGAATGTTCTTTTCGTCCTCCAGTCCAGTCTTGAGTTCGCGGAACAAAGCCGTGTTTTTCTCAATGATATAAACATATTTGGCACGGCGGTTGGACTGAATCACATCTTTCGGTATGATGATGGTACTGTCCGCCTTGTTCACCACGATATCGGCTTTGACGAACATACCGGGACGAAGCTTCAATCCATCGTTCTGGATCAGTATTTTCCCTTTGAAAGTACGGGTTTCGGAACTGATGGCCGGCGACAGTTCACTAATCATTCCCCGAATCGTATCTCCGGGCAACGTATAATGGGTGATATAAACCGGCTGATCCGCTTTCACGTACCCGATAGCACTTTCCGGCAAATTGATATCCATGTACATACGACCATAATCCATAATGCCGACTACCGGTTTCCCCTGTTCAATACGGACATCGGACGTGTAATGAGGCAAGTCTACAATCACGCCGTCAAAAGGTGCTTTGACATTCATCTTCTCCAGATCTAACTTTCCGTTCTCATAGTCGTAACGGGCGTTCGTCACTTTCACTTCCGTATTACGCATTTCGCTAAGCGTCACACCGCCTTTCTCATAAAGAGCTTTCTGCTTCACCTGTTCCTGTTCAGCTATTTCGAGGCTCAACTCTTTGGCGTCGATAGCGATGCCATTCTCGTATTCCCGGTCTTCCAAACGGACGATCAGTTGCCCTTTATGAACGGCATCACCCAGTTTAAAAGGCTTGCCTGTACGGGGATTGGTTTGCAACTTATAAAGGCCGCTCACTTCGGTATTGAGCGTTACCCCGTAGGTCGGCTGTGCCGTCCCGGTCGTATTGACCAACTTGCTGATCGATCCTTTCTTCAATTCCATCACCGACACAGGTGTAGCAATATCATTCTGCGTATTTTTTGGCTGATTATTACAACCGGTCGCCAACAAGACAAACAATAAGAGAGATGTGATTGTATATTTCATATTCATACTACTTTTTCGTTACTAAATTTTCCATCGGGACAATAGGTACATCATGCTCAAAGTCGTAGAGGGAAAGTATTTTGAGGTTCAACAATTCGATCTTATAATTGATAAGCGCCTGCGTATAAGCGATCTTTTTATTCGAAAGCTGAGTTTGGAACTGGTTCATATCCATACCGGTAATATCCCCCTCCCGGTAACGGGTCAGGTTCAGGTCATAGGTACGCTGCGCATTTGTGACGTTCTGCTCGGCTATCTTTATCTGCGAAAGCAGGTTCTCCAGACTGCGCCAAGTCTGGCGGATATTCAGTTCGATATTGACTTTGTCTTCATGGAACTCCAACTGATTGATCTTTTGGGCTACTTCCTGCGCCTTGACACGTGCCTTCTTCTCTCCCCAGTCGAAGATGGGAACACTGAAACTGATGGCGACACGCGGATTCTGTGTCGGATTATTATAAATCTTTTCCAGATGCCGGTTATCACCGATCAAACCGAAGGAAAGAGCTATATCTCCCTTGAACTCGTTCAGAGCCTTCGTCTTGATCATATCGAAAGCCAATTCTTTGCTTTCGATCTCACGCTGTCGCAGTTCCAGACGCGATTCGAGACCATGCCGTATCGCCTTTTCCAGATTCACTTCGACCGGTTTGATCTGCACTTCGGCAAAAACCATGATGTCTTCGTTCAGGTCCATTCCTAATGTTTGTTTCAACTGATCTTTCGAATTTTCGAGCGATACCAACTGTTCTTCCAGAGAAGAACGTGCGGAAGCGAGGTTCACCTCCGCCTGAAACAACTCATCACGGGCAGCCAAATCGGCTTCCACCTTATTCTTGATAATCTCGCAACTTTGCTGTGCATTGGTCAATTCCTCCCTGGTAATAGCCAGCCGGCTTTGTGCCATATAGACGGAATAAAACTGCTGAGTGATATCTTTTTCCGTATTCAACCGTTGCAAGGCGTAGCTGATGTTAGCATTTTCATAATCGTATTCGATCTGTTGCAACTCCATCTTACGCTTGTTATAAGTAAAGATGGGCTGCGAGAGTTGCAAGTAGAGGTCGTTACTGAATGCCTTGTTACTGGTCTTCGTACCGTCGATATTGGAGTTGTTATCCTGCCAACCGAAACGGTTGATCAACGAGAGGACACCATCCGTCCACAAGATCGGCTGATCCACCTGAAACGTTCCGGTCGCACTGAATCGCTCGTTCGTGTACCATTGAGACAGGCGGTTATCAAAACTGCGGCTTTTACTATAATCCACCGGATTAAGGTTCAACGAGAATTTCGATTTCAGGGAAGCTCGTTGTGCAACCAAGTTCTGCTGATAACGCTCCAGATTCATGTGGGAACGGCGCAAGGAAGGGCTATGCTCTTCCGCTATATCCATCGCCTTCTCGATTGTCAAGGAGATCTGTCCCTGTGACGAAACAGACAGCCCCAAGCAAACAACGATCATCAGCATTATCCTTTTCATGGTTATTAAATTTCTTAGTATCATGTGTTTAACAATTAATATCGTTTTACTATTTTGACCGCATCAGCCGTTACGCTTCGTAGCGCGCACTCGTTCGTCAAGGTGATCCGGATCGTATCGGAACTGAAATAGTAGACCCCTATAGGCTCCCAGCCTTCATTCGCCTTTTTCAGGTCTATATAAGCATCTTCATTTTCCTCATCATACTCTACCTTAAAATGGTATTCCCCGCCAGCTTGTTTATTATATTTCAGTTCATTATCTTTGGAAACATAATAATAGACATCGTATTGTCCGGCAGAAGAGACCGGAACTTTCCAGGTTGCCGTCTGGCTGCCGTTACCGCTCTTTATCACATAAGCAGACCGGATATAACGGCCATAGTAAGCAGCATTCGTCGTAGCCGTCCACTGCAATGGGGCACGCCAAGGAGAAACGCCGGCATATTTGAAAGAGGTATCTTCCACCTTGTCGAGCCACTTAGGCAGAAGCCCGACAACAGCCGGTTCAGACAAGAAAAAAAGAGAATCTTCATTATCCACAATCATCTCTCCTTCCACTTCGGGAGAAAAGTCCGCAACGATGAAATCGCCTTCGGCATCAACCGCCCTCTCACGCTCCTCCCGGATATTGGTAACTGGCAGATTCAAGATATTCGGCAGATTACCGGCTATCAGCGTATTCACATCCACCTGGCGAGGCGCTTCCTCCCAGACCGTTACCAGCAACTTGGTCTGGCGGGCGGCAAGAGGCAGTTTACGGCTCATACGCGGATCGATATTCGGACCATAACCTCCGGCCTGTATATCGAGTTGAAGCATACCGTCGTAACCGGAATTATTGCTGACCAATTGTTTCAGCACAAAACTCTCCTGTCCCTTGTTAGTTATCTTGGTTACTTCGGGTTGACCGATCGTATAGAAAGGAAGAGGCGTCGGACGATCCCATCCGGAAATACCGGCACGGATATCGGACCCGCTGATCATCCCCAACGTATCCAATAGACTTTCGAATCGCATATTACGAAATTCGTTCCGATCAAGAAGAGCATACAGGGAATCCCGGAACAGGCTTACCCCTATATTCACTTCGGCAGGAGCAAACAAACAATATCCTTTCAGGCTGATCGTGTTATTCAATAAATCACGATGTTCCACATCGGACAAAAGTTCCTTAAATGAATACTTCTCCATCAGCAAGTTCGCTTTCTCGTTATTACTGATCCCGTTTATCTCGCGCTCCCAGCCGTTATTATCAGACTTTTTTTGCAAATAAAGTTCAATCAACCGATTTGTAACGGGCCATTCTGAAGAATAAATATTATACCGGAAGTTATAAAGTTCGGGAAACAAAAAATACGGATTACTTTGGGAAGAAACCTGGAATTTGCCCCGGTTGCCGGAAGAAAAATTATAATTACCTTCTGTTTGCGAAAAAATCCACAGGCAATTGTTCATCACCCGAATCTCCGCCTCTTCCTCGCTGATCTCACGTCCTCCCCATTTCGCCCACTTCAACTGGTTTTTCTTTTGCTTGACAAAGTTCATCTGATTGAACATACAGCCCAGTTCAGGAAAAAGAACCATTTCCGGCTGCACCACTTCCTGCGCTTGCGACCAGGAGCGAACATAGCTGTAGAACTGCGCCGGGACCTCCACTACTGAAAAACGATCGAACGGATAACTCAATTTATACGTACGTTCGAGACTCTCCCGCAGGTTACGGATCAATCCCGGAATCGTATCGCGGATCGAATCGAATGCCGCTTCATAACCATCGTGCCCCTTTATATGCCAGATGCTATAGAGCGTACTGTCACATTCCACACTGCTCTGTTCATATTTCCCGATAACCAGGGAAACAGACTGGTAGGGCTTGTTTCCAGATTGCGAAATAGAGACCAGTCCAGAAAGCGGTTTCACATCCAGCCGAAAACGGCTGAAATAGGTCTGTTGCCAATCGGAACTTTTGTCACTATACCCCGTACCGGGACGCGGATACCAGTAGGTTTCGGGCGTAAACAGCACATAATCGGGGGTCTGGAAACTATATTTCTTATCGAGCTTTAGCATTTCCTTGTCGTACGGTTGTTGCAGAACCTCCGCCGGGATATCCAGATAGCAAAAATCATCCTTTATCCTGCCCTCGTAGCAGACCGAAAGCGAAACGGTATCCCCTTCAGTAATTTCCCTCCCGAAATCCACCGTTAAAATCTGCTCCTCCCGCTTAAAGTCCAACGGTTTCTCCCCTTCCTTCACCTCTTCCACCCTCAATCCGGGATTCAGACAAAAAGTAAATACCCCCGATGTAGCAAGAGCCGTCCCCTTCATCCCGACAACGGAACGGATTGTTTCGGGCTTCTGCTCCACCGAAATATCATAGTGGTCAATCGCCATCTTCGGTTCATGGACATATTTATTATTGATGCTTGTATACAAAGCACGCATTTCCCCTTCCCTAAGAATCGAACGCACGTGACGGAAACCCGCCGTTCCTGCCAACAAGAACATGCAGAACGAAAGGAACAGCAACGGATAATGACTTCTTTCGGCATTCGGCAACCGCTTGAATAGAAAGATCGCAAAGAAAATGAATCCCAAACCGGCAAAGAAATAAATCGCCCGATGGTTCAAGATCAACTCCAGACTACTGAACCCGACAATCGTCGATTTGAATAATGGCAGGTTATACACCATATAATCGAACAGGTAGTAGAACTTATCCTGTATATAAAACAACGTCAGACCTATATATCCCAACAACAGGATGAAAGTCAACGCCTGGTTCCTCAACACCAGCATCAGGAAAATGGAAAGACCGATAATAAAGATCAGCGTCGGTATGCTGATCAGAAAGAAATATACCGGATAAGCCTGCCAATCGACAGTTATACCGGAAGCCATAAAGTTGAATACCAATACAATCGTCAATATTAACAGGTTCAGAAGCAGGAACACCCGGAGATTTCCCCATATCTTCCCGACCACATATTCGGCGTTGCTGAGCGGTCGGACATAAAAGACCTCGGATGTATCAAGTTTCTTGTCTCGTTTCAAAAATTCAGAAGAAAGAAAAACAGCAACCACCGCCTGTCCCGTATTCAACAACAATAAGTTAAGGTAGGGTATATTGGATGAAACCGCTTTCCCAAACCAAAAATCTCCACTGTCTTCCATCAACATCATGGCAAAATTGAAGAATCCCAAGATCACCACGGCAAGCAGGGTAAAGATACGGAAAAACCAACTTCTCACCAATATCTTGCTTTCGTATTTGGCTACGGATCGTATGTTCGTGATAAATGACATAGGAGGCAAATTTTTTTAATCGTTTCTCCAACGGTTCAACTTGTTTTCCATATAATAGACATAAGCATGTTCCAAGTTCGGCGGATAGGATTCCGCGTCATATCCACGCAACTCGTCGGCCACGACCTGCACTTCCCAACCTGTACCGGAAGGAATCGTCGAAATAACCGGATACGACTTATCCACCTCATGCAGCTCGTCAGCAGTCACCCGTACGCGCCATACTTTCCCTTCTGCCTGCTTCAACATATCCTGCGGGGAACCGTAAAAAGAAACTTCCCCCTTATTCATAAGCGCCATACAGTTGCACGTACTCGATATATCCCCCACGATATGAGTGGAAAGGATTATTGTCACATCATTTTCACTGACTTCCGACAAAAGATTACGGAAACGGATCCGCTCTTCAGGATCGAGTCCCGTTGTCGGTTCGTCTACAATAATCACTTTCGGATGATGAATCAGCGCCTGAGCAATCCCCAAACGCCTTTTCATACCTCCCGACAGCTTATTGGCATAGCGATCACGCACGTCGAAAAGCCCGACATTTTCCAACATCTCGTCTACCGCATTTTTCCGCAAAGACTTCCGGTCCATGCCGGAAAGACGCGCGGCGTAGTCTAAAAACTCGTACGTTTTATATTTGGCAAAAAAGCGGAAATCCTGTGGCAGATACCCCAATATACCTCGTATCTCCTTGCGTTGCCGCCTCAGATCGTACCCGCAGATCTCTACCTCACCCGAAGTCGGTTCCATAAGAGCCACCAAAATACGCATCAAAGTAGATTTACCTGCACCGTTCGGTCCCAAAAGCCCGAACATACCAGTCGGTATTTCCAGACAAACGTCTTTCAGCGCATGGTTTCCGTTCGGATACACTTTATTGAGATTTCTTATCGATATGCTCATTGACAGGTAAATTCAGATTCATATAAATAGTGAGGCCAAAGATAAGAGTTATAATATAAAAACAGGCACGGATTACACGGATTTTACAGTTTTAAATCAAATAAACCGTATAATCCGTGAAATCCGTGCCAGAAAGATAGATAAAACTATCCGGATCTATCTATTAATAGTTCTGTTTCATCGGTTCGAAATAAGCCTGCGGATGTTCGCATGCCGGACATTTCTGCGGAGCTTTCTTTGATTCGATAACGAAACCGCAATTACGGCACTGCCATAAGATAGCTTCGGCTTTTTCAAACACCGTACCTGTTTCGATGTTAGACAACAACTTGCGATACCGTTTTTCATGTTCAGCTTCCACCTTGGCAATCATACGGAAAGCGACAGCAATAGCTTTAAATCCTTCTTCTTCAGCAATATCAGCAAAAGCTGGGTAAAGGTCAGCCCACTCTTCGTTTTCTCCGGCAGCAGCAGCAGCCAAGTTTTCAGCAGTTGTTCCGATCACGCCTGCCGGATAAGCTGCTGTGATTTCAACCATACCGCCCTCGAGGAATTTGAAGAAACGTTTGGCATGTTCCTTTTCTTGTTCGGCCGTTTCCATAAACACACCTGCAATTTGTTCGTAACCTTCTTTTTTGGCCACGCTCGCAAAAAATGTGTAACGACTTCTTGCCTGAGATTCACCGGCAAATGATTTCAGCAGATTCTGCTCGGTACGAGTACCCTTAATACTTTTTTCCATAATGCTAATTTATGTATGATATAAAATGAGTTTGTTTAATCATCCCAAATAGATAACGCTCAAAAGTAGGAAAATGTTCAGAGGGATTACAAATATTGAGGTAAAAATATTTCTATAGGGTGATAAATGAAATTTATGGTAGAGGTACTATGATTCATTTGCCAACAAAGATAAGAAAAAATGCCGCCAGCAATAAAAATAAAACCAATAAGATCGTATTTCCCCACCTGATCAGAAAAGGCGGCATCTGGCCGATTATATTACGGATTTTTTCACTTCGCAATTCGATCTGATCTTGCTCCTCTTCCGCTTGTCGCTTCATCTGTTCATAATTCATATAACATTCCTCTCTGTTTAATTTCCTAATTCCAACTGATTTCGTATCAAATTATAATAAGCCCCTTTCTGCTCTATCAGGGAAACATGATTTCCGACCTCCACAATCCGGCCTTTTTCTAATACAACGATCTGATCGGCATCTCTGACCGTACTCAACCGATGTGCAACAATCACAACCGTTTTACCTTTATAAAATCCTGTCAAATTTTCCACTATAGCTCTTTCGTTGTTGGCATCTAATGAGTTGGTCGCTTCATCGAAGAACAAGAAAGACGAATTTTTATAAACTGCACGCGCAATCAATATCCGTTGTCGCTGTCCCTGGCTGACTCCCTGTCCGTCTTGTCCTATCATTGTATTATATTTCAAAGGCAGATGTTCTACAAATTCCTCTATATTGGCAATACGGGCAGCCAACAACAGCCGAGCCTGATCAATATTTCCGTCATCCACCGCAATATTCCGGGCTATTGATTCGGAAAAGACATATCCGTCCTGCATAACCGCACCGCACTGACTACGCCACCAACGTAAATTAAAATGCTTCAAATCGCACCCTCCGATTTGTATAGTTCCGCCAACCGGATTATAATATCCTAACAGCAATTTAATCAATGTCGTTTTCCCGCTACCGCTTGTTCCGACTATCGCCGTTATTTTCCCCTCCGGAATAGTCAGGCAGACATCATCCAAAACTTTAGGAGAACGTATTCCTTCATACTGAAACGTTACATGCTGCAGAACGATACCTTGTGATCCTTTCTCATCCGTAAAGCAGGTAACCGGTCTTTCTTCTGTCTCTTCTTCTTTTCGTTCCCGGATTTCGCTCATCCGCTCCAGGCTGATCTGCACATCTTGCCAACCATAAATAAATTGGACAAACTGTTCGATCGGCGCGTTCAGTTGTCCAATAATATACTGAATAGACAACATCATGCCCAATGATAATTCCCCACTCACCACAGAAGTTGCAGCCACAACCGTAATCACTATATTTTTTACCTCATTGACCAATATACTCCCCGCCTCTTGATTTTGTTGCAATTTCATGGATGTGATACTGGTTTGGAACAAGTCAGCCTGTATATCTTCCCATTCCCATCGGCGGCGACGTTCACAATTCTGCAATTTAATTTCTTGCATCCCATTCAACATCTGCATCGTTTTACTCTGGTTACGTGCCCGTTGTTCAAATTCCTGGTAATCCAAAAGGCGACGTTTTTTCAGAAATAACACAACCCATCCTCCATACAGCATACTTCCAACCAAGAATATCATAAAAATCAACCGGTTGTAATAAAGTAAAACACCTCCAAAAACAACAAAACTGAATAGAGAGAAGATCACTGTTAAGGTCTGTGCCGTCAGGAAACGTTCCACCCGTTCATGGTCTCCGATACGCTGTAAAAGATCACCAGTCATTTTAGTGTCGAAAAATTGCATGGGCAATCGCATCAGCTTAATCAAGAAATCCGATAACAAGGATATATTTATCCGTACACTGATATGCAACAAAATCCAACGTCGTATAAAATCGACTGAAGCCCGGCTCAACACCAACATCAACTGTCCGGCTAAAATCAGATATATCAAATTCAGATTTTTCCCGGCAATTCCTTTATCAACAATCGCTTGCGTAAGAAACGGGAACAATAGTTGTAACAAACTACCTAACAAAAGCCCTAATATCAACTGGACAAAAAAACGTTTATAAGGCATCATATATCCCCATAAAAACCGGAAGGAATTGCCCTGTCTTTTCACATCCTCTTTCTGGTAAAAAGCCGGTGTAGGTTGCAAAGCCATCAAAACACCTTTTTCCTCTCCCCGACTCCGAGTACAGATCCAAGCTTCTCCGAAAGCATCATCTCCCAATTTCAACAACCCTTTTCCCGGATCAGCAATATAGTAGATGTTTTTACCGTTCCGTTTGGTCTTTACATCATACAAAACAACAAAATGTTCCTGATTCCAATGCAGAATACAAGGGAAAGGACGCTGTGTAACCAACTTTTCCAATGTCAAACGACCACACACTGTACGAAATCCCAAATATTCGGCTGCATCACTCATACTAAGCAAAGAGACTCCTTCGTGCGTAACAATACACAAATCTTGCATCGTTTCGGCAGAATAATCCTTACCGTAATATTTGCAGATCATCCGAAGGCAAGTCGCCCCGCATTCCATCGCATCCGGCTGCTTGATATGAGGAAAGTCATTTATCATCAGGAATGCATATTACTCCATAAAACAAATTCTTCACCTTCACCGACCGACCGGCTATAAGATTCCTGCGACCGACCGACTTTTCTCAACCCGTCTACCCAACCGAACAATCGGCTGAACATCTCGTCGTCAATCTCTATCGGTTCATAAACAGTAGCATTATGATAATGCACATGCATAACAAAACTACAACCTGGCTTGGCAACCCTATGTAATTCTTCAGCGACTTTCTCCAAACAATCCACATGATCAATAGCATTGACCGATATGATAGCATCAAAAAAACAATCTTCCACAGATATCTGTTCTGCCGGATCATTTATAAACACCACATCCGTATATAAATCCTGAGGAAAACCCAACATACGATATACAGGATTCAGAGGATCCAAACAAAACAACCGGCAATCATCAAAACAAGTTCCGCTCGGAACAGGCCCCGCACCAATATCCAACACCTTTTTTCCAGTAAAAGCATCAGGTGACAGTCTCAAAGATTCCAAATATTTCGGCTTCTGATGCAACTCTGTCCATGTAAGAATTGCCGACATTTGAACCGTATCCCATTCTATACATTGCTCCGGCAAAGGAGGAGGCGTAAAATACAACCGAGGAATCTCACCTTTATACCATCGGATATAATTGTAAATCTCATCCTTCCAGAACAAGGCTTCGGAAAGCCGTTTCTTTACACCCGGCAAAGATTCCGGCATTTCCATACTCCGAATATACCAAGAGGAAACATCCGGTAGCTCCCGGATAAGTGCTTCCACATAATAACGCTGAACATCCCCTGTCTTTCGCATAACCTGATCCAAAAATAAGGAAGTCACCTGCGAATCAGACCGGCGATAGAGCAAAAGCACCTTCGGCAGATTAGCAAATCTAAATCCGGATAAAGCCATCTCTACCCATAACTTATAATCTTCCGCATAGATATAATCTCTATCATACAATTCGCTCCTGTTCTTCGCTCGCATAAAATTATCTACCGCTTGCCGTCTTATGATCGCGGACGGATGTATAAGGACATTATGATAAAGCAATCCTACCCGTATATCGACATCCTGTTCAGGCGTCCTCAACAATTCGTCACTTGCTCCAAAAGTTCTTGCCCAACTACCGCAAACAGCAATATCGGGATGTTCCTCCATAAAACGGAACTGTTCGGCCAACCGGTCCGGAAACATTTTATCGTCGGCATCCATCCGGACGATATAATCTCCTTTCGCCAGAGAAATACCCCGATTCAACGAAGCTATAAAATCATGCCGACAACGGTACAAACAAATCCGTTCGTCAGCATACTCTTGTATGATCTCCACCGTATCATCCGTAGAGCCGTCATCCAGAATTATCAGTTCAAAATCACTGAAAGACTGCCCCAAAATACTGCACAAGGCATCTTCTATACAGGATGCTCCGTTATAAACAGGCATTACGATGCTGATTTTCGGCACAGATATATTTGTCAAATCCTGCATACCGGTATCTGGTTTAAAGATGAATACTTGCCATTAAAAGAAAGAAACGAATCGAAATCTCTTGTCCGTATGCTGTCATAATAACTCCGCAACTGTCCTATTTCGTCCAAATAATCCAAATAAATCATTTGGGCATCCCTGAACAATGCTCCCGATTCTTTCCGGATCATATTATAAATTCTCTCTTTATGATCTTCCGGAAACAAAGTTTCCAATATCAATAACTTATTGAACAATATCTTCGGCTGGTCAAACGAATAAGGCGGAGTGTCCCTGAACTTATGCCCGATTTCAATATCTTTCAGCAGATAGCAATAACCACCTTCCAGCCATACCTTAATGCTCAAATAAGTTTCGTCATACCCGAAATTCAAAAGCCCCTCCAAACCTTTCAGATATTCCCAGTAAGATTTGGCTCCGGCATAAGAAGCTCCCAATATGCAAGGGATCTTTACGATTCTTTCATTCGGATGTATATCTTCCCTTATCCATTGAGGTAATAAGAGCTGATTATCCATACCGATAAAAGCTCCAAAAGACGGCTTGTTCGGTATCAGTTTTCCCTGTACATCCAACGGCCTGCATTTACAACAATAAATTGCCCGTTCATCCTGTTTTAAATTCGACAGCAGTTTTTCCACCCACTGATCGTCGTAAAACCGCATGTGCCCGTCGATAATCAGGAAATATTCGGTCTGTATATTCCTCACCCCGATATTCCGGGATTCGGCAACCCCTCTCCGATGATCGTTCCTGATATAGGATGTACCGAAAAACTTCGACCATTCTTCATAGTTACATAAATCGTCCGAACAATCATTGACTAATAGTATATCTACACGATTACCTGCCGTACGACGAATGCTTGCCAGGGTTTTATAAATCTCCCGACCTTCATTCAAAAATGGGATGACAACTGTCAGCTCGTTCATACAGCCTAATAAGATTTCACATCGATAGAAGTATTGTCATTATACTGTTTTACTGACTTTTGAGGCCGGTGCTTATACTGTCCTTTCTGAAGATTTATATTGATGCCCACCATAAAACGCCATGAACGATCAATCTTATTCTCTTTCAATATTTCCGTATAAGTTTCCGTATAAGTTTCCATTTTAGACTTTAAAGGAACTAAATATCGAAAACCGGCTGTAAAACTGATTGTCGGATTCAGCATATATGATACCTGAATCGAAGATTCTGAAGCAGGTTTTTCATACCCGGTTAATGTCGGAGTCCGGAAAAACGGGAAGTAACTGAAATTAGCCGAGATCTTTTTATAGTTGACCATACTCATCACCCAAAGCGAAGCACTCCAAAAATTTTTATTGAATTGAGCCACCTGGTCATCTTCATACATATTGTATTTTACTTCAGCGTTCGCCATAATTTTCCAGCCTTTCAAAACATCGACCGAGAAATTCAGATTAAAATAGGTATTCGAATATTGCCCCGTATTTCCAAACGTTACATTATACACACCAGCATTATCTAAAAACTCATGCTTTACTATATAATCATCAATTTGTTGATAGCCTACTGTCCCCATAACATAGAAACGGCTTTTGAATATTTGGTAATTGAGCCGGAACGTATTCGAATAAAAAGGAGTCAGATAAGGATTTCCGTAATAAACCCAAGTCGTATCGGAATAATTACGGTTCGGATTTAGATTAGAAAAAGCCGGGCTTGTCCGTTTACGGGCATAATCGATATTGATATTCTGGAACTGATTGATAGCATATCCTAACTGAGCATTCGGCGTAAATTCTCGATAGTTGTTTTTAACCAACCCGCTTACATCATTATTCACAAAATCATATCCTAAACCAACCTGATAGGACCATTTCGTTTTGAACGACCCGGACATACCTGCATAGAGATAGTTTCTGAATTCCTTATATTGCATTTGGTCGAAAACGTTGTTTACCTTCCCGTCAAAATCATTAGATTGCCAATAGAAACGATAACCGGATTCGAAACGATGATTCCCGAACTTATGATTGTAATTAAACTGGGCATCTAATTTATCCTGTGAATTTTTATCCAATCGGTCATTTGTGTATCCTGTGTATCCGTTCGTTCCATTCTCTCCATACAAACTCTTTGTTCGAGTTTTATTTCCTGAATAGTCAGCCTCTAAATTAAGCATATTCTTTTCGTCAATTTTTGTTTGCCAATAATAGGAAAAAGTATAGTCGTTATACTTAGAATCCGAAAAATTATTAGCAACTAAATCATACTGCTTGACCCCGTCTATATTGACATGCCCAGTATAAGGACGATCCGAATTTTGGGGATTTCCATTGTATTTGGCATCCAAAGTCATAAATGTTTTGGAAGATAAGATATAATCCATTGACGCAGTCAAATAAAGAGTATTCATTTTATATCGACTTTTATCTGCATATTTATAAGTTTGGGTGACTTGATCATCATATATAGATTCTCTAAATATAGAAAGATCCGTTTTTTTTTCATTGAAAAAGAAATCATGTCCCATAAATGAAAGATTAAACTTATCCGAGGCATACATATAAGAAGCATTCATAAACCCATATTCCATTTCTGGATTCAGTTGGAGGCCAATATTTCCCCGTTGCGTATTGGATATTTTTTTAGTCACGATATTAATAATTCCATCAATATTCTTAGAACCATACCGAATAGAAGGATTCCTGACCACCTCCACCTTCTCAATATCTTCAGGCCTAAGCATGGATATATATCTCGAATCACGCCGGATATTATTCACCATAACAATCGGATTCTGTGAACCTATAATATCCAACGACTTCTGATCCAATTTGACTACCAACGACGGTACATGAGTTAATACCTGGTAGACATCTGACGAAGTTTTCTTTACATTAGAAGGAACGCTATACACCAATTGATTATTTTTCACTTCATATTGCATTTTATCAGCTGAAACGACAGTTTCTCCCAACTCATAAGCTTTAGGTTGCAAAACGAACGGATTCAATTTCAATCCTCCTAATTGTAAACGAACGGATGTGCTATAATCTTCAAATCCGATATAAGATACCCGCATCATATAAGCACCAGTATCAATTTTCACAGAGAAATTTCCCTTTTTATCCGTGATCAATCCTGCAACAAGAGAGTCTTGTTGCAGGAAAACAACAGTTGCATTCGGCAATTCCTCCTTTTCACCTATGAGAACAGAACCTTTGATTATTGCTTGTTGCGAATAGGCAACCATACTTGAAAAGAGCAAGTATATATACAAGATTACTATTTTATTCATATTCCTCAATTTAAAGATATTATTTATATTTTTTGCTCTGATTTGAAATAAGCATATTATTACAAACATATTCGATATAATCATTCATTTGCATCTCAAGAACATTTTTAGAACACACTTGGCGTAAATGATCCGATCCGACATCTATCTGCTTTTGACTGCAAGGTCCCATACAAAGAGGAAGCATCTTACAAGCAAGACACATCGGATTTTCAAATGTAGCCTTGGCTAAACGTCTTTCCAACCGTCCTGTTTTCCATTGGATATTTCCGTCATCATCAAGAATACCGTCACAATGTTCTTCCGTAAAATTTCGTCCCGTACATTTATAGACTTTGCCATCATAACTGACAATCGCCTGATTCAGACATTCAGCTTTACAGGCAAAGCCTCTCGGATGCCAATTGACATAAGTCGTTTTAAAGCCATTCATCATAAATAAATAAATCGCTCTTTTCAAGATTTCATTATCCGGAACGGTATTTGTTTGCCAAACCCTCTCAAAATGAATATTCACCTTCGATCGGTCTATTTCTAACAGGTCTTCCAATAAACCGTCTATATTCTGAAGTGTTTGTTCATCATAATTGATTCGTATATTCACAAATACATTCTCTATACGGCTCGTTATTTTATGGATCGTATCTATTATTTGTTGATAAGTTCCTTCTTGATTCGATTTCTTGAACCGGATTTTATTATGTTTTTCTTTATGACCATCAAGTGTAATCTGAAAACCGACATTCAACTCCGCCAATTTATGGATCATGTTGTCATCGATAAACGTACTGTTTGTTGTAAAGAACGTACTAAAGGGGATTCCAGCCTCCTCGCACAATGATTTCAAAGCAATACTGACTGGATAAGCAATATCATCAAAATCCAACAAAGGCTCCCCACCATAAAAATTTAAAGATAAACTGTCAATTTCTTTTCTTCCAATTTTATTTCGGATCAATTTTACTATATTATTTTGCACATCTCGCCCCATCCGACTATTCCGCACATGGTCTTCATAACAATACCAACATCTCAGATTACAATCCAAACTCGGCAGAAGTGTCAGGTCAAAATTTCGACTATAAAAAGTTTCAGATTTATTCCGGCAACGAATAATATCAATTTCATTTACTTCGTCTTCTATAATTATTTTATTGGCTACCAATGAACTGTAAACATTCGGAAATTTTTCTTTGAATTCATCTAATGACTTTTCAATGGTTTTATATGCATTTAGAGAAATTAATGCAACTTCGTTATAAAGAGTACTATAACATAGCACTTTATTCTTTTTTTCTATGAAATAGACATATTGGCTGATTTTCATATTCATATTAGTTTTACATTTATTAAAACAAGGCGGTATAAGAAACCGCCTTATCTACATTTTAAGCATGGGTAGCACCACCACA
Organism: uncultured Parabacteroides sp.; assembly: GCA_910577325.1. Taxonomy (GTDB): domain Bacteria; phylum Bacteroidota; class Bacteroidia; order Bacteroidales; family Tannerellaceae; genus Parabacteroides. The sequence continues at coordinate 220,068 of CAJTMR010000001.1, forward strand.
GTTACAGCCACAACCACAGCCCATCCCATTGTCACAGCTACAGCCACAGCCACAACCAATCCCTGAACCTAAAGAAGATACACCCATACCTCCTTTTATTAACAGCAATTCGTCATCTTCCAGAATCAAATCTTCTAAAGGAAGATTCATTTCTTCTAACTTAAATACTCTTTTGTTCATGATTCAAACGTTTTTATATTAATAAAATCTACACATCGTGCTTTCGCGCACGAGAAGTCCTCTAAGGAGTTTTTTCAATATTTCAATGTTATACAAAGTACAACCGTAACTACTCAGCCCCTTCTTCTCAGTAAGATCGTTATAAAACGAGTGCTTCCCCCATTATTATCAGGAAAGCCCTCTTATAGATCTGACCAATCATCGTTTCAAGCTATAGTCAAAAAATTCATAGCTCTGATTTGGTAAAGAACGGGGAAAAAAGTGTGGATTCCAAATAAAACTACGATAAACAGAACGTTTGTGTTAAAGAGCATACGATCAGCCCTGCAAAGTGGTCTTTGAAGGGCATGCGGGGGGGTAAGGATTGTCCAACCCTTATCAGAGTTCGGCAACGCGCCTGTCAGTTCTTCCATTACATTATTCGGTTTTCAAATTCTCTACCGGATTTAGATTAGCCACACGCCAAGTTAAAGTTGTAACAATGAAAGCCGTTATGGAAGATATTATCAGAAATACAACCGCAAAGACCCACCAGTCTAAAGATATCTTATAAGCAAAATTTTGTAACCAATAAAGCATGCCATAAACCGTTATCGGAACGGCCAGAACAAAAGACAAAAGTAAAATCCGAAAATAGGCGGAATTAAACCGCTTGATAATCGAAATTGTTGTTGCTCCATGTACTTTGCGCAAGCTAACCTCTTTACGCTTATACTGGCTGTCAAAAACAACTATCCCGATCACTCCAAAAAACGAGATTAAGATAGAAACCAGACTAAACAAGCTAATCATCAGATTCAAAGACGTTTCTGCTTTATAAGTATTATCCAATACATAATTAAACGGATAAACATTTACTTCGGAAGACGGATCTATCGTCTCGATTCCCTTACGAATATCAATAATAGCTTTGTCCATCATCACTCCTTCTTGCACACGCACATACGCATACTGCGAGCTACTGTTTTCATCTCTTTTGGATAAAATAAAAGCCAGAGGTTCTGTCACATTCCGAAATGAACGATATTTGATATCCGGCATACGACCCACGATAACCCCATCCTGATCCCCCATCTTTAAATAATCGTTCGTATTCAAACTGTATCTTTTATAAGCAATATCATTGAATAAAAATGTTTCAGTCAACTGCAACTTGTCTTCTTTTCTAAAAGTACGCCCTTCTGTAACCGGGATGCCCATTACCTCAGGAAAATCATAATCGACCCACATCGCTTGAAATTGTATTTCATTTTCTTTGTACACGGCAAAACGGCCCGAATAATAATCAGATCCGCAAAACAAAACACTGGTAAAGGATATATTTTTAACAGAGCTAAACTCCATCCATTTTTCTTTCAACACTGATAAACTCTTATTTAAATTTTGATCTAATTCAACAATTACAATCTGATCTTTATCAAATCCTAATGAGCCATTTTTCATGAATTTATTTTGCAAGAAAATAAAGAAAGATGCCATAAATAGGACAAAAGAAGCCGTAAATTGAAATCCAACCATCCAATTCCGAAACATCCGTCCGGTCGGAGACAATGCAAAAGATCCCTTTAAAACCAAAGCCGGAGAAAAAGATGTGGCATACAAAGAGGGATATAACCCTGCTAAAAAAGCAATCGTAAATGGTATAAAAAACAATTTTACAACAAAATGCCAATTTGCAGACAATGAAATATCAGGCTTGATCAAGTTAGCAATAGCACTATCAGAAGCCATAAAGACCCATAACATACTTAGTAAATATGCCAGCATCGTCACAACAAGAATCTCTTTTAGTATAGCCAAACGCAAAGACCGGTCCGATCGCCCCAACACTTTCTGCACATTTATACTTTTTATCCGAACCGGAACTACAGCTATACAATAATTCATAAAGTTAATAGCAGCAATCACCAAAATAAGAAAGGCAATACCCATTAAGGTATACAATATGGCTCGACTTCCTTTTTCGGTATGAGAATCAAAATTCGTATCTGTTTCAAAATAAATGTCGCTTATATTCGTAAAGAAAAGTTCTCCACGGTTCCAGTCATAATTCTCATCTTTAAATGTCTTTTTAAAATTAGCCAAAATTTCATCTCCGGCCTTAGCATCCGTCAATTTCACAAAAAGTTGATAATTCAGATTCATCCATTCTCCTACATCCCGAGTTTCCGGCAATATCGAATAGATCATATTCCTAACAACAGAATTTTCAGGAAAATCCTTATAAACAGCGACAACAGTCAACAGATCATCACCGGCAACAATAGATTGGTTTATAGCAGATTCGTCTCCGAATAGTTTTTTAGCCATGGATTCTGGAATAGCCCAACTATTCGGAGCCATAGCGGAAAGATCCCCTTCTACGACTTCAAAGTCAAACAACTTAAGATATTGCGGATAAATCTCACGTATAGATTCGATATAAGAGAACATCTCTTCCCCCTTTTTTATATCAAAAGAAATCTTTCCGATATATCCTCTAATCGGAGCACCGATCTCTATCATAGAAGAAGACTTGATAAACTCATCAATCATAGGTCGAGCAAAAAGAACTCCTGCCCCTTTATCAGCCAAGCGAATCTCTAATCGGAAAATACGATCTCCATCTTTGTGAAAACCGTCATACCCCCACTCATATCTAATCTGGAACATCAACAATACAAATGCAGCAAACGCAATGCTTAAGCAAAAGACATTCGAGACAAAAATCATCAGATGTCCTTTCGGGGAAAGAAAAAGATTCTTTAGATTCTTCATAATATTATTTTAGAGCCTGTTTTAAAATTTAATTTTAAAAGACAAAGGGTGTTTCTTCTTTTTTGTGAAAATGATTATTTTTAGTTTGCAGACTTAAATAATTATGTATTCGACGGATTTAGAGTGTGCAAGAGAAAAAACGGAAATATGACTTACGTGAGATATGGAATACCATATTCTACCTTGTCAAGACAGGGTGTAGGTGGCATATGCTTCCTTCCGGTTTTGCTCCCTGGGAACTCGTTTACTACTATCACCGCAAATGGTCCTCATTAGGAGATTTTGATTTGTTACTGAGCAATTTGCGAAATAAAGTCCGTGTAAAAATGGGGCAGAAGGCAGAGGCAAGCGTTGGTATCATGGACAGCCAAAGTGTACGCTGGAAATAATTGTAAGTAGGGATAAGGCAAACGGATTTAAACCAATAGGTAAGAGATGGATAGTAGAACGGACATTCTCATGGTTTGACAATTATAGAAGGCTCTACCGAAACCATGAATATACAATTCCATTTCAAGCGCATTAAACATGCACACACTTGATATATCTTCCTTATCTTTTAATTCTGATATTCCTTGAGAACGAGCTCCCACGCAAAAATAGCCATCAGCGAAAAAAATACAAAAACGAGGCATAAAAGTACCTCCAACATGGCGGATAAACATCCCCGCATCCCCGGAAAAGTCTCGCACAGACCCGGGTCTGCACCTTTCCCACCCCCGGGTCTCCGTGGTGGGTACCCCCGGGTCTCAAGCGGCTTTAAAAGCTGTTTTTGACAAAAGAAAAGCCTGTCTTGATAAAAAAAGAAGCCGTTTTAACATATTTCGTACCTGTTCCCGGACGGTCTCTGTTTTTATCGTATAATTGATACACAGGATGTTATCGTTTTTAACTATGATAGGTGTGATAGATGAATGATAGTTAAAAACAGCAACTATCATATCATAACACATTAATTTTAAACAACATACATACAAATATGATAGTATGATAGTTGTTTTTGCAAAAACATTATGTGGTTAGTCCGTATCGGTAGCGAAAACGAATGGACGCTTTATGATTTTTCCGGAAGAACCGAAACAAAGAAAAAAAGGAGCGAACCTGATGATAGCCAATCCGACATTCCGTTTTTTTAGAATAAAAGACTCTGAATATTGGCAAACCCTTTTTCTGTTAAAAATATTTTATTCAACATGCCTTTTTGCTATCTTTGCAGCATTTTTTAATAATCAGGCAGAAAGATGAAGAACAAGTTTGATTTTCAGCCCAAGTTGTTTTCAGTGCTGAAAAACTACTCCAAAGAAAAATTTATGACCGACCTGATGGCCGGTATTATTGTCGGGATCGTGGCATTGCCACTTGCTATCGCTTTCGGTATCGCTTCGGGGGTAAGCCCGGAAAAAGGGTTGATCACAGCGATTATCGGCGGGTTTATCGTATCGCTATTGGGCGGTAACAATGTGCAGATCGGCGGGCCGACAGGTGCGTTTATCGTAATCGTATATGGCATTATCCAGAATTTCGGGATCGAAGGGCTGGCCATCGCCACCGTGGTCGCCGGTATTATCTTAGTGATCATGGGGGCATTGAAATTAGGGACGGTTATCAAGTTTATCCCCTACCCGATTGTTGTCGGCTTTACCAGCGGTATCGCCCTGACGATTTTTACCACACAGATGAAAGACCTTTTCGGCTTGACGATGGACAAGGTTCCGGCAGATTTTATCTCCAAATGGGTGGCTTATTTCGAACATTTCGACACGATGAACGGTTGGTCGCTATTGATCGGGCTTGCCAGCATCGTCATTATTGCCGTCACTCCGAAATTTTCCAAGAAAATACCAGGCTCGCTGATTGCAATTATCTTGATGACAGTCGTTGTCTATGTCATGCGCTATCATTTGGGGATCACGGGGATCGAAACGATCGGCGACCGTTTCACCATCAATGCGTCCCTGCCCGGACCGGAAGCTATCAGCTTCAATATGGAAACGATCAACCTGTTGCTTCCTTCCGCTTTCACAATTGCGATGTTAGGAGCAATCGAATCGTTGCTTTCCGCCACCGTGGCAGACGGTGTGACGGGCGACAAGCATAACTCCAACACCGAACTGATCGCACAGGGGGCTGCCAATATCATCGTGCCGATCTTCGGCGGTATTCCCGTGACCGGAGCGATTGCCCGTACAATGACCAATATCAACAACGGCGGACGTACTCCGGTGGCCGGTATCATCCATGCAGTCGTATTGCTGCTGATCCTGCTTTTCCTGGGACCACTGACCAAACATATCCCGATGGCTTGCCTGGCAGGTGTGTTAATTATCGTTTCGTATAATATGAGCGAGTGGCGGACGTTCCGTTCGCTGATGAAAAATCCCAAAAGCGACGTATCGGTGCTGCTGGTAACATTTTTCCTGACCGTTATATTTGACCTGACGATCGCTATCGAGGTAGGGTTACTGATTGCCATGTTCCTCTTTATGAAACGTGTGGCCGAAACAACCCATGTATCGGTTGTGAAAGACGAGATCGACCTTTCCGACGAAGGGGAAATACACCATGACGAAGAGGTCCTTTCTTTGCCTAAAGGGGTGGAAGTATATGAAATCGACGGCCCGTTCTTTTTCGGGGTGGCGAGCAAGTTCGACGATATCATGCATAACATGGGTGACAAACCTAAAATCCGGATTATCCGCATGCGTAAGGTCCCCTTTATGGACTCGACCGGATTGCATAACCTGGAGAACTTGTTCCGTCTGTCACAGGCCGAACATATACACATGATTCTATCGGGAGTGAACGAGCATGTACATCGCGTACTGGTCAAGTCGGGATTCGACAAAAAGATCGGAACGGAAAATATATGCAGCAATATAAACGAGGCTTTGGCAAAAGCGCGTGAAGCAATAAAATAATCGCAAACCAAAGTAAAAGACGATACAGGGGAGGGAATACTTATTAAGTCGTATATCCCTCCCTTTATATCCTCTCAAGAAAAAAAACAGAGGGATTTTGAGATCCTCTATTATCTACTAATCCTATACGAATCAATCACATAAATGCTATATGAAGAAAACGGTCTTCTGATTTATATTTTTCTGTCTTTGTTTCAAACACACATTCTTTTGCAATTGTTTCCGCATCTTCAAAGCTAAATCCATCTTCCGGCTGACTCCAATACCAGAGTTGCGGCACATTTTCCTTGCCATTCGGTGATTCCATTATTTTATATATTAATCAAACTTTATCCATAAGACAGAGAATATGAAAAAACCCCTATCCGATTCAGAAATAAATATTACATTTGCTAAATTACATCAAATGATAAATTTATGAACAAGAAGATCCTACTTCCGTTACTGAGTTTATTCCTGTTACTAATAGGAATAGCTTTTCCTGAATCAGCCCATGCACAAATCAGCGAAGGTGGAACACCCGCTTCCTTCAAGTATCAAAACACACTGAAAAGCGATCTGCCAACCATCCGGATTCCTGTCGATTTCAGCGTAGAAGATTTAAAAACAGTCGACAGATGGCAGGTTAGCCAAGGCGCACCATTGAAAGTATCCAAACTTATCCCAACCAACCTAAACATTGATAATGCAGGAAACTGGATCACACTGCCCGGAGGCGAAAAAATATGGCAATTACGTTTACAAGCCAAAGATGCAATCGCACTAATGCTTTATTATAAAGAGTTCTATATCCCGGAAGGAGGACGTTTATTTATTTACAATGCCGATAAATCGCATATAATAGGTGCTTTTACACATGCAAACTCCGTTACATCAAAATTTGCAACCGAGTTTGTTGCCGGAGACGATATCATTCTCGAATATGAAGCGGCAGCAAACGGTGAAAAACCGCGTATTCATATTGATGAAGTAGGTTACGGATACAATCATTTATCTGTTTCCAATCCTTTAAGAAGTCCCGACTCCGAACTGTCAGGCCCTTGTATGGTAAACATAAACTGTGAAGAAGGAGACGAATGGCAAAACCAGAAAAAAGGAGTTTGTTGGATAGTGGAGAAAATCGGTGACTATGCTTTTATATGTACCGGTTCGTTAATAAACAATACGGCCAAAGATAAAAAGCCTTATATCCTTTCGGCTTTTCATTGTACGGAAGATCTGACAAACAATGTATCGGCCAGTAAAGAAGACTACAATCAATGGATGTTTTATTTTCATTTAGAACATACTGGATGCGACAATACATCTCCCATCCAGAGTTATAAAACAATACAAGGATGTTCACGAGTTGTTGCCATACCGGTAGAGAATGGTTCAGACGGTTTATTATTATTGCTAAACGAAAACATTCCGGAAAGCTATGACGTTTATTTCAACGGATGGGACCGAAGCAACAACATAAGTTTATCCGGAGTAGGAATCCACCATCCGGGAGGAGATTTAAAAAAAATCTCCACTTACGGAAATCATTTGCCTTCAAGCACTACCTGGCAAAACGCCAGCAGCAATGAAAAAGGAACTGCAAATGCACATTGGAATATTATATTCGACGAAACACCAAACGGGCACAGTGTTACGGAAGGAGGATCGTCCGGTTCACCTGTATTCAACCAAAACAAATTGATAATCGGAACTTTAAGTGGAGGAAATTCTTCTTGTGATAATCCGGAAGGCATAAATCTGTATGGTAAATTATTTTATCACTGGGACAAATACAGCCAAGCCGATACCGGACGTATGGACAAATGGCTGGATCCCCTCGGATTGGGAGTCACTTCGCTTAACGGGATGTCACAATCAGGCAAAGAGTATAATACTTCACTAAAAACACCGACCGAAGTAAAAGCGACACTCCATTCTGACAATACTATAAAAATAAGCTGGAAAGAACCCATATATAAACAAATTATCGGTTGGGGAAGCCAGGAAGCCGCTTATGTAATCGGACTGCAAGGTGAACCTTTCTACGCAGGGCAAAGATGGGAAGCAAAAGAACTGGAAGCAATCGATACTAAAACCATCATTTCCGTAAACTTCTTACCTGTGGCTGGTCCCAACTATTCCGTATACATCATGCAAGGCGACCGGAAATACGAACAGGACGTAACTTCTTATGATCCGTATGAAATATGTTCAGTCCTTTTAAAAACTCCGTTCACAATCGATGCAAACGAAGATCTGATTGTTGCTCTTCATGTCAAAAAATACAATAACACAACTTATCCCGTTCATATAGATGAAGGACCGGCAATCGATCGAAAAGGTAATTTGATTTCCGAGAATGGTAAAACCTGGGAACTGTTGCCGAGCAATATTGATCATAACATCGTATTGTCTGCAACTGTCAGTTCCGAAGAAGGAAAGATAACTCGACTTCGGAATTTGGGTACAGACAATAAACCGATTACAATCAAAAAATCGACACATTCTTTTGATATCCGGAAATCTCAATCAAGATCCTTAATTCAGGAAGGTAATGCAATCACCGCATTTCCGGAAATTACCCGATATAATATATACAAAAACAATATCAAACTCGCGTCTGTGGCTCCTACCGAAAGAGAATATACGGATAAACAGACTACCGTTACTGACAACATATATGGAGTATCGGCTCAATATGGTGTAGAAGAGAGCGATATTAAAGACATTATCCATGAAGCAAGCGTAGACATTGAAAACATTGCTCTTTCTAAAATATCACTCACTCCTACCGTATTCAAAGAACAGATACGATTGACAAGTAATAAGCCGGTTGATTTACTGGAAGTATTCTCTACAGATGGCAAAAAAGTCATACATCTGAAATATCCGGGAAATATCGTTCAGACCGGTTCCCTTCCTTCCGGCATTTATTTCTTCCGTATCCACGCAGACGGAAACATAAAGGTGATAAAAGGGAAAAAAATAAATTAAAAATTTTCAAGCCGATACCGTCACGTCGAACCCTTCCCGACGTGCACGGTCGGCGATTGCTTCCAGTTCGTCTTTTGTTACCTTCTTCAGGTTCTTTACGGGTGTTTCGCGGTCGATTGTATAGATCATTACCTGCTTAGGCTTGATTTGCTTGAGAGCTTCCAGCCAGCCGGCAATCTCGTGCTCAGTCGTGTTCGTCACGCTTTCGCCATCCACCTCCCCTTTCAGGAACATGGTTTGGATAATCAGATTACCATTGAAACGGCAAAGTTGTTCCAACAACCGGTCGAAAGTAAAAACCGGGGAATTGGGGACATTCAACTGCACAATACGGCTGTCCGATACGGAATCGAGTTTCAATATATTATCTTCAATCTTATTCAATGCCTGAAAAACATCCTCCTTATGGAGCATGGTCGAGTTCGAGAGCACGGCAATCTTGGCTTTCGGGAAAAAGCGGTTACGGGTCTTGATCGTATCATCGATGATACCGGCAAATTCCGGGTGCATGGTAGGTTCGCCATTCCCTGCAAAAGTGATTACGTCGGGAGCGACACCCTCCGCCTGCATGGAAGACAATTTATCGATCAAAGCCTCCTTTACCTCCGCACGGGTCGGCAGTTTACTACGCGTACGACGTTCCGCATTCAGTCCACACTCGCAATAGATACAGTCGAACGAACAAAATTTTCCGTCCGTGGGAAGCAGATTCATACCCAAAGAAATACCTAACCGGCGACTACGTATGGGGCCGAATACTATTTTATCAAAAAGAATTGTTGACATAACGATTTATATTTGAATGCAAAACTACAAAAGTTATCAGAATTTCCAGCGCAGTAACGTATATACATCTGCTTTGATATGTCCTTCGATCTCTTCCAGGTCGGTTCCGACCACATCGCGATCAGCATAATACGTACATCCGAATTTAGCGGAAAGAGAAAGTCGCTTCACAATATCCCACCGGAAAGAAAGCGCCAACCGGACTCCTTTTCCATAAAAGGAGGGCATATTGAAAGCATACAATATATTCTTTTCATAAGAGGATATCCGAGTCTGATAATTATCCGTATGGAAGCCTGCCACATAAAAATCTGCCTGGACAGGGATATCAACCGGTTTCCAACCCACACTCTGGGCGATCATCCACCCCCTGCTCTTTTCGTTTGTTTCCGTATAACCAATGCCGTCTGCGGATGTCCGCAGCGAGACGGACGAAGAAACCGCATACAAGGCTTGCATACGCAAACGCTGTTGACGGTAAGGTCCTATATTTTCCTTTTGTTTATATTTATAACGGACGTAGACGGACAGGTTCCGGCTCGGCGTATAATCAAGCTGAAGCATACACTCCTTTCCTGTCGACGGCATATCCACTCCATATCTCAGCCAAGGAAAACGGAATATATCCGCATACGCGGACAACTTCCAGCGGGCAAAAGGCGTCCATTGCATTCCCATATACATTCCCTGTTCATTCCTGACAGCCGAGTTTTGTGAAAAAGCATTCCCGAAAAAAGCCTGGTAACGTTTATCATAATAACGATATAATAACAACAGGGAAAAATAGGAGACAGGCGTCAACTGCAAGGCATTCAAGGAAGCAACCGCTCCATTCCGGCTCAGGGCTGTTTCGCCGTAAAATTTGATCAACTTATTTTTCAACAGGTAATCCACACTGACATTCCAATTCCGGTTACCGCGAAAATAGAAAAGGTTGTAAGGTTCCGGATCAGGCTGTATCGAATAGTTTCCGAAAGAATAAGAAAGAGCGGTCAAGCCGATACATAAATCGGAAGTTGCATATCGTATGTTCCCGCCATACGCCTGCATGGAAACCTTACGCATCTTATCCCTGTCTCGTACCAGACGATGCAAACCGTCCGTTTTGAACGAAGTAACGATCGTACTGTCCACACTTCCATCCAACTTCCGATACGAATAGAACAGGCTGATATCGAATTTCTTCCAGTTGGCGGTAGCCGCCGTTCCCCGAAAGAAGTTACTTTCATCGGTTGAAAAATGACGGCGGAATCCGTTCGTCCTTCTTTCCGCTTGCGAGACAAGGGTATTCCGGCCGGGAGAAAAATCATTGCTAATCACCAAGCCTTGCCCGAAAGATATTTTATAATCGCCTATGGCAAGACTTTTCAACCATTTATTCATATCTTTCAGAAAGAGGTGTACCGAATAGTAATCATATCCTTTATGATATTCATTCCAGAAAGGTTCTCCCGCATCTTTTTCTGCGACGAGACCGAACTGGATACGTTCATCGAATGCGTACGAATAACGAACGGAATGGTAAAACGGCTCTCCCAAATACTTCCGATTCGGATACCGTTGTAGTACGCTGTCAGGATATGAACAATAGCCTTTCTTTTGTTGAAAACATCTGTCATATCTGATTTGTAAACTATTAGTACCTTGTTTCAACAGATTTTTCACTGTAATAGGACGTTTATCAACTATTATTTCACCGATATAAACAAATGGGACAAGCAGGGATATCGTCTCTGAATCGAACGCTTCTACATTTTTAAGTTCATAAAGGGTTAACATTTTTCCATAGCGCGAACGATATGCCAACAGTTCCCGTATCTGCAGATCGGATAGAAAAGGAAGACGTTTCAATTGTCCCTCCGTCACAGTATTGAGTTCGAAAGGGTGTTCGACAAGATAGGAAAGATCGGTATAGAGCGCTTCGATACGCTCTTCATCTTCCGTTTCCGAAGCCATTTCTTCTATATATTCCATCCACTTATCAACAGAATATAATGTCTGGCTTTTAAGTTGATAACTGCTTATTAACAGATATACCAACAGATTTATAAACATTCGTTTCATAGTTCGGTCCGATTAAAAATAATAGTTTAGCCCCAGTCCGGTACTGACTCCCAAAACCGGATGATAAACAGTCGCGACATTGATAGTGAATTTTGCCAGACGATATCCTATACCCAAAGCGGGCAGGAGAGGAGTAGCTTGTATTCCCGCCCGTATATGAAAGTTATCAAACGGAGCATATTCAATTCCGGCACTTCCTGTCAATACATGGGCTTTATTGCTTTCGAATGTACCTACTATCAACAGGTTGTTGATTACTTTCCATTGAAAACCTATTTGCACAGAATAGTCCGTAATATAGTTTATTCCAGTAGTATATTTTTGAACAACCACAGAAGGAAAATCCATTATCAACATTCCGATCAACAGGTTGTCAACGGGAGAAAACAGGATCCCGATGTCCGTAGACAACTGCTTCGGTACTTTTTCCAACACCTCCGTCTGCAACATAGTGTACTGAAAGCTAATACCAATCCGCCATCGCTCATTCAATCGCTTTCCTACCGACAAACGGAAACATGTTTCTCTATATCCATCATATCCGAAAGAGGAGATATTAACACCTGCCGATAACAACGAATTGGGATAAATAAAACCAATTCCCATCATTCCCAACTCTTTTAGACCATAACGGTTAAAATATTCAAAATTAACCATTTTACCCGTATGCAAAGCCACTAATGCCGGATTAAACAAAGCTGATTGCGTCACTCCGTTCCTCCCCATCCCTAAACTACGCATATCAAGTACGCGCAGGTTATCAACAGCATGAATGTTGATAGAAACAAAAAGAACAATGAATAAATTTATTGATTTCATAGTAAGATTTGGTTTTGATCGATAATTGTTTGTTTTGCAACAAAGATAATGATTTTCATGATGTTGACAAGATACTCACAACTTATTTACAATATATATCTTTTCTACCAACAAATGGAACGATAAAACTTATTAGTCAAATTCTGTAAAACTGTCAGATGCTATTCGTAAATCAACTACATTTGTGAGCTATGTTAAGAAAAGGCTGGTATAAAATATTGATAGTATTCATGTTGTGTACGATAGGAACCAAGGCACAAACTTTGAAGATCAATACCGTTCCCGAAGGAGTACAAAAAGCATATCTGGATGGAAAGGATACTGTGCCTGTTATTAATTTGCGGGAAATATTTATTTATCCCCCGATGAAATTCAAGAACAAACGTGAACAGGCCCGATACAATAAATTAGTCCGTGATGTGAAACGTACGTTACCGTATGCCAAAATGGTTTATGAAACATTGATCGAAACATACGAATATATAGAAACGCTTCCCGACGAAAAATCCCGTCAGGCACATTTGAAACGGATGGAGAAAGAACTTTTCCAGGAATACAAACCTCAGTTAAAAAAACTCACCTTCTCACAAGGAAAATTGCTTATCAAACTGATTGACAGGGAATGCAATCAATCAAGCTATAACTTGTTGAAAGCCTATTTAGGCAGCTTCCGGGCAGGTTTCTGGAATATATTTGCCGGCATGTTCGGCGCCAGCCTGAAATCCGAATACGATCCCAAAGGAAAAGACGCCATGACGGAACAGGTGGTCGTACTTGTCGAAAACGGACTAATCTGACAATTGCTTAAAGAAATCCCAGATAATAATACCGGTAGTAACCGAAACATTCAAAGAATGCTTGGTCCCGTACTGCGGTATTTCAATACACATATCACAGTTATCAACGACACATTGTTGAACACCTTTCACTTCGTTCCCCATGATAACGGCATACTTTTTATTCTTGTCCAACAGCAACTTATCCAACATCGTACTACCTTCGGCCTGCTCAACGGCACAGACAGTATATCCCTGTTTCTTCAGTTTATCAACAGCCTCCATCGTATCTTCGAAATACATCCAGTCTACAGTATCTTCCGCCCCCAAAGCCGTCTTATGGATCTCGGCATGAGGCGGACAAGCAGTTATACCGCACAGATAAATACTTTCTACCCTGAAAGCATCAGACGTACGAAACACGGATCCTACATTGTTTAAGCTTCTTACATGATCGAGTACAACGACCAACGGAATTTTTTTACTATCTTTGAATGCTTCCGGAGTCAAACGGTTCAGTTCTGTTATCTTTAACTTACGCATAGCTATCATTTCTTTGCCCGCAAAAGTAGTGAATTAATGTGGATATGCCGTTGAAAAGCTATTGATAAGTGGTGGACACAAAATGAAAAATAGTTCTTGCTTTATTCGATTTGTTCGCTATACATCTTCTTGTTTCTATTCTGCAATAAAAGTAACGAATTATTTACTACGCCCTATCAACAGTGGTTATACACGTATCAACAGCCCTCAACCACTATAAACTTTTACACACAGGGAGTTTTCAACCGGAAATTAATAAAGTATGTAAAACAAAGGATACCAGTATATAAAACGATAAATAGGATGTTGGTATCTACTTAATAAGTCGTTTACAGCGTTTAATAACGAACCGGCCAAGTATTGTAGCACAATTGTATTAACTGTTTCAACAGGCTATTATATTCATCATATTTAGATTTAAAATAAAGAATAAATAAGATTATAATAATATGATTGTGGATAACTTGAAGGGAGGGGGGAAAAAACGGCCGGCCTCTTAGGAAAGATGTAAGTATTTTGATGGAAACCTGCCGGGAGTCTTTGGAACTTGTCTGGCTAATTTCTTACATTCTCTCTTGCTGTTTATTTGTTTTATATATGTTTCCTATGGGAAAATCAATAAAGTTTTTACCTTTGCACATTATCAACTATAAGTTGATAAGAGGAGTAAAATAAAGATTATCAGTTATAAAGAATGATGATAACTTTGTTGATAGGCTGTAAATAACGGTTTATGCTCGGGAGCGATTATTAAATTTTACAATCATTTAATACAGGTAACTATGTTGACAAACCAATCGATCGGATATATGGACGCACCCATTCCTAAGGGTTTGGACTTGAAGGAAGAGATAAACAGGATGCGTAAAGAAAAAAACGCCGTTATCCTTGCTCATTATTATCAGACAGGTGATATTCAAGATATAGCAGATTTTGTGGGAGACAGTTTGGCATTGGCTCAACAGGCAGCCAAGACGACGGCCGATATCATCGTTTTCTGCGGTGTTCATTTTATGGGTGAAACGGCGAAGGTTTTGTGTCCGGACAAAAAAGTGTTGGTTCCGGATTTGAATGCCGGTTGCTCGTTGGCGGATAGTTGTCCGGCTGTCGGTTTTGCAGAATTTGTAAAACAGCATCCCGATCATGTGGTTATTTCGTATGTAAATACGACAGCTGCTGTAAAGGCAGTGACAGATGTGGTAGTGACTTCCACTAATGCCCGCCAGATCGTGGAAAGTTTCCCAGAAGATACGAAGATCATCTTCGGTCCGGACCGGAACTTAGGGAATTATATTAATGGCATTACCGGACGCAAGATGTTGCTTTGGGATGGCGCCTGCCATGTGCATGAACAGTTTTCACTGGAAAAGATATTGGAATTGAAAAAACAGTACCCCGATGCGGAAGTTATTACTCATCCGGAGTGCAAGCAGCCCGTTGTACAGGTCTCGGACTTCGTTGGATCGACTGCGGCTCTTTTGAAGCATACTGTCAAGTCGGAAAAGAAACGGTTTATTGTGGCGACGGAAAGCGGCGTTATCCACGAGATGCGTAAACAAAGTCCTGATAAGGAATTTATCCCGGCTCCTCCTAATGACAGCACATGTGCCTGCAATGAATGTAATTTCATGCGCCTGAATACGATGGAGAAACTGTATAATTGTTTGAAATACGAACTCCCTGAAATCTTTGTCGACGAAGAAGTACAGGAAAAAGCTATCCGTCCGATCAAGAGGATGTTGGAAATATCGGAGAGATTGGGATTGTAAATAAAAGGTGTGTCAAAATTCGTTTGTGCCATGTCGGATCACGTCCGTAAAGACACACCAAATTTTGACACATTCAGCCCCTTTTTATTTTATCACGGCTATTTTGGTGACTACGCTTTCTTTTGAATTTTCGGTAGAGGAAAGCACCAGGTAAATGCCCGAAGCGACGCGGTTCCCTTTGCTATTCCGGCAATTCCAGATGGCTTGACCGCCTAAGGATTGGGTTTGATAGACCAGGTTTCCGTTCAAGTCGGTGATTTTTACAATCGAGTGATCCATCAGCCCTGTAATGGTCACCTTGTCCTTGTGTTCGGGACGTACCGGATTCGGATAGGCATACACATCCGAATAATCGCTTTTGCCTTCCGTCGCTTCTCCTTTGTAGGAGACCAAGCCTTTGTCGGAGCCGATGAATACTTCACCTGTTTTCTCGTTGATATCTATGGCGTAGATATTATCGGAAAGAAGAGGCGTGTTTGAGGTATTGAACTGATGAACGATCTCTTGGTTGTCCTCGCTTAATACATATACGCCGTTGCCTTGTGTCCCGATCCATTTTCTGTTTCCGTTATCTATTTTGATACATGTTATCAAGGTATTGTCGAGGAAGTAATAAGGATCACCATCTTCATTGACGAGTTTTACACGTGTACAACGCATGGAGCGGTTATTTTCCGATGTAGCCAGTTTGGGGTTTGTAAAGTAGATGGCTCCTTTGTTGGTTCCTATCCATACGTATCCGTTCTTGTCTTCCGCCATGCAGGTGTAGTTACTGGGGGAAAAATCATTACCATCGGTATCAATGAAACTTTTGAACGAATAGGAGGTCGCTTCGTCTAAAGAATTGCCATTGGCTATGACCGTTAAACATATTTGATTGGTAGGGCGGGATATGTTTATCCATTTATCATTGTCCGAAGTGACGAGTATGTCGTTTATGGTATATTTTCCATTTAACGATTCGACGGATAGACTATGCCATTTTCCCTCCTTGTCTAAAATTTTAATCGCTTTGCTGACTTCAGAATTGGTCATCCAAAGGTTTCCTTCCTTGTCGAAAGCCAGTCCGTCTATACGGCAATAGGCTCCGGAGTTGTTATTTGCGTTTTCGAGCGGACTGTTTCTTTTGTCATAAACAATGGAAGGTTCTCTGTCTGTGAATTGAAAAACACCATGACCGAAAGATGATACATATATGTTTTCTTCTCCGGTAATATGGGTCGTGACAACGATGCTTGTGTAGTCCTTAGGCCATACTTTCAACTTATTTTGAACGGTGGAAGGTTCTAATGCTGTCCATTTGTCGTAATCGTATATCATGACCAATCCCCATTTGTTAAACCAGGTTCCGTCTGTGATGCCTTTTCCTCCCGGGATAACATATACGTTGTCGTTTTTACATACGATCTTATAAGAGCTGTTGAAGTATGGGCCATTCAACGTTATGGCTTCGTTTACCGCTTCAAACCGGTTGGTTCCGGTTCTTTTGATGGATCGTAAGCCTTTGTCGCCTTCGGCTATCCAGTAGGTATTGGTCTGGTAGGTGCTGATGTCTTTTATGGTCAAGTTGTTGATCTGGTCGAACGTCTTTGTGTTTGTAAACAGATAGACGCGCGAATTGGCGATGCAGGCCAGTTTGTCGCCGATGACTTTCATATTGTTCATGGAAGCGTTGCTTACGAGGGTGGCAGTCGTGCCGCCGGATTCGTAATAGACCCCTTTGTTTTTACTCAGATAGAATAGCTGGTTGTTGAACAAGATGACTTTATCCACGGAGTTGTCAACCGGGAATCCGGGAATTGTATAAGATTTCCAATTTGTTTTGTCCAATAGATTGTCTTTTAAGGAGGCATGGAGAATTCGGGCGGGTTCCGTTGTGGAAGCATAGATACGATTGTTCAGAATGGCACAGGAGGTAATGTTCATGGACAAATTATAGGTATCGGTTATTTCTTTCTTCTCCATGTCGACGACTACGATGCCCGATTTGATGGATAGGTAGGCATATTCGTTGTGGATCATGACGGAATTGACCTCTTTTCCCCGTATCGATGTAGTCGTGTATAGGTAGGGAAGGTTCTTGATTACACCTTCCTGCAAGATGTCGATGTTGCAGTTCTTATAGACGATCAAGAGGGAACGGGTCTGTTTGTTGTAGGAAATAAATTGTATGTCCGTGTCGTTCAATCCGTTTCCTTTGTAATATTGCTTGATGCCGTTATCCTCTTTCCCATATGTGTATAGAGCACCTTCCGCCACGACAAATACTTGGTCTGCGGATTCTTCCACGCAGTTGGTATTATTGTACGACAGATAGGTTTTCCATCCAAGCGTGTTTCCGTTGGCGGATGAAGCAGGAAAGGCAAGCAGGAAAAGCAAAACGATAGTTACTATGTTTTTCATGAGCATGCCGGTGTTAAAATGGATAATTGGATAAAAAAGCCGTTAGTTTCTTGACTGCTTCGGCACGATGGCTGATTTGGTTCTTGATGTCGTTGCCCAGTTCGGCGAATGTCTGCGAATAGGAGTCCGGAACAAATACGGGGTCGTATCCGAAGCCACTTTCGCCTCGTTTTTCAGGGATGATCATGCCGTTCACGATTCCTTCGAATAAGTATTCTTTTCCGTTCAGGATAAGTGCTATAACGGTACGGAAGCGGGCTTTCCTGTTTTCTTTCCCTTCCATTTCGTGAAGAAGCTTGTTCATGTTGGCTTCTGAGTCATGTCCCGGACCGGCGTAGCGAGCCGAATATACGCCCGGAGCGTTGTCGAGAGCTTCCACTTCCAACCCGGTATCGTCGGCAAAGCAGTCGTAACCGAAATGTTCTTTGATGTAACGGGCTTTTTGGAGGGCGTTTCCTTCCAGCGTGTCTGCGGTTTCGGGGATGTCGTCCTGACAATCGATATCCGAAAGACTTGCTATCTCTGTATATCCGGCCGTTATCTTGCGGACTTCGTCCAGCTTGTGCCGGTTGTTTGTTGCGAATACGAGTTTCATAATTTCAAATGTAAATAAAAAAAGCACTTTTATACGAAGTTATAACGTATAGAAGTGCTTTTAATTGTCCGGATGTTTTTTTTATGTCTTTATCTGGTCAAACCCTTCCCCGTATACTCCTCTGACGATACTTTGGGAAATGAAAGCTTGGTGGTCGATTTCCTTGACCAGACGGAAGATGGAGACTGATTCTGATTTTTTTGCCAGTAGTACGACTACTTTGACCGGTTTGCGGGAATAGCCGCCAATGCCGTCGAGAATAGTGCAACCTCGGTCCAGATCGCGGATGATCCGTTCGGCTATTTCATCATATTTCTGCGAAAAGATCAGGAATTGGACCGATTGCCGGTTTCCGTTCAGTACGGCATCAATGATGTAGTTGCTCACGAACATTTCGACAAAACCGAATACGATCTTTTCCACGTCATGGAAAAGAAAGAAAGAAGAACCGATAATGATGAAATCGCAAAACAACAAGGCGCGCCCGATCGAGATATTTTTGTATTTGTTGACGATGGCACCCACTATATCCGTCCCTCCGGTACTGCCGTTTGCCGAAAAGACAAGTCCGAGACCGGCTCCGCAAAGGAATGCTCCGATCATGATGGACATGAACGGCTGGTCGTTCAGTAGCGGCTGTCCTTTCAGTAGCCATTCGAAGAACGACAAGGAGGCCGACAGGGAAAAGACTCCGAAGATTGTTTTTATCAGGAATTTGAGCCCTAATATTTTTAGTGCGGCCAATAAAAGTGCGATGTTAATCACAAAGTAAGATGCAGAAACGGGAATCATCTCGTTGCTGGCAAAAAAGATCAAGGCACAAATACCACTGACTCCACCGGTGATGATTTCATTCGACAGAATGAAAGCGTTGAAGCCGAAGCCGTACAAGAGAGTACCAAACAGAATCATCAGGTAGTCTTGTACAGCAAAATAGACTTTGTTGTTTATAAGTTTCATATAAATAGATTTAGATTACGATGTTTACAATCTTTCCGGGAACAACGATAATCTTTTTAGGAGTCTTGCCTTCCATCCACTTAGCCGAATTTTCATGGGCAAGAGCGGCTTTTTCTATCTCTTCGCGTGGCATATCGGCCGGAAGTTCCATGCTGAAACGGGCTTTGCCGTTGAAGGAGATGGCGTAGGTAAGCGAGTTTTCTTTCAGATATTCTTCGTTGCATTCGGGCCATTTGGCATCGCATACGGTTGTGTCGTGGCCGCAGGTGTGCCACAATTCTTCGGCGATATGAGGAGCGAATGGAGCAAGCAGGACGATCAGTTGTTCCAAAATCACCCGCTTGTTGCATTTCAAGCCGCTCAATTCGTTTACACAGATCATAAAGGCACTGATGGAAGTGTTGTACGAGAAATGTTCGATGTCGTATGTCACTTTCTTGATCAGTTTATGCAATGATTTCAGTTCGTCGGCTGTCGGTTCCGCATCTGTAATCTGCAAGGTGTCCGTATTGCCGAAGAACAATCCCCAGAGTTTTTTCAGGAAGCGGTGTACGCCGTCGATACCGTTCGTATCCCACGGTTTGGACTGTTCCAACGGGCCTAAGAACATTTCATACAGGCGAAGCGTGTCGGCTCCGTATTTTTCGACAATCATATCCGGGTTAACCACGTTGAACATGGATTTCGACATCTTTTCAACAGCCCATCCGCAGATGTATTTGCCGTCTTCCAATACGAATTCCGCGTCGTTATATTCCGGACGCCAGTTTTTGAAGGCTTCGATATCCAGTATGTCGTTTGATACGATATTTACGTCTACATGGATAGGAGTGACCTCGTACTGGTCTTTCAGGTTCAAAGATACGAATTTGTTCGTGCCATTGATACGGTATACGAAGTTGGAACGTCCCTGGATCATACCCTGGTTGATCAGTTTCTTGAACGGTTCCTCTTCGCAAACGACACCTTGGTCAAACAGAAATTTGTTCCAGAAGCGGCTGTAGATCAGGTGTCCGGTAGCATGTTCGGTACCACCGATATACAGGTCTACGTTGCGCCAGTATTCGTCTACATCTTTGGCAACCAAAGCCTGGTCGTTGCGCGGGTCCATGTAACGCAGGTAATAGGCGGATGAACCGGCGAATCCCGGCATCGTGCAAAGTTCCAGCGGGAAGATAGTCTTGTTGTCTATTTTGGAAACTTCCGTGACTTCCTGTTTTACGGTGTCCCATGCCCATTTTACGGCGTGTCCTAAAGGCGGTTCGCCTGTTTCGGTCGGCAGGAATTTGTCTACCTCGGGCAATTCCAATGGTAATTTATCTACCGGCAACATCTGAGGCATACCGTCTGCATCGTAATAGACAGGGAACGGTTCACCCCAGTAACGCTGGCGGCTGAAGATGGCATCGCGCAGGCGGTAGTTCACCTTTACGCGTCCTAATTTATGTTCTGCCACGTATTTCTTAGTGGCGGCAATTGCTTCTTTCACGGTCAGGCCGTTCAACGACAGGTCGCAATAAGGCGTTACGTCCGGTCTCGGTGAGTTGCAGACGATTCCTTCTTTCGCATCGAAACTTTCTTCACTTACGTCGCAACCTTCGATCAGCGGGACAATCGGCAAGTTGAAATGTTTGGCAAATGCATAGTCGCGGCTGTCGTGTGCCGGAACAGCCATGATGGCACCGGTCCCGTAGCCTGCCAACACATAGTCGCTGATCCAGACAGGCACGGCGTCGCCCGTGAACGGATTGATTGCGTATGAACCGCTGAACACACCGGTAACGGAGCGGTCGGCGATACGTTCGCGTTCCGTACGTTTTTTAGTGCGGTCCAGATAAGCGTCGACTTCCTGTTTCTGCTCCGGAGTCGTCAATTGTGCGACCAGTTCGCTTTCGGGAGCCAAGACCATGAAAGTAACACCGAACATGGTGTCGGCGCGAGTTGTAAAGATGGTAAATTCGAGGTCGCTGTCTTTTACTTTGAACTGGATTTCGGCGCCTTCACTGCGGCCAATCCAGTTACGTTGTGTTTCTTTCAGCGAGTCTGTCCAGTCGATCGTGTCCAGCCCGTCCAGAAGCCGTTGTGCATAGGCGGATACACGCAGACACCACTGACGCATGATCTTTTGTTCGACCGGGTAGCCGCCACGTTCGGAAACACCGTTTACCACCTCGTCGTTGGCCAGTACTGTACCCAGTGCGGCACACCAGTTTACCATCGTTTCGCCCCGATAAGCGATCCGGTAGTTCAGCAGGATTTCCTGTTTTTCTTTTTCGCTTTTGGCTTTCCATTCGTCAGCAGTGAAATGCAGTTCTTCGCTGCAAGCGACATTCAAGCCTTCCGTTCCTACCTGTTCGAAAGCGGCTACCAGTTCGCTGATGGGGCGTGCCTGTTTTTCGTCGTTGCAATAATAGCTGTTGAACATCTGGATAAACGCCCATTGCGTCCATTTATAATATTCGGGGTCGCAAGTACGGATCTCGCGGCTCCAGTCGTAGCTGAAACCTATTTTATCCATCTGCTCCCGATAACGGGCGATGTTTTTCTTTGTCGTTACTTCAGGATGCTGTCCGGTCTGGATGGCATATTGTTCTGCCGGCAGTCCGTAGGCATCGTAGCCCATCGGGTGCAAAACATTGAAGCCTTGCAGGCGTTTGTAACGGGAATAAATATCAGAAGCGATGTAACCGAGTGGGTGGCCTACATGTAGTCCTGCTCCTGACGGATAAGGGAACATGTCCAAAACGTAATACTTTGGTTTGTCGGTATTCTTTTCGACTTTATAAACCTTATTGGCAATCCAGTATTCGTGCCACTTTTTCTCAATTTCTCTGAAATTGTACTCCATGATCGTTTATCGTTTATTTTATCGTTTTCTATTTAAAGCCACAAAGTTAGTGAATTTTGTAATACATAAAGAGTTGAAGCAGCAAATTGCAAGGGCAGCCGCACCAAAATCATAAAGCGTCCATATGCGGACTAACTATATAATGTTTTTGCAAAAACAACTATCATACTATCATATTCGTTTGTATATTGTTTTAAATCAATATATTACTGTATGATAGTTGCCGTTTTGAACTATCATTCACCTATCATAACTATCATGGTTAAAAACGATAACATACTGTGTATCAATTATACGATAAAAACAGAGACCGTTCGGAAACAGGTGCAAAACATGTTAAAACGGCTTCTTTTTTCATCAAGACAGGCTTTTCTTTTGTCAAAAACAGCTTTTAAAGCTGCTTGAGACCCGGGTGTAAGCAGTATGGAGACCCGGGTGCGGGAGAGGTGCAGACCCGGGTCTGGGCGATACCTTTCCGGGAGTGCGGGGATGTTTATCCGCCGTGTTGGAGGCACTTTTATGCCTCGTCTTTGCATCTTTTTCGCCGATGGTTATTAAAAGCGGCATATTATCAGCTGTATAAATAAAAAGTCATGTAAAAATCATGATGGATGCATGATGGTGGAAAGCAGCTACTGTCATGCTTTAACGGATCATACCGGAAGCCTGAAGGAGGATGGATCATAATGAAATACTATTTGTCTAAAGCAGTTGTCCCCAATGGTTCAAAAATAGGAAAATGAAAGCAAATCACAACAATAGGAAACTCCTATAAACAATTAAAGGCTGTCTCACGACAACCCCTAACCAAACTTTGTTAACCTTAAATCTAATACTATTATGAAAAAACCACGATGCAAAGATACGGGTTTATTTGGATTTGTCAAGGATTAAGGTGCTAAATAGTGTTATTAAACTTCCAATAAAAATTAATTGCTGGCAAATAAGCCTTTTATTGAAAATAAAATTATCTTTGGAGGAAATATGTAACAGAAAATGATGAATGTACGACTCGTTGGGTCTATTCCGAAGATATTATACTCTGCCGTTATGCTGAAATTCTTCTTAGGCGGGCTGAATGCTTGAATGAGCTGGGCAGGACGAGCGAGGCTGTTGATTTTGTAAATAGGGTAAGACAGCGTGTAGGGCATGTTCTTCTTAATGATCAGGCTTATCCTGCGACTATTGTGAGCGGACAAGAGGATATGCGGCAACGCATTCGTAAAGAATTTTATGTTGAACTTGGGGGTGAGGATTCTATGTTCTTTAACGAGCTTCGCTGGGGTACATGGTACGACAGGAAGTTTAAAGATCATTCTTCCGGACAGGTAGGAGAACTTAATACGAATGGTTTGATGCAGATTTGGGGGGAGACTACTTACAAGCATCTTAGTGTTGGTGAACAAATAAAGATTTGGCCGATCCCTGCAAAGGAAAGAGAGATGAACTCAAATCTTACGCAGAATCCGGGTTGGCAGGATTAGTCTGCAAAATGTGAATAATGAAAAAAGGGGTATAAAATGAAAGGTTTTATACCTCTTATCTCAAATCAAGATTATATTTTTACATCATATAAAAGAACCATATCATGAGACGAAGAGCATTTCTAACAATTGGTGCAACATCACTTGCAGGTTTGGCATTCGGAAACCGATTGTCCTCTTTATCAGAATCGAACCTGGAGAAAAAATATTCGATCGTATTGTTAGGCGATACACACTTTGATACGGAACCGGCCAGTGTGTATCATGCAGACTATAATGAACCGGTAGAATGGTTGAACCGGGTACAACGTGCTGAATTTGTCCGTAATGGAGAGATGTGGCGGGAGCGTTGCCCTTTGTTGCTTGAACGGGCTGCCCAACTGATTGGCACTGACACTAAAATGGTATTTCAATTGGGCGACTTGATTCAAGGGGATTGCGGTAATCCGGAGGTCCACAAGAAGATGTTAGATGACGTGATGAACCGCTTCAAGTCAGAACTTCATGGTTTGCCTTTTGTGACTGTAACGGGTAATCATGATATCCGAGGAACGAACGCAAAAGAGGCTTATCATGCCTATATGCCGGAACGGATGTCTGAAGAATTAGGAAAGTCCGTTACGCATACGAACTTTTTTTTCACGATCGGCGATGATGCATATATTGTACTGGATTTCAATGATCCGGATGATGCACTCATTGATCAGATGCTAAAAGAGTGTGAAGGAGCACGACATACATTCGTATTGACTCACGGTCCGGTTTTACCCTATGACGGAGGAAGTTGCCGATGGTTCTTCCACGGAGGTAAGTCGGCTGAAGAGACTGCTGCACGTAGACATTTTCGTAAAGTATTTGCCCGACGGAACGCCTTGTGTATCTGTGGACACATCCATACGACTGAATTGGCAGATTGGTATGGGGATGGTGGCCGCATTACACAAATGACGGTTAATAGTGTCTGGTCTAAGCCGGAATTAGGAATCTATTCTTATACGTCGGATCAGCCGTCGGATTACGGTAATATTCACGAAATGGCTAAATCCAAGAAAAAAGAGGATGGGTCCAAATATGAAGATGACAGTGGGCTGTTGAATGAATATAAGTCAGGTCTGAAAACCTATATCCGTTCGACTTCGGCAGGCTCTTATAAAATGAATGTTTCTGACCGGCATGTGACTATTGATTTTTACGCTGGTAATTCAAAGAAAATTAGTAAACATTTCGTGCTAAGGTGATAAATGCGTATTCATCCGGATACGGCTTTATTGAATGTGACGCGAAAGTAGGGTGAAATTTCACGAGCGAAAATTAAATAATTATTCAAATGAGAAAGAGTGTATTTTTATTGTCATTGTTTGTTTTGCCATTGTATATGTTGTTACAAGCGCAGGAAAAAACAGCGCCTTTTTGGGGTAAGCAGGAAGTGTACCTGATTAATCAAACTGAAAAAACGTTTCATCTGGTAGATGCTCTCTTAAAAGAGAACCCTCCTTCTTCCGGTAATCCGGCATTGGCTCGTAAAGCAGCATTGCAATTATTGGACGGTATATTCCATGATACGCGTTTGGATGGTAGTGAAACGCTTTCGCGGTTTATGGAATCTCGTTTGAGCGGACTTTTGGAAGACATGCAGAAACCTTTTGAAGAGGGTATGAAAGTGTATAAACTCTATAATGACGGATTTATCGTAAAGACAAAAAGTGTCACTGTCGCTTTTGACTTGTACCGTGGAGGGGCTATGAAAGAATCTTCTTCTTTGATCTCGGATAAAACGATGCAAGCTATTGTTGAACAGTGTGACATTATGTTCCTTTCTCATAATCATCCGGACCATATAGATCCGGTTGTCGTAAAGATGTTTACGGATATGGGAAAACAAGTGATTGCCCCGAACAATAGTTTGGTCGGGAATGAATTGGTGACCCACATCCGTTCGGAGCAGATTATCGATAAGGAATTTAAAACAAAGGGAGGCAAGCTGGATGTAAAAATATTACCGGGGCATCAAAGTGAACTGATTAACAATATCCATGTAGTGACGACTCCTGAAGGTTTTACTTTCGCACAGACAGGTGACCAATATAATGAAGAGGATTTGACGTGGTTATTTGATGTGAAAACAAAAATTCCTGCATTGGATGTTTTGCTGATCAATTGTTGGGCAAATCGTTTGTCCGATACGATTGAAGGGTTCGAACCAAAACTCGTGATTACGGGGCATGAAAATGAATTAGGACATACGATTGATCATCGTGAGTCCTATTGGACTTCATTTATTAAATTGGAAGACGTTAAAAAGCCCAGTTGCTTAATGACGTGGGGAGAGGTCTATTGGTATAAACGATAGCCTGATTTTTATTAAGTTTGTTTTCATCTTACTTTTTGCTCTGATTCTGATACTCAGGGTCGACGGCAAAGGGTATGAAGTTGGCATATTGTCCGAATATCGACTCAGTATTGTTAGTTAAAACAGATAAAAAGCAACAATGTGATAAACCTCAACTCCCGGAGAATTGAATATTTGCGGGCAAGATCGAGGTATGGAGCATTTGTGGGAAAAGTTTTTTTACTTCTTCTCGCTATGAGGTGCGCAGAAATTTACCACGACGACCGTCTCAAATGAAAATATAATCTTTCCGTAAGTAAATTTTCCGGATAAATCGTCTATACTTGTAGAAACGTTTCTTTGTTAGCATGTGTTATGGATAGACCGAAAGAGGATGATCGAGAGTTGATTCAGTTCAAGGAGTTATATAAATCAATTGCTCCAATGCTGATTTTCTATGCTGGAAAGTATGTAAATGCTATTACTGCAGAGGATTTGGTGCAGGATGTGTTTCTTAAAGTCTGGCAAAAGAGGACTTTTTTGTTCTTGAAAGAAGGGATTAAAACTTATTTGTATCGCTCTGTCCAGCATGCCTGTTTGGATTACCTGAAGCATCAGGAGGTAAAAGGTGATTATATCGATGCCGTTACTACCAAATTAAAAATAGAAGAAATATATTACAATGATGATCCGCAATCCCTGTTTGCGGAAGACGAACGTCTGGAACTTATCTATAAAGAGATGGATAAGTTGCCGGAGAAGTGTCGTGAAATCTTTGCCATGTCCTATCTGGAAGAGCGAAAAACTTCGGAAATAGCTGTACTGCTCAATATTTCCACTCGTACGGTAGAGGCACAACTATATAAGGCATTGAAGATTTTACGGGATATTTTGCTTAGCTGTTTGATTTTTCTTTCAAATTTTTGAGAATTGCGTAAGTAGATCTGAAGAGATAATCGTGTATAATATAAACGAACATCGGAATGTCTGAAAAATATAACATAGAAGAATTAATAATCCGTTTCCTACAACAGGATGTAAATGAAGAAGAACTTCGTTACCTGGAGTCCTGGTTGGAAGAAGATGCGGAGCATAAATCTTATTTCTTTGAGCTGAAAAGCATCTCGGATTCCAGTCGACGTTCTTTTTTTTCAAAGGAAGAGGTGAATGAGGCAAGTTGGCAAAAAATGCTTGCACGCATAGATAAACACCAAGAGAAGGAATATTCTCTTGGTAAATCACGAACACATGATTTATGGTTTTCATGTGTAAAATATGCAGCTATTATAATTTTTGCAGTTGGTGTCGGTTGGGGTATTCATGAATTCCAAGGAAAGATACAGCAGTCTGATTTAATAGAGAAGGACGTGGTGTATAATGAGATACATGTCCAAAAGGGCGGACGTGCCAATACAGTGTTTCTCTCGGATGGAAGTAAGGTTATTTTGAATGCAGCTACTACTTTTCGCTATCCTACCAGTTTTGATGGGAAAAATCGCCGGGTTTATTTGGACGGAGAAGCTTATTTTGAAGTATCCAAGAACTCAGAGAAACCATTTGTCGTTAAATTGAAAAAGCAAGAAATAACAGTATTGGGGACAGCTTTTAATGTTCAAGCTTATGGTCATGAATCTTATAGCGAAGTGACACTTTTGACAGGCCGGATTTTGTTGGAAGCATTCAACGAAAGAGGAGAATCTATGAGCCGTATGTATTTAAAACCTGACCAAAAAGCGTTGTCTGATAATTCGACAGGATCGGTCTCTTTGCAAGATGTCAATGCCTTGTTGTCAAATGCTTGGATTAACGGAGAATATAAGTTTAAGGATGAACCATTGGCTTCTATCGTAAAACGTTTGGAAAATTATTACAATGTGAAGATACATCTGGATGATAAACGTTTGGAGAAAATCAGATATACGGGTACATTCTCGTTAGATCAGGATATTTTGGATGTGTTCCGGATTATTGATTATGAAAAGCAGTTCACTTTCAAACGAGTGAAAAAGGATATATTCATAACAAGTAAATAATTTGTCAAATCATTAAATCTGATAGCCTATGTATAAAGTTTCAGTTGTTTAAAAAAAGAATCGGAAAATGGTTGCGACATTTCCCGATTCAAAAGTCATTTTTAATTAGTTAACCGTTCTCTTTCGCTCTTGTCTGGAAAACGCAGCGAACGAGACAATTTAATAATAAAAACATTCAAATGTATGAAAAAAGAACGAGATGACAGTCGATTACTGTCACTAAAAATTACACGTATTATGAAAATCACGGCAATACTTATTTTGGCGGGTATTCTTCAAGTGTCTGCAGTAACGTATGCGCAGGAGCATCGTATTTCTGTTGAAGTGGAAAACGGGACATTTTATGATGTTGTTTCACAAATAGAAGAGCAGTCTGAATTTATGTTTTTCTATAAAAGCGAGGAAATTGACAATAATCAGCGAATCAATTTGAAGATTAAGGATAAGTTGGTTTCAGAAATACTTAGTGAAATTACAAAAAACAATAATCTGGCTTACAAGATTACAGGTAAACACATTATTATAACGAAGGCTACAACAAGTTCCCAAGCTCCTCGCAAGATTACAGGAGTAATTACGGATGAAACGGGATACCGATTATCGGGGCTAATATTATGGAAAACGGGACCACTAATGGAACTATTACAGATATTGACGGATGTTTCTCTTTGGATGTTGCGGATAAGGCTGTATTGGTTGTATCCTATATTGGTTATGAGACACAAACCTTTTTTGTAACTTCAAAAAACTCATATAATATCAAGTTGGTAGAGGATACAAAAGCATTGGAAGAAGTTGTCGTGATCGGCTACGGTTCTGCGCGTAAAAAAGATGTAACAGGAGCTTTAACTCGTGTAAATGTTACGGAAAAAGAGACTATTCCTAATGTTAACCCTGTACAGGCTTTGAGAGGAAGTGTAGCAGGTGTTCGTGTTATCGATACGGGTATGGCAGGAGCTGATGGAACTATACAGGTCAGAGGGACTACATCCATTACGGCAAGTAATGATCCGTTAATAGTACTGGATGGTGTTCCATTTTCAGGAGGGCGCTTGTCTGATATCAATACTAACGATATTGAAACTATTGATGTATTGAAAGATGCCAGCTCTACAGCTATTTATGGCTCTCGTGGTGCTAATGGCGTTATTATGATCACGACTAAAAGAGGTAAAACGTCAAAACCTCAGCTGAATTATAATGGTTATGTCGGTTTTTCTGATTTTGCCAATATGCCGAAGCTTATGAGTGGTGAACGATATCAGCAATTACGTAAAGATGCCGAGGTCTATATGAACCAAGAGTTGCCTTTTCAAACGATTGAAGAAGAAAATATAGCAGCCGGCCGAACCATTAATCCTTGGGATGTGATTAAGCAGGATGCTCCGATGACTGAACATGAATTGAGCATTTCTGGAAAGGGAGAAAAAATGACCTATTATCTTTCCGGTTCTTTTACATCTCAGAAATCACCTTTAGTCGGGGATCAATTTAAAAGATTATCAGTGAGAGCCAATTTTGATCTTCATGTTACGGATTGGCTTGAAATTGGAACAAATTCCAGCTTTGCGACAAAAGACTATTCAGGAGCTGAGGCCAACTGGGGAGATGCTGCAAGATTAAGTCCATATTCGTCTATCCGGTATGATGACGACGGGACATTGCGTCGCTTACCCTATGGTGATGGTATGGTTCAGAATCCATTGTGGAATGTGGAGATGAAAGACAATAAGGAGATTTCGTATGGAGTGTTTAATAATAACTATATGATAATTAAGCTTCCATTGAAGGGCTTGAGTTATCAGATGAACTTATCTAACAACTTGCGCTTTAAGGATATAAATGACTATACACCCGCGTATAATCGTGACGGTTCGTCTTGGTTAGGAAGCGGTTCGAAAGAGCATCAGTTTACCCATGATCTTATTTTTGAAAATATCGTCAAATATAATAATACGTTTGCAGAAAAGCATAATGTGGATGTAACGTTGATGTATGGTTACGAATATAGTAGTGCAAATAAATCAAAATTAAGTAGTAATAATATATTTAATGATGCTTTAGGATTTAATGGATTAGGTATTGGTGAAAATCATACGGTAAGTACAACAGCAGGAAAATCTGTCGCCGTATCAAGTATGGCGCGTATCGGTTATCGTTTTGCTGATAAGTATATGGTAAACCTGACTGTTAGACGAGATGGTTATTCCGCTTTTGGTAGTGATCGTAAATACGGGACATTCCCTTCTATTGGTTTAGGATGGGCTCTTTCTCAGGAACAGTTCATGAGAAATATTTCCTGGTTAGATTTTTTGAAATTACGTTTATCATGGGGTAAGAATGGTAATCGCGGAATTAGCAGTTACGAATCATTAAGTACGATGGATTTGGCCCGATATGTATTTGGTGATGGAGGAAACACTTCAGTCGGACTTTATCCTACTTCTATGGCAAATCCTTTGTTAGGATGGGAAACCTCACAGTCTTATAATTTAGGCTTGGATTTTACTTTGTTTAATAGTCGTTTGAGCGGTAATATTGATTTATACAGTACAAAAACGACTGATCTTTTGTTGGAAGTTAGTATACCGAGCATGACGGGCTATGATAAGTATTTGACTAATATTGGAGAAACTCAAAACCGAGGAATCGAACTGACTTTAAATTCCGAGAATATCAGTACGAAAGATTTTTCATGGAGTACCTCATTGAATTTTTCAGCTAACGCGAATAAGATTCTTCATCTTTCAGGGGAAGATTTGGATGGTGATGGAAAAGAAGATGACGATATAGGGAAAAGTCGTTTTATCGGATATTCTATGGGATCAAACTATAATTATGTTTTTGATGGAATATGGCAGGAAGGGGATGATTTCTCTATTGACAAATCTGCTAAACCGGGTGATATAAAGTTTAAGGATATTAGTGGCAATGGTTCGATTGGTCCGGAAGATCGTATGGTTTTACATAATAACCGTCCGAAATTTACAATGAGTATGAATAACATGTTCAGGTATAGAGATTTTACGTTATCCTTTTTATTGGATTTGAGATGTGGCGGATATGCTGCAAATAATTGGATAAATCCGGGAACAGAATATTATAATCGTTGTAATCAGTTGGATTTACCTTATTGGACTCCGGAAAATCCTTTAAATGATCGCCCCGGTGTTGGTTACTCCAATCCGCGTGGTTATGGATTTTATGAAAAGTTGACTTATTTGAGATTGCAGGATGTTTCTTTGGCGTACAGTCTTCCAAAATCATTAATTCAAAAGTTAACATTGAATAATGTGAAAGTTTATGTTAGTGGAAAAAATCTTGCAACTTGGACTGGTTGGCATGGATGGGACCCGGAACATGCTTCCGGAGGGAGAGCATCCAAGAATGGTCCATTGATAAAATCATGGGTTTTGGGACTTCAGATCAGTTTATAATTTAAAAACGTAGTAAAGATGAAAAAATCAAAATACATAGTTTTGTTCTCTTCGCTTATTTTATTGTTGGGAACACAGGTGTCATGTAGCGATAGCTATTTGGAAGAGAAGCCGATGGATAAATTCAGTCCGGAAAACTTATTGACTTCTAAAAAGGGATTTGAGACAGTAATTTATTCTTTGCATAATTTTGCTCGTAGTGGACTTTTTCAGTCGAATAATGAAGATGTCATGAATACCGGAACAGATGTGGCATGCAGTGGTGTTACAGATGGTCGTTTCTTTAATGATTACAGTCTGATTCTACCGGAGCATGCAACCCCCAAGTTCTATTGGAATTGGGCTTATCAGAAAATGTTGAAAGATGCTAATCTTGTTATTACCAGGGCAGAGAATCCAAATGTCTCTTGGACAGAAGACGAAAAAAATGCAATTGTAGCAGAGGCTAAGTTTTTCCGGGCTTATACATATAATATTTTAGTCAATCTTTTTGGAGGTGTGCCTATTGTCGATAAAGAAGAACTGAGTCCTCGTTTTGATTATACACGTGCTTCACGGAAAGAAGTTCTTGAGTTTATTCAAAAGGACTTGGAATTTGCAGCCCGATATTTACCGATTGTTACATCTGATGCTTCACAGGATGGACGTATTTTTCGAGCTGCGGCAAACCATCTGTTATCAGAAGTATACATTAGTTTAGGGCAAGAAACAGGAAATCAGTCTTTTTATAATAAATCGATAGCCGCTGCGACTGCTGTTATTGATGGTAGTTGTGGAGAATACGCACTCGTAAAATCCCGTTTTGGTGATACAAGTCGTCCGGGAGATTATTATTCAGACTTGTTTTGGACTAACCAACAAAATAGGGCCTCAGGTAATAAAGAGGGGATATGGGTCGTACAGTTCGAATATTTGACTCCGGGAGCCGAAGAAGCTAACAATGCACAACTTCGTCTTTGGGGGCCTAAAATAGAAGATGTAACTTATCCTGATGGTAAAAAGATTTTGGTTTGTGACACAATAGGACGTATGCAGGGGATTATTCGTCCTTTAAATCATGCCAATTATGAGATATGGGATGATCCGAATGATATGCGTTACTCTCCGCATAACTTTAAGAAAGATTTTTATATGAATAATCCTGATTCCAAGTATAATGGAGAAAAATTAGTTCTGACAAAAAAGGATGATGGCAAAATGTATATTACTTTGTCTGATGGAACAATAACGGATAAATCGGTCGATACATTTAGAGTGTGTTATCCTTACTTCCGTAAGATAGAAGGGGAAATGCCTTGGGGGGCTATGGCTGGAAGAACACCTAATGATCGGTACATAATGCGTCTTTCTGAAACATATTTATTAAGAGCGGAAGCCTATTTCCATAAAGGAGATTTGGCAAATGCTGTAAATGATATTAATGTTGTCAGAGGGAGAGCACAAGCTAAACCTGTTCAGTCTGGTCAAATTTCGTTAGATTATATTCTGGATGAGCGTATGCGCGAATTAGTTGTTGAAGAGCCGCGTAGAAAGACTTTGGTTCGACTGAATAAATTATATGAAAGAACGATGAAATATAATTTCAGGGTTAAGGATAATATGGAACCTTATCATGAATTATGGCCAATTCCTCAAACAGCAATTGATGCGAATACGGGTGCAAAATTATTACAAAATCCCGGTTATCCCGGTGCGGCCGAGTAAATAATATAAATGAAGAAGTAGGAGTCTTCTTGCTTCCTCATAGTTCGTAACACGATTAATAATAATAAGTATGCAAAAAGTATTTCGAGTTGTTTATATGATGCTTATGTGCCAGACTTTTATTTCTTTTTCGCTTCTTGCACAGAAAAAGAACTTTGTACTGGTTGAAGCAGAGAGTTTTAATGAAAAAGGTGGATGGGTATTGGACCAGCAGTTCATGGACCAGATGGGATCTCCTTTCCTGTTGGCTCACGGTATAGGAAAACCGGTGCAAGATGCTTCAACAGAAGTTATGATTCCGAAAAAAGGGATTTGGCATGTATATGCCCGTACCTGGAATTGGTGTTCTCCATGGAAGACGAAAGAGTCTCCAGGTAGGTTTAAAATTGCTGTAAACGGAGCGGTTCTTGATAATGAATTGGGAATGGGGACACAATGGGATTGGGAATATGCCGGAAGTGTCGAGATAAAAGATAAGAGCAATATTGTTACATTGAAAGACTTGACCGGATTTGAGGGACGATGTGATGCGATCCTTTTTGCAAAGGATAAAAATTCCGTTATTCCCAACCGGAAAGAAGATTTGTCGGTGTTCAGAAAACAACTGTTGAATATCCCGGCTAAACCGGAAGATGGAGGACATTATGATCTCGTTGTAGTTGGAGCCGGTACAGCAGGGTTGAGTACTGCTATCAAAGGAGCGCAGGAAGGTTTGAAAGTTGCGTTGATTAATAACCGTCCTGTTCCGGGAGGAAACAACAGTACCGAGATAAGGGTGGTTGCCAGCGGGGAGATGAATGTAAAACCGTATACCGCTTTAGGAAATGTAATCAGAGAAATACGGAATGTATATAGTAAAGAAGATCAGGTTATTGAAATGATACAAGCGGAGAAAACGCTGTCCTATTTTCCGAATATGCATGTGTTTGCAGCTTCCAAGGAAGGCAAGCAGATAAAGTCTGTGACCGCTAAACATATTGAGAATGGAAAAGAGGTAGAATTCTTTTCCCCATTGTTTGTCGATTGCTCCGGTGATGGGAACTTAGGTTATCTGGCGGGTGCTGAATATCGTGTGGGACGTGAGATGAGGCAGGAAACAAGGGAAACATTAGCTCCGGACAGGCCGGATAATATCGTGTTGGGTGCGACAATTTCTTGGAAAAGCAAAATGATGCCGGCTGAAGTATCATTTCCGAGATGCGAGTGGGCAATACAGTTTAATGATGAATCTTGTGAAAAGGTTATTTCCGGTAGTAACTGGTGGGAAAGCGGTTTCCGTTATGACCAGGTAAATGATGCAGAATATATCCGGGATTATCTGTTCCGTGCTATCTATGGAAACTGGGCTTTCCTGAAAAACGACAGTAAGTTTAAGAAAGAGTATGCAAACCGGGAACTGGACATGATGACTTACATTGCCGGAAAGCGGGAATCACGTCGTCTGATAGGAGATGTATTCTTTGTACAACAAGATATAGAGAAGGAATATGTAAGGTATGATGACGCTGTTGTAATAGGAACCTATTCGATAGACCAACATTTCCCGACTCCTAAAAATACATTCTTTTTTCCGGGAGAGGAATTTATTTCAACAATGAAACATTATTTTAATGATTTGGGAACTCCCCGCCGTTATCTGCGTGACGACCAGGTTCCACCTCCTTATCGTATTCCTTATCGTTGTTTATATTCGGTTAATGTAGATAATCTGTTTATGGCTGGAAGAAATATAAGTGTCTCGCATATAGCATTGTCTTCTACCCGTGTACAGAATACGACCGGCATGATGGGGGAAGTCGTCGCAGTGGCAGCAACGCTTTGCAAAAAATATAGTTGTTTGCCACGTGAAGTATATACCAAACATTTGAATGAATTGTTGGACTCGTTGAAATGAAAGAAAAATCCATATCTATTGGTCGTTTCCGGTTGGCGGGATGTGAATATCGGGGATATTGCTCATACGCCCCCTTTGCTGCATATCCGACTGTTTGATACGGGTGTAAAAATCGTTTCTCAATTCTTATAGACCGATCCGGAAATATTCTTTTGAGGTGGATATTCTCTTCTGAAAAGACTTACATATTCAAGTTCAAGGGCAAAAACGTACGTCTTTGTTTTCTGATATGTAAGTCTTTTGTTTTCCAGAATGGGACGTATTATTTCTTTTTGTCCCTCTTTATAGGTGGATTTGTTTTTTTTCGTTACATTAGCACCTGTTTTTAATAACTCAGTTAAAGATTAAGAATTAATACCTTATGAAACACATTCTTTTACTTCTCTTATCGTTTTTTGCGCCTGGGGTATGGGGGCAGCAGGTAGAACAGTTCAAGCTCTGGCCGGATAAGCCGGAAGCGAGTGAAGCGGAAATCTTTGTTTATCATCCGGCGGAGGGCGGGAAAGCGGCGCCGGCGGTGCTGATATGTCCGGGTGGCGGATATAGAGGGTTGGCAATGAACCATGAAGGGCATGATATGGCGAAATGGTACGCTTCGAACGGATTTGTTGCAGTCGTTTTGAAATACAGGATGCCGGAGGGTGTGCATACGATTCCGCTGAGCGATGCGGAGAAAGCGATGTCTGTTATCCGGGGCAATGCAGCCAAATGGAACCTGGATGCGAATAAGGTCGGAGTGATCGGCTCGTCGGCGGGCGGACATCTGGCAGCCTCACTCAGCACGCTTGCGGCAGATGCCAACCGTCCGGACTTTGCAATCCTTTATTATCCGGTGATCAGTTTCGATAATATGACGACACATGGCGGTTCCAAGAATAATCTTTTAGGGAAAGATATCGAGAATAAGGAGTTGATCGACCGCTATTCCTTGCAGAAACAAGTGGATGATAAGACACCGAAGACTTTGCTTCTGTTGAGCGATGACGACCAGATTGTTCCTCCGTTGAACTCCATCCTTTATTATACGGCGCTGAATGAACACCATATCCCGGCTTCCCTCTATATGTTCCCGAACGGAGGACACGGTTGGGGATTCCGGCATGACTTCACCTACTATCAGGAAGTGAAAGACCTGATACGGAAATGGCTTACTTACATAAAAATCAACGATTAATCTACCAGAATCTGAAAGATTTGGTCGGGCGGACAAACGACAAGGCGTTGGCAAGCGTAATTGACAAGGCTTATTTGCAAGGCAAATGGGAGCTGATTAAATAATTTATTAACTTAAGAACAAGAATAGTATGAAAAGCATTTCAAGAAGAACCGCCATTAAGGCGGTTTTGGCAGGAAGTGCAGCGATGGCTGTGTCCGGTGTGGAAGCAGCAACTCCTGCAAAGAAGAAGAAAGTGGAGAAACCTGAACCATTGAAAGGCAATATCCGTCATTCCGTGAGCAAATGGTGTTTCGGCAGCTATCCGTTGGATGAATTTTGCGAGATTTGTAAAAACATAGGAATCGAATCGATTGAACTGCTTGACCCGAAAGACTGGCCTGTCGTGCAGAAACATGGTTTGACTGTCGCGATGGCGCAAGGTGCGGGGTTGGGGATTGACCGGGGGTTCAATGATCCTAAGTTGCATGACGAACTGGTTGCCAGTTATGA
Organism: uncultured Parabacteroides sp.; assembly: GCA_910577325.1. Classification (GTDB taxonomy): domain Bacteria; phylum Bacteroidota; class Bacteroidia; order Bacteroidales; family Tannerellaceae; genus Parabacteroides. The sequence goes on from CAJTMR010000001.1 coordinate 257,009, forward strand.
ACAAGTGATACCAATGGTGGCTGAAGCCGGACTGACGAATCTGATCTGTTTCGCCGGTCGTCGGAATGGTGTGACCGATTTGCAGGGATGGGAAAACTGCGAAAAAGGGTTGAAGCGGCTGATACCGATAGCCGAAAAGTATAATGTCGTTCTTACGATGGAACTTCTGAACAGTATCGGACATAAGGATTACTTGTGCGATCATACCGTTTGGGGAGCGGAACTGTGCCGCCGTATCGGCTCGCCGAACTTCAAGTTGTTGTATGATATCTATCATATGCAGATCATGGAAGGAAACGTGATCGATCATATCCGGAAATATCACCAGTATTTCTCTCATATTCATACCGGAGGTGTTCCCGGCCGTGCGGAGATTGACGAAACGCAGGAACTCTACTATCCGGCTATCATGAAAGCGATTGTGGAGACCGGCTATAAAGGTTTTGTCGGACAAGAGTTCGTACCGGCGCAGGAAGATAAGATCGCCTCGCTTGAAAAATGTATTCGTATCTGCGATGTGTAAAGGAGATAACGAATTGCCATTCGGTTATTGAGAATAGAAAATATCCGATTGATAATGTTCAGTTGGCAATTGAGGAGAGACAATATTTAATTGTCAATTCTCAATTGTCAACTGTCAATTGTTTTGTACTTTTGCAGCCGCATAAAATAAACGAAGAATGAAACCTACATTGTCAATGAACTCTAACCATATAATGGTCAGGGAATTAAAAGACTACCTGATGATCGCCTTGGGTATGATCTTTTACGGAATCGGATGGACTGTTTTTTTGTTGCCAAACGATTTGCCTTCCGGGGCGGTTCCGGGTATTGCCTCTATTGTCTATTGGGGAACAGGTTTGCCGGTACAATACACTTATTTTGCCATCAATGCTTTCCTCTTGTTGCTTTCGCTGAAGATTTTAGGTTGGAAATTCAGCATGAAGACGGTGTATGCCGTTTTTGTCCTGACATTTTTCCTTTCCGTGATACAGCGTTTGACTTCCGGGCTTCAACTATTGAACGACCAGCCGTTTATGGCTTGTATCTTGGGGGCTATCTTTTGCGGTAGCGGTATCGGTTTCGCTTTCACGGCAAACGGAAGTACGGGAGGTACGGATATTATTGCGGCGATTGTCAACAAATACCGGGATGTCAGCTTGGGACGTATGATTATGTTCTGTGATATGATCATCATTGCATCCAGCTATTTGGTGTTGCATGATTTGGAGAAGGTGGTTTATGGGTATGTGACGCTTTTTGTCACAGGATATATGATCGACCAGGTGGTCAACAGTTCTCGTCAGTCGGTTCAGTTTTTTATTATTTCCGGTAAGTATGAAGAGATCGGCAGGGAGATTAATGCTTTGCACAGAGGGGTGACTGTAATCGACGGTACTGGGCTTTATACGGGGAAGCAAGTGAAGATGATGTTTGTTTTGGCAAAGAAGAGCCAATCCAATACGATTTTCCAAATCATCAATGATATCGATCCGAGAGCTTTCGTTTCGCAGAGTGCTGTTATCGGTGTGTACGGCGAAGGATTCGATCATTTCAAAGTGAAGAAGAAAACCAATTGACGCTTGGTTTTCTGTAAAAATGCACTTTATGTTCCAGGTTTTAATTGTGCGGCTATACGTTTCTCGAAGGAATGTATAGCCGAAGGAGGCATCCTATGGATAGAGTCAGACTGTTTTTTATGCCGTTTGCCAAGAAAAACATAGAGAATGCTTTTATGTAAGAAAAAAATATCTATTTTTGTGGGGTTGTTGTTTTTATGTGCACGCAAACATTAATAATTTATCTAATATATTTACCATGAAATCTGAAGATATTTCACGTCGCTCGTTCCTGAAACGGGCAGCCGCCCTTTCTGCTGCGGCAGCAATTCCTTCTTTTTGGATTCCGTCCAAGGCCAATGCCATGCCTGGTGTTCCTTTTGTCAGTGCCAACGAAAAAGTGAGAATCGCTTTTATCGGTATCGGTAACCGTGGAGGCGAGATTGCACGCGAACTGTATAAAACCGGTTTGTGCGAGGTCGTTGCACTTTGTGATGTAGATATGGGAGCTCCTCATACCCAGAAACTTATTTCCATGTTCCCGAAAGTGCCGCGTTTTCAGGATTTCCGCCAGATGTTCGACAAGATGGCCGATAAGATCGACGCAGTGACAGTCGGTACTCCCGACCATTCTCATTTCCCGATCACGATCGAGGCGATGGCTCATGGAAAACATGTATATGTAGAAAAACCGATGGCCCGCACCTTCCAGGAAATCGAAGTGATGATGCGTGCCGAAAAGAAATTCGGTGTCGTTACCCAAATGGGTAACCAAGGTCATTCCGAAGCCAACTATTTCCAGTTCAAGGCATGGAAGGAAGCCGGCCTGATCAAAGACGTTACCGCTATCACGGCTCACATGAATTCTCCGCGTCGTTGGCACAACTGGAATCCGAACATCACGCACATGCCTATGGGCGAACCGGTTCCCGAGACATTGGATTGGGATACTTGGTTAGGCGTTTGTCCGTTCCACGAATATAATCATGATTACCATTTGGGACAGTGGCGTTGCTGGTACGATTTCGGTATGGGCGCGCTGGGTGACTGGGGTGCTCACATCATCGATACTGCCCACGAATTCCTGGAACTTGGTCTGCCGACGGAAGTAAACCCGTTGTATCTGAAAGATCACAATCCGTTCTTCTTCCCGATGTCTTCCCGTATCCTGTTCAGATTCCCGGAAAGAAAAGAAATGCCGGCTGTCGATATTACTTGGTATGACGGTCTGGATAATATTCCTCCTGTTCCTGAAAACTACGGTTCTTCCGATGTCGATCCGAATATCCCGACGGTTGCCGGTGGCAAACTTCAGTTGGCTAAATTGAACCCGGGTAAGGAAATCTATACGAAAACTCTGACATTCAAAGGCGGTTCCCATGGCAGTACCTTGTCTGTGATTCCTGATCAGGTAGCTAAGGATATGAATCCGAAGTTGCCGGAATACCAGAAGAGCCCGTCTAACCACTACGCGAACTTCCTGCTGGCTTGCCAAGGCAAGGAAAAGACGCGTTCTCCGTTCTCTATCGCAGGGCCGTTGAGCCAGGTATTCTGCCTTGGCGTGTTGGCACAGCGCATGAACCGCAAGATCGTGTTCGACCGCGACCTGAAACAGATCGTGAACGATCCGGTTATGAACCAGATGCTGGTCGGCGAAATGCCGCGTAAAGGCTGGGAACAGTATTACAATATTTAATAATGTGGGGGAGGGCGGGTCTCGCCCTCCTTTTTGCAAAGATAGTTTCTAAGATCGTTATTCATAACGGTTGATTGTTAGAGAAGGCAAGCTTGTCGGGTAAGCTTGCCTTTCTTTTTTTGATTATCTTTGCACCTGTAATATGCAGGGAACATGAATATATTTGAAGGATATGTGGGCATTCGCTTATGGGACGAACAGTTGGTGGATGATGTCATCTTCTCCCTGCTGTTATTTCTGTTTGTTGTTTTTTCTTTTGTATTCCGGGCGAATTTTCAACTGTTTGTGAAGATGTTGAAAGATGCTTTCCTTGTGAAGGAAAGGCAGAATCTTTTTGACGATGTGGTGGGAAAGAATGTTTTCTTTTTCCGTAATTTCATGACATTGCAAGCATTGTTCCTTTCGAGTATCGCCCTGATAGCGATCGGCAGGATATACGGATTTGTGAATTATGTGGAATGGCAGGCGGTTTTATCGGCAATTGGAACGTTTTTTTGTATCTTGTTCCTGTTTTATCAGTTTAAACAATGTTGCTATTATCTTCTGGGTAGTGTGTTTGCCGACCCGAATAAATATAAGTTATGGAAGACGAATTATAATGCCATTATGGGGATTTGGGGAGTGTCTTTGTATGTTCCGGTTTTGTGGTTGGTGTTTGTCGGGACACACGTAACTATACCGATAACAATGTTTTGCATTCTCTATATTTTATGTCGTTTTGTAATAATTTATAAGACAATACGGATATTTCACAAGAAAAGTACTGGTTTATTGTATATAAGTTTGTACCTTTGCACCCAAGAAATTTTACCTCTGGTATTTTTGTACGAAGGTATGGTTTATTTGTATAACTTTATCGAGACAAGTACTCTATGGCATTGAACATCAAAAAGTTGCTGGTATCACAACCGAAGCCTGCATCCGAGAAGTCCCCGTATTTCGACATTGCAGAGAAGTATGGAGTTGAGATTGACTTCCGTCCATTCATTAAAGTAGAACCTCTTTCATCTAAGGAGTTCAGACAGCAGAAAATTTCTATTTTGGATCATACGGCTGTTGTTTTTACGGCTCGTACGGCGATCGACCATTTCTTTCACTTGTGTGAGGAACTGCGTGTTGCCATTCCTGAAACGATGAAGTATTTCTGTATGACTGAAGCCATTGCTGTATATTTGCAAAAATATATTGTGTATAGAAAGCGTAAAATCTTTTTTGGTCAGACCGGGAAGCTGGATGATCTGGTTACGGTTATCGGCAAGCATGCGAAAGAAAAATATCTTGTGCCTGTTTCTGACGTGCATAAAGATGATTTGTTAACTATGTTGGAGGCGAAGAAGATCTCTTTTACGAAAGCTGTTATGTATCGCACCGTAAGCAATGATTTCTCCAAAGAAGAGAAGTTCGATTATGATATGCTGGTATTTTTCAGCCCATCGGGAATTTCTTCTCTGCTGAAGAACTTCCCGAATTTTAAACAAGAAGATATAAAGATCGGATGTTTTGGCCCGACAACAGCCAAAGCGGTTAAGGATGCCGGTTTGCGTCTGGATGTGGAAGCTCCGACTCCCGAAGCTCCGTCTATGACGGCTGCCCTTGAATTGTATCTGAAAAAAGAGATGGGTAGTAACAAAAAGAATGGTAAATAGAAGGTATACCCTTTCAAAAGAAGAGCGTCTGTCGTGGAAACGTTACATTGACCTGCTGTTTGCAAAAGGGCAATCGTTTGTGGCGTTTCCACTGCGGGTCGTTTATCTGCCGATAGAAGAGGAGGTATCGGCTCCGGTTTCCATCCTGGTTAGTGTCCCTAAAAAGAAATTCAAGCGTGCCGTAAAACGGAACCTGATCAAACGTCAGGTCCGCGAGACTTATCGGGTACGTAAATATGACCTGATCGATCCGTTACTGGAAAAAAACAAGCGTATGCTGGTTGCTTTCCTCTATTTGGACAAGGAGATCCATCCTTTTGCCGATATGGAAAAAGCCATGACAAAAGCATTGAACGTACTTCGCGACAAAGCATGATAAAGCGATTTTTTACTTTCTTTCTGTTGTTGCCGGTCTATTTCTATAAATATTGCATCTCTCCCATGACGCCGGCATCGTGCAGGTACACGCCAACTTGCTCCGGATATGCCGTGCAGGCTCTCAAAAAACATGGTCCGGTAAAAGGATTGTATTTAGCAGTCAAACGTATTCTTCGCTGCCACCCTTGGGGAGGAAGCGGATATGATCCCGTACCGTAGAGTATGGTTTATTACGATATACATACCCATCATTTGCCCGTTCATCCGGAAGACGTCGCCATCGTTAACTGTCTTGTTCCCGTGTTCGGCGCTGGATCGCGTTCGGAGCAGGCCATATCGCGATTAAACGTGGGAACGGGGCTGTTCCGTTCTGTCGGCATTCATCCCTGGTATATATATAATGTAGAAGAACAGGTTGCCGAACTGAAACGGCAGGCCTCATTTGCGGATGTAGTGGCAATTGGCGAAACGGGCTTGGATAAAGGTGCGCAGGCTCCGTTGGACTGTCAGCAGGAAATCTTCAAGGCATCGGCGTCTTTTGCCGAGAATGCCGGCATCTTTTTAATCATTCATTGCGTGAAAGCCTGGGACGAACTAATTGCCTTGAAAAAAGAACTGAAGCCCCGTGTACCGTGGATTATACACGGTTTTCGTGGCAATGCCACATTAGCCGGACAACTTATCCGGCAGGGCTTTTATCTTTCCTTTGGCGAGCATTTCAATCCCGGAGCCGTACGCAAAGCATGGCCCGGCCGCTTGTTTGCCGAAACGGACGATCGCGAAATCGATATCCGTACCGTCTACCGGAACCTTTCGGCTTCCCTGGATATTCGACCTGAACAGTTCGCCGGGCAGATTGCTGAAAACGTCCGCGATATTCTTCATTTTCAATTATAAAGTCGTACCTTTGCCGGCATTCAATTAATACTATAATCTAAAACGATGAATTTTGTTGAAGAATTAACATGGAGGGGCATGATCGCTGATATGATGCCCGGAACAGAAGAACAGTTGCAAAAAGAGATGACTTCTGCTTATGTAGGTATTGACCCGACGGCTGACTCATTACATATCGGTCACCTGGTATCGGTTATGATGCTGAAACATCTCCAACGTGCAGGACACCGTCCTATTGCTCTGGTCGGCGGAGCTACCGGTATGATCGGAGACCCTTCAATGAAGTCGGCCGAACGTAACCTGCTCGATGAAGCGACGCTTCGTCATAACCAGGATAGCATTAAGAAGCAGTTGTCCAAGTTTTTGGATTTCGATTCGGATGCGCCTAATGCTGCCAAGTTGGTAAACAATTACGACTGGATGAAGGATTATTCTTTCCTGAATTTTATTCGTGATATCGGCAAACATATCACTGTTAACTATATGATGGCTAAAGAATCCGTTAAAAAACGCCTGAGCCGCGAATCTTCCGTCGGCATGTCGTTTACGGAATTCTCTTACCAGTTGCTCCAGGGATACGATTATATGTATCTGTATGAACACGAAGGCTGCCGCCTGCAAATGGGAGGAACCGACCAGTGGGGTAACATCACGACCGGTACGGAACTGATCCGCCGTAAGCTGGGCGGTGAGGCTTATGCTTTGACCTGCCCGTTGATTACGAAAGCCGACGGAGGCAAGTTCGGCAAGACCGAGTCCGGCAACGTCTGGCTGGACCGCCGTTATACATCTCCTTACAAATTCTACCAGTTCTGGCTGAACGTGAGCGATGCCGATGCTGCCAAATATATCAAGATATTTACCGATCTGCCTAAGGAAGAAATCGATGCCCTGATCAAGGAACAGGAAGAAGCGCCGCATCTTCGTCCGTTGCAGAAACGTTTGGCAAAGGAAGTGACGGTCATGGTTCATTCCCGGGAAGATTACGATGCTGCCGTCGAGGCTTCCAACATCCTGTTCGGAAACTCTACGTCGGAAGCATTGAAACATTTGGACGAACAGACATTGTTGGATGTGTTCAACGGTGTTCCCCAGTTCGAAGTTTCCCGTGAAGAGTTGAGTGCCGGCGTAAAGGCGATCGACCTGTTCACTGAAAAGGCGGCGATTTTCCCGTCAAAAGGTGAAATGCGCAAGCTGGTTCAGAGTGGCGGTATCAGTGTAAACAAGGAAAAACTGACGGATCAGGATATGGTCATCGACTGTTCTTCCCTGCTGGATGAGAAATATTTGTTGGTTCAGAGAGGTAAGAAGAATTACTATTTACTGATTGTAAAGTAAGATTTTCGTATAAAAATACTTGCAAGGTAAGATTTTATTCTTACCTTTGCAACGCTTTAGATAAAGCACCGGATTGTCTCATGGTGTAATGGTAGCACTACAGTTTTTGGTTCTGTCTGTCGAGGTTCGAATCCTCGTGAGACAACTCACAATCGAAGAAAGCCGTTTATTATCAGTAAGATAGTAGACGGCTTTTCTTTTATTCTTATGCTTTTCTGCCCGATTTGGGGCTGTATACAATTTTGAAGTCCGTTTTATTATTTGTGAAGTTCTTTTCGCAAGTAGACCATATCCACTAATTGTTTGCCGTCTTCGTATATCGGATGATCATAATTGTCGGTAAAGAAATTCTTGATACGATGCGAATATCTGAATCCATTCTGTTCGTAGAAAGGGACGGTCAGCGGGCTTTCGCCTGTGCCGACAAACAGGGTATCGTATTTTCCCGCATAATGTTCGGAAATAAACCGGACCAATATTTTGCCATATCCCTGTTTCTGATATTGCCGGTCGGTTGCGATGTTCTTTAGCTCGATAGTTCTGTCACCTTCATCGGTGACAACGCAAATTGCTCTTGGTATGTTCCGGTCGTACAAAGCAAACATTTCTCCCCGTTCGAGATAAAGGTCTATCATCGATTCCTGTTCGTCGGCTAACAGCAGGAGGTAGAGGAAACGTTTTTTACGGTGTAGGATTTGTCGGATTTCAAGGGAACCGTCCGAAGCTTGCACGGTTATTTCATGGAGCGAAAGATGCAGGATCGGGAACGGATTGCCGCTTGGATCGGTTTCATCTCTTCCGACAATATCAAATCTTCTGTTCAAATAGAAAGAAATCGCTTTTTCGTTTTGTTCGTTGACGTCTACTTTGAATATATGTTTGCGATAAATGGCAAATTCGATTAACTGCTTGCCATACCCTTTTCCCTGTTCTTCCGGGTGGACGAAAAGCATTTCGATTAATTCGTCACTCAGTCCCATAAATGCAGCTATCCGGTTTTGTCTGTTCCGGATGGTGTATAATTCGACAGCCGGAATATATTTGTCCCGGACTAACGGTTTGAAGAACTGGATATCCTTTTCGGTCAGGAAATGATGGGTGCTGCGGACGGAGGCCTCCCACACTTCGACCAATTCGTCTTTTAGCTTTTCTGATTCATCGGGACTAATTGCAGACCAATCTATTTTCTGTTGTTCGACGATCTCCTGTTTCTGTCGGATATGGGTTGATGGCATATTCATTCTGTTCTTTTCTACAAATTTAGGCATAATCAACTTTATCTTCCAAGTTTAAGGCTCCAATATGTGCGGATTCGTTGTTTCTGCCATATATTTGTTGACTTCTTAATGTAGTTTGTGACAAGTAAAGAATATATGGAATATGTAGAATTGTTGAACCGGTTGACGGTGGATTGTAAGGATGACGGAAAACAGTTTCGGAAGCAGGACCGGATACATGAGGTAAAAGCCTTATTGGAAAATTCGGACTATGAATTGCTGGGCGAGGGGAATCTGTCCTTGCTGTATGGAAAGTCGGCCGGAGAAGGGAATACTTACCGGACGCTTGTATCATCCCATGTTGATTGCGTTTATAAAAACTGCTTTGTCGAAGACGAAGATGAACTTTGCTGGAAAGGCACGTTTGACAATAGCGCGACCAATGCCGCCGTGATCGACCTGATGTTGCGGGGCGAACTGGATGAATCCGTCCTGGTCGCTTTCACGGGAGATGAAGAGAAAGATTCGGCAGGAGCCATCGAAATCATGCAGATGTTAGGCCGGATGGAATGCAGGGTAGGTAAGGCTCTCGTACTTGATGTCACGAATGAAGGTTGGGAAGAAGAAGCTGCTTTCTCTATCGAGAACGACCGTGGTTTTGATATAATAACCGGCTATCATATTGTCGGATTGCTTCAGGCAAGCTGCACTGCGTGCGTGTTGGTACACGAGGCGGAACCTGACGAGACTTGGGAATACGGTAAAGGCATCGGCCCCGAGATGCCGGGAATCCCGTGTTTGAGCCTCTGTTTGCCTGTCTGTGGAAATATGCATGGGGAGGACGGAGTCTTGTTGCGCAAATCGTCCGTCACCCCTTATGAAGATATCTTGAGGAACTTGGCAAATGCCGTTTTCTGATTCTTACTGATAGGATAAAGAACAGTATTCAAATACGGCAGGCGCCTTTTCGTCCCCTTCATGATAGAGTCCCGGGCGCGCCACCCGGTCCCAGCGGATAAGGGAACGTATGGCTTCTTCCGATAGCCCGTGTCCTACCGGAGTCCATTTCTTCCCGTCTTTGCTCCAGGCAAATCGATAGGGGAGTCCTTCTTTCACCTGCATGCGCAGATGCAATGCTGGGGCGGGCAGTGGCAGATCGGCCAGTTGTTGTTCCTTCCCTTCGCGGACGAGCTTTATCTGCAACCGGTCGCCGACACAACCGTAGGCGAGATAGTAGCTGTTGTCTCCGTAAAGCGTGATCCCCTTCCAACTGCCGTTCTGGTTGGTGATGCCGGCATCCAACGTATAGCCCGGAGATGCCGGACGAAGGCAAAGTGCCTCTCCGGGCTTGCATTCCGGCTTGGGAGAACCGCTCAGCCGTAGCCTGCCCGCTTCGATTTTAGCCTGGACATCCGAGTACGGATAATTCCAGCTCCATTCCGGACGCAGGTCCGGGCCGGCAAAATTGTCGAAGAAGCCGGTAACCGGCTCTTGCACGCAACCGGCAAAAGGCATCGGTTGTGTCAGGCGGGCATATTCGCCGGTGACGAAATAAGGCCAGTTGTCTTCTCCGAAACGCAACTCCTGGAGATGGGGCTGACGCCCTAAGAAGAAATCGCTGCCTTCCGTATAGGCGTGACATAGATAAAACATACGTCCGTCAGGCGTCGTCGTCAGTGTGCCGTGACCGATAGATTGTATCTCGCCGCTTCCGTGCAGGATCGGATTTCCTTCATACTTCTCGTATGGTCCTTCGAGCTTCTTCGAGCGGGCGACGGCCACGGCATAGTCGCTATCGGGACCGCAACAACCACCTGTAGCATAGATCAGATAGTAGTAGCCGTTTTTTTTGAACCAGTGCTGTCCTTCCATTCCCGCACGTTCGTCGTCGCGGAGCAGGCTGAACGGCTTGCCGGCCAGTTTCAACCCGTCCGGAGCCAGTTTGCCGGCAAGGAGTTCGATCGGCCGGTTGTCCAGCCCGTAGGCTTTCCAACTGATGTACAAATCCCCCTTGTCTTCAAGGACAAAGGCATCGATCGCTTCCGTCCCGAATTCGACTACCGGTCCGTGATCCTTGAATTTGCCTGTCGGAGAGTCGGAGGTGGCTACCCCGATGTAGGAAGTATTGTTCGACTTCTTTCGCGCGGTATAATATACATAAACCTTGCCGTCATGATAATACCATTCCGGAGCCCAGAACGACGATCGGGTCCATTCCGGCTGCTGTTCGAATACGTGTCCGGTTTGTTTCCAGTTGACCAAGTCTTTAGATGTGAATACCGGATAGTAGGGAGCCCATTCGGAGGAAGTCCCCGTTGCATAATAAGTATCGTCGATCCGCAGGATGGACGGGTCGGCGACATCCCCGTGGATAACGGGATTGGTAAAGTAGGTCTGTTTCTGGGCCATACTTGCGCCGGAATACAGGACGGAGCCTAACAAGGCGATGATGAGTCTGTTCATGGTCTGCTATTGATGGTTACAAATCTACTGGATAAAACGGAGCTGTCCAAAAAAATCCTTTATTTTTGCCGGGTAAAACGTATTGATTCGGAAAAAGCATGGACAAACTTCACTATTTTGCAGATTCGATTTTTCTTCTTTCTCTGCCGGAAAAATTTACCTATCCGTTCCATTATACCCCGCATCCCCTTTGTGTGGCGGCGGCGGGAGAGGTCGGTCGTTATTTGGCGGCAAAAGGAAAATGGCAGGAGGAATTGCGCAAAGGGAAGATGTTCGGCGTTTTGATCGTTCGTACAGTCGAGGGGAAGGTTGGCTATCTGGCTGCCTTTTCCGGTATCCTGGCGGGGAAGAACCGACATGCTTATTTCGTGCCTCCGGTTTATGACGTGCAAGAGCCGGATGGCTTTTTCGGGATAGAAGAAAAACAGATATCGGGAATCAACAGGCGGATCGAGGAGTTGCAGGCAGATGTGCGATATAAAGATTGCAAGCAACGGTTGGCCGACGAGACGGTCCTTGCCGGACAAGTTTTGGATGAGATACGGCAACGGATGAAAGCGGCCAAAGAAGAGCGTGACCGGTTGCGTTCGGCCGTCACGCAGGTAGACTCGGAGCAACTGATCCGTGAAAGTCAGTTTCAGAAAGCGGAACTGAAACGGCAGAAACAGCATTGGAAAAACCGCCTTTCCTCCCTACAGGCGGAAGTAGAGGCGTTCGAGACGGAGATCGAACGCCTCAAAACGGAACGCAAGACCCGTTCGGCCGCCCTTCAGCAATGGCTTTTCAAGCAATTCCGCATGCTGAACGCCCGTGGGGAGGAACGGGATTTGTGCGACCTGTTTAAGGATACCGTCCAAAAGACGCCGCCGGCAGGTGCGGGCGAATGTGCGGCCCCCAAGCTTCTGCAATATGCCTACCGGAACGGCTGGCAACCTCTTGCTATGGCTGAATTCTGGTGGGGAGATTCTCCGAAAAACGAGATTCGCCGTCATGGATATTATTATCCGGCTTGCAAAGGGAAATGCGGACCGATCCTGAAGCACATGTTGCAAGGACTGCACGTCGAGGAAAATCCGTTGGAAACGGATATGCACCGGGAAACGGAGTTGGAGATCGTGTATGAAGATGAATGGTTGTCGGTGGTCAACAAACCCGCCGGCATGTTGTCGGTTCCCGGAAAATCGGATATCGATTCCGTCTACGGAAGAATGCGGCGGATGTATCCCGAAGCGACCGGGCCGATGATCGTGCACCGCCTTGACATGGCGACCTCCGGCCTGTTACTTATCGCCAAGACAAAGGAAGTGCATCAGAACTTGCAGGCGCAGTTCAAGAACCGGACGGTGTGCAAGCGATATGTCGCCTGGTTGGATGGCATCGTGGAGGAAAAAGAAGGCCATATCGAACTTCCCCTCCGCCCGGATCCGGAAGACCGGCCGCGACAGGTGGTCGATGTGGTTCGCGGAAAAACTGCCGTGACGGACTACCGTGTGTTGCGGACGGGTATGGGTGGTTCGGCTGGAGGCGATTCCCAAACCGCTCCTACGTTTGTTTCTTTTGTTCCGAAAACGGGGCGTACCCATCAATTACGTATCCATTCGGCTCACCCGCTTGGCTTGAATGCCCCGATTGTCGGGGATGAGTTATATGGCAAGAAAGCGGACCGTTTGTATTTGCATGCCGAATATCTGGGCTTTATACATCCTGTTTCCGGCATATATATGGAGGTGGAAAAAAGGGCCGGATTTGAAGACCTTTGGTAACCGTTCCTTCATTTCCCTGATAACGGTGGGACGATTATCGGATGCCTATGGGATCAAAGTTCGATGCTTATGAGATCAGAGTTCGATGCCTATGGAATTTTGATCCCATAGGCATGGAGCAGATTTGTCATTCGACGTAAATCATTTTCTTTGTCATTCCTCCATCGATCGTTACGTTCTCGCCATTCATGAAGTCGTTCTCTTCTTGGCAGACGAACAGGCACATACGGGCAATGTCTTCCGGTTTACCTACCCGTCCCGACGGATGTTGGGCGTGGTCTTCCGGGCGAAGCTGTTCGTAGTCGCGCGTCTCGATCCAACCTGGTGAAATCGAGTTGACCGTGATATGCCACGGGGCAAGCGAAAGGGCAAGGGCGTGCGTCAGCGAATAGATGCCACCTTTGGATGCTGCATAACCTTCGCTGCCTGGTTCGCTCATCAGGCAGCGGGTGGAACATATATTGACGATCCGGCCGAACGGATTGGGCGCCTCTTGGGATTGGCGATGAATGGCCAGTTTGCGGGATGTGATGAAAACCGGACGCAGGTTTACAGACAATATCCGGTCGAAATCTTCCACACCGGTCTCCGTGATCGGTGAGAAAGAACTGATTCCCGCGTTGTTGATCACGATGTCGATATCGCCCCATTCCTTGAAAATCTGCTGCATGCAGTTTTCAAGCGCTTCCCGGTCACTTACGTCAACATGGAAAAAAGAGGTTCCGGTCTGCAATGCCGTCTCTTTTCCCGCCGCTTCGTTCCGGTCGCAGAACGCCACGCGGTGTCCGGCGGAACGGAAAGCTCTTACGATCGCCTTACCTATGCCTTCCGCACCTCCTGTCACAAAAACTCTTCTGGTCTTGTGGATAACGGCCGCTTTCCTGCCACTGTACGAACGGCTTGCGGAACGTACCTCCATTTTACCGGAAAACTTACGGGATTTATATTCTTCGTATTTCTTTTCCAAATAGTTGTCTGCCATGATCTTTCGCTTTTTCATGTCCGGCTGTTGTTCCGGGTACTGTATGCGCTTAAATATGTTAGCACACTGATTTTATGGATGTTATTTAGGAAAGGACTTGGAATACTGTCTTTTATGCTTATTCCTCAAAAAGTTGCGGAGGCAAGACTCGAACTTACGACCTTTGGGTTATGAGCCCAACGAGCTACCACTGCTCCACTCCGCGATATAGGTTTGTAATCAAACCTGATTGCGAGCGCAAAGGTAAGAATATATTTTTATAATCCAAATTTATTTACTTAATATTTTAATTTGTAGTGTCAATGCACAAGTTGTAGAGCCTGTTTAAATTTTGTTCATCATTCTTTCGAGAGTTCTTTTAGAGTATATCGGACACGACGCCCCCTCTTATTGTAAAAAAATCTTGAAAATGACTTGAAAGCCTTCTGTCGAGTGTTTCTCAAATGGCTTTTTACGGGTCGAAAATCAGGTCTTTGGGAGGCCATTCCTGTGAGGTGCACGGTTTTTTCTTCCGACGACCGTCTTCATCACCATGAAGTCTGACTTTGTATAGAGTGAATCCGGCAGCTCGGAGCGATGAAGACGGTCGTCACGGCGATGAAGACGGTCGTCGTGGAAATAAGGGTTCGATTCCCTTGAAAAGACCCTCCGAATCCGGGCAATATTCCTTTACCCTCTCCTTTGTTTCTCCAAATATTCAACTCGCCGGTAGTTCCGGTTTTTCGAAGTGTAAGGAATATGGAAGATAAGATTACCAAATGTCATGTAATTTCTACCTCTCCGGCGGACTGTTCGCTGGTATGTTAGGAAAAGCACTGTTTAGGTGGAAGAAAGGTAGGCTGAAATTGTGTTTGTTTTCTCTCGAAATAGGAAAAACAGGGGTTATTGTAAAAAATCGGTGCTATAGTCAAGATCGGTGTGATTTTTTCTTCCTTTATTATTCTATTCGAGTTATAACTTTTTATAAATATTGAACCATTGTAAAGCCGAAGTAATGCCGGTTGTACCTAACCTTTTGAATAAATTCTTCTTATGGAACTTTATGGTGTTGACAGATACCTTTAGTTGTTCGGCTACTTGAGTTTCAGTGTACCCTTGTGCAAATTGTTTTAAAATGGCGCTTTCTTGCTTGGTTATATTTTGATGTTTGTTTTCAATGAAGCTGTTGAGCTGTGGATTGTATTCGAAAATTATCTTCGTATGGTTTAATTTGATGAAAATATTTCCCGGATGTTGATAGCAAGCAAGGCTGATCTGGCAGAGGGCTTGTGCGATTTTACCGTCACCGGTCAATTTTAATGGTGTCTGATGGTGGTTGACTAAAATATAATCTCCATTGATCCCTTTTAGTCGCATGTCATATACGATATTTACATATTTTCTCTGATCCTGTTTGAGTGTATAGAAAAAGTCAAATGCCAGGTTGTTTATTTTAACCAACATCTTTAAATCTTCGGGATGTACATATTTTTCATAAAATTGATATCCATGCTTTGTTAATGGAAATTCATGTTCTAAAAACTGTATTAGGTTATCAGGATAAATGAGTTTGTTTCTTGTATAATCAAAAATGTAGAATACATTATTAGTCAGGCTGTTTATAGCCTGTAGGTAATTCATGTGCAGTGAATCATCCATGTCTTTGTCACAATCGTTAAACGATTGATGGGCATAATAAGTTAGATCTGAAATATCCATTTAATTGTGTTTTTTAAGATGCCTAAGATAGGGAATAATTGTAATTTAAAAAAGAACGCAGAAAAATTATTAGTAATTCTACCTAAATTAGGTAGGTTCATACTTGGACGGATGTGTGTGTTACGCACAAGTTTTCTTATTGTTAATCAAAATAGATATCATGATGGGAGATGTTCGGTTGTTTGGTCGTTTTTCAGTTAACGATTTTTAATGTGCTTTCCTATGCTTTTAGGTAGGGACGAGGGCTTGAAATTATTTGTTGCAAAGCGATAGATGGTTTTTCTTTGCAATAAATGTAATCTTTATGCCTGATCTGTCCGTCATAATGCCCGTCTATAATGGAGAAGCCTATCTTTGCCAAGCAATAGACAGCATCCTGAAACAATCTTTTCGGGATTTTGAATTTATAATAATTGACGATGCTTCAACTGATGGATCGGAAAAGGTTATACATTCATATGAAGATTCTCGGATCAAGTTTATTCAGAATGCTGAGAATCAGGGGAACTATTCTTCCCGTAATAAAGGATTAGAAATTGCTACGGGCAGGTATATCTGTGTTATGGATGCAGATGATGTTGCGTCTTTGATGATTCGTACTGAAGCAGTGAGAGGATTTCCCTGATCCCCGATGTGCTGAAGCACTTGAATTTGTATCAGAATTAAGACCAGAATAATTTAATATAAAAAAAGTGGAATATATATGAGAAATTTAATTTTAATCGTAGTGTCTTTATTTATTTTTGCTTGTTCGTCAGAGAAAGGAAATGAACAAAGCGAGTATCATCATTTTGTTGTAGATATAAAGGGTAAATCGGATCCGGAACTATTAAAAGAGACTATGGGGAATATAGAATCACGTTTGGTTCGGCTGGAAACAACTGATAGTTTGTTATTCAATGGAAAAGCTTCATGTCTGTATGTAGTAAGCGATTACTTATTTGTCGCAGATCTAAAACAAAATATAATTTTTCGTTATGATAAACAAGGAAAATTTATTAATAAAATAAATAGAAAAGGACAAGGTCCAGAAGAATATATTACTTTGGCGAATATATACTTTAATGATAATGAGATTTATGTTTGTGACTTGACAAAAATGCTGGTGTATGATTTTAATGGCAAGTATTTAAAAACGATTATACCACCTAAAGATGAAATAGGGCAGTTTTATATTGATCCATCAGGGTTGATTGTTCAGTCTCGTTATTATTTGGGCGATAGCCAGTTGATCGTTTATGATGAAGATGGAAAACTTATTAAAGAATATTTTCCGACACCGGAAGTTCTTCGAAACTTTTGGATAGTACAGGGTTGTTATCGTTCAATAGGAGGCTACAATGGGGGAACTTATGTTTCCAATTACTTTGATACGAATATCTATATGTTGGATGGTGATTCAATCCAAACTTTTGCGACATTCGATTTCGGAAGTATGAATCTCCCCAAAGACTTTTTTGAAGGGGAAACCAAAGAACTTGTCCCGAAGTTTAATGATTTTCGAGAAAACAATAAAGCTGTCCTTAATATCGATAATACAACGATAACAGATGATTGGATCGTCTTTTGCCCGCCATTGTTTGAACCTAAAGAAGTCATATATTGCAATCGTAAGAACGGTAAATATTTGATCAATAATGATTTTAGTGGTTTTTATGCTAAAGTTTTGGGAAAATACGATGCCCCTGATGGATATGATTCTCGAAGTGGAGAGTTTTATCGGTTGGTGAATGCTGCTTTACTCAAAGAGGCGATAGAGGAATTGCAGCAATCGGATGAACATTATTTGGAGAAATATCCTTTCCTGAAAGGAATTGACCCTGAAAAGATGGACGAAGAGTCCAATGACTGGGTTATTTTCTTTAAGATGTGATAAGGAAAGATGGTGGTTCCCGATAGATTGGATTGTCTGTGTTTAAATGCAGGAAAAACGGTTATTTCTGATGCTGTTACTGCTATCCAATAGAACCTATATTGGGGGAATGGAATTGTTGTTGAGGTTCTAAACCTCAACAACATGGAGATTTATTTAATCGAAAACAAGTTTTAGGAAATGCATTAATGGCCTCTGTCGCTAAAAATTCGTTTCTTTTATGTCTTAAATACCACTGGCCCATTTATGTTAACAGATGTATATGATCTTTATTATGATAAAGAAAATGTTTATTTGATACCGGAAGAGTACGTTTCTCCATTTACAAAAAACGAGGTCATGTTATATATGAATGACCTCGTTGATGAAGACGTACTGGATAAAAAATTAGATAAAGCTGTAGCTGTACATTATTTTTTTGGTACATGGTATTGACCATTTTATTAACTAAATATAATTTGAAAGATGAAGAAAATTTCTAAGATTTCTTTGAAAAAACAAGGTGCTATTTTAAGTAATGAAGAAATGGTAAAAATTTTTGGTAAAGGGACCTATCGTTGTTGCTGCGGTATGGGAAGTAATGTAACATGTCATGGAGTATGTCGATAGTTCTTTAATTTGTTATAGGAATGATTGACATGCTCTATTAAATAATGCTTATGGATATAAAGCGATTATACATATTTATATTACTTGTTTTTTCTTTTCCGATGATGGGGCAAATAAAAAATGAGTTACAGATCAGTACTCAGAAGCTAATGCCGTTGAAGTTATCGGATTTTGCAGAAATGCAGGATTCGATACTGCTTGACAAAAAGCCCGAAATGTGTCAATTCCAGTGGTTTTCAGACCAATATTTATATTTGGCAGGAATTAATATGGTTTATCAATACCATCTTTCCGGCAAATATATTCGGTCATTTGATTGTGGTGGATTTGTATTAGGTATTGCAGGCGATGATGTTAAACGTGAATTGTATATTCCGGTATCTAAAGATGATCAGATATCGCTAAACTGTTATGATTATTCCGGCAATTTGTTGAGGAAGTTTTCATTAGGACATAGTGTGTCGGCTTGTGTCCATTTTGAAAATGAAGTTTGGATGATACAGAATTTTATACAGGCTGATACTGTTTATTATGAATTGTCCAAGATCGACTGCATGAATGGAGATATAAGCAAATTGGGCGTTTTTCATAAGGACTATTATTGATCCGGTTTTTCTATTGCTGCTGGAGCTGTTTTTTCGCGAGTTAATCAGAGATTGTATTTTTCTGTGAATACGGATTCTACGCTGTTTCAAGTCCGGGGAAATCGTTTTGAACCTTATTTGCGTTGGAATATAAAGCCGGAGAAGCGTTTTTTTTCGGATCGGGATGTCATAGAGGGACATATATTAGCGGGGACTTATTTGTTTGTAAATTATTCCCGCAACGATCCTGATGATCCGGACGGAGTGTCTTGCAAGAAATACTTATATGTAAAGGATATAAAAGGAATATCGGGCGAATATAATGTGTGTTATGATGAACGCGGCCTGTCTGGTTGCTTTGAAGGGGTAATGGATGATTTATATCATACAGGAACAGTCTATTTGTCTATGCCATTTAATAAGCCGGATTGTTTGTGTTTTTCATCTGTGCAGGCAGATAAACAGATGAAGAAAAATAATTATTGTATTTATTTAGTACATGTGAAAAATAAATGAAAAAGGTATATGTAGTATATTTTTTGTGGATGATTTTGGTCTCCTGTGAAGTAAATCAGCAAGGGAAGTTGCCTGTTATTCCGGTTGATTTGGATAATCATCGGACGATATCTTTGTCTGGGATTACCCAAGATGTGAAAAACATACGTTTGGAATTGACCGAACAGAGCCTGATAAGTGATCATGTTACGCGTGTGATTTATACGGATGACTATATTTTTTTGATAGACCGTAAGAACCCGACTCCCATTATGTTTGACGGCAATGGAAAATTCCTTCGTACAATAGGTTCGATGGGACAAGGACCGGGTGAATTTACCGGTATGATGGACATTGCAGCTGATTTTCAAAATGAATATTTATATATAACAACTTTGTCTAAATTGTTACTGTATGATTTTGACGGGAATTTCATACGAGAAAAAAAGTATGTGGAAAAGAATGTAAGATATGCGAATTTTGCTAATGGCAGTTTGATATTGATAAGTGAAAGAGATGAGGAGGGAGAAGACGGTCGTATCCAAAAGACGAATCTTGATTTCGTAAGCACTGATTTGGAAATAACAGATAGCTTGCATCTGAAAACGTATGTTAATCCACGTATGCTTTGGTGGCATTCCCACCAAGATTTTATTACCGAAAGTTCGGGAAATGTCTATCAATATTATTATGAATTTAATTCTGAACCATTCTTGCGAGATACGTTATATCAATTGGAGGGAAACGAACGTATCCCGAGCCTGAAAGTTGATTTTGGAACAACCGGCGTCGATGTTGAGGGAGAACGAACATTGGCGTTGTGGAATATCTATCGGAGCAATCGATATGTTTTCTCTGCCTATTGGGTCGCAGACAGGTATATGCGTTTTTGTTATGACCTAAAAGAAATGACGGGCTATAATATGGAGAAAGGATATGAAGATGATATAAACCATAGTGGTATAGTTGACATCCGCCCCTTGAACACAGATACAGAGCGTTATTATTATTTTTATACACAGGAGAGGCATTCGGAGGAAGAAAATCAGGTATTGTGCATCGGCACTTTGAAAAAATAGAAACGATATTGTGAGATATATGAAAAAGAATAATATTTTATTATTTATATTGGACTTACTTGATGTAAAGTATATCATAAGAATGATTTGAACCCGCATGTGTGGCGTGCGCATACGGGATGCGTGATGCAGGAAATGAAAGCCACGGCCGGAATCGTAACAGAAGAATTGCGTTTGATGGAACGTCTCTTCCAACCACTGAAAAAGGTCTTGCGGGAAGGAATGTAAGTGGCTTTCCGGGTGCGAGCCTCCGCCGTTCAAACAGCCAGATGAGGTTTGAAGAGGAGGATGTGACAAATATATCCTGCGGGAGCAACCTGAAAAAGATAAAAAACTTGTATGTTTGTAGGAATAAAACAGAAAATGCGAAATGAAGACATTAGTACATACCGACAAAGAACTGATTGAAGAGACCATTAAGAAGTGTGATATCTGTTATGTGGGACTGGCCGATACGGATGGGACTCCCTATGTATTGCCGATGAACTTCGGCTATCGTGATGGTGTTATATACCTGCATTCGGCACAGGAAGGACGGAGTATCTCCGTTTTGGAACGGAATCCGCGCGTCTGCATTACGTTTAGTACGGACCATGATCTCGTTTTCCAGCATCCGGAGGTCGCTTGTAGCTACCGGATGCGCTCCAAGAGCGTAATCTGCTGGGGTAAAGTTCGCTTTGAAGAAGATTTCGACAAGAAGACGGAAGCTCTGGATATCATTATGAAACAATATTCGGATAAGGAATTCCGTTATTCCGATCCGGCTGTGAAGAATGTCAAAATATGGATTGTGGAAATGGATGAAGTGACCTGCAAGGAATTCGGAGCACCGCATAATAAGTTGAAAATGGGAAGTTGATATTGCCGGGCGTTTGTCTTTTTGGATAAAGCGTTGTATGATGGGCAAATAATTGTCCGCTGTCAATTGTTCATTTTCAATTTATTCTTACTTTTGTTGCCAAATACGATATGGCTGAATAATGGGATTGCAAAAGCATAGCAAGGTCTTGAATGATACGGTTGAGATGCTCTCGGACGAGGGGTCTTACCATCAACTGTTTCATGCTTACCGCGATGAAGAGGCGCTTCCTTCGGGTGAGGTGCTGAAAGAGATCATAGATTTGTGCCGGGCAATCCTTTTTCCCGGTTATTACGGGAATGCACGGATCAGCAAGCAGACCATCCGTTTCCATACCGGCGTGAACGTCGGAACGTTGCATACGCTGCTTACCAAGCAGATTTATGCAGGGCTTTGTTTTGCTGATACGACCTGTGTCTCTTGCCCTGAAGAAAAGATACTTGCCGAGGCGGAGAATCTGTCGGGAGCCTTTATCCGCACGCTTCCCGAAATACGCACTCTGTTGGCGACGGATGCCGAAGCCGCTTTCAACGGCGATCCCGCTGCGCAGAACATCAACGAAGTTATTTTTTGCTATCCCGGTTTCCGGGCTGTCTGCAACTATCGCATTGCGCACCAGCTATACCGGTTGGGCGTTCCTTTTATTCCCCGCATGATTACCGAAATGGCCCATTCGGAGACAGGTATCGATATCCATCCGGGTGCAGAGATCGGGAACTATTTCTCGATCGACCACGGGACGGGAACCGTTATCGGTGAGACCAGCGTGATCGGAAACCACGTCCGTATCTTCCAGGGAGTCAGTCTGGCAGGAGAGAAACTGCCGCCTGACGAAAACGGGAATGCGATACGTGGTGTGCCGCGCCATCCGGTGTTGGGCGACCATGTGACGGTTTATTCCAATGCTACATTGTTGGGACGCATTCGTATTGGCGAGGGAGCTACGATCTGTGGTAACGTCTGGATCACGGAAGATGTTCCGGCGGGAGTAACCGTGAGCCAGCAGACAGTGAATAAATGTCAGTGGACAGTCAGTGAAATCGGAGAACAAAGAACAAAGAACAATCAATAATTAAAAGAATTACTAATAAACGATGAGGAATCATTGTTAACTTTCAACTTAAAATGAGCGAAACATTTGAAATGGTGGCTAAGACCCTTTACGGGTTGGAAGAAATCTTGGCCGGCGAGTTGTTATCTTTAGGTGCCAACGATATACAGATTGGCCGCCGGATGGTTTCTTTTACCGGAGATAAGGAAGTGCTTTACAAAGCCAACTTCTATTGCCGTACGGCATTGCGTATCTTGAAGCCTATCTATCACTTTAAAGCCAAAGACGCCGATACTGTCTACAAAGAGGTTAAGAAGGTGAAATGGGAAAACTACATGTCTCTGGACAAGACGTTTGCCATCGACTCTGTAATCTACTCTGAAGATTTCAATCACTCCAAGTTTGTTGCTTATCGTACGAAGGATGCGATTGTGGACTATTTCATGGAGAAGGACCAGAAACGTCCCTCTGTCCGTGTAAACAATCCGGATTTGTATATCAATATTCATATTTCACATAACGACTGTACGCTCTCCATCGACAGTTCGGGCGAAAGCCTGCATAAACGCGGTTACCGTGTGGACCAGACGGAAGCTCCGTTGAATGAAGTGCTGGCTGCCGGTATGATCTTGAAAACAGGTTGGAAAGGCGAATCGAATTTCGTCGATCCGATGTGCGGTTCCGGTACGTTGCTGATCGAAGCGGCGATGATCGCTTTAAATATTGCGCCGGGCGTGCATCGTAAGGAGTTTGCTTTCGAGAAATGGATCGATTTCGACCAGGAGCTGTTCGACCGCATCTATAACGACGAGAGTCAGGAACGTGAGTTTAATTTCAAATGTTATGGAGCCGATATCAATCCGGCGGCGATCGAGATTGCCGAGAAAAATATCCGTAGCGCCGGCCTGATGAAATATATCGAGCTGAAGACCCAGCCGTTCCAGCAGTGCACGGAGGCTCCGCAGCCGGGCATCATGGTGACCAATCCTCCGTACGGTGAACGTATTTCCAGCCGGGATTTGTTGGGGTTGTACAACATGATCGGCGAACGCGTCAAACATGTGTTTACCGGCTATAAGGTTTGGATTCTGAGCTATAAGGATGAATGCTTCGACAAGATCGGCTTGAAACCGAGTGAAAAGATGAAACTTATGAACGGATCGTTGGAATGCGAATACCGTTGCTACGATATATTCGAGGGGAAAATCAAAGATTATAAGAAGGCGCTGAACGAAGAGGGGGAAGCACGTCCTTCCCGTCCGGAAAGACCTTCTTTCGAACGTAAGCCGGACCGTCCTAATTTCCGTACCGACCGTATGGATCGTCCCGACCGCCGTTTTGCCGCCGCGCATGCCGAGGATGACAGTGAGCGGGCTCCTTTTATTCCCGGTAAACGCTATTTTGGCGATGACCGTGCGGATGGTCGTACGGCTCGTAAGGATTTTGGCGGAAGACGTCCTGTCAAGAGGCACTTTAAGGATGATGAAGATTTTGGCGGCAAGAAGAAGTTCGGAGACAAGAAGTTCGGTGAGCGTTCGTTTAAGAAACCATTCAAAAGAAAGGGAAGAGATGAATTTGAAGATTAATTTATTCATAGTATTTTGTGCCTTGGCATTTATAAATCCGTTGTCGATGATGGGACAGGATAAACAGTTCACTTTGCATGACCTTATTCCCGGAGGAAAGACACAAAGCCGTTTTGTGCCCCGTAACTTGAAGCAATTGCAGTGGTGCGGAGATACATATCTGTATGTCAAGGGTGACAGCATGATGAGGGGAGAATCGACAAAAGCGGTGAAGGTTGCCTTTACCCGCGGTCAGTTGAACGAAGCGCTTACGGCGGCTGGTGCGCAGGCGGTCGGTAGTATGCCCTTCTTTTCAGCTCCTTACAAGGATCAGCCGGTACTTGCTTTTAATGCCAAGCGCCATCGTTTCCATTACAATTTTGAGGAGAACAGGATTGTAAGCATGTATGACCTGAACGGTTCTTGGGAGAACTTCGACTTCTGTCCGGCTAACGGTTATCTGGCTTTTACGGAAGGTGACAACCTGAAGATACTTTCGCCGGACAATGTTGTCGGCAACGTGACGGAGGAAACGGCCGAAGGTGTTGTCTGCGGGAAATCCGTACATCAGAACGAATTCGGAATCCATAAAGGGACTTTCTGGTCGCCGAACGGTTCGGCACTGGCTTTCTACCGGATGGATGAAAGCATGGTGACGGATTATCCGTTTGTCGACATTACCGCCCGCTGCGCGAAAGCCGAACCGCATAAATACCCGATGGCCGGGATGAAAAGCCATGAGGTGACGGTTGGTGTCTATAATCTGGCGACCGGGAAAACGGTTTGGTTAAAAACCGGATTGCCAAAAGAAAAATATCTGACAAATATAGCTTGGAGCCCGGATGAAAAGAGCATCTATATTGCTGAACTGAACCGGGACCAGAACGAGATGCACTTAGTGCGCTATTCCGCCCTGACCGGCGAGAAAGAGGCGGATCTGTTCTCTGAAACCGATGCACATTATGTCGAGCCGCAGCAGCCGGTTCTTTTCCTGCCCAATGCCCCGGACCAGTTTATCTGGCAGAGCAGGCGCGACGGGTATAACCATTTGTATCTGTATAATACGAAAGGCGAACTGCTCAAACAGTTGACGAAAGGCGAATGGGAAGTGCTGAATATCCTCGGTTTCGATGCCAAGGGAAAAGCCTTGTTTTACTCTTCTACGAAGCCGTCGATGCTCAGTTCGTTCAGCTATGGCGATGCTCTGTATGTCGGGACGTCGCGCCTGGACCTGAAAAAGGGAACTTCTTACGAATTGACTTCGGGCGGTTTGCAGGGTGTACATGCCACGCAACTGAGTGCGTCCGGCAAATATCTGATCGACAGTTATTCCGCTCCTGACGTTCCACGTGAGATTTCGATTATCGACGGGCAGAAGCGGGAAACCTTACGGACGTTGCTGACGGCGAAAGATCCGTATGAAGGATATGCGATGCCGGAAATCGTTACCGGAAAAATCAAGGCGGCGGATGGTGTCACCGATTTGAACTTCCGCTTGGTCAAACCTGTCGGTCTGGATGAGACGAAGAAATACCCGACGATCGTCTATGTGTACGGCGGCCCGCATGCCCAGTTGGTTACAGGCGGATGGAAAAACGGCGTAGGCGGTTGGGACATCTATATGGCTCAACGCGGATATGTGGTCTTCACGCTCGACAGCCGGGGATCGGCGAACCGGGGACAGGCTTTTGAAAATGTCATACATCGTAATTTAGGTGTGAATGAGATGGCGGACCAGGTAAAAGGCGTCGAGTATCTGAAATCACTTCCGTATGTCGATGCCGGCCGTATCGGCGTGCACGGATGGAGTTACGGCGGTTTTATGACGACGAACCTGATGTGCTCGTATCCGGAACTGTTCAAGGTGGGGGTTGCCGGTGGCCCGGTGATCGACTGGAGCAACTACGAGATTATGTATGGCGAACGCTATATGGACCGTCCGCAGGACAATCCGGAAGGTTATAAGAATGCCAACCTGAAACTGAAAGCGGGCAATTTGAAAGGACACCTGCTGCTGATCCACGGAGATATCGATCCGGTTGTTGTCTGGCAGCACAGTTTAGGATTCCTGAAAGCCTGTGTGGATGCGGATACATATCCCGATTATTTCGTTTATCCCCGCCATCTGCATAATGTGATCGGCAAAGACCGTCCGCATCTGTATGAGAAGATAACGCGCTACTTTGACGATTATTTGAAGTGAAGGGGCGTATCAGAATAGACAAAATATAAAAAAACGACAATATGAACATATTATTACTTGGCTCAGGCGGCCGCGAACATGCAATAGCCTGGAAGATGGCTCAAAGCCCGAAAGTGGATAAGTTATTCATCGCTCCCGGTAATGCCGGAACAGCATTGGTTGGTACGAATGTGGATATCAAGGCGGACGATTTTCCTGCTATTAAAGAGTTTGCGTTGGCAAACCATATCGGTATGGTTGTGGTTGGTCCGGAAGATCCGCTGGTGAAAGGAGTGTATGACTATTTCAAGAACGATGCGGCCTTGGCCGGTATTCCGGTGATCGGTCCTTCGAAAGAGGGAGCGCAGTTGGAGGGTAGCAAGGACTTTGCGAAGGCATTCATGATGCGCCATAATATCCCGACTGCCCGTTATAAGAGTATCTCAGCTGGAAATTTAGAAGAAGGATACGCTTTCCTCGAAGAATTGCAGGCTCCTTATGTGTTGAAGGCTGACGGCCTGGCAGCCGGTAAAGGTGTGCTGATCCTCGACACGCTCGAAGAGGCGAAGAGGGAACTGGGCGATATGCTGGGCGGTATGTTCGGCGATGCCAGCAAGACGGTCGTGATCGAAGAGTTTCTGGACGGTATCGAATGTTCCGTGTTCGTGATGACGGATGGCGAGAGCTACAAGGTGCTTCCGGTGGCAAAAGACTATAAGCGTATCGGCGAAGGCAATACAGGCCTGAATACTGGCGGCATGGGGGCGGTGTCTCCGGTTCCTTTTGCCGACGAGGTATTTATGAAGAAGGTGGACGAGCGTATTATCCGTCCGACGATCGAAGGGCTGAAAGCGGAAGGAATCGACTATAAGGGGTTTGTCTTCCTTGGCCTGATCAATGTGAAAAATGAACCGATGGTGATCGAATATAACTGCCGGATGGGTGACCCGGAAACGGAAGTAGTCATGTTGCGTATCCAGAGCGACCTGGTTGAACTGTTGGAAGGTGTGGCCGAAGGTAATTTGGGCAGTCGTACATTAGTGCACGATCCGCGTGCGGCCGTAACGGTCATGCTGGTAAGCGGCGGCTATCCCGAAGCGTATGAAAAAGGAAAGGTAATCAGTGGGTTGGATGAGGTCCCTGTCGAAAACATCGTTTTCCATGCCGGGACAAAAGCTGCCGACGGACAGATCTTGACCAGTGGCGGCCGTGTCATTGCTGTCAGCTCTTACGGAGTCGACAAAGAGGAAGCTCTTGCCCGGTCGTTTGCCGGGGCCAAGATCATCGACTTCGATAAGAAATATTTCCGTAGCGATATCGGATTTGATTTGTAAATTGTCGTTATATATGATGATTTATCAGTTACTTTCGGGTCAATCCGAAAGTAACTGATAAGTGATTGTTAAGAATGAGAGTCGCTTATAATAAATACAGCCGTCGGTTCGATTTTTCTGCGCCGCCGATATTCGTGCCGGTCTTATTGGCGTGTATTGTCTGTTGGTTGGTCAGCTATTTGTATTCCGTGGGCTATCCCGTCTATGGCGAGGTTTCGGCTACACCTCTTTGGAATACGATTTGTCAGGCATTGCCCGGCAAGGGATTTACCTATATCATCGGGATGGCATTCATGTTTGGGGGCGCTTTCCTTTTGCATCGTGCGAATTATGTGCTGGTGCTGATACGGGAGAAGACGATGCTGCCTTTCCTCTTCTATGTCTTGTTTATCAGTACGAATCCCGATTTCTTTCCCTTGAAATCGACTTCGGTCGGTGTTTTCTGCCTGATCCTGGCGATTTACCAGTTATTTACCACTTATCATGATCCCGAGGCGCGGGAGAAAGCCTATAGTGCAACTCTGTTGATCGGTATCGGAAGTCTGCTTTGGGTGCACTTGCTTTGGTTTCTTCCGTTGTTCTGGTTGGGGATGTATAACTTCCGTTCGTTGACGCCCCGTACCTTTATCGCTTCTTTGTTAGGAGTGGCGACGGTATATTGGTTTCTGTTGGGATGGTGTGTCTGGCAGCGGGATTTCACGCTGTTCAACGTACCTTTCTCGACACTATTCAAGGTTCGCTTCCTGGCGACGGACGGGATTGTATTGCTGGATTGGATCAGTATTATGGCGATTGCCTTGTTGACGGTTGTCGCATCCCTGAATATCGTCATGCACGATACGGAGGATTCGCTTCGTTCACGCCAGTTTTTGTCGTTCCTGATCGCGATGTCTATATGGGCGTTCGGTCTCTATTTCCTCTATGAACAGGTGTCGGAAGAGTTTCTGGAAACAGCTTGCGTGCCGGCTTCTATCCTGATCGCCCATTTCTTTACGGTGACGCGGGGCAAGCTTGTGTTTTGGTCGTTTTTTGCAACTGTGGCGATCCTGATTGCTACTTTATTCATTCGTATATGGAATTTCTTATAGAATACGGGTATATCGGCGTGTTTATCGCCTCTTTCTTGGCTGCTACCGTTTTGCCGTTCAGCAGCGAGGTCGTTTTGACCGGCGTGTTGTTAGCGGGAGCGACTTACTGGCCTTGTATGATTGCGGCTACGTTGGGTAATTTCTTGGGTGGCATGAGTTGTTACTGGCTCGGTATGTTGGGCAAGGTCGAATGGATAGAGAAATACTTGAAACTGGATGCCGCCAAATTGCAGAAAGTCCAGGATTGGATAAAAGGGAAAGGTTCCTGGATGGGCTTTTTCGTCTTCCTTCCCGGTATAGGCGACTTTATCGCCGTGGCGCTCGGTTTCCTCCGCGCCAATATCTGGATCGTGGCTGTCTCGATGTTTCTCGGAAAGGCGATCCGATATTGGGTTTGGATGGAATTTGTCTATAAGGTACAGGGAATGTTCTGATTATTCCACTTTGACATATACTTTCGTATACACTTTTTTATGACGGGCATAAATGGCATAGTAGCCCCGGATGTCTCTCCACGATGGCAGAAGTGTGACTTTCAGTGTGCCGCCTTCGGTCGTAATCTGAAAGAGGTCTTCGAGGTCACTATCGTAGCTGAACTCCGTGTCTTTGGGAAATTCCCGGACAATCTCGTCTTCATAACCGCTAACCACTGTCCCGATCGTGCTCTCGTAGGCGGGTAACCCGTCTGCTTCGGGATTGATCAGGGCAAACCGGACGACGGCGCCTACTCTTTTCTCTTCTTTCATGATCTCGGATTCGACATAGAACTGGTAGTAGTCTCCCGCCAGCGCCAATGCCGGTTTTCCCGACGGGAATTCCTTCACGGCTTCTTTCTTGAAGGCTTGGTAGAGGTGTCCCGGCGTTACGGCTGCTTGATAAACCAATCCGTTGCCGACTTGGGGTGGAATGACTTTTCCAATCCCTTTCGACGGACCGATCTCGGCGATCAGGCATTCGTTTGTTTGAAAGTTGTTCGCCGCGTTGATATGGATGTCCGAATTACCCAGGCGGGTCTTGCCATTCTCTGCATCGAGCATGTTCAAGGTCGTTGCATTGTCGATTTCCGGCATGGAGTCATCATTCGAACAAGAGAAAGCCGGAAGCAGAAATGCCGCCAGCAGGAACTGAAATAAAAGATTCTTTTTCATTTACTTCTTTATTAATAAGTTAGACAATAGGTAAAACACATATACAAAGATAATTATATTTTGTCGAAAAACGATTATTCTTTTACAAGTGCCATCCGCATGATAACCCTATGCTTTACAATGGCTAAAGCATAGGGTTATGGACGCTATTCCGCCAGCCATTTGTTGATCTGCGTCAGTATCTTTTCCTTCATGTCTTCCGGCATGTTGCCGATACGGGCGCGGTGGCTGCCTCCGGGCTGGATGTAGACCTGTTCGTTTACCTTGCCTTTGAAGATCGGGACACGGGTGGCGCTCCACGGGTCCACTTCGCCGTAGATAAAGATCATCTTCGGATCGTTGTCACGGAGGAAATCATAGACTTTGTGGTAAAGTTCGGGGCGGTATTCCACCTTGTCGACCAGTTCTTTCGGCAGCATGATGCGGTTCAGGTATCCCCGGCTGCTGTCGATTGTCAGGTATTTCCTGAACGGTTTCGTGTCATAGCCGTAGTAACCCAGTTCGCGGGCAGCTTGTACGAAGAAGGAGATGTTCGGCTGGTTTTCGGCAAAATAGTCGGGTCCGCTGATGTCGGCCAAATGGTGAAACAGTGTCTTTGCGTCGGATGTGAGCGGCGGGATCATGCTGGTCGGCGTCCCCCATTGCCAGAGGGCGAACGGGTATTCCAGGACGCAATAATCCAATACTTCGGCCATCGGAATGCGGAATTCCAGCTTCTTGTCCTTGCAGAACTGTTCCAGCATCGGCACGATTTCGTCCTTGTGTTTCAATATTTCCATCTGGAAAGCTTCGATCTTTCGGCGGTCTTTCTTCGTGCCTACCTTGCGCAGGAACGGTTCGTGCCGCCCGTCTTCCACGCCTTTGTTCAAGGGGGCTACGTAAGGAACGGAGAAATCTACGTCGTCCGGGAACCAGGCACGGTACAGGCAGGTAGTCTGTCCGCCTTTGCTGATGCCGGTGCTGACCCATTTGCCGGCATATAGCTCTCGGAATGTCCGGTTGACATTATGCAGGTCGTAGGCCGAGTTCTCTGCCGTCAGGTATTCCCAGTTACAGGGGTTCGGGGTGGATTCGAGGAAATAACGGTATTCCACGAATACCATATTGGCATCGAGCAGTTTCGACAATTCTTCCTGATAGCGCGGGTTCAAGGCATACGCCGCGCCATATCCTTCCGTGACCAATATGGTCGGCCGGTCGAAACCGGCGTGGGCGACGATCACGCGCTGCGTGAATGTTCCGGCTTCCGGGTCACGATGGTCGACAGGCTGGGTGATGCGTACGAGATATTTCTCGGCATAATGATCCGATTCCAACTTCTCGATACCGCTGATTCCTTTCAGTCCTTCCAATTTCTTTTGTAATTCCTGCGCGTTGGCGGCAAATGCGACTGTCAGCATTAACAGGAATGCGACGAGGCATAGGGATAAGGTTTGTAATGTCCTTCTCATGGCATTAATCTTTTAAGTTATGTATGTTTCGTATCAATCCTTCGTATTTGGCTCTTTTGACCGCCGATTTGGCAAATATACGATTATATTCTTCATGGGAAAAGACCTTTAGGTCCTCTTTTCGAAGAGAAAGTAAAGCCGGGGAAGGACGGAATGCTTCTATCCGGGCCGGACGGGCGAAACGGTTCCAGGGGCATACCTCCTGGCAAGTGTCGCAACCGTAGAGGCGGTTGCCGAGGCTGGCGGCCTGTTCGGCGGGGATTTCTCCGCGGTTCTCGATGGTGAGATAGGAGAGGCATTTGCGGGCGTTCAGGTGGCGGGGACCTTCCAGTGCTCCTGTCGGGCAGGCATCCAGGCAACGGGTACAACTGCCGCAACGGCTCTTCTGCGGCGTGTCGTACCGGTCTGCTTCGAGGGTGGTGACGATTTCACCCAAGAAGAAGAAAGAGCCTTTTCCGGGAATAATCAGGTTCGTGTTCTTGCCGATCCAGCCCAGCCCGGCTTTCCAGGCCCAGTAGCGTTCGAGGATGGGGGCGGAATCGGTAAAGAAGCGGGCGGCTTTTGCGTCGGCCTGTCCCGTTCCTATATGCGGGAACAGGGCTGTCCACAGGTTATTCAACATCTCTTTCAGGACGAAATGATAATCTTTTCCGTATGCGTAATAGGCGATATGAGGGGCTTCGGGTGGAAGTTTCTGTTCCGGGTAATAATTCAACGCTACGGATATGACTGTCTTGGCTCCTTCCACCAGTCCGGCGGGATTCAACCGGATCTCACGGTGGTTCTCCATATACGCCATCCCTGCATGGTTGCCCTCTTTCAGCCATCTGTCAAAAAACAAGGCTTCGCTGTCTGCGGTCGCCACTTGTGCAATCCCGCAGGCATCGAAGCCTGTTTCTTTTGCTTTCTCTTTTATATATTCGGAAGAGAGCAGCATTTAATCGAAGACTTTGAATTCATATCCTTGCGCTTGCAGCCATTCGATTGCTCGCGGCATCGCTTCGCGCATATTGCTTTCGGCTTTCAACGAGTCGTGGAAGACTATGACAGAGCCGTTTCTCGTATAGTTTTTGACAACGTTGAACACGTCGTCCGGTGTCATGTGAGGGCTGTAGTCGCGTGTCACCACGTCCCACATGATGATCCGGTAATGCCTCCTGAGCCATACCACTTGCGGAAAACGCATGTGTCCGTGAGGCGGACGGAACAGGTTGCTTTTGATGTATCCGGCAGCCTTTTCCACATTTGCTAAATAGTTCTTTGTCCAAAAGCGTATTCCTTGGATGTGGTTGAAGGTATGGTTGCCCACGCGATGTCCCCGCTCCAGTACCATCCGGTAGATGTCCGGATGTTTGCGGACATTGTCTCCGACACAGAAGAAGGTCGCCTTCACGCCATATTTGTCTAACGTATCCAAAACCCAAGGGGTAACCTCGGGGATCGGGCCATCGTCGAAGGTGAGATATACACACTTCCTCTTGGCCGGAATCCGCCAGATTACCCCCGGGAACAGGGCCCTGTAAAACCAGGGCGGTTGTTCTATAAACATATTATTCTCTGTGCGCCGATTCGTAAGCCATACGGTAGTTGTCAAACTCTTCCTGGTATTGCTTGTTGAATTCGGGGTTGTAATGTTTGTTGATTAACAATACTTGATTCAAAATCCGCATGTCTTGTAGCAGTTCTGCTTCTACAGATGACAGTTGCATCGGGTTCAGGCGGAAGTACCAGTTGATGTTACGTATCATGTTATCGGCAATGCCTGTAAATATTTCCGCCGCTTTCTCTTTCTGGCCCAACACGTAATATAGCTCTCCGGTTGAAAGGGCCGTATAGTCGAGCGGGACATTTTCCGGCGGTAGCACCTGCATACATTTGTCCAATACTTCCAGTGCCTTGTCGTTCTTGCCTTCTTTCACCAATGCCTCTGCCAGGCTGTTGAACAGCATCATGCGGTAGCTCTTGCACATGCGCATTACATTTTCGTCGATGTAAACGCCCGGTTTATCCACGCCACCCCATTTGAACTTGTTCATCACGTTGTCGTACATCTTGTCGGTGTTGACAGCCTTGTTGGCGTTTTTCGGAACGATCTGGTAAGCAAGACCGGTTTGTTCGAAGTAGCCGTCCAGGTTGATGAACTGATCCGGGTTGACTGTGATCGCGTAGTACATCGGACGTTCGAAGTTGTTGGTCTGCAACATGTCGAGGATCGTCAATTCCTGTTTGCCCAAGGCGTTCTTTCCGGCGAGGTTGATCATCATCCGCTCTACCATACCTTCTGTTTTGCCACCCAGGATTTTGGCTCCGCGGGCAGAGTCGACTTTGTAGTACAGTTTGTCGGCCGGGATATAATCCAGTTCCTGGTTGATACCCGGAATCTTTTTGAACTTCGGATCGTCGCTGCGGACAAAGTTCAGGGCCGTGTTCAGGTCGATCGAGTCTTTTGTCAGCGGAAAAACGTATGCTGCATCGCGGGTTCCCTGTATATACTGGTCGCGTGTCCAGGTGATCGGCAGCGGAGCGGACTCGTAAGCCTGTTTCTTCATCTGGTCGATGTACCAGTCTGTTTGCAGGTAGCTGGTGTTGCATACGCGGACATCGGTACGGACACCTTCTACCTCTTGAGCATACCACAAGGGGAATGTGTCGTTATCGCCGTTGGTGAAGATGATGGCGTTCGGCTCGCAGGATTCCAGATAGTTGGAGCCGAAATCACGACAGACATAGCGGCCTGAACGGTCGTGGTCGTCCCAGTTCTGTCCGGCCATCTGGATCGGTATGAACAGACACAGAACAGTTGCCACCGATCCGGCGATGACCGGATTCAGTTTGCCGTATCGTTCGAGTCCTTTTGCCAGTGCCGCGACACCGAATCCGATCCAGATACAGAACGCATAGAACGATCCGGCATACGCATAGTCTCGTTCGCGCGGCTGGTACGGCGTTTGGTTCAGGTACAACACGATAGCCAGGCCGGTCATGAAGAACAGGAAGAAGGTCACCCAGAAGCTTTGGATTCCTTTCTGTCCCGAATAAGCCTGGAACAGCAAACCTAAAATACCTAATAGCAACGGCAGCATATAATAGACATTGTGCCCTTTATTGTTGATAATGTCGAACGGCATGTCTTCTTGCGGTCCTACCAGTATTTCGTCGATAAACGGAATGCCGGTAATCCAGTTGCCGTTCAGCACTTCCCCATTCCCCTGGATGTCATTCTGACGGCCGGAGAAGTTCCACATGAAGTAACGCCAGTACATGAAGTTCACCTGGTAGGAGAAGAAGAACTTCAGGTTTTCCGCGAAGGTCGGTTTCATGACGCTTTTCATCTCTCCGCAATAGTTGTATTTCACCGGCTGGCCTTTTACCTGTGCCCAATCCTTGTAGGCTTGGATATGGCGCGGGTCGGAACTATACATACGTGGGAAGAGCATGTTCAGTTCGTCGATATATTTGTACTCCTGATCGATGCGGGAGACATAATAACGATCTTTCTCGTTCTTGTCCTTCTTGATCACGCGGCTCCAGGTCGGTTCGCCTTCAGTCGTGACAGGTACGCAACTTCCGCCTTGGTTTTCGCGTTGTACTTCCGATACGTAGGTCTGTCCGTAAAGTAGAGGGGTCTTGCCATACTGTTCGCGTGCCAGATAGGTACGCAGCGTGAAGATATCGCTTGGCGCGTTTTGGTTCATAGGCGTGTCGGCCGTCGCACGGATCAGTGTCAGGGCATACGAAGAATAGCCCACTACGACAACCATCAGGCAGACCAGGACCGTATTCAGCGTCTTGATATCCACCTTTTCGCTCTTGAACAGGTAAAGGCTCAATGCTGCCGTCAGGATAACCGCCAACACGTATCCCCTTCCGATAAACGGAATGCCGATCAATACGACCGACAGGATAAAAGCAATCTTCATGCGTGCCGGACGGATCTCGTCGCGCATGGTTTCACGGATGGCCCAGATCAATACGCCTGCCACGATGATCACGTATGCAAACACGCCGGAATTGTAAGGCATACCCAAGACATTGACAAACAACAGTTCGAAATAGCCGCAAACCTCGACCAGCCCTTGTACGACGCCGTACATCATCAAGGCAACGATGGCGAAGGAAACGAGCAGGGCAACCAACGTACCCTTCATCGTCGGGTCCGGGAATTTCTTATAGTAATATACCAGCACGATAGCCGGGATACACAACAAGTTCAGCAAATGGACACCGATACTCAACCCCATCAGGTAAGCGATCAATACGATCCAGCGGTCTGCATGCGGTTTGTCGGCAACGGCTTCCCATTTCAGGATCAGCCAGAAAACGACGGCCGTAAAGAGCGATGAATAGGCGTAGACTTCCCCTTCCACGGCACTGAACCAGAATGTATCACTGAATGTATAAGCCAGTGCTCCGACCAGGCCGCTACCCATGATGGTGATCATCTGGCCTAAAGACGCTTCTTCTTCGTCTTTCACTATGATCTTGCGTGCAAGGTGAGTGATACTCCAGAAAAGGAACAGGATCGTCAGCCCGCTAAACAGGGCAGACATCGTATTCACCATCTTTGCCACTGTAGACGGGTCGGATGCAAGTTGTGTGAACAGGTTGGCCGTCAACATAAAGAACGGTGCGCCGGGCGGGTGTCCTACTTCCAGTTTGTAAGCTGAAGAAATGAACTCACCGCAATCCCAGAAACTGGCAGTGGGTTCGATAGTCATCAAATAAACGGTTGAAGCGATCGCAAAAACGATCCAGCCCAACACGTTGTTGATCAATTTATACTTTCCCATACTATGTATAAAATGTAATAATTAATTGTCTTAACTCTGTATCCTCACACGGACAGCCGGCCGCAAAGGTAAGCATTTACGTTTAATACCAACGCCCTGATATGCTATAAATTGTGTGGAAGAGATTAGAAATATATTAAAAGAATCCGTTGAATGACAGTCTGAAATCTGATAATTTGCCGACATTCGGATGACAACAAACCCTTTGTATACACTTCCGGTTGCATGGGTATGCGTTTCAAATTTCATAGGCATGCGTTTGTAGGCTCATGCCGTGGTTTTCCCGGACGATCCGGAAACAAACAGGTAATGAGTGTCGGGAAAAAGCCCTTCCTCGTTTCAAAAAGACAAAACGGAAAGGAGGGCTTTTTTCTGCTGAAGTAGGAAAAAGGGTGGATTATTGTTGTCTTTTATTTGACGACAAACGGGATGTACACCGATAACATCAAATCGGACAAATGCCCCCGGCGTCCGAGTGCTGGACCGTCGTTGAAGTGCTTCAGCGTGTTCAGGCAACCATATTGATAGGACAGTCCTAATTCGCAATGTTTGCTCAACCGGTAGCCTGCTTTGGCCATCACGGAGAGGTCGAATACGGCTTGCGGTTGTACATATAATGTCGGAGTTACGCCTAATCCGAAATGGAATTTGTCGGTGAGGCGATAGTTCCAACTGGCGGCAATGGAGATCGGCATGATAAAATCAGTAAAACTTTCTCCGGGTGGGATGACATAGTCTCCTTCCGGTATTTTATCAATATCTCCAAGAAGAAGTGCTTTGTATTTGTAAACTTGCATCCATTGAAAACCGACAGTTGCATCCAAGTCGATAAAATACTTTTGATTTGTCAAAAAACGAAATCGATAGCCAAGCATTCCATTCGCTTTCACATCATTATTATATCCATAATGAGGAGTTGTCATATACACTGCGCCATCGTGCATCGGAAATCCGACACCGCCACCGACCAATAAACCGTGCTCGGTTTGAGCGAATACAGTTGTTGAAAAGAATAATAGGATATAAAATATATTTTTCATTAATAACGAACATACTGTTGCACTAAATAAAATTTTTTTCATTGTAATATTGTTTTTAAATTAGATTTTACCATAGATTGAATTTACCCCATCTGTAATGGATACAATAGTACCTTCTTTCACTTCCTCATCCAAAGAAATGACAACCGAAGGCTTTGTCACTACAGATTGGTTATACACTACTTCTCCCATTGAATTTGTCACAGTCACTTGAACTGTACCTAAATTGGTGGAGAACTCCAACAACAAATCTTTGTTATTGTCTTCAAGCCATCCGTGGATGGGTAATGTGGAAGTGATTGATTTGGTACCCTTTTCCCATTTACCATCCATTTTGACCTCCTTTTTCGCAAAACAAGGAGTTGATAATGCCAATATTAAAATCAGGCATCCTAATTTTTGTGATGTTTTCATATACGTTGATTATTATTTGGTGACAAATGTAGATGGAAATACCGAAAGTGGCAAAAACGCGTAAAAAGTGTATGGACAATATCCTTTTTTGTATGGACAAGGTTGATGTAAAATATTGATAATCAATATGGCAAAAATTATAAGAGACCTGTTTGTAAAATAATATGGACAGTACTATTTTTTATATTTTCAAGGTTTGATCGATGATGAACATGCTGATATTCACTTCTTTATTCACAATGCAGAGTTTTTGCCGAGTCCTAAGTCTGCGTTTATTTGCCGAGTCCACAGTCAGTCCCAATAACAAGGCTTCCGTTTTCAAGCTGAGGTTGAAGAAACTGAGATAACAAGTTTCAATATCCGTAGGTGTCAAAGTGCCTATGGCTTTTTCTATTGCGACTGTCCAATCCGGACAAGCATCATCAACCAGTTTTCGGATATGAACCCAGTCTTGCTTGGTCAGTTTTTGTGTTGTTCCTGATTTGCCCGTTTGTCCACGTAATTTCAACTCTTGTGAAAGCGGAGAATGAAGCAACTTGTCGCATTTTAAAAAAATAATCGCCTTTCGTGCTTCCTTTTCTTGCTCTTTCAAATACATGATTTCATTATTGTCGTTTAACGTGATTTTTTCTTTTTCTTTGATCTTTTCATTCAAACAGGTCAATTGCCATTCTTTTTCATTTAACAGTATTTGTTGCCGATGGAGTTTTGTCAATCTTTTTCGGTCCTTATTTTGAAAAAACAGAGTGGCAAACAGACAAAGCATGACAGAGGCTATTAATAATTTGTATAAGGAAATACGTAGTTTTCGGTTTTCCTTGATGGCAGAATATAAATTATGCCGTTTTTCAGCATCAATGATATCGACTTGCTTTTGGCTATCATACAATGATTCTTTTGCTTCGTAACATTGTTCGAGATATTGAAAAGCCTTGGGAATATCATTTGCCTCTTTTTCGATTAAATATCCCATATACAACCGGTCAGAAGGCGTATAAAGATTATCGGTTGGACAATCTGCCTTTTCCAGATAATAACGGGCAGAATCCAACATCTCGTTACGATAATAGAGGTAGCTTAATGCTAAATTATTAGGTCCCGAATTTGTTTTCCCATAAGAAGAACTTCTCTGATAAGATTTTTTTGCCTTTTCTAATTCTCCCATCGACTCGTAAACATTCCCTAATCCATTTGCAATCGAAGATATCCCGACCGAATCTTTCATTGTCGTAATGATCGAATCCGCTTTCAACATTAGGTTGAGCGCAAGAGATAAAGAGTCGTCGGATATCCATGTTTTGCTGATGTCCCGTAAAGCAAAGGCATAGCTCCGTTCATTGTGTGCTTTTTTAAAGAATCTGGCAGCTTCTTCATACATCCGTCGTTCTTCGGAACGTTGTCTGGTATATTCGTAAAGATCTGCCATATAGCTGCAAATGTATCCAGTTATGTTGTATAATTGTTTTTCTTTAGTTAGTTCCAATGCCTCCAAATAGACTTCGGATGCAGGAATAAACAATTTGTCTTCTACATATGAACGTCCCAAGTATAGTCCGATCCAAGCTTGTTGCTCTGTCGAACCATGGTGTTTATACCATTTTTTTGCACGGTGCAATTGGATCGTATAAGCCATATCATTCGACGTCTTGTCCGCCGCCTTGCAAAACAGCATGCACCAACGGGCGAACTGCCGTTCGTTCAGTTTGTCAGGCAATTCTATCCCTTCCAGTATCATGTAAGCACTGTCCGGGTTTGACACTAATAGCATTTCCGCCCGGTCCATCCGTTCCGTCGCTTCCCGATTTTCCCGGCAGGAGAAAAAGAGAATGGATAAGAAAGCGAGTAGGAATATGTTTTTCATACGTATGGGAACTGTTGTTTTGTTTGCCTTACAAAGATACGCAAATTAATAAACATTTCATTTGATAAGAGTTGTCAAGATAGTATTTTGCTCACCTGAATATGCATATCATGCAAATATTCTTATCTTTGTGTGGAGGAACGAGAATACTATTTTATTAGTTTGTATAAATAAGATATGAAAAAGCTGCTATTGTTGTTGTGTTTTGTATTCATACACCAAGTGGTCTATCCTGTTTATTTTAAACATCTTGGTATGAGTGACGGTTTGTCGCAGGTCTCTGTTATGTCGATTTATCAGGACCGTTTGGGGCGCATGTGGTTCGGTACGCGCGAAGGTGTCAGTATCTATGACGGGGAACGGATGCGGGTGTATAAAGGTTGGGAGAACGTGGACCCGGAAAGCTCTATAAATGTTTTACTCGGACATGAATGCGATCATCTCACCGGGAACAGGCAAGGGGATATTTTCTTTAGGACCTGCGATTCGTTGGTGAGGTATGATATCCGGGAAGAGAAATTTCATGTCGTCGGCGGTTGTAGGGCGAAAACGGTTACTTCGGCAAATGGAGATGTATGGACGGGGTATGAAGATATGATCTGCCGCTATGATGAAAAAGGAGATAGCCTGCAACTTTATGTAAAGACAAACACCCCCGGAGGTATATCCGGCCTGCTGATTTCGGAGAAAAAGATTTGGATCGGGACTTATGAAGGCCTGTATGTGATTGAGGAGGATAAAAAAGTCCGTTGTCTGATTGACGGACCTGAGTTTTACCGTTTATTTGAAAGTTCTACGGGCGAGATATGGGCCGGTTGCCGTACCGGCGGCCTGTACAGGATCACGCAAGACGAGCGGATCATCTGGTATTCGGAGAGCAATCCCTCACCTTTCCACATAGAAAACAGCCAAATACGGGGCTTTGCCGAAGACCGGTTTGGGAATATCTGGTTCGGTACTTTTATGGGACTGCATAAATATAACCCTTATACGGATCGGTTTACGGTATATCAACAGGATCATTTGCCGGGTAGCCTGTCGCACTCTTCTGTTTTTTCCGTTTATATAGATGCGCAGGAGACGATATGGGTCGGCACTTATTATGGAGGTGTGAACTATTTTAATGCGGAAAGGGAAATATTCGCCCATTATACGGACAATCCTTTGCGAAAGGAATGCCTGAACTATTCGTTCGTCGGGAATCTGGCGGAAGATAACGATGGCAACATCTGGATTTGCACCGAAGGGGGCGGATTGAACTTCATGGATCGCAAGACACGAACCTTTAAATACTTCACTGCCGGTCACCGTAATTCCGTATTGCAGAATAACCTGAAGTGCATTGCGTATGACGGGAAACGGGACCGATTGTATATCGGCACGCATCACGGAGGACTTACCCGCTACGATATAAAGACAGGTTTTTTTCATAACTATCTGGATGATTACAGGGAAGGAGATATAAAGCCGGACGGTATCATCTTCCATACGATGATTCATAACGATAGATTGTATGTAAGCGCGATGAACGGAACTTTTGTGATGGATCTCGATACGGACCGGTTCCAATGGATATGCAGGAACGCCCAGAGCTTTACGATCGACAGGGAAGAGAATCTATGGATTTTGATCGGGACTTCCTTATACAGGATAGAGCTGGCCTGTCCGGATAACCAGAAACAT
This sequence comes from uncultured Parabacteroides sp., assembly GCA_910577325.1. GTDB lineage: Bacteria > Bacteroidota > Bacteroidia > Bacteroidales > Tannerellaceae > Parabacteroides. The sequence continues at coordinate 297,752 of CAJTMR010000001.1, forward strand.
TATGCTTTGCCCCGTTATGGAATCCGGTTCGAACCGAAACGGATTATGACTACCCGGGACGGGGATATCTATTTCGTGGTTTTGGGAGGCGGCTTGTACCGGTATGACAAACAGACCGATTCTTTTATCCATTATTCGCAGGAAAGCGGGCATCTGTTGAGCAATTATTGTTATAATGTCGCAGAGACCAATTCGGAAGAGTTGTTGGTGACCAGTGATAAGGGTGTTACCTTTCTGAATCCTTTCAGCGGAAGTACCCGGTTTGCGACGTTGGGAGCGAACCTGCCGATCACATCCATTGCGGATGGCTGCGGCATTCTGGTGTGCCGGAACAATGAACTCTTTGTCGGAGGGAATGACGGACTGACCTCTTTTTACCGGGAGGATCTCGATAAGACGGAAAAGAATTACTCCTTATATTTTTCAGAGCTGTATATTCATAATAAGAGAATCTATCCGGGAGCCGTTTCGGGAGGCATATTGGAGGAGGCTTTTCCTTTCAGCAAATCGATCCGGTTGAACTACAAGCAAAACAACCTGATTATAAACTTCGCCACAACCAATTATATCGATATCCAGAAAAATAATGAATATCAATACCGGTTAGTCGGTTTTGACGATGATTGGGTTTCCACCTCTTCTTCCAGTATTTATTATACGAACCTGGACCCCGGTAAATATACTTTGTTGGTCCGTGAAAAGAATCTGTCCCAACACTTGATGAACCACCGTGAAATTTCTCTGGATATCCAGATTGCCCAACCCTGGTATAAAACGGGTTGGGCGTGGACACTATATGTCCTGACTGTTTTTATGATCACTTATCTGACTGTACGGATTCTAAATGCCCGGCGCAAATTGGCGCTGTCTCTTGAAAAGGAACGGGAAGAGAAGGAGCGTAACGAGGAGTTGAACCAGGCGAAACTACGCTTCTTTACCAATATCAGCCATGAGTTCAGGACGCCGCTGACGCTTATTATCAGTCAGATAGATATGCTTTTTCAGAGTTCATCCCTTCCTCCGACCTTGTATAACCGGATTATTAAGATCAGCAAGAATGCCAACCGGATGCGGAATATGATTTCCGAGTTGTTGGAATTCCGGAAATTAGAGCAGAATTATGTCTCGTTGCATGTTTGCGAACAGAACCTGATTCCGTTTCTGAAAGATATTTATCTTTCCTATTGCGAGCTGGCGGCCCAGCAATCCATTACATTTGATTTTCAGCATGCAGAGGAGAATCTATTGTTATGGTTTGATTCCAATCAGTTGCAGAAAGTGTTTTACAATCTTTTGTCAAACGCTTTTAAATATACGAAGCCGGGAGGTACGATAGAATTGCATGTGTCTTCGGATGGGAATGAGACCCGTATAAAAGTGATCGATACGGGGATCGGGCTTTCGCCGGATGACGTCTCGCATATCTTTGACCGTTTCTATCAGGCCGAAAACGGGAAACAGGTAGCGGGGGCCAATCCCGGTACAGGGCTTGGACTGGCTTTAAGCAAGAATATCATTTATCTTCATCATGGAGATATTGCCGTACAGAGCCAGGTCGGTTATGGGACGATATTTACGGTCACGCTGTTGAAGGGAAAGGTTCATTTTGAAAATGATAAGAATGCGATTCTTCTGGAAAGCCCGGACGAACCGATGATTAAGGGAGAATCTTTGCCGGATTCCATTTCTCCCGAAGAATATGAAGAAATGGATAAAGCTTTTCCCGGTTTGAAAGCCGGCTCTTATAAAGTTCTGATTGTGGAGGACAATGAAGAACTGTTACAGATTTTAAATACGCTTTTTTCCCCTTTCTATCAGGTTATATTAGCCGGGAATGGGGAAGAAGGATTGCGGAAGGCGAATGAGGAAAAGCCGGACCTGGTTGTCAGCGATGTCATGATGCCCTTGATGAGTGGCATGGAGATGTGCATGAAAATCAAGAATAACATCGATTTGTGCCATATTCCGGTCGTTTTGCTTACGGCTCTCGATTCGGTCGAATATAACATAGAAGGGCTTCAACAGGGAGCGGATGATTATATCAGCAAGCCTTTCCATGCAAAAGTATTGTTGATGCGCTGTAATAATCTGATCCGTAACCGTCTGTTGTTGAAGTCCCGGTTGACGAAACAGGTCGATTTCGATGTGCGGTTGCTGGCTACGACCTCGTTGGACCAGCAGCTTTTGAACCGGATTGTGGAGATCGTCGATCAGCGGATGGGAGAGCCGGACTTTGATATCCATGCGCTTGCCAGCGAATTGAACATGGGGCGTAGTTCGTTCTTTACGAAAGTCAAGAACCTGACCGGAATGACTCCCGGTGAATTTATACAAAACCGACGCATCAACTGTGCGGCAACCTTGTTGCAGGAACGGCCGGATTTGTTGGTGAATGAAATATCGGACCGGTTAGGATTTGCCTCGACCGTATATTTCAGCCGATGCTTTAAGGCGAAGTTCGGAGTATCGCCCGCCCAATTCAGGAAGAAAGCGCAGTAGAAACCATCTGGAATGGCTAATCGTTTATGTTCAAATAGTTAAATCTTCTATTTGGACTGTGTGTATATAAGAAACGGACGCTTTGTATAGGTTCGTTTGTTTATGCCCGGCTACATTTGCCCTCAGAGTTTATCAAAATTTATTAATCTAAATCTACCTATTCATGATGAATGATTTGAACATTCCTTTCTTTAGGAAAACGATGTTTGCAGGAATGGCCACACTATTCTTGTCGACAGGAGTTACCCAGGCCAATCCGATTAGTGACGGGGAGGAAGTGACGGAAAAACACGCTGTGGCATTGCCCCAACAAAAGAAAGTGACGATTACGGGAGTAGTAAAGGATGCGCTCGGCCCGGTGGTCGGCGCCAACGTAGTGGAAAAAGGGACCACCAACGGGACGGTTACGGACATGGAAGGCCGTTTCTCTTTGCAGGTATCTTCGAATGCCGTGCTGGTCGTTTCCTATATCGGTTATATAGACCAGACGATTCCGGTGAACGGGAAGAGTTCTTTCACGGTTCTGCTGAAAGAAGATTCACAGGCTTTGGATGAAGTGGTGGTTGTAGGATACGGTACGCAAAAGAAGGTGAACATGACCGGTGCGGTCGCTTCTGTCGATATGAGCAAGATGGTCGACAGCCGTCCGATCACTTCGCTCTCCGCCGGACTTGCCGGTATGGCTCCCGGTGTTTCCGTAACAGCCGGTAATGGCGGACGACCCGGTAACGACGGGGCAACGATCCGTGTACGTGGGCAGGGTACGTTAAACGATTCCAATCCGTTGGTCATCATTGACGGGGTGGAAGCCAGCATGAATAATATCACCCCGCAGGACGTAGAAAGTATTTCGGTTTTGAAGGATGCCGCTTCGTCTGCCATCTACGGTTCCCGTGCGGCAAACGGTGTCATTCTGATCACTACCCGCAAAGGAAAATCCGGTGAAGCGAAAATCTCTTATAACGGTTATGTCACGATGCAGAAAGTGGCGAACCATATCGACTTGGTCTCCGATTATGCCGATTATATGGAATTGTATAATGAAGGGCAGCTCAACAGCGATCTTCCTGCTATCTTCAGCCAAGGGAAAATCGACGAATGGCGGGCTGCCGGTGACAGTGATCCTGTCAAATATCCGAACTCTGATTGGCAGGACGCTCTGTTCCAGACCGGGTGGATGCAAAACCATACGATCAATATCAACGGTGGGTCTGACAAGATTCACTATTATATATCCGGCAATTACATGAAAAATCCCGGTATTATGGAAAATTCCGCATACGAACGTTACAGCGCCCGTGTCAATCTGGATGCGCAAGTAAAAGATTGGTTTACCATAGGTGTCAATGCGTACGGGACGCGGGGAAAAGAGGAGTTAGGATTGTTGAAGACCGAATCGAACGACAATTTCTATACGTATATGCAAGCTACTACGCCGGGTATCTGCTACCAAGCGCCTGATGGCCGGTATGGAGGTGTGAACAACCCGGAAGACGACCCGCAGAGTAGCTCCAACAATGTCTTGAAGATGTTGAACGACGTCAAAGGAAATCGCACGACCAATAACATCGTTTCCCGCTTTTATGCTCAGTTGAGGCCGTTCAAAGGGTTGACGATCGAAGGGTCTTGGACGTATGCTTTTTCCGACCAGTTCCTGTATCAGCAACCGGTTTTCCATGATTTGTGGAATTTGTATGACAATACGTTGCAGATTGCCGGAACCGGAGTTTCGAAGGTTATCAACCGTAACAACAAGACTGTCCGTAACAATATGGACGGGTTGGTCAGGTATGAAACCGACATTGACCGGTTGAACATCCAGGCAACGGTCGGCGCCAGCCAGGAAGCCTATCGTAACAATTGGTTTGAAGCCTCCAAAGAAAAGTTGACCTCTTCGGAACTGACGGAGTTGAATGCCGCCACTGCCAATGCGACGGCAACGGGTACTTACTCCAATTGGTCCATGCGTTCATTCTTCGGCCGGGTCAATTTGAACTGGGATGAAAAATACTTGTTGGAAGCCAATCTCCGTGCCGACGCCTCTTCCCGCTTTGCCAGGAAATATCGTTGGGGTTATTTCCCCTCTTTCTCGCTGGGCTGGCGTATGGAACAGGAAGCCTTCATGAAAGATATCTCATGGATTAACCAGTTGAAGCTTCGTGCTTCGTACGGTTCGTTGGGAAACAATGCCGTGGGCAACTATGACTATCAGATGTATTACCAGGCCTCTAATTATGTCTTGAACAACGCCTTGCAGATCGGTATGGCGCAACGCGCTCTTTCGAATGCGGCATTAACTTGGGAAACCTCTTATGTCACGAACTTTGGCGTTGACTTTGCTCTGTTCTCTAAATTGAGCGGAACCGTCGATGCTTTCGTCAAAAACACCAAAGGGATTTTGATCGAACTGCCGGCTCCATTGGTACATGGTAATGCTACCGTTCCCAAGTCCAATGCGGCTGAAGTCCGTAACCGGGGTGTCGAGTTGAGCTTGAATTGGAACGATAAAGTCGGGTCTGTCAATTATTTTGTCGGAGGTAATTTCTCATTTGTCAAAAATAAAGTGACGAAGTTCAAAGGTGACGAAATGTCTCTGAACGGAACCAATATGATTCTGGAAGGTGAACCGATCAATGTCCAATATGTGCTTTCGGTAGACCGGATCATCCAGACGGAAGAAGATATGGCGATAGTGGAAGCGATGGAAGCGAATAATCCGGATGCTTTCAAACAATATAAGAAACCGGAATATGGAGATTTCCTGTATAAAGACGTTGACGGGGACGGGTGTATCACTGACAACGATAAGATCAAAGTCGGCAATGGTACTAACCCGACGTTCACTTTCGGATTTAATTTCGGTGCCAACTGGAAAGGCTGGGATTTCAGTTGTATACTGCAAGGTGCTACCGGATTGAAAACGTACTGGGGCGGACTGGATGGCGCCAGCTTTTGGCCGCAAGTACGCCGGGGCAACCAGATCAACAAGACCATTGCAGACGGACGCTGGTATCCGGGCCGTACGGATGCCACTTATCCGCGCTTGTTGAACTATACCGACGGACGGAACCGGGTGGCGAGTGACTTCTGGGTACAGGACAAGTCTTATCTGAGGGTGAAAAACGTCCAGTTGGGATATACGGTTCCGAAACATCTCTCGCAAAAACTCCTGATCGACAACTTCCGTTTGTATGTCAGCATCGACAATGCTTTGACCTTTACGGGATATAAAGGATTGGACCCTGAGGTGTCGGGCACGAAATATCCGACTATGCGATTAACAACATTTGGTTTAAACCTTACATTTTAAATAGTTGAAAACATGAAAAAGATCATAATCTATTTGGCAACAATGCTTTTTGCTGCCGCGACGTTCACCGGTTGCTATGATTTGGAGACCTACCCGGGAGACAAAGTCAACGAAGGTACATTTTACAAGACCGGCGATCACGCTCATCAAGGTTTGATGGGAATCTATGGCATGCTGCGCCTGAACGAGGCATACGGTTACCAGTTCTGCTTCGACCATTTGGGAGATATCGCTTACGGGTATAACTATTATATGATGTTCCTGGCTACCTATACCGACCGTGACGGAACGATACAAGCCCATTGGCAGACCTTCTATGACGGCATACATCGTGTCAACACCTTTATACGTTCGGTAAAGGGCATGCATGGTATCATCACGGACGAACAGATCGATGAGTATGTCGCGGAAGCCAAGTTCCTTCGTGCGATGTTCTACTTTTCCTTGACAGACCTTTTCGGTGGAGTCCCCTACTATGACGAGTCGACCAATGTCAACGAGGAGTTTATGAACCTGAAGCAGCCGAGGAGTAGCCTCGAAGAGATACGTGCCCATATTTTGGAAGATTTGGATGAGGCGATCAAGTTCCTCCCTGTCGAACATGCCGCCAGTGAATATGGACGTGCAACTAAAGGTGCAGCCTACGCTCTTCGCGGTAAAGTACATCTTTACGACAAAGAATGGCAATCAGCCATCAATGATTTTGAGGAAATTGTCTATAATAAGTCTAATAATTATGGTTATGCACTCGACGACGATTACGCGCGTGTATTCAAACTCTATAACGGTGCTAAGAGTCCGGAAACGGTTTTTTCGATCCAGAACAAAAGCGGTGTCGGGACGGAATATGGCATGCAGATACAGGCCCTGATGGGAAGTCGTGGCGCTTACGGGAGCTGCTGGAACAATACGGTTCCTTCCACGCAATTGGTGGATATGTATGAGTTCAAGGATGGCCGTCCTTTCAACTGGGATGAGGTTTTCCCCGGCTATAATGCGATGACTCCTGATGAACGTAAAGAACTTCTCAGTATCGAGATGGAAGGAGGAGCTATCGTGGGGCTTCGCGAAGCGGATACAGCCAAGATTCTGAGTGCTTATACTTGTCGTGATCCGAGATTGATGGCTACAGTGATTGTCCCTTATTCACACTATATGGGAAATATTGGCCGTACTACTAATGTGGATTTGATCTTTGCCTTAGATCATGACCTGGCTGGGAATGCCAATGGTGGTACGATCCAAAACAACGCAGGTTGGGTCTCTTATCTCTATCGGAAGTTCGTGACCGAAGGGGATCAGGGTGGTGCGATCAGTAACCGTCTGCATTCTCCGTTTGCTTTCCCCTTGATCCGTTTTGCTGACGTTCTCTTGATGCTCTCCGAGGCCTATAACGAGGCGGGGCAGTTAGACAAGGCTGTGACAGAATTCAACAAGGTGCGTGCCCGTGTCGGTATGCCGGGCTTGAATTCCGGTCCTGAGTGGATGGCTGTCAGCAGCAAAGAGCAGATGGCTGAACGGATACGCAAGGAGCGTGCCGTCGAGTTTGCCGGGGAAGGACTTCGTTTCAGCGACTTGCGCCGTTGGGGATATGAGATTGCCCGCAAAACGCTCGATAACGTCGATGCGGTCAATATCTATGGCGAGCCGATCTATACCCATCTGTTTACCGAACGTGATATGCTTTGGCCTATACCCGGTGTGGAACGGGAACGGAATAAGGAGCTAACACAGAATCCGGGTTGGTAACCTCGATCGATTAAGCAGTTGTGTTAAGTTTGATATAGTAGCATGGAGGCACAGAGTCACGGAGCTCTGATTAGCATATAAGAAAGCTTTGTGAACACTGTGTCTCTTTTATCTGGATTATTGAAAATCCCTTTAACTTATGTGTTTATGAGATTGATTAATTTAGTAGGTTTATTTTTCCTTTTGTTCTCTTTTGCGGTTGCCGGTCGGAATCTCCCTGTCCGGCAACCCGGAAAAGAGTTGCACCAACACCCCAGGTTGCTTTTTAGCAAGCAAGAGGAACAGCGGGTTCGTGATTTATTCGGAACCGAACCTTTATTGGATAGCTTACGCGCCAGCCTGATGAGGGAGGCGGAACGTTTGTTGTCGGTTCCTCCCCAGGAAGATCCTCGAAGGAAAATAAAAAACACGAAAGACATACTGCTTGTCAGTCGTGAACAGGTTTACCGGGTAGTCAATTTAGCACTGGCCTACCGGTTGAGTGGAGACAGACGTTTTGCGGAAAAGGCGGAAAAAGAACTGGTCCATGTCTGCAATTTCCCGGACTGGGATCCTGTTCACTATCTGGATGTGGCGGAAATGACAACGGCTGTAGCCATTGGTTATGACTGGCTGTACGATGTATTGGCTCCTTCGACCAAACAGTTGGTTGTCCATTCGATTAAAACAAAGGCATTGGATCTTGTCGTTGAGGAATATAAAACCGGAAATGCGGATTCCTGGGCGAAGCGCGAAACGAACTGGAACGTGGTATGCAATACCGGAATGGTATTGGGAGCTTTGGCTATTGAAGAGCATGAGCCGCAACTGGCGAAGCACATCATCGGTGAAGCGGTCAGATACATTCCGAACTGCCTGAAGCATTTTGCACCGGATGGTGTTTGCTATGAGGGACCCGCTTATTGGGGATATACGAACATGTACCTGTCTCTTTTGTTGAAGGCGCTGAATGATAATCTCGGCGAGGACTTCGGGCTTTCGAAGATGGAGGGAGTGGATAAAAGCGTCCTGTATTATATGCACAGCACAAGCCCTTCCGGTAAGATATTCAATTTTGCCAATTCCGGCAGTACGGCCCCAGCGGCAGAACCTATTTACTTTTATTTCAGCCGGGCTTTCGACCAACCGGAAGTAGCGGCATTTTACCGGGATGTCTTGTCGAAGACGGTGCAAGGCGGGAATTATTTCAGATTCTATTTTCTGTCCATTCCCTGGTATGATACGGCTTCTTCTCCTGCCGATGCTTTGCCGAAACTGAAAGTATATGAAGGCATCAATGATATTGTCGTGTTCAACGGAAACCGGAATGTTCCTAACAGCCTTTATCTGATCGCCAAGACCGGAGATCCGGATATGGCGCACCAGCAACTGGATATCGGGACCTTTATCGTCGAGACGAACGGGATAAGGTGGACGGACGATTTGGGGAGCGATAACTATGGCCTGCCCGGGTTCTGGGATTACAAGCCGGACGGGCAACGCTGGACATATTTCAGGAACTCGAACTTCAGCCACAATACGCTGTCGATCGACCATAAACTACAAAACTCGGCCGGGACAGGCGAGATCGACCGGCAGGACGACAAGGCCGCCCAACCTTTTGTCACGATGGATATGAGCACGGCTTATGCCGGACAGAGCCGTTTTGTCTACCGGACATTCCGCATGCTTGATGATACCCGTATACTGGTTACGGACAGCGTAGGGTTGCGGAACCCGTCCCAATCGGTGCAATGGTCCGTGATAACCTCGGCAGATGTAGAATGTAAAGGAAATACTGCCGTTCTCAGGAAAGACGGCAAATTCTTTTCCTTGAAGATAACTTCGCCCGCCAATGCTTCTTTTACGGCAAAGACTGCAAAGAGGGGGACGGAAGCGGAGAAGCCGATAGAGGGATATACGATCTTGTCGGCTTCGGTATCGGGTGAACCTGTACAGGTTATCAAAGTACTCCTGTCGGGAGAATAGATGAGTAGTTACATTAAAAATAAATAATATAGATATGATAAAGATGAAGTATTTAATGGGTATGGCGCTCGGTGTTGCATTGATCTCCTGCGGAGGGGCAGAAGACAGATTCGTTGAAGAGAATGTAGCGTTTGCCCATAAACAGATAGGAAAAGAGATCGAGCTGATCGAGGCGAGCGGCAAGTTTATGAACCCGACTACGCTGAACCCGGACGGTTCCGTTTATTATTGTAATCTGGCGGATTGGCGCAGTGGTTTCTTTCCCGGTTCGGTCTGGTATTTGTATGAGCTGACAGGAGATAAGAGTCTGTTGCCTCTTGCGCAGAAATATACGGAGGCGGTGAAAGATGCCAAAAATATCAAGTGGAACCATGATGTCGGCTTTATGATCTATTGCAGTTTCGGAAACGGCTTGCGTCTGACGGGCGATCCGGAATATAAGGAGGTGATTGTCGAAGCTGCCCGTTCCTTGTCCACCCGTTTCCGGCCGGTGGCGGGGATTATCCAGTCGTGGGACGTGGACAGAGGATGGATTTCGGAACGGGGTTGGGAGTGCCCGGTGATCATCGATAATATGATGAACCTCGAACTGTTGTTTGCCGCTACACGGTTGTCCGGCGATTCGACTTTCTATAAGGTTGCCGTTTCGCACGTTGATCGCACCATGAAGGAACAATATCGTCCGGATGGCAGTTGCTATCATGTGGTGGATTACAGTATGGAAGACGGTTCCGTACGTAACCGCCATACGGCACAGGGATATGCGCACGAATCGGCATGGAGCCGTGGACAGGCCTGGGGCATTTACGGTCTGACGCTGTGTTACCGGGAAACCGGAGACCGGAAGTATCTCGACCTGGCTTTAAAAGCGGTCCGTTTCATGTTTAATCATAAGAATACGCCCGAAGACTTGGTGTTCTATTGGGATATGGATGCCCCGAACATTCCTGACGATTACCGGGATGCTTCGGCTGCCGCTTGTATCGCTTCTGCTTTGTATGAGATCAGTACGATGGATGTACCTGAACCGCAAACGTATAAGGCGTATGCCGACCGGATCATGGAAAGCCTGGCTTCTCCGGCTTACCGGGCAGAATTGGGAACGAACGGAAACTTCTTGCTGATGCATTGTGTCGGAAGCATTCCGCATAATGGAGAAATAGATGTCCCGTTGAACTATGCCGACTATTACTTTCTGGAGGCTTTGAAGCGGAAACGGGATATCGAGCAGAAGTAGTTTTGGGTTTTAATGGCTGTTCGTAGGGGTGAATCATTCCTATAACGGATTATATTTAGGGTCGGCACGTCATATATTCTCATCATATTACGTTCCAACCCTATATTTCTGTTTTTCATGTAGCCAACATGCTTATGCGGATTGCATATCTCCATCATACGAAAGTATTCCGTTGTTCCGGATCAGTACCGAAAACTACCGCCTCCGAGGAATTCACGCAAAAGGGAAGTGCCCGGAAGTCCGACATCGGGGATATAATTGAAATAGCGGAGAAAACGGAGCAAACGGTATGCTTCGGCATTTTCCGGATCATATTCGTGTACTTCACTCAGGATCGGTTCGGCAAACTTGCGTAGGGCGGCCAGCTCATACAACATGGCGCTGTTGAACATCGCATCCGCATTTTCTTGGTACGGGAATATCCATTTGTCCTCGCCCCGGCGTACGCTGGGCCAGCGAGCGATTGTGTCGCGGGCGGAATATCCGCGGAACCGGTAATCGCGGATGATGCGGCGCAAGAGGCGGTTGTCGGTCGTCGGAATCCAGTTATGGTTATCCAACGAGATGGAAGTCAGCACGGAAACATATATCCGGTATTTGTAGTGATCTTCGATCATAGAGGTCAATTCGGGGTTCAGGGCATGGATGCCTTCTATCACGAGGATGGAATTTTTCTGCATCTTCAGTTTTTTCCCTTTGAACACGCGGTGGCCTGTCTCGAAATTAAAGCTTGGCATTTCGATCTCTTCGCCTGAAAGTAATTTCTGCAATTCGTTGTTGAAATAAGGCAGGTCGAGCGCATACAGCGATTCGAAGTCATATTCGCCGGATTCGTCCTTCGGTGTATCTTCGCGATTCAGGAAATAATCGTCCAGTGAAAGACTGACCGGATGGATCAGGTTTGTAATCAGTTGAATTTCCAATCGTTTACAGAAAGTCGTTTTTCCCGAAGAGGAGGGACCGGAGATCAATACGATACGGAGACCGTTATCGTAGCGGGCGGCAATTTCCTCAGCGATCTTGGCTACCTGCTTTTCTTGCATGGCTTCGGAGACCATAATGACTTCGGATGCCATTCCTTTTTCTATCACCCGGTTCAAGTCTCCGACGTTATCCAATCCGACTGTGCGTTGCAGGGTCAAGTGTTCCTTGTAAACCTGAAACATTTTATCTTGACGTATGACTGGTTCCAACTCCGTGGGATTTGTTTTTTGAGGCACGCGCAACAACACGCCGTCGAAATAAGGGACCAAATCGAAATGCTGGATATAGCCGGTGGAAGGAGTCAGGCAGCCATAGAAATAATTGATGTAGCCGTCCAGTTCGTAGTAGGATGTATAAGGCATGCCGGCGCTTTCGATCAGGCGGGTCTTGTCGTTCATGCCTCTTTCGCGGAACAGGACTGCTGCATCGGCCGTGCGGACCGTCTTCAAGTGGAAAGGGAGGTCGGCATCTATAATTTCACGCATTCGATTCTTGATTTTGCCGATCGTTTCTGCGTTTACCTCTTTGCCGTTGTGGATGACACAATAATAGCCTTTCGAGATGGGATGTTCCAGGTTCAGGGTCGCTGAAGGGAGCACGTCGTTCACCGCTTTCGAGAAGATATGGCAGAGGGAACGGACATAAGTCCGCATTCCCGAAAGTTGTGTATAATCGACATATTCAATATCTTTCGGATGCCAGCAGCGGAAGGTAAGCCCTTCTGTCTTATTGTTTACCTGTGCATTCATCGGGCGTAACCGAAGGGGTGCACCAACCAGCGAATAGATGTCCAACAACGAAGAACCTATCGGTACTTCTTTGTAAATATTGTTATTTTTGCAATAAATTGTAATAGTTTCAGACATGGTATCTCAGTTATTATTTATATTTTTGTCCCCTAAAGTTAGGAATATTAATCGGATATACATCCACTTAAACGTATTTTAAATGGACTATTCATTTTTTGATTTTCTACGCCTTATAGGTTCCTTGGGATTGTTCTTGTATGGTATGAAGATCATGAGCGAAGGTCTGCAGAAGTTTGCGGGGGACAGTTTGCGCAGGATTCTGACGGCCATGACGACCAACAGGGTTACCGGAGTTCTTACCGGAGTTTTAATTACGGCCCTGATCCAATCATCGTCCGCTACTACTGTCATGGTAGTCAGTTTCGTAAATGCCGGTCTGCTCACTCTCACCCAGTCCATCGGAGTCATAATGGGAGCCAATATCGGTACGACTGTTACTGCTTGGTTGATCTCGGCGCTCGGATTCAAAGTAGACATCGCTGCTTTTTCCCTTCCTCTGCTTGCATTCGGTATTCCACTTCTCTTTTCCGGCAAAAGTTCACGTAAATCGGTCGGAGAGTTCATTTTCGGTTTTTCTTTTCTTTTTATGGGGCTTCAGGCTTTGAAAGCCAATGCTCCGGATCTCGGGGCCAATCCGGAGATGCTTGCCTTTGTGCAGAATTACGCTGATATGGGCTTCTTTTCTATCCTTTTGTTTTTGTTTATCGGAGCTATCCTGACCATGATTGTGCAGGCCTCTGCTGCAACGATGGCTATCACGTTGATTATGTGTGCTAACGGATGGATTGACTATCAATTGGGTGTGGCGCTCGTATTGGGTGAAAATATAGGAACAACGATTACGGCTAATTTGGCGGCTTTGACCGGTAATATGCAAGCCAGACGGGCGGCATTGGCCCATCTTGTTTTTAATATATTCGGCGTGATTTGGGTATTGATTCTGTTTTATCCGTTCACCCATGCTGTTTCTTGGTTCGTTACGAACGTGATGCGTATATCTGATCCGTCGGTGGCGGTGTCTTTCAAGTTGGCCGCTTTTCATACGGCATTCAATATCAGTAATACCTTTATTATGATTTGGTTTGTCGAACTGATTGAAAAGACGGTCCGGTTCTTGATCAAAGGCAAGAAAGACGAAGATGAAGAATATCGTTTACGGTATATTACGGGTGGTATGCTTTCGACTTCCGAACTTTCTATTTTACAGGCACATAAGGAGATCACGCTGTTTGCCGAGCGCACAGGTCGTATGCTGGATATGGTGAAAACGTTGTTCTACGAGAAAAACGAAGATGCTTTCCTGAAAACCTATAGCCGTGTTGAGAAGTACGAGAGCATCAGCGACCGTATGGAAATCGAGATTGCCAATTATTTGACTTGCGTGGCTGAAGGTCGTTTGAGTTCGGAAGGTAAGGAAGAAATCCGTATCATGTTGCGTGCCGTCTCGGAGATCGAAAGTATAGCCGATTCCTGTAACAATATGGCGCGAAGCATCAAACGTCGTAATGAGTTTAAGTCGATATTCACAGACGAGCAGAACCATAATGTGGATCAAATGCTGGCACTTACGGAGAAAGCATTGTCCCGCATGATCGAGATACTGAAGAAGTCGGAGCTTGTACGTGACGATGTCAATCCGTCTTACAACATCGAAAACGAAATAAACAATTACCGTAACCAGTTGAAGATCCACAATGTGGAAAACATCAACAGCAGGAAATACCAGTATCAGGACGGTGTCTATTATATGGATATCATTGGTGAGGCCGAAAAGTTGGGTGACTATGTTTTGAATGTGGTACAGGCGGTTATTGAGAAGAAGATCTAAAAATATTAGAATCTTAAATGATGATTTTCGGTATGTGACATGGGGTGCACGTGCAAAATGATTGTCATTCCGTAAGGGCAGGGTTCCGTTTTGCCCATTCGCATCATGGATTGCAGTGTATGGACTATCCCTGTCCCTACGGAATCGACATGAATCATAGTGTCACGCCGGATTTGAAGATTGCGATTTCTCTGTAGTCGTTTTTTTCATTGTTGGTCAGGTTGCCACTTGCGATACCGATGATGAACTGGATAAAACATTCACAAAGTTCCTCCATGTTTTTATCTTCCAAAAGAGAACCGGCATTGAAATCGATCCAACTCGTTTTGCGAGCATATAGATCGCTGTTGGTGGAAACTTTGACTGTCGGAACAAACGTTCCGAATGGAGTTCCTCTGCCGGTCGTAAACAAAATCAGATGACAGCCGGAAGAAGCAAGGGCTGTACTGGCTACAAGGTCGTTTCCGGGGGCGCTCAACAAATTCAGTCCCTTTGTCTTTAGACGTTCACCATAAAGCATGACGTTCCGGACAACTGAAGTTCCGGCTTTTTGCGTACAGCCCAGCGATTTTTCTTCCAAAGTGGAAATACCTCCCGCCTTATTTCCCGGAGATGGATTTTCGTAAATCGGTTGTTTGTTCTCTATGAAATAGGATTTGAAGTCGTTAATCAGATGAACGGTCTTCTCAAAGACGATTTTCGATTCGCTCCGGTTCATTAGGATCGTTTCGGCACCGAACATTTCCGGAACTTCCGTCAGGACAGTCGTTCCTCCCTGTGCTACTAAAAAGTCGGAAAAGGAACCCAGCAGTGGATTGGCCGTAATACCGGAAAATCCATCCGAACCTCCACATTTCAATCCTATACGCAACTCACCTAAAGGAATATCTGTCCGCTGATCTTGTGAAGCAATCGCATGGAGTTTCCGTAACAGTTCTATTCCCGTTTCCAATTCATTGTCTACTTTCTGTGTTTCCATAAAACGGATGCGTTCCGTATCGTAATTGCCAAGCATTTCCCGGAAAGTATTGATCTGGTTGTTTTCGCAGCCTAATCCGACAACGAGAATAGCACCGGCATTCGGGTGCAGAACCATGTCTTGTAAAATCTTCCGGGTATTTTCATGATCGTCTCCCAGTTGTGAACAGCCGTAATTATGAGGGAATGCAACGATTGCATCGACCCCGGTATCCTGTGTTTCCTGTCGTAACAGGTTTGCCAGTCGGTGTGTGATGCCATTGACGCAACCTACGGTCGGAATCACCCATATCTCGTTCCGGATTCCCACTTCTCCATTCTTGCGGCGATAACCTTTAAAGGAAAGAGGTTTTCCGGGTGGCTGTTCCGGAATAGGCTGCGGATTGAATTCATATTCCTGTAACCCTTTCAGGTTAGTATTGATATTCTTTTCGTTCACCCAGCTTCCGGTGGTTATTATCTCACGTGCATGTCCGATGGGAGCTCCATATTTTATGATATGGTCTCCCTCCTTGAAGTCTTGTAAGGCTATTTTGTGTCCAGCAGGAGTATCCTGCTGGATAACGATCGTCTTGTCGTTGATATCCAAAGATGCACCGGCCTGCAAATCCTTTACGGTGACAATGACATTGTCTGCCGGATTTATTTGTATATAAGTCCGCATCAGCAAATTTCTTTAACGACATTAAGCATTCCTTTTTCTTCGATGGCGTCCAGGAAACCTTTTACCATACCGGTCAATCCCGGAATGAGGTTCAGGTCTTCTCCCCAAATGAAAGTCGCCGCTAATACGCCTTCGGCTATTTGTCTGGTCGAACCGGTAGCCCAAAGGTCTTGTAACAGTTGAAGAATTTCGGCGGAATCATTCGGTTTGGACTTTGTTCCATCGTTACGGACATATCCTTTATAATAGGTAATAATGGCAGCCAGACCTAACACCAGTCCTTTGGGCAATTCGCCTTTCCGTTCCAGATAGACTTTCAAACCCGGTAGGTCGCGTGTTGCATATTTAGGGAATGAATTCAGCATGATGGAAACGACTGAATGGTTGACGAACGGATTATTAAAACGTTCCATGACATCATTGCCGAACTGCGTCAGTTCTTCTTTCGGCAGATTCAGTGTTTCCAGCAATTCGCCGAACATCACCTTGCGGATATATTCTCCCAGAACCTCGTGCCGGCAGGCATCCCGCACGATATTTACTCCGGAAAGCCAGGAAACAGGCGCCAGCACTGTATGGGGGCCATTCAAAAGAGTCACCTTCCGCTGGTGGTAGGGTGTCTCGCTTGGGACAAACAGAACATTCAAACCTGCCTTGTCTGCGGGGAACTCTTTGGCAATCGCTTCGGGTGCTTCGATTACCCATAAATGGAATATCTCCGCCTGTACGACCAGATTGTCGTTATATTGCAGTTTCTCTTTGATCGAATCGATCTCTTTATGCGGGAATCCCGGGACAATGCGGTCGACCAGTGTCGCATATACACCGCAGCATTCCGTAAACCAGGTCTTGAAATCTTCTCCTAATTGCCATAAATTGATATACTGGTAAATGGTCTCTTTCAGTTTGTGCCCGTTCAGGAAGATCAACTCGCACGGAAAGATAATCAAGCCTTTGTCTTTCTCTCCGTTAAATGTCTTGTAGCGGTGATAAAGCAATTGTGTCAGCTTGCCCGGAAAGGAAGAGGCTGGTGCGTCTTCCAGCTTGCAAGTCGGATCGAAGGTAATACCTGCTTCCGTGGTATTTGAAATGACGAAACGTATTTCCGGCTGTTCCGCCAGCTTCATAAAAGCGGAAAAGTCCGTATAAGGATTCAGTGCACGGCTTATCGCATCGATCCGGGTAAGGCTGTCGACCTTTTCGCCTTTATCCAACCCTTGAAGATTGACATGGTATATGCAATCCTGTGCGTTCAACATGCCGGTCATTCCCCGCTCGATAGGCTGGACTACCACGACACTGCTGTTAAAATCTACTTTCTCGTTCATTTTCTGAATGATCCAATCCACGAATGCACGAAGGAAATTACCTTCACCGAACTGGATGATCCGTTCCGGACACAACATTTTGCCGGCAGTTTTTTCATTTAACTCTTTCATCTACTCTTCGTTTAAATTTGTTCATTAATGGCAATCAGAACCGGTCATATAAATTCGGGGCCTAATATAAAAGAAATTTCGGACTTATTTCGTATTTTCGCATAAAACTATAGCAATCGTGCCAAAATCATAAAGCACCTGTTTGTTTTCGCTACCGATACGGACTAACCATATAATGTTTTTGCCAAAACAACTTTTAAAGCCGCTTGAGACTTGGGTGTAAGCAGTATGGAGACCCGGGTCTATACGAGATCTTTGCGGGGGTGCGGGGATGTTTATCCGCCGTGTTGGATGTTAAAGAGCAATTCTTGGGGTGGATAAAGGTATAAGAACCAACTATTTCGGCCAATGAGGTATCCTGAAAATTATTTTATCACAAATGTAAACAGCTTCTCAAGATTTATTGTTTACTTTGTAAAACATTGAAAAAGAAATATGACTAAGAATAAATCTGAAAAGAAAAGTAAGAAACCGGGGAAGAAGAAAAGTACTTCCAAAGGCGGAAACAAGCGGATGAAAAAAGGGGCTATGATCAACGCCATCATCAACGTTTTCAAGTCTTCTCCTAAAGAACCTTTTAACTATCGGCAAATCAGTAGTATGATAGGAGTAACCAGCCAAGTGCAGAAATTGCAAGTGGTGGATATCCTGTATGATCTTTCTTCCGATAATTTTATTTCCGAGATAGATCGGGGGCGCTATCGCTATAATGATTGGGGAACGACAGTTGTCGGAACCTTTATGCGCCGCCAGAATGGTAAGAACTCTTTTATTCCCGAAGATGGCGGGACGCCGATCTTCGTGGCAGAGCGAAATTCCGCACATGCGCTTAACGGCGACAAGGTAAAAATACAGCTTCATGCCAAGAGAAAGGGGGCTGATCCGGAAGGCGAGGTCATTGAGATTCTGGAAAGCCTACAACGCTCGATCACCGGTAAACTACAGGTGACTAAAGGTTTCGCGTTTCTTGTTACGGAAGACAAGACGCTTGCCAACGACATTTTTATTCCGAAAGAAAAACTGAAGGGCGGCAAAACCGGTGACAAGGCGATCGTTCGTATAACCGAATGGCCGGAAGAAGCCAAGAATCCGCTGGGTGAGGTGATCGATATTCTGGGAACTGCAGGTGACAATAATGCGGAGATGAACGCTATCCTGGCGGAGTTCGACCTCCCGTATAAATATCCGGGCAACGTTGAGAAGGCTGCCGAAAAGATACCGGAAATAATCCCTGAAGAGGAAATTGCCAGACGTGAGGATTTCCGTGGTATTACTACTTTCACGATCGACCCGAAAGATGCCAAGGACTTCGATGATGCCCTTTCCGCCCGTAAGTTGGATAATGGCAATTGGGAAGTCGGCGTACATATCGCCGACGTGACCTACTATGTCAAACCGGAAAGCTTGATAGACCGGGAAGCGTTCAGTCGTGCAACGTCTGTCTATCTTGTGGACCGTACCATTCCGATGTTGCCGGAACGCTTGTGTAATCAGATCTGTTCGCTCCGGCCGGATGAAGAGAAACTTTGTTTCTCCGCGATTTTCGAGTTGAATGAGGATGCGGAAGTTCAACAGTCTCATATCACCCGTACCATTATCAAAAGCGACCGCCGTTTTACGTACGAAGAAGCTCAGATTGTCATTGAAACCGGGGAAGGCGAATATAAAGAAGAAATCTTGGCACTTAACAGCTTGGCGCAAAAATTGCGAGACCGGCGTTTCAAAGACGGGGCAATCGCTTTTGACCGTTATGAAGTCAAGTTCGACATAGATGAGAATGGTAAACCGTTGGGAACTTATATCAAAGAGTCGAAGGAAGCTAATAAGTTGATCGAAGAGTTCATGTTATTGGCAAACCGTACGGTAGCCGAGTTTGTCGGAAAGAGCAAGAATAAGGCAAAGAAAACATTTGTCTATCGTATCCATGAACAGCCGGATCCCGAGAAACTGAAAGACTTCTCCGCATTCATCAGCCGTTTCGGGTATAAGATGCGTACGGAAGGGACAAAAACAGATATATCCAAAGGTATCAATAGATTGTTGAACTGCGTGCAGGGAAAACCGGAAGAAAACCTGGTGGAGACTCTGGCTATCCGTTCTATGCAGAAAGCCCGCTATACGACGGATAATATCGGTCACTATGGGTTGGCAATGGACTATTATACACACTTCACTTCTCCCATCCGCCGTTATCCGGATATGATGGTGCATCGTTTGTTGGAACGCTATTTGGCGGGTGGCCGTAGTGTGATAAAGAAGAAGTATGAGGAGTATTGCGTGCATTGCTCTGAGATGGAAATGGTGGCTGCAAATGCCGAACGTTCTTCTATCAAGTACAAGCAGGTCGAGTTTATGAAAGACAAATTGGGGCAAGTATTCGACGGTGTCGTATCCGGTGTCACCGAATGGGGATTGTATGTGGAACTGAATGAGAATAAATGCGAAGGACTTGTTCCGATCCGCGATCTTGATGATGACTATTACGAGTTTGATGATAAAAACTATTGCTTGCTCGGTCGCAGGACGAGGCGTATTTATCGCTTAGGGGATACTATCACGGTAAAAGTGGCACAAGCTAACCTTGAAAGGAAACAGTTGGATTTTGCGCTGGTTTGAAAATAATGGACAATGGATAATTGATGATAACCCGGCCTTTGGCCGGTTCGTTACATTTTTGGCTATCAATTTCCATTGTCACTTCCAGAAGACAAGTCCTGTCACTCCACAGGCAATCAGCCCCAATCCTAAAAGAACATAGAAAATACGGGCACCTTTGCGACCCAGCCACTTGACGAAAGTCATAGCTCCGTTGGTCTGGAAATACCAGTCAAGATTCAGGATCGCTGCGATAATCGAGAATATCCCTAATGTGATAAAGAGTATCAAGATAAAATATTCGGAAGGCTCCATCTTACTTTACTTCTACGGAGCGGGAACTGTCCGGATTTTCTGTAATGGTGACATTCACAACGTCACCCGGCAATAATTCTTCGATTTTTTCCGGCCATTCGATAAAGCATAGGGCGCCGCTATAGAAATAATCTTCCGTGCCTATATCTTCCGCTTCACTTAGTTTGTTGATACGGTAGAAGTCAAAGTGATAAATCAGTTCACCGGTTTCGTCACTACGATATTCGTTTATAATGGCGAATGTCGGACTGTTGATAACATCCTCCACGCCTAACTCTTCGCAGATAGCTTTGATGAAAGTGGTTTTTCCGGCTCCCATATTACCCCGAAAAGCAAAAACGGTGCGGTCGTCCATCCCGGCAATAAACTCTTTTGCAGCTTGGCGGATCGTATCTAAACTTTCTATTTTAATTGTATTCATAACTTTAACAATTGAAGTTTTTGGTTGCAAAGTTAAAACAATTGTCAATTATCAATTATCAATGATCAATTATTTTACTGTCATCGTGATGAAAGGAATCAACATTTCTTCCATCGAAATACCCCCGTGCTGAAATGTATTCTTGTAGTAAGAAACGTAGTAATTGTAGTTGTTCGGATAAGCGAAGAAGTCGTTGTTCATCGCAAAGATATATTTGCTGCTCAGGTTCGGGGAAGGCAAACCTGCTTTGTCGGGAAAACGGATGTCAAAGACTTCCTTCGGATTATAATTCAAGTTCTTGCCTACCTTATAACGCAGGTTGGTATTTGTATTTTTATCGCCTATTACTTTTTCCGGGTTATCGACTCGGATCGTGCCATGATCGGTCGTGACGATCACTTTGTACCCCTTTCCGGCGATACGCTTGAAAAGTTCCAGTGTGCCCGAATGTTGAAACCAGGAGCGTGTCAAACTGCGGTATGCCGCTTCACTTTGGGCTAATTCGCGGATCATCTTGTTTTCGGTACGGGCATGGGATAACATATCGACAAAGTTCAGTACTACCACGTTCAACTGGTTATGAAGCAGGGAGGGGATGATGTTCAGCAATTTGTCGTTATACTGCGAATCGTGTACCTTATGATAGGAAAAAGTATATCTTTTGCGGAATCGTTCGATCTGAGTCTGGATAAGTGGTGCTTCATTTAGGTTTTTCCCCTCTTCGCTGTCTTCGTCTACCCAGAGTTCCGGAAACATCTTTTCGATCTGCAAAGGCATTAGTCCGGAGAAAATCGAGTTGCGGGCGTACTGCGTGGCGGTCGGAAGGATACTGTAGTACAAGCTTTCATCGAACGTATAATATTCGGCAAGCAGATCTTTTACTTCGCGCCATTGGTCAAGACGGAAATTGTCGATCAGAATGAAAAAGATCTTTTCTCCGTTGTCGATCAGTGGGAAAACTTTCTTTTTGAACAAATCCGGGCTCATCAGTGGGCGGGTTCCGGGATTTTGAATCCAGTCTACATAATTTTTTTTGACAAATTTTCCGAATGCGCTGTTTGCTTCCTGTTTCTGCATACGGAGCATGTCGGTCATCGGAACCTGACTGTTCTCCAGTTCGATCTCCCAATAGATGAGTTTCTTGTATACTTCCATCCAATCGTCAGTCGTTAACGAATCGTTAATCTGCATGCCGATACGCCCGAACTCTTGCTGATAGCCGACTGTCGTTGTTTCGGATATGATTACATTTTTGTGGACATTTTTTTTGATAGACAAAAGCAACTGGTTCGGATTGACCGGTTTGATCAAGTAATCAGCAATCTTGTTACCGATAGCTTGGTTCATGATGCTCTCTTCCTCACTCTTCGTAACCATGACGACTGGGACATCGGGATTGATCGCTTTGATCTGCGCCAATGTCTCCAATCCGGTCAGTCCCGGCATATTTTCGTCCAAGAAGATGATATTGAAAGATTCTTCCTTACAGCATTCGATGGCATCTTGCCCGCTGATTACCGGAACCACTTCATACCCTTTATCCTGCAAGAAAAGGATGTAGGGTTTTAACAAATCTATCTCATCGTCTGCCCAAAGCACTCTATCTTTTTTTGCTGTCATAGTTTTATCTTTCTTTTTGGGGATGAACACACGGGTTTATGTCTGCAAATGTATGATATTATAACGATATACCCCTTTATTTTGTATAACCAGTTTCTTTTTTTATGGTTCATGACGTTTTTTTAGCAAAAGTAGGCATGTGCTTTCACAAGCATCCCTTCTGGCAAAGGGATATCAATAGGCGTGTCGTAACTAAAGTACTTTCTTGGGCAAGTAAAACTACCTGTTTTTTTGCATATTTTATGTCAGCATTTGCGAAAAATAATCGAGTATTCTACGAAGATGCAAACTTCTTCGATTTAATATCTTCATAAAGACCGCCTTATTTGTACTCAAAGATACGAAGTGAATTTGAAATAAACTTGAAATGATCATTTTAAAAAGGCAAACGACTGTCGAATCTCATGATTTTTCCTTAAGTTTGTCCGTCCGTTCAAGGATGCGATTCTAAAACCAATATTATAAATTTAAATATAAACGCTATGGCAACAACTCCTTTTAAGTATCAGGCTCCGTTCCCGTTGGGTCCGGATACGACAGAGTATTATCTGCTTACAAAAGATTATGTTTCGGTTTCCGAGTTCGAAGGAACTCCGGTTCTGAAGATAGCAAAAGAAGGTCTTACGGTAATGGCTAATGCTGCTTTTCGTGATGTATCCTTTATGCTTCGCCGTTCGCATAACGAACAGGTGGCCAAGATCCTGAGCGATCCGGAAGCAAGTGATAACGACAAATATGTAGCGTTGACTTTCCTGCGTAATGCGGAAGTTGCTGCTAAAGGTGTGCTTCCTTTCTGCCAGGATACCGGCACGGCTATCATCCACGGCGAAAAGGGGCAGCAAGTGTGGACCGGCTACTGCGACGAAGAGGCGCTTTCGTTGGGTGTTTATAAAACTTATACGGAGGAAAACTTACGCTATTCGCAGAACGCTCCCCTGAACATGTACGATGAAGTGAATACCAAGTGCAATCTGCCGGCTCAAATTGACATTGAAGCTACGGAAGGGATGGAATATAAATTCTTGTGTGTGACAAAGGGTGGCGGTTCGGCTAACAAGACTTATCTGTATCAGGAAACAAAGGCTATCCTGAACCCGGGAACCTTGGTTCCGTTCATCATTGAAAAGATCAAGACGCTGGGTACGGCTGCCTGTCCTCCTTATCATATCGCAGTGGTCATCGGTGGTACTTCCGCCGAAAAGAACTTGCTGACAGTGAAGCTGGCATCTACACATTATTATGACGAATTGCCTACGACCGGTAACGAGTATGGCCGTGCTTTCCGGGATATCGAACTGGAAAAAGAAGTGTTGGCTGAAGTTCACAATATCGGTCTGGGTGCACAGTTCGGCGGCAAGTATTTAGCACATGATATTCGTATCATTCGCCTGCCACGTCACGGTGCTTCCTGTCCGGTCGGTTTGGGAGTGAGTTGTTCGGCTGATCGTAACGTGAAGTGCAAGATCAACAAAGACGGTATCTGGATCGAGAAGTTGGACAGTCATCCAGGTGAACTGATCCCAGCCGAACTGCGCCAGGCAGGTGAAGGTGATGCTGTCAAGATCAACTTGAATCAGCCGATGACCGAGATTTTGAAGGAATTGGACAAATATCCGGTGGCAACCCGCCTGTCTCTGAATGGTACTATCATCGTAGGTCGCGACATTGCTCATGCCAAACTGAAAGAACGTTTGGATCGCGGTGAAGATCTGCCTCAGTATATAAAGGATCATCCTATTTATTATGCCGGTCCGGCCAAAACTCCGGTGGGCATGGCTTGCGGTTCTATGGGGCCGACGACGGCAGGACGCATGGACTCGTATGTAGGCTTGTTCCAAAGCCACGGTGGCAGCATGGTTATGTTGGCGAAAGGTAATCGTAGTCAGCAGGTGACGGATGCTTGCCAGAAATATGGCGGTTTTTACTTAGGAAGTATCGGCGGCCCGGCTGCTATCTTGGCTCAAAATAACATCAAGAGCATTGAATGTGTGGAATATCCCGAGCTGGGCATGGAAGCAGTTTGGAAGATTGAAGTGGAAGACTTCCCCGCATTCATCTTGGTAGACAATAAGGGTAACGATTTCTTTAAACAGATCAAACCGCGTTGTACTTGCGGTAAGTAATATATACTTTGACATGATAAAGGGAGGAGATGTCAAAAAGACGATATTTATCGCACACAGAGTAATGATGTAGTTAAAATAAGTTTGTATCGATCTGCGTCTTCTGTGATATCTGCGGAATATTTTCCACTTCGTCCACTCCTTTTTTCTTTCCATCTGAAAAAACAGCACCCGTCCGAAAAATATAGGACGGGTGCTGTGTGTATTATGGTATGTGTTTTGCTGATTATTAATCCTGACGTTCACGGTGAGGACCACGGTCTCCGCGATCCTGACGGTGGCCACGCTCTCCACGTTCCGGTCTCGGACCACGTTCTGCTCTCGGTGGACGTTCTTCGTAACCTTCCGGTTTCGGCAGCAGAACTTTGCGGGATAATTTGAATTTACCTGTCTTGGCGTCGATGTCTACCAATTTGACATTGATGGGGTCACCCTCTTTCAAACCTGCCTGTTCAACTGTTTCCAGTCGTTTCCAGTCGATTTCGGAAATATGGAGCAAACCGTCTTTACCTGGCATGAACTCGACGAACGCGCCATAAGGCATGATAGAAGATATTTTGCCTTCGTAGATTTCACCGATTTCAGGAACAGCAACGATGCTTTTAATGGCGCGGATGGCTGCATCGATTGTCGCTTTGTTTGTTCCGGAGATTTCGATTTTACCTACTCCTCCTTCTTCTTCAATAGCAATGATGGCTCCTGTCTTTTCCTGAATACCCTGGATGATCTTGCCACCCGGGCCGATAACCGCACCGATAAATTCTTTGCCGATCGTCATTGTTTCGATTCTCGGAGCGTGAGGTTTCAGATCCGCACGAACTTCCGGTTGGGCTTCCATGATCTTACCCAGAATGTGCATACGGCCTTCTTTTGCCTGTGCCAATGCGTTTTCAAGAATTTCGTATGACAGGCCGTCCACCTTGATATCCATCTGTGTGGCAGTGATACCGTCTTTTGTACCTGTTACCTTGAAATCCATATCGCCCAAATGGTCTTCATCTCCCAAAATATCGGATAAGATAGCGTAGTTCTGACCTTTGTTTTCAGATATCAGTCCCATCGCAATACCAGATACCGGTTTTTTCATCAGAACACCTGCGTCTCTCAATGCCAACGTTCCGGCACATACGGTTGCCATGGAAGAAGAACCGTTGGATTCTAAAATATCGGAAATCACGCGTACCACATAAGGATAGTCTGCCGGGATCATCCGTTTCAATGCGCGGTGGGCCAAATTTCCGTGACCGATCTCACGACGTCCTACACCGCGAGAAGCTTTTGCTTCGCCTGTAGAGAATGGAGGAAAGTTATAATGTAACAGGAAACGTTCTTTTCCATGGTTCAACACATCGTCGATCATCTTCTCATCGGCTTTTGTGCCCAAGGTGACAGTTGAAAGCGACTGGGTTTCTCCACGTGTGAAGATTGCAGAACCGTGAGGGCCGGGCAGACAGTCTGTTTCGATCCAGATCGGACGAATTTCTGTTGTTTTGCGGCCATCCAAACGTTTCCCTTCGTCCAAAATAGCGCGGCGCATCGCTTCTTTTTCAACGTCGTGGTAATAGCGGCCGATCATTTCAACCTTTTCGTCGGTTAATTCTTCTTCGGAGAACTGGGCTTTATATTCTTCGACAACTGCTTCGAATGCTTCGGCACGCTGATGCTTGTCAGTACCGGATGTCGCAACGGCATATGCCTTTGCATAACATTTTTCGTGTACGTCTTTACGCAGTTCGTCATCATTGATTTCATGGCAGTATTCGCGTTTAACCAGTTTGCCGCAAGCTTCGGATAATTCCAATTGTGCTTGGCACTGTATCTTGATCGCTTCGTGGGCAACTTTGATAGCTTCCAGCATTTCAGATTCCTGAACTTCGTCCATTTCGCCTTCCACCATCATGATGTTGTCAAGCGTAGCACCCACCATTATATCGATATCTGCTTTTTCCAATTCAGAGAACGTAGGGTTAACTACATATTTGCCATCGATGCGTGCGACGCGGCATTCGGAGATCGGTCCGTTGAAAGGAATGTCCGATACAGCCAATGCGGCGGAAGCTGCCAGTCCGGCCAGTGCATCCGGCATATCTTCGCCGTCTGCGGAAAATAATATAACGTTTACATATACTTCGGCATGGTAATTGTCCGGGAAAAGGGGGCGGAGGGCACGGTCAACCAAACGAGAAGTCAGAATTTCGTAGTCGGAAGCTTTACCTTCTCTTTTTGTAAAACCTCCTGGGAAACGGCCAAATGCCGAGAATTTTTCTTTGTACTCTACTTGTAATGGCATGAAGTCAACACCCGGGTTTGCATCTTTAGCGGCGCAAACAGTAGCAAGCAACACGGTGTTGCCCATACGCACGGTAACTGAACCGTCCGCCTGTTTGGCCAATTTCCCGGTTTCGATGGTGATGGTTCTTCCATCAGCCAATTCGATCGTCTTGTTAATTGGATTAAGCATAATCTTTTTCTTAATTTTTCAATCTGTAAAATTGGTGCAAATGTAATGAAAGTTTATCTGTAAACTTGTGAAAATGAAAATAAAAAACATGAGGAATGCTCTTTTTTACAAAAAAAGCAGGAAGATTTAGCGAATAATAGTGTCACAATTGTAAATTAATGTATATTTGCAGCGAATTAAACTAATGAAGTAAAAATATGATGAAACAAATATCCACACGATTGTTGACTGTTTTAGGGTTGTTCATATTCTTGTTTTCAGCTTGTAACGATTCTTCAAATTTTACGGTGAAAGGAGTTGTGGCAGGAGCTGACGGCCAGTTTATGTATTTAGAAAATGTCGGAATCTCGAATGTGGTAACACTCGATTCTATCAAATTGGCTTCCGGCGGGAAGTTCAAGTTTGTGGAAAAGCGTCCTGAGTATCCGGATTTTTATCGTTTGCGTCTGAATAACCAGTTGATCAATTTCGCTGTCGATTCGACTGAAACCATTTCTTTTGCTGCGGATGCGGGTACTTTCGCAACTTCCTATTCTGTGGAAGGTTCTGAGAGCTCGAAGGCGATAAAGGTGATCACTTTGGCGCAACTGGATGCGAACCAGGCTATCAGTCGTTTGCGGAAGGAATATGAGGATAAGATGATTTCAGATACGACTTATCGTACGAAAGTTTTGGCTGCTGCCGATGCTTATAAAGAAATCGCCCGGAAATATATTTATTCATCGCCGATGTCTACGGTCGCTTATTTCGCATTGTTCCAGCAGATTGATGGTTTATTATTCTTTGATTTGTACGATAGGAATGATGTCAAGGCGTATGGGGCGGTTGCGACCAGCTATAACCATACATATCCTGAAAGTCCGCGTTCGAAACATTTGTATAATCTGACGTTGCAATCTATGAAGGTCTTGCGTGCTCAACGTCCTGTCGACTACAGCAATGTGGAAACAAAAGAAATTTCCTTCCTTGATATCGAATTGCCCGATGTCCGCGGTGAAGTGACAAAACTCTCTGCAGTTGCTTCCGGCAAGGTCGTTTTGATAAACTTTACGGCTTATCAGACAGAATGGTCGCCGGCGTTGAATATGGCACTGGGTGAATTATATACAAAATACCATGACCGGGGGCTTGAGATTTACCAGGTGTCTTTGGATAGCGATTACCATTTCTGGAGAAACGGGGCGTCCAATTTGCCGTGGATTACCGTTCGTGACCCGCAGTCTGTTTATTCGCAGGTGGCAGGTTTGTATAATGTAAAACAATTGCCTGCTCTTTTCATTCTTGACCGTAAAGGAAACTTGGTTAAACGTGTTGAAGACGTGAAAAAACTGGAAGCTGATGTAAAAGTGGTGATTTGATGTCTTGTTGTTAACGTTCAGATTTATATGTTGTAAAGCACTTTGGATAGGTTGCAGGTCTTAAAAAGATCGTTTATCTTTGCAAAGTCTGAAAATACAAAAAGAAAGGAGTTCCGGCCAAGGCAGTTGGTCGGGCTTCTTTTTTATTATGTGGTAATCAATAATAACATTTTAAATAGGAGGATTTAGTATGGCAGTGAGCTATATGACGAAAGATGGTTATGATAAGATTTTAGCTGAAATCAATTATCTGGAAACTGTGAAACGTCCGGAAATATCTGCCCAGATTGCAGAGGCCCGTGACAAAGGCGATTTGTCGGAAAATGCTGAGTATGACGCGGCAAAGGAAGCACAAGGTATTATGGAAGCGAAACTCGCCCAGTTGAAAGGCCTGATATCTAATGCCCGCCTGATAGACGAAACGCGTGTTCAAACAGATGAAGTCCAGATCTTGAACAAGGTGAAGATCAAGAACACTAAAAATAATGCGATCATGACGTATACTTTGGTTTCTGATTCGGAAGCGAATCTGAAAGAAGGCAAGATTGCGGTCAGCACTCCGATTGCGCAGGGGCTAATGGGGAAAAAGGTCGGCGACATTGTGGAAATCAAGGTTCCTTCCGGTCTGATGAGTTTTGAAATTATGGATATATCGATTTGACAATATAACATTATGGCATCTATATTCAGTAGGATTGTGGCGGGTGAGATCCCTTGCCATAAAGTAGCGGAAGATGAAGAGTTTTTCGCTTTTCTGGACATCAATCCGGTAGCTGTTGGGCATACATTGGTGATTCCGAAAAAAGAGATCGACTATATTTTCGACATAGATGATCCTATGCTCGGACGTATGATGGCATTTGCCAAGCGGGTGGTTCGTGCACAGGAAGCTGTTATTCCTTGCAAACGGGTCGGTTTGGTAGTAATGGGGTTGGAAGTCCCTCATGCGCATATTCATTTAATTCCGATCCAAAAGGAGTCGGATATGTATTTTGGCGGAAAGAAAATGGAGGTTACTCAGAGCGTGCTCGCCGACACCGCTGCGCAGATAAAAAATGCATTTAAATAAATAACATAAAGTTTTTTTAATATAAAAACTTTATGTACATTTGTAACCGCTTCTTCCTCTGTATGAAAATATTGAGAGGGAAAAAGCGGTTTTTTTGTAAAGATTCATTAGTGGTTTTTACTCATAAATTTGTTAACCTTGGAAGAAAGGCCCCCCTTGTGAAAGGATGGCCTTTTTTTAAACACACAATTATGACGTTCCCTGCTGGGGAAACTTTCTCTAATCAACTTTGGTTATGGAACCACTTCCGGCAATACTCTTTTCCTTTATCTTCGGGTTTCCTTTGTAGCGGATCGTTCCGTTTCCGGCTATTTGGGTGGATATTGCTTGGTTTGCGGTGATCTCGATGTGGGCACTTCCGGCTGTTTTGCAATTGAGCTCTTCGGTCTCTAAGTCGAACGCTTTAACCGTGCAGTTTCCGGCACTTTTGATATGCATCTTTTCTGTTTTGCCGCTTAGGTGGAAAGTACAGTTCCCGGCAGTTTTACAATCCAGACGGGCGATCGTAATGTTCTCGGCCTTTATGGTTCCTCCACCGGCCGCTTTAATATCCAGTTTGTATCCGGTGAGTCCTTTGCCTAAGTCGCAATTGCCTCCGCCTGCCATTTCAAACTCTTTCAAGGAGGTCGAGTTGGTTGTCACAATAAAGCGAGTGGGGTTGATCCCGATATGTTTGTCCTGGGGATGGATAACCAATTCTTTATTGTCGGATTTGATTTCCAGCAGTTCCATGATGTTCTGGTCTGTTTCGATTTTCAAATAGGGTGTGCTGTCCGATTGTGTATATTGGAGGTCGATGTTCTCTCCTCTGATTTCTATTTCATCGTAGTCCTCTATCTGAATTTCCTTGCTTATGACATTTCCGTTACCGGAAATCCGGTTGAGATGGCAGGAACATAGAAGTCCTGCCATGAGTGTGAATGCCAATAGGAATGAATATGTCTTTTTCATGATTATATGAAGAGTATTATATGTTGAAGAAATTGTACCAAGGCAATGCGCTCCATCCGTTTATTCCGGTCTGATAGAAATAGATGACACACAGCGCTACAGATACGAGCCATAGGATCAGTAACGTCCATTTTGCCGTGTTGTGCAATGGCCGGGTTTTGAATAGTTGCATACAGATGGCATATACCAAAGCAAAGATAGGAATGCCGATCAGCAGGATGAAACCGATACATCCCGTGATAACCGATGGAACAGGTGCTCCTGCTATTAGGTCGGCTCCGAATGGTGACAAGTGGTACAAGAAGTCTGTGCCTCCGGCGATAAGGGCAAAGATGACGACTATCAATATAAAGGCGAGGAGTAATAATGGCGGCAGCAGGATGATCCCGATCAGTATGGCCAGGAATTTGAGGATGAAACCTACCACACCGACAAACAAGTCCGCCAGTTTTTGCAGAAAATTTCTCGGCTTGTCGGAACTCATATAATCATTTACATTATTGCTAACCTTCTCGAAACCGCCCGTAACTGTTTTGCCTATGTTTTCGAGGGTGACGTTTTGTCCGCGCATCATCAGTTTGTCGGCCGCGGTCCGTGCCAACGGCATTACAAGCCATAATATGAGATATAAGATGATGATCGGTGCGTATGGAACGAAAAGCAGGATGATCATGGCCAGGCGTACGGCTGTCACGTCCCATCCTGTATAAGCGGCGATGCCGCCGGCTACGCCTCCCAATACCCGGTTGTCCGGATCGCGCATCAGCTTTTTCGGGCCTTTGGGTATTTCCTCTTCCTGGAAAGCTTGTGCCTTGGCTTCTTCCTTATATTCTTTTTCTTCTTCCCCTTCGAACAATTCTTCCGGTTTGCCCATGCGCTTGATCACATCTTCGACATGTTCAATTGTGATCACTTCATGGCCCAGCCGTACCCGTTCGTTGAACAATTCGGAGATACGCATTTCAAAATCGTTCATGATTTCTTCTGAACCTTCTTCCTTGCGGAAGTGAATACGGAGGTTTGCCAGATATTTGTCAAGCAGTTGGTATGCATCTTCGTCAATGTGGAAAACAGTTCCTCCCAAATTGACTGTCAGTGTCTTCTTCATTGTTTTCTGATTTTAATTGTTTCTGATGTGGTTTATTGTATTGTTCAGTTCTTGCCAGGATGTCTCCAGTTCCCCAAGGAATTCTTCTCCTTTCGATGTGAGCTGGTAATACTTGCGAGGCGGTCCTTGAGTAGATTCTATCCACTGGTAACTTAACAATTCGCTGTTTTTTAATCTTGTCAACAGAGGATATAGAGTACCTTCCACTACAATCAATTTAGCTTCCTGTAACTTCTGGATAATGTCAGAGGTGTACGCCGGCTCTTTTTTAAGGAGCAATAGAATACAATATTCCAATGTCCCCTTCCTCATTTGTGATTTTACGTTCTCTGCATTCATTTTTATTTTGTTTTATGGCACAAATATATGTATTACCTATGTACTATGCAATACATGCTACCATGTTTATTCTAATTTAACATTGATATTGCACAAATCTGGCGTTTTTGTGTAAAAAAGAGGTTAATCTCATGACAAATAGAATAGAAAACCGTACTTTTGCAGAGTCAATTCAAAACAAAGAATTATGATTTATTACCATTATGCTGAGTTAGTTCATCGACAAGCAGAAAAATATGGTTCCCGTACGGCATTGAAGTATCGCGATAATGTAACTGGGAAATGGTTAAAGATATCTTGGAAGGAATTCTCTGAAAAAGTGTTGCTTACGGCTAAGGCTATGGCCGAATTCGGGATAGGAGTGCAGGAGAATATTGGGCTTTATTCGCAGAATATGCCACAATGTTTTTATACGGATTTCGGGGCATATGCGAACCGGGCAGTCTCTATTCCGATGTATGCGACGAATTCTCCGGGACAGATCGAGTATATAATTAATGATGCCCATATACATACTTTGTTTGTTGGCGAACAGTTGCAGTATAATAATGCATTCAAGGTGCAGAAAGATTCTCAATACCTGAAACGCTTGGTAGTGTTTGATCCGGCTGTTAAGTTGAACCCGGAAGACAAGACTTCGATTTATTTTGACGATTTCCTACGGTTGGGTGATAATGCGCATGCCGAGACAACGATAAAGATCCGTATGAACGAGGCGACACCGGAAGACTTGGCTACCATAATCTACACTTCCGGAACGACCGGCGAGTCAAAAGGGGTCATGCTCCATCATTCCAACTATTTGGAAGCCATGCGTATCCATGATATCCGTTTGCCGATGGTGACGGATAAGGATCTTTCCATGTGTTTCTTGCCACTGACTCATATTTTTGAAAAGGCTTGGTCTTATTATTGCTTCCATAAGGGAATGACGGTTGCGATCAACCAAGATCCTAAAATGATTCAGAAGACATTGCCGGAGGTGCATCCTACATTGATGTGTAACGTCCCCCGTTTTTGGGAGAAAGTTTATGCCGGTGTGCATGAAAAGATTAACTCGTCGTCTCCTGCCATGAAGAAAATCTTTTTGGATGCTATCGAGACCGGGCGCAAGTATAACTTGGAATATAAGAATAAAGGGATTCCGGCTCCTTTCGGGTTGAAACTGAAGTTTGAAATGTATGATAAGACCGTTTTCAATTTGTTGAAACGAGTGCTGGGAATCGAACGCGGCCGTCTTTTTCCGGTGGCCGGTGCGCCGCTTTCGGATGCGGTCAATGAGTTTTTGCAGTCTGTCAATATACCGATTGTGTATGGGTACGGTTTGAGCGAGACGACGGCGACCGTTTGCTTCTATCCTGAAATCGGATTCCAGTTCGGTTCGATCGGTGAAGTCATGCCGGATGTACAGGTACGGATCGATCCGCAGAATAACGAAATTCAGGTAAAAGGTAAGACTGTGATGTCCGGTTACTATAATAAGCCGGCTGAGAATGAAAAGGCGTTTACCGAGGACGGCTATTTCCGTACGGGGGATGCCGGGCGGATGGAAGGAAACACGTTGTTCTTTACTGAACGTATCAAGGATTTGTATAAGACATCGAACGGCAAATACATCGCTCCGCAAGCGATTGAAATGGTTATGAGCGGTGACCAATATATCGAACAGATTGCAGTTATCGGTGACCAGCGCAAGTTTGTTAGCGCGTTGATCGTTCCCGCTTATCCGCTGCTGGAGAAATATGCTGAAGAAAAGGGATTGGTTGCCGGTAGCCGGGAAGAACTTGTCCGGAATAAGGAAATCCTTCGTCTACTCGAGATACATATAGAGGAAAATCAGAAGAATCTGGCTTCATATGAGAAGATCAAGCGTTTCATTTTGTTGCCCGAACCTTTTGCGATGGGGTGTGAACTGACGGATACGCTTAAGCTCCGCCGTTCGGTCATCTTGAAGAAATATGCGGATTTGATCGAAAAGATGTATGAAGAAACTGCGAATCCCTCTTGATCGTTTTATGGAAGTCATTTGTTGTTTATTTTGTTTTCCTTTCTTTGGATATTATCGTACGATTTCCAAATTTTGGTGCGGTTGTCCTGTCGTCGGGCAGGGCATCGCATCGCACCAAAAATCATAAAGCGTCCATCTGTTTTCGTCACCGATACGAACTAACTACATAAATGTTTTTGCCAAAACAACTATCATACTATCATATTTGTATGTATATTATTTAAAACTAATGTGTTATGGCATTATTGTGAAACAGGAGTTAACAGCCGAATGTGATAGTATGATAGTTGGTTTGCGAAATTTTCATGAGAGAAGAGAAGCGGTTCCGGATAGCAATTTTTGGTGCGCTTGCCCTGTGTCGTCGGGCTTTTGTCATTTTAATAGTCAGGAAAATTGAGTATCTTTGTCGGACAAATTTAAAAAAACAAGATTTTTATGATCACATCAGACCAACTACACAATGTGTTGGAGCGCGAGCAAGCGCTGAGGGGGTATCTTTGACATAGATGGTAAGACCATCCAGTTGGAGGAAGAAGAGTTACGCACTCATGATCCCGGTTTCTGGGAAGACGCCAAACGGGCAGAAGTCCAGATGAAGAAAGTAAAAGAACTGAAAAAGTGGATCGAGCTTTACAACGAGGTCCATGCTGCTGCGGAAGAATTGCAGTTGGCTTATGAATATGTAAAAGAAGGGATCGTCAGCGAAGAAGAAATTGACGAGGCTTACAGCAAAGCCATCCAGTTGGTGGAAAGTTTGGAATTTCGTAATATGTTGCGCCAGGAAGCCGACCAGATGAGTTGTGTGTTGAAGATCAATTCCGGTGCTGGCGGTACGGAAAGCCAGGACTGGGCTTCTATGTTGCTC
Source organism: uncultured Parabacteroides sp. (assembly GCA_910577325.1). Lineage (GTDB taxonomy): Bacteria > Bacteroidota > Bacteroidia > Bacteroidales > Tannerellaceae > Parabacteroides. The sequence continues at coordinate 332,450 of CAJTMR010000001.1, forward strand.
CGTATGTACACACGCTGGGCGGAGGCAAATGGATATAAGATTTCCGTAGCCAACTATCAGGAAGGAGATGAGGCTGGTATTAAAACAGCGACCCTCAATATCGAAGGGGATTATGCTTACGGATATTTAAAGGGCGAAAATGGCGTGCATCGTCTGGTACGTGTGTCTCCTTATAACGCGCAAGGCAAGCGAATGACTTCATTTGCTTCTGTCTTTGTGACCCCATTGGTCGACGATACGATCGAGGTGAAAATCGACCAGGCGGCCATCTCTTGGGATACGTTTCGTTCGGGAGGCGCCGGTGGTCAGAACGTGAACAAGGTGGAGTCCGGTGTACGTCTGCGCTATCAGTTTAAAGATCCTTATACCGGTGAAGAAGAAGAAATCCTGATAGAGAATACGGAAACTCGTGACCAACCTAAGAACCGCGAGAATGCGATGCGACAGTTGCGTTCAATTTTGTACGATAAGGAATTGCAACATCGTATGGAAGAGCAGGCAAAGGTGGAAGCCGGAAAGAAAAAGATCGAATGGGGTTCCCAAATTCGTAGCTACGTGTTCGACGATCGCCGGGTGAAAGACCATCGTACCAATTTCCAGACATCCGATGTCAACGGTGTGATGGACGGCAAAATCGATGATTTCATCAAGGCTTACCTGATGGAATTCGGCGCAGAGGAATCTGCTGGAAAGTAAGTTTTCTACATTAACATTTGCATATCTCGATTATAAGTCGTAATATTGCATCCGATTTCAGAGCTATGCTCTGAACAGGTCCTATAGCTCAGTTGGTTAGAGCACCTGACTCATAATCAGGGAGTCCTTGGTTCAAGCCCAAGTGGGACCACAAAATAAAAATCCGCTTATAATTTATGTTATAAGCGGATTTTTATTTTAATGTTGAAAAGGGATTCTTTACTCCCTTTTATCTTATAAACGATATATTCTGAACTTTAATTATTTCAGAACGATCACTTTATATTTCGGAACCAAGATCTTCATGATGATCCAGCCGATCAAATAAGCGACAGCGCATACGCAGAAGATAATGAAATAACCGGCTGGCTTGCCAGTGAAGCCCATAAATGCCATCTGGGTTGTATCTGCATAGACAAATAGATTGCCGGCCACTTTCTGTAAGATCATGGAGCCGACGCCACCGGCCATGCCACCTATACCTGTGACGGTTGCAATAGCCGACTTCGGGAACATATCACCGACGGTCGAGAAAATATTGGCAGACCATGATTGGTGGGCTGCACCACCGATGCCGATCATGATGACTGGGAACCACGGGGAAATCGTACCGAGCGGTTGTGCCAACAGTACCAGCAACGGGAAGAAAGCAAAAATCAACATTGCTTTCATACGGGCGGCATACGGGTTCATTCCACTTCGGTTAATAAAGATCGTCGGTAGTTTACCTCCGTAGATAGACAACATCGTGATGGCATACAAGGTAAAGATCAACCCCATGCCCAACGGATCGGAAGTCTTGATGCCGAACTGCGTGTTCAGATAAGAAGGAGTCCAGAAAAGGAAGAACCACCAAACCCCGTCCGTCATGAATTTGCCGACAACAAAAGCCCAAGTCTGTTTAAACGTAAAACATTGGAGGAAGCCGATCTTCTTTTCCTGTTCCTCTTCAACGGCGACAACGTCTTTTTCGTTCTTGTCCTGTTCGATATACTCCAACTCGGCTTCGTTCACATGTTTGCTCCTTTCCGGAGTCGTGTACATGAATACCCACAAGCCCATCCAGACAAAACCGAGCGCGCCGATCACGATAAAGGCCATTTCCCAACCCCAGGCTTTTGCCAACAAGGGAATAGAGATAGGAGCGACCAAAGCACCGATAGAAGCACCGGCATTGAAGATTGAAGTCGCATAGGCACGGTCCTTTTTCGGGAAGTATTCAGCCGTGACCTTGATGGCTGCTGGAAAGTTACCCGCTTCACCCAATGCCAGAATACAACGGGCGGCCAAGAAGAAATACATGCTCACGGTTGCCAATATCACGACAACATCTCCTGTTGCCGCAACCAGTTCCGCTGCACTATTCATACCGACATAATGTTCGGTTGCAATACCGCAACCGGCATGGAGACAGGCTCCGAACGACCAAACACCGATAGCCCAAAGATATCCTTTCTTCGTGCCCATCCAGTCTATGAAACGGCCGGCAAACAACATGCAGATCGCGTATACAATTGAGAAGACTGATGTTATCGTACCGTAGTGAGACTCGTCCCAATGGAACTCCGGTTTGATAAATTCATCCCAGGTCAAAGAAAGAACCTGGCGATCGAGGTAATTCACTGTTGTTGCGAAAAATAACATTGCACAGATTGTCCATCTGTAATTTGTCATTTTTTCATTTGCTTTTTGAAATGTGTTCATGATATTATATTCGTTTTTCATAATGCGCAGCAAATATAAGGCATTTTTTTTGTTATACACAAGTTTTGTGTGTGCGAATACACGAAGTATTTTATTTCTTTCACATCCTGGCTCTAATAATCGTTTTTTTGATTTGCATAAGATAAGCATTTTATGTACGTTTGTCTCTCCAATGTAAAATTATAAATACCATGATTGTTGTGAAAAAGATTATTTGTTTGGTACTTCTGTTCCTGATGACAGATCTGGCTGTACAGGCTCAGGAAAAAACAGGCGAATGGAACGGATGCGACCGTTATGACTTTACTTTCAAGGATCGCCAGGCAACCGTTATCGTACCTAAGAAAGCAGCCAAAGGAAATCCGTGGATTTGGCGTCCTGCCTTCTTCGACGCTTTTCCCAATGTGGATAAAGCATTACTGGAAAAAGGGTTCTATGTTGTTTATTACGACTTGACTCATCTGTACGGAAGTCCAAGGGCTGTTTCGTTGGGCACTGAGTTTTATAAGAATATGACGGACATTTACGGCCTTTCCGAAAAAGTCACGCTGGAAGGATTCAGCCGTGGTGGTTTGTTTGTATTCAACTGGGCAGCCCAAAATACGGACAAAGTGGCTTGTATATATGTAGATGCCCCTGTTTGTGAAGTGTTTAGCTGGCCGGGAAGAAAAAACACGGCTTTATGGAACGACCTGTTGAAAGAATGGGACCTGGTGGATGCCGGGATGGAGCATTTCAAAGGAAATCCGATTGATAATCTCGCTCCGATTGCTGCCGCGGGTATACCGATCATCAGCGTATGTGGCGATAGTGACCGGATCGTCCCCTACAAGGAAAATATGGATGTTGTGCGTTCGCGCTATCTTGCGGCAGGAGGTCCGATGGAAGTTATCTTAAAGAAAGGATGTGATCATCATCCGCATAGTTTGGATGATCCGGAACCGGTAGTAGATTTCATTCTTCGCCAGCAGCCGGAATATGAAAGATATTTGCATTATACGATACGTGGCAGTTTGCAAAATTCGTTCCGCAAGTTCGAAAAAGAACGCCGGGCACGAGTCGCTTTCTTGGGAGGTTCCATCACGGAAATGAACGGATGGCATAATATGATAGAGCGGCAACTGCAGCAACGTTTCCCTTATACACAGTTCGAATGGGTAGAAGCTGGCATCGCTTCGACTGGGACGACTCCGGGTTCTTTTCGCCTAAAGCATGATGTCCTTTCAAAGGGGAAAGTGGATCTTCTTTTTGTCGAAGCAGCCGTAAACGACGATACCAACGGATTCAGTGCTCTCGAACAAGTACGAGGAATGGAGGGAGAAGTGCGCCATGCTTTGGAAAGTAACCCGGAAATGGATATCGTCATGCTACACTTCATATATGATCCGTTTATCCCGATGGTCGCCCGTCGCCAGATACCGGATGTTATCCTGAATCACGAACGGGTGGCGAATCATTATCTGATTCCTTCAGTCAATCTCTGCCAGGAGATCGGTGAACGGATGCAAGACGGCGAGTTTACTTGGGATGACTTCGGAGGCACTCATCCGAAACCTTTCGGCCATAAGTTCTATGCTGCCGCTATCGGCCATCTTTTCGATGAAATGTGGAGAGGTGTCTCCCCGGAAGGGGCAATTGTTACACACGAAATTCCAACCAAACCGCTGGATGCTTATAGTTATTATGACGGAGACTTCATTGCTCTTGAAAAAGCTCGCTTAAACAAGGGATGGAAATTAGTAGACAACTGGCATCCTCACAACAAGACTGGTAAACGGAACGGTTTTGTCAATGTCCCAATGTTGGAGGCTACACGTCCGGGCGACCGGTTGACGCTGGATTTCCGGGGTAAGGCGATCGGCATTTTTTGTGTCAGCGGGCCTTCTGCCGGGATTCTGGAATATAGTATCGACGGTGTCCCGTTTAAAGAGTTGGACACTTTTACGCAGTGGAGCCACAATCTCTACATCCCTTGGGTTTATATGCTGGAAACGGAATTGGATGATACGGATCACAAACTGGTTCTCCGTATATCGAAAAAGAAAAACCCCGCTTCTTTGGGGACCGAATGCCAGATACGGAACTTCGTAGTGAACGGCAGATGATGGTTTAGGTCACAATTTTATTTCGAGCTCACATAAAGATAAATAAATTTTGGAGATTTTACTGATTTTGCGATCGGATAGGGATAACCCTTTCCAAGACATATTAGAGAAAGGAGTGTTATGTTCTATACTTTTGTAAGGGGAAACTTGAGGAATTTTCAATGATAATAAGAATAGCATGTTGGTTTTCACGTTACGGTGCGAGGACCAACATGTCATATTCGTTGTCAAAGGTTTTCTATGGATCTCCGAATGTCAGGATCGAATTGTGAAACTGATATTGTTTCTTATGTTTCAAAAGGAACAATAGAACTTCCAGTGAAGATCCGAGGACTTTTCTATCATTCTTAAAAAGTTGTATAATTGTACCCGCTTTTTAATCTTGTAGAGGAATATATAAAAAAATATGTACTCCCAAATTTGGTTATTCAAAAATAATGATTACCTTTGCACCGCAATCAGATAAAAATGGTTGCGTAACATATTGGAGAGATGGCAGAGTGGTCGATTGCGGCGGTCTTGAAAACCGTTGAACTGAGAGGTTCCGGGGGTTCGAATCCCTCTCTCTCCGCAATAAACGCTGAAAATCAGCAAATTGCAAAACAAACACCCAATTTTA
>CAJTMR010000002.1:0-182640 GCA_910577325.1 uncultured Parabacteroides sp.
TCTTTTGTCAAAAACAGCTTTTAAAGCCGCTTGAGACCCGGGTGTACCCACCACGTAGACCCGGGCGAGGGAGAGGTGCAGACCCGGGTCTATGCGAAGCCCTGACGGGGATGTGGGGATGTTTATCCGCCGTGTCGGAGGTACTTTTATGCCCTGTTTTTGCATCTTTTTCGCCGATTGCTCGTGTAGATATAAATGGCACATAGTTGTATATATGAATAGTCATCCAAAAAGCATGATGGATATGTGATGGTAGAATGATCGTTGAAAACAGCAACTGTCATGTTTTAACGTATGTTGATTGACATGACAAGATACAGGAGTTCCGGTTCAAAAAAGAGTCGTGCTATTAGAAATGCTTCGTGTGTGTACTGTCTGGAGTGATGGTCGGGGGAATCAAAGGATGTTTTTTCCGACGGTGGAAGATATCGGAGAAACGGCTGAAATCTTTCTTATACATGATGCCTACTCCTTGTGTTGTCAGGGCTTGCTTCAGAATCATGTACATGTCATTGGTATGGTTGTAGGCCTTTAGGCGGATATCGCCGCTTGGTGTCAATAGGTATTCGAGGTCGAACTCGCCGATGAAGGCGTTCTTCTGGTTGTTCACTATGCTGTTTTTGTATCCGAAATTGCCGTTGAAGATGAGGCGGTTGTTCAGCAATTGGCTTGATAGCAACATTTCTACTTCCGTATCTTCGATACCATCTTGGCTGGTCCGTATGTTTGTGCCAAGCTGCACCTTGTCGGTGAAACTGTTCATGATGCTGGATATCTGTGAAGAGAGGGCGGATGAGGCTACCGCGCTGAAATCGTTCGATTTGTATTGTGCGTTATATTCAGGTGTATAGAATTTGTTTAAAACCAACAGATAGATGATTTGCCGGGTCATCATATCTTCCGTATCAACCAGACTTCTGACTTGCCTTTGGAGTTCTTCGTTTGAACTGGGTAGTTCGAGGTCGAACGAGATGGTCGGGTTGCGCAGTACGCCGTCTAACTTCAGTACGCAGTTGACCGGCGTGTTGCGCCGGGAACTTTCGTAGGTTAGGCTGGGGTCCAGATCCTGTATGTTGGCTGTCACATTGTAGATGGTATTTATATTCATTGTTGCTTCGAAAGGATCTCCGCGGAAGTTGATGATGCTGCCGTCGCGTATCTTGAAGTTTTTGTGGATGAGTTGTTGTAGGCTGAAATTATAGTTTCCCTGTACGATCCCAATGTTTCCATACATACGCAAATCGGTTTTTGTCCCGTATTGTATCTGAAGGCTTCCGTTGCAGTTTCCTGTTATTTTGTCGCCTGCGACTGGATCCATGATCAACTCGATATCGGCGTCCGGCGTGATATCGAGAAGGAAGTTCATACGCAATTCCGCCCCTTCATCTTCGTTTTTGAAGATAAGAGGTTTGATGGAATCGGTTGGGCGGGTGAGTGCCATTTCCCGTAAATCCTTTTTATTTACAAAAGTAATGAAGTCATATTCTGCTGCAGAAGAATTGTTCATGAAGTTAAGTTTGACGGATGTTTTGGGATCGCTTCGCATATTGATGTCGAAGTTGATTAATTGCTCGTTCCCTTTTATGGAGGCTGTTCCGGTTCCGAAGACGGTTCCGAATATCAGCGGATTTAGTTTTTGAGGTGCGTCGAATACTAACATCTTGTTAGTCTGGACTCCTACGTCGAAATTGACATTCTTGAAATGTTTGTGATTGACGGTCAGGTTTACTTTTGCCGGGTTGCCGAACTTGTCATGTACTGTTACGTTGCGTCCGATGATCGCTTCTGGTGTCAGGTGGATGGAGTCGGAAAAAGTGTAGTAAGTGTTCAGATATTCGATACCCAAGCCGCCGTCAAGCACAAAGGCGTCCCCTTCTACATTCAACGCCTTGAAAGGTCCATGTAGATGGATATTCCCGAATCCCCGTCCTCGCATGTTCTTGGCGATATTTTCGACGAAAGGGCGCAGGAAAGCCAAGTCCAGGTCATTGGCTCCGAAGAAGAGGGAAAGACCTGCGTTTTTGCCGACCGGATAAATATAGCCGCTCACATCGGTCCAAGTCGTATCATTCTTGTAAATGCTGCCTAACATCATGATGCCTTTTTGCTGGTCGTCCCATTCACTGAACAGGTTGAGGCGACCTAATGGAACCTGGTTGAACGAGAAGTTTTGTACTTCAAGGTCGGTGTTTAGCATTCGGCTTCCATACAAGTCGGTGATGTTGAAAGTGCCGGTAGCTTTTCCGGCGAATTGGAGCACCGGGATATTCAGTATGTCGAAGATATAGCTTAGCTCGATCTGTTTCAAATCCAGTAATAACGTGTCGGTTGGGTCTTTCGACACCGTCCCTTCCATTTGGAGATATTCGGAGCCTTTGGAGATAGAGAAGTTTTGTATTCCTATCTTACCGTCCGCAAGGGTTATAGCCGAAGGAGCGATATGCCAGATGGAGTCGTTCAATATCAGCGGGCTCTCGTGCAGCAAGATTTCCGTTCGCAATTTGGCCGATCCTTTTTCTTGCTTTTCTTCGATGAAAAAGGTGGAGGCTGAGAGGTCCGCTTTAAACAAGCGTTCTTTGTTGTTCGCCCAACCGATTTGTGTTTGTATCTGGTTGTCTTTGGCATTTATTTTCAGATTCATATAGTTGCGTAATCCTTTGGCATTGTAGTTAGTGGCCTTGAGTTTCAAATTAACCATGTCTTCGGGATTGTCGCAGGTCAGGTAGCCGGACTCGAACATGGACTTGCCGATGTTGAACTTTGGCAAGTAGGCTTCGAGGCGGAAACGGTTGTACTGGTTATTGTAATGTCCTGTGATACGTGCTTGATTCAGCATCGTAATAGGTAGTTTGAGGGTGTTGGATATGGCTTCCGTATTTTCGATAGTCAACAAGAGAGAGAAGTTGTTTTCCATCACTTTCTGCTTTTTTTGCGTGACGTTGACCAGAGCCGGGACATATCCTTTTAGTGTTTGCATAAAACTGGGGACGATCGTCGTGAAGGAGTAGGCTCCTGTCACTTCGCCGTTCAGGATGTCGGAGGTAATGCTTAGGTGGCGGTCCAGCGAATGGCCAGTGGCTTCCACTTTTAACTTTTTTAGGAAAAAGCTGTCTGGTTTGGTCGTGAATAAAAGGCTGTCGAGCGTAATGCTCCCTTCCAGGTTGTCGATATTGTTTCCCGTGAAGTCGGCATTCAGCGAGCAGGAGATGTCTGGAGCCTCGTATTTATTCGTCAGATGGAGATTGTCCGGCCGGAAATTTTTCAGACGTGAGGTGAAGTTGAACATTGAATTTTGGCCCTCATGGAGGAACAAGCCTTCAGCATACAGTTTGCCGTTCGGGTCATCGATATCCAGTACGCCGTTGAACCCGTTTTTCTTGAAGTTACCAGAGATGAGTATGTTCTCGTATTTGTAGCCTTTGTATTCGAATTCGTCTATATTCGCTTTGATATTACCCGAAAACGATCCGTTGGCAGGCCGGTGCGTGTCCAGTTTGATATCCAATTTGGCTTTCCCATACGGGTTGCCGTCAGGAAAGATTTTGTTCAGATGCAAGGTGGAAGTCGAGAGGTGGCCTCTCAAGTAGGCGGCGATGTCCTTCTCCTTGTCGCTACCGAAAATCAGGTCGGTTTGGACGGAACCGATTGCCGACGAGAATTTGCCGAATGCGACCAGATTGTCGAAAAAACCGGATATCTCTCCTGTGAAGTTAATCGTACCTAACTTGACGATCGCGTCCGGCAGTTTGACCGGGTGTTCGTTGAAGTTGTTTATCAAACCCGAAATGCCTTCGGTTGTGATATACATTTTATTGACTTGCCCGAAGATATAAGTATCTTCCGGATGTGTGATCCCTTTCATCTCCATCTTGCCGACAAAAAGCATCTTATCACTGTATTTCAGTGTCAAACGTTTGAGGTCGATATTGTTTATATAGCCCGAAGCTTCAGCCGAAAGTTCGATGGTCTCCGAGAAATTACGGAATGCCGGGACGAAAGCGGAGAGGTCTTTCAAGCAGATTTGCGAAGATGCGATATTCAACTCGACGGGCGAATGATCCAGCAAATCGGCCGCACTAACAGCTTCTTTGGTGTGGATATGGGCACGGTCTATTTTAAGGTCCGTTTCCGGTAGCTTGATTTCAAAGTTGTTAATGATCGCACTATCCTTGTTGGCCACGATGTTGAGTGACAATTTATTCAGTGAAAGGCCTGAAGCCTCATCGAAACTTATCTTCTTGATGTTGGCATTGAGGCTGTCTTTGTTGAATGCTTTCATCGAGATCTTGGCACTTATATTCCGAAGATTGATATGTTTGGCATTGAACTTTCCAGGGGTAGTCGCTGCATTTTTCACATCGTAACGGAAGTTTCCGCGGCGTATTAGGATCGAGTTGAAGCGTAGGTCGATATTGGATTGCTTTTTTATCGTGTCTTTACTGGCGAAAGTGTCTATGATGAATTGTAGGTTCAGTTTGTCTGTCGGCGTTTCCTTGTTCAAGTTGACGGAGAAACCAAACAGGCGGACTGTAGAGAACACGATCCTGCCGTTCAGCAAAGGCAGAATTTCGAATCCCGCCGATACATGGTTGGCATCGACCAAAACGGCCCCGTTCTGGTCTTCGAGATACAAATCTTCCAGTACCAAGCGGTTAAACCACTCAATATCCACGTTCCCGATCCGGACAGGTACGCCAAACCGGTCGGATAACTCTTTCGTTGCTGTCTCCGTTACTTTTTGTTGCACATATGGAATGCGCAACAAGATAGCCGGAGTCACGTAGAATATCCAGAACAGGGTGAGCAGTGTGACGATTATGTATTTAAGTCCTTTGATGTCTTTACTATTATTTAAGCACAAAACTACAACAATATCCCGATAGATTTCGTTAATTTGCACAAAAATTAAAGCGAAGATATGAGTGTGACAATATTAGGAATCGAATCATCGTGTGATGATACATCTTCCTCCGTAATACGTGATGGCGTAATGCTGTCGAATGTAATTGCCAGCCAGGCTGTTCACGAAGCATACGGCGGCGTTGTTCCCGAACTGGCTTCCCGTGCACATCAACAGAACATTATCCCGGTGGTTGCCGAAGCGATCAAACGTGCTGGCATTGATAAATCCGAACTGAGTGCCGTAGCTTTTACTCGGGGGCCGGGTTTGATGGGGTCGTTGCTGGTCGGAATCTCCTTTGCCAAGGGCCTGGCAGCTTCGTTGGATATTCCAATGATCGAGGTCAACCACTTACAAGCGCACGTGTTGGCTCATTTTATCAAAGAGACACCTGAAGACGATCATGCTCCTTCGTTTCCGTTCCTTTGTCTGTTGGTTTCGGGAGGAAACTCTCAGATCGTCAAGGTGAATGCTTACAACGACATGGAAGTGATCGGGCAGACGATTGATGATGCCGCCGGTGAAGCGTTCGACAAATGTGCGAAGGTGATGGGATTGGGGTATCCTGGTGGTCCTGTTGTGAACCGTCTTGCCAATGAAGGGAATCCGAAAGCTTTTACATTCAGCAAGCCGCATATTCCTGGTTATGACTATAGTTTCAGTGGATTGAAAACTTCTTTCCTTTATACCTTGCGTGACAAACTACGAGAAGATCCTGATTTCATCGAAAAGAAAAAGCATGATCTTTGTGCCTCTTTACAAGCGACGGTGATCGATATTCTGATGAACAAATTGCGACGGGCGGCGAAAGACATGAACATTAGGGAGGTTGCCGTTGCTGGTGGCGTATCAGCCAATTCCGGCTTGCGGGATGCTTTTCTCGACCATGCGAAGCGTTTCGGTTGGAAGGTACATATTCCGAAGTTCTCTTTTACGACAGATAATGCGGCGATGGTTGCCATAACGGGATATTATAAATATCTTGACAAGCAATTTTGCCCGATGGATGCCGCTCCCTTTGCGAGGGTAGAGATGAAACTAAGGTGACGTGTTTGTCGTTTCATGGGCATGAAACACAAGTTCCTCTTAGGGAAACTTTTTGGGATGATAAGATAAGAAAAGTCAAAATGAAGGTTGAAGAAGAAATAGGCGGGTTGCTTCGTTGCCGCCACCTAACGATGGGAACGGCTGAAAGTTGTACCGGTGGATATATTGCACATCTGATTACGCGTGTGGCGGGCAGTTCCGATTACTTTTGCGGAGGGGTCGTTTCTTACGGCAATGGAGTGAAACATCATGTTTTAGGCGTTTCGGAAGAGAGTTTGGCGCAGTATGGGGCAGTCAGCCGTCCGGTCGTCGAACAGATGGCGTTGGGGGCGATCCGTGTGTTAGGTTGTGACTGTGCAGTTGCCACTTCCGGCATTGCCGGTCCCGGTGGCGGTACGCCCGGAAAACCTGTCGGAACCGTTTGGATTGCCGCTGCCTTGAAAGACAGGGTTATATCCGAGTGCTACCATTTCGGGACGGAACGTGAGGATAATATTCGGTTGGCGGCGGATACGGCTTTGAAAATGTTGAAGCAGTTGTTATAAAATTATTTCCCGTTGTCTATTGGTCTTTAGGGATGAAACATCCTGTGTAAAACACCCGTTTATTTTCCCGTATCGTTTGGTTGGAAACTTTGAATTGTGGAAAGGCCTGCTCCAGCCGTAGTGCTAATGTGTCGCCTAAGGATGTATATAAACTGTCGGGAATTGAGTTATAAGAGATGTTGCCGAAATAGCAAAGATGATTTTCATTCATGAAGAGGTCGGCGCCTAACCAGCCTTTTCGGATACGCCACTCGGTCGAATCGGAGAGGGAGACGTAGAGGTTGATACTGTCCGATTCGACCATCAGGTTCAATGGGGCGTTTTTGTCGAAAGACTTGCGCAGGCGGTCTTGGTCTGGAAGCAGGTAACATTGTTGGTTCCGTTGGATTCGGGCTACTTCTTCGAGCAGTTTCTTGCTGTAACTTGCTACCCATACCCCATCATGTTGGTAATAACCGAAAAAACGGTTTCCTGCATCCGGATAGTAGGTGAAAGTGATGTCTTCTTTTTTTTGCCTTTGTGGGGCGAACGTGCCGAAAGCCTTCTGTAATGTGTTCTTCTCTATCCGGCTGCCGAGGCTGTTCCCCGCTTGTGCGTAAAAAACAATTCCCTGCGAATGAAAAGAAAGAAGCAGCCGCGAGAGATTCTGGTTGTTTTTAATGATGGAAAGATATATGTCCGGAATTTCCGAAGCGAAAGCATCCCGTTCTGGTTTGCGAGATAAAATATATTTGGTGAAAGCGGTGGGGCGGTTTATGCTCAGGATCGCATCCGATGCTGGGGCCACTAAGGTGTACAAATCAGTCCGCATCACCTCTTTCTCTTTTTGCATATTGCCTAAAAAGAACCAGACTGCCGCCAGTGCAGCGAGAGCAGCTATAACGAATGTCACTATTTCCCGCTTGTCAGCTTTCATTGTGTGTTATGTTTTTTGTGGGCTAAGAAAATATTTGCACCAAGGTTTGAGACCACATGTTTTGCATTTGGGCTTGCGGGCGATACAGGTGTAACGTCCATGCAGGATCAGCCAGTGGTGAGCGGTTGGGATTTGATTCTCCGGGATATGCTTCACCAACTCCTTTTCTGTTTCCAATGGAGTTTTGCTGTTGTTCGTCAGGCCGATGCGGTTGGCTACGCGGAACACATGCGTGTCGACAGCCATTACAGGCTTGTTGTAGACGACCGAGGCAATCACGTTTGCCGTCTTTCGGCCTACGCCAGGCAATTTTTGTAACTCGTCGATATCGGATGGTACGACGCTGCCGAAATCTGACATCAGCATTTTCGCCATGCCGACTAAATGTTTTGATTTATTGTTTGGATAAGAGACACTCCGGATATATTCAAAGATCACTTCTGGGGTAGAAGCGGCCATGACTTCAGGTGTAGGAAAATCCTGAAAGAGGGCGGGAGTAACCATATTAACCCGTTTGTCCGTGCATTGGGCAGACAGGATCACGGCGATAAGCAACTGGTATGGGTTATCGTAATGCAGTTCTGTTTCGGCGATCGGTACATTCTCGTTGAACCAGTTTAAAACTCCTTTATATCGTTCTTCTTTACGCATATCTTATTTTATTAGTGACATGACATTTTTTCCAAGGAGCAGTCCTAAGAATACGGCTGACAATCCTAATATATTACTGGCGAGCAAATTAAAGAGTGCCAATTTATATTCGCCTGTTTTCATCAGTGATATCGTATCCAGTGTAAACGAAGAGAATGTAGTAAAACCTCCGAACATTCCGGTGAAGAGGAATACTCTTACGCTCGCAGAAAAATTGTAAGTTTCGGCTATGCTACAGCAGAATCCGATCAGAAAAGAGCCAATCACATTGACCGAAAGTATCCCGAAAGGGAAGGAGTGTAGCATCAGACGCTGTACCCACGTGGAAATTCCGAAGCGGAATACCGTGCCGATCGCCCCTCCTGTTATAAGCAGTAAAACCTTTGTCATAACCATTTACATTTTTAGTGTGTTTTTCCCCGGGCTGGTTAAGGACCCGGGGAAGATGGTAAATGATTTAGGTTCTCAACTACTAATTGGCCGACTCGAACTGCCTCAGGAAACGAACATCGTTTTCGGAGAACATGCGCAAGTCTTTTACTTGGTATTTCAGGTTTGTTATACGCTCGATACCCATTCCTAAAGCATAACCGGAATATACTTTACTATCGATACCGCAGTTTTCAAGCACATTCGGATCTACCATACCGCAACCGAGGATTTCTACCCAGCCGGTTCCTTTGCAGAACGGGCATCCTTTTCCTCCACAGATGTTGCAGGAAATATCCATTTCGGCGGAAGGTTCGGTGAACGGGAAATAAGATGGACGCAAGCGGATTTTCGTATCTGCGCTGAACATTTCTTTGGCGAAGAAAAGCAAAGCCTGCTTCAGATCGGCAAAAGAAACGTTTTTGTCCACATACAAAGCTTCTACTTGATGGAAGAAACAATGCGCACGGTAAGAAATCGCTTCGTTACGATATACACGTCCCGGACAAATGATACGAATAGGAGGCTCTTGGTTCTCCATGACACGTGTCTGTACGGAAGAAGTATGCGTACGAAGCAATACGTCCGGATTATGTTGGATGAAGAACGTATCCTGCATGTCGCGGGCAGGGTGGTCTTCCGCAAAGTTCAGGGAAGAGAACACATGCCAGTCATCTTCTATTTCCGGTCCTTCGGCTATGCTGAATCCCAAACGTCCGAAAATGTCGCAGATTTCTTTCTTTACGAGTGAAAGCGGATGACGGGTTCCTAATTCAATCGGATAGGCTGTACGGGTAAGGTCGATGTCATCGTCCGCCGTTTGTACATTCTCGAAGTTGGCTTTCAACTCGTTTATTTTATTTTGGGTTGCCTCTTTCAGTTTGTTGAGGTGCTGACCGACTTCACGCTTCTGATCAGCCGCTATATTGCGGAAATCATTCATCAGCAAGGATATTTCACCTTTTTTACTGAGGTATTTAATGCGTAATGCTTCGAGCTCTTCAGCGTTTGCCGCTTTCAGGTTCTCTACTTCCTTAAGCAGAGCGTTAATCTTATTGATCATTTCTAATCATTTTTATTTTCAACGTGCAAATTTACTCCTTTCTTTGAATACTGCAACCGGTTATGGCGGGTTTTTTTGAAAAAAAGAGAGGCAAATGTCCGCTTTTTATCAGAAATTGTAAGCTACACCAATACCTAAAACTTCTTTGAACTGTATTTTTGCACCGTGTTTTTCGCCTTCGTCGGTGAAAGTTTTCACATCGTTGTCGTATTTGAGCGTGGTGTTGAGCGTGGCGTTGAGATATTTGTTGATCTTCATGTTGATCAGGAGATCCCAGTTTATGTCAACATTGCCGAACTGGTCGCTGTAAGGCGTGAAGAAATCCACGCTTGTGATAAAGCTGACGTTTTCCATGATCTTTTGTTCGGCTTTCGCTTTGATATAGGCTCCGAGTTCGGCTTTGAAACGGTCTCCGGGATCGACACCGAACGCGCCTTCATCGGACAGATAGTCATCTTCTACAAATGTCAGTTTTCCTGCAAGTGGAGACATGTAGAGGGAATAATTGCTTTTCGGCCGGAAATCCATACCTAAAGATATATTGGAATAAGCGGGGGCAAAGAATTTGGAGATATAATGCGATTTGTCCGGATAATTGTAACCTTTATAGAATTGAGTGTTTAGGTCGGCCATCGCCGTGTAATACCATTTTTCACTTGCTCGATAACCTAATTGGGTGGAAAAGGCGATCTTGTCGGAAGTCTTTTGTGCACCCAGTGACTTGTTTTTTGTCAATCCGTAGTCCAACCCAAGATTGCTGATCCATAGCCAGTTTCCGTTTTTGTGCGTGAGCGAACCGTTTAGGTAGGCATTCCCGGCAAAGGAGTTTTCGCCGCCAGCCGACCAGTTGCTGACGGCAGTTTGTGACATATTTATACCTGTGATACCTTTCAATACCCATTTTCCTTCTTCGTAACCTTTATCGTCTGCCTGGCTATAGCCGGCAATGCTTGCCATTGCGAGCGCTGCCGTTAAAAACATACGTTTCATATTAATCCTGTTTTTTAAAGTTGTTATTAATTAAAGATGTCTTTTATAAAAACAGGTGGTGCTTGCTTTTGTTTATCCGGATATCACGATTGGTCGTTCTATTTTTATTTGTAGAGTCGTATTGGTAAATGCTGGTTTATTTTACTTCGAATAATATTGTCTTTCGATTGCCTTGGTCGTCGATTAAAGTCAGGCGGTGTTTGCCGTGCGAAGCAGAACAACTGATTTGGTGATGGTCTGTCGTTTTGTCTATATAAGTGTTGTCGAGATGCCAGTAGAGGATGGCATCCGGACGGGCGTGGGCGGCTTTGAACACGAATTGTTCCCGTTTCTCGGAAAAACCTTTCGGAAGATAGAGGATGGCGTTATGCTCCGGATAGATCAGTTCGATCTGGCGACTCCGGTCCTCGTTGCATCCAGGTTTCACCGGAGGCAGGGGCATGTAGTCGATATGATAGTTCTGGTAATAATATTCTTCGGCAGGTGGCAATACGAACCACGGGCGTGTGGTCATCTGGTTGACCGATTCGCAAGAACTATTTACCCGAAAACGACCATCGGCAGAAAGATGGACAAGCTGGTGGTAAGGACAAACTTCCGTCTTGTCGGCCGATCGAGGCATATAGAGTGTGTCCACTTGGTCGCAGATCGCAGAAGCCTTGTGCCCGCTGAGTCGGCAGATCGCCATCGGTTCGAGTTCGTCGTAAGGCACGTCGAACCAGCTGTTTCCCGGAAGCAGCGAGAACAGATCGAATAGGACAGGAGCGGCATAGCCTACTCCTGTCAATCCCGGCCGACCTTCTCCCGAAGCGTTTCCCGCCCATACACCTACTGTATAGCGTGGAGTCGTTCCGATTGCCCAGGCATCCCGTTCGCCGTAGCTCGTTCCTGTTTTCCAGGCTACTTGTTTCATGGAACCGAACTGTTGCCAATCCGCTTCTTCTTCGGGGCGGTTCAGTGTCGACATCGCTTCGAAAGTGAACCAGATGGCTGCGGCGGAGAGGAGCGTTTTGTCTGCAAGCCTTTTGTCGGCGACGGATCGGATTGGATCAGGCGGAGGAGTTGGGAAAGGCGTGAGCGGATGGATATCAGCCGGATTGTACCGTCCGTTGTAAGTCCGGTAATGTGCGAGCGTACGTGCCAAGGAAGCATACATGCCAATGAGGTCCCACAGTGTCCCTTCAGCTCCTCCTAAGATCAGGGAAGCTCCGTAATGCTCTTCGGAGAAACGGAGCGTGGTCATTCCCAACTCTTTCAATAGAGACATGAACCGTCCTGTGTTGTATGCTGAGAGCATTCGTACCAGTGGGACATTGAGCGAACGTTCGATTGCCCGGTGT
Source organism: uncultured Parabacteroides sp. (assembly GCA_910577325.1). Taxonomy (GTDB): domain Bacteria; phylum Bacteroidota; class Bacteroidia; order Bacteroidales; family Tannerellaceae; genus Parabacteroides. The sequence goes on from CAJTMR010000002.1 coordinate 11,882, forward strand.
GCCGGGACCACCCCGCAGAATGTCTTGTTATAGTTTTGCGGCGAGAAGCCGTTCAGGTTGAGCGGCACGTCCGGCACGAGCGTGTTGGGGAGTAACTGTCCGTCATGCAGCATGGCGGCGTACAGGAAAGGTTTCAGTATACTACCCGTGCTGCGTGGCGACGTGATTATGTCGACCTGGTTCCCTTTGCGGTTATCGGCCTTGAAGGTGACATTTCCGGCATAGGCGAGCACTTCTCCTGTTTCGGTATCGGCGATGAGAGCGGCCAAGTTATGGATATGGTTGGAGGCATAGTCACGTGCGTAGCGGTTCACAGTCTCCTGTACCAAGCGTTGCAGTTTCTGTTTAACGGAGGTCGTGATGCGTGTTCCGGGAGTATCGGCAGCCAACCGTTCAAGCAGGTGGGGCGCGTCGTCGGGTAGGGGCAGGGGTGCTTCGGGAAGCGGTTCGAGGAGCGATAATTCGTATTCGGTTTTGTCGATAAACCCTTGTTCCTTCAATGTGGTTAGGAGCTTGTCACGCTTGGCTTTCAGCCGTTCCCGGTTACGTCCGGGGTGGATCAGGGCTGGTGAGTTGGGCAGGACGGCAAGCGTGGCGTTTTCGGCCCACGAAAGGGTTGATACACTTCGTCCGAAATAACGCCAAGCTGCCGCTTCGATACCTACGACATTGCCGCCGAAGGGGGCGTGCGAGGCGTAAAGGTTCAGGATTTCTTTCTTGTTGCGACTGGTTTCCAGCAGGAGAGCGTAGCCGGTCTCGACTATCTTTTCGTAAAAGGTACGGTTGCGGTTACCCCGTGCGATCCGTGCCAGTTGCATGGTGATCGTGCTACCTCCGCTAACGACCTTGCCACGGCGCAGGTTGGTCCGCATAGCACGGACGATGGCTACAGGGTCTATCCCGGGATGCAGGTAAAAGCGTTTGTCCTCGTATGCCAGCAGGCAGGTGACGAATTTGTCTGGGAGGCTGTCCGCTGGAGGAAAACGCCATTGTCCGTCCGGTGCGATCCGTGCTCCCAAGAGTTGCCTTTCGGAAGAATAAAGCAAGGTGGAACAGGCCTCAGGAAAGAGTGTCCGTGGGCCGATCAGGTATGAGAATATTCCTATTAGCAATTTTATGATAATCAGAGAAAACATACGGCGTATGATGGTTTAGTTGTCCTCTTAATTTTAACAGCAAAGGTACGGTAAAAAGTTTGTTGTTATTGCTTTATCTGGATGAAAGTGTTCTTTGCCGCTTTGGCCGAGTGGCAAGATGCCATTTATGCTTAAATCACTACAAGTATTATATGATTGATAATGTGATTTTTATGTTTACATGGGCAAGAAAAACAGCCATCGGCGAAACGGGGGCGTTTAAATATAAAACGACCTTTTTCGCCGAATAAGATGCAAAAACAAGGCATAAAAACACCTCCAACACGGCGGATAAACATCTGCACACCCCCGTAAAGGTCTCGTGCAGACCCGGGTCTGCACCTCTTTCGCACCCGGGTCTACATAGTGGGTACACCCGGGTCTCAAGCGGCTTTAAAAGCTGTTTTTGACAAAAGAAAAGCCTGTCTTGATGAAAAAAGAAGCCGTTTTAACAGTTTTTGCACCTGTTCCCGGACGGTCTCTGTTTTTATCGTATGATTGATACACAGGATATTATCGTTTTACACCATGATGGTTATGATAGATGAATGATAGTTCAAAACGGCTACTATCATTCCATAATATATTGGTTTAAACCGATATACAGACGGATATGATAGTATGATAGTTGTTTTTGCAAAAACATTCATGTAGTTAGTCCGCATCGGTGGCGAAAACGGATGGACGCTTTATGATTTTGGTACGGTTGCCCTGACTTTTTACCATAATAATGAAATAATTTCCAAAATAAAATCATATCTTTGGCACACTCTAATTTAATAGACCATGATAAATAGAAGAAATTTTTTGAAAAATGCATCCCTGTTTACGTTGGGTGGCCTGATGGCCGGTAAGGCAGGAGATGCTGTTGCAGCACAGTCTGCGACAGCTTTTGTCGCCTCGAAAGCGGCAGTTAAGAATATCGGTTTACAAATCTATTCTTTGGGCAATGAGTTGTATGAGGATGTTCCGGAAGGAATGAAAAAACTGAAAAAGATGGGTTATCAGACCATTGAACTTGCCGGTTATGGCAAGGGTAAGATCCGTGATATCGAATTGATGGACTTTAAGAAGATGGCGACCGATGCTGGTATCAGTATCTTGAGTTCGCATGTGAATCCTCCTGTTTACGAGTACACGAAAAACAATCTGAATACAATAAAGGAATTCTGGAAGAAGACGGCTGACGACCATGCCAAGTTGGGTGTGAAATATTTGGTTCAGCCTGGCCAGCCCAGTACTCGTAATGTGGAGGAAACGAAATATGTCTGTGAGGTTTTCAATGAGGTTGGAGAGATTGTGAAAGCGGCCGGTATACCGTTTGGTTATCATAATCACGATATGGAATTTGCTAAAGTGGTTTCTGGAGGCAAGGAAATGAAATTCGGACGTAACAACAAGGGAGAAAAGGTGTATGACATCTTTTTGGCAAATACTGACCCATCATTGGTTTTCTTTGAGATGGATGTTTATTGGGCTGTTATGGGTCAGCAGGATCCGGTCGAATATCTCACGAAATATGCCGACCGTATCAAAGTACTCCATATCAAAGACCGCTATGTCTTGGGAGATTCCGGCATGATGAATTTCGAGCAGATATTTAAGCATTTCTATGTAAACGGGCATAAAGATTTTTTTGTGGAAATGGAAGGTACGGGTAGCGGCCATCAGTTTGAAGGTGTGAGAAAGAGTGCCGATTACTTGCTGAAATCTTCGTTCGTAAAATAATATCTGAATTAAGGATTGAAAAATTTGAAGTTGGGAAGATGCGTCAATCTTTTGGATCACTTGAATTTCTATATTTATTCGCATTAGCCTCCCCTCAAAAAAAGAGGTTGTGTCAAAAAAATGAACTGCACCCCAAAAGTTAGACACCAAACTTTTGGGGCTGTTCACTTTTGGACAGCCCCTTTCTATCAATTATGAGAATAATTCCGATTACATGATATCGCGTTCACGTATGCCTTGGTCGGGTTACAGCGTTGTTGAGTTGTGGATGTTACAAAAGTAATCCTGCCGCCACCTCTTCTTCAATCGCATCATTCTTGATGGCTGCGACTAAGGCAAGAGCGAAATTCATGACTACTCCGGGACCTTTGCCGGTTATCACGTTGTCGGAAACTTCAACGGCTTCACTTGTGACGTTCGCGCCGATCAGTTTCGGTTCAAAACCGGGATAGCAGGTTGCGTTACGGCCTTTTAATAGGCCGAGTCCGCCCAATACCATAGGAGCTGCACAGATTGCTGCCACGATACGACCTTCGCGGTATTGTTGTAGCAATGCTTTTTTGACTGTCTCCGAATTATTCAGGTTCGATGCGCCTGGCATACCTCCAGGGAGAATAAGGGCATCGGCATCGTTTAACAGGGCATTGTCCAATATCGTGTCGGCAATGACCGGTACATTGTGTGCACCGATGACTATAGGATCGGCCGTGATGGAAACAGTTGTAACTTCGATTCCGCCACGACGCAGAATATCGACAGTACCCAAGGCTTCCATTTCTTCGAACCCGTTAGCTAAGAATACAATTGCTTTTTTCATATTGTTTTTATTTTAGTTTATACAGATAAGTGATCGTACCACTTTGGTTGTTCGCTCCGCTGATACTGTTGAACTTGGCTCGTTTGGCCGCATCCAAAGCACTTTTACGCATAGAACCGTTGTCGATATTGGTTCCCTTGCCTATTTCTGCGAATAAAACATTTCCTTTCGGATCTACCGTTATGTTGATTACGATTCGTCCTTCTTCCTGGATCGTGTAGGCAGGACGGGGAAGTCCCCCTGCGCCGATTGAACGTCCGTTCAGGTTGAATGAGCCGTAACCTCCCACGCCTTCGTTGGCCCCGTGATCGGAATTACCGAACGGGCTACCTTGATTACCGGTTCCAGTTTTGGCATCTCCTTGGCTGTTACCTTCTTGACTGCCTATGCCGAAAGCTCCTGCGACCTTGTTGCTGATGGCCTGCTCTTTCTTGCGTCGCTCTTCCAAGAGACGTTTCCTTTCGGCTTCCTCTTTGCGGATACGTTCTTTTTCAGCTTCCTCTTTCCGTCTCTCTTCCTCTTCTTTCTTGCGTAGTTCTTCTTTCTCTTTTTTCTTTTTAGCTTCTTCGATCGCAACGCTTTCCTCCATATTCTGTGTTACCAGTTCTTCTTTGGGTGTTTCAACCTTCGGTTTGGGTACTGGAGGAGGGGGAGTAGTCGTTTCCTGAGGAGGCTCTTGTCCGGTATATTTAGGTTCGAATGTTCCTGCTGCAGCATTGACATTCCCGAAGTTCACCAGGATACCGCCATCCTCATCGGGCACAACGGTCTTTAGGACCGTAAGCCCCAGTATCAGCAGAATGAACAGGTGGAGAGCTATCGAACCGGCTATGCCGTATATGTCATCTTTATTTAATTTCATGATTTATGAATTATAATTTGTGAATTATGAATTATGATTTATCATCGACACATAAATCATAATTCATAAATCTCAACTATTTCTGCGCTCGTGTGGCAAGCACCATCTTGAATTTATTCTGGTTTGCGATGTTCAGAATACGCACGATTTCTTTATAAGGAACCGTTTCGTCTGCATATAAAGCTACAAACATCTCGGGCTCTTTTGCATAACTGTCTTGCAGGAATGGTGTGATCTCTTCGAATGACACCCGTTTTTCCCGCTGGTTACCGAAAGCAACATAGTAATTCAGATTCGCATCTATCGTGACACGCGTGAGTGGCTTGGCCGCTGTCTGCTTTTGTGCCTGCGGGAGTGTCACCTTGATGGCGTTCGGAATTACCACTGTGGAGGTAACCATAAAGAAAATCAGCAGTAGAAATATAACGTCCGTCATGGAAGCCATGCTGAAGCTTTCATTTACTTTTGTTCTTCGTTTTAAAGCCATAACATTTGAGTTATGATTTATGATTTATGATTGTACCTGTCACGGGATAAATCATAAATCATAAATCTTTAGTTTGCAGGTTCGTTCAATAAGTCCATAAATTCCATGGTGCGGGCCTCCATTTTGTTTACCACATTGTCTACTTGTGAAACCAGATAGTTGTAAGCAAATAGGGTGATAATACCAACTACCAGACCGCCAACCGTTGTTACCAACGCTTCGTAGATACCCCCAGACAACAGGGATACGTCTACGTTCGTTCCGGCATTTGCCATATCGAAGAATGCGCGTACCATACCAGTCACCGTACCTAAGAACCCCAACATGGGAGCGCCGGCGGCTGTTGTGGCGATCAAAGGAAATCCTTTTTCGAGTTTGGCAATCTCTAAGTTACCCACATTCTCGATAGCCACCAGTACGTCGTTCATCGGGCGCCCCAGCCGGGTGATGCCTTTTTCGATCATACGGGCGGAGGGTGTGTTGGTGCTCCGGCACAAGTTTAGGGCCGAGTCGACCTTCCCTTCATGAATGTAGTCCTTGATACGGTTCATAAATGTTTCATCTTCCTTTCCGGCCCGACGGATGATCATCAGGCGCTGGATAAATATATAACATGCCATCAGTGACAATAACAATAAGACAACCATAATCCACCCGCCCTTAAAAGCCAAATCGATTACATTGATTTCAGTTTCCGTGGGTGCTGTTACCGCCGTGAGGTCCGGCATCTGTTCTGCTGTTTGTGCCCCTACTGCCTGTAGGGAAAGTAAAATACTCATACCTATTCAATGAATAATTAAAAATGAATAATTAAGAATTAAAGGGTTGTATCTTGTAAACAACCTTTATATAGTGAAATTGTTTCTTTCAGCCCGTAATAGAGAGCATCGCTGATCAAGGCATGGCCGATGGAAACTTCATCCAACTCAGGGATATTTTGATGGAAATAGGTCAGGTTTTCCAAACTCAGGTCATGGCCGGCATTTACGCCTAATCCCAAATTCTTGGCAAGTTTGGCGGCGGCGATAAAGGGAGCTATCGCTTTTTCGCGGTTTATGGGATAGAGGGTTGCATAAGGTTCCGTGTATAATTCGATACGGTTGGTTCTTGTTTTGGCTGCGAATTTGATATTTTCAAGATCCGTTCCAACGAATATGGAAGTACGGATACCGTGTAAGGTGAAAATATCGATTAGTTCGCTCAACAACTCGAAATGAGCTTTTACATTCCAACCTGCATTTGAAGTGATCGCATCGGGGGCATCCGGTACAAGTGTCACCTGTGTTGGCTTTACTTTCAGAATCAAGTCTATAAACTTCTTACATGGATAACCTTCTATATTAAATTCTGTTTTTATTTCTGATTTTAAGGTATATACATCCATGTACCGGATATGACGTTCGTCCGGTCTGGGATGAACGGTAATCCCTTGTGCACCGAAAGCTTCACAGTCTAATGCTACTTTTAATACGTTTGGAACATTGCCACCGCGTGCGTTACGAATGGTTGCGATCTTGTTAATGTTTACACTTAAATTTGTCATTGTATATCGTTATATCTTTTTTCTTTCACTACATTTGCATAAAAGTATCGGCAAATTTAGCAGTATTTAGGGAATATACAGAAAAATGTTGGTGAAAGATTTCATAACGAAGGAAATTCCGGTGTTAAAAAGTTTTGACACCGGAGAATACGCATTGGCTTTGATGGATGATTTTAAGTTAAAGCATTTGCCATTGTTAAGCGAAGGCATCTACAGGTGTCTGGTTTCGGAAAAAGATTTATTGGCAATGGCAGACTTGACTACTATCATTGGAGATCCTGTCCTGTTTGCGCCGAGTGTTCAGGAAGATACCCATATCCATGAGGTGCTGGCGTTGTTTACCCGTTATCAGTTGAGCCTTCTTCCAGTCGTGAGTGAGGAGGGGGAATATTGCGGAGTCGTTATGCGGGATAGATTGATCTATATTTTGTCCGAACTTTGTAATGCCGATACGTCCGGGAGTGTTTTTGTGTTGGAAGTGATGCCGCATGATTATTCGATGACGGATATTGCCCGTTTGGTCGAGGCGAATAATGCGCATATCCTGAGCCTGCTTTCTTATACGGATAAGACGACTGGGCGATTGAATCTGATTATAAAGATCGATCTGGAAGACGCTTCTCCTGTGATCTGGAGTTTTGAGCGTTTTAATTATACTGTCCTTTATTATTTCATGGAAAAGGGGATGGTGGACGACTTGCTGCAACAGCGAGTGGAAGAATTGGTCCGTTATATGAACATATAGAAATTTGAAAATTGAGAATGAAGAAGATTGGGGTTTTCGGGAGTGAATATCAGGCGGACAAACTGCTTGTGATTAAGCGTTTATTTGAAAAACTGACTTCTTTGGGGGCAGAAGTTTTTGTAGATCGTGATTTTTTTCTTTTCCTTACGGATGTATTGAATTATGAACCGTCGGTATCGGGCATCCTGACAAGTGATGAATTCGATTTGGATGTGGCGTTGAGCTTGGGAGGGGACGGGACGTTCTTGCGTACGGCTGCACGTGTAAACAAGCAAGATATTCCCATTTTGGGTATCAACACTGGTCGTCTCGGTTTTCTGGCGGATGTGGCGAGCAATGATATAGAAGATACCCTGGACGAATTATTTGAAAACTACTATAAGACGGAAGAACGTACTTTATTGCGCCTTCATACGGAAGATCGGGTGTTTCACGGTTATAATTATGCCTTGAATGAAATTGCGATTCTGAAACGGGATACCTCTTCGATGATTACGATCCATACGGCACTTGATGGGGAATATCTGACCTCTTATCAGGCTGACGGTCTGGTTATTTCTACACCAACAGGTTCGACGGCTTATTCGATGAGTGTGAACGGCCCGATTATTATTCCACAAAGCAAAAATTTGGTATTGAGTCCGGTAGCGCCGCATTCATTGAATGTCCGTCCACTGGTGGTTCCTGATTCCTTAACCATTACTCTGGGGGTGGAAAGCCGGAACAAATATTTTCTGATCGCCCTTGACGGACGTTCTGAGGTATTTCCGACTGGCATACAACTACGGGTGAGTAAAGCCGATTATACGACCAAAGTGATAAAACGATACAACCATACTTTTTATCAAACCCTACGTGAAAAGCTCATGTGGGGAGCTGATACAAGAATGAAATAGGATTTCCACAGACTAAGGAAAAGGAATTTAGTAAGATATGATTGTTTTTAAAATTATGTTTTATAGCATAGTTTTGTTAAATGTGGTTAAGTGCGTTAATTTTCGAGTAAAAATATATGCTACATAACATAAAGTCCGTATATTTGCACTGTGTTTTTCATGGTATTAGATTTAAGGTTAACAATGAAGATTGGCTGTCCGTGATGGATGGCCTTTTTTTATCTGTGATCTTTTGTGTCATTGTAACAAAAGATCACAGGGTTTTATTGGTGACATCCCTAAAATTGAAAGCTATTTCTTTTGGGTGAACATTGAGACCGAAAAGGCAAAAAGATGAAACGGAAACATATTCCGATTTGTTCCTTCATAGTCAAGGTCTTTTTTCATAGTTAAGCCTTTGTTCCAATAACTTCAATAAAGAAACGGTTTAATTTTCTCATATGCAACTTATGGGAAAAGAAAACCGTCCTATTCTCACGAACAAGACGGATAACCTAATCTAACTTAATTCTAATACCATGAAAAACACTATATCTTAATAACAGGATCGGTATCAAAAAGTTCAATGGAGCGGTTTATTTTTATTTCTTTTACAAAATAATGATCGTGAGAGATCAGTAACACCGTTCCTCTATAACTCTTTATAGCCGCTGTTATTATTTCAACACTTTGGATGTCTAGATTGTTCGTTGGTTCGTCCAAAATAAACACGTCCGGTGCATTATTCATAATCATGAGACAGCAGAACAGCAAACGGATCTTCTCGCCTCCACTCAGGCAGGCGCAGTTTTTATCCCATGTTCCGTAAGGAAACAAATAACGGTTGAGAATAGATTTCAATTCATGTTCCGCCAAATTCTCGGTATTAAAACGTTCCGCTTGTTCGAATACAGTCAGCCGGGAATCGATCACGGAGCACTCCTGATCAATGTAGAGATAACTGAAATCGGTTCTCATAATTGTTCCAGTAGTCGGTTCCAATTCGCCTAACAACAGTTTGAGCAAAGTAGTCTTCCCACTTCCGTTATTGCCGGAAATATGAATACGGTCTCCGCTATTGACTTGGATGTCCAACGGAGAGTGCCATAGGCATGAAGTGGCATAACTGAAGTTTATCCGTTCCGCCGTTATCAGGATTTTGCCAAAATGCAGGTTGGAAGAACCGAAATCCGTCTGAAGTCCCCGCAAATCAGGAATCGCATCCTGAAGTTTGGCAATAGAACTTTGTAAGGTTGCCATCTTCTTTTTATGGACATCATTCAATCGGACTGTACTTTTCTCGGCTTTGTCTTTCAATGTATTGACCGCCATCCGCGAGATGCCTTTCTTGAAAGATGACTTATCGCTGCGGATATTCATCTTGTTTTTCTGTTCCAAGGCCTCTCGAGCTATCTTACGGGCTTGTCGTAACTCTTTTTCCTGCTCTTCCATCCGATTCTGCAAAGCAGTCAACGCCAATTCTTTTTGTTCCTTATAGAAATCGTAATTGCCTCCATAAAGGGTAATAGTATTTCTCTCAAGTTCGCAGGTAGAGGGCAACAGGTTCAGTAGGGTCCGGTCATGGCTAACAATCAGCAGGGTCGAACGACTGGTTTGAACCATTTTATATAATTTTTCTCGGGCGGAAACATCCAGATGGTTTGTCGGCTCGTCCATCAGAATGATTTCCGGCGCATGTACAAGGATGCCGGAAAGGAACACTTTCGTTTTTTCCCCTCCACTTAACGAATGCATCGGTCGGGACAGTTGCAGATGATCCAAATCCCAAAAGGCAAGTGCCGAAAGGCAACGTTCCTCCACGTTCCAGTCGTCGTTCAGACGAGTAAAGTTTTCAACCGAAGTGTCGCCTTCCAAAATGGCATGGAGTGCCTTTATCTGGTTGTTCACTCGTAGGGCTTCCGCCACAGTCATGTGGTCAAATTGTCCGAAATGTTGCGGGATGTAATAAGGTTGCGAAGAACAAACAACCTCTCCTGAAGATGGTTGCAGGTTCTCTCCAATGATACGTAGCAGGGTCGATTTGCCCGTACCGTTATTGCCGACTAACGCAAGACGCTGTCCTTTGTTGACTGTCAGGTTTATGTTCTGTAAAAGAGGTTCTTTATCAGCATGAACATAACATAGCTGATGCACAGATATGCACATAGTTTCCTTTGGATTAAAAATTTAAAACTAAAAAAGATAATTCACAAACGTGCCGAAGGGTGGCACGGGATAAGGCCGGAATGGACAATTATGTCAATAAGATGTTTATGGATGTAATGTAATACCGGCTTACTTAAATATATTCATTGGAGTACTTATGTAATTGATGGTGCAAAGATAATCTTTTTTCCAATATAGAACAGTACGGAGATCAAAATTTTGAAAAATTTTGATCTCCGTACTGTTCTATCGAGCAAGGGGGATGAACACGGTGACACATACCAAAGACGGATTGGAATAACTGCAAATTGAACGATTAAATTGGCTACATCCTACATCCTTTCTATGGGGTTGGGAATGTCCGGAGTGGAAGGAATACTGACAAGCGTTTTAAAGATGTTACATTTAAGGAAGACGGAAATATTGTCGCTACTTATTCCAAAAACATCAATATGCAGAACCCTTAGTGGACTCTTTTACCACTGAATATGGCGCAGTATAAAGTGGATGGTAACATGGTTTTAGTCTTCCTGAACAGTGATATGGTCTTGGCCAATATCAGGGACGAAGGTGGGTATTGCCGACTTGCCAGCCGGTGTACTGGAGGGTATTAATTTGGAAAAGTGATCTGTAAGACAGGAAAGCGTTTTTCGTGTCTTACAGATATAGCTGATTCTTTTTACCTCGGAGCCTTCCGGTACAGATAAATTGCGATAAACGTGTACAATATGTTTGGAATCCAGGCGGCCATGGCAGGGCTGAGATTACCGTTTATGGCGAAGGTCGACGTTACGGTGGTGAAGAGGATGTAAGAGAAACTCAGACCTAACCCGATGCCGATGTTCAATCCCATGCCTCCTTTGATTTTGCGAGAGGAGAGCGAAGCTCCGATGGAGGTCAGGATGAAAGCTGCCATGATGGCGGCAAAACGTTTGTGATATTCGATTTGGAATGTTTGGATGTTGCCGATCCCCCGTTTCTTTTGTCGGTCGATATACGTGGACAGTTCGGGAGAAGTCATTGTCTCGCAGTCATTGACAGAAATCAGGAAATCCGAAGGAACGATTGTCAATGTAGTGTCCATGCGGTTTCCTTCGGTGATATGTTCGCGCATCCCGTCGAAGTCGCGGATCATGTAATCAATTACGATCCAGTTGTAGAGTGAATCATATTTGATGGAGTTCGCCGTGAGGCGTGAAACTAATTTTTTGTCCTCGAAGTGTTCAAGCGAAAACTTGTATCCCATCCCGGAACGCGCATCGTATCGGTCGAAATAGGCGATTATGCCCGGCTCGATCTCTAATTGGGCGGAACGGACATAGTCAACCTTCTTGTTCTTGATATATTTGTTTTGAAAATCAATACGTGTGGCATTGGCAGGCGGAATGATATAAGCGTTCAACGCAAACGTACTGAGTGCAATGATCCCTGCTGAAATCGCGTAGGGCAACATCAGCCGTCGGAAACTCATCCCGCTTGCCAACATTGCGATCACTTCCGAATTGTCAGCCAGCTTCGAGGTGAAAAATATAACGGCGACGAAAGTAAACAACGGGCTGAACAGATTCGCGAAATACGGGATGAAGTTCATGTAATAGTCGAAGACGATCGCTTTCAATGGTACGTCCGGACTCAAGAACTTGTCGATCTTCTCATTTATGTCGAAGACAACCGAGATAGCGATAATCAGGGCAATGGCAAAGATGTAAGTACCTAAGAATTGCTTGATAATGTATCGGTCTATCCGTTTCAGTTTGAATTCCATGCGACAGTTTGCTTATAACCGATTTGATAATTGGCGGACCATTTTACTTTTCCAGGTCGTGAAATCACCAGCAATAATATGTTTACGGGCCTCTTTTACGAGCCATAGGTAAAATGCGAGATTATGGATCGATGCCAGTTGAAGTCCCAGCATCTCGTTCACCTTGATAAGATGGTGCAAATAGGCCTTGCTGTAGCGCGTGTCGATGGCCGAATGAGCGTCCGAATCGATAGGAGAGAAGTCGTTCTCCCATTTCTTGTTGCGCATATTGATCGTGCCAAAGCGAGTAAATATCTGTCCGTTGCGTCCGTTGCGTGTTGGCATGATGCAGTCGAACATATCGATCCCCCGTTCGATTCCCTCTAAAATGTTGATCGGCGTACCGACTCCCATCAGGTAGCGGGGCTTATCTTTCGGCAGGATTTCGTTGACTACTTCGATCATCTCGTACATCTTCTCGGTTGGTTCGCCTACTGCTAAACCGCCGATCGCATTGCCGTCGGCATCCTTTTCGGCTACATTTTCGGCAGCCTTCCGGCGCAGTTCCGGATAAACACAACCTTGTACAATCGGAAAAAGGCTTTGCTGATAACCGTATTTCGGTTCCGTAGAGTTAAAACGTTCGAAACAACGGTCCAGCCAGCGTTCTGTCAGACCGAGGGATTTCTCTGCGTATTTGTAGTCGGCATCGCCCGGGCAACATTCATCGAAAGCCATGATGATGTCCGCGCCGATGATCCGTTGGATATCCATAACCTTTTCTGGGCTGAACAGATGCTTGGAACCGTCGATATGCGAACGGAACGTGGCGCCTTCTTCATGCAATTTGCGATTTTCGGATAGAGAGAAAACTTGGAAACCACCGCTATCTGTCAAGATCGGCCGGTTCCATGTGTTGAATTTATGCAATCCGCCTGCTTGTTCCAATATTTCCAGCCCTGGACGAAGATACAAATGGTATGTATTTCCTAAAATGATTTGTGCGTTGATGTCATTTTCCAACTCAGTCATGTGGACACCTTTAACCGTGCCTTGTGTGCCGACTGGCATAAAAATGGGCGTTTCGATTACTCCATGATCAGTGGTAATCAGCCCCGCCCTTGCATTTGATTTTATGTCGTTATGTTGTATTTTGAATTTCATGTTGCAAAGAAACTCATAATTCTTTTAAGAAAAAAGTTTTGAAAGTATTTTGCTTTTTTAGACTGTGAGTTTCCCTGATATTTTCTATGTAGAGTAGATATCTTTGTTTTACCAGCGACTGATCGAACCTCCACCTCCGGAACGTCCTCCACCCCAAGAGCCTTCGCTACCGCCGAAGCCTCCAAATCCACCTGGGCCTCTTCCGAGATTTCCTCCTCCGAAAATGATGGGTCCGTTACCGTGGTGGAGGCGGTTGGTGGTGCGAGTTTTCTTTTCTGTGTAGCCGCAGTTCTTGCAACGCCAGACTTCTTCAACTACTCCTTCTCGGTTGTAGGTCGCGCGTTGTAGGATTTGCTGGCCTGCATAGGCAAGTGTTTTCTGTCCGCATCGCGGACACACGCGTGTATGGGGTTTGAACGACTTTACGAGGACGATGATGACAGGAAGGACGATGAGCAGGAGAAAGAGAACTGTTATCCCGAATGTCTCCGGATCGGTGTCGTTGTTCGTCTTCAGTCGTTTCGTCATGGCGTTTTGTTTATAGTCGCTCGTTATCAGGTAGTTGGTGATGGCGGTTACACCTTTCAGCATCCCTGCGCTGTAGTCGCCAGTTTTGAATTCAGGTAACATATAGCGTTGTTGCAGGCGGTAACAGATCGCATCGGGGAGGATGCTTTCGAGTCCGTAGCCTGTCTCGAAGACGACAGAACGCTGTGAGGGTTCTGTCACAAGCTGGATCAGAAGTCCGTTGTCTTTCCCTTTTTTGCCCAGTCCCCAGTGTTGGAAAAGGTCGGTGGCGAACATGCGGGCATCGTTGTCGCCGATGCTTTCTACCGCAACGACGGCAATTTCGATATCAAGGCTGTCTTCCACTGTTCGGAGCAGACCATTGATGCGAACCACGTCGTCGGGATGGATAATGTTGTCAGGATTGCTGACATAGTTGTCATGGTCCGTAAGACGTACGTTCGGGATTGTCTCGACCGTATAGGCGATAGCGGCTGACAGCCATAACGGAAATAGTAAGAACAGGCAGATGTTTGTCAGGCGATTTTTTTTCATCTTGTCCGGTAATTAAAATTCAACCTTAGGTACTTTTTCTGCTCCGGTTTGGGCAGTGAAGTAAGTTTTCGCTTGGAAGTTGAATATCCTGGCGAGTATATTGGCGGGAAAACTGCGAATGTAAGTGTTATAGGTTTGTGCTACTTCGTTGAAACGTTTGCGTTCTACGGATATTCGGTTTTCCGTTCCTTCCAGTTGGGCCTGCAATTCGGAGAAGTGCTGGTTCGCTTTCAGTTCCGGATAACGTTCGAGGGTGACCATCAGACGGGAAAGAGTACTGCTTAGTTCTCCTTGTGCGGCCTGGAATTTTTTCATCGACTCTTCGTTTAGGTTTGAGGGGTCGATTGTGGTTTGAGTTGCACGGGCACGGGCGTTGATGACGCTTTCAAGCGTTTCTTTCTCATGTGTGGCATAACCTTTTACGGTGTTGACCAGATTCGGGATCAAGTCCATACGGCGTTGATATTGATTTTCAACCTGGCTCCAGGCTGTCTTGACGTTTTCGTCTTGAGTAACCATTGTGTTATACGTTCCTTTCACCCATGAGAAGAGGAAGATACCGAGAATTACGATCACGGCGAATGTGATCCATAGAGTTTTGTGTTTCATTTTTTTATTATTAATTTTATTGATTGTATTACATTCGGATCGAGCCAAAGCAATAAATGCAATTGCAAAACTAATTAAAAAACAAATTTCTCCTCATTATAGTTTTTATTTATCGCTATTGTGTGTGCTTGAATATATCTGTCGGGAAAAATTATGACAGACAATTGTTGCAATAAAATCAAGGGGTTTTACGTTATCATGAAGTAAAACGATAATGCATATGTTTTTCCGTCTGGTACATATTTTGGGGTTATTGGTCGCTTTCACAGGCATGGGAGAAGTGTGGGGGCAGGAGGAAGGGCTTGCTTCTTATTACCACAACCGTTTTCATGGCCGAAAGGCTGCCAGTGGTCGAATCCATGATGCGAATGAGTTGGTAGCGGCTCACCGGACGTATCCTTTCGGTACTTTTCTCCGTGTTACTAACTTATCCAATATGAAGCGAGTGATCGTCAGTGTTACCGACCGTGGCCCTTACCGCAAAGATCGTATCATCGATGTCTCTGCCTGTGTGGCCGAATTATTGGATTTTAAGAAAAAAGGTCTTGCCCGTGTCCGAATTGAGGTTGTTCCGAGTCAGATTGATCTTTGCTTTCTTGCTCTTCTCTATCCTGAAAAGCCTTTTTTAGAAGTGGATCATCTTCGAGTGAAGCTGCCTTGCAAGATTGATGCGAAAAAATGATCTAATGATTTTCTAATTTTACTTAAGAGTATTTTAATCAGATCTTAAAGGTGATTTATGTTGCAGGTCTGTACATTTGCCGCAAAAAAAGCAAATGTACAGACCTGTTTTATTGATCCTGTTGATGATTCATGTGTGGTCGGGAGCGGCACAGGAGGGGGTTGTCCGACTGTCATTGGACGAGGCTCTCGAGCGTTTCACCGCTTGTAACCTGTCTTTAATTGCCGAACGTTATAATATTGATATGGCGAAGGCGCAAGTGATGCAGGCAAAGTTGTTCGAGAATCCGGTTATTTCGCTCGAACAGAATATCTATAATCGTAATAACGGCAAGTATTTCGACATAGGAAAGGCGGGCGAGGCCGTGGTGGAGATTGAGCAACTGATCTATATTGCCGGCCAACGTAACAAGCGGGTTCGTCTGGAAAAGATCAACAAGGAGATGGCGGTATATCAGTTTGAAGAGGTGCTCCGTACGCTTCGGGGGGAACTGAAAGAGAAGTTTGTCGATCTTTATTATACCCGAAAATCCTTGTCGGTTTATGACCGGGAGATCGAGTATCTGACGACTGTCTTGAATGTTTATAAGGAACAGAATGCGAAAGGGAATGTCTCTCTTTTGGAGAAGTCGCGCATACAGGCTTTGCTGTTTTCGTTGAAACGGCAAAGAAACGGCGTTGTGAATGAGATGGTTGCCTTGGAGGGCAATCTACGTGTGCTTTTGGCATTGAAGACAGGTGAGGTTTTGGAACCGTTTTTTGATGAATCGGTATTGGACCGTTTCAGACTGGATGAGTTCCCGTTCGCTGAATTGAGTGCACGGATTGCCGAACGTCCCGACTTGAAGCAGGCGGAAGCGGGTATACGGGCTTCGGAGGCAGATGTACGTTTGCAACGGTCGCTTGCTTTCCCTGAAGTTAGCCTGAAAGGAGCTTATGACAGGGCGGGGAATTTCTGTAACAATTACTTCGCAATCGGATTGAGTGTTTCTGTTCCCATCTTCAACCGTAATCAGGGGAATATAAAATCGGCACGCCTTTCCGTCTTCCGCAACAACAGCCTGGCGGAACTGGCACGCAGGCGGGCGGATAACGAGCTTTTTGTTTGTTACACGAAATTGGAGAAGGCATTGGAACTTTACCGTTCTTCGGATTATGAATTGGAATGGGATTTTAATCGTATCCTCGAAGGCGTGAACACCAGTTTTCAAAAGCGCAATATCAGCCTGTTGGAATTTATCGATTATTACGAGGCTTATAAGGAGGCTTGCTTGCAGTTATATGATATGAAAAAGAGTGTGGTACTTGCAGTGGAGGAGTTGAACACTGTCGTGGGCGTTACTTTTGGATCAAGCCAGAAGTAACAGTATAAAATAGGTAATTAAAATATATCTTGATGAATATGAATAATAAAAGTCTTTTTCTACTATTTCTTTTTTCCCTGTTCTTTTCATGTGGCAAGCAAGCTGCCATGCCAGAAGAAACGGATGCGGATCTGATGTTGACAGACAGTCTCCGGCAGGTGGTTTCGGTCGATACCGTTCGAAGGATGCCTTTGAACAACGAACTGTTGTTGAACGGTCGTGTCGCCTTCGATGCAGGGCTGGTAACTTATGTGTATCCTATTTTTGGAGGAACCGTTACCCGGGTGGAGGTTGAAGTCGGCGATTATGTGAAGAAAGGTGATCTCCTTGCCGTTATTCGAAGCAGCGAAGTGGCTGATTTTGAGAAACAGCAGAAGGATGCCGTCTGTCGACTCGCTTTGTCCGAGCGTAATCTTGAGGCTGTCCGGGACATGCTCGATAGCGGAACGGTCTCCGAACGTGATCTCTTGCAGGCAGAACAGGATGCCGCCAACGCGAAAGCGGAAGTGAAAAGGCTTCGTGAGGTGTATGACATCTACCGGATCGGTTCCAACTCGACCTATAATATAGTCTCTCCTGTCTCTGGTTTTGTAGTCAGTAAGAATATTAGCCGGGATATGTTGATCCGTTCCGACCGGGAGGAAGAATTGTTCACCGTCTCCGGTTTGGACGATGTCTGGGTGATGGCAGATGTGTACGAAGGTGATATCAGTAAAATACGTGAAGGAGCCGGTGTTCGTATTGCAACGCTTGCCTATGGAAAGGATAAGGAGTTCGTCGGGGCGATTGACAAGGTCTATAACCAGCTTGATAGTGAGAGTAAGACGATGAAGGTTCGTATCAAATTAAGCAATAAGGATTATATGCTTAAACCGGGAATGTTTACGAACGTGTATGTACAATGCCAGATGGAAGGGCAGGGTATGCCCTGTATACCAGCGCATGCCTTGATATTCGAGGGAAGTAAACAGTATGTAGTGGGTGTCGGCACGGACGGCAGCCTGCAGATCCAGGAAGTCGGTGTTTATAAGCAGACGGATGAATACTGTTACCTGAATGCCGGGTTGGAAGAAGGAGACGTGATTGTGAACAAGAATGCTCTGTTGGTTTATAATGCTTTAAAATAAGGAACAAGATGCATACCTTTATAGATAAAATTATCACTTTCTCGCTCAGGAACAGGTTTTTCATCTTTTTCCTGACTGTGATGGCTGTTATCGTGGGGGCGGTCAGTTTCCTGCATACGCCTGTCGATGCTTTTCCTGATGTGACGAACACGAAAGTGACGATCATTACCCAATGGCCGGGACGAAGTGCGGAGGAAATCGAGAAGTTCATCACGATCCCGCTCGAAATAGCCATGAATCCAGTACAGAAGAAGACGGACATCCGGAGTACGACACTGTTCGGGTTGTCGGTCGTCCATGTGATGTTTGACGACGATGTGGACGATTTTTATGCTCGTCAGCAAGTCTATAACCTCTTGAACGATGCAGACCTGCCAGAAGGGGTGACACCGGAAGTACAGCCGTTATACGGGCCGACGGGAGAGATTTTCCGTTACACGCTGCGCAGCGATAAGCGGACGGTACGGGAGTTGAAAACCTTTCAGGACTGGGTGATTGAGCGGAAACTGAGAGCGGTTCCCGGTGTGGCGGATATTGTCAGTTTCGGAGGAGAGGTAAAAACCTTCGAAGTGAGTGTGAATCCGAACCAGTTGATTAACTACGGGGTGACGACGCTTGAACTCTATGATGCCATTGCCAAGAGCAATATTAATGTAGGGGGTGACGTGATTACCCGGAGTTCCCAGGCGTATGTCGTCCGGGGAATCGGTTTGATCAACGATGTGAAGGAGATTGAGAACATTGTGGTGAAGAACATCAATGGTACGCCTATCCTGGTGAAGAACCTGGCGACTGTGCACGAGTCTTCCTTGCCTCGTCTCGGACAGGTGGGGCGGATGGAAGAGGACGATGTGGTGCAGGGGATCATCGTGATGCGGAAAGGGGAGAATCCCGGTGAAGTGATTGCCGCCCTGAAAGACAAGATTTCCGATATTCAGCAGAACTCGTTGCCGGAGGATGTACGGATTGTCCCTTTCTATGACCGGGAGAATTTGGTGTATCTGGCGGTGCATACAGTGACCCGTAATTTAATAGAGGGAATCCTTTTGGTGACTTTCATTGTATTGGTTTTTATGGCAGACTGGCGTACAACGGTCGTGGTGTCGATCATCATACCGTTGTCGCTGCTCTTTGCTTTCATTTGCATTCGAGCGATGGGGATGAGCGCGAACTTGTTGTCGATGGGGGCGATAGATTTTGGTATCATTATCGACGGGGCGGTCGTGATGGTGGAAGGGCTGTTTGTCGCACTCGACAGAAAAGCCCGCGAAGTGGGGATGCCCGCCTTTAATGTGATGAGCAAAATGGGGATTATTCGGCATACGGCGAAAGACCGGGCAAAAGCCGTGTTCTTTTCCAAATTGATCATCATTACGGCATTGGTCCCGATCTTCTCTTTCCAGAAGGTGGAAGGAAAGATGTTCAGCCCGTTGGCCTATACATTGGGATTTGCCTTGTTGGGAGCCTTGGTCTTTACACTGACACTTGTGCCGGTCCTTTCGTCGATGCTGTTGAAGAAGAATGTGAGGGAGAGGCATAATCCATTTCTGGTTTGGGTGAACCGGATGGCGATAGGGCTATTCGACCGTTGTCATGCCCATAAGCGGATGACGTTGATAGTCACTACATTGGTGGCGGCCGCCGGACTGTGGAGCTTCACTTTGTTGGGTACGGAATTCTTACCGCAGTTGAATGAAGGTTCCATTTATATCAGGGCGACGCTTCCACAAAGCATCTCGTTGGACGAATCGGTAAAACTGGCGAACCAGATGAGACGCACATTGGCTTCTTATCCTGAAGTCCGTCAAGTCTTGTCGCAGACGGGGCGGCCGAACGACGGGACGGATGCGACAGGTTTCTACAACATCGAGTTTCATGTGGACATTTATCCGGAAAAGCAGTGGGAGAGCAAGTTGATGAAAACGGAATTGATTGAGAAGATGCAGGAGCGGCTGGATATTTATCCGGGGATAGACTTCAACTTCTCGCAACCGATCAGCGACAACGTAGAAGAGGCGGCCAGTGGAGTGAAAGGTTCTATCGCGGTGAAAGTGTTCGGCAAGGATCTGTATGAGTCGGAGAAGAAAGCGGTCGAGGTGTATAAGGTCTTGCAGACGGTAGACGGGATTGAAGATTTGGGAGTGATCCGCAATATCGGACAACCGGAACTGAGGATCGAGCTGAATGAATCCCGCTTGGCACGTTATGGTGTGGCGAAAGAGGATGTACAGTCGATCATCGAGATGGCGATCGGGGGAAAGAGTGCCTCGCTGCTTTATGAGGACGAGCGGAAGTATAATATCATGGTACGCTATGAATCCTCTTTCCGTCGCAGTGAGGATGAAATCGGCAAAATATTGGTTCCTGCCCGCGACGGAGCGATGATCCCGGTCAAGGAACTGGCGGATATCCGTACGATTACAGGGCCGCTGATTATCTATCGTGACAATCATGCCCGTTTCTGTGCCGTCAAGTTTTCCGTTCGTGGACGAGATATGGGGACGGCTGTTGCTGAAGCACAGCAGAAGGTGAAAAAGCAGGTCTGTTTACCTGATGGTTACACCCTGAAATGGACAGGAGATTTCGAGAACCAGCAACGAGCCACGAGGCGGTTGGCGCAGGTTGTACCGGTCAGTATCGCGATTATCTTTGTTATCCTTTTCGTCCTCTTCGGGAATACCCGTGATGCAGGGCTGGTCTTGTTGAATGTGCCGTATGCCGCGGTCGGGGGAATTCTGGCTTTGCTGCTTACTCGTTTTAATTTTTCGATATCGGCGGGTATCGGGTTTATCGCTCTCTTTGGCATTTGTATACAGAATGGGGTTATTATGATATCGGATATCAAGAATAATCTAAATGCACGCAGTCCGTTGGAACAGGCTGTCAAGCAGAGCGTCCGTTCGCGTGTTCGTTCCGTTTTGATGACGGCTTCTATGGCTGCCATCGGTCTGATGCCTGCGGCGCTCAGCCACGGTATTGGCTCGGAGAGCCAACGGCCATTGGCTATCGTTATCATTGGTGGATTGATCGGAGCGACCTTCTTTACTCTTTTTGTTTTTCCCTTGATGGTTGAAACCTTTTATAGCCGGATGCTGTGCGATAAGCAGGGCAACCGCCCCAAAATCATAAAGCGTCCATCCGATTTCGCTACCGATACGGACTGACCATATAATGTTTTTGCAAAAACAACTATCATACTGTCATATTTGTAATTATATTTGTAGCACGATACATATAAATAACAATGGCAAAGATCTTATTAGTAGAAGATGAAATAAACATCGCTTCCTTTATTGAGCGGGGCTTGCGGGAGTTTGGCCATGAAGTTTGCGTGGCCAATGACGGGCAAGCCGGCTGGGAGTTGGTTCAGTTAGAGGATTTCCAATTATTGATATTAGATATTATTATGCCTAAGATGAACGGCTTGCAATTGTGTAAACAGTATCGTCAGGTGTATGGTTACCAGTCGTCCGTTATTATGCTGACTGCTTTAGGGACGACGGATGATATCGTGAACGGCTTGGATGCCGGAGCCGACGACTATCTGGTGAAACCTTTCAGTTTTCAGGAATTGGAAGCTCGCATCAAAGCTCTTTTGCGACGTACGGGGCCGGAACTTGCCGTACCGCTTCTGAGTTGTGGCGATTTGACACTCGATCCGTCTACTCACCGGGCAGTTCGTGGCAAGGTTGTTGTTGACTTGACCGTGAAGGAATATCGCCTGCTCGAATATCTGATCCGGAACCAGGGGACGGCACAGAGCCGGATGACCTTATTGAAAAATGTCTGGGACAAGAATTTTGATACGAATACGAATGTGGTGGACGTCTATGTAAATTATCTGAGAAGCAAGATTGACAAGGACTTCGACCATAAACTCATCCGCACCGTAGTGGGAGTGGGCTATATGATGGAGGCATGAAGATAGGAGACAAGATAGCACTTTTTTATACGGCTATCACGATCGGAATTATTTCAGCGGTGATAGTCGTTTTCTATTTTGTGGCGACCGACTATATCAGCCGCCTTTACTATTCCTATTTGACGGAGAAAGCATATGCGACGGCTCAGAAGCACTGGGAAAAGGATGAGCTGAACGAAGAAGATTACGCTCGTATCCAGCAACATTATGAGGAGACGTTGCCTGTTGCGGCGGAAATTTTGCTGAACGCTGACAGTGTTATGGAGGCACATGCCGTTCTGTCTCGTTACCTGACTGATGAGAAGATCGCTTCTTTGTATGCAGGCAATGTGGTTCGTTTTCATGAAGGAAAAGAATTAGGGGCGGCTGTTTACTATCCTGATAATGAGGGTAATTTTATTGTGCTGGTTGTGTCGAGCAACCAGTATGGCGGGGATATTCAACATCGGATCGGCTGGTTGTTGCTGGGGATGTTAGTGATCAGTGCCGTCTTGGTCTATTTCGTAGGTCGATTGTATGCGACCCGTATGGTCGACCGTATCGATGCGGCCTACCAGAGTGAGAAGTCTTTTATCAGCAATGCTTCTCATGAATTGAATAATCCGCTTACGGCTATCCAGGGAGAATGCGAGATCAGCTTGTTGAAGGAACGTACGCCGGCTGAATACCAGGCTGCATTGGGACGTATCGCTTCCGAAACAAAACGGATCATCCAGTTGATGAAGAACTTGCTTTTTCTCTCTCATGGAGACAAGGAGATTTTGAAGAATGCTCGTGAGACGGTTTTGTTGGCCGACTTCTTGATGCAGTTTGTGGGCAACCGCATTCGTTTTACGACCGACCATTTCGCTTTTGCCATTGAAGCGAATCCGCATCTGCTGAAGATTGCTATCGGCAACATTTTGAATAATGCCTGTAAATATTCGGGAGATGCGCCTGTCGAGATGCGGCTGAAAGGTTCTGTACTGACCATTACGGATACGGGAATTGGTATTCCGAAGGAGGAGATAGCCTGTGTATACCAGCCTTTCTACCGTGCCTCTAATACGCGTGAGTTCGCAGGGCATGGTATTGGGTTGAGCCTTTCCATGCGTATCTTAAGAAGTTACAGGGCGGAAATCACGATTACGTCGGAAGTCGACAAAGGTACGTCGGTGGAAATTGAATTTTTTCAACATTTAAGCCGTTCTGATTGTTAGATATAAAGTAAATTCGCCATCATCGTGCTTTGGTGAACGAAGTTATTCGTGGAAAGATTATCTTTATATCGCTGATTTATTATATTTTTGTGGCCATTGTCCGGTGTGAGCCAGGCAATGGCTATTAATTTTATCGTAAACAGATATGGAAATAGATAGTTGCACAGGCCTGGTGCTTGAAGGAGGAGGAATGCGTGCCATCTTCACTGTCGGGGTGCTGGACTGCTTTATGGATCATGGGATTTGGTTCCCCTATACGATCGGTGTGTCTGCTGGGGCAAGCAACGGTATTTCGTATGCCTCCCGGCAACGCGGGCGCTCCCGGTTCAGTAATATCGACCTGCTGGAAAAATATGATTATATCGGTTTCAGACATTTTCTGCGAGGACGGGGGTATATTGATATGAAATTCCTTTTTTATGTTTATCCGGAGAAATATTATCCGCTTGATTACGACACTTATTTTAAGTCCCCGGACCGTTTTGTCATGGTTGCCAGTAATTGCTTGACGGGTAAAGCCGAATATTTCGAGGAGAAGCAGGATGCGGACCGCCTTGTGGATATTTGTTGTGCCTCTTGTACGCTTCCGGTGCTCTGTCCGGTAGCATATGTCGACGGTGTCCCAATGGTTGATGGTGGAGTCTGTGATGCCATTCCTATCCGGCATGCCATCGACGATGGTTTCCGTAAGAACGTGATTATCTTGACTCGGAACAAAGGTTACCGGAAGGAAGAAAAGGATTTTTGGCTACCAAGTTTCATCTACCGTAAATATCCTGCTATCCGGAAACAATTGAAACTGCGCTATCGCAAGTATAATGAAGTGTTGGATTATATTGACGAGCTGGAAGCGGCAGGAGATGCAATCGTCATTCGTCCGAAAAAAAGAATGGAAGTGGGTCGCACTACCAATGACCGTAAGAAATTGTCTCTCTTGTATGACGAGGGGTATGCCATCGGGCAATCCTTTGTTGAAAACAATCGGTTTGATTTCAAAACAGATATGTTTTGAGTATCGGGTAAAAATGAAGGCCTTAAAATTCGGATTATTCAAGGGGATTCCTTACATTTGTATATTAACATATTAAAAGATGCAAGTGATGATGGACAATTATGCAAATTACCTGTATATAGCTATACGTGCCGCCCTCGATGCAGGCAAGGCTATTATGGATATTTATACCGATCCGAATTCTGATTTCGGTATTGAACGGAAGGCTGATAATTCGCCTTTGACAAAAGCCGATAAGAAATCCCATCAGATTATTTCGATGGCTCTGTCCGTGACGCCGTTTCCTGTATTGAGTGAGGAAGGGAAGGATATTCCTTTTGCCGAACGCTCTGCTTGGAGTATGCTGTGGATCGTGGATCCGCTGGATGGAACAAAAGAATTTATCAAGAAGAATGGCGAATTTACGGTCAATATCGCCTTAGTGAAACAAGGAGTTCCGGTATTAGGAGTGATCTATGTCCCGGTACGGAAAGAATTGTATTTTGCGGCAGATTCTGTAGGAGCCTTTAAGTTGACCGGGATAGACAGCGTATATCAGCCTTCAATGGATGAGATACGGGATAAATCTGTCCGCTTGCCTATTTCGATGGGGCATCAGGGAATCGTCGTGGTTGCTTCGCGTTCGCATCAGACGGAAGATACGACGGCTTTTGTCGATAATTTACGTAAACAGGGGCAACCGGTGACGTTGATCAGTAGCGGAAGTAGTTTGAAGATCTGCTTGGTGGCGGAAGGTACAGCCGATGTATATCCCCGTTTCGCACCGACGATGGAGTGGGATACAGCAGCGGGGCATGCGATTGCACGGGCTGCCGGATGCGATGTCTTTCATATCGATGGTAAAACACCTTTGAAATATAATAAGAAAGACCTTCATAATCCGTGGTTCATTGTCAAACCGCTCTGAAAGAGATTTGTTTCGTTTGCTGAAACTTTTGGTCTGTAAGTAATATAATCCCTAAAATAGGTTATTGTAGTGAGATTAGGTTTAATATTCTTATTACATTTGCAATCTTAATAGAACAATTGATAATGGATAATTGACAATGGACAATTAATGGTCTTTGTTTTTAATTTTCGATTGTCAATTTTTCAATTTTCAATTGAAAGAAATGAACTTTGAAATAATATTTGTATTGCTGGCGTTGGCTGGCATGATAGCGGCGTTGATATGGGATGGACTGAGGCCCGGGATGGTGTTACTTACGGTTGTGATTCTATTTCTCTGTGTAGGAATATTGACGCCGAAGGAAATGCTCGAAGGTTTTAGTAATAAAGGGATGATAACTGTCGGGATGTTGTTTCTGGTAAGCGAGGGTATCCGCCAGAGTGGAGCATTGGGACAGCTTATAAAAAAGTTGCTGCCGGAGGGGAAAACAACCGTTTTCAAGGCGCAGTTGCGTATGCTTCCACCTATTGCTTTTGTCTCTGCTTTTCTCAATAACACGCCTGTTGTTGTTATTTTCGCCCCTATAATCAAACGTTGGGCGGAGTCGGTCAAGTTGCCGGCGACGAAGTTCTTGATTCCTCTTTCGTATGTAACTATTCTGGGTGGTATTTGTACTTTGATCGGAACATCGACCAATCTGGTTGTGCATGGTATGATTCTTGATGCTGGATATGAAGGCTTTACGATGTTCGAGCTTGGGAAGGTGGGGATTTTTATCGCGCTGACAGGTATTATTTATTTGTTTGTGTTTTCCAGTAAGCTATTGCCGGATTCCCGTACTGACCGTTATGAGGAAGGGGAGGAAGATGGTAACCTTGGTAGTTTGCATCGGGTGGAAGCTGTGTTGGGTTCTCGTTTTCCGGGTATCAACAAGACATTGGGGGAGTTCAATTTTACCCGTCATTACGGTGCGATCGTGAAAGAAGTGAAGAGCGGAGGTCAACGGTTTACACGTGATCTTGATAAGGTGACATTGCATGAAGGCGATACGCTGGTTCTTTGGGCGGATGATACGTTTGTACCGACATGGGGTGAATCAAGCGTCTTTCTTTTGCTTGCCAACGGTACGGATGGTACGGAACCGGTTTCCCGCAAGAAGCGTTGGCTGGCATTGGGCTTGCTGATCTTTATGATCGTAGGTGCTACGGTAGGGGAGTTGCCTGTGGTGAAAGATGCGTTTCCCGGAGTCAGGTTGGATATGTTTTTCTTTGTTTGTATTACGACCGTCATTATGGCATGGACCAAGATATTCCCTCCTAAAAAGTATACCAAATATATATCTTGGGATATTCTGATTACGATAGCCTGTGCTTTTGCCATTAGCAAAGCAATGGAGAATTCTGGCTTTGCAACTTTGATAGCCCGGCATATTATCGACATGGCACATGATATCGGTCCGTATGCTTTGTTGGCGATCCTTTTTATCATCACCAATATTTTTACGGAGTTGATTACGAACAATGCTGCGGCGGCACTTAGTTTTCCGATCGCTTTGTCGGTCGCTACGCAGTTAGGTGTGGACCCGACTCCATTCTTTGTGGTGATCTGTATGGCGGCATCCGCGAGTTTCAGTACGCCGATTGGTTATCAGACTAATCTGATTGTGCAAGGTATCGGCAGTTATAAGTTCACGGACTTCGTGAGAATCGGTTTACCTCTTAACTTAATCACTTTTTTGATCTCGGTATTTGTGATACCTATGATCTGGAAATTCTAATAGTTGAAAATGAAAGAAAAGCAAAATTCTAATATTTATCCTATTTTCGATAGGATGATGACGAGGGAGGATAAGGAGCGTTTGTTGAAACAACGCAGTGTGATGGTGTGGTTTACTGGATTGAGTGGTTCCGGAAAGAGTACGGTGGCTATGGCACTTGAGCGCGAGTTGCACAAATGCGGTTTATTGTGTCGTATTCTGGACGGCGATAATATCCGCAGCGGGATCAACAATAATCTCGGTTTCTCGGCTGAAGATCGAGTAGAAAATATCCGCCGTATTGCTGAAGTAAGCAAACTCTTTATCGATACAGGTGTTATCACTATAGCGGCTTTTATCAGTCCGAATAACGATTTGAGGGAAATGGCAGCATCTATTATAGGGAAAGAAAATTTTCTCGAAATATATGTCAGTACTCCGATTGAGGAGTGTGAGCGACGCGATGTCAAAGGGCTGTATGCGAAGGCACGTCGGGGTGAGATCAAGGATTTTACTGGGGTTTCCGCTCTGTTTGAAGTGCCCGAACATCCAGACTTGATGTTGGACACTTCTGTGCTGAGCTTGGAGGAGTCCGTGAGTCGTTTGCTTGGGCTTATATTGCCAAAGGTTTCCCCGGTTAAGAAAATATAGTTTCATGGGCATGGAACGGAAATTGAATCGAAAGGTAAGAATAATAACATTAAATAATATACAATGTCAGATTATAAATTAAGTCATTTGCAGGAGCTGGAAGCCGAGTCTATTCATATCATCCGGGAGGTAGCTGCCGAGTTTGAGAATCCTGTTATGCTTTATTCTATCGGAAAAGACTCTTCTGTCATGGTTCGCTTGGCCGAAAAGGCTTTTTCTCCGGGGAAAGTCCCTTTCCCTTTGATGCACATCGATTCTAAATGGAAGTTTAAGGAGATGATCCGGTTTCGCGACGATTATGTGAAAAAATTTGGATGGAACTTAATTGTGGAGTCCAACATGGACGCTTTTCAGGCTGGTGTAGGTCCTTTTACGCATGGCAGCAAGGTGCATACGGACTTGATGAAGACGCAGGCGTTACTGCACGCACTTGACAAATATAAGTTCGATGCCGCTTTTGGTGGTGCACGCCGTGATGAAGAGAAAAGCCGTGCGAAGGAACGTATCTATTCGTTCCGCGATAAGTTCCACCAGTGGGACCCGAAGAACCAGCGTCCGGAATTGTGGGATATTTACAATGCTCGTGTCCAAAAAGGGGAGAGCATTCGTGTGTTCCCGCTGTCTAATTGGACGGAGTTGGATATCTGGCAATATATCCGTTTGGAAAATATTCCGATTGTACCGTTGTATTTTGCCAAGGAACGTCCGTGCGTAGAGATCGATGGTAACCTGATCATGGCGGATGACGACCGTTTGCCGCAGCAATATCGTGATCAGGTACAGATGCGTATGGTACGTTTCCGTACCTTAGGTTGCTGGCCGTTGACAGGAGCCGTGGAAAGTGATGCCGACACGATAGAGAAGATCGTCGAAGAGATGATGACGACAACCAAGAGCGAACGTACGACACGCGTGATCGACTTTGACCAGGAGGCCAGCATGGAACAAAAGAAAAGAGAAGGATATTTTTAAATTGAAATTATGGCAACATTAAATATAAAAGAATACCTCGACAGAGATGAGCAAAAGGATTTACTTCGTTTTCTGACCGCAGGTTCGGTAGACGACGGCAAATCGACTTTGATCGGTCGTTTATTGTTTGACAGCAAAAAGTTATATGAAGACCAACTGGATGCCCTCGAACGTGACAGCAAGCGCATGGGGAATGCCGGTGATCATATCGATTACGCCCTGTTGCTGGACGGCCTGAAAGCCGAACGTGAACAGGGGATCACCATTGATGTGGCTTATCGCTATTTCAGTACGAATAACCGTAAGTTTATCATTGCCGATACTCCGGGACATGAACAGTACACCCGTAATATGATCACTGGCGGTTCTACTGCCAACCTTGCTATCATCTTGGTGGATGCCCGTACGGGCGTGATTACCCAGACACGTCGCCATACATATCTGGTTTCGCTTTTAGGCATCAAGCATGTTGTATTGGCAGTCAACAAGATGGACTTGATTGATTTTGACAAGAATATTTTCGACAAGATCGTTTCCGATTATAAGGAGTTTGTTGCTTCGTTGAATATCCCGGATATCACCTGTATCCCGTTGTCTGCTTTGGATGGCGATAATGTGGTGGAGAAGAGCAACCGTACTCCTTGGTATGGAGGTCAGTCGTTGTTGGACTTCCTTGAAACGGTTCCTATCGATCAGGATCGTAACTTCGAGGATTTCCGCTATCCGGTGCAATATGTATTGCGTCCGAATCTGGATTTCCGTGGTTTCTGTGGGAAAGTGTCCAGCGGAATCGTTCGCAAAGGCGATACGGTGATGGCCTTGCCTTCCGGGAAAACATCCAAAGTGAAAAGTATCGTGACATACGACGGAGAATTGGATTATGCGTTCTCTCCCCAGTGTATCACCATCACGCTGGAGGACGAGATCGACGTGTCACGTGGTGAAATGCTTGTTCATCCGGATAACTTGCCGATAGCGGACCGTAACTTCGAAGCTATGCTGGTGTGGATGGATGAAGAACCGATGGACGTAAGCAAGCAGTTCTATATCAAGCATACAACTAACTTGACACGTGCTCGTGTGGACAGTGTCCGTTATAAGGTGAATGTTAATACGATGGAACAGTTGTCGGTCGAAAATGGTAAGCTGACAGCGGAAGATCTGCCGATGAAGCTAAACGAAATCGCTCGTGTCGTTTTCACGACTGGAAAGGAACTGTTCTTCGACTCGTATCAGAAAAACAGACAGACAGGATCTTTTATTCTGATCGATCCGATTACGAATA
The DNA here is from genome assembly GCA_910577325.1 of uncultured Parabacteroides sp. Lineage (GTDB taxonomy): Bacteria > Bacteroidota > Bacteroidia > Bacteroidales > Tannerellaceae > Parabacteroides. Next base: position 41,678 of record CAJTMR010000002.1, read on the forward strand.
ATACGTCGGCTGTCGGCATGATTATCGACCGGGTGGATGTTCGCGACATGGTAACGGAAGATGCCTTGGCTGTGTTGAACTTGCCGGAATTGGGCATCGAAGCCGAGCATTTCGAAGCTATCCGTACTATTTGTAAAGAGCTCGAACGGCAAGGTGTTCCCGTAAAGTGTATAACAGAAAATAAATAAGGTATGGGATTACTGGAATTTGACAAACTACCGATCAATACTTTAGTGGGTGCTGACTGGAAAACGTTCAAGGCTGTGACAGCCAATAAAACGATCGACAAAGGATTTCGTAATAAATATTTTCTGACTAAATCTGTTTGCCGCCTGCTCAGCCTGTTGCAACCGTTCGAAGATGCGCGTTACCGTAAGATTGCGGACAAGCCGTTGGAGATGGACCCGGTATTCATTCTCGGACATTGGCGTAGTGGAACGACTTTTATGCACAATGTTTTCTCATGCGACAAGCATTTCGGCTACAACACGACCTATCAGACCGTATTCCCGAACCTGATGCTTTGGGGACAGCCTTTCTTCAAGAAGAACATGGCGTTCTTGATGCCTGACAAGCGTCCGACCGATAATATGGAGTTGAAGGTGGATCTTCCCCAGGAAGAGGAATTTGCCTTGGCAAATATGATGCCTTACACGTATTATAATTTCTGGTTCTTCCCGAAGCATATGCTCGAATATTGCGACCGTTATCTGCTTTTCGACAATATCAGCGAACACGAGCGGGAAGTGTTTAAGGAAACGTTCCTCAAACTGATCAAGATTTCCCTCTGGAATACGAAAGGAACTCAGTTTCTGAGCAAGAACCCGCCTCATACGGGACGCGTGAAGACATTGGTTGAAATGTTTCCGAATGCTAAATTTATCTATCTGAAACGGAATCCCTACACGGTGTTCGAGAGCACGCGTAGTTTCTTTACCAATACGATCCAGCCACTACGCTTACAGAATATCTCCACCGAGCAGATCGAAAGTAATTTTATCGAAGTATATCGCCGTTTGTTCTATAAATATGAAGAACAAAAGCATCTGATACCCGAAGGAAACCTGGTAGAGGTGAAGTTTGAGGATTTCGAACAGGATGCTTTCGCCATGACAGAGGATATATACAAGAAATTAAACCTCCCCGGCTTTGAAGAGTCTAAAGATGAAATCGAGAAATATCTCGGGAAAAAGAAGGGCTATAAGAAGAACCGGTACAAGTATGACGACCGCACGGTACGGCTTGTTGAGGAAAATTGGGGAATGGCTCTCAAAGAGTGGGGATATTCTTTATAATGGACAATTGGGGAGGACGGAAAAATCTTCGTTGTCAATTAACAATAGTCTGTTGTTGACTATTGTCGAATTTAAAAAAAATAGAATTTGAAATGAAACATAAAGCAAAACTCCTCTTTCTCTTGTCAATTGTCTCTTGTCAATTGTCTCTTGTCAATTGTCAAGAGCATGTGATGCCGCTCGGTTTTGGGGATATGGACCATTGGGTCGTTCGTGAGATACATGAATCCGGTATTATCGGAGGAAATACGAAGTATCTTTATGAACTCGGGCCGACAGATACGATCATCGGTAACATAGCCTATACGAACAGAGGTGGTTCGCCGTGGGCGAATTCCAATGTGATGGCAAAGGTGGCAGGCGTGGTGAAGACGAATACATCTGTCTTTCCTGAAAGGCGGGACGGCGGTTGGTGTGCACGCTTGGAGACACGCATGGAAAGTGTAAAGGTTTTGGGTATAGTCGATATCGAAGTGGTGGCTGCCGGTTCCGTTTTTTTGGGAACGGTGCACGAACCGATAAAAGGAACCAAGAATCCGCAAGCCATGTTGAACAGCGGAGTGGCGTTTACCAAGAAGCCGAAGGCGTTGCGTTTTGACTATAAGGTGAAACTGGCTCCGGAAAAGAACCGTATTCGTAGTACCGGCTTTAGTCGTAAGTCGATGGTCGCCGGACAGGATTCGATCGCAGCTATTCTTTTGCTTCAGAAACGTTGGGAAGATAAAGATGGAAACATTTATGCCAAACGTGTCGGGACGATAGTGCAGCGCTATACGGAATCCAGCAACAGTTGGATAAATGATGCGACCTATCCGATCCTGTATGGCGATATTACGAAGCATCCGGAATATAAATCCTATATGCGGATTCAGGTGGAAGAACGTTATGCCTTGAATAGTCGGGGGGAGAGTGTCCCTATTCAGGAAGTAGGTTGGGCGGCGGAAGGCGAATTGCCGACTCATCTCATCTTACAGTTTACTTCCAGTCACGGCGGGGCCTACATCGGTTCGCCGGGCAATACGATGTGGATTGATAATGTAGAACTAATATATTAGTTGAAAGGCGAGATTCATATATCTTTCTTTTTAACTTTTAATTTTCAACTGAAATGATGGCAAAAGATAAAATAAAGGCACTTCGCGAAGCGCTGGAACAACATAATTATAATTATTATGTACTTTCGGCACCGACAGTATCAGACCGTGAGTTCGATGAGATGATGAAGGAGTTGCAGGTGCTTGAAGAGGCACATCCCGAATATGCTGACCCTTATTCGCCAACACAGCGGGTAGGGAGCGACCTTTCTAAAGAGTTTGAACAGGTAGTGCATAGGTATCCGATGCTTTCGTTAGGCAATACCTATTCGGAAGATGAAGTGAAGGATTTTTACGAGCGCATAGCTCGTGATTTGAATGAGCCTTTCGAGATCGTTGCCGAGTTGAAATATGACGGGACGTCCATCTCTCTGACATACGAGGATGGACGCTTGATCCGGGCCGTGACGCGTGGCGACGGGACACGTGGTGACGATGTTACGGCCAATGTAAAGACAATCCGTTCGGTTCCTTTGAAACTGATGGGTGACCGATACCCCGCAATATTTGAAATAAGGGGGGAGATCTTGCTTCCTTGGAGGGAGTTCGATCGTTTGAACAAGGAACGTGAAGAACAGGAGGAACCTCTTTTTGCCAATCCCCGCAATGCCGCTTCCGGCACGTTGAAGCAACAGAATCCGGCGATTGTCGCGGCTCGTAAGTTGGATGCTTATTTTTATTATTTGTTGGGAGAGGTATTACCGGCAGAGACGCATTTTGATAATCTGGAGGCGGCTCGTTTATGGGGGTTCAAGATACCGGATGTGATCCGTGTGTGCAATAGTTTGGAAGATATATATGATTATATTGCTTATTGGGATGCTGAACGTAAGAATCTGCCAGTTGCGACAGATGGGATTGTTTTGAAAGTGAACTCATTGCGCCAACAACGCAATCTGGGATTTACAGCCAAGAACCCGCGTTGGGCGATTGCCTATAAGTTTCAGGCCGAACGTGCAGTGACACGTCTTAACTCCGTCTCTTTCCAAGTCGGGCGGACAGGAACCGTTACTCCGGTAGCCAACTTGGAGCCGGTCTTGTTGGCCGGCACGATTGTAAAGCGTGCATCTCTTCACAATGCAGATATTATCGAGGGGCTCGACCTGCATTTGGGAGATAGTGTGTTTGTGGAAAAAGGTGGCGAGATTATTCCGAAGATTGTCGGCGTATGTGTCGAGACTCGTGGTTTGTTGGTAGGCGACAAGGTCCGTTTTATCCGTTCCTGTCCTGAATGTGGCACACCCTTGATGCGTCCTGAAGGAGAAGCGGCCCATTACTGTCCGAACGAAGCCGGATGCCCTCCTCAGATCAAAGGGAAGATCGAACATTTTGTTACCCGGAGGGCCATGAATATTAATATGGGGCCGGAGACTGTCGAAGATTTGTATGAAGCGGGTTATGTCAAGGATATGGCCGATCTTTATATGTTGAAAATATCTGATTTACTGCGCTTGGAACGTTGGGCTGACAAGAGTGCCCGCAATCTGATGGCGAGTCTTGAGGAGTCCAAAAAGGTTCCTTTCGAACGAGTCCTTTATGGATTGGGTATTCGTTTTGTGGGTGAAACAGTAGCAAAGCGCTTGGTTTCCGCTTTCCACTCTATGGATCAGTTGGAACAGGCTTCTTTTGAAGATTTGATAGCTGTAGATGAGATCGGGGAACGGATTGCCCGGAGTATTATCGCTTACTTTGCCGACGAGCGTAATAGGATTTTGGTGAACCGTTTGAAAGAATACGGATTACAGATGTCCGTAGCCGAAGAAGTTTTGGCGAACCGTTCTGATAAACTGAAGGGGTTGAGCATTGTTATCAGCGGGACATTCGCCAAGTACTCGCGTGACGAATATAAGGCTATGATTGAGCAGCATGGTGGAAAGAACAGCGGTTCGGTTTCTGGTAAGACCGATTATATTTTGGCGGGAGATAATATGGGGCCGGCCAAATTAGAGAAGGCTGCCAAGTTGGGGGTGAAGATCATAAGCGAAGACGAATTTTTAGGTATGATAGTTGAATGAGACTGACGGATTATTTTATTAAGAAAAAAGTGCAGTCTTTAGCTTTCGGGGCAGCCTGCCGTAAGCATGAGTCTCGTGCATTGGAAGATGTGAGTCATATTTTGGTTCTATATCAGGCAAATGACCACGAATTAGCGGAGTCTTGCCTAAACGTTTTGCGCAGGAAGAATAAATGGGTACAGGCTTGTGTTTATGTCTCGGGAGAGTCGACCCCGGAAATGAATGCTTCTTACGTTCAGATCCATGCTGGTAAGGATGTGAATATCTGGCAGGTTCCTTTTCGCTCTGTCTTGGATCGATTCAAGGCGATCAAGGCGGATCTCCTCATTGATCTTACGCCTCCCGATTGTTATCCGATGCAATACCTTATGCTACAGCATCCTTGTGAATTCAAGGTGGGAGTGAAGCATGCCGATATTGATTTGTATGATTTGTCCATATCAGTAACAGAGCGTGAAGATATCAAGTACTTGTTTGGACATATATTATTTTATTTAGAGGCGATACGTTCAAAATGATATAAATTCCTTATTTTTGCAGTGCCGATTGATAATTGATAATGGACAATGGACAATTGATAATTAATGTTCCATCATCTTTTTTCAATTATCAATTGTCAATTATCAATTAATAATCATGGCAGACATAAATTTAAAAGGAATGGGTGTGGCATTAATCACTCCCTTTAAAGAAGATGAAAGTGTAGATTATGAGGCGTTGGCTCAGCTTGTAGACTATCAGTTACAGAATGGGACTGACTATCTGGTTGTGTTAGGTACCACGGCAGAAACTCCTACGCTTACAGAAGAAGAAAAGAAGAATATAATCAATTTGGTCGTAACAAAAGTAAATGGACGTATTCCTATCGTGTTGGGTGTTGGTGGAAACTGTACGCGTTCAGTTGTCGAAAAGTTGAAAAACGATAATTTTGATGGTATAGATGCGATCCTGTCAGTCGTACCTTACTATAATAAACCGTCTCAGGAAGGAATCTATCAGCATTATAAAGCTATTTCGGAGGCGACAGCGTTGCCCATTGTCTTGTATAACGTTCCGGGACGTACTGGCGTGAACATGACGGCTGAGACAACGTTGCGTATTGCTCGTGAGTTTAAGAACGTGATTGCAGTCAAGGAGGCTTCCGGCAATATTACTCAGATGGACGATATCATCAAGAACAAACCGGCGAACTTTAATGTGATTTCAGGAGATGACGGTATCACGTTCCCGCTGATTACGTTGGGGGCTGTTGGGGTGATATCCGTAATCGGTAATGCTTTCCCACGTGAGTTCAGCCGTATGGTGCGGTTGGCATTGGCAGGCGATTACAATAGTGCCCGGACGATCCATCATAGTTTTACGGAATTGTTTAGTTTGCTGTTTGTCGATGGTAATCCGGCTGGAGCGAAGAGTATACTGAATGCAATGGGCTTTATTGAAAATAAATTACGCTTGCCTCTGGTTCCGACCCGTATCACCACATTCGAAAAGATTCGTGACGTACTACGTCAGTTAAGCATTAAGTGCTAAAATGGAATTATAACGGAGACGTGCTCTCGTGCGTTTCCGTTACAATTCCATTTTTTGATTTACGCTCTGTACATGTTAGATGTATATCTGCGTTTTTTTAATATGCCCGTTTTCTCTATCCTTTTGAAGACAAAAGCATGTAATATATGATTAAATGATGAATTTATGACACTGCCGGAAGATCCGATGATGCTTTTTAGCATTATCAATATGAAATTACGTGATAATTATTCTTCTCTTGATGAACTGTGCGACGATATGCATATTAAGAAAGAGACGCTTATTCAGAAACTGAGGAGCGTAGGGTTTGAATATAGCCAGGAGAATAACAGGTTCTGGTAATCAATGGATTCAATATGTGTCCTGTAAATTCGATTCTATGGGTATGGGTTTTGATTTAGGTTATCGGGTATTTTGAAAAAAGAGACAATAGCTTTTACTTTATCAACATGATAGACGACTATATGTAAAATAAGATTAATAGAGTGTTGCAAAACATGCTATTTTCGTTCTATTGATGCAATAAAACATATAAAAAATCTTGCTTTTCGATTGAAAAGTGTTATATCGTTTGGTGGGATAGGTTTTTTGCCTGTATATTTGCAATCGTTAAAAACAAGGAAACGATTCCTTAGCGAAGGAAAATCCCTTGTTTACTTCCTGAAAATCAGGAGTCGGAGTAGAAGATTTTAGATGATACTCCGATTAAGTTTAACATAAAAATGATGATATGAAGGTAAGAGCTTATGTTCTCTTTGTTGCGGTTGCGCTATTTGCAGTGTCTGCCGGAACTAAAAACGCAAAGCCGACAGTCGGTATTAACCCTGGCGACCTTGCCCCGAGAATAGAGTCTTTGGGAAACGAAAGGAATTTTAGTTTCCAAAATCATTCAGGACGTTACACTTTGTTGAATTTCTGGGCAGTTTACGATGCTGAATCGCGAGCCCGTAACGTTCAATTATGGAATGAAGTCAACAAGTTGAATTCAGACAAGATTGCGATGTATTCGATTTCTTTGGACGAGAAGGAATCTATTTTTACCGAAACAGTAAAAGCTGATAAACTGGAAGGTACAAAGCAATTTCATGAAGAACTTGGTAAGAAGTCAGAATTGTTTGGGAAGTATAACCTGCAAAAGGGATTCCGCAACTTCTTGATCAACGACGAAGGGATTATTATCGCCTCCAATATAACCCCGGAAGATCTGACGAAGGTATTGAAAAAGAGTTAATCAGTAGATTATTTAAAAAAAGAGCTGCTTCTGTCAAGGGAGCAGCTCTTTTTTGTATTCTTTTTTCATCGTTTGTTTTTTACATGCTTTGCAACATTATGGTTAGGAAATTACGACAGTTTCACCTAATGGTTGCAACTTATGCGAATTATGGATTGATGTAATAATATCGCGATTTTGTCAACTTCTGCAAAAAACTTGGCTGACAAATTTCAGCACTTCAGGTAAAGCTGTCCGCCAATAGGTCCAGTTGTGACCTCCGTCTCGTACCCGGAATTCGTGTCGGATTCCTTTTTGCTTCATGATCCGGTGTGCCTGCATGTTTCCTTCGAGCAGATTGTCATCATCACCGCAATCGATGTAATAGTGGGTTTGAGGTAGATTGTTTGGGGCCCAGTCGGACAGGAGTCTCAGGACATTGTTTTGTTGCCAATGTTCATCCTTCGGTCCGAACAGACGGTTGAACAGATCCTTGTGCGATTTGTTTTTTCTTGCCTCCATGACCGTGTCGTCGAATACGGCGGCACTCAACGGGGCACAGGCACAGAACATATCCGGATGATGCAAGCTGTATAGGAATGAACCGTACCCGCCCATCGACAACCCGGCTATTGCTCGGCTTTCTTTATTACTGCGAATCCGGTATGTTTTTTCTATATAGGGGACGAGTTCCTCGAAAAACATGTCTTCATAAGGCACTTTTCCGTCGTATTGGTTGATATACCAAGTGTCCCATGCGTCAGGCATGACAATGATCATTGGTACGGCTTCCTCATTTGCGATGGCACGGTCGGTAATCGTTTTCATTTGCCCCATCTGTATCCAATTAGTCTCATTGTCTGTATAACCGTGCAAGAGGTATAGGACAGGATAGTTTCTTTTCGAAATGTTGTAGTCGGAGGGCAGGTAGATGGAATAAGAAACTTTTCTGCCTAATTTGTTACTTTCAAAAGAGATCGATTCAAAAACCATGCTTTGAGAATATCCTGCCATATTGAATAGAAAACACAGGATAAGATAGAGATAAAATTTGTTTTTCATATATTTAAATTATTAGAAGATAGAATTATCTGTATGTAAAAGTCACATGCTTAGTATGGGGATAAAAATCACTTCCCCTTAATCAGGAGGTTAATTTGAATCCGGATAGGGAAATTCGGTTAATCCTTTATACATGAACTGATAGGTCGGAACTTCGATATCTAATTCTTGAGCGGCTCGTACTACATAGCCTGTCAATGTTTCTACCTCGGTGCGATTGCCTTTTTGGAAATCACTGTGCATGGAGGTGGTGGAATTGTTTGGCATGATTTTTTGTGCATCTATGGCGGAGAAAACTTGGTTGTCTGGCAGAGAAATGCCTTTGGCTACAGCTACGCTTTTGAGTTCATAACCTAACGTAATGAATAGGTTGATATGTTTGTTAATCACTTCGCCAATCGTCTCATTGAAATAGGAGGTGATGGTGGCGGCAGTTGAGATCATGAAGAACTTTTTCCAAATCTCCAAGTCGATATCATCCGGTATTGTGGTAAGGATACGGGCATTTGCCAATATCTCCTGCAATTCTTTCTGTCGTATCTTATTCCCCTGTTTACTACCGAAAAACATCCGGTCCTTTATCGTGAACTTTTCCACCCTTCCCGGTCTGACTAAGCGGGAATTGATGTAGACACATCCTTTCCAAATTTCGTTGTTTGGTAATAGCGGTTGTATGCGTTCCGCTATGTCTACTCCGTTCTGTAGGGGAATGATGACTGTTTTCGAACCGATCACCGGAGCTAATTGAGCTATATTCTTCTCCAAATCATAGCTTTTGGTGCAACAGAACAGGTAATCCACCGGCCCTATTTCGGCTGGGTTGTCGGTTGCGAGGGTTGGTTTTGCTTTGATCGTCAGGAATGAATTTTTGACTTCGATGCCGTCGTTCTCACGGATCTTTTTTAGGTTTTCGCCACGGGAGATGAAATAGATGTCAATCTCTTCGGAGTCTTTGTAACGAGCAGCTAATAATCCTCCATAGTAACCGCCTACGGCTCCTATACCGGAAATTGCTATTTTAATTTTGTTCATATTCTTGTCTTGTTATTTTTACAAAGATGAAAAATAAAATTGAAATAACTATATCAGTTTGAGTTCTTTTAGGAAATCAGGGATGTATTGTTCAAAATTAACGCCAAAGCGGTAGTATCTGTTATGGATTTTATTACTATTGACGCCAAAAATATTTTCGATTTGTTATTTGAGAAATGAAAAGGCTATGAAAAATATTACTATTATTGCATAGTCATTGCCATCGGTTTAGGCCGGTGATAAGGGTTTGGCTTAATTAAACAAGAAAATATGAATATGAAAGACAAGGCTGAAATATATTTGGCAGGCGGTTGTTTCTGGGGTACTGAACATTTTTTGAAACAGATCAGAGGTGTGGAAACAACAGAAGTAGGCTATGCAAACAGTCAGGTTCCCAATCCTACATACAAAGATGTATGTACCGGGAATACCGGAGCTGTAGAAACGGTGAAGGTCGTTTATGACCCGCAAACGGTTGATCTGGATCTATTGTTGAATCTGTATTTTCAGACGATAGATCCGACAAGTGTCAATCGTCAGGGCGGAGATAATGGTTTACAGTATCGTACGGGTATTTATTATACTGATAAAAAAGATGTACCGGTGATCGAAGACGCTATTAAAGGATTGGCAAAAGAATATACGAAGCCGATTGCTATCGAGGTGATACCGCTCGCTAATTTTTATATAGCTGAAGAATATCATCAGGATTACTTGAATAAAAATGTGGGTGGTTATTGCCACATTAACCCGGAATTGTTTGAATTGGCACGGAAAACAAACGAAGAAAGAAAGTAGGGTTTCAGTGCTACGGTGAGGTAGTGTCGGGATGTTTTTCCTTTGACACTACCTCGGTACTTTATTTATCATTATCCGTAAACATCCATGTCCATTTGTGCCAGATGCTTTCCAAAGGACCTTGTTTGTGGTTTGCCAGCCACCATTTGCAGAACCAAACTTGTAGCAGGAAGAGGACGAACCCGATCAGCAAACTTGCCGTATAACCGCAATAAGGGGCTAAATAAAGTCCGAAAGGGAAATAAATAATAGCACCCAGAATTGACTGTCCAATATAATTAGTCAAGCTCATCTTTCCATAGAAGTGTAAAGCGGAAACTGCTTTTTTGAAACATTCTTTCTGGTACAAGATTATAAATGAGGAAACAAGGATGAGGGTAAATGCAAATTTTTGCCACATGTCAAAAGCTGTTCCTGCAGTTTGTCTGACCAGGGCATTGTCGCTTGCCATGATTTGTTCCTTTAACGAATATAGTGGAGCGAAACAGATTGCTGCAATAATGAGGGTCTTTATCCAGAAGCGCAGATGAGAATCCGTGGTGATGAATAATTCTTTTCGACCGATATAAAATCCTGACAGGAACAACCCAGCCGTTTGTAGGAAACGACCTGCCCCGATTGCCCAATACAAACTGGCTTTTTGTCCTAAAGTGACATTACCCCAGATAAAATCCCGGAAATCCCCGGCTTGGGTATATTCGGCAACTTCATTGTACATGGCACTTACGCCAAGATCAGGTAATGTATAGGCTGGATCAAGCAGGAATACTATGTAATGATACCATTCGATCGGTTGCAGCAGCAATATCGTAGCGGTCACAAGGATTGCTTTATTGCTCCATTTGCGAATTAGGAATAATATCAAACCTACTATGGCAAATAAAAGCAGTACATCTCCGGCTGGGAAAAAAGCAGCGTTCAGTGTCGCGAAACCAACAAGCAGAATCAATCGCCATAAAAAACGGTAACCGAAATCTTTTCCTTTCTTTTCCTGATTATGACACTGGATATAAAATGTAAATCCGAATAGGAGGGCGAAAATGGCATAAGCTTTACCTGCAAACAGGGAGAATGTGACGTTAAACACTCCGTCATTAAGGACTGCCAGCCATGTAGGTTGTTCGGTCGGATAGACTGGAAAAATAAAATGTTCCAGATTATGTACTAAAATAATAGCCATGACGGCGAATCCTCTTAATGCATCAACCACTTCAATACGTGTGGGTTTACTTGCTGACAGTTCCATATAAGTTGTTTGTAGAATTTAACAACAAATTTAAGTATTTATTCCGGTAGAGCAATGATACTTTGTATATAAAAACTTTTCTTCTCCTCTTTGAAATTATGATTTTATCCGGAATCATGTTGGGTAGCGAATACATGACTTGCGTGGCTATTCATCCGTATGGATTAATTGAGTTGCCTGCTGCCGTTTTTCATTTTTTATTAATACCTTTGCCTGTCAGTAATCTAATTTGAAATAAGATATGGAAAATATTAATTGGTCTGATCTGTCATTCGGCTATATGAAGACAGACTATAATGTAAGGTGTTACTATCGGGATGGTAAATGGGGCGAATTGGAAGTAAGTTCTTCCGAGATCATCAATATTCATATGGCTGCCACATGTTTGCATTATGGACAGGAGTCGTTTGAAGGGCTGAAGGCGTTCAAGGGAAAAGATGGTAAGATCCGTGTGTTCCGTATGGATGAGAACGGTAAACGTATGCAATCTTCCAGCCGTGGTATCAAAATGGCCGAACTGCCCGTTGAGAAGTTTGAGGAAGCTGTTCGCAAGGTAGTAAAACTGAACGAACGTTTTGTTCCGCCTTATGAAAGCGGGGCCGCCCTGTATATCCGCCCGTTGATGATCGGTTTGGGGGCCCAGGTGGGTGTGAGGCCGGCTCCCGAATATATGTTCATGGTGTTTGTAACGCCGGTGGGACCGTATTTCAAAGGAGGCTTCAAGCCTTCCAAAGTATGTATCATGCGTGATTATGACCGCGCTGCTCCTCAGGGAACCGGTACGATCAAAGTCGGTGGCAATTATGCCGCCAGCCTCGTAGCAGGCGAAAAGGCTCACGAACTGGGTTATGCCGCTGTTTTATATCTGGATCCGAAAGAAAAGAAATATCTGGATGAATGCGGTCCGGCCAACTTTTTCGGAATCCGTGGTAATAGTTATATCACTCCGCAGTCTCATTCTATCCTGCCTTCCATCACGAACAAGAGTTTGCAGCAATTGGCAACCGATATGGGCCTGACAGTGGAACGCCGCCCGGTTCCGGTTGAAGAAATCGCAACGTTCGATGAAGCAGCCGAATGTGGAACTGCCGCAGTTATCGCTCCGATTTCACAGATCGACGACTTGGATATCAATAAGTCTTATGTGATTGCAAAAGACGGTAAGCCGGGACCTGTTTGCGAAAAACTATACAATAAATTGCGTGCTATCCAGTATGGTGACGAACCTGATACTTACGGCTGGGTAACGATAATAGAATAGTTAACAATAAAAAAAGATAATTGATAATTTAGAGTAGATATTTTTTGTCAAAATTGCAAACTCGGCATTGCAATATGGGAAAGAATATTTATATTTGCCCCGTTAAATACAGTGGATAAATTGTCAATTGTCAATCGAAAAGGTGGAAGCATTCTTTAAAACACATAAATACTTGGTTGAACATTTGTATTCGCCGGTTCGCAGAGGGCTGATGGATGAGATCGACTGGAATGACCGGTTGATCGGTATTAAGGGTTCTCGCGGAGTGGGAAAGACTACTTTTCTGCTGGATTATGCCCGTGAACATTTTGGCACGGACAATAAGGAATGTCTTTACATAAATCTGAATCATTTTTATTTTACGGAACGTACGTTGGTTGATTTTGCCTCTGAGTTCAGGGCAAAAGGGGGGAAAGTGCTGTTGATCGATCAAGTGTTCAAATATTCGGGGTGGTCGAAAGAACTCCGCTATTGTTACGATAACTTCAACGACTTGAAGATCATTTTTTCCGGTTCTTCCGTCATGCGGTTAAAAGAGGAGAATCCTGATCTGTCAGGCAAGGTGGTTTCGTATAACTTGCGAGGTTTTTCATTCCGGGAATTTTTTAATCTGATGTCCGGGAATAGTTTTCCGGCTTATACGTTTGAAGATATATTGGCCGGCCATCAGGAAATAGCGAAAGGTATCTGCTCGGTGGGGAAACCGATGGCATATTTTCAGGATTATCTGCATCATGGTTTCTATCCTTTCTTCTTGGAGAAACGCAATTTCTCGGAGAATCTGCTGAAGACCATGAATATGATGTTGGAAGTAGACGTGTTATACATAAAACAAATTGAACAAAGTTATCTGCCAAAATTGCGCAAGCTGCTTTACCTGTTAGCGACAAGTGCCCCTTGTACGCCCAATGTAAGCCAGTTGAGCAAAGATATAGAGACATCGCGGGCCACTGTGATGAACTATATCAAATATCTGGCCGATGCTCGTTTGATGAATATGCTTTATCCGGTGGGAGAGTCCTTTCCCAAGAAACCCTCTAAAGTGTATATGTACAATTCCAATCTGATGTATCCTATCCGGCCGATGGAGGTGAATATGCAATCTGTCCGCGAATCATTCTTTTATAACCAGCTTTTGAAGGACAATAGATTGAATGAGGGCGGGAAGAACGCACATTTTTTAGTCAATGAAACGTACAATTTCAGGATTGAAGAAAACATGAAAGTGAAGAACAATCCTGATCTGTATTATGCAATCGATAAGGTCGAGGTAGGAGAGGACAACATGATTCCGCTTTGGCTTTTCGGTTTTTTATATTGAAATCTTTTTAAATACTAATAGTAAAAGTCTATGACAAAACAGAAGAAATTTTTAACCTGTGATGGCAATCAGGCTGCTGCACATATTTCTTATATGTTCAGTGAAGTTGCTGCGATTTACCCCATCACTCCGTCATCTACAATGGCAGAATATGTAGATGAATGGGCTGCTGCCGGACGTAAGAATATTTTCGGCGAAACTGTAATGGTGCAGGAAATGCAATCTGAAGGTGGTGCTGCCGGTGCAGTTCACGGTTCATTGCAGGCAGGTGCACTGACTACGACTTACACGGCTTCTCAGGGTTTGTTGCTGATGATCCCGAACATGTACAAGATCGCAGGTGAATTGTTGCCTTGCGTATTCCATGTATCTGCTCGTACATTGGCTTCTCATGCACTGTGTATTTTTGGTGACCATCAGGACGTAATGTCTGCCCGTCAGACAGGTTTCGCCATGTTGGCCGAAGGTTCCGTACAGGAAGTTATGGATTTGGCCGGTGTTGCCCACTTGGCTACAATCAAATCCCGTGTTCCGTTCATGAACTTCTTCGACGGTTTCCGTACATCTCACGAAATCCAGAAGATCGAAGCATTGGAAAATGAAGACCTGGCTCCGCTGATCGACCAGAAGGCCCTGGCTGAATTCCGCGCACGTGCCTTGAACCCGAAAAATCCGGTTGCACGCGGTATGGCTGAAAACCCTGACCACTTCTTCCAGCACAGAGAATCAAGCAACTCTTACTATGATGCAGTTCCTGCTATCGTAGAGGAATATATGAACGAAATCTCCAAGATCACAGGCCGTAAATACGGTTTGTTCGATTACTACGGAGCTGAAGATGCGGAACGTGTAATCATTGCAATGGGTTCTGTAACCGAAGCTGCACGCGAAGCAATCGACTACCTGACAGCTAAGGGTGAAAAAGTAGGTTTGGTTTCTGTCCACCTGTATCGTCCGTTCTCGGCTAAACACTTCCTGGCAGCTGTTCCTAAGACTGCTAAGCGTATTGCTGTTCTGGACCGTACAAAAGAACCGGGTGCAGTAGGCGAACCTCTGTATCTGGATGTAAAAGACTGTTTCTATGGTCAGGAAGATGCTCCGGTTATCGTAGGCGGCCGTTATGGACTGGGATCTAAGGATACGACTCCTGCCCAGATTCTTTCCGTATATGAAAACCTGGCGTTGCCGATGCCGAAGAACCAGTTCACGATCGGTATCGTGGATGACGTAACTTTCACATCTCTGCCTCAGAAAGAGGAGATCGCATTGGGTGGCGAAGGCATGTTCGAAGCTAAGTTCTATGGTTTGGGTGCAGACGGTACTGTCGGTGCCAACAAGAACTCTGTCAAGATCATCGGCGACAATACAAATAAATATTGCCAGGCTTACTTCTCCTACGACTCTAAGAAATCCGGTGGTTTCACTTGTTCTCATCTGCGTTTCGGTGATCATCCGATCCGTTCTACCTATTTGGTGAACACACCGAACTTCGTAGCTTGCCACGTCCAAGCTTACCTGCGTATGTACGATGTAACCCGCGGTTTGCGTGAGAACGGTACATTCTTGCTGAACACAGTATGGAATGGTGAAGAGTTGGCAAAACATCTGCCTAACCGCGTAAAACGTTATTTTGCTCAGAAAAATATCACGGTTTATTATATCAACGCTACACAGATCGCATTGGAGATCGGTTTGGGTAACCGTACCAATACAATCCTGCAGTCTGCATTCTTCCGTATCACTGGCGTAATTCCTTCTGACTTAGCTATCGAACAGATGAAGAAATTCATCGTGAAGTCTTATGGCAAGAAGGGTGAGGATGTTGTGAACAAGAACTATGCAGCTGTCGACCGTGGTGGTGAATACAACCAGTTGACTGTCGATCCCGCATGGGCTAACCTGCCGGATGATGAAGCTGTCGTAAACAACGATCCTGCATTCATCAATGAAGTGGTTCGTCCTATCAACGCTCAGGATGGCGACCTGTTGAAGGTTTCCGCTTTCAAGGGTATCGAAGACGGAACATGGTATCAGGGCACTGCAAAATATGAAAAACGTGGTGTAGCAGCATTTGTTCCGGTTTGGAACGAAGCGAACTGTATCCAGTGTAACCAGTGTGCTTATGTTTGTCCTCACGCTTCTATCCGTCCGTTCGTTTTGAATGACGAAGAACAGAAGGGTGCAAACTTCCCGATGTTGGATGTGAAAGCTCCGGCTACAATGAAGGGTATGAAGTTCCGTATGCAGGTAGATGTTATGGACTGCTTGGGTTGTGGTAACTGTGCTGATATCTGTCCGGGATTCAAGGGCAACAAGGCGTTGTCTATGGCTCCGCTGGAAGGTCAGTTGGCCGAAGCTGACAACTGGGCATATTGTGTGGCTAATGTAAGCTCTAAGCAGAATTTGGTAGACATCAAGTCTAACGTGAAGAATTCTCAGTTCGCTACTCCGTTGTTCGAGTTCTCAGGCGCTTGTTCCGGTTGTGGTGAAACTCCGTATGTAAAATTGATTTCTCAGTTGTTCGGTGACCGTGAAATGGTTGCTAACGCTACGGGATGTTCTTCTATCTATTCAGGTTCTGTTCCTTCTACTCCGTATACGACGAACGAAAAGGGTGAAGGTCCTGCATGGGCTAACTCTCTCTTCGAAGATTTCTGTGAATTCGGTCTGGGTATGGAACTGGCCAATGAAAAGATGCGTAAACGTATTCAGGCGGCTATGGAAGCTTCAATTGCAAACGAAGCTTGTCCGGCTGACAAAGAGTTGTATAAAGAATGGATCGCTAATCAGAACGATGCAGACAAGACAAAGGAATTGGCTGAAAAGATCATACCGATGGTTGAAGCGAATAAGGATAAATGTCCGAATTGCGCTACTATCGCCGAATTAAGCCACTTCCTGGTAAAACGTTCACAGTGGATTATCGGTGGTGACGGTGCTTCTTATGATATCGGTTACGGTGGTCTGGACCATGTGATTGCTTCCGGTAAGAATGTGAATATTCTGGTTTTGGATACTGAAGTTTATTCAAATACAGGCGGTCAGTCTTCAAAGGCTACTCCGGTCGGCGCAATCGCCAAGTTTGCGGCAGCCGGTAAGAGAGTCCGTAAGAAAGACTTGGGTATGATGGCTACTACTTACGGTTATGTTTATGTAGCTCAGATCGCTATGGGGGCCGATCAGGCTCAGACTTTGAAGGCTATCCGCGAAGCTGAGGCTTATGACGGTCCTTCTTTGATCATCGCTTATGCTCCTTGTATCAACCACGGTTTGAAGAAGGGTATGGGTAAATCTCAAGCTGAAGAAAAAGAAGCTGTCGCATGTGGTTACTGGCATTTGTGGCGTTATAATCCTGCATTGGAAGCTGAAGGCAAGAACCCGTTCACGTTGGATTCCAAGGAACCGGATTGGAGCAAGTTCCAGGACTTCCTGAAAGGTGAAGTTCGTTTCGCATCTGTTGCAAAACAGTATCCGGCTGAAGCTGCCGAATTGTTTGCTGCCGCAGAAGAAAACGCCAAATGGCGTCTGCGTAGCTACAAACGTATGGCTGCTGAAAATTGGAGCGTAGAAGAATAATTTGATTTTGATCATCTAAGGGTGGAAATTCTTTTTCACCCGGATAAAATAGAAAGCGGAGTCTCGTATTTGAGATTCCGCTTTTTTATTATTCCGTAAAAGATCGGTAAAACGCTTTTATAATATGAAATTCATATCTTTCTGGTTTTCTTACGGAACAAAATGGAATCTTTCTGTGTTTAATGAACGTATATGGTAAAAATAAAAATATGAATGTAACATATGAAGATGTCCGCAACTCCGAAGAGATCCGGACGTATATCAAACAAGCGGATGAGTCGTTGAAAGTAATCGGCTACACGGAGCATAGCTTTGCTCATTGCACGAAGGTGGCGAAAATCGCAGGGGATTTATTGGAGAAGTTGGGATATGATGTTCATGAGGTGGAATTAGCCCGTATAGCCGGTTTCATGCACGATATCGGCAATGTAGTGAACCGTATCGACCACGCCCAAAGTGGGGCTATGATGGCTTTTCGTGTTCTGGATAAGATGGGAATGCCACCTGAAGATGTGGCGACCGTTATTACAGCTATCGGGAACCATGACGAACAGACGGCTGCTGCTGTAAATGCCGTTGCAGCAGCTCTGATAATCGCTGATAAGACGGATGTACGCCGCAGCCGCGTCCGTAACCGTTCCACGATCAATTTCGATATTCATGACCGGGTAAATTATGCTGCCGAGAAATCGGATGTCATATTGGAGCCGGATTCGAAAACGATCACTCTTGATTTGAAGATCAATACTGAAATCTGTGCCGTGATGGACTATTTCGAGATTTTTACCGGACGGATGCTACTTTGCAGGAAAGCTGCGGAATTTCTTGGCCTGCAATTTAAGCTGAATATAAATGATGTTTATTTATTGTAATATCATTAGTTTCATATATTTTGGAAAAAGTTTATCTTTATTGCGTTTTAACGGAATAAAGGTCCAATTAATCTAATGAATATGAAACAGTTTTTATGCCTTCTTTTTTGCTTGTCTTTTCTCCATTCGTGAGATTATCCGGCCGGAAGATAAGAATATGTTCCTGAACAAAGCTGTCGTGTTTGCCTTGGAAAGTGAGAAAGCTCCTGATAAGAAACTGTTCGTGGAGGTTGACCGAGCAATCGAACAAGGCGAGATCGTCGTGAATATGCCCGAACCTGTTATAAAATGTGAGGAAATGACGCTTGAACAAATGTTTATTTGTTGTGTTCGTGTCAATAAGTTGCCGATAGACGATAAGGTAGTCTTGAATTATATCAGTGCCGTCAGTAAAGAATTGGGGCAGGAGTGCCGGCGTGACCAGTTTAAATTCCGTAAACTGAAAGAGGAATATCAGGCTCGCTTGGAAAAGGGAATGGCCGATTTTGATTTTGCGAAAACCTATTTCATAAAAGTGAACAATAACCATAAAGGTTATGACTTTGACCATAAGGGCTATCCATTATCCTATCCGGCACGTTCGGGGAGTTCTCCCAAACAATGTATTCCTTTCAGCGGTTTTAACTTCATGCCGGTTAATCCGGATCAGGCGTTCTTTATCCCTGTGAGTATGGATGATGCGGAAAAATATGAGAAGCGGAGCAGAGGGACCGGCCAGAACGGCTATGTCAGTCCGTTGATATATACGGTTGTCTATTATAATTTGGTCGGGGCCGCTTTGTTTGAATGATCCGGAACGGCAGGAAATAGTCTCTATTTATGACCTGATAAAAATATATAAATAGAGACTTGAAAGAGAAGGTTTAAAATACTGGAATCGAATATACCAATCCTAATGAAATACGGTGCGTGTCGGGATCGACCGCACCCATGTCCAGAGCCGGCTTTTCGAGTTTAACGCCGCGATACGTGTAAAGGAGGAAGATAAAAAGGTCGCTGTTCTTGATTGGGAAAAATTCGAGGCTGCTTTGTGCATTCCAGGAACGGCGGTACATGCCTTTGGCAAACGGTCCGTTCGCTTTGTATATCCTTCCGGTTTCATAAGCGCCTTTCACGTAGACATTCCAGCGTGGATGAATCCGGTAGTCCACATCGGCGATGACCGATAGGTACTCCGTGTTGCAAGCTGTTTGGACCGTCTCAGGCAAGCGGCTGATAACGCCATGCTGATCCAATCCCTGCCGGGTATACATGATATCCAGATAAGTCAGCAGAGGACCTTTTTCGATCGTGTTGCCACAGGTGAAATAATATGAATAACGTTTCTGTGTCTGTTGCCCCATGGCGGCGGCATAACGGAGTTGCAGGACACGATCGAAATAGTAACTGTTCCAGTTAACTGTGTACATGAAAGGCACTTTAGCCTCCCGTGTGTTTTCCGGTAGTCCGGTCGCATAGATTTCGTTGTCTTGTCCGCTCCGGTTGTTTACGATCTGAAAACAAAGTTCATGGTCCGGATTGATCTGCCAGTTGCCTGAAATACCTGCCTGATAACAGGTCAGAAGGTTGTTGAACTCGCTGAATTCACGGACTTTTATTGAATTGACAAAATATTCGTATCCTCCGAAATTGACAAATTGTTTACCGATCGTAAAGCCGAATTTGTCATGTACTTTTAAATTGACATAAGCCAATTCGAGTGAGGACGAAAGGTTGTCCAGTGAATAAGGGTCTGAGTATTTGTTGAACGATTGCCGGTAATGATAGGAAAGGTTTTTCCAAACATCTCCTTTTATTTCCAATCGGACGCGATTCAGCTTGAAGTTCATGCCGTCGAAATCGGAACCTGTGAAATTGGCGTTTGCCGAAGTGAAAAGCTGGAAATTCATTTCTGCGCTTTCAATTACTTTTTTCCCTCCAGTGAGCCGTTCGACTAAAGTCCGCTCTTGTCCGGGGACGGCTTCTTTTTCAATATCCTGTGCAAAGGCAGAGGGAACGGATATGAATAGTAATGCCAATAAATAGAGTAGTGTTTTCATGTTTGTAAATAAAATGTTTCAGCGTCCAAATATAGCAATTTTATATGACCTTTGGAAATCTGTAATTATTCTTACCTTTGTTGAGATTTAAAAGGTAACGAATTTAGGTTATGATTAAAGCGGTATTTTTTGATATTGATGGGACATTGGTTAGTTTTAAAACACATGTAGTCCCGAAATCCACCCTCCATGCGATTGAATTGTTGAAGAAGAAAGGAATAAAAGTTTTTATAGCGACTGGTCGTCATCGCCGTTCAATTAACAATCTGGGTGATCTTGAGTTTGATGGTTATGTGACGTTGAATGGCGGTTATGTGTATGCTGGAAAGGACGATGTGATTTATAAGCACAGCATTCCTGATAAGGATATCGAAGCCTTGGTGCGCTATCAGGAAAAGGAAGGAGAGTTTCCGTGTGCCTTCGTGCAGGAAGATGAGATTTTCATGAACTATATGGATGAAACGGTAAGCGATGTGTTTCATTTGTTGAATTTCCCGGCTCCTCCAATTCGTCCGATCGAGGATATTTATGGAAAGACGGTTTATCAATTAATCGCCTTTTTTACTACAGAACAGGAAAAAAGCATTATGAAGGTCTTGTCCCAATGTGAATCCACGCGGTGGAATCCGCTTTTTACGGATGTCGTACCACTTGGAAGCAGTAAACGGGTCGGGATTGACAAGATGCTGGAATATTTCCATATCGGTCTGGACGAATGTATGGCCTTCGGCGACGGAGGTAATGACATACAGATGCTTAGGCATGCCGGGATCGGGATAGCTATGGGAAATGCGACCGAGGATGTGATGAGTGCAGCCGGGTATGTGACGACTTCTGTTGACGAGAACGGTGTGTACAATGCGTTGAAACATTTCAACATTATTTGATTTTGAACTGTTATATAATAAATAGGGTAATTATGATAGATGAATTATTGAAATTTAATCGTGAATTTGTAAAGAATAAAGGATATGAGCGGTTTATCACCAATAAATATCCTGATAAGAAGATCGCGATAGTGTCTTGTATGGACACACGCCTTACGGAGTTGCTGCCAGCAGCTTTGGGTATAAAGAATGGAGATGTCAAGATTATCAAGAATGCAGGTGCTATTATATCCCATCCTTTCGGAAGTGTGATCCGGAGTCTGCTTGTGGCTATTTATGAATTGGGAGTGAACGAAGTCATGATTATAGGCCATACCGATTGTGGTGCTAAACATATGGATAGTGAACAGATGATCGAGGTAATGAAAAAGCGTGGCATTCCTTCGGAACATATCGATATGATGCGTTACTGTGGAATTGATTTCAAATCATGGTTGCGCGGCTTTGACACTCCGGAAGGTTCGGTTCGTGAAACAGTGGCTCAGGTACAAAAACATCCGCTGATTCCGAAAGATGTAACGGTTCGTGGATTTGTAATTGATTCGACTACAGGTAAATTGGATTCTATTGTTTAGACGAATCGAGGCAAGAATTAATTGTCGAAAAATTAAATATGATTAAATGGTAAATATTATGTATGTTTTACAGCATAAATTCAAATAAAATATCTATCTTTGTACAGTAAACAAAAAGAAAGTTTAGGTTTAGTTATTATTAATCGTTCTTCCGGCGTGGAGAACTTAAATGAGTAAAATTATGATGATGAGAGAAAATGAAAAAAGTATGCGTGCTTTAGCGATGTTGCGTTATCAGGCTGATCGTTATCAGTCAGTAGGAAATGGTTCAATGTGTCAGCGGGTAAATGCTGAGATTCGCAGATTGATGAGCCAAATGAGCGAAGGCGCTAAAAATTAGTATTAAATCGGTAAAAAAATTAATGTAGTCTCTTCACCGTAGTCTTTATTAAAGACTGGTGAGAGAGAATGTAGAAGGCATTCGACGCTTATGGGATAGCGGAGTTTGGCCTTTTTTATTTTGATATATTTAGGGTTGTATTTTCCCGGCCCGATCACACTGAAATCATATTGTTGATTCAAAAACGAAGTGCTAAAATGAGCCTCAAACTACCGTAATAGATGTTGACTAATTATGTTATGCAGCATATTTTGTTAAATAGATATAAATAAATGGGATTTTCAAGCAAAAATCTATGCTGCATAACATAAAATGTCTATATTTGCATTGTGTTTTTCATGGTATTAGATTTAAGGTTAACAATGAAGATTGGCTGTCCGTGAGGATAGCCTTTTTTTGTTTTTGTCCGGATAATCCGTTCTTTTGGTATTCTTCATTATATTTGTATCACAGGAAAGGATTCATTGTAACTAAAATATCATAATATGGAAATGTACAAAGCAAATGATAACCGATATGCCGATATGTTTTACAGGTGTTGTGGGCAGGATGAAGTGTTGTTGCCGGCCGTCTCTTTGGGGCTATGGCATAATTTGGGCAGTGTGGATGTGTTTGGTAATTTTATTCAGATTGCGCATGCCGCTTTTTACAATCTTACGGGGAATTTAAAAATCAATTTGCCGGTTATTGGCACATTATAAAACATTAATCAAGTGAAACCATTCTTATATCAGGTCGCATCCCTTTTTTATTCTAAATATGGAGCGGAGGTCAGCCGTCTGGCTTTTGTTTTCCCGAATCGTCGTGCAGGGTTGTTCTTTCAGAAATATTTGTCGGAAGTGTCGGAGAAACCACTTTTCTCTCCGACGATACTGACGATCAACGATTTGTTTGTACAATTGAGTGGAAAGCAGACAGCAGATCGGATAAGCATGTTGTTTAAATTGTATGATATATATCTGAGTCATAGCGGTTCCTCCGAAACATTCGACGAGTTCCTCTATTGGGGAGAAATGTTGTTGAATGACTTTGACGATATTGATAAGTACATGGTTGATGCCCGTATGCTTTTTACGAATGTGACGGATCTTCGTGAGATTGAAAGTGATTTTAGTTTTTTAAGTCAAGAACAAATTGCGGCTATCCGAACTTTTTGGTCTTCTTTTTATCCGAAAGGAGATACGCCTAACCAGAGTCAATTCCTGGCAGTTTGGCAAATCTTGTACGCCTTATATATTGATTTGCGGGAAGCACTTGCTGCCGAAAGCAAGGGATATGAGGGCATGATTTTCCGGGAAGTGGTGGAGCGGATGGAGAAAAACGAATGTTGTGATCTTCCCTACGCAAAAGTAGTGTTTGTCGGCTTGAATGCCCTTTCTGTGGCCGAGGAACGTTTTCTGTCTGAGTTACAGAGACGGGAGATAGCCGATTTTTACTGGGATTATGCTTCGCCGAAAGTGACGGACTTGAATAATAAAGCTTCTTACTTTGTGGAACGCAATTTGAGGAGGTTTCCTTCGCAGTTGATTGATAATGGACAATTGACAGTTGACAATGAAGAAGATGATAAACGATTGTCGACTGCCGATAGTCAATTGTCAATTCCCAAGATAGAGGTGATCGGTATTCCTTCTGGTATCGGACAAGCCAAGCAAGTGTACAGTATCTTAAGCGGACTTTGTGAAAAAGATGAAATGAGCACGGAAGATGCATTACGGACGGCTGTGATTTTGCCGGATGAACATTTGCTGGTTCCGGTCTTGAATGCTATTCCCGAGCAGATCAAGCGGATCAACGTGACGATGGGATATCCGTTGGCCGGAACACCGGTCGCTTCTTTGATGGAATATATTTTAGCTTTACAAAAGAACATTCGTTATGTGGACCGGCGGCCGGTGTTTTATTACCGGGATGTCTTGCCGATCTTGAACCATCGCTATATCTCGATTAACTCTCCGGAGGTAATCTCCAAACTTGTGAAAGATATTTCGGAGAACAATAAGATCTACATATCGTATGATGATCTGAATAAGACATCTTTGCTGTCTATTCTTTTTACTCCGATAACTGCGGTGGAATCTTTCTCTGATTATTTGGTTGATGTGTTACAGGAACTCAATAAAGCAATTGACAGTGGACAATTGGGAATTGACAATGAAAAGGGCGATGAACGATTGTCGATAAAAGATATTGAGCAGGAGTTCATTTTCCACTATTTTACCATAGTCAATCGGATGAAGGAGGTGATGCGGGAGGCGGATATCGAAATGAAAATCGACACCTATTTCCGCTTGTTGAAACGTGTGACAGACACGATCACGATCCCTTTCCGCGGTGAACCTCTTTCCGGTTTGCAGATCATGGGGGTTTTGGAGACTCGTGCGCTCGATTTTGACCGGTTGATTATCCTTTCGATGAATGAAGGAATTTTCCCGTTGAGGAAAGCTGCCAATTCATTTATTCCTTATAATCTCCGCCGAGGTTTCGGTTTGCCGACCTATGAACATCAGGACAGCGTTTGGGCGTATCATTTCTACCGTTTGATTTATCGTGCCAATCATGTCAGCCTGCTTTATGATACCCGGAGCAACGGATTGCAGACAGGCGAGGTGAGCCGTTTTGTGCACCAGTTGCACTATCATTATGAGGAGCCGATACAGAACAAGCTGGTCGTTTATAATGTTTCATCATCCAAGACTTCAGTCTTGCAGGTGGCTAAGACGGAGGAGGTCATGAACCGTCTGGCGACTTTTCGGCGGGGCGGGATGCGGGCGATATCGGCGAGTGCGGTCAATACTTATTTGGATTGTCCGCTCAAATTTTATTTTTCCGTTGTCGAAGGAATACGGGAAGAAGAGGAAGTTAGCGAGACGATCGAAAGTAATGTTTTCGGAAGCATCCTGCACAAGGTGATGGAGGAATTGTACCAGCCTTTCTGCGGAAAGATGGTAACGGCTGACTTACTGAAAGCGATCCGTAAAGATACATCAATGTTGACGGGGGCGGTTGCCCGTGCCTTTGCTGAAATTTTCTTTAAGACGGATGTCATCCGTCCGCTCACCGGACAGAATTTCCTGATCGGTGAGATGATCCGCAAATATGTGGAGAAAGTGTTGGAACGGGACTCCAAGTTGACTCCTTTCTGTTATATCGAATCGGAAAAGAAGATAAAGCGCCTCTTCTCATTGACGGATAAGAGCGAGATACAACTGAAAGGATTCATCGATCGTGTGGATGAGGTACATGATGCTGTCCGCATCATCGATTACAAGAGTGGGAGCGGAACGACACAGTTTACCTCTGTCGAAGCCCTTTTCGACAAGGAAGAAACGGACCGTGCCAAGGCTGTCATGCAGGTATTTATGTATGCGTGGATGTACGGGCCGGTTGAAAATGGAAAACCTATTCGGCCGGGTATCTATTATATGCGGACTCTCTTTTCTCCTTCGTTCGACCCCGGGATTTATCACCGTGCCGATCGGTCCAAAGCAGAACAGGTCTTGGACTTCACTAATTATGATGCGGATTTTGAAGATGGCCTGCGGAATTGTTTGGATGAAATTTTCGGAACGGAAACACCGTTTGTACAAACTTCGAATGGGAAGGTCTGCATGTATTGTCCGTTTAAGGATATTTGCGGGAAATAAGAAATGGAAACATAATATAAAAAACTATAAATCAGTAAAACACAATATCGAAATGAGAAGAATGGGATTATGCTTAGTCTCTGTTGCGCTAAGTGCTACATTATGGGCCGGGTCGCCTGAAAAGAAAGGGTTGGAGGTCATTAACAAGACGAACGCCGAGGCCTATATCGGTTTTCTGGCAAGCGATGCCTTGGAAGGGCGTGAGGCCGGTTTCCGTGGTGGACGTATTGCCGGTGAATATATTGTATCTAATTTGAAGACGATGGGGATCAAGCCTTTGTTTGAATCCTATTATCAGCCTTTCGAGGCCTGTAACAAGGAGCGGCAGAAGAAAGGCCGTTTTCAGGTTCATCCGGATTCAATCGCGAAACTGAAACAAGGTGTCCACCAGAAACTGATGATGAACAATATTTTGGGAAAGATCGAGGGTAAGAATCCGAACGAATATGTGATTATCGGCGCCCATTACGATCATCTCGGTTTTGATCCGATGCTGGACGGCGACCGGATCTATAACGGGGCTGACGATAATGCTTCGGGCGTTTCTGCTGTCTTGCAGGTCGCTAAGGCATTTTTGGCAACAGGCGTCCAACCGGAGCGGACTGTTATTTTTGCTTTCTGGGATGGTGAAGAGAAGGGCTTGTTAGGTTCCAAGTATTTTGTGCAGACATTCTCGGAGATGGACAAGGTGAAAGGGTATCTGAATTATGATATGATAGGTCGTAATAATGACGAGTCCAAACCTACGCATGTCGTTTATTTTTATACGGAGGCGCATCCTGTGTTTGGCGACTGGTTGAAAAACGATATTAAGAAATATGGATTGAATCTGGCTCCTGATTATCGTCCTTGGGATAAACCGGTAGGAGGGAGCGACAATGCTTCGTTCGCCCTTTTGAATATACCTATTATTTGGTATCATACGGACGGCCATCCCGATTACCATTTGCCGGGTGACCAGGTGGAAAAGATCAATTGGGAAAAAGTGGTTGACATCACTAAGGCCTCTTTTTTGAATATGTGGAATTTGGCGAATGAGAGAGAGTATTAGAAAGCCTTGCGTCAAAGAAAAAAAGGTCCACCCTTCGCGAAGAAGAGTGGACTTTTTTGTTATGCTTAATTGGGTTCTATTATTCCCAACCCGGATTTTGAGGAAGCAGATTTGGGTTCAACCCTATCTGGTTAGTCGGAACGTTGAACAGATAGTTCTTAGGTTCAATGAAATTTGCTTTCGGATTAGTAACGCGTTTCGTGTAGATGTCGAGAGCTTTGTTTTGGAATCCTAAATCCTTGGAAAGGATGCCATATTCTTCCTGTGTATAAGCAGTAGCATCGTCAGCGCTTTTTGTGATGTCGGGGATGATACCCAGTTTCGGTTCGTTCAAGCGCAGACCGCAATGCCAACGCATCAGGTCGCTGTAGCGCAAGCCTTCACCCATCAGTTCCACTCGGCGTTCGCGGCGGATTTCACGAATCAGATTGGCATTTGAGCCTTTGATGGTCGGATATTCCGCAACCAGTTTCGGATCTTGTTCCGGATTTGCAGTCAGATGATGTGAGAAACCGACGCGGTCGCGTAAGGCATTGACTGTCTTGTCCAATTCCGGGTCCAGTCCTAATTCTGCACCGGCTTCTGCACGGATCAGCAGGATTTCCGCATAACGGAATACAGGAGCGTCTGATGTACCTTGGTGATGTACTGTTGAGTATTCTGCCGAATTGAAGAACTTTGCGACGGCGTAACCGGTGGATGAACGATAAAGCTCGCTAAGCAGGTTGCCGATGCCGGCACGTTTTCCCTCCAATTGGTAAGTATGTTCTCCGGCTTCCGGCGAAGCAACAGTCTGCAACAGACGCGGGTCGCGGTTGTTCAGTTCTGCTATCAGGGTCGTATGCTGTGTGTGTCCTTCACATCCGCACAATGTGATCGGTTTTCCTGTTGTTGCACACAGATAGTCTTCCACGGCATCGCGGCTGAATCCAATAGGAGTTTCACCTACGCCGATCATGCGGGATACGTTGTTCGCACCGCCAAGTGCCGGATCGTATTCGCGTGAAAGGATCACTTCCGTGTTGCCATTATAATCTTCTTGGATAAACAGTTCGTGGTATGCCTGACTTGGTTTTGAACCCTTGAAAAGTGAATAACCGTATTCCGGTTTCATCAGTTCGCCGGCGGCATCATAAGCTGCCTGCAAAAGTTCCGTATCCCCTTCGATTCCGTGATAGCGACGGAAAGTTCCTTCAAACAGGCAAATGCGGGCTTTTAATGCCAAGGCGGCATCCTTGCTGATGCGGCTGACGCCAGTTGTTGTTTTTGTCGGTAACCAGGCAATGGCTTGGTTAAGGTCTTCCAGTATGTTCGCTATGACTACGGTACGGGAGTCACGTCCCTTGTACAAGCCTTCGTCTCCCGGAACCATCATTTTATCGTACCAAGGTACGTCTCCGAAACGTCTCACTTTATTGAAATAATCCATGCTCTTGAAAAAGAGTATTTCGCCGGCATAGCGTTGTTTTACGCTTTCCGAAACGGGAGCAAGTTCGTAGTATTCCATAAATGCGTTGCAGGCACGGACGATTTCCCATTTCCAGTTGTCGTCTTTCGTAGAGATCGTGTGCTGACTGAAAGCTACGGTGTTGGCATCCCAAGGCAGGATGTTGTCGGACTGGAAGTCGCCTTCCAGCATACCGAAGCTATAACCGTTGAACGGGCCGTGTCCGCTGATCAAGTCCGGATAAAGATTGTTGCAATAAGATTGCAGGGTCTCTTCATTGGCGTTTGCGAACGTTTCTTCCGTACTGACAAATTCGATCGGTTCTTTGTCCAGCACGTCGCAACTTTGTGCTGCGAAGAACAGCAAGCCGCAGAATGTTATGATTGACTTTTTCATGTTCTTTGTTTTCTTTTAAAATGTTACGTTAATACCAAATGAATAAGCACGGGTAAACGGATAAACACGTCCGCCGCTATCGGTAGCCAGTGAACCGTCGTTTTTACGGCTTCCCACTACGTCCGGGTCCAGATATTTATACAAGCCGGTTGCTTCCCACAGGTTTTGTCCGCTGGCATACACTTTCAACTGTTGCAGGCCGATACGGTTGGTCCACTCTTTCGGGATCGTGTAGCTCAATGTAACGTCTTTCAGACGGATGAACGCACCGTTCTGGATATATTTGCTTTGAGCCTGCTTGCTTCTGCCGCTGAATGTCGGGACAGGATAGTAGGCGTTCGGATTGCTTTCCGACCAAGAGTTGTCGACGTGGTAATCGTTGATACAAGAACCCCATACGCCGTTATATCCCCAGAAGACCGGGCTGTCCAACCAGATGTCGCGTTTCATGGTTCCCTGGAATAACAGGCGCAAGTCGAAGCCTTTCCAGGAACCGCTCAGGTTCATGTTGAAGTTGTAGCGCGGAGTGCTGTTACCGAGAATCTTGCGGTCGCCAGAGTCGCCTACGCGGTTATTGCCGATGTTGATCTTTCCGTCTCCGTTCAGGTCGGCATATTTGATGTCGCCCGGCAACCATGTGTTGGATATGAATGACTGGCGGTCACCCATTTCTTCGGCTTCCGCCTTGTCCTGGATGAATCCTTCTGTCACATATCCCCAGATTTCGCCGATTTTCTTTCCTTCGTAATGTGTTTCGTCCAAACTTTTTGTCGGGTTGTCGTACCGTGTGATTTCAGAAGTGTTGTCAGACAAGCCGATACCTATGGAGTATTTCAGCGGGCTTCCGGCCACATCGTTGATCTGGTCGTTCCAAGTGATGGAAAGTTCCATACCTTTCGTGCGCATGTCTGCTAAGTTCTCTTTCCCGCCGGAAGTTCCCAATACGGCTGGGTAAGTGCGGTTAACCACCATGTCCTTGGTATCGCGGATATAATAATCGAACGATCCTGTCAGACGTCCGTTCAACATGGTCCAGTCCAAGCCGACGTTGGTCGTGTAGACTTTTTCCCATGTGATGTTTGTGCTTGCCAAGGTCGGAGCCGACAATCCGCCGGCAATCTGCCCGTTGATCAGATAACTCAGCGTTTTACTGCTCAGGTAGCTGAGATATTGGAAGTTTCCATCTGTTACCTGGTTACCCAGACCACCATAGGAAACTCTTAGTTTCAAGTTGTCGAAGACGTTGCGTGCCGGTTCGAAGAATGATTCTTCAGAGATACGCCAACCGGCAGATACGGACGGGAAGAATCCCCAACGGTCGCCGTCGGCATATTTGGAAGAACCGTCGTAACGTCCGTTTACTTCGATCAAGTAACGCTGCATGTAGTCGTAGTTCAAACGGAAGAATGCGCCTTGTACGGCCCAAATCGTGCCCTCATATACCGGTAAACGGTGCGTGTTGGCCAAGTCAATGATCGGTTTGTCGTTGTTGAACAGGTTTTGTGTCGTTACCGACAATTTGTCCGTCTTTTTGCTTTCTTGGTTGTAGCCGGCCATGACACCGAAGTTATGGACGTCGTTGAACGTCTTTTTATAATCGGCATAGATGTTGAAAGCCTGATAAGTTGTTTGGAAACGGGCTTCCTGCAACGAGTTGGTATTACCTGCTACGGCACTCTGTTTTCCATCCGGTCCGGTCTGGTAGATGGTTTTCACGTTGTTCGTCTGGTTCTCGTAGTACTTGTTACCCGTGTAGTCGCCTTTGATGGAAAGACCGGCAAGCGGAGTTAACGTGAAAGCGGCTGTGTACCAAAAGTCGTCGGAAGTCATTTTGTCGCGTCCGGCAACCGCCATACGGGCAGGCATGTTGTAGTTGAAGTTCGATCCACCGATACCGGCGAAGTCACCGTTTGCCGTATACATCGGAAGGAAAGGGAACGTACGGTAGATTTCGTAGTGCGGAGACGAACCCATGAACGAGTAAGTGTCCGGTGTGTCGGACGTGTTGCGGTTGTACTTCGTGCGGAATGTCATTTCGAGCCATTTCGTAATCTGCGTCGAATAGTTGAATGTCATGTTGATACGGCTGTAGTCATCCGTTCCGTAGCGGAAAAGCCCGTCTTGTCCTTTGTAGCCGAGCGAACCGTAATAGGTGCTTTTGGCCGATCCGCCGCTGATGCTGGCATTGTGTTGCTGCATGAAAGAGGGCTTATACATTTCGTGGAAAAAGTCCGTATTGCCGGCGTATGCCCATTCGCCCTTGGCTGTACAGTCTCCTGTCATGTCGACGAAAGAAGAAGGACCTGTTCCGGCGATATAAGCGTCGATAGCATCGACTAATGTCTGGGAGAAGTAACCGCTTCCGGATGTGTTGGCATTAGCTTGGTTAATGGCACGTATCCATTTTGCCGAAGAAATACCTTCCGGTAGGCGTGATGCGATAGACCAAGAGAAGTTATTGTTGTAGTTCACTTGGACTTTCTGTTCTTTCTTACCTTTCTTCGTGGTAATCAAGACGACACCGAAAGCTGCGCGTGCACCGTAGATGGAAGCCGAAGCCGCATCTTTCAATACGGATACGCTTTCGATGTCTTGCGGGTTCAGTAAGGATAGGTCTTCCGTTTCCACTCCGTCGACCAGCAAGAGGGCGGAACCGCCGTTGAGTGACGTCGCACCACGGATGTTGAAAGTCGTGCTTGCCGTCGGGTCACCACTGGCAAAGTCGATGTTCAAGTTCGGCACGACACCTTGCAGACCTTGTGCGATGTTTCCGATCGGACGGTCTTCGAGGATGTCACCATCAGCAACACCAACGGCACCAGTCAGGTTTACTTTCTTTTGTGTACCATAACCGACGACTACGACTTCTTCCAGTTTCTGGGTGTCTTCGGCTAATTTGATTTGCAACACAGGTTGTCCGGTGTATTTGATTTCCTGTGTGGTGTAACCAATGTAGGAAATCACGATGATGTCTCCGTTTTTAACACCTTCCAAAGTGAAATTACCGTCCATGTCGGTAATATTGCCATTGGTGGTTCCTTTTACTACGACGGAAGCCCCGGGAACTGGTCCTAAATCGTCTTCCACGGTACCGGTAACTTTCCCGTTTTGTTGGGAAATGTTCATGTTCTGCTTGGCGGGCATTGTTTCAGCAAATACATTTGCTGAGAAACAAGTAGCCCCGGCGAGCAGAATCAGGCTGATAGGTTTGAATTTTTTCAACATAATTTGTGTTTATATTTATAATTGAAAGAATGTTCTTCCTTATACGATGGGCTGATTGTCCTCGTTCGGCATTCAAACATGAAATGTGAAAGTTCTTTAGCGTTTGTGTCTTTTCGTTATTTTAAATTTAGTTCGTTAAGAACTATGGCACATTTCTTATCGGTGCCAAAGATATGAAAAAAAATCATTTCAAGATTGTAATTGTGAAAAATATTTCTAAAAATATCTAATTGTAAAATATTAATTGAACACAGCTTCAAAAATAAGTTTTATAAGCCTGATACTTCCAACTTTTATATAGGGCAGGTCAGGGCAACCGCACCAAAATCATAAAGCGTCCATCTGTGTTCGCCGCTGATGCGGACTAATTGCATAAATGTTTTTGCAAAAACAACTATCATACTATCATATTCGTCTGTATATCGGTTTAAACCAATATGTTATGGCATGATAGTTGCCGTTTTGAACTATCATTCATCTATCAGAGCCGCTTGAGACCCGGGTGTACCCATCATGGAGACCCGAGTACGGGAGAGGTGCAGACCCGGGTCTGGGCGAGACCTTTCCGAGGATGCGGGGTTATTCATCCGCCATGTTGGAGGCACTTTTATGCAGATAACCTGTGCGGATAGTAAGAATGGTTTGTATGGGCAATGTTCTCTGATACAGGTAAAGAAAAATGAGTGACTTGACTTTTGGAACTTATGGGTTATGCAAATTAATGTTAATGAATATTTCCATAGTTCTTAACGAACTACAGTGATGTTAACCATGTGAACGCAAAAACAAACAGGGAACCTTGGGTTACATTTCCTTTGCCACCTGTACCTTACGCACGAAAGAAGTTGCTATACAAAAAAAGAGGATGTCTCATCATGAGGCATCCTCTTTTTCTATATGCTCCAAAATCATTATCTCAAGCGATCCAGAGAACGCACCAATGCTTCGTCTGCCCCGATATTACGTATAGCCAGATAATCCAGGATCAGGCTAAGCAGCGGGAATGAAAAAGCGATCTTCAAACTCAATGAAAAAATTTCCTTCTGATTCCCCAAGTCCCAGTAAAAGAATGCAAAGAGGCCATAGAAACCAAGCATTAGAATTGCATTAAATACGCAAAGGCGTATTTGAAGGATTCTTTTCTTGAACAGGAAAATAGTCAAAAACGCCAGGAGAGAAATTACGATTGCCAAAGCAAACAATCCCCATGTGGGATAAATAAGCTCCGGCTGAACTGCCATCGTACTGATACCGGTCGCATCAAAAGTGAACAACTGATCGCCCGATTGCAACACTGCAAGCGGTAAAAACAAAATGGCAATCGTTAATGCCGCTATAATAAGCAAGTAAACAGTTTGTATTCTCTGTAACATGATAATTGAAAATAAAAAATTGAAAATTGAAAAATCCAAGATGAATAGGTCACCCGATAATTTTCAATTTTCAATTTCCGACTTATTATAGGTTATTTTTTTCTTTCGCAGGGTTTTTATAATACACTTTACGATCCTCATACTCCTTAGCTGCGATCAAAGTCGGTTTCGGGAGCTTTTCATAGTAACGTGAAATCTCGATCTGTTCTCTGTTTTCGAAAACTTCTTCCAGATTATCATTATAGGAAGCGAATTCCTGAAGTTTTTTTTCCAGATCCTGTTTCATCTCAACAGAAATCTGATTAGCACGTTTACCAATGATTGCAACAGTCTCATACACATTGCCCGTGTCTCCTGACAGTTTCATCATATCGCGGGTAACTGTATTCGACGGAGCGTTAGTCTTTCTGTAATCCATACTTACTTTATTGATTAGTTGTTTCGTTAATACGTATCTGTTATTCGCTTGCTGGCATAGTCGTAAAATTTCTGGACCTGTTTTACATACTTGCCTTCAGGGTATTCGTTCATGTAGTTGTAATATTCATCCACAACTTCACGATAACGTCCCTGCAACTTTTCTTCCACACTCACTATCGCCAGTTCGTATTTGGCACGAATGGTATAGAACATGAACTCTTCCCTGTACTTCGAATACGGATAGTTCTTAAGTGCGTTTTGCGCGGTAATCACACATGAGAGATAGTTGTTTCCCATATAAGTACCCAGATTGAAATACAATCGAACTGCCAGCAGCTCCTTATAGGCAAGCTTTTCCTGCAATTCGAACATGATGTTCTGGGCTTCTTTAGCTCGTTCACTTTGCGGATAGTATTCCAAATACAATTGCAACTGATTGATGGCTTCATACGTTTGTGCCTGGTCCAAGCGAGGGTCCGGTGAGTCCAAATACAATCCGTAACCCGAATAATAACGGGCTAACTCGGTGTACTCGCCTTTCGGATAAGTCGTATAATAAGTATTAAAGTATTGCGAAGCAGTCTGATAGTCTTTTTGGCCGTAATAGCTTTGCGCCAACAGGTACAAAGATTCCTCAGCCTGAGCGGAACCTTTGAATATAGGCACCAATTCATCCAGCAAAGTGGCAGACTTCGAATATTGTTTTGCATTGAAATATTTCTTTGCATACGAATATTTCAACTCGTAATCTGTACTTTTCAGTATCTTATTATACTCCCCACAAGAAGATAACAGAACCGTAATCATCATCAATAAAAATGCAACCTTTTTCATTCACATACTTTTAGCGCGCAAAGTTAAAGTTTTCCTACAAATAAACGAAGCGCTTAACGTTAATATTTACAACTTATACAAGTCACTGGCCGCAATAAGTTCCAGTTTATTGGCTCTCAGAACTTCTGCGCACTTCTCCACATTATCGGGACGAATGATCACATTCGCAGCTTCGCCTTGAGAAAAGGCATACATATATTCAATAAATATTCCGGCCGAAGTGATAATGTCCATCGCTTTAGCCAATGCTCCCGGTTGATTAGGGCAATGGAGGCAAACGACATCGGCCACGCTCACGGCGTACAAACGCTCGCGCAAAACCTTGATGGCAGTATCCGTATCCGAGACAATCAGACGCAAGATGCCGAAGTCTGAATTTTCAGCAACTGTAAAAGCGGACATGTTTACGCCGGCTTCGCCTAATATTTTTGCAACTTCCGTAAAACGGCCTTTCTTATTCTCCAGAAAGATTGATAATTGTTTGATTAACATAGCACTTTTAAATTAAGAATTAATAATTTGGAACTTAGAGCCTGTTTATTCGAGCTTACGATTATCGATCACATGTTTGGCTTTTCCCATGCTTCGCTCGATGCTGCGCGGCTCGACAATCTTTATATCCGGTTGCAAACCTATTACGCTCTGCATGCGGTTTGCTATTTTCTTCTTCAAGGCGATCATCTTGTTCATTTCGTCCGAATAAAATTCTTGGCGCACTTCTACTTGAATCTGGAACGTGTCCGTATTGTTCACGCGATCGACCACGATCAGGTAATGCGGTTCGAATTCCGGCAATTCGAGAATCACCGATTCTACCTGTGAGGGGAATACGTTCACGCCCCGGATAATCAACATGTCGTCACTACGTCCGAGAATACGTCCCATACGCACTGCCGTGCGTCCGCAGTCACATTTGTCATATATCAAATGCGTCAGGTCACGTGTACGGTAGCGGATCATCGGCATTCCTTCTTTTGTCAATGTCGTGAAAACCAGCTCTCCGTGCTGTCCTGGCTCTACCGGTTTCAAAGTAACCGGATCTACAATTTCGGGAAAGAAATGATCTTCCCATAGATGTGTGCCGTTCTGGCATTCGCATTCGCCTCCGACTCCCGGGCCGCAAATTTCCGTCAGCCCATAGATATCATAAGCCTTAATATTTAATTTGCATTCCAACTCTTTACGCATGTTTTCCGTCCAAGGCTCAGCGCCGAAAACACCGATACGCAGTTTGAATTCTTCCAAAGGAATGCCGGATGAATGAATCGTTTCTGCCAGATACAACGCGTAAGAAGGCGTACATGCCAAACCCTTAGCTCCGAAATCGTGCATTAACTGAATCTGCTTTTGCGTATTACCACTACTCATCGGGATCACCGTGCCGCCGATATTCTCTACTCCGGCATGTGCTCCCAGACCTCCGGTAAATAGGCCATAACCATACGATACCTGTACGGAATCATTCTTTGTCAAACCGTAAGCAGTCAAACACCGCGCCACCACTTCAGCCCAGATAGAGAGGTCTTTACGGGTATAACCGACAACAATGGGTTTTCCAGTCGTTCCGGAAGATGCATGCAGCCGAACAATTTCAGACATGGGTACGGCCATCAGCCCGAAAGGATAATTATCCCGCAAGTCCTGCTTGACAGTAAACGGGAGTTTCACTATATCGTCAATAGAATGGATGTCTTCCGGCGTAATCCCCATTTCCTGCATCTTCTTGCGGTAGAAAGGAGAATTATGATAAGTGTGTTCGACAATCCGCCGCAAACGGATACTTTGCAATTTCCGCATTTCTTCGCGGCTCATACATTCAATTGTTTCGTTCCAAATCATGGTATCAGTTCGTTGTTTTTTATGTTAGTAGTCCAAATGGATTGCAAAGTAATAACTTTTTTTACAAGAAACCTTCTTTTTGGTTCTTCTTTTACACATTGTATGTTTCTTAGAGCCTGTTGTCCCATATACGGCAATCACATAATTATTTATACCAGGCCGGTCCTGCCTGGTTTCCCATTTCAAATTCCAATGTGTCGCCATTCATGATCTGTTCATGAGTAATATAGCTCTTGTCATACGGTCGGCCGTTCATCTTCACAGATTGGATATAAATATTCTCGCGGCTTGTAGTCGGAGCCAGAACCGTAAAGGTCTTGCCATTTGCCAGATGTATCTTTACTTCCGGGAATATCGGAGTTCCGATCTCATATTTGCCGCAGATCGGATCAACCGGATAGAACCCCATCGAGCTAAATACGAACCAAGCCGACATCTGTCCGCAATCCTCATTGCCGCAAATTCCGGCCGGAGTATTCATATACAAATCATGTAGAACCTCGGCTACATATTTTTGCGTCTTCCAAGGTTGCCCTATTTTATTATACAAATAGATTACATGATGACTTGGTTCGTTGCCGTGAGCATATTGCCCGATCATGCCGGTGCTGAAAATCGGTAGGTCCACATTCGATTTCGGAACATAGGTGAACATACTGTCTAATTTTTCTGCGAAACGTTCCTTGCTTCCGACCAAGCCGATCAAACCGTCCAAGTCTTGGGGTACGGACCAGAAATACTGCCAGCCATTGCTCTCACAGATATCTTCGGTATAATCGTCGGGATTGAAGTCCGCAGCGAAATTCCCATTCTCGTCGCGAGGCTGCATAAAAGATGTGGTCGGGTTATAGACATTCCGGTAGCTCTGGGCACGTTTGTTGAATTCATCGGCAATCTCTTTCTTGCCCATTTTTTCTGCCATTGTTGCAATGCAATAATCATCATAGGCATATTCCAATGTCTTGGATAACGACCAGTTTTCCCATTTATCAGGATCATTGTAGGCCGGGACATATCCTAATTTCTTGTAATCGCCGATCCCCCGGTAATCGTCGCGGTTGGCCGTAGCAATGCAAGCCTCAAGCGCTTTTTCCGGATCGAAATCGCCGATGCCTTTCAGATAAGCATCCACAATTACGGGAACGGCATGGTAACCGATCATCATATTGGTTTCCCATCCATACAAGTTCCATAATGGCAAAGCTCCATTCTGTTCATAGAATTTCAAGAATCCTTTGATCATATCATTTGTGCGTTCCGGTTCAGTATAGGTGAATAGCGGATGGGAAGCTCGATAGGTATCCCACAACGAAAAAGTGGAATAGTTTGTCCATCCGTCCGCTTTATGAACTTGCTGATCCGGGCCATAATAAGAACCGTCCACATCGCTGTAAATCGTCGGAGCAATCATGGAGTGGTACAAAGCTGTGTAGAACTTCACAAGGTTATCGGTATCCGAGCCTTTCACTTCTATTTTGGAAAGTTGCTTGTTCCACGTCTTGGCAGCTTGTGCCTGGTAATGGTCGAAATCATCTTTCGGAGCTTCTGCACGCAGATTCTTGCCCGCTCCTTCCATGCTGACCCCGGATATACCTGTCGTCACCAGAATCTCCTCATCTTTTTCCGTATTGAAATCGAAGCGGGCGATATAGGCCGTGCCGATCCAACCGCGATCTTTCGTTGTAATGGAAGTCGTATCCATTTGGCAAGCTACGAATGGTTTTGAGAAACGAGTCTCAAAATAAACATGTTGTAAAGGAGACCAACCTTGAGAAAAGCGATATCCCCGGATCGTAGTCGAATCGACCACTTCTATATGCGAATCCAACGTAAAATCCCAGTTCATCGCTTTTTTGAGATTCAGGAACACGGAAGCCTCCGCTTTAGGAAACGTATAACGCTGGATGCCGCAACGTTCGGTCGTAGTCAATTCGACATGAATGTTGTAATCTTTCAACAATACACGGTAATAACCTGCCGATGCCGCCTCTTCATTATGCGAGAAAGTGGAATAAATACCTAACGGAGCAGGTGCTTCCTTATACGGACGTGTTACTGGCATGAAAGAAATGTCGTACAAATCACCCGCCCCCGTTCCGGACAAATGAGTATGACTGAAACCGGAAATAGTCGTGTCTGGATAGAAATAGCCGGAAATACGATCCCAGCCGGGAAGGCCGTTGTCCGGGCTCAACTGGACCATTCCGAAAGGGACTTGCGCTCCCGGATAGGTATTACCGGTAAAGTCTGTCCCGATAAAAGGATTTACATATTGTGTATATTCATCCGCCTCCTGTTGTTTTTCCGGCGTGCAGGCTGCCATAGCCAGCAAGGAGACCGCCAATAAGGATAGGTATCGCATGTCTGCATCATGTTTTATTAAAGGACAATTGCATCATCTACAGTTTTACTGCTGATTTTGGATTTATATTTGCCTTTTTAGTCTGGATACTTGCAGGCTGCATATCCAATACCACCTCATCTTTAATTGAGAAGAAGTCGCTCAAACGAATTTCAAGTATCATTTTGTCCTCCAAATTTGTAATTCTTTCGCAAATATAACAAAAAGAGACGCACAATAAAAATTGCACGTCTCTTCTATGACTATTTTATGATGTTTGTATTTAAGCCGGTACAATTTCCGTGCCCTCTTCATTCTCATCGTCTGAATCTTCATTCGTATCATTCTTTACAAAGAACGCGCTCAATTCAAACAATCCATATAACGGAAAGAAAACAATACCCAATGTGAACGGATCACTACTTGGGGTGATAAATGCTGCGGCAACCAACAACCCCACAATAGCATGCCGTCTGTATTTGTGGAAGAACGAGCGTTTCAACAAACCGATCTTCGACAATAACCACGAAACCAGCGGCATTTCAAAAACGATTCCCATCACAAAGACCAACATCAGGAAATTATCCATATACGAGTCCAAAGAAACCTGTTCTTGTATATTAGCACTCAATTGATAGGTCGCCAAAAAACGCAGCGTCATCGGGAATACCATAAAATATCCGACAGCACATCCGATAAAGAACATGATCGTTCCCAAAAGAAATACCCATTTGACATTTTTTTTCTCGTTCTCATACAAAGCTGGGCTGATAAACTTCCAGATTTCCCACATCAGGTAAGGAAAAGTCAACACAAGTGCCAGCCAAAACGAAGTGGTCATGTGAGTAAAGAACTGAGATGCCAGTCTGATATTAAATACATCCACGCGAAAATTATCATTACAGAAATCAGGCAGGACGTCAAACCACGGACTGACATTGACCAGCCACCGGTTCAAATCGCACAACCATCTGTAAAAGATAAAATCAGAATAACAAGGAGCCAATACTACGCGGTCAAATATACCATCGCTGCCACGCATAAAGGCAAAACTGCCTATCGCAAAAATAAAGAGCGCTAAAAAAGAACGGAACAAAGTCCAACGAAGTGCCTCCAGATGGTCCCAGAAGGACATTTCTTCTTGTTCTAATTCTGCCATCTTCTATTTTTTATCGGTATCGTCTATTTTAATGTCGTCTTCTAATCCTTTTACACCGTCTTTGAAGTTTTTCACACCTTTTCCGATACCTTTCATCAGTTCAGGTATCTTTTTACCACCAAAAAGTAACAGTACAATAATGGCAATGATGATAATCTCGCCAGTTCCTAAATTCCCGAGAAATAATAATTGATCCATGATATTATATAAATTAGTCGTTAATATTCCTGTTATTGACGGGGCAAAGATACAATTTGTAATGAATAGTACCCCAATTATTCTAAATTTATTACCTTTGCACCATCTTAAAAAACTGAAATTAGAAAAAGATTAGAAAAAATGAAAGCGTATGTATTTCCCGGTCAGGGTGCACAGTTTGTCGGAATGGGAAAAGACCTTTATGAAAACAATTCCCTTGCAAAAGAGATGTTTGAAAAGGCGAACGAAATTCTCGGTTTCCGCATAACGGATCTGATGTTCGCCGGAACAGATGAAGATCTGCGTCAGACAAAAGTAACACAGCCTGCCATTTTCTTACACTCAGTCATTCTTGCAAAAACTTTAGGTGACCAATTCAAACCGGATATGACAGCCGGGCATTCTTTAGGAGAATTTTCCGCTCTTGTTGCAGCCGGAGCTTTGTCTTTCGAAGACGGACTTGTCCTGGTATCCAAACGTGCGATGGCGATGCAAAAAGCCTGTGAAGCCACTCCTTCGACTATGGCTGCCGTTCTGGCATTGCCGGATGAAAAAGTAGAAGAGATCTGTGCAAGTGTCGAAGGTGAAGTTGTCGTATGTGCAAATTACAACTGTCCGGGGCAGCTTGTCATCTCCGGCTCCATACCGGGTATCGATGCCGCATGTGAAAAGATGCTTGCCGCCGGTGCCAAACGTGCGCTGAAGTTGAAAGTAGGTGGCGCATTCCACTCTCCTTTGATGGAACCGGCCCGTGCAGAATTGGCTGCTGCTATCGAAGCTACTCCGGTCCACAAACCGTCTTGCCCTGTTTACCAGAACGTAAGTACCAAAGGCGAAACCTGTCCTGAAACAATCAAGGCAAACTTGATCGCTCAGTTGACCGCTCCGGTTCGTTGGACACAAAGCGTTCAAAACATGATTGCCGACGGAGCCGATCATTTCATCGAACTGGGCCCGGGTTCCGTACTTCAGGGATTGGTGAAAAAGATCAACAAAGAAGTCTCAACAGAAGGCCTGCAATAAGCTGTTTGCTTCAAAAGCATATAAAAAGGTTGACAGATGTTCAATTAAGAGCATTTCTGTCAACCTTTTTTTGTTTTATCCGGTGTGGATATGTGGG
The DNA here is from genome assembly GCA_910577325.1 of uncultured Parabacteroides sp. Taxonomy (GTDB): domain Bacteria; phylum Bacteroidota; class Bacteroidia; order Bacteroidales; family Tannerellaceae; genus Parabacteroides. The sequence continues at coordinate 82,881 of CAJTMR010000002.1, forward strand.
GGCTGTTTCTATCGCTCCCATACCGGCCTGATACCCGGTCCGGATTTGTCGGTCAGGTCTTTCACGATCAAAATGCCGGAATCATATACGTGATCTTAGCCGATATCACCTGCGAAGACGATTTTGAAAAATAATCTTCTTTGCGGCTGTTGAAGATGTCGCCAAGGGCATAATAGTAACGGCTTTCCAGCAGGAAAGAACCGATTCCGGTACGGAGCTCGATACCCGGACCACCGCATAATCCCCAGTCGAATTTCTTTTCGACTGGCATATCGTGTTGTTCGTTTTCGGTGTTTGGCTTGGCTCCATTCAAATTCTCGTCTGTCTTTTCGCCGAAAACATAGCCTATTTTAGGTCCCAAATTTACAAATACCCTGAACCGCTTACTGCCGAAATAAATATGTGTCAGGATTGGAAGTTCAATGTAGTTGATTGTCCGGCTGTATTTATACTGTGGCTGGTCCTCGAATTTTTCATCCCATCCATGTTGGACGAAGTTTAGTTCAGCCTGCAATCCGAGGTTCTTTTCTGTAATCCATCGGAGCGTAAGACCGCCCGTATATCCCATTTTCATTTTCTGCTGCACTTTCGTTTGGGCGAAACTGACTTTGGAGAAAGTCGTACCGAAGGAAGCTCCCAAGGATAATTCCCGTTTGAAATTATCCTGCGCCTGGATGCCGTTCAGAGCGACAAGGCTTGTAATAGCTGTTGCAATGAATTTTTTGATCATCTTACTTCTTTCCGTGTTACATTGAAATCACTTTGATAATGAACAATAAAGATGTTCGTATTGATGAAGCCGCCCCAGTTGTTTACGCGATGGAAATCGAATCCGGTCTGTACACCCTGATAATGGATCTTATCCAAATTGTTTTCGAAGTTGGAACCGTATTTGTTGATTGCTCCAATGAAGAACATACCGGTATCAAATCCTAAAATGCCGTATTTAGGAAATATATTGATCAGATTTTTGCTATACCAGTTTTTATATTTGGTGTAGAAATTAGTCACTTCTTTCGACAGGTTGTCCGCATAGAAATGGCTGTATATGTATGTGTTCAGCGCATAAAAATCTTTCAGGCAGTCATGCGGATAGGTTTGCCATTCGGGATAACCGAATAAAGTCAGTCCGTATTCGGGTTTTGTTTCCGCCAGTATGCGCAGTGGAGATTTGATCTTGTTCAGAGTTTCCTGTGTCCCTGATGTCGGTACGATGATGTTCCGTTTGTCAGCTTTGAGAAGTGCTTCGATATCGGCTGTCAGGGTTTCGCCGTTGTAGTTGATTTCGCGGAACGGGATATTCCTTTGTTTCATCTCGGCTTTGAATGTCTTGATAAATTCGGCTTTATCCTTGCCGTCCCTGATGTTCAACAGGATTATGTTATCTTCGGCAAACAGGTCACATCCGCCTTGAGCCGCTTTGGCATACAGGTAGGAATGGGGCGTATTTACTTGGTAAACGTATGCGTTCGACAGCACATCGTCGTTTTTCGACGTGAAAGGAATCACATACTTGATATTGTTCTTCTGGGCAAATTCCGCAACCGGGCCGATTTGGTCGTTTTGTACGGCTCCAATAATGAGGTTGGCTTCTTTCAGCGCGTCTTCTTTCATAATCTCTTTCAGTTTCTTTGTGCCGTTTCCTGTATCATAAACCGACAGGTCGACGGAACAACCTGTGTTTTTAAGGCTATCCACTGCCAACAACAGGCCTTCATAATATTCGATGAAACGCTGTGTTTCTGCAGAAGGAGCGGCCTGGTTCGTCATAAACGGCAACAACAAAACCACTTTGACGCTGTTGACGTGCTCGATGTTTTTCGGCTCCGAGAGCAATGCGTTGGCATCCTTTTCTGAAAGCGTGGCAGTTACCGTTTCGGTTGTCACATTCTCTTCGGTCTGTACAGGTATTCTAATGACCATGCCGGCCTTGAGTCCTTCTTTCAGCTTCGGATTAAGTTTGAGCAGTTCGTGGCTGGAAATATTGAATTTCCGGCAGATCCGGTACATAGTCTCTTTTTTCTGGATAGTATATTCAATCTCTTTGGTAGCGGTCTTGATCTCCGTAGTCGGCAGATTTTCCACTTGTGTCGCCGGAATACGGATTGTCTTGCCGATCGTAAAAGTGGAAGTCGACAATCCGGGGTTCGCTTTTACGATGGCAGTGGCGGGTACTGTGTACCGGACGGATAATGAATACAACGTTTCTTTAGGTTGGATCGTATGAAAGATGTAATTTTCGTCTTGCTTTTTAGTTGTTCCGCCAACCATATCCCGTTGCGGGATTTTAAGGGTGGCGCCAGCCTTGATGCCCTCTTTGCTATCCGGATTCAGACGATAGATGTCGTCGGGAGTCACCCCGTACATGGTAGCGATTGCGTAAACGGTTTGCCCTCTTTCTATCGTATGAAAAAAAGCATTGTTATCTTGTCTGTTCGTAATAACCACTTGTGAACGGTTGGTTTGTGCATAGGCAGATACACCAGCCAGACTCAGAAAGAGCGTCAGTACATATATGTTAATCTTATTCATTTGCTGATTTGGATTATTTTAGGTGCAAAGATAACAACAAAAAACGAGAGAAATAATAGATTCGTCGCTAAAGTGTTTTATCCGGTTTCCCGATATTAGGCTTATTGTAAAAAACGGCTTTAAAACGGCTCATGGCATCCCTTGCCAAGTGTCTTCCGGACAATTGTTATAGTGGCGAAAAAAGTGGTTTTGGGGACTTCTTGCCATGAATTGCGCAGAAAATTCCTATGATGACCGTCTTCATCGTTGTGAAGTCAATGTTCATACAGAGCGGATTCGGCAGCTCGCGGAAACGAAGACGGTCGTCACGGCGATGAAGACGGTCGTTATGGAAATCCGCTGCCGGAATCCCGGAAAAGAGCCTTGTTTACTTTGCCATATTTCCGTATTCCTCCTCTTGTTTACTCAAATATTCGATTCTTCGGGAGTTTAGCTTTTTCAGAATGCAAGGAATCGGGGGAATCGATTGACAGGTGCAACACGGTTTAAACGAACGTGGCAAAAGATTGGTCCGTGTGTCAGAAAAAATGCCAAATAGATAGATAAAAGGTAGATCGGATCTGCGATTATTTTCTCTTGAAATAGAAGAAAAGAGGGTTATTGTAGAAAATGATATAATACCTCCGCATATTTCGGATATTCGTAAAATAACGTATCTTTGTGGATGAAGTGTTTTAATAAAATGCCGTAATCATGAGCAACAAGATTTATCCTATCGGTGTCCAAAACTTCGAGAAGATTCGGAGGGACGGTTATTTTTATGTAGACAAGACGGCCCTCGTCTACCAACTGGCAAAAAGCGGGAGTTACTATTTCCTCAGCCGCCCGCGCCGTTTCGGAAAGAGCTTGTTGCTATCTACATTGGAAGCCTATTTCGAAGGCAAGAAAGAGCTGTTTGCCGGCTTGGCCATCGAGCGGTTGGAGAAAGATTGGGAGCAATATCCGGTTCTGCATCTTGATTTGAACGCCCGCCGATATGAAAATATAGGGTCGCTCTTGGCTGAATTGAATAAATATCTTGAAATATGGGAACAAGCGTATGATAGCCCGTTTGGAGACCGTAAGCCGGAAGAGCGGTTTTATCAGGTAATCCGCCGGGCATACGAGGTAACCGGGCAGCGTGTTGTTATTTTGATAGACGAATATGACAAACCTTTGTTACAGACAATCGGAAATCCGGAATTGCAGGAAGTTTACCGTAGTTTGTTGAAAGCCTTTTATGGTGTGATGAAAAGCGCGGACGGCTATATCCGTTTCGCGATGCTGACGGGTGTGACTAAGTTCAGCAAAGTGAGTGTTTTCAGTGACCTGAATAATTTGGAAGATATATCGTTTCGTCGTAATTATAACGAATTATGCGGTATCAGTGAACAGGAACTGCAAGACAATTTAGGAGATGAGTTACCGGAGTTTTCACGATCATTGGACCTGACGGAGTCGGAATTATGTGACAAACTCCGCCGATATTACGATGGTTATCATTTTGCGCCTGGTACGGCAGGTATCTATAATCCTTTCAGCCTGCTTCATGCCTTTAAGAATCGGGAATTTGGCAACTATTGGTTTGCAACGGGTACGCCATCCTATTTAGTTGAGCTCCTGAAACGCAACGGGTACGATCTGGATCGTTTGTCGCATGAAGAGACCGATGCTGAAACGCTCGACGGTGTGGATTCGGTCCACTCCGATCCGATCCCGGTAATCTATCAAAGTGGCTATCTGACGATCAAGGGGTATGACTCTCGTTTCGGCACTTATCGTTTGGGTTTCCCAAATTTAGAAGTTGAAGAGGGATTTGTCAAATACCTATTGCCCTATTATGCCAATGTGAGTGCGTCTAAAACTCCATTTGAAATCGGTCGCTTCGTTCGTGAGGTAGAGGGAGGTGACTATGATGCCTTCTTCTGCCGCTTACAAAGTTTTTTTGCCGACACCCCTTACGAAACGATTACCGGTTTGAAGCCGGAGCGTGATACCGAACTTCATTATCAGAACGTCCTGTTTATCGTCTTCCGTCTGATCGGGTTGTATACAAAGGTGGAGTATCATACGAACCGGGGCCGTATCGACTTGGTCTTGCAAACGGATCGTTATATTTATGTGATGGAATTCAAGTTGAACGGTACGGCAGAGGAGGCCTTGCACCAAATCAACGAAAAACAATATATCCAGCCCTTTGTTGCAGATGGTCGGAAGATTGTCAAAATCGGTGTGAATTTTTCATCTGAAGCCTGTAATATCGAGAAGTGGGTGGTGGAAAACTGAGATTGTCACCAAAATGTCACGAAAAAAGAAGGATATATGGGCGAATATTGGTAATATTGCAATATGAAATAACAAACGCAGTACGATGAAAAAATCCATACCCTACATATTCCTTTTGTTGATCTTAGGCTTGGCTGCTTGCCGACAGTATCCTCATATTCGTTTTCTTTTGCAGGAGGCGGAAACGCTCATGCCGGATCGTCCAGACAGTTCGTTGATCTTGTTGGAATCCGTCCGTTTTCCGGAAAAGCTCTCTTCGGAAGACTATGCTACTTGGTGCTTGCTGGTCACGCAGGCGCGGGATAAGAATCATGTGGAGCACACGTCGGATTCGTTGATCGATGTGGCGGTGCGGTATTTTGAAAAACACGGTTTGAAGCATAAATATGGGAAAGTTTTATACTATAAAGGCCGTGTTTGCCAGGATTTGAGGAAAAGAAAAGAAGCATTGATGTTATATCTTAAAGCACGGGATGAGGTCGAAGAGTTGAAAGATTATAATTTGCTGTTTCTGATTTGTTCCCATTTAGGGACTCTTTATGGCTATCAAGATATGAAGAAGGAGGCTTTGTCTGCTTATCAGGAGTCTTATAAATATGCCGTTTTGGATAAAGATAGTTCTTCTATTTCTTATTCATTGTCTTATATCGGTAGAATTTACGGTTTGTACAAAAAATGGGATAGCTCCATCGCCAATTATAAACAAGCTGTAAGAATAGCAGAATCAATACGGGATAGTTCTGCACTATGGTTGGCAATGAAAGAGTTATCTTCTGTTTATATTAGGGATCGTAACTTTAATGAAGCTTCTACATGTTTATCTAAGATAGATGGCAATTGGAAAAATAGAATAGTTAAAGATATAGGAAGGTTCTATTTGACAATAGGAAACCTATATCGTTTGAAGGAAGATAATGACAACGCTATCACATATCTTAATAAAGCCCTTGAGACAAGTAATGTATATACCCGGAGAGAAATTTATCTGTGTTTTTATTATTTGTATGAAGCGACTGGAGATTATAAAAAGGCAATTGGCTATAATAACTTGTACAAAGAGTGTACTGATTCTATTCAAATAGCTGAATATCAAAAAAATATTCATGAGATTGCGACTAAATACGAGAATGAAAAATTAATGAATATCAATAATGAATTGAGATGGAAGCAAATGCAACGTGTTTGGGTCGGAATTCTGGTTCTTATGGGATTGATTTTTACTGTAATCTACTTATCTCATATATTGAAGCAAAGGAAAGATGAAATTTGTTTATATCAAGACAGATTGGATCATAATCGATTATTAATTCAAGAGTATGAAGGTAAGATTACTGATTTGACCTTGCAGATGGGAATGAATGAAGAAGAGCTAAAACAATTACGTGTCGATAGTGTGAAAAATAGAGATTTGATAGAGAGTAAGGAAAAAGCTTATAGACAACTATCGGCCGAGAAACAAAATTTGTTGCAAGCACTGGAAAGGTTAAATGAAAAGTATCATTATTTTCTTTTAGCAGATTTACGGACGAAACCTTATGCTTTGGCAAATGAAGATTGGAAAGAATTATTTATAGAAATCGATATTATTTATGTCGATTTTATCAAACGTTTACGAAGTGAGCACCCAGGATTGACTTTCGATGATATCAAATATTGTTGTTTGTTCAAACTTTCTTTTTCCATGGCCGAAATAGCGATTATGATGAATGTCCAATCTTCCTCTGTAAGTCGGCGGAAATTGCGAATCAAAAAGCATTTTCGGGAAAATGAAAACTTTAATTTAGATGCCTATATTCATCAGTTTTAATCAATCAAATAGGCTTTTGTCTATTTTTTCGAATGTAGAAATTGTTTATATTCCTTATTATTAATTATTTAAGTGCATTTTGTTTGTCTATGTAAAATAATTGTTGTTATGGAATACTACCCTTATTTTTGTTTCAGTTTTAATAATAAAAGATAGAACCATGAATCAAACACATTTCAAGAATCTAATGAACAAATTCGTTTGGGGAATTTGCTTTCTTTTTGTTTGTAGTTTTTCATCTGTGGCTTTAACTACAGATGAAAAGAAGGATATTCCTTTACAAGGTGAATGGGAAGAAGGTAAACGTTCTTTGCAAGTTGAATGCCCCGTATCCGCTTCTTGGGACGGAACCTGTCTTTATGTCAAGAGCCTTTCCCCTCGTTCGACCATTCATGTTACATTATCTAATGGTGTAGAAAATATCTGCGATGAAACGATCCCGGCAGGTGCTTGCCCGGCTACCTTATACATAGGGGCATTGGATTCGGGAGAGACATACCAGTTGGTTTTGACCAACCAGTTTGGAGATCGATTAGAAGGAATTATTAATCAATGATGATATTATGGAACAACTGGTTTTTGAAGAAAAATTTTTCTGGTATTCCGATAGAAATAATATGTGGAAAGTGGAATATGATGACATTGTTTCCATTGAATGTGACAAGCCCTATATAAAAATCTTGTTGAAAGGTTCAAAAGCGATTATCATAAAAAAGAGCTTGCTTGATGTTCAAAAGAATCTGAATGAAAAATTGTTTGTACGGATCAATAGGAAAACAGTTGTCAATATGGAAAATGTTCAATCATTATTTAAAAAGAAAGATGTATATAGTCTTTTGATGCAGAATGGCTTAGAGTATGTGGTGAGTTTTAGGACAGTAAGTTTGGCTCGGAAATGTTTTTCCCTGTTGAACTCTTCTGAAAAGAAAGATGAGAATGGAAACATTTAGTTTTGAGCAAAAAATGGTTCATCACCTAATCTTGAAGAGTCCGCTCATTGAAGATTTGGGACTGTTTCACGGGAAGATGGGGATCGCTCTGTTCTTTTTCGAATACGGGCGATCTACCGGTTGTGATGTGTACACCGATATAGCTGAAGAACTTTTGGATGATATCTGGACACTTATCCATACAGAGCTGTCTTTCCGTTTTGATTCCGGGTTGAGCGGGATTGGCTGGGGAATCGAATACTTGTTGCAGAACCGTTTTATAAGTGGTGATGGCAATGAGGTTTGCGAAGAAATGGATCGGGTTATTATGCAAACGGATTTGTGTCGTTTGGATGACCTGCGTTTAGATACGGGATTGGAGGGAATCTTTTATTATGTCTCGGCCAGAATGCAGGGAGCGGCTTCTCAAAAGAATCCGTTGCCATTCGACTGTCGATACCGGGAAGATTTACACCATGTAAATTCTTTTTTCGATATGGATGATTTGGACACGTTTTATAACCGTTATCCGGTGTCTGTCTCCCCTTTTTTAAGTTCCGCCCTTTTGACAGAAGAAACTTATCTTTCAGTTCCTTTGGGGCTGAAAGACGGGCTTGCCGGTTTTTTATTGAAACAGCAAATGTAAAGACTATGAAACATTTGTATATAACGAACGATTATGAAACCTCTTCCGGTAATGGGATAGGCACTCAAAATAATTTAAGTGAGATTTTTGATTTTTCAAATATAAACGAATGATTTAAAAGAAGAAATTATGACAAAGACAATGATTAATTTTGCCTTCTTTTTGTTAGGCATAATAGGGTGTACCGGAAATCAACAAGATAAGTTGTTAGTTGTGGATGTTACAAAAAGTTACCCCAAGGAAGAACTTACTTTGCAGGATTTCATGGATGTGGAATATCTTGCGTTGGAAACGAATGACGAGTTCCTAGTTCAAGGGAATGTGGCTGCGGTTGGTGAAAAGTTTTTGATTGTGACGAATATGCGGCAAGGGGATATTTTATTGTTTGACCGGGTAACGGGCAAATACGTGAGGAAAATCAACAGGAAAGGGAACGGACCAGGAGAATATGTATTGCCGTTTAATATCAGTTTGAATGAAAAAGAAAATATAATGTATGTCAATGACGGCCCTTCCAGCAACATTCAAGTATATGATTTGGAGGGTGAATATAAACGCACGATACCTTATCGAAAAGGAGCACTTGTTACGAGTTTGTTTGATTTTGATGCCAATCATTTTCTTTCCCAAGACATTTATGCAGAAGGTAATAAAACTTTTGCAAGTACATTTTTTTTAATGTCGAAGCAAAATGGGGAACGGATGGACATTTCGGTTCCTTTTGAGAAGAGAATTTCTCCGGTTATCACAAAGCGGGTAGGAGACAAAATGTATGGAAGTTCTCCGCGGATCGGTTTTATCTCTTCTTATCAAGGGAATTGGGTCTTGGCCGAACCTTCTGCTGATACCATTTATACGTACCGATCCAATCAGGAACTTTGCCCGTTTATCGTTAGGACACCGTCAGTACAGGTGATGAATCCAGAACAATTCCTTTTCCCTGGTTTGCTTTCCAACCGTTACTTTTTTATGCAAGTTGTAACCAAAGAGTGTGACTTTGAGAAGGATCAGGAGATGCCTGCAGTTAATTTGGCTTATGACAGACAAACAGGGAAGATTTTCCAATCGACCGTTTATAATGGAGACTATGAAGGGCGAGAGGAAAAGATGTCGGTTAGTGCACTTGGGGAAGATGTCGCTTTTGCTGCTAAGTTAGAAGCTTTTGATTTGATAGAAGCAAACAAAGATGGAAAATTGAGAGGCCGTTTAAAAGAGATGGCATCGAAGTTAAACAGTGAAGATAATCCAGTAATCATGTTGGTTAAATTAAGAAAGTGATGGATTAAAAGATCATGATACACTCATTCCCCCATTTCCCCCAACTTGATGCTGTCGACTGCGGCCCCACCTGCCTCCGCATGATCGCGAAGCACTACAGCCGTAGCTACTCGGTGCAGTACCTCCGCGAGCAAGCCTTTATCACCCGTGAAGGGGTGTCGATGTTAGGCATCAGTGATGCCGCCGAGCGGATCGGGTTCCGGACGATGGGGGTGAAGATCACCTTGGATCAGCTTCGGATGGAAGCGCCGTTGCCCTGCATCCTGCATTGGAACCAGAATCATTTTGTCGTATTATATAAGGTAAAGAACCGAAGCTATTATATTGCCGATCCTGCCAGCCAAAAGTTGGTCTATGAGGAAGCGGAATTGGCGCGTTGCTGGTGCAGCACCGTCACGGAGGAAAAAGATACGGGGGCGGCGTTGCTCTTAGAGCCGGGACCTGACTTTTACGATCGCGAGGAGGAGGATGCCGGGACGGGGAAAGGACTTGCTTTCTTCTTCCGTTATCTGGCTCCTTATCGGCGTGAATTGTTTCAGCTGGTGCTGGGGATGCTGACGACGAGTATCCTGCAACTGATCCTGCCGTTCCTGCCGCAGAGCTTGGTGGATACGGGGCCTCGAATGCACGATGTCCGCCTTGTTCTTGAGCATGTCGTTAAAAGTAATAATTATGAGCAATAAAATTTATCCCATCGGTGTCCAGAACTTTGAGAGTCTTCGTAAGGACCTACACCTTGATTTGAATGCAAAGAAGTTCGATACGCCGGAGGATTTAATTCATTTGATCGACCGTCAATTGCTTGTCTTTGAACAGGAATATGGTTCAGTCTCTTCCGATGTGACCATCGGACCGTTTAGTCTCCCTTATCCGGAACGCCCTCCTATTTGGTTGAACTCCTGAAACGTAATCGGTATGATCTGGACCGTTTGGCGCATGAAGAGACCGATGCGGATACGCTTGACGGCGTGGATTCGGTCGATACGGATCCGATCCCTGTGATTTACCAGAGCGGCTACCTGACGATCAAGGGGTATGATGCGGAATTTTGTATATATCGGCTTTGTTTCCCGAATATGGAAGTGGAAGAGGGTTTTGTCAAATACCTGTTGCCCTATTATGCCCATGTCAGCGGATCGAAGACGTCGTTTGAAATCAGTCGTTTGCAAAGTTTCTTTGCCGACACCCCATACGAAACGATTGCCGGTTTGAAGCCGGATCGTGACACGGAACTGCATTACCAGAATGTCCTGTTTATCGTCTTCTGCCAGATCAACGAGAAACAATATGCCCAACCCTTTGCCTCCGACGGCCGGCAAGTCGTTAAAATCGGAGTGAACTTTTCATCCTAAACCCGCAATATCAAGAAGTGGGTGGTAGAGAGTTGATATTTCCCTATCGGAACAATTATTGGAAATTCCGGAAAATAATCGTACTATTGTCCCCAATTAATGATAGAATACGATTAAATGGAAAAAACGCAATATCTATATGGGTTTCTTTTGTTGTTTGTGAGCTTGTTTGCCTGCCGGCAAGATTCCCGTGCCCGTTTCTGTTTGGAGGAGGCGGAACGCTTGATGGAGAGCCGTCCGGACAGTTCGCTTTCCCTGTTGGAATCCCTTTGCTCTCCCGAAAAACTCCCGTCGGAAGACTATGTTACCTGGTGCCTGTTGCTGACGCAGGCACGTGACAAGAATTATCTGGAACATACGTCCGACTCGGTGATCGAGGTGGCGGTACGCTATTTTGAGAAGCGGAACGAGCCGCATCGGATGGCGCAGGCCTATTATTGTCGGGGACGGGTATTGTCGGATTTGAATTTGAGCGAAGAGGCGTTGGAAGCCTATTTGAAAGCAAAAGAACAAGCCGGTCAAACAGCAGATTATAATTTGCAAGCCCGTATCAACAACCACCTGGGCGGTTTGCATTGGAAGAATATGAATAACCGGGAAAGCTTGTCCTATTATCAGGAGGCCCATCGGGTGTATGCTTTTCTGTCCGATACGGCAGGCATGGTCAACACCTTGTGTAATATCGGAAAGTGTTTGCAAGGAATGAACCGGCTTGACAGCGCATCTGTCTATTACGGAAAAGCCTTGGACTTGACAGAAGAAGGAAATCTCCAATCGCAAAAAGGGACGGTTCTGACCTCTTTGGGAAATATCAGTATGGAGCAGGGTGATTATGTCACGGCTTTGGCACGTTATCAAGGTGCGTTACGAAGTACTAAGAAATCGAAATATCTGGATACACGGTATCATAATTTGGGAAAGGCTTATCAACTGTTGGGGCAGGCTGATTCTGCTTTGTTCTATTTGGAGAAAATAGTGGGAAGTGAAAACTTGTTTACCCGATGTAATGCTCACCGTTTGTTATATCAATTGGCAAAAGAACGTGGAGCACATGATTCCGCTTTTGTGCACAATGAAACTTATTGGCAATTGAGGGATTCCATTGAGCACCTTTATCGTCCTCATGAATTGGAACAGGTGAAGGCCCTCTACAACAAGGAGCGGTTACAGAACCGGCATGACCGGCAGATGCGTGAGGCGGAGATCCGGCAGTTGGTCTGGGTGGTTTTGTTTTTGGCGAGTCTGGTTGTCGGGATGTTTATCTATTCCTATTTTAATAAGAAATTGGCTTTACAGAGAGCCCGTAATCAGGAAATCCTGAATTTGCTGGAGGAGAACAGGAGGCAATTGGCGGTTAAAAATCAAGAATTGGATACTCAAAACGCCAGATTGGAAGCGGTTCAACAATCTCTTTCCAAACTGTGGGAGGAAAAAGACTGTTTGGAAAAGAAACGGGAAGAACAAGTATCGAGGCTGGAAGAGGATAACCGCAAGCAGGAGGCTGCGCATGAACGGAAATTGGAAGAACTTGAGTCCCGGATAAAGAGCGCAACGGATGAGAAAGAGTCCCTCTTACATGAAAAAGTCGCTTTGATCCATCAAAAGGATATGTTGCTTGACCAGCAAGATGTGCAATTGAAGGCGATGCTGAAAGCCGGGAAACAATATGAGGAACAGATTGAGAAATTGGTGTCCGAACGGCAAAAGACCTGGCAGGAGATGGATGCATTGCGTTTGGAAATAGACACACTGCGTTTGGAAAGTGAAGCACGATTGCAGCAAGAAATGAAAAGCCAGGAAGACTATCAGGCTCAATGCAAGATGTATGAAACTTGGCAAAAAGAGCTGGTTACTCAAAACCGTTGTTTGTCCCGAATGCATAAGCAATTGGTATTGGGCGTCTGGAAAGAACCGGATTGGGAGTCCTTTATGGAAAATTTCAACCGGATATACCCCGGTTTTTATGATCATTTAGTTGCCAACTTTGATTTGACCCAACGAGAAATCCGGATTGTCTGTTTGACTAAATTAGGAATAAAAACAGGAAAGGTGGCTTGTGTATTTGGTTTGGGAGAAGATATGATCCGACGGATAAAGTCAGATATTCGGAAACGTTGTTTCCCGACCTCAACCGCTTATTCGCTGGATCAGATCATCAAAAGATGGTATTGAAATTCCTGTTTTTGAAAAGAAATGCAGGAATCAAATACCTTTTTTGATTTTAAAAAATTGATATTTAGTTTGTTAATCAGATAAATTAGATCAGATACATTCCTGCTTTTGTAGTAAGATCATGTCTTAATTTTGTTGCATAAATTAGAAAATAGAATATTATATGAAGAGTTTAGAAGAACTATTGATTGTAGTGTTTATTTGTTTGCTAACTATAAGTTGTACTTCTAAAAGCCTTAGAAGTGAAAGTGATGTGATAAGAATAAATCTTTTTCAAGATTATCAAGAGAGAGAGATTGATTTAAATGATATTGCGGACATACAATATATAAGTATGGATGTGGATGAAAATTATTTATTCAAAGGTTCGCCTCGGTATCTTTCGGAAAATTTAGTTATATTTTATAATACGTCAGACGGTTCATTTCTTTTTTTTACAAAAGAGGGGAAACCGAAGTCTAAATTTAATCATAAAGGAGGAGGTCCGGGCGAATATCCTTCTTGCTCTCGGGTACTATATGAAGAAAAGAAAGATGATCTTTTTGTCTTAACGCCAGGAAAAATAATAATTTATTCATCATTAGGTGATTTAAAGCGGGAGTTGACACTTCCTGAAAATATGACTATATCGGATATTGTAAATTTTGATGACAAATCCCTGTTGTTGTATGATTCAAATGATTTTATTGTTTTTTCCAAAGAAGATGGTGCAGAGTTGAAAAGGTTCAAGTTGTCCTCAGGAGAGAAAGTGCGTTTGTATGCGATGCAAGAAAAGGGAGAATCTGTTTCCATAATAGCAAGCATAAAAAATCATATTGTAAGGTATGATGATGGTTTCTTGTTGACGGATTATAATACTGATACAGTCTTCTACTGTAATAGAGATTTTCCGATAACACCAATTTTGGTAAAAGATCCAAGTATTCACGAAATGGATCCAGTTGTTTATCTGAATAGTTTTGTAGAGTCGGGAGATTATTTGTTTTTCAGGAAGGTTACGGTTAAAGTAGAGAATAATAAATTACCTTCTATCTATCTGTTCAAGGATAAGCATAACGGTTTGATTTATGAGCAAAAAATAGTGATACAAGATTTTGAGGGAAAACAATTGTGTATAGCACCTGAAACAATCTCAAAAACAGCACATGCTAAGCAAGGCTATATAGAGCTTGACTTTGAGGAGTTAAGAGATGCGTATGAAAATAATCTGCTTCATGGTCAATTAAAGGAGTTGGTGGAGAGTCTTGTCTCAAAAAGTGATGCAAATAATGTATATATGTTGATTACATTTAGATAGTTATATTATGTTGAATTAAAAATTATTTTAAAATGAAACGATTAGAAAAGTTAAGTTTGAAAGAGTACCCTGTATTGTCAAACTCGGAAATGAAACTTGTATTAGGTGGAAACTATACTTGTTGGTGTAATAATATTAATATTGGATCTGGTGCTAGTCATGAAGATTGTGCTGCAAAATGTTCTGATTGGTGTGATTCTAATCCAGCCCATTGTTGAAACTCTGATTGACTAACAATAAGAATAGTGTAAAATTGAGATCGACACTCTAAAAAAGTTACAGATTGTAATTGATAAATGTAAAAGAATCGTATTAATTTTTCTTTTGAGAAATTATACGGTTCTTTTTTGATAAAAGGTGTTTGGTTTTCGATTTTAAGTTACGGTTTAATTTTTTGAATCAAATCGTAAAATTGTATTTGTATTCCTGCTTTTGAGAAGATAAGTAAGGTTTGAATGCCTTTTCATATCGAAAAATATTGCTTAAATTAGTGATTTATAGTTTGTTATATTGCAAAATAAAAATTGGATGTATTCCTGCTTTTGTAGTAGGATAGCACCTTAGCTTTGCAATATAAATCAAAAGTAAAGTGTGTTATGAGAAAAAATTATTTCTTTTTATTAGTTATTGTATGTGGATTGGTATTTGTCTCTCCTACTGTATTGTTTGCGAAAGTAATGGATACACGTGATATTGAATTACGGACAGAAAGTGATACAGATAACGAATTACGAAGTTTGTTACCTGTGCGTGCATGGATAGATAATCGTATAGTCTATGTGTCTTTTTTTGAATTACCAGCAGAAGCAACGGTCTCTGTATTAGATACAAACGGAAGACTTATTGATGAATGTTATATTCAATCGCCTGAAGTGATTTCAATCCCAGTAAAAGAGAGAGAAGGAATATTTGAGATAGTGATAAAATGTGGATCGAATATTTATATTGGATCATTTGAGTTGAAGTAATTTTATGCCTGATTTATCTGTTATAATGCCAGTCTATAATGGGGAAATTTATCTTTGCCAAGCGATAGACAGTATCTTGAAACAAACTTTTCGGGATTTTGAATTTATAATCATTGACGATGCCTCAACTGATGGATCGTCAATGATTATAAATACGTATAAAGATCCTCGGATCAAGTTTATTCGAAATACAGATAATCGGGGAAACTATCCTTCCCGTAATATAGGATTGGAAATTGCTGTCGGTAAATATATTTGTGTAATGGATGCTGATGATGTTGCGTATCCTAATCGCTTTGATGTGCAATTTCATTATATGGAAAGTCATCCTGATGTTTATGCTATAGGTACTCAGTATGATTTTTCATTGTCGGGAAAAGACATGAAAAAGGAATTACCTTTGTCTTATGAAGATCTTCAGATAGCATTGCTTACCGATAATTATATTTTACACCCGTCTTTGATGATTTGTACTGAAGTATTGAGAAAAATGGGTGGATATGATGAAAAATATGTTTATTCTTCTGATTATGATTTATTGTCCCGATTGGCATTATTCGGTAGTATAGAAAATCTTCCAGATATATTGATGATGCATCGTTTGCATGATTCCCAGATATCCCGATTATATTTAAAAGAACAAAAAGGCCATGCGGATGAGATACGTAAAAAGTATCAGATAGGATTTATAGATCGTTATAAGTCAACAGAGCAGTTGATACCAGATGAATGGGTTGTTATGTATCCTTTAATGGGACGAATTGCAGCTTTGTATACGTATGCTCGTTATATGAAGGATTCCCGATATGAACAGATGGCGGTCCAGCTGTTAGAACAAATGCTTGATAAATCGATAGTTATTCTATCTATGGGATTGGAACAGACTTTATGTGGTATAGGGTGTGGTTTGATTTATTTACTGCGTAATGGTTTTGTTGAAGGAGATGAAGATGTCGTATTGGAAGACTTTGACCAGCGGTTGTCTACTATTTGTTTAAAGTGCTCGGAGGGGGAATGTAAAGCTTTGTCTGGTTGGATTCATTATTTGGCACTTCGTATAGAGGTAGGAAAGAAAAATGGCAAGGCATTTCGGAATAAACAGAGTCTGATTAATTTTATGGATCGTTTGGGATGCGGACCAATAAAAGATAAATACCTATTAAATGATATAGAGAAAATAGATATTTTAGGAATATTCCCAGAACGAACCGGATTTTTATTAGGTAAAAAGGTTTCCGTTTGTAGTGTATTGAACAGTTTTGATAAATTAGAACAAGACAAAGTTACTTTTGTAATTCCGGTTCGTATTGATTCTTTGGAACGACAGCGGAATTTAGATGTTTTATTAGAACAATTGTCTCAACGGAAACAAACAGAAGTATTGCTATTGGAAGCTGATAGTATTCCTGTTTATAAGTTAAAAAAGGATTATCCGAATGTGAACTATCGCTTTGTAAAGGATGAAGAAGCTGTTTTTTATCGGACTAAATATTTGAATATTTTACTTCAAGAGGCAAAAACATCTATTGTCGGTATATGGGATGCGGATGTGATTTTGCCAAATGAACAAATAGATAAGGCAATAGATGATATTTATAATGGAAAAGCGGTAATGAGTTTCCCTTATGATGGAAAATTTGTTTTTTGTTCAGCCATTGATAGTTTTTTATTTCGATATAAACAAGATATAAACCATTTAAAAGAACGAGAATCTGAGTCTGTTTTCTTTTCTTATTCAGTAGGCGGTGCGTTTTTGGTTAATAAGGAAGTCTATTTGAGAGCTGGAGGTGAGAATGAGCATTTTTATGGATGGGGTATGGAAGATATGGAGCGTGTTAAACGGATGGAGATATTAGGACTTCCGGTTATGAGAACAAAAGGGGCTTTATATCATTTGTATCATATTCGGAATGAAAATTCTCGTTTCTACAATCATCTATTGGAAAATAGGAGTCGTGAGGAATATCTGACAGTTTGCAGTTTGACTAAAGGCAGGTTGGAAAAATATATACAGACTTGGAAAGTTGGTTATAAAGATTATGAAAATAGAATATGTATTTCATTAAGATCAAGAGATATGAAGATTCCATCTGATATGTGTATAAGATCACCATTTTTTGGCAACTATTTTTGTTTGATGGAAAAATATAATATGGCATTTGTCGCTATTGCTAAAAATGCCATGACTCATTTAAAATGTCTTGCTATTCAGTCACAGTATGATATTTATCCGGATGAGGAAGATGTACATAATTTAATCGGGTATAATGAAGCGAGTCCTTACTTATGTCTGGTTCAAGAAATGGAGAAAAGAGAAATAGAATCAGGAAGAATGATAAAGTTTGCTGTTTGGAGGGATCCTGTAGAACGTTTGGTCTCTTGTTACAAATATTTCTGTTTGGAAAGAGAAAATCGTTATTATTTTAGGTGTCTTGATTTGTATGGAGATAATTCTTTTGATCGTTTTATGGAATTTGTTCGATTTGAGTTAGGGAAAAAGAATCCATTGTATCAAGATGAACATATAAGGAGACAATCTGATTATTATTTACCTGAAAATGTTGATTTTATTGTTCATATAGATAATTTAAACTATTTTTTGGAAGGATATAATATTTCTTTGAATAGGCAGAGTATGAATAAGACATATTGTGATTTTATGTTAAAAAATAGTGTGGTTTTGGATGAGATAAAAGATCTTTATTCCTCTGATTATGATTTGATGTATAATCCTAAATTTGTTAGATAACTTATGGAAGAGTTTAATTTAGAACAAAAAATAGTTCATCGTTTGATATTGCAAAGTCCCTTTATTTCAGATATAGGTCTTTTATATGGAAAGATGGGGATTGCTTTGCTTTTCTATGAATATGCACGTTATACATCCTGTGATATTTATAATGATATGGGAGAAGAATTATTGGATGATGTGTTAAATCAAATTCATAAAGGGATGTCAATTCGTTTTGATATTGGTTTGAGTGGTATAGGGTGGGGCATAAAATATCTGTTGCAGAATCGCTTCATAGAAGGTGATGAAAATGAAATTTGTGAGGAAATAGATCATGAAATTATGCGTACTGATTTATTACGAATAGACGACTTTTCGTTGGAAAGTGGATTAGAAGGATTATTTTATTATATATCGGCAAGATTGAATGGAAAAAGTTTTCAAAAAGATAATTCTCCGTTTGATACGGACTACTTAAAAGATTTGTCTTGTATAAATCCATTTTTTAAAATAGAGGATGTTTCAGGATTTTGTCTTCGATATCCTATTTCGACAAAAAGTATATTGAATGAGATTGTCATGAATGAATCTTCTTATATGAGAGAACCTTTAGGTTTAAGAGGTGGAGTCGCTGGTTATTTATTGTGCAAAATTTTACGAGTATGAAAAATTTATTTATAATAAATGAAGTAATGAGCTCTTCAATAAATGGTATAGGTACCTATATCAAGCAACTGATTGCTTGTATGTCTGAAATGGAAGTTCAGATTACAATATTGATGTTTAATTCAGGGGAAGAATCTTTTTGTATTAAAGAAAAAGATGGTATAAAGTATTTCAATTTTCCTGCTTTTCCGGAGATGGAAGTTCAAAAGTATTCTTCTGTAATTAATAAGATACTTCGTTTATATATATTAGATTCGTATGATAATTTATTTTTAATGAATTATAGCCCTGGAGCTATATTTATGAAAATGATTAGGAGATATTTCCCATTATCTAAACAGGTTTATGTTATTCATGATATGGTATGGACAATGAGTCTGTTTGGAAATGTAGATGAATATATTCGAATATTGAAGTTAAGAAATGATAAGGCTAATATTGAAGAATATTCTTACTTGATTAAAGCTTTTGATGAAGAAGTTGAAATGTGTAAATATGCGGATAAAGTAATTTGTTTATCTGAAGATACGTATAAACTTTTAGAAAAATATTATCCTATAGATAAAAGCAAGTTGGTATTGATTCATAATTTTATATTTCATCGAGAATCACTTTGGTCTGAAATAGATAAAAGTAAGTTTCGTGAGAAGATGTTTATCAAACAGAAGGAAAAAATATTACTTTATGTAGGGCGTGTAATAGAACAAAAAGGTATTATAGTATATATCGAAGCATTTAAAGAAATATTAAAAAAATATCCGGCATGTATGTTAGTTATAATTGGTACTATTCCTAATAGGAGATATGTTATGAAAAAATGTTATCCGTTTATAACGAAAATACATTTTACTGGTCCTATTTCACGTGAGGAATTAGCAAAATGGTATCAAGTAGCAGATATCGGTATTTTGCCTTCTTATACGGAGCAGTGCAGTTATGTCGGGTTAGAAATGATGACTTACAAACTACCGATTGTAGCTTCTGATGGATTTGGTATTCGATGTATGTTTAATCATAAAAATGCAGAAATAGCAGCAATAGGAAAGCGAGATTCGATAGATCAATTTAGAAAAGGATTAATTGATTCGACCTTAAAACTGTTAAATAAAGAATTTAAAAATGATGAATCCATTGAATATGTGGAATGTGACAAGTATTCTCCAGAAAAGAATAAGAGGTTGTACCAAAGTTGCTTCCATATATTATAATGTCAATATATTCTATCTTGTATCTGACTCCGCAGGATGGAGACAAGATAGCTCAATAATAATCTTGCGGTTAAGTAATGAATATTAATTCTTATGAAGAGATTAGTTAAAATTCGCTTAAGCGAACAGAATGTCCTGAATTTTTTCGAGATGAAGGCTGTAAAAGGTAAAAGTAGTGGACATTGGTGTAATGTCAGTGGTGAATGGGTTGGTCCACAATCTTGTTCAAGTGATAAAGATTGTGAACGTTTGTATGGAAGTGGTGCGACGTGTGAGTCTTAATTAATCTGTATTGTATTGGGTGTCAGGGGAATTTCTCCTGGCATCTTTTAAATTGGAAAATATGAAAAACAAAGTTTTGTTGATTGTTGTTACGGTTTTATTCGTGTTGAGTAACTGTCAGTTAGATTCAGATAAACAGAAAAAGTTGCCTGTCCTTGATTTAAGTGCGACGATTGAGCATTTCGTTCCGGATACATTTGTTTGGAATAACGTGGCTAAACAAATAAGTTATATACCTGTGGAAACGACTGATGGAGTCTTGTTGGCATTGGCCCGGCCGGTGTATGTCGGTGAGGATTTTTGTTGTATGGTTGATCATAAGACGAGTACGGTTTTTCGGATAGATAAAAAAGGAAAAGTCCTATCCTTTTTTTCTAAGAAAGGGCAGGGTCCTGGAGAATACGTGAATTTGACCTATGTACATGTTGAACCGAAAGACCGCATGATATGTGTATATGATCAAAGGCGCAATAAATATATTATGTATGATTGGGATGGAAATCTCATTCGGGAGATTTCATTTTCGGAAAAGAAAATCAATACCCCTTTTTTGATTGCTTCTGATTATGCTGTAGTTAAAGGTTTTGAGAGTGAATCGGAATGCAAATTGTATTTAACAGACAAGTCGTTTACTCCCATAAAGGAACTATTCCCGCTTGATAAATCTTTGACGGACATGGAGCGGCTTTGTTTGATTTGGCAAATCAATTATTGCCGGAATCGTGATCAGGCAATAATCCATTATGCAAATGAAGATACGGTATTTTCCGTGACAAAAAATGGGGAAACTTCTATTTGCATATTGGAAAAGGGAACCTATAAACTTCCGGAGGAAGAGGCAAGGAAAGTACAGGAGGTAACTCCGAATGGTTCTTCTTATTTCCGGACGATGGGGGTATCTTCGGTATCAAACTATTACGTGATTTCTTATCTGTTTAAGACTAAATTGTACGATGAGGTGTGGGATAAAACGGACAATCGGATTATATCCCGTTTTGACGGGAAGTCCGGGATTTCTTTCCGTTTGCCTAATGGTAATAAAATAGGGATAAATACGCGGTCTTTGTATCTGGATGGCAATACGGTTGCTTTTTCAATCAGTGCAGATGTGGCTGCGGAAGGCGGTGTTTCCGGAGTTAATGAAGATGGTAATCCAGTTTTGGTGGTGATGAAAATTTAAAAAAGGATCATGAAGAATACCAATATTTTAATCGAATTGTTGAAAAGTTTGAAGGTGAAGTATACATCTTTTAAAGTAATAGACTTGTACTTGGGACATCCCCATCGAAACGATCTGTATGGTTTATCTGAGATGTTGACGTTATATGGAATTGAGAATATTGCTATCCGACTTGAAGACAAAGATCAAATTTGTAATATAGAAACACCGTTTATAGCACATGTAAGTAATGATTTTGTATTGGTAAAAAGGATTTATAAAGGAGGTGTAGATTATTTGTGGCATGATAAGGATATAACAGTTAATTTAGAACATTTTAAAGAAATGTGGTCTGGTATATTACTTATTGCGGAAGCTAATGAAAATTCTATTGAACCTAACTATTTTGATAATAGGAAAAAGGAAATTTTTGATAGTATTTTGTCTGTACTATTATGTGCATTGTTGTTTTTAGGAGGTTCACTTGCTTTTGTGAATGCTGGCTTATTCAATAATTTGAATGGAATTATTGTTTATTTGTTATTGATAGGTTTATATATTTGCTTTTTATTGTTGCAGAAGCAGATGAAGATGCAAAGTAACTATGCTGATAAATTATGTTCATTGTTTAAGAAAAGTGACTGTAATAATGTTTTGGAATCAGGGGCATCTAAATTTTTAGGCCTTTTTAGTTGGAGTGAAATTGGTTTTGGGTATTTTATTTCAACATTGTTAATATATTTATTTTTCCCTAAGTGGATACCTTATAGTGCATGGGTACATATTTTTACTCTACCTTATACATTATGGAGTGTGTGGTTTCAAAGTTGTAGGGTGAAACAATGGTGTCCAATGTGTTTAATTGTGATGTGTATTTTTTGGTTGGTTTTTATTTTAAATCTATTTTCGGGAAATATGTATAGTTTGCCTGTTATTTCAATTATATTTTTGTGGATCGTTTTGTTGTATGGATTGCCGTTTTTGATTACTCATCAGTTAGTGGGGATTTTAGTGGAGGCTTATTCTAAGCAAAAGGTTATGTATGAAATGAATGCGATCAAATTGAATGAAAATGTATTTTTGTCTTTGTTGAGGCAAAAACAACATTATGATGTTACCAATTCTACTTCCCGAATTTTATTTGGAAATATCCATGCTAAAAATTTAATAACAGTTTTGACAAATCCTCATTGTGAACCATGTGCACGTATGCATATAAAAATAGGAAATATATTGAGTCAAACAGGGGATAAGTTTTGTGTACAATATGTTTTTACTTCATTTAATGAATCATTGAATATAAGTAGTAAAATGTTGATATCTGCTTATCTGAAGGAAAATGAGGAAAATTGTAAAACGATTTATTATGAATGGTTTAAAGGTGGAAAAAATAATAAAGAATTCTTCTTTAAAAAATATAACTTACTGATAGATGATACTGTTGAGGAAGAATTTAATAACCATCAAAATTGGATAAGACAATGTAAATTGAGAGCAACTCCTACTATAATGTTAAATGGATATATGCTTCCGGAACAGTATAAAGTTGAAGATTTAATATTATTAAGTTTAAATCAATGAGGCTTTATTATGAAGAGAAGTATAGATGATTTTTTTAATCTGTTTTTACGTTTTTTGTTCCAAATGAATTGTTGGAATCAGAAGAAATAGGATATGTATTTTCGGATGGGAAATTGGAAATTGTGACAATTGATGGTTTTTATGAATGTTAAAATAAAATAGAATATCATTAACTGTTAGTTGAATATTATCAGAATAAAATTTTCAGAGAATGTATGTGAAAGAAAGTAATTGTATATCGGTTGTTATACCTCTTTATAATAATTATCAAACGATAGAAAGGGCGGTGTTTTCCGTGTTATCCCAATCTTATTCCAATTGGGAACTTATCATTGTAGATGATGGTTCAGAAGATGAGGGGTTATCGTTGATTGAAAAAATGAATGATTCACGTATACGATGTTATCGTTTACCGCATCAAAATGCCAATGTTGCGCGAAATTATGGTATTGCTCATAGTAATGGAAGATATATCGCTATGTTGGATGCGGATGATGAATGGACAGAAAATCATTTGGCTTGTTCAATGGATATATTACAGAAGGAAAATGCGGATGGAATATATGGAAGTCTTATTTTACGTGGAAAAATTGATAGGCTGGTGGCAACACGTGTGTTGCAACAAGATGAAAGCTGGATTGATTTTTTGTTGTCCAATGGATATGCTGCTCAAACATCAACATTGTTTATGACTTCGGTGAGTGTTAAAGCTATTTTATGGGATGAGACTTTATTACGGCATCAGGATTATGATTTTGTTGTTCGTTATTGCCGGAAATATCGGATGTCCCCTAAAATGGAAGCGACTACTATTTATTATTCTTCGCAAGAACCTAAAATTATAGATTTTAAATCTTGTATTCGTTTTATCAAAAGTGTAGAAGATGAAATCAGTGATCATGTATATATGAATTACCATTTGCAAATGTTGCACTTAGCAGTGACTCGTTTGGCAGATGAAGCGGTTGTGCAATATTATCGAAAAGCAGCTACACGTTGTGAATATTTACTTTCTTTGTCGGATTATTTAGTATTGCGAGAACCTCAAAGTAAAGCGAATGCTTTAAAATTGAAAATGAGGTATTTATGGAATGTATTTCGTACTCCGATATCAATTCAAATTTAAAGGTTGTTGTTATGAGATATTATTTCCCCCATTACCCCCAACTCGACTCCTCCGACTGCGGCCCCACCTGCCTCCGCATGATCGCGAAGCACTACAGCCGCAGCTACTCGGTGCAGTACCTCCGCGAGCAAGCCTTTATCACCCGTGAAGGGGTGTCGATGTTAGGCATCAGTGATGCCGCCGAGCGGATCGGGTTCCGGACGATGGGGGTGAAGATCACCTTGGATCAGCTTCGGATGGAAGCGCCGTTGCCCTGCATCCTGCATTGGAACCAGAATCATTTTGTCGTATTATATAAGGTAAAGAACCGAAGCTATTATATTGCCGATCCTGCCAGCCAAAAGTTGGTCTATGAGGAAGCGGAATTGGCGCGTTGCTGGTGCAGCACCGTCACGGAGGAAAAAGATACGGGGGCGGCGTTGCTCTTAGAGCCGGGACCTGACTTTTACGATCGCGAGGAGGAGGATGCCGGGACGGGGAAAGGCTTGTCTTTTTTCTTCCGTTATCTGGCTCCTTACCGGCGTGAACTGTTCCAGTTGGTGCTGGGAATGCTGACAGCCAGCATCCTGCAACTGATCCTGCCGTTCCTGACGCAGAGCATGGTGGATACGGGCATCCGGGACGGTAATTTGAGTTTTATTACCTTGATATTAGTAGCGCAGTTGGTGATCTTCGTGGCCAAACTTTCCGTGGATTTTATCCGTAGCTGGATTTTGCTGCATGTCAATACCCGGATCAATATCGCGCTGATCTCCGATTTTCTTGCCAAGCTGATGCGGTTGCCGCTCCATTTCTTCGATACGAAGATGGTGGGGGACATCATGCAGCGCATCGGAGACCATAACCGTATCGAGACGTTCATGACGGGTTCGTCCATTTCGACGCTTTTTTCGTTTGTCAATTTTATCGTGTTCGGGTTCGTATTGGCCTATTATGACCTGACGATATTGGGGTTGTTCCTGGTCGGCAACGGGTTGTATGTGGCGTGGATATTGGCCTTTATGAAGTACCGGCGCGAACTGGACATCAAGCGGTTCGCGCAGGCTGCGGGCGAACAGAGCAACCTTTTCCAGTTGGTGACCGGCATGCAGGAGATCAAGCTGAACAACTGCGAGACGGAGAAGCGGTGGGAGTGGGAGCGCATCCAGGTGAAACTGTTCAAGATAAGCATCAAGGGCTTGGCCCTGCAACAATACCAACAGCTCGGTTCGGTGTTTTTCAACCAGACGACCAATATCCTGATCTCCTTTTTGGCGGCGCGGGCTGTTGTTTTGGGTGAAATGACGTTGGGCATGATGATGTCGCTGACGTATATCGTAGGGCAGTTGACGGCTCCGATCGAGCAGTTCATCGGTTTCGCGCGTGCCTTTCAGGATGCGAAGATCAGCCTTGAGCGGCTCGGCGAGATCCATCGGAAGGAGGATGAGGAACAGACGCTTGCCTTGAAAACGAACCGTATCCCGGAAGAGCGGACGCTCCGGGTGGAGGATGTGTGCTTCAGCTATGACGGGGCGGACCGTGACTATGTGCTGGAGCATGTCAGCCTCGTGATCCCGCAGCACAAGGTGACGGCCGTCGTGGGGGCGAGCGGCAGCGGGAAGACGACGCTTGTCAAGCTGCTGCTTGGTTTCTACGAGCCGAACAAGGGGGCGATCCGTGTGGGGAACGTCTTGCTGAAGGATTTGAACCCGCATGTGTGGCGTGCGCATACGGGATGCGTGATGCAGGATGGTTTCATCTTCTCGGACACGATTGCGCGTAACATAGCGGTGGGGGCTGAATCGATCGACAAGGAGCGTCTGCTGCATGCCGTTACGGTGGCGAATATCCGGGAGTTCATCGACGCGTTGCCGCTGGGCTACAACACGAAGATCGGCATGGAGGGGAACGGCGTGAGCCAGGGGCAGCGGCAGCGTATCCTGATCGCCCGTGCGGTGTATAAGGACCCGGAGTTTATCTTCCTGGACGAGGCGACGAATGCCCTGGATGCCAACAACGAGAAAGAGATTATGGAGCACCTGCACCGGTTTTACCGGGGCCGCACGGTGGTCGTGGTGGCGCACCGTTTGAGCACGGTCAGGGATGCGGACAACATCGTCGTCCTGGACAAAGGCCGCGTAGCCGAGGAGGGGACGCATGAGGAGCTGACGGCGAAACGCGGAATGTATTACGAATTAGTGAAGAACCAATTGGAGTTAGGTTCGTAGGGGCAGTTCGCGAACCGCCCTTGCAGGAGGTAGCCGTATGGAAAAAGGGAAAAACATAGAATTGCGCAGTGAAGCGGTGCAGGAAGTGATGGGGCATGTGCCGTCCCGGATCGTGAGGTGGGGGAGCACGGTGTTGTTTGCCGTGGTGCTGCTGCTTGTCGTGGGGAGCTTTTTCTTCCGCTATCCGGACGTGATCGAGGCGGAGATGAGGTTGACGAGCCGGAATCCGGTGACGGAGGTGGTGGCACGCACATCGGGCAGGGTGAGCGGCCTGTATGTCGCCGACGGGCAGGAAGTAAAGGAGGGTTTGCCGCTGGCGGTGATAGAAAACACGGCGGTGACGGAAGACGTGCTGCGGTTGAAGAAGTTGTTGGCGCGTTATGCCGGTGAACCGGAGCGGTTGGGATATTACCTGTTGCAGGATGTGTGGCAGTTGGGTGATATCCAGCCGGCCTATACGGCTTTGGCGTCGAAAGACCCGGCGTCGCGGGATTACCGGGCTGCGTTGGGGCAGTTGTTGGCTGCGGTGAGGCGTTGGGAGATGGATTATTGCATGGAGGCATCGGTATCGGGGAGGGTGCAGTTGCTGCGGCAAGGCTATCCGAACCTGTATGTCCAGGGCGGCGACCTGTTTGCGCGGATCGTGCCGGAGGAGCCCGGCGAATGGATCGGTCTGGCGTCGATGCCGGCCGCGAGTTCGGGGAAGGTGCGGAAGGGTCAGCGTGTGATCGTGCGTTTCAGTAATTTCCCGGACCGGGAGTTCGGGATCGTGGAGGGGCGTGTGTCGTCTGTCTCGATGGTCCCGCTGGAAGACAATTACAGGGTGGAGATTGCCTTCCCCGGCGGACTGACCACCAACTACGGTATCTGTCTTCCTGTGATGCAGGAAATGAAAGCCACGGCCGGAATCGTAACAGAAGAATTGCGTTTGATGGAACGTCTCTTCCAACCACTGAAAAAGGTCTTGCGGGAAGGAATGTAAGTGGCTTTCCGGGTGCGAGGGATCAATTTTCCCCCTCCGGAAGTTATTAAATGAAAGAAGAATTGATTGCGCTGTTTGGAGGCGCAAAACCTACCGTTCGTCAGTATCATGAGTTATTGGAATGTATGCCTCTTGAAGAAAGGGGCATTTTTTTTGACCGGACGTTCGGGCTTGCCCTGTCGGGTTGGACGGATCTGACGCTGTCTTACCGTCTGTTTTTGGTACGTCTGATCAAAGCGAACCGCCAACGTTTTGTGGATTATGTCCGGCAAAAGACGGTGCTCGGTGAGTTTTTGTATGGGATGGACGAGTTAAATTTGTTCCTGAAAGTCCTTAATTTGTTGGTGGATCCGTATAAAAATCATAAATCTTCGTATACGGAAATTTCTTTTTCTCTTTTACTCGTTTTCGATATGGGTGTGTCTGTCAAGTATTTGTCCGACAAAATCCGGTATGCGCGGATGGATTCGTTCGATTTTGTCGGTTTGATGGAGAAAAGCAGTGAGATAGATACATGATTGTTACTTTTGGCTTGATCCAAAAGTAACCAAAAGATTAAGGCCGAACCTGCTTCGCTACTTCGTTCGCTGTCGCGTCTGAACCTCGCTTCGCTCAGATAGCAACGCTCACTGCTTTTTTAACCATTTTCGGGGACTCTATCTTTGCCCTGTGATCAAAAACAAATTATTAATCATTTAAAAATTAAAGATTATGGCTCTGAAGTACAAATTGGTTCAGAAAAGAAATTTAGGTAAGGATCAGGAAGAAAATCCTGAAAAGGTGTATGCGCAGATGGTCAGTGGCGACTTGGTGACGTTTGAAGAACTGATTGAAGAAGTCGGTGACAGCACCGTTGCCGGTAGTGCCGGTGTAAAAGCCGTATTGGATCGTCTGAATGTTGTTTTGGGACGTCACTTGCGTAACGGGCGTCGTGTGAATGTGGGCGAATTGGGAACTTTCCGTCTGAATTTCGGATCGCAGGGTGTAGTCGGTTCCGGTGATTTTAGTACGGGGCTGATCCGTGAGCCTCGTGTACGTTTCCTCCCGGGTAAGGCGTTACGCACCATGAAAAGCCGTACAAGTTTCGAACGGGTCGTGATGGAAACGAATGGGGGTGCTCCCGGCGGGGGAGAGGAAGAGAGACCGGGAGAACTTTAGAATTGACAATTGGTAAATCATAAATCTCAAATCATAAATCATGAAGAGGTTGACGGTTCAGTTGACAATGGCAGTCCTGCTCACAATGAGCGGGATTGTTCTTCTCTTCTGCGGATTCTGGATCGATCCGCGAGGAGAGGTGGATAACAGCGTGTTGGTGGCTTTCGGGGAGATCAGCACGTTTGCGGGGGCGCTTTTCGGGGTGGACTACTCTTATAAATTGAAAATCAGGAATTAAGAACTTAAAAATGGGGATTAAAAAAATGAGAGATGAGAGGTTGAGCGAACATTTCAGGTTGGAAGAAATGTGTTATAGCAGGGCCGGGGTGGAAAAGGGAATTGGCAATATACCGGGACAAGAGGTTCTTGCGGCGTTGAAGTACCTGGTTACCGGGTTGTTGGAGCCGTTGCGGAAATTGTATGGCAAGCCGGTCGGGGTGACAAGCGGGTATCGTAGCGAAGAGGTCAACCGGCTGGTGGGAGGTGTGCCCGGCAGCCAGCATACAAAAGGGGAGGCTGCCGATTGTTATGTGCCTGACGCGGCTGAACTGTTGGCTGTCCTACGGCAGTCAGGGCTTGAGTTCGATCAGGCGATCCTTTACCGGAAACGGAATTTCCTCCATTTGTCGCTAAAGAAAACCGGTAAAAACAGGATGCAGGTGCTTTTACGTCTTTTAGTACTGGCTTTCCTGTTGTCGGGATGCGGCTTGAACAGGCAGAATCATCGGCAGGAATCGGTTGTTTGTTTGGACAGTCTCCGTTGGTCTGACAGGGAGATAAGGGAACTGAAAAAGGATATCCGCTTGGTCGATACGGTTGCTTGGAATTTGCAGCAGGTTGTTTATTTCGCCCCTGACAGTTCCGGTAAACAATATCCAGAATCTATTACCACGTTG
The DNA here is from genome assembly GCA_910577325.1 of uncultured Parabacteroides sp. Lineage (GTDB taxonomy): Bacteria > Bacteroidota > Bacteroidia > Bacteroidales > Tannerellaceae > Parabacteroides. The sequence goes on from CAJTMR010000002.1 coordinate 112,123, forward strand.
CAGATGGATCGCAGCCGACGGCTTGCCGATACCGGAAAGATTGTGACATGCCGGCAAGCGGACTATACCAGCCGGCATACGGAGGAAACACTTGCTCGGGCGGAGATCCGCCGGGCAACCCGTTCACCGGGCTGTTTTTTCTGCGGGATTGCCCTTTTATTCCTCTTGATTTTCTTTCTATATAAAAGATTGAAGCCTGGATAATACAATAAAAAGGCATTTCTCTCCGTATAAATCCGTATAAAATAGTAATTTTGTAAACTAATTAGGTTATGTATATGCTAAGAACGGAAATTAGGAAACTGGGAGGATTGATTTGTTTCTTGTTTGTGGTGTTGGCCATTCAGGCACAGCAATATACGGTGACAGGAGGAAACGGAACCCCTTATTTGTTGGAAAATCGAGGGAATCGCATACGGGTTTATCTGGTGTATGGAATGGATAATGTGAAGATTAGCTATATCTCTTCGTCTGCTAACCATCAATGGTATCGGTATAAGCAAAAAGCATTGGACCGGGAATCCGTTCCGTGTGAACAGAACGGGACGACATCTGTTATACGGAATATAGAGGATGGAACCGGATATTATGTGGAGGATCCGGCTTCCGGCTTGAATGGTTGGTATGTGTGGATCATCGATTATAGCAAATACGCTTTTAATGTCGAGAGCATTACAGTCAAAGGTAATTGTGACGGCTTTTGGCTGGAAGGCTCTCCGGCTGTCCCGGCTATGTATTATTATACCCCGTCGGGAAGCCGGATGACGGTGAAGCGGGAGTTCGATGTCGTTTATCAAACATTGGAGTGGTCTGAAGACAACAAGTATTTTTCACCGAAGAATGTACAAAGATTACTGACGGGAGGACCTTATTCGGTAAGGATAAACGATAACGGAACAATGCCGTTATGCGATACGGAAGTCACGCTTTCCGGTGATCAGTTTGCGAAGCATTTCGGAGTGGGGAAATCGATCACTTCGGATACCTATCAGGCGGTGGCTGTCGAAGTGCATGTCGATACGACATTCATAATGGATAATGCGGAGAATATGACAGCGGGAGACGGAGAATATCTTTCCGCTCCGGTAACGGTCACTTTCCGGGCGCATGCCAATGATCCGGTAGCCGCTTTGTATACCTGGAAGATATATAGGAGCGATGTGGAGAACGGGGCCGGGAATCCGCTGGTGGAGTACAGGGATGAAGAGGTCGATTATACATTTACGGAGAAAGGGGATTATACGGCGGTCGCCACTGTCAACAACGCGACGGGAGAATGTGAAGCCGTTTCCAATTCCATTGAAATCAGGATTGCCGAATCGGACTTGCAAATCCCGAACGCTTTCTCGCCCGGTACGACACCCGGCATCAATGATGAGTTTCGTGTCGCCTACAAATCGCTTGTGACCTATAAGTGCTGGATATTTAACCGGTGGGGGGTACAGATGTACCATTCTACTAATCCGGGCGAAGGGTGGGATGGCAAAAAAGGAGGAAAATATGTCGCTCCCGGCGTCTATTTTTATGTGATAGAAGCAGTGGGATCGGATGGTATTAAATATAATAAAAAAGGTTCTATAAATATTCTTAGACCCAAGAAAATTGATGATGAAATTATTGAGCAGTAACAGTGTAGCCGGTTTTGTGGTGGGAAGTGCAGTGTGTCTGACCGCCTGCCTCTATATCGGTTCGAGTGATTCGGAGAAAGTGAAAGACCAGCGTCCGGTCGTTTCATCGGTGACTATGTCGCCGGATATTCCTTCTTCCGCCTCTTTTTGCGGAAAGGATATTGATTTGACACGTTATAATATGCATGAAGGTTTTGATCGGGAATTGAGTAGTTTTACCTATTTCCATTCTACCACCATGCTGCTGATCAAGCGGGCAAACCGTTATTTTCCGATAATCGAACCGATCCTGAAAGCCAACGGCATTCCGGACGACTTCAAGTATCTGGCGGTGATCGAGAGCCATCTTGATCCGCGTGTCTCATCGCCTGCGAGAGCAGTGGGAACCTGGCAATTGTTGGAAGGTACGGCCCGTCAGTACGGGTTGACGATAACGCCTACGGTTGACGAGCGTTGCGATGTGGCAAAGGCAACCGTAGCAGCTTGCCGTTATCTGAAAGCTGCCTATCAAAAATATGGAGACTGGGCGGTGGTCGCATCCTCCTATAACGCCGGTATGGGGCGCATTTCCGGGGAACTTGTCAAGCAGGATGCGGACAGTTCGTTCGATCTTTGGCTGGTGGAAGAGACGACACGTTATGTCTACCGTATCATGGCGATCAAGCAGATATTTGAAGCCCCCTATAAATATGGGTTCGTGCTGAGGGCACAGGATTTGTATAAGCCGATCGCCTGCGAGGACGTTTCCGTTTCGGCGGATATTCAGGATTTGTCCGGTTTCGCCAAGAAGAATGGCGTCACCTATGCCGATCTGAAACGTTTCAATCCCTGGTTGCGCGATCGTAAATTGTTGACAGAGGGAAAAACATATACGGTCCGGATTCCGAAAGAATCTGACATGTATTATAAAACGCCTAACACCTATGTGCATAATCCGGCTTGGGTGGTGAAATAAGAAAACTGAAAATGATGAAGGATAAGAATGCATTGGAAGGCGGCCGCATTTCCGTTTTAGGCGCCCGTGTCCATAATTTGAAGAATATAGATGTCGACATACCTCGTAACAAGCTTTCCGTGATTACCGGTATGAGCGGTAGCGGCAAATCGTCTTTGGCTTTCGATACGATTTTTGCGGAGGGGCAACGCCGTTATGTGGAGACTTTCTCCGCTTATGCGCGTAACTTCTTAGGGAATATGGAACGACCGGATGTGGATAAGATCACCGGCCTGAGTCCTGTTATCTCGATTGAGCAGAAGACAACGAACAAGAATCCGAGATCCACGGTGGGGACGACTACCGAGATTTATGACTTTTTCCGTCTGCTTTATGCAAGGGCGGGAGAGGCTTATTCGTTCCTGAGCGACGAGAAGATGGTGAAATACACCGAAGAACAGACGTTGGAACTGATTATGAACCAGTATAAGGGGAAGAAGACTTATCTGCTTGCCCCGCTTGTTCGTAACCGTAAAGGACATTACAAGGAACTTTTCGAGCAGATGCGGAAGAAAGGCTATCTGAATGTCCGGGTGGACGGTGAGATGAAGGAGATATTTCACGGTATGAAGCTCGACCGGTATAAGATGCACAGTATCGAGGTCGTGATCGATAAGCTGGTCGTTTCGGAATCGGACGAACGCCGTTTGAAAGAAAGCTTGCGCATCGCTATGAAGCAGGGCGACGGATTGGTGCTCGTGCTGGATGCCGAGACAGATGAAGTGCGCCATTTCAGCCGTCGGTTGATGGACCCCGTGACGGGGTTGTCTTACAGCGAACCGGCTCCCCATAATTTCTCGTTCAATTCTCCGCAGGGCGCTTGCCCGAAATGTAAAGGATTGGGACAGGTCAATCTGTTGGACATGAACAAGATCGTACCCGATGCGTCGCTCAGTATCTACCGCGGCGGTATCGTGGCGTTGGGGAAATATAAAAATTCCTTGATATTCTGGCAGATCGAAGCTATTTGTGAGAAATATGGCGTAACGCTGAAAACCCCGATCAAAGACATTCCGGAGGAAGCGGTCGATGAGATCATGAACGGGACGGATGAGCGCCTGCAGATTAAAAACGATTCGCTGGGTGCATCCAATTATTTCCTGTCGTATGAAGGAGTTGCCAAATATATCCTGATGCAACAGGAGAGCGAGGCTTCCGCTTCCGCTCAGAAATGGGCGGGGCAGTTTATACGGATGGCAACCTGTCCGGAATGTAACGGGCAGCGGTTGAATAAGGAAGCGTTGCATTATAAGATAGCCGGAAAGAATATAGCCGAACTTTCGGCAATGGACATTTCCGAATTGTATGAGTGGCTGGATGGTGTCGAGGACCGGCTGAATCCCAAGCAGCGGCAGATCGCTGTCGAAATCTTGAAGGAGATCCGTTCACGTCTGAAATTCCTGCTGGATGTCGGATTGGATTACCTTGCGTTGAACCGCGCTTCGGCGACATTGTCGGGAGGCGAGAGCCAGCGCATCCGTTTGGCGACTCAGATCGGTAGCCAACTGGTCAATGTGCTTTATATCTTAGATGAACCGAGCATCGGATTGCATCAGCGCGATAACGTTCGTTTGATCAACTCGTTGAAGGAGCTGCGCGATACGGGTAATTCTGTTGTCGTGGTCGAACATGACAAGGATATGATGCTGAATGCGGACTATGTGGTCGATATGGGACCGAAGGCCGGCCGTCTGGGGGGAGAGGTGGTCTTTGCCGGAACTCCCGGCGAGATGTTGAAGGCTGGCACGCTTACTTCGGCCTACCTGAACGGAAAGACGGAAATTGCCGTTCCGGAAGAGCGGCGGAAAGGAAACGGACAGTTCATCACGATAAAAGGGGCGAGTGGGAATAATCTGCGGAATGTGGATGTCTCGTTCCCGTTGGGTACGCTGATCTGTGTCACGGGCGTATCCGGCAGCGGGAAGTCTTCTTTGATCAACCGGACCTTGCAGCCGATTCTCAGCCAGCATTTCTATCGTTCCTTGGAAGATCCGTTGCCTTACAAGTCGATCGAGGGGATAGACAATGTCGATAAGATCGTCAATGTGGACCAGTCGCCGATCGGACGTTCGCCGAGAAGCAATCCGGCTACTTATACCGGAGTCTTTTCGGATATCCGTAATCTGTTTGTGGATCTGCCTGAATCGAAAGTGCGTGGCTACAAACCCGGACGTTTTTCGTTCAACGTCTCCGGCGGGCGTTGCGAGACGTGCAAGGGGAACGGATACAAGACGATCGAGATGAATTTTTTGCCGGATGTGCTGGTTCCCTGTGAAGAATGTCATGGTAAGCGGTACAATCGGGAAACGTTGGAAGTCCGCTTCCGCGGGAAATCCATTGCTGACATTTTGGATATGACGATCAATATGGCGGTGGAGTTTTTCGAGAATATTCCGTCGATCCTGTCCAAGGTGAAGGTCTTGCAGGATGTCGGCTTAGGTTATATCAAGCTGGGACAACCTTCCACGACCCTTTCCGGCGGTGAAAGCCAGCGTGTCAAACTGGCAACCGAACTGGCGAAGAAAGATACGGGCAAGACGCTTTATGTATTGGACGAGCCGACGACCGGTCTTCATTTCGAAGACATACGGGTCCTGCTGGGTGTTCTGAACAAGCTGGTGGATAAAGGTAATACGATCATCGTTATCGAACATAACCTCGATGTCATCAAGTGTGCCGACTATCTGATCGATATGGGGCCCGAAGGCGGACGTAACGGCGGGCAGGTCCTTTTTACCGGAACTCCCGAAGAAATGGTAAAAGCGAAAACGAAGAGCTATACGGCTCCATTTTTGAAAGACGAATTAAAAAACGACAAGAAATGAAGAATCCTATTCAGATGATTAAACAATGCGTGGAGAAGGAGGAGCCTTACTTCCTGTTGCGCGGACAGGATTTATGTGCGTTGAAGGCCATCGAAACCTACTATGAGGAGGTGAAGAAGCACGTGAAAGATCCTTACTTTATTGAAGAGATCGAAGAGATAATGAAAGATTTCCGGGCTTTCCGGGAAGAACAGAAAACCCATATACCGGATTAAAAGATGGCGGACGACAGCTACAAAACCATTAAGCAGGTAGCCGAAGGGTACTATACGGAGAAGCGCAGCCGTTTTATCTCGTATGCGGTTCCGGTGTGTACGGTGGAAGAGGTGAAAGAGCAACTGGACAAATACCGTAAACAATATTACGACGCCCGCCATGTCTGCTGGGCCTATATGTTAGGGTCTGATCGCCTTACTTTCCGTGCGAACGATGACGGCGAGCCGTCTTCCACAGCGGGCAAACCGATCCTGGGACAAATCAACTCGAACGGGCTGACGGATATCCTGATCGTCGTGGTCCGCTATTTCGGCGGAATCGAGTTGGGAACGAGCGGCTTGATTGTCGCTTACCGGACAGCCGCCGCTGAAGCGATAGCCGCTGCCGAGGTAGAAGAGCGCACTGTTGATGAAGATATCACCATTGCATTCGAATACCCTTATTTGAACGGAATCATGCGTATTGTCAAGGAAGAAAATCCGGCGATCGTCTCCCAAAAATTTGAAATGGATTGCGAAATGACCCTTCGTATCCGCAAAGGAGAGGCCGAACGGTTGAAAGCGCGCTTATTGAAGGTTGAGAGTGCTTATATCCCTGAAATTTGATTTCTATGTACATCATAGTGTTTAATTTAATTTAAACAGGTATATTTGTCGTGTGGGTCGTATTGTTCCACTATGCTTACGAATAAAAATTAAATGTGATATGGATAGGACCATCAATGTTATCCTTAAACCGTTGCGTCGTTTCGCCATGCAGAAACCGAACGCAAGTATTTTATTGTTCATGGCTACGATTCTTGCCATGCTGTTTGCCAATTCCCCTTGGGCAGAGTCTTACCACAACATCCTGTTGTATCCGATCGATTTAAAGGTAGGAAATTTCACACCGTTTATGCATCATGGAGAAGCGATGTCGATGCTGGCCTTTGTGAATGATGCCTTGATGGCGGTTTTCTTTTTTGTGATCGGACTGGAGATCAAGCAAGAGATTCTGATCGGGGAACTGAGTTCGGTACGGAAAGCTTTGCTTCCGATTATTGCAGCCTGCGGCGGGATGATTGTTCCGGTATTATTCTATTTCCTGGTTTGCCCTTCGTCTCCCGAAGTACGGGGCGTGGCTATCCCGATGGCAACCGATATCGCTTTTGCACTGGCTGTTTTAGGTTTGTTGGGGAAACGGGTTCCGCTTAGCATGCGTATCTTCCTGACGGCATTGGCGGTGGTGGACGATATCGGCGGTATCATTATTATTGCTTTGTTTTATAGTGGCGAGATTGCGTTCGAACCGCTTCTGGTCTCACTTGCTCTTTTGGCGTTGTTGTATGTGGGAGGAAGGATGAGAGTGAATAACATTGTCTTTTATTATGTAATCGGTTTCTTTGTGTGGATGCTGTTTCTTGAATCGGGTATTCATCCGACGATAGCGGGTGTATTGGTCGCATTCACCGTTCCGGCCCGTCCGGTTGTCAAACTGGATGATTTCACCTGTGAAATGACCGGTTATCTGGATATGTTGGATTACACTGAAGTTCGTCATTCACGCAAGGCGGCGGTTCTTTCGCCGACACAGATTCAGGTACTCAACAATATCCATTCGTTGGCAGACAAAACCATCAGTCCGTTGCAGAACATTGCCGACAAACTCCATCCGTTGGTCAATTATCTGATTCTGCCACTTTTCGCCTTTGTTAACGCGGGCGTTACTTTTGGGGACATCGGGATCGGTTCGTTACCGGGAGTTCCGTTGGCGGTATTCCTCGGCCTGTTTGTCGGAAAGTCGCTGGGTATTTTCTTGTTTACCTATGTTTTTGTCCGTTTGCGTCTTGCTATGATGCCGGAGGGAGTGAGTAAACGGAACCTTTTCGGAGTGTCGATGTTGGGTGGTATCGGTTTTACTGTAGCTCTTTTTATCGCGAATCTCTCTTTTGCAGGGATGCCCGATATCGGAGCGGAATTGTTGAACCAAGCGAAATTGGGTGTATTTGCCGGTTCGTTTATTTCCGGTTTGTGCGGCTATTTGATATTAAAAAAAGTATTACCTGAAAAAGTATAAAGATGAACAGACGCAAATTTATTCAGACAGGGGTAGCCGGTGTTGCCGGTTTGTCTTTAGCCCGTACGGGTTTTGCTAATATGCAGATGGTCGTTCCTTCGGATGTGTTGGTCGACAAGGTGAAACTGGGAAAGACCGGATTGAAAGTTTCCCGGATAGCTATCGGGACCGGGACGAAAGGATGGAATTACCAGTCCAATCAGACCCGGCTTGGATTGGATAATTTTGTGAAGATGGCCCATCATGGTTATGAGCGTGGCATCTGTTTCTTTGACATGGCCGATATGTATGGTTCACAGCCTTTCGTCGGGAAAGTACTGAAAGAATTGCCTCGCGAAAAACTGACTTTGATGACGAAGATGTGGACTTACGACGAAGGATCGGAAAAACGCGAGCCGGTCGGCAAAACCCTTGATCGTTTTCGGCAGGAAGTCGGTACGGACTATTTCGATATTCTCTTGCTACATTGTATGACAAAGGGTGACTGGGCGGAAACCCGTAAGTTTTATATGGACGGTCTGGCAAAAGCCAAGCAGGATGGTATTGTGAAAGCAGTCGGTGTCTCTTGTCACAATTGGGATGCAATGGTCGAGGCTGTCAATAACCCGTGGTGTGACGTTATCCTCGCCCGCTTGAATCCGTTCCAAAGTCATATGGATGGTACGACCGAAGCTGTAAACGAACTTTTAGGTAAGGCTCGAAAGAAAGGAAAGGGACTTATCGGAATGAAAATTTTCGGTGAAGGCAAACACATCTCCGATGCCGAACGTGAGCGTTCTATTCGTTTTGCCGTTACTGAAAGTAACCTGCACTGTATGACACTCGGTTTGGAGTCCGTAGCGCAGATGGATGATGCGGTAGAGCGGGTGATGCGGAATGTTAGAGGATAGTTATCAAATTAGGGAAATATGGCGAAGTACCTGTATTATATTTGTGCCTGCTGTCTTTTGTTTTTATTCAGCGGATGTGAAGGAAAAAATAAGGGTGAGGTTGATGCTCTGCCTTTCAGTCCTTATGTGGAGGCGTTTACCTCCGGTACGATTTCAAGATATACGCCTGTATATCTGATTTTCAATCAGGAAATAGCGAACGACAGGATGAAATCCGGCCGGCTTCGTGATCTGGTCAGGATCAAACCCGAAACAGCCGGTGAGTTTGCTTTCGAAAACAACCGGACGATTGTTTTCAAGCCGTCCGAGAGTTTCAAGCGTAATACTCGTTATGAGGTAAAGGCAGACCTTTCGGAGTGGTTTGACACGGAACGGAAGGATAAATATTTTACTTTCGGATTTTCCACGCAGCCTTTGCTGTTGCATGCCAACTTGCAATCCGTCGATATCAACAAGAAGAATGAAAACAACTACGACATTACCTGCTCGTTGTTCACGCCAGACAGGGAGATGCCCGAAACCGTGGAGTCGCTTGTCCGTTTCTCAGAAAAGGCGGATGCCACTTGGCAGCATAGTCCTGATGGAAAGAGGCACGAAGTTTCCCTCCCGAACATACAAGCCGGAACGAATGTCGCACGTGCTTTTAAACTGTTTGTCGCCCCGAATAAACTGGATGTGCCGGAAGAGGAACTGTTATCTGTCGACATTCCCGAGTTGAACGATTTCACTGTGTATGAGGTCGGATATGTTGCGGAGCCGGAGCGCTATGTCGAAGTCACTTTTACGAAACTACTCGACGCGGCACAGAACATGCAGGGACTTGCTTGGATCGATGGCAATAAATCGGAGACCGTCAATGTAGAGGGTAATAAGCTTCGCCTCTATCCTGATGCGGGTAGCAAAGGTGCTCTGAATGTCCATCTGAACCTGAACATCAGGAGTAAAAACGGGCTGAACCTGAAAGAAAGTATTGTCCGTCAGATTGTAGTTAATGAAGAAAAGCCGGAAGTTCGTTTTATTGGGAATGGTGTGATCGTCCCGCAATCCACACAGTTGACCGTTCCCTTTCAAGCTGTCTACCTGCGTGGTGTAGTGGTACGTGTCATTAAGATATTTGAGCAGAACATCGGACAATTTCTTCAAATAAACGATCTTGAAGGGACGAGTGACTTGATGCGAGTCGGCCGTTTGATTGCGCGTAAAACGATCTTTTTTGATGAAAATGCCATTCGGGACATCGGTCGTTGGAATACTTTCGCAATCGACCTGAAAGAACTGATTGATCCCGAGCCCGGCGCTATCTATCGGGTGGAATTGTCGTTCAACCGGGACTTGTCTGCCTATCCTTGCGAAGATTTCGTGAAAAAAAGTAAAGAACAACTGCTTGCCGATGACGAGATCAAGTTCAAGGAAGAGAGTTGTCGTTTCAACAAAGGTGGTTATTACTATTATAATGGAGACTTGGATTGGTCGGATTATAAATACAGCGAACGCAATGATCCTTGTTCGACCAGTTACTACTATGATACGACCGTCGGCAAGAACGTCCTTGTTACCAATCTCGGCCTGTTGGCGATGGCTGGTGAAGATAACGAAATGACTGTCCTTGTACATAACATCCTCGATACCCGTCCGGAGAAAGGCGTCAAAGTTGCCGCTTACAATTACCAGCGTCAGGAATTAGCCTCCGGGGTCACGGACGATAAAGGGCAGGTGCGCTTCTCATTGAAAGACGGTAGACCGTTTTATTTGACCGCCTCACTCGGACAGCAACGTTCGTATCTCCGTGTGGACGACGGTTCTGCCTTGTCGCTGAGTTCTTTTGATGTCTCCGGCGAAGTCGTGCAGAAAGGTGTCAAAGGCTTTATTTACGGTGACCGAGGTGTGTGGCGTCCGGGTGACACGTTGCACCTTGGCTTTATGTTGAACGACCGCGGCGGGATGCTTCCTGAAAACCATCCGGTCATCATGGAACTCTATAACCCGCTTGGTCAGCTCTACCTGCGTAAGACACAGACAAAAGGCGAATTGGGATTGTATGCTTTTGATATGCCGATCGAGCCTGACGTCCCGACAGGTGCTTGGAACGTCAGTGTGAATGTCGGCGGTGTCACGTTTACAAAGCGTCTTCGTATCGAGACAATCAAACCGAATCGTTTGAAGATATCCCTTGCGATGCCTGAAAAAAAATTGCTTCGTGGTGAACCCCTCGATGCCGCCATGCATGTGGAATGGCTACAGGGAGCGACTGCCCGCAATCTGAAATACGATATCCAAGGAACCTTTATTTCGACTCCGACAACTTTTGCCGGTTACAAAAAATTTTATTTTGACGATCCTTCGAAAATTTTTAACAGCGAAGAAAGCAAAGTGATATCCGGAACAACCGATGCCGCAGGTAACGCCACTATCAAGGCTCGCTTCGAGATTGGCACTTCGGCTCCCGGCATGTTGTTAGCGAGTTTCGTTACCCGTGTGTATGAGGAATCCGGCGATTTCAGTATCGATGCTAACCGGTCGTACTATTCGCCTTACCGCCGTTATGTCGGTATCAAGTCGCCTCGGCAAGATGGGAAACCGTTGAAGACCGGGACCGAATATAAATATGAAGTGGCCTCTGTCAGCTACCTCGGACAGCCTGTAGCTAATACTGAACTCGAAGTGAAGGTTTACAAAGTTCATTGGTATTGGTGGTGGAGTTCCGATAATGGCAGCCTGGCGAATTACGTTTCCAACTCTTACAACAAGCCGGTGAAAACTTTTACCGTCCGTACAGGTGTGAACGGCACGGCCTCTTTCAACTTGAAATATGCCGATGCCGATTGGGGAACCTATTTCATTTCGGTGAAAGACAAGGAGAGCAAACACTCCACCGGTGTGATGAACTACTTTGACTGGCCTTACAGTGAAGGGCGGCGTGATGCTGATGGCTCTTCTTCTGCCAATATGCTCTCTTTCAAAACGGATAAGGAGACCTATGTGCCGGGCGAACAGATTATTGTCACCTTCCCTTCCGTGAAAGGAAGCCGTGCGATTGTCAGCATCGAGAACGGTACACGTGTCCTTTCAACCACCGAGCATGTGTGTGACGACCGGCAGACCACGGTCAAGCTTGCCGTTACTCCCGATATGCAACCGAATGCGTATGTTTATATAACGTTGTTGCAACCACACGGTATTACGAAGAATGACTTGCCGATTCGTATGTATGGTGTTGTTCCCTTTACGGTGACTTCTTCCGAAAGCCATTTGGTTCCGGTTATCCGTATGGCAGACGAGATTAAGCCCGAAGCCCCTTACCATTTGACGATTTCCGAAAAAAACGGCCGTGAGATGGCCTATACGTTGGCGATTGTCGATGAAGGGCTGCTTGATCTGACTCGCTTTGACACGCCTGACCCTTGGCAGGTGTTTAATGCCCGTGAGGCTTTGGGCGTCAATACTTGGGACTTGTATAATTATGTGGTCGGCGCGTATGGCGGCCGCATCGAACAATTGTTCAGTATTGGCGGCGACGATGCTTTGAACAAAGGACCGAAGGCGATTGTGAACCGTTTCAAGCCGGTTGTCCAGTTCGCCGGTCCGTTCTTGCTGAAAAAAGGAGAAAAGCGGCAGCATATTTATGAGATGCCAAACTACAATGGTCGCGTCCGTATCATGGTCGTTGCCGGAGACGGGAAGAGCTATGGGAATACGGAGAAGAGCGTACGTGTGCGTAAACCCGTCATGTTGCTCGGCACACTTCCGCGCATCATCGGCGTAGGAGAGGAGATGGTGGTTCCCGCTACCGTTTTTGCTACAGAAAAGGAGGTGGGAGACGTGCAGGTCACAATTGCCTGCTCTGATAACATGGAAGTAATAGGTGAGGCTGTCCGCACGTTACATTTTGAAGCAGTCGACGACAAATCTGCGCAGTTCCGTATCCGGGTGAAAGATATCCCTGGAGCCGGACATGTGAAGATCACGGCTTTGGGTAAAGGCGAAAAATCTGTCTATGAGACTGATATCGAAATTCGCTCCGTGCGCCGCCCGCAAGTCAAGGTAACTCCTGTGACACTCGAAGCCGGAAAGAGTTGGAAAGGAACAGCCGGCTTTCCCGGTGCGGACGGCACGAACTCTCTTGTGCTCGAAATGTCGGATGTCCGGCCCGTCAATCTTTCCACGCGGTTATCCTACCTCATGGGCTATCCGCATGGGTGTGTCGAACAAATTACTTCGAAAGGTTTTCCGCAACTGTACTTAAGCAGGTTTGCCTCGTTAACCCGTGAACAGGAACAATTGGCAGAGGCTGCCGTAAAAGAAGTGATTCGTCGACTGCGTTCCTACCAGACGGTAGACGGTTCTTTCTCCTATTGGCCCGGTGGAACGGGCAGTAGTGCTTGGGGAACTGTCTATGCCACCCATTTTCTGCTTGAAGCGGAGAAGAAAGGCTATCTTGTGCCCGAGGGCATGAAACGGAATGTACTGAACGATCTGAGCCGCACCGCTCGTAACTGGAAACCGGAAGCTTCCCGTTTTGCCGAATCCGAAGAAATGACACAGGCATACCGCCTGTTCGTCCTTGCTTTGGGGCAAGTTTCCGAGGTCGGCGCGATGAATCGCCTGAAGGAGAGTAAGACACTTGCGCCCATGAGCCGTTATTTGTTGGCGGCCGGTTATGCTTTGATCGGACGCCCGGATGTCTCGAAGGAACTGATAGCAAAGACGACGGTTCTGACAACCGCTTACTCCGAGCACGACCAGACGTTCGGAAGTGAACTGCGCGATACCTCTATCCGCCTGCTGACGCTCTGTCTGCTTGACAACGGAAAGGAAGCCGCTCTCTTGGCAAATGAGATTTCCGAAACGCTTGCATCTGACGAATGGCTGAGTACACAATCTACGGCATTCGCTTTGGTGGCATTTTCCGGTTATATGAACAAATACAAGGTTTCCGGCTCGATGGACTTCTCCTATACTTTGGGCGGCAAGACGGAAAAAGTTTCCACCTCCCGGAACATTTGGACGGAGACGTTGCTCGACAAGGCGGATTCTTCCTTCACTTTAGAGTTGAGGAACACCGGCAAATCTACTTTGTTTGCCCGACTCGTGACCGAAGGTATCCCGGCTGAGGGTAAAGAGGAAGCCTATGCGAACGGCCTGACGCTTGCTGTCAGCTATGTGGATCAAGACGGGCGTCCGGTGGATGTCTCCGCTTTGCGGCAAGGCACGAACTTCACGGCAGTAGTGACCGTCGCCAACCCGTCTCCGCGTGGCTATAGGCGTTTGGTACTGACCGAAATTTTCCCGGCAGGCTGGGAGATATTGAACACGCGTTTCTTCTCGGACGGTGTAGCGGATAACCGGATGACCGGCGTAAACTACCAGGATATCCGTGATGATCGTGCTTATAGTTACATCGACTATCTGCCTGCCGGAAAACAGGTAACGGTCCGCATGAAACTATGCGCTGTCTACCCCGGCCGTTTCTATTTGCTTCCGGTTTACTGTGAGGCGATGTATGACCATACGGTTCGGGCGAATACGGAGGGGAGGATGGTGACGGTGGAGTGACTTTGTTTATTGATGACCGGATGGGCAATACTGACGTTGTACCATCCGGTATGGATTTTGAATCTTATCAGATTGTTATCTGTTTACAGAGCCTTTCCAAATACTCCGCATCCGTTTCGTCGAACGCATTCAGTTTGTCGCTGTCAATGTCCAGGACGGCGACCACTTTTCCGTCCCTGATCACCGGCACGACGATCTCCGACCGCGAGTCTGAGCTACAAGCGATATGTCCAGGGAATTGCTCCACATCCGGGACTACGATTGTCCGTGCTTCTTTCCAAGCAGTCCCGCATACACCTTTTCCGTACTGAATGCGTGTACAGGCAAGAGGCCCTTGGAACGGGGCAAGCACGAGTGTCTTTTCTTTCACCACATAAAATCCCACCCAGAAGAAATCGAATGTTTGTTTCAAGGCAGCGGCGATATTTGCCATGTTGGCGACGATATCGGTTTCTTCCGCTGTCAGTGATTGTAATTGAGGAAGCAGCGTCTCATATAATTCCTGCTTGTCCTTACCGTTGATAATTAAATTTTCTGCCATTTTTATACTTTATAAGAAAACAAAAGTAACATTTTTTTGGATTCTCCGTACCTTTGCGGTATGAGTAAACAGAATTCTCCTTTGAAGCTTGGAACCGAACATATCGGTAAGTTATTGACACAGTATGCTATACCGGCTATTATTGCTATGACCGCCTCTTCTCTTTACAATATGGCGGACAGTATATTTATCGGACACGGGGTAGGTTCGTTGGCTATTTCCGGTTTGGCATTGACGTTCCCGTTGATGAATCTTGCGGCGGCTTTCGGCTCGTTGGTCGGGTTGGGAGCTTCGACGCTGGTGTCTGTGAAGTTGGGACAGAAAGATTATGAAGGGGCTAACAGAGTGCTTGGAAACGTGTTCGTGCTGAATGTGATCCTGGGGCTTGCCTTTACACTGGTTTTTATGTTGTTTCTTGATCCGGTTCTTTATTTCTTCGGGGCAAGCGAACACACGATTTCGTATGCTCGTGATTATATGAATGTGATTTTGATTGGAAATGTGGTGACTCACATGTATCTTGGACTGAATTCCATGTTGCGCTCTTGCGGTTTCCCGAAACTGGCGATGTATGCGACGTTGGCGTCGGTGGTGATCAACTGTGTGCTGAATCCGCTTTTTATCTTCGGCTTCGGTTGGGGGATCAAAGGATCGGCATGGGCAACTGTTATCTCGCAGGTCATTTCGTTGACCGGGCAGTTGATCCATTTTTCCCGCCCGAAGGAATTGTTGCATTTTAAGAAGGGTATTTACCGGCTGAAAGGCGAGATCGTGAAAGGTATTCTTTATATCGGGATGTCACCTTTCCTGATGAACCTTTGCGCTTGCCTGATCGTGATCCTGATCAACCGGGGATTGAAAGAACATGGAGGTGATATGGCGATTGGCGCATACGGGATCGTGAACCGGGTAGTGTTTCTCTTTATCATGATCATCATGGGGTTCAACCAGGGGATGCAGCCGATTGCCGGCTATAACTTTGGCGCCCGCCAGTATGCGCGTGTGACGGAGGTTACGAAACTGACGATGAAATGGGCGATAGGGGTGGCAATAACGGGCTTTCTGCTCTGCCAACTGTTCCCGTCGACGATTGTCCGTATGTTTACGACCGATCCGGAGCTGATAGAGACGGCGGTCTACGGTTTACATATCGTCTTCGCCGTCTTCCCGATAGTAGGTTTTCAGATGGTGGCGACAAACTTTTTCCTTTCCATCGGGATGTCGAAGAAGGCGATCTTCCTCTCGCTTACCCGGCAGATGCTGTTCCTTGTCCCCTGCTTGCTGATCCTTCCCCGATGGTTTGGGACACTGGGCGTATGGATCAGTATTCCGATTGCCGACACAACAGCCACGATTGTTACGGCTTTTGTCTTGATAAACCAGTTCAGGAAGTTTCATGCTAAATAAATTTTATTTACCTTTGTCTTAGTACCAAAAACGTAGATATGGATAATAAAATCATATTGACCATCGGCCGGCAGTTCGGAAGTGGTGGTCGCGAGATAGGGCAGAAGCTGGCAAAAGAGCTGGGTATTGGCTATTATGATAAGGAATTGATGGCGCTTGCCGCAAAAGAAAGCGGACTGAGCGAGGAGTTTTTCGAGAAAGCGGACGAGAAGGCTTCCAGTGGTTTGTCATACGCTTTCGCGATGGGTTATTCGTATATGGGATTGTTTCCACCGTATGCTGACGTGTTGTCTAACGACCGTCTGTTCTTGTATCAGAGCGATACGATCCGAAATTTAGCGGAGAAAGGTTCTTGTGTGATTGTAGGACGGTGTGCCGATTATATATTGCGCGACGATCCCGACTGCCTGAGTTTCTTTATCCACAACAATAAGGAAAGCCGTATCCAGCGAATCGTCGAAAGTCAGGACCTGACGGTCGAACAGGCGGAGGAATTGATGCTGAAGACCGACAAGTCGCGTGCTGCCTACTATAACTATTATACGAATAAGGAGTGGGGTGTCGCTTCTACCTATGACTTCTCGATAAATGTCTCCGTACTGGGAGTAGACGAGACGGTAGCATTCATGAAGCAGTTTGTGGAACGGAAAATGAACAATCGTCCGCCGCATTTCGGATAATTTCGTATCTTTGACACCGACTTATCATAGGGGTGCCTTACTATACAGGCTGAGATCATACCCATTGAACCTGCCGGATAATGCCGTGAAGGGAAAAGGTAGAATGACTAAATAAAGGGAAGCGTTACCTCTATGTGCTTCCCGATGTTTAAACTCTAATTATTATTTTGTAATGGAACAGATTGTTTCAACTGGAATTATCGACTCTTACTTTGCAAAGTTGAAGAGCCATTTGTCTATTGATGTCGCGATTGTCGGTGGTGGTCCTTCGGGCATCGTGGCCGCTTATTACCTGGCCAAGTCCGGAAAGAAGGTGGCTTTGTTTGACCGTAAGCTGGCTCCCGGTGGAGGTATGTGGGGCGGCGCCATGATGTTCAATGATATCGTGGTTCAGGAAGAGGCCATGCCGATCGTACGTGAGTTGGGTGTAAACTATAAGGATGCCGGAAACGGTACTTATATTATGGATTCCGTACACACGACTTCGGCTCTGATTTATAGTGCGACGAAAGCCGGTGCGACTATTTTCAACTGCTATTCCGTAGAAGACGTAGTGTTCCATGAGGATGCCGTGGCCGGTGTGGTTGTGAATTGGGCTCCGGTTATCCGCGAAGGCATGCATGTGGACCCGCTGACAATCATGTCTAAGGCTGTTCTGGAAGGAACCGGGCATGACTGTGAAATCGCCCGCGTGGTGGCTCGCAAGAACGATATCAAATTGAATACTCCGACCGGAGGTGTGATCGGCGAACGTTCGCTGAATGTCGAGTTGGGTGAGTCGACAACCGTCGAGAACACGAAGGAAATCTATCCGGGCCTGTTTGTCTCCGGTATGGCCGCCAATGGTGTGAGCGGTAGCTTCCGCATGGGGCCGATCTTCGGTGGTATGTTGATGAGCGGCAAGAAAGCAGCCGAACTTATTTGTGCCAAGTTGGACAAATAAGGAGCTGCAATCAGAATAGGAGAGGGCTGTGCCAAGCGCGTGAACGAGGCGTTGTGGTACGGCCCTTTTTATTGAACTGTTCAAGGCATTATTCCCTCCAAGAAGTTTTGTCTGTCCCGGATTTTGGTTCGGCCACCCTGCATAAAAGTTCCTCTAACACGGCGGATAAACATCGCCGCATCCCCGTAAAGGTCTCGCGCAGACCCGGGTCTGCACCTCTCCCGCACCTGGGTCTACATAGTGGGTACACCCGGGTCTCAAGCGGCTTTAAAAGCTGTTTTTGACAAAAGAAAAGCCTGTCTTGATGAAAAAAGAAGCCGTTTTAACATGTTTTGCACCTGTTCCCGGACGGTCTCTGTTTTTATCGTATGATTGACACACAGGATGTTATCGTTTTTAACTATGATAGGTGTGATAGATGAATGATAGTTAAAAACGGCAACTATCATGCCATAACATATTGGTTTAAACCGATATACAGACGGATATGATAGTATGATAGTTGTTTTTGCAAAAACATTTATGTAGTTAGTCCGTATTGGTGGTGAAAACAGATGGATGCTTTATGATTTAGTGATATAATTGCGTAGTAATTAAAAACTTCTTATTTTTGTATCGGAAGTATGAGAGCGAAAAAGAAAATATATCAGTATGTGATGCTGCTTGTTAGTATCGTGCTGCTTGTGTCGGTAGTCATACCGCACCATCACCATAGTAACGGGTTGCCGTGCTATAAATCGCTTTCTACCGAGGCCGGCCATGGTGAGCATGGAAGTTCCGAGTCGCATGACTGCGGATGCACCGGGCATAACGTCGCGCTCTACACTTCTGTTTTCTCGTATGTGACGGATGGAGACGTGAACCAGTTCCTTTTCCCTTTACTTGTATTGTTTGATTATATAAATCCTCCTGTCCCGGTCTTCTATAAGCTCCTGTTCGAGAATGAGCGGGCCTATTACATCGAGTCCCTGCATGGTACGTGGATTGTTTCTGCGTCAGGGCTTCGTGCGCCTCCGTTTTATGTATAATTGGTGATTATTATAAAGTCATATCGGATATGCGTACTGCCTTCGATGTGATTTTCTATCCTTTTATTTATTATCAATATACAATAAACGAATTTGTCATAATGAAAAAGATATATTTTATGTGGGTGGTTTTCGCCTACATTCTGATAAGTTGCAGTGGCAATACCGCGGAACATGGGAAGCATGAACATGAAGCCCACGAACACGGTCACGAAGAACATAACCATGATCAAAAAGAAGCCGGAGAAGGACATGCCGGTGAGATCTCTTTTAAGAATGCGATGGCGGAAGCTGTCGGTTTGCAGACGCATAAAGTGGAGCTGGGTGTCTTTACCGATGTGATCAAGACAAGCGGGCGGGTGATGGCTGCGCAGGGAAAGGAGTCGACCGTGGTAGCCACGGTTCCCGGTGTGGTGACATTCGGTAACCTGTTGTTTGTCGACGGAACGGCTGTTCGTAAGGGGCAGGCCATTTTGAGCCTTGCTTCGAGCAGTTTGCCGGACGGTAATGTGGCGGCTAAAGCCAAATTTGCATACGAGAATGCAAAGAGAGAATACGAACGTATGGAAGCCTTGGTAGGAGATAAGATCGTTTCAGCCAAAGATTTCGAACAGGCACGCCTGAATTACGAAAATGCGAAGGTTGTTTGGGAAGCGGTAGCCGGAAAACAGACGGTTAACGGTGTGTCGGTCGTTTCGCCGATCAACGGTTATCTGAAGAACCTGCAAGTGAAAGAGGGCGATTATGTGTCGGTCGGCCAGCCGTTGGTTACGATCTCGCAGAATAATCGTTTGGTGTTGCGTGCGGAAGTATCAGAAAAATATTATCACTATTTGCCCTCCGTCCAGTCTGCTAATTTTCGTACGCCGTACGATAACATGACTTATAAGCTGTCCGACTTGGGTGGACGTTTGCTTTCATACGGGAAAGCTTCTGATGCTAATTCGTTTTATGTTCCGGTTACATTCGAGTTCGATAACAAGGGGGCTATTATCCCAGGTTCTTTTGTCGAGATTTATCTGCTTGCCGCTCCGATGCAGAATGTGATCAGTGTACCTGTTTCCGCCCTTATTGAAGAACAAGGCGTTTATTCTGTTTTTGTTCGCGTACATGAAGAAGCCTATAAGAAGGTTCCTGTGACGTTAGGTGCGGACAATGGTTCCGAAGTGCAGATACTGAGTGGTCTCAAAGCCGGCGACGAAGTCGTGACGGTTGGTGCTTACCAGATCAAGTTAGCATCTGCTTCTAATGCGATACCGGCACATTCGCATAGTCATTGATTGTTTATTGATAATAAATTAGGATTATGCTGAATAAGATAATATATTACTCGCTGCATAACCGGTTGGTTGTGTTGATCTGTTCTCTCCTGTTGATGATTGCCGGAACGTACACTGCTTTCCATACAGATGTGGATGTATTTCCGGATTTGAATGCGCCGACCGTTGTCATTATGACGGAGGCGAACGGTATGGCGCCCGAAGAGGTGGAGCGCTTGGTGACTTTTCCGGTAGAAACGGCTGTGAACGGTGCGATGGATGTACGCCGTGTCCGTTCCTCTTCTACGACGGGTTTTTCTGTCGTATGGGTTGAGTTTGATTGGGAAACAGATATTTACCGCGCCCGCCAGATTGTTTCCGAAAAGCTGGCGGTTGTCGGGGAGAGCCTGCCGGAGAATGTCGGGAAGCCGACGCTCGGCCCTCAATCTTCCATCTTAGGGGAAATGATGATTATCGGGCTGACGGTCGATGAAACAGGTGAAGAGGGGGCACATCAAAACGGTTCGCGGACTGCACAGACAACCCAGATGGATCTCCGCACGATTGCCGACTGGACCATCCGGCCACGATTGCTTTCGACTGGCGGGGTGGCACAGGTTGCCGTGATAGGCGGTGATATCAAGGAATACCAGATATTGCTCGATCCTGCCCGCATGAAACATTACGGTGTAAGTTTGGGCGAAGTGCTGGCCGTTACCCGTAACATGAACCGGAATGCCAATGGCGGTGTCCTTTATGAATATGATAACGAGTACATCATCCGAGGTGTCCTTTCAACCGCGAATGCCGAGAAGATAGGGAAGGGAGTCGTCAAGATGGCCGGAGATGTCCCCGTCCTGTTGGAAAATGTCGCAACGGTGAAGATCGGTGGCAAAAGCCCGAAGCTCGGAACGGCTTCCGAACGGGCGAAACCTGCCGTGTTGATCACGGTCACCAAGCAACCCAACACCAGCACGATAGACTTGACGGAAAAGTTAGATGCGATTATGGCGGACTTGCAGAAGAACCTGCCTGCCGATGTACATGTTTCGACTGATATATTTCGTCAGAGCCGCTTTATTGACAGCTCTATCAATAATGTAAAGAACAGTTTGTTCGAGGGCAGTTTCTTCGTTGTTATCGTCCTGTTCCTGTTCCTGATGAATATCCGTACCACAGTGATATCGCTGGTTGCCTTGCCGCCTTCCTTGTTGGTTTCCATACTGGCGTTGCATTATATGGGATTGACCATCAATACTATGAGTTTGGGAGGGATGGCGATTGCAATCGGTTCGTTGGTCGATGATGCGATTGTCGATGTGGAGAATGTATATAAACGGATACGAGAGAATCGTTTATTGCCTCCCGACCGGCAACGTTCCATATTGGAAGTCGTGTTCGATGCTTCTCGCGAAGTGCGTATGCCGATCTTGAATTCGACACTTATTATCGTGGTCAGTTTCGTGCCTCTTTTCTTCCTGCACGGGATGGAAGGGCGTATGTTGGTGCCGTTGGGGATCGCCTTTATTGTTGCGCTGTTTGCCTCTACGGTTGTTGCATTGACATTGACTCCGGTGTTGTGCAGCTATCTGTTGAACCGGAAGTCGACGGACAAGAATGTGGAGAAAGAGGCTTGGGTGGCCCGCAAGCTGAAAGAATTATATGGTAAGGCTTTGGACGGGGCATTGGCACATAAGAAAATGGTATTAGGATGCACGATTGGCCTGTTCCTTCTTGTATTGGGAATATTCTTTACGCTGGGGCGCAGTTTCTTGCCGCCGTTCAACGAAGGTTCGTTTACGATCAACGTAAGTTCTCTCCCGGGTATCTCCCTCGAAGAATCGGACCAGATGGGACGACGGGCGGAAGATTTGCTGATGCAGGTTCCCGAAATCCGGACAGTAGCCCGCAAGACTGGACGTGCCGAGCTTGACGAGCATGCTTTAGGGGTAAACGTGTCGGAAATCGAAGCTCCGTTTGTCTTGGAAGACCGTAACCGTGATGCCGTTATGAATGATGTCCGTAAGAAATTGTCTACCATCAGTGGTGCTAACATAGAAATAGGACAGCCAATCTCTCACCGTATCGATGCCATGCTCTCCGGTACGGAAGCGAATATCGCCATCAAGTTGTTTGGTACGGACCTGAACCTGATGTTTACTATCGGTAACCAGATCAAGGAAGCCATTGAGGGAATCCCGGGGCTGGTAGACTTGAAAGTGGAACAGCAGATCGAGCGTCCGCAGCTTACCATCACGCCGAAGCGCGAATTGATGGCGCAGTATGGCATTACGTTACCTGAATTTGAGGAGTATGTCAATGTGATGCTAGGTGGCGAAGTTGTTAGTCAGGTGTATGATGACGGCAAGACATTCGACCTGACAGTAAAGACTTCGGACGAGAGCCGTGCGACAATGGAAGATATCCGTAATCTGATGATCGATGCGGGCAGCAAGAAACTCCCTTTGAGTTATGTGGCGGAAATCCGTTCTGTGACGGGCCCGAATACGATCAACCGCGAGAATGTGCAGCGAAAGATCGTGATCAGCGGTAATGTTTCCGAACGCGACCTCCGAAGCGTTGTCAATGAGATACAGCAGAAGGTGGATGTTTCCATCCGGTTGCCCGAAGGCTACCATATCGAATATGGCGGACAGTTCGAGAGTGAACAGGCTGCCAGCCGTACGTTGCTGCTTACTTCGTTGATGTCTCTGTTGGTGATCTTCCTGTTGCTATATAATGAATTTAAGAATGCGAAGGAAAGCGGAGTCATTCTGCTGAACTTGCCGTTGGCATTGATCGGGGGCGTATTCATCTTGAAGCTGACTTCCGGTGAGGTGAGTATTCCGGCTGTTATCGGTTTCATCTCCCTGTTCGGTATCGCCACCCGTAATGGTATGTTGCTGATCAGCCACTACACGTTCCTCCGGACTGTAGGGAATATGCCGCTTCGACAGGCAGTCCGGCAAGGTTCCATGGACCGTTTGAATCCTATTTTGATGACGGCGCTCAGTTCGGCTCTCGCATTGATCCCGCTTGCGTTGAACGGCGATTTGCCTGGCAACGAGATTCAAAGTCCGATGGCCACCGTTATCTTGGGAGGTTTGTTGACATCTACTTTCCTGAACGGCTTCATCATCCCGATTGTTTATTTATTAATGAATAAAGAAGATAAAGAATGAAACGATTCATATTGACAATAGCATTGTTCTCTTCAGTTTTGGTGGCCAGGGCGCAGACTTCTATCAAAGAGGTGCTCCAAAGCGTGGAAACCAATAATAAAGAATTGCAGGCAAACCGCCAGATGGTGACGGCGCAGAAGCTGGAAGCCAAACTGGACAACAACCTGCCTGATCCTACCGTTACTTATTCTCATTTGTATGGAAACAAAGAGGGGATGGGATTCACCGGTGAATTGGTCGCTTCGCAAGCATTCGATTTCCCGTCTTTATATAGGCAACGGAACATGCTTTCCAAGCAGAAGGGTGAAAACTACGATAGGCAGGGCGAAGAAGTTCGTCAGCTGATTTTGTTGCAAGCCAAAGAGGCTTGCTTGGACTTGATCTTCCTGAACCAGCAAAAGGACCTGCTGGATATCCGCCGGGAAAATGCCGAACAACTTGCCGTGCTTTATCAGCAACGTTTGGAACAGGGTGATGCCAATATTCTGGAAACAAACAAAATCGAACTTGAACTTTTGAACGTCCGTAACGAGGCACGCATGAACGAAACGGCCCGTGTGAATAAACTGCGGGAATTGGAAATGCTGAACGGGGGAATTGCCGTTCAACTGACCGATACGGTTTATGAGGCCGTGGAACTCCCGCTTTCGTTTGCCGGCCTGCGTCAGGAAATTCTGGAAAATGATCGGCGATTGTTGTCTATGCAAAGTGCGAAAGCCGTGTCATCGAGGCAAATCAGTGTCAGCAAGACGATGGGATTACCTTCTTTCGAACTGGGTTACCGTATGAACCCGTCTTCGGGCGGTGACCGTTTCAATGGCTTTTTGGTCGGTATTAGCATTCCTCTTTTCTCCAATCGCAACAATGTGAAGCAGGCGAAGGCACAGAGACTTTACACCGATTTGCAGTTGGAAAGCGTGACGACGCTGGTAGAGAACGAATTGCTCCAACTCTATAACCAGTCGGTAGCTTTGAAGACTTCTATCGACGAGTATGGCGAAGTGCTGAAAAGCCAGAATAACCTGATGTTGTTGAATAAGGCGATCCAGGCGGGACAAATCTCGATGATCGAATACTTCGTGGAGGTCACGATGCTTTATCAGAGCATACAAAACCACCTTCAGTTGCAAAACGAATATCAGAAGGTGATGGCGCAATTGTATAAGTTCAAGTTATAAAAAAAGAAGAGAAATTTTTTGGCAAACGGATGTTTGGCTTATATTTGTCTGTACAAATATTAATCGTGTCACTCTATGAAGAAAGAAAAAACATGGGCCTTAGCCCTTCTTGCTTTGCTGACCTGCCTGGGGAGGCCTGCCGTCGCGTCAGACGGGGCTTTTGATCCGGTAGCGTATGTCAATCCTTATATGGGGAACATCAGCCACTTGTTGGTTCCGACTTATCCCACCGTCCATTTGCCCAACAGTATGTTGCGTGTTTATCCCGAACGGGGGGATTTCACAGGAGACCGATTGGAGGGGTTGCCTCTTATCGTGACAAGCCATCGAGGTAGCTCGGCTTTCAATTTGAGCCCTTATCAGGGTGATGAGGCTGGCTTGAAGCCGGTCATCCGATATAGTTACGATCGTGAAAAGATTGCCCCGTACCGGTATCAGGTATATTTGGACGATGCGAATATTGAGGTCGATTATGCCCCTTCCCATCAGAGTGCCGTCTATAGCCTTGCGTTTGAGAAGGAGGGACCATCCTTTCTGGTGTTCAATAGCCGGAATGGCGAATTGAAATGTGAAGGAAATAAGGTCAGTGGTTTTCAATATGTAGACAAGAAAACAAAGGTCTATCTGTATGTCGAAACCGACAAGAAGCCGGAGAAATTCGGTGTCTTGGCCAGCGAGAGAGTGAAGTACGTGAAGTCCGGTAAATTGTCCGTAGAGGGAAAAGATGCGGCTTTGGCTTTGGTTTTTGTCGGTCATAAGAAGATAGGTGTCCGCTATGGCATCTCTTTCATCAGCACGGAACAGGCCCGGAAAAATCTGGAACGCGAGATAGATACTTATGATGTGAATGCAATTGCCCGGGCCGGACGAGACGAATGGAACGATGCTTTAGGCAAGATACGGGTAAGTGGCGGGAGCGAAAACGACAAGACTGTTTTCTATACTTCCTTGTACCGTTGTTATGAACGCCCGGTGAACTTGAGTGAAGACGGTCGTTATTATAGTGCTTTCGATGGTCGGATACATGAAGATGGCGGCCATCCGTTCTATACTGACGACTGGATTTGGGACACATATCGCGCCACTCATCCGCTTCGTATTCTGATAGATCGGGAGCGTGAGACAGATATCATCAATTCCTATCTCTTGATGGCCAAGCAGATGGGGACGAACTGGATGCCGACCTTCCCCGAAGTGACCGGCGATTCCCGTCGTATGAATTCCAACCATGCTGTCGCCACCGTTATCGACGCGTGGCGGAAAGGCGTACGTGGTTTCGATCTTGAAAAGGCCTATGAAGCGGCTCGTAAGGGGATTGAGGAAAAAACACTGATCCCTTGGTCGGCGGCCCCTTCCGGATGGTTGGATGCGTTTTATAAGGAACATGGGTATATCCCCGCCTTGAAACCGGGTGAAGAGGAAACGGTGGCCAATGTCTCTCCGTGGGAAAAACGCCAGCCGGTCGCCGTTACCTTAGGGACGGCTTATGACGAATGGTGTCTTTCACAGATCGCAGCCGAGCTGGGGAAGAAAAAGGATGCGGAATATTTCCTTGCCCGCTCTTACAACTACCGGAACCTGTTTAATCCTGAAACCCGCTTCTTTCATCCCAAGGATAAGGACGGACGGTTTATTGAAGGAGTGGACTACCGGTATTCCGGCGGTCTGGGCGCCCGTGATTATTATGACGAGAATAACGGCTATGTTTATCGTTGGGACGTACAACACAATGTCGGTGATTTGATTTCGCTTATCGGAGGGAACGAGGCTTTTACGGATGCCCTTGATTTAATGTTCGATACCCCTTTGGGAATGTCCAAATGGCAATTTTATGCGTCTTTGCCTGACCACACCGGCAATGTCGGCATGTTCTCGATGGCTAATGAGCCGAGTTTGCATATCCCGTATCTGTACAACTATGCCGGACAGCCTTGGAAGACGCAGAAACGTATCCGTACCTTGCTCGACCAATGGTTCCGTAATGACCTGATGGGAGTTCCGGGTGATGAAGACGGTGGCGGCATGTCTGCTTTCGTGGTGTTTAGCATGATGGGATTTTATCCGGTGACACCCGGATCTCCGACTTATAATATCGGCAGCCCGGTCTTTTCGGATGTGAGGATCGACCTTGGCAATGGCAACGTGTTCGAGATCGTAGCGGAAGGTGCTTCTTCTGATAATAAATACGTGCAGTCGGCAACGTTGAATGGTGAAGAGGTGAACGGACCTTGGTTTGTCCATGACCGGATTGCTGGTGGTGTCCTGTCCTTGAAGATGGGACCGAAGGCTAATAAGGAGTGGGGGATCGGGACTCCTCCGCCATCGGCTGGAATATTGAAAACTGAAAATTAAAAAAGAATGAAAAGGAGAAAAGGGAGTGTGAAATACGGACTTGTTGATTATCAATACAATCGATATTTGACACACCTTTTTCGTCCTCTCAAGAGGGAAAACGGAATGAATATTGAATCTTTATAAATCATAAATGGAGAAGACAAGTTGGTATGTATTGTATACTGCTCCCAGGGCGGAAAAACAGGTGAAGGGCCGGATCGATGCACTTGGGATCGAGTGTTGGCTTCCGCTTCATCGTGCACCCAGGGTTTGGTCTGACCGTGTGAAGATCGTGGAGTTGCCGTTATTCAATTCTTATCTGTTTGTGCGGTGTACCGATCCGGAGTTAAGAGGCTTGATCCGGGTATATGGCGTGGCTCGTATCGTCTATTATAATGGAAAACCGGCTGTTGTCCGCCAAAAAGAGATCGATGCTATTCAGGAGTTTCTTGTCCGGGCATCCGAACATGCCTTATGCCCTGGGCAAGAAGTTGAAATCCTTTGCGGAGCGATGAAACATGTTTCCGGCAGGGTAAAGAAAATCAAAAAAACACACTTGGTCCTTTATCTCGAACAATTGGGAGCTACCGTTTGTGTCAAACTGGACAATGTAGCCAGAGTGGACCGGTTAAAGTAGTTGCCGGTAGATATAATCCATGTCGACATGTTTCTTTACCAAAGCCGCTAACTTGTTGTATTGCTCTTCTTTGAATGCGGCATAGTCGAAAGGGAGGTCTGTTGTATCTTTGTCAAATCCTTCGGCCAGGTTGTCCAGGACTTCCGGGTTATCCAGTATTCCGTGCATATAGCTGCCCCAACATGTGTTATCCAGATAATAACCGTCTGTCCGTCCGTCGTCGAGGATGGCCACCGGACTGTCTGGAGCGTCGCCAAGCGGAGTTGTCCGTCCCATGTGTATCTCGTAGCCGCGACAGCCGTAGTCGTAGGAGACGGTTTGCGAACCTCCCTTACAGGAACCCTCCTTGTATAGCCCCGGCAAAAAGGCAAAGGCACTTTGGCGAGTTATTTTTTCCGGTTCGATGATCGTGCATTGCGGTAGCAGGCCCAGCCCGGGAACGGCGGGCAGGTTCCCCTCGATCGCCTCCGGGTCTTCGAGACGTGCTCCCATCATCTGATACCCGCCGCAGATGCCGATCACTTTTTTCCCGTTTTTGTGAGCGCGGATAATCGCATCGGCTATGCCGCACGCCCGCAGGCTTTGAAGATCCGAAAGTGTATTTTTGGAGCCGGGGATCAGGATGATATCCGCTTTTTCTATCTCGTCGATGTTGTTCGTATAATAGGCATTAAAGCGAGGGTCCATATCCAATATGTCGAAGTCGGTGAAATTGGACATCCGTTTCAGCAAGATGATCGCCACGTTGATTTTTCCGTCCCGGTAAGTATTGTGTTTCATATCGAGAGCGACCGAGTCTTCTTCTTCGATTTTGATATCGCAAAACCAAGGGATCACACCTACTACCGGCATGCCGGTTAAGTCTTCGATAATCTTCCTTCCGTCGTCAAAAAGAGATACGTCTCCCCTGAATTTATTGATGATGATTCCTTTCATCAAAGCTCTTTCTTCCGGTTTCAGCAGGGCGATTGTACCGTAGACAGACCCGAAAACGCCGCCCCGGTCTATGTCGGCAACCAAAAAGGTCGCCGCTCCGGTCTGCTCGGCCATCCGCATATTGGTGATGTCTCGGTCGCGCAGGTTCAGTTCGGAAATGCTGCCGGCCCCTTCCAGGACGATCGGGCTATAGCGACTTTCCAGGCGGTGGAAGGCTTCGGTCGCTTCTTTGAATAATTCCTCTTTTTGGTTTTGCATACCGAAATAATCCCGTGCCGACATGTTCCCGACCGGTCGGCCGTTCAAGACGACCTGGGAGTTTTTATCATTCGTCGGTTTCAGCAACACCGGGTTCATATCCGTATGGGGGGCGATCCCGCAGGCTTCGGCTTGTACCACCTGCGCACGTCCCATTTCTCCGCCTTCGGGAGTGGAGTAGGAGTTGAGTGACATATTTTGCGCCTTGAATGGTGCCGGATGATATCCGTCTTGCTTGAATATGCGGCAGAAAGCTGCATTGATAACGCTTTTGCCTGCATCGGAGCAAGTCCCGACAAACATGATCGGTTTTAGGCGCACGTTCATTCCTTTACCTCCATTCTCATTATGTAATCGTTCATGTAGTAGCCGTTCCCGATATGGAAATCACGGGTTGCATGTTCGTGAAATCCCATGTGCTTGTAGAAACCTACGGCCGGGTTGTGGCGGTTTACATTCAGTTCTATCGTGAAAGAACCTGGATGGATCGTTTTCAGATAAGTGATTCCTTGTTCGATTATGAAACGCCC
The DNA here is from genome assembly GCA_910577325.1 of uncultured Parabacteroides sp. Lineage (GTDB taxonomy): Bacteria > Bacteroidota > Bacteroidia > Bacteroidales > Tannerellaceae > Parabacteroides. Next base: position 141,197 of record CAJTMR010000002.1, read on the forward strand.
GATTCCCGAACCATGCAAGGAAGGCAAAGAATATATTTTTTGGAATTCATATAAATCCTTTTCTACGGTTTCGATGGACAAGTAGCCGGAAGGGACACTGTCGGCATAGATGATGAAGAACTGGTGATGAAGTTCGCTCATCTGCTTTTGAAGGCTTTCAGTGCTGTACATCATCTCGAACATATAGTCGAGTTGTTCGCGGGAGAGGATGGAACCATAGGTCGGTTCCCAGATATTGGATGCCAGAGTCCGGATAAGGGGACAGTCGGCAAGGGTTGCTTTTTTGATGGAAAACATATATTTCGAATTTACTATGGATGATAAAAAAATTGTGACACAAAGATAGGGCGCGAATTGTCATTTCATAGCTGAGAAAGACGGTTTTGAACAGATTTTTAACATTAAAAAATATTACCTTGTACGCCTGTCCGGATACGGGGGAGATCGTTGAGGCACTCGGCGAACCGTAAAGCTATGCTTTAGCCTGCGTAACGCTATGGGTTAGCTCCCCTAACCCATAGCGTTACGCAGGCCTTTCCTCGTGTCGGGCATTCATTTTCTCGCGGGCAGCGACCATCCCGGCGAACTGGTGGTGTAAAAAAATTGTATAATCGCAAATTTTTAGGATAGACTGGATGCTAATTCAAAGAAAAGAATAACTTTGTAGGCGTTTAAACTTGACATGGAAACAACTTAAAAATATATAGAAATGGATACAAAGATTCAGGAACTGACCGACAAGATCTACAAAGAAGGTGTAGAGAAAGGCAACGAAGAAGCAGGGCGAATCATTGCCGATGCCAATGCTCAGAAACAGGCTATTTTGACTGAGGCGGAAGCGGAAGCAAAGCGTATTGTGGCACAGGCTGAAAAGCAGGCTGCCGAGTTGAAAAAGAATACGGAAGCCGAGTTGAAGCTGTTTGCTACCCAATCTGTAGAAGCGCTGAAGAGCGAAGTGGTAAATCTCATTACGGGAAAAATTACTTCCTCCAATGTGAAAGCGATCGTTTCTGATACTGCATTTATGCAGAAAGTGATTTTAGAAATGGCAAAGGAATGGGCGGTGAAGGAAGCGATCACGATCCGGACGGCCGATGCCGATGCTCTCACCAAATATTTTGAAGCCAATGCCAAAAGCCTCTTGGACGGAGGTGTGAAGATTGAAAAAGTAAGCGGCCATGATGCTTCTTTCACAATCGTCCCGGCTGACGGTTCGTACAAAGTAAGTTTCGGGGAAGACGAGTTTGTTGCTTTCTTCAAGGAATTCCTTCGTCCCGGATTGGTAGAAATGCTGTTCTGATATGGGTAAATATTATTGCTTAATCGCAGGACTCCCCAATATTGCGCTCGATGATAGTAAATTGACCTATTCCATCAGTCAATTCAGACAGGAATTGGACGGTATACTGACAAAAGCCGATAAGAAGCTGATCGATCTGTTCTTTCTCAAATTCGACAATAAGAACCTGATTGCTCATGCCAAACAGCCGGATCGTGATCCGGACCCGCGGGGATGTATAACGTATGATGAGTTTGATGCTCTTTACAAAGCGTTGAAGGAAGAAGAAAAGCCACCCAAGAATGACCGGATGCCTCCCTATTTCAAAGAGTTTTTCAAACTTTATCTTGAAGCACAAGGCAAAGAAAACAAACAAGAAATTCCGTGGGAAGATCGCTTGGCAGCCCTCTATTATGCGTATGTCATGAAAAATCCGAACAAGTTTGTCAGCGATTGGTTTGAGCTGAATTTGAATATCAACAATATGCTGACGGCTATCACTTGTCGTAAACATGGTCTCGATAAAACTGAATATATCGTCGGGGATAATGAAGTCGCCCGGGCGCTTCGTACATCCAATGCCCGTGATTTCGGGTTGGGAGATACGGTGGATTATTTACCGGATCTCGGGCGTATTGCAGAAGAAACGGATTTGATGGTACGCGAAAAGAAGGTGGATCTCTTGAAGTGGGAATGGCTTGAGAAGCATACATTCTTTAAGCCTTTCGGCATAGAGAGCGTATTCGCTTATTTGTTGAAGTTGGAAATGATCGAGCGCTGGGTGACGCTGGATAAGACGACTGGCGAAAAGACTTTCCGTGAGATTGTCGGGGCGATGAAGAAAGGCAGCGAGAATGCCTTGGAAGAATTTAAAAGAAACAATAAAAAATGATATCCGGATTTAGGATTTCAGATTTATGATTTATGCGTCGATGCCAAATCATAAGTCATAAATCATAAATCATAAATAAACAGATTATGGCTACGAAAGGAATTGTAAAAGGGATCGTCTCCAACCTTGTTACTGTAGAGGTGGATGGACCGGTTTCCCAAAATGAGATCTGTTACATTTCTGTAGGAGGCGTGAAGCTGATGGCGGAAGTTATAAAGGTAATAGGAAAGAATGCTTTTGTACAGGTGTTTGAGAGCACTCGTGGTATGCAGGTGGGTGACGAAGCCGAGTTTGAAGGACATATGTTGGAGGTGACGTTGGGACCGGGTATGCTGTCACGCAACTATGATGGTTTGCAGAACGACCTCGACAAGATGGATGGTGTTTTCCTGAAACGTGGAGAATATACTTTCCCGTTGGACAATGACAAATTGTGGGATTTCAAGCCTCTTGCCAAAGTTGGAGACAAGGTAGCCGGTGGTAGTTGGCTGGGTGAAGTGGACGAAAACTACCAGCCCCATAAGATCATGGTCCCTTTCACTTTTAAAGGTGAATATACTGTCAAGAGCCTGAAAGAAGCGGGACAATATATCATCAACGAGGTGATAGCTGTCTTGATGGACGAAACAGGTAAGGATGTAGAGGTGACAATGGTTCAACGTTGGCCGGTAAAACGAGCCATTACTTGTTATAAGGAAAAACCGCGTCCTTACAAGCTGCTTGAAACGGGTGTCCGTACGATCGATACGGTAAATCCGATCGTAGAAGGTGGTACGGGATTTATCCCCGGACCGTTCGGAACAGGAAAGACCGTGCTCCAGCACGCCATCTCCAAACAGGCGGAGGCCGATATCGTGATCATTGCCGCCTGCGGTGAACGTGCGAACGAAGTAGTGGAAATCTTTACCGAGTTTCCGGAACTGATCGACCCGCATACGGGTCGTAAGCTGATGGAGCGTACCATCATTATCGCCAATACGTCGAACATGCCAGTGGCTGCCCGTGAAGCATCCGTATATACGGCCATGACAATAGCCGAGTACTACAGGAGCATGGGATTGAAGGTGCTTTTGATGGCCGACTCGACTTCCCGTTGGGCACAGGCTTTGCGCGAGATGTCCAACCGCCTGGAAGAACTTCCCGGGCCAGACGCGTTCCCGATGGACTTGTCCGCGATTGTGGCTAACTTCTATGCACGTGCCGGCTATGTACATTTGAATAATGGTGAAACGGGTTCCGTAACCTTCATCGGTACGGTATCGCCTGCCGGTGGTAACCTGAAAGAGCCTGTGACGGAAAATACGAAGAAGGTGGCCCGTTGTTTCTATGCTTTGGAACAGGAGCGTGCCGACCGTAAGCGTTATCCGGCCGTGAACCCGATCGATAGTTATTCCAAATATCTGGAATATCCCGAATTTCAGGAATATATTGCCAGACATATCTCACCGACCTGGATTGACAAGGTAAATGAAATCAAGACCCGTATGTTGCGTGGCAAGGAAATTTCCGAACAGATAAACATCCTCGGTGATGACGGCGTGCCTGTGGAATATCACGTGATTTTCTGGAAATCGGAACTGATCGACTTCGTGATCCTGCAACAGGATGCGTTCGACGCGATCGATGCGGTAACCCCTCTTGCGCGTCAGGAGTTCATGTTGGACAAGGTGGTGAAGATCTGCCATACCGAGTTCAAGTTCGACTCTTTCCTCGAAGTAATGGAATACTTTAAGAAGATGATCAATATCTTCAAGCAAATGAACTATTCCGAATATGAGAGCGAACAGTTCAAGAAGTTTAACGACCAACTTGACGCACTGCTTGCAGAGCGCGAAGATAAATAATAGAGCGTATGGCAACAAAAGCATTTCAAAAGATATATACAAAGATTACCCAGATTACAAAAGCTACCTGTTCGTTGAAAGCAACGGGAGTAGGGTATGACGAGTTGGCCTCTGTAGACGGCAAGCTGGCTCAGGTGGTAAAGATCATCGGTGACGAGGTGACCTTGCAGGTTTTCTCCGGTACGGAAGGTATCCGTACGAATGCCGAAGTCGTATTTATGGGAAAAGCTCCTTCGTTGAAGGTGGGCGACCAGTTGGCCGGCCGCTTCTTCAATGCGTATGGTGATCCGATCGATGGCGGTCCCGTGCCCGAGGGTAAAGATGTCGAAATCGGCGGCCCGTCGGTGAACCCGGTTCGCCGCCAGCAACCTTCCGAGTTGATCGCTACGGGTATAGCCGGTATTGACTTGAACAATACGTTGGTGACGGGGCAGAAGATCCCGTTCTTTGCCGACCCCGACCAGCCGTTCAATCAGGTAATGGCGATGGTTGCCTTGCGTGCCCAGTCTGATAAGATTATCCTGGGCGGCATGGGTATGACGAATGACGACTACCTGTTCTTTAAGAATACGTTTAGCAATGCCGGTGCGCTGGATCGTATCGTCAGCTTTATCAATACGACGGAAGACCCGTCTGTGGAGCGTATTTTGATTCCGGATATGGCATTGTGTGCGGCTGAATATTTTGCCGTGCAGAAGAACGAAAAAGTGTTGGTGCTGCTCACCGATATGACCAACTACGCAGATGCTTTGGCAATCGTGTCCAACCGTATGGATCAGATCCCGTCGAAGGACTCTATGCCTGGTTCCCTGTATTCCGATTTGGCAAAAATTTACGAGAAAGCCGTTCAGTTCCCGGCCGGCGGTTCGATCACGATTATTGCCGTGACGACTCTGTCCGGTGGTGACATCACGCATGCCGTCCCTGATAATACGGGGTATATCACCGAAGGGCAGTTGTACTTGCGTAAGGATAGTGATGTCGGTAAGGTAATCGTCGACCCGTTCCGAAGCCTATCCCGTCTGAAACAGTTGGTAACCGGAAAGAAGACACGCGAAGACCATCCGCAGGTGATGAATGCCGCCGTCCGTTTGTATGCCGATGCCGCCAATGCGAAGACGAAGATGGAGAACGGTTTCGACCTGACGGACTACGACAACCGTACGTTGGCTTTCGCAAAGGACTATTCCGAAAAGCTATTGGCTATTGATGTCAACCTCGATACCACCGAAATGCTCGATGTGGCATGGGGCTTGTTCGGCGAATATTTCGAACCGGCCGAAGTAAACATCAAACAGGTATTGGTCGATAAATACTGGAAGAAATAAAAGATTTCTGATTCATAATTCTGATTTATCATTGACTCATGAATTATGAATCAGAAATCATAAATGTATAGAAAATGGCAATAAAGTTTCAATATAATAAGACCTCTCTTCAGCAATTGGAAAAGCAACTGAAGATGCGTGAACGTTCCCTGCCGACGATCAAGAGCAAGGAGAGCGCCCTGCGTATCGAAGTGAAGCGGACCAAAGATGAAGTGACGAAATTGGAACTTCAGCTTGAACAGGAAATACAGAGTTATGAAAACATGGTGGCTTTGTGGAACGAGTTCAATTCCGAACTGATTGCGGTACGGGATGTTTCTCTTTCCGCCAAAAAGATAGCCGGCGTGGTGGTCCCTGTGTTGGACGAGATCGAATTCGAGATCGGCCGTTACAGCCTGTTCAATGCCCCAGCCTGGTTTACCGACGGTATCGAGCTATTGAAGAAGTTGGCGCGTACCGGTATCGAGGCTGAGTTTTCGGGTATGAAGTTGGAGTTGTTGGAGCATGCTCGGAAGAAAACCACTCAGAAAGTGAACCTTTTTGAGAAGGTGCAGATCCCGGGTTATAAGGATGCGATCCGCAAAGTGAAACGATTCATGGAAGACGAGGAAAGTCTCTCCAAATCATCACAGAAGATCATGCGGGCTAATCAGGAAAAGCGTAAAGCGAAAGAAGAAAAAGAGGAGGCTGAAATATGATAATAAAGATGAACAAATATGCCTTTATGGTATATCATAGAGAATATGACGCGTTCCTCATGACTCTCCGCGAATTAGGGGTTGTGCATGTAAAGGAGACGAACTCGATTCTGGATAATGCAGAACTACAGGCTTTGCTGGCCGAACGCAAACGGGTGGGCATGGCAATCCGCTATTGCAAGAACTTGAATTCCCTGGCGAAAGGAGTGGCCCTTGCTCCGGCGCGTGGGCTGACGAAAGCCGAAGGATTGAAACTGGTAGGCAAGCTGGAAGAAATGCAAGAAAAACGGGTTCAGTTGCAGGCGGCGAAAGTTTCGTTGGAGAAGGATATCGCTTATATGGATATCTGGGGAGAGTTCAGCTATGCGAATATCAGGCGGTTGAAAAAGGCGGGTTTCGACGTGACGTTCTTCAGTTGTCCGACTTCCAAATACGAACCCGAATGGGGAGAAAAGTACAATGCTTTTCTGGTCAATAATTTCCAGTCGGTTACCTATTTTGTGACGATAACCAAGACGGGAACGGTAATTGATATCGATGCCGAACGTCCGAAAATGCCTGATCGGGGATTGGCAAAACTTCATTTAGCGATGGAGCAATTGCAGGATAATATCAAGGCATTGAACAATCAATTGGGGGAGTATGCGGCCAAGCAATACAATACGTTGGTCGAGTTGGAAAAGAATATTCAAAACGAGTACAATCTCTCCAATACGCTGGTGCAGACAGATCGCGAAGCCGGTGATAAGCTGATGTTGCTGGAAGGTTTCGTTCCGGCAGAAGAGGCCCCGGCTATGGAAGCCGCCCTTGAAAAAGACGGCTACTATTTCCAAGAGTTGGATATACAGGATGGGGATCGGGTTCCAATCAAGCTGAAAAATAATAAGTTCAGCCGGTTGTACGAACCGATCACCAGGATGTTCTCCTTGCCGAACTACGCAGAGTTCGACCCTACACCTCTTTTCGCCCCCTTTTTCATGCTTTTCTTCGGACTTTGTTTCGGTGACGGGGGGTATGGTTTATTGGTGTTGTTGGCTTGTACGTTCTTCAAGCGGAAGGTCAATCCGGACTTTAAGCCTTTCCTGACCTTGTTCCAGTACTTGGGCTTGGCAGCGATAATCGTCGGCACATGCACAGGTTCTTTTTTTGGTATCGCATTGGCTGATGTTCCGGCATTTTCGAAGGTGAAAGATTATTTTGTGAGTAGTGATAATCTGATGACTTTCTCGATCGTTATCGGTTTGGTTCAGATTATCTTCGGAAAGACGATTGCCGCTTTTAAGATGAAGGCGCAGAAGGGAGTCAAATATAGTATCGCTCCGTTTGCCTGGGTTTTTGTCATTACGGCTTTGGCACTGGCGTTCGGACTTCCGATGCTGAATTTGCAATTGCCCGAAACCGTCAAAACGGTCTTTATCGGTATTGCGGTTGTCGGCTTGGTTGTCGCCTTCTTGTATAACTCGCCGGGAAAGAACATTTTCCTGAATGTCGGTACGGGGCTTTGGAATACTTACAACATGGCTTCCGGGTTGCTTGGCGACACGTTGTCGTATATCCGTTTGTTTGCGATCGGTCTGACTGGCGCGATTTTAGGAGGCGTCTTCAACCAGTTGGCTGTTGATATGACGGAAGGCATGAATGTCGTTGTACGTGCGATCTGTATGTTGCTGATCTTGCTGGTCGGGCATGCGATCAACATCGGGCTTTGTACGATCAGTTCGCTTGTCCATCCGTTGCGTCTTATCTTTGTCGAATATTATAAAAATGCCGAATTTGAAGGAGGAGGTAAGGAATACCGGCCTTTTAAGAAAGCATAAGTAGACGAAGTATGTTTTCCATTTATTAAAGAGTAAATTAAACAATAACAAAAAAATAAATTAAAACAATTATCATTATGGAACCAATTTTATTAGCTTATTTGGGTATCGCGTTGATGACAGGTCTGACTTTCATCGGTAGTAGTTATGGAGTGACGATTGCGGGTAATGCCGTTGTCGGGGCTATGAAGAAGAATCCCGATGCACTGGGTACTTATATCGCGTTGAGCGCGTTGCCTTCTTCTCAGGGATTGTATGGATTCGTGGGCTATTTCATGATGCAGAAGTTTCTGGTCGATAGCATTACGATGCTGAATGCGACTGCTATCTTCGGTGCAGGTCTGGTTTTAGGTTTTGCCGGTTTGTTCTCTTCCATCCGTCAGGCAGAAGTTTGTGCGAACGGTATCGCTGGTGTCGGAGCCGGCCACAATGTGTTTGGTGCTACTATGGTGATGGCCGTGTTCCCCGAATTGTATGCGATCTTGGCTTTGCTGGTTGTGATCCTGATCGGCGGTACTCTTCCGGTATAATCGGATAAGAGAAACGATAGGGGGTGTGTGTCAAAATTCGTTTGTGTCATGCCGGACTTGATCCTGCATCTCATTTTAATGGCTGTAAAACCAGTGTAGTATGAGATTGCAGGCCAAGTCCGCAAGGAAACGCTAAATGAGAATTGGTAATTTTGACATTCATCCCTTTTTTTATGTGACCGTTGGATGTAAAATGATGATTTTACAAAAAAACTTATATATAAAAACAACATCAAATGAAAAAACAACTACTATTCATGATGCTTTGTGCCGGAATGTTATGTGGTACGCAAGCGCAAGGACAGGGGACGGAACGCTTGGCGGGGTATGTTCAGGCGGAACGTTTCACACAGGAGAAATTGAACACGATGCTATTCTCTACATCTGTCGATCCGCATTGGTTTCGGAAGGGCAACTGTTTCTGGTACGAATATAAGACCGGCAACGGCAGAGCATGGTATGTCGTAGACCCGGTGGCAAAGACGAAGCGTCCGCTTTTTGATCTCGATGATATTGCCGCACAGATAACCGAGATTGTCAAAGACCCGTTCACTGCCCAGCAACTCCCCATCCAGAAACTTGAAGCGGGGGAGGACGGACGTACTTTTACTTTTCAGATCACTTCTTCGCAAGATGCCAAGAAAGACAGTACCGACAAGGGGAAAAGACCGAAGAAAGAAATCTTCTTTTTCTCTTACGACTATCTTACACGTAAGTTGTCCTGGCTCAAGGACAAGAAGAAAGAGACGGACTATCCTGCCTGGGCATCTTTTTCGCCCGATGGCAAGACGGTCGTTTATGCAAAAGATCTGAACCTCTATCGGATGTCACGCGAAGACTACGAAAAGTTGAAGAAAGACGACAAGGACAGTACGGTCACGGACATACAGCTTACGACCTTCGGCGTGAAGGACTTTGGTTTTGGTCAGCCTTATAGCCTGCTAAACACTGACACGCTTTGCAACGGTAAGCGGAAGGGCGTATGGGGGATCGTCTGGTCGCCGGATTCCCGCTATTTCGCCGTGACGCTCGACGATGCGCGTGCCGTGAAAGACCTTTGGGTGATCAACTCCATGGCTTCGCCCCGTCCGACATTGGAAACCTATAAATACCAGATGCCCGGTGAGAAGGAAGCACCTGTCGAACATCTGTTCCTGTTCGATATGAGCAATAACAGTTATAAGGAAATCCGCACGTCCGCATTCAAAGACCAGACGTTGCGCCTGGCACGCCGACCGTGGAGGCAGAAAGACCGTGGCCGGAAAGAGATGGCGAGTGTCTGGCTAGGTGACAACGATCGTTTCTTCGTCACCCGTTCGAGCCGCGACCTGCACCGTATCGACATCTGTTCGTATACGGTCGGCCAGGATTCGATCCGCCCGATTATCGAAGAACGTATGAACACCTATCAGGAAGTCCGCCCGTTGGCAACCGTCGGTGATGGCAAGGAACTGATCCAGTGGAGCGAACGCGACGGCTGGGCGCATCTGTATCTCTATGACGGCGACGGTAACCTGAAGAATCGTATCACATGCGGTCCTTGGCATGTAGACCAGATCGTGAAGGTGGACGAAGCCAAACGTGTCGTTTATTTCCTGGCTAACGGCAAAGAAAAAGAAGAAAATCCCTACTACGAACACCTGTACCGTGTGGGGCTTGATGGAAACGGTCTGCAACAGGTCACTCCGGGCGATTATTTCCACACGGTCAGCATGGATGACGACGCTGCTTTTGTGGTCAATAATTATTCGCGTGTGAACACGATTCCGCGTACGGATCTGATGGACGCCAGCGGCCGCAAGCTGATGACGCTCGAAGAAAGCGACTTCTCGCAATTGTTGGCTGCCGGCTACCGGTTCCCCGAACCTTTCAAGGTGAAGGCGGCGGACGGTGTGACGGATCTCTACGGCGTGATGTATAAGCCGTTCAATTTCGATTCGACAGCCGTTTATCCGATCATCGATTATGTATATCCGGGCCCGCAGGTCGAAGCAACCGTTTATCCGTTCAGCCGCATGAGCGTGCGTACGGACCGTCTGGCACAGGCCGGCTTCGTCGTGATCACGGTCGGAAACCGCGGCGGCCATCCGAGCCGTTCGAAATGGTATCATAACTTCGGCTATGGCAACTTGCGCGATTACGGGTTGGCAGATCAGAAGGCGGCTATCGAGCAATTGGCCAACCGCTATTCATTCATCGACATCAACCGCGTCGGCATCCACGGCCATTCGGGTGGGGGATTTATGTCTACGGCGGCTATCCTGCAATATCCCGACTTCTTCAAGGCTGCCGTTTCGTGTGCCGGAAACCATGACAACCGCATTTACAACCGCTGGTGGAGCGAGACGCATCACGGAGTGAAAGAGGTGGTCAGTGAAAAGGGCGACACGACTTTCGTCTACAACATCAAGACGAACGAAGAGATCGCGGGCCGTCTGAAGGGTCACCTGATGCTTGTACACGGAGACATCGATAACAACGTCCATCCGGGCAATACCTTGCGTGTGGCAGATGCTCTGATCCGTGCAGGCAAACGTTTTGACATGTTGCTCCTTCCGCAGCAACGCCACGGATTCGGCGATATGGACGAATATTTCTACTGGCGTATGGTCGACTACTTCTCCCATAATTTGCTGGGCGAGCAGGAAACCTCGGTGGATATTCCGAAACGGTAAAACCCGGAGAGAGAGGGGGAAACTGAAAAAGCAAAGGGGATGGTCTTCACAGATCAGTCCCCTTTTTTATTCACATTAAAAATAATCAAAATGAAAAAAACTACCATATACTATAATTCTCCGGGTCGTTCCTCATTGTCGCCCTGTCCGCCCTTGTCCTTGTTGGCGGAGGCGATGCCTTTGCGCAGGTTGTAGGCGGCACGCGTTTCGCTGATCAACTGGTTGAGTCGGGTGATAAAAAGAGAGGCCTCGTCCGAAGGAAAAGCAACGCTGTAAGCAAAGATCGTAGTGGAAATGTAATCATACTGCAAATTGAGACGTCCACGGATCTCTTTTGCGGTTTCGGTCTGGTTGACTGCCCGTTCATTTGTTTTGTTGTTAGACAATTCTTCAAATTCATTGTTGACCTCACGCAGTTCCGAAACGATTTCGTCGAGATGGAGAAGTGTTACTTTTAATTTATTGTCCGGTTTATCGAGGTCGTAAAGCATGCCTTTGATTTGTGCCGTTTCCTGCTGCAACGGGATGTTCTGTATGCCGCGGTACGGCTTCAATATGTTATACAAGCTGATGGAAGCCTGTCCGTATGAGGGGTTCGGGCTTTTACGTCCGGTGGATACCGTACTGATGATGAACGAAACGAGCGGATCGCGACGTTTGTCGAGGTCGAGCAGCAGAGCCGTGTTGTCGTTTATGCGCGACTCGTTGACGACATCTGTCAGAAGGAGCATGTCTGCATTGAAAGCAGCCTTGTCTTCGTCGGTGATCCCGACAAATTCGGATGTTGTCTCTTCTTCACTCAAGATGCTGAGTTCTTCGGGACGTTCTTCTTTTGCTCTGCTTGGGATCAGTTTGAAGAAGCGTTCCATAAAATTCTTATGTTCGGCATTATTCAAATGAGGAAGGTCCAAATTCTGAATTTTGATAATGTTTTTTCTCATTATATATGTTTTAAGATTGATTTGTCTTATATGAGGGCTAAAGGTCGGAAATAAAGTTCAGATATTTGCATTATGCTTGTTTTATTTTGAATGCGTGGCCATAAAACTTTAAAAATGCAAAAGCGCGGCCGCTTTTACACCTTGAAAGCCTTAAAAGTCCGGGAGCGTTGCCGCTTTCACGCTTTTATGGTTTTAAAAATGCAAAAGCGTCAACGCTTTTTGGCTTTTGGTCTTTTCAAAGTGGAAAAGCGTAACCGCTTTTTGGTTTTCATAGTCTTAAAAGTGTGAAAGCGACTGCGCTTTTGCATTTTTGGAGTTTTTCAGCACTACTGTCACTAAAAAAAATAGTTCATAAACTAACCCAAATAGTTTGCGAACTAAATATTTTAGTTACATTTGTCCCGAACAAACAAGATATCATGAAACGACTAACTGCAAGAGAAGAAGAAATCATGGGCTATTTCTGGACGGAAGGCCCATTGTTCGTCAAACAATTGCTCGAATTTTATGACGAGCCGAGGCCCCATTTCAATACCCTTTCCACGATCGTGCGCGGGTTGGAGGAAAAAGGTTTCCTCACGCATACTGCATACGGCAACACCTATCAATATTATGCCGCCGTGACGGAAGCCGACTATAGCCGGGGCACGTTGAAGAACGTCATTGCCAAATATTTTAACAACTCCTACCTCGGCGTCATCTCTTCGCTGGTGAAGGAGGAGGAGATTTCGGTGGACGAGCTGAAAGAACTTATCGAGGCGATTGACAAGGGGGAACCGTCAACCAAATAGTCGTGCAGGATGGGAACATTTATAGTCTTCATACTGAAATCGACCTGCTGCCTGGCAGTGTTCTACCTGTTCTACCGGCTGCTTCTGAGCCGGGACACGTTCCACCGCTTCAACCGGATGGCGCTGCTTGGCGTGATCGCTTTTTCCATCGCGATACCCTTTGTCCGGATGGTGGCGGACGGGCCGGCCGGGGTGCAGCCTGCGATGCCGGATGCCGGTCAACTGCTACAGATGCCGGGGATGTCTGTCCCGGAGACGGCGGACGGGGGCAACCTCTCTTCCTGGTTGGCTGCCTTGCTGGCGGTGTATGCCTGCGGATGCCTCTTTTTTGCAGGGCGGTTCCTGTATTCCATCAGCCAGATCGTGCGCCTGATCCGTTCGGGCGAGATGGCCGGCCTCGAAGGAGGGATGCGGCTTGTCGTGGTGGAGCAGACGGTCCCGCCGTTCAGTTGGATGAAATATATCGTCGTCTCGCGGATCGATATGGAGGAGAGCGGGGCGGAGATCCTGGCGCATGAGCAGGCGCATGTCAGGGCTTGCCATTCGCTGGACATGTGGCTCGCCGGGTGTTGTGTCATCCTGCATTGGTTTAATCCCGCCGCCTGGCTTTTGAAACAGGAGTTGCAGAACGTGCACGAGTACGAGGCGGACGAGAACGTGATCGCGCATGGCGTCGACGCCAGGCATTACCAGTTATTATTAATCAAGAAAGCGGTCGGCACGCAGCGTTTCACCTCTATGGCCAATAGCTTTGGCCACGGTAAACTTAAAAAGCGGATTACCATGATGTTAAAACAAAAATCGAATCCCTGGAGCCGTCTGAAATACCTCTATGTGCTCCCGCTTACGGCCGTTACGCTTGCCGCTTTCGCCCGTCCTGACATTTCCTGCGGGTTGGAAAAGATTGCCGAGGCGCAACTTGCCGAACCTTTCGCGTCCGGGCAGGAAGCACGCGAAGATGCAAAGCAGGCACGCAAGGATAGGCGGAAAGTCGAAATGGCTGTTTCCAAGGAGCCGCGTGAAGACGTGTCGGTTGTCGGTTACGGTCCCATGAAGCGGCAGGATGGAAAAGTGTCCGATATTGTGAAACGGGACACGCTGTTCCGGAGCACTCTGGATTTCAAATCGAATATGAAGTCTGTCCGGGGCGTCCGCTATGTCCAGCCGGACCCGCTTGTCGTACTTGACGGTGTCGAATACACAGGTGGGATAGATAAGATCAACGCTAACGAGATCGAATCGATATCAGTCCTGAAAGATAAGGGCGCCGTCGAACTGTACGGGGAAAAAGCGGCAGGCGGCGTGATCCTGATCACAACGAAAAAATCATCTTTTAAAGCAAAATAATGAATCGTATGAAAAATCATGTGTTTGCAGCGGCGGCGTGCCTTCTTCTTGCCGCTTGCAGTGGAAACGAGACGAAGGTGGCGAAGCTGGAAGTGATCCCTGTGGGGGCGGCTTTCGAGCGGCAGGCGGAGCTGAAGGCTTCCGACTGTTTCAAAAAAATACGGTATGTCGCGTTGGAGACGACGGACAGTTGCCTGGTCGGCGAGGGGGCGCATGCTTCGATCCTGAAGGATTGGATCGTGGTGGTTTCCGGACGGAGCCGCTGCCAGTTGTTTGACAAAAAGACAGGCCGTTTCATCCGTACGATAGGGCATGTGGGCGAAGATCCCGAAGGCTATTCGAATGCCTACGGGGGGTGGCTGAATCCGCATACCGACCGGCTTTATTTCCCCGGCTGGAATAAGAAACAGGTCGCTTACCGGGCGGACGGCAGCTTCGATTCGGTCTGGACGCCTGCCATTGTTCCCGGCGATTTTCCGATGGCTACCGCGTTTGATTATTTCGATGCAGGCATCATCGCCGGTTATTATTCGGCTTCCGACAGCGTACCCGCACGGCTCGTCTTGTTCCGTGGGGACGAGATCGTCCGCGAACAATTCTTGCCGATGGATATCCGGGGCGAAAAAGCGGTCACACCGGACGAGATAGCTGCTATTTCCGTCTGGAAAGATGGAGGGGGCGGGATGCTTGTCATCAAATATAAGAACGAAAAATCGTCTCTTACCTCGCTTGGCAATAGTTGCTTCTGGCATAAAGGCGACGAGATGTTTTTCCACCAGGCGTATAACGACACGCTTTATCGGGTTTCGGCGGATAAGGGGTTGCAGCCTGTACGCATGCTCGATCCCGGCATCTATGGCTGGCCTTACAACGAGCGTTTCGAGGATAAGAAAGACGCTATCTACCCGACAGCATTCATGGAGAACGAGGATGTGATCCTGTTCCGTTTTGTGACAAATGTCTATAACGACAAACGTAAGACCTATAATGCCTTGTACCGGAAGTCGGACGGCACGGTCAAAATCTGTCCTTTCGACGATAAGATAACCGACGATATGAACGGCTTCCTCCCGTTGCAACCGGGAGCTATCTCTGCCTCCGGTGAGTTTACAACCATCCTTCCGGCCGAAGACGTCATCTCCTGGTTTGAAGAGAATGCCGCCAAAACGGATATCCCTGCCGAAGTCGCCGCTCTGAAAAGGGTCGGTGAGGAGGATAATCCGGTGGTTGCGATCATGGAGTAGCCCGGACGGTTAAGCCTTGATCTTTTGGTTACTTTTGGATCAAGCCAAAAGTAACTATCTTTACTGGCTCAAACAAAAACATCATATTATGGAAAACTTTAAAGTCGGAATTATCGGAGCCGGGCATATCGCCCGCAAGATGGCGCATACGTTGCGCGATATGGAAGGTGTCGAACCGTATGCGGTGGCTTCCCGTAATCTGGAAAATGCCGAAGGGTTCGCACGTGAATGGGGCTTTACCCGGGCTTACGGATCGTATGAAGAGCTGGCGGATGATCCCGAAGTGCAGTTGATCTACATCGCCACCCCGCATTCCCACCATTTTGAGCAGGCCCGAATGTGCCTTGAGAAGGGCAAACCGGTCTTATGTGAAAAAGCATTCACCGCCAATGCTGATCAGGCGGAAGCGTTGATACGTTTGTCAAAGGAGAAGCAGGTGTTTCTGACCGAAGCGATCTGGACACGTTATATGCCTTTTTCCCAGACGCTCCGTGAGTTGGTAGACGGCGGAATGATCGGACGTGTGATGATGTTGACGGCCAATATCGGTTATCCGATTGCCGAGAAGGAGCGCATCGCCAAACCGGAACTTTGTGGTGGTGCTTTATTGGATATTGGGGTTTATCCGATCAATTTTGCAAGGATGATTTTCGGTTCGGAGATTACAGGTATTACTTCTGCTTGCGTGAAAGGGGAGACGGGAGTGGATTTGCAGAACAGCATTACTTTTGTGTATAGGAACCACCGGATGGCCGTTTTGCAAATGACCGCTTTTTGTGCGAACGACCGGCAGGGTGTAATATCGGGGGATAAAGGGTATATAATTGTCGACAATATCAACAACCCGCAGCAGGCAATCGTCTATTCGACCAACCACGAGGAAGTGGCTCGCTATGCCTGTCCGCCGCAGATAACGGGTTTCGAGTATCAAGTGCAGGCATCCATCAACGCAATCCGTGAGGGAAAGATCGAAACGCCTTATATGCCGCATGCCGAAACTTTGCATATCATGCAGATGCTGGATGACCTCCGTTTCGAATGGGGGGTGCGTTTCCCGATGGACTGAGCAATAGATAGTTGACAATTGACAATTAGTTGCAAGAACATTTAATTGTCAATTGTCAATTTTTCATTGTCAATTAATCTCGTGGATACGGATATTTGTTTGTCCTGCATTATGCAGTTCCAGAACCTTTATATTTTGTAATGATTCCTTTTTCAATTTGATGTAATTTGCCGGGCCGGAATAAAGCACCTGTTTCACTTTTCCTTTCAATGGTGTGCCTTCCACTATGACTTGGCTGCAAGTAGAGCCTGACAAATATAGTTCGAGTGAGCTGTCCTTGTTTTCCCTATTGATCGTGATACGTGAACCGGCAGCCAAAGTGTTGACAGATTCCAGATTCTTGTCATACATCAGGCGGACAGGATCGATGGAGGTATCCTCTTTCGTTGTCACGGCAAATTCGTACAGATAGATTTGCATCTGTTTGTCTGTTGCATTCCGCATACGGATATAACGTGTTTCGGGAGCGATTTTTTCCAACTTGAAGCGGGCTTGGCCGGTGGGAATATCGGTTATAGCTGTCCATTGATTTCCATCGGCAGACCATTCGAATACCCGTCCGTTGTTTTCGCTCTTCGGCAGGTTGAAGTTGAAAGAAATAGCCTCTTTCTGCAATTCCCAGGTAAGGCCGAAGGATTGTCCCGGCTCTATGCGAAGCACTTCGTTTAGGCGGTTGTATCCGATCTGGTCTTTACCCTCCTTCAACGGCTGATATTTCAACTGTTCGATATCTGTCAGGATAGAGGCCTTGCTCATCCGGGTGGCGGTGGCAGTTGCTTGGTCGGCGAACAGCAGGTTGCTCTCTACACCTGAATGTATCTCTTGTATGAACGGAGTCAGGATGCGCGAACCTACTTTTACGCCTTTTTGATACGGATTCTGATTGTAGGTCCGGTCGATTGTGCGCATACTGTCAAGCAATGATGTGAGCGACAGATATGATTGCCAGGTGGCGGCACGATCCTCACCTTGTCCGGCTTCGGCGGTACGGATAGCTGCTTGTCCGGCTTTACCTAACAGGTGGAATTGGATCAGCCACGGTTTGATTTCGTCTATCAGTGCCTTGTTGCGGCTTGTTTCGATGGCAGCCGGAGCGGATGTGATCTCGGCAAACAACCGGTTCATCTGATCGGCGGCATCCGCATTATAGTTGTGCTGACGGAAGTCATTCAGGAAAGCTCCGGCATAACCGGCATTGCGTACGGATTCGTCGCGGCGGTAGCGATGGCCGTTAGGACCCGGATCGCAGTTATTCTCGCAGAACGTACGGAATGCTTCAGGGGCTTCCGGCAAAACGTAGCGGCAAGCTTCCACGAAATCGTTTTCGGGGTTATAGGCTTTCATGTTCCATGCATAATCGGCAACTCCGTAAAGGGCCACTTTGGAAGCCTCTGCCCGTTCCATTGGGTTGGCGACGAAACCGGACATGGCATGTACCGCATTCGGATCGAGTCCATACGACGGTCCCATTAGCAGATGGTCACGGCAGTAGTCGCTTACAGGGAAATTCCACCAGACATACGACGGGCGTTGGATGCGTTTGTTTACCCATTCCTGTCCTTCGAGTGTGATGTCGTGAATCACGCTGTTACCGGTCCACATCACATGGATTGCCGGGTCGAGCGTTTTGCCCAGCACATCCAGATAGTCGGTTCCCGCCCATGCACGGTTATATTCGGTTGGGCACATGATCAGAGGGCTAACGCCGTCTTTCTTCTCGATAAATTCCTTTTGCAGGAAGTTAAGCAGGTCGGCTTGTTTGTCTGCTTTGGCTCCTTCACCGGAAATATCGTCGAAGAAGACTGCGAAAGAACGGACTCCCAAATCGTACATCATTCCGAACTTGTTCAGCACGTTCATTCGGTCTTCGTCCGTCCATTTGATGTCCAGTCCGGGATGGATCGCCCAGACGAAATCCACCTTGTTGGCAGCGGCTTCCTTTACCAAGTCCTTGATCTGTGCCGCTTCCTTTTCCGGATAGGGCTTGCGCCAGTTCGGCGAGCTATGAAAAGGATCGTCTTTGGGACCATAGATATAAGTGTTCATCTTCATCTTGCCGTAGAAGCAAAGCTGTTCGATGCGGTCGGCATGGCTCCAAGGGTCGCCGTAAAAACCTTCGACGGTTCCACGGTAGGCGATATCGGGATAGTCTTTGATAACGCCGATAGGAAGTGTCGTGTTACCTTGCCCGTCGGTTTGAGTCAATTGTTGCAGTGTCTGCGCAGCGTAAAAAAGACCTCGGCTGTCGGGGGATTCGATACTGATTCCTTTTGGCGTGATGGTTAATAGATAGGCTCCTGAACGTTTCAGTTCTGATGCCTGGTCTTTCATCAAAGTGATTTTGAGCGGCAGCGCTTCGGGATTGTCAGTCATCGACAAAGTTTGTTTGATTAGTCGCATGGCATCTTCATCCGGATTTTTTATGCCGGTAAGGGTAAAACCATGAGGCGATTTTAACCGGTTGGTCGACAGTGTGATTTCCTGCGGCTGCGGATGGACGGCCGGCAGGGGATTTTGTGCTTGCAGGACACTTCCTAAAAGAAGGGCGGCAGTTAGATTTAGCAATTTCATATTTGAACTATTTTAGATGTTTGATTTTTTATCTGTTACTATTGGTTTGATCCGAAATTGCCTTTATCGTACCGAAAACAATAGCGTCTTTCCATTTACGTCACTCCATTCTGTCAGAAGCAGGCGTAACTCCTTGTATTCGGCAAGTGTATAAAGTTGCTTGTTCAGTTTCAGGCTGCGGGTGACAGTTGCCGTACGTCCGTTTTTCTTGACGGTGATGGTCAGGCTGCCAGCGGTATTACGGATGGTCTTGTCAGTTTCCGGTGTACGCAGTTTTATGTTTTCAGGACATTCGATCGTGTACGTATAAACTTCGCTGACAGGGTGCGGGAGTAGCAGGTTCTCTTTTCGTTGGCTGTTCAGATAACCGTATGGTTGATGGGAAATGCCGTATTTGGCGTCCGGCAGTGAGATCGTTGCATATCCGTTTTTTACGTTTAAAGGAGCAGTTTGGTTGTTTTCGCTGTTACCCGTCGTGAAATAAGGCATCAACGCTTTACCGATAGATTCTTTTATGGATGTCGTCATTTTTTCATCTTTGAAACTAATTGCGATGTCACTCTTGATTTGGAAATCCTGTGGAACGGCAATGGCTACAGGTTTTCCCGTTTGCAGGCTGAAAAGGGGAGTTCGGTCGAAGTTTCCCGTTTGCGGGCGGCGGGTGGAAGTGGGAGAGAATAGGAATAATTCATCATTCACCATACAGGATACGAGTATCTGGTCGACTGCTTCCAGCGCCAATCCTTTGTCTGCATGAACTTGGTAAGTTACCATCGGCTCGGCTTTGAAACCGGCTCCATTCAACAGGCCTGCAAGCAAGTTGGCTTTTTCGGCTTCTGTTCCGTAAGCGCTGCTCGTGACAACATCGGCGGGGCGGAGGCGATAGCCGGTTTCGTTTAGTGTCAGGCTGTTGTTGGCAATATGATTGCTCGTGTAATTGAGGATTGCTTCCAGTTTGTCTTCGTCTTTGTCTTTTCCTTCGATCAGGCTCTCTGCCAGAGTCGCGAGTTGTGGATCGCCGGATGGATTGAACTGTTTCAGCAGGGTTGCCAATGCTTCTCCCTCGGATACATAAGTCGTGGCGGCGAGAAAAGGAACGTCACCATTCCGGACAGAGACAAACGGGGCGCGGGAAGAAGCCGGCAGGTTATGCAATGTCCAGCTTGTCGTACGGGTTCCGCCGGATTGTTTGACGGATGCTTTAGCCGGATTGTTTGTCAACGTGTAGGCAAGTTCTTTGGTTTCGGGCGTTATGATCGTCAGGGTGTATTCCTTGACGGGAGAGGATTGGAGCAGTTCTTCGAAAATGTCCACCTCCGGCAGATATCCCGGTTTGGATGTGACTGTATAGTCGAGGTAGATAGTCGCCCCCAATTCCAGGCCTGTATGGACGACCACCATTTCTTTCAGGTGATTGTAAGCTGGGGCATCAGCCGCATTGCGGGGAAGGACTTCCACGAAAGCGTTGTCTGGTGTCTTGACAATCGTACCGTCTTTCTGTTTGGTATAAGACGAGTTGATCTTCAGTTCCTGATATTGCGGATTGTACACGATGAAACTTTCTCCGTATGTACCGTTCATGGCCGTGTGGGTGAAGAGTGTCAGTTCCATATCATAGCGGAACTCTTGGCTGCCGTCGGCATTGAGTGTCCAGGTCTTTGCCAGTTTTTTATATTCGGCT
The DNA here is from genome assembly GCA_910577325.1 of uncultured Parabacteroides sp. Taxonomy (GTDB): domain Bacteria; phylum Bacteroidota; class Bacteroidia; order Bacteroidales; family Tannerellaceae; genus Parabacteroides. Next base: position 161,901 of record CAJTMR010000002.1, read on the forward strand.
TCCGATGCTCCGAAGGCTGTAGTAGCCATTAGCAGCAGGCAAAGGAGGAAGGCGAGCTTATGTTTGTTTCGTATCATTTGATTTTTGATTTATGATTTTTGATTTATGAAGGGGGAGACCTTATCGTTTTATGACGATATAATCTCCAAATGATTTATGTGCATTCACGGCGTTACGGAACCCGTTCCAGTCGCCTGCCTCGTACACGCGTTTCTTCAACGCTAACTTTTGGTGCAGCACTACTTTGTTGCCGTCTTGGCGGAGGAAACCTTCGAAGTCGGCGGCGGAACTTTGCGCGCTGTCTTCTTTCCCGTCACCTGCTAACTTATAGCCTGCGGGGAGTTGGATCGTTTCGTCCAGTTCGACCAAGCGTGAGCAGGCATCCTTGAAACCATACCGGCGTTCTTCGAGGTCGGTGTTGATGCGCAGGTAGCTTTTTACCTGGTTGTAAAGGTTATTCATCACCATCGGTTTAAACAGCATTTCTCCTTCTCCGGGAAGGGCATAACCGGGTATTTCATAACGGAATGTCATCTTGATAGGGGCGGCTTGATAGTTCTTCGGGTCTTTGCCGTAATCCACGCTGATAAGACGTGCTTTGGGTGAGACGGCAAGGAGCTGGCTTTCCAGAGCGTTTTGCCACTGGGATTGCCAGCCGGTGGTGAAGATACGGCGGATGTTGCTGTCCGATTGCCCTTCGGCTGTGATCGTGAACTGTCCGGTCAGCGTGCCTTTGGCATCCAAACGGTTGTCGGCTTTGATGCGGACGTAATGATTTTCCGGTGCGGAAACCGGCGTGAGGCAGAGGTCGGACCCTTCGGGAACGCCCGGCAGGTAGTTCTGCTGTTGTTCGGCGCTGCTCCACAGTTCGCGGCAGAAGGGGACCCAAGTCGGATCGAGCGGCATATAGGTTCCGCTGGAAAGTTTCACGACGGCGACACAGTGGTTGAAATGGTCGGCGGGGATGCTTTCCACGCGGCTGCCTGCCATCGTCATGGCCGGATAGGCTTCGAAGCCAGCCATGCGCAGGAAAGCAATCAAGGTTCCGGCAATGTCCTTGCAGACGCCTGCCCGGTCCGTGTAGTTCATCTTCAGGTTATGCAGCGTGTAGCCTTCGCCTTTGCCCATCGAAATGCCGGAGTAGCGGATGTTGTCGGCAACCCAGTGGGTAAGGACGGCGATCTTCTCCATCTCCGTCTTTTTGCCTTTGATCAATTCGTCCACTTTCTTCTGGGCTTCGGGGATGGCGTCGAAACTGCCGTAGTCTTCATTCACCTTGTTGAACCAAAGGGATTTGTCCTGCCAGCGTGGTGTGCTGGACATCATCAGCTTAGGTGCGGCGTCGAAGAGGTCGACCATGTTTGGTTCGCGGCGGGTCGGCATGATGTCCGTGCTGACGAACGTATAGGCTTTCCGTCCGTCCTCGTAACGCATGGAAGAGGTGCATTCTCCTTGGTAGAACTGGAACTGCATCTCTTTCTCCATCGGGATGTTTACCTTATATACCTTGCGGACGGTCGGCTCGGTCGCCCAGAAAGGGACGATGTCGTAGAACTGTCCGCGCATGGGCGGGATGAAACGGGATTCGTCGTTGTCTGTACCGGCAGTCAGCAGGGCGTAGGTGAAACCTTTCTTGTCGATCTGGTAGTCGATGATATCGCCCGGATCGAGACGGCCAACTTCCATCATGATCTGCCGTGCTCCCCAGTAGATGGCACGGGCAGGAGCAGCGTAGTCTTGTTGTCGGGTGATGTCGAGGTTGATCACGTCGCCATTGGCTTTATAGATGGTGACGCGATGGAACTCGGCATGTGCCGTCAGCGGGTCGTAATCGTATTTGAGGATGCGATTGGCGACCGCTCCGCGTGTGTTCATGACTTTGACGATCTTGCAGACAGCGAAAGAGCCGGAGCCGGTAGGCTGCACGGTCACTGCGGTGCTGTCGAGCAGGTTTACACAGTCGTAGCCTGCATATAATTCCGGCTTTTGCAAAGTCGGATCGGGTGCGGTCCTGCAACTTTCACCACTTTGTCCGTAAGCGGGCAAAGTGGCAAGAATGGCGGAGGCGAAGATTGATAGATACTTCATAAAAAATATAGTGTTTTAAAATGTTTATTTTGTCACTTTCGATTTAATTCAAAAATTCCATTGCCAGTTTTCGACATGCTACCCGGTCGATTTTTCCGTTGTCGGTGAAGGGGATTGTTTCGACTTGGAGGATGTGTTTCGGACGCTGGTATTTGGGTAAGATTTCAACTATTTTTTCTTTCAATTCGGAAAGATAGTTGTTTTCCGGTAAGGAAAGAAACTGTTTCCCAATAAAGGAAGAGGCTGCCTCCTTAGCAGGGAAGCAGCCTCTTCCTGCGTTTATCAATAAAACCATCGCTTCTCCGAACTTTGGGTCCGGAACGGATGTTATGGCAAAGTTGGCAGAAATGACGGGACGTAAGGTTTCCTCTACGATCTCCGTTTGTATTTTTATGCCTCCGCTATTGATGATGTTGTCTTTCCTTCCCAAGATTCGGAAATGACCGTCTGGGAGCAGTTCGGCAACGTCGTTTGTGACGAGTGTCTCGTCTGCGACAAGCGGAGCGTTTATCACCAATGTATTGTCTGTCGAGAGAGATAGTTTGACAGACGGGAAAGGCGTGTAATAAGGAGATGCATTCGGTCCGTTCAATTGGCGTAGGGCGATATGTGAAACGGTTTCTGTCATTCCGTAGGTAGAGTAGGCACGGATAGGTAGTTCTTGTATCCGGGTTTCCAGTTCGCGGTCGATGGAGCCGCCGCCGATGATCAGGATATCGATTTGGCAGAGGCGTTCACGTTCTTCCGGTACTTGCAATGTGTTGTACACTTGCAACGGGATCATGGCGGCGAACCGGAGCGGCATGTCGATGTCTGCCATCGGATGTCCGGAAGGTTCGCGCACGATCAAGTCTAATCCTGCCACAAGTGACCGGACAACCATCATCTTCCCGGCAATGTACCGGATCGGCATGCAAAGGAGGGCCTTATCTCCCTGCTGTAACCCTAAATAATCGCAGGTAATACGGGCACTGTTTATCATCTGTTCCTTGCGGATCGTGATTCGTTTGGGTATACCGGTCGAACCGGAAGTCTGTACTTCCAAATAAGGAGAGGCAGACTTCCAGTCGTCTAAAAAAGTTTGTAAATCTTCTGATATTTTTGATATTGCCATAAATATAAGAATCTATAAACTATTTGGGGTTTGACCAAAGGCAATCTCCCATTACTACCAACGGCATGTCGATGTTGTTGGTGAAGAGACCACCGGTTCCCAACCCTTGCGGAAAAGGATTGTTGAAAGTCGCGCACCATTGAGCGATGGCGTTCAGGCCGACATTCGATTCCAATGCCGAAGTGATCCACCAGCCGATCTGTCGGTCTTCAGCTTCTTTTATCCATTCATTACAACCGTACAAACCACCATGAAGGGACGGTTTCAATATGATATATTGTGGATTGATGGAAGAAAGCAATTCCTGTTTCTTTTCCGGTGTATTGCAGCCGATCAGTTCTTCGTCAAGGGCGATGGGGACTGGGGAGGAAGCAGCTAACAGAGCCATGTTTTCCCACTGTCCGGCACGAATCGGCTGTTCAATTGAGTGCAGGTCCAATTCTGCGAGGCGGTTCAACTTTACCATGGCTTCGTCCGGCGAGAAAGCACCGTTGGCATCGACACGCAGTTCGATTTCATCGGACGAAAATTGTTCGCGGATGATACGAAGAATTTTCAATTCTTTATCGAAGTCAATGGCTCCGATCTTCAGTTTGATACAACGAAAGCCGGATTCGATCTTTTCAGCCACTTGTCTCAACATCTTCTCGTAGCTGTCCATCCAGATCAGGCCGTTGATGGGAATGCCCGTTTCACCACGCGAGAAAGGTGTGTCCCATATATTAAAACTATTGGCCTCGTAATGTAGAAGGGCTGTTTCCAAGCCGAACATAATAGAAGGATAGTCACGCAGTCCGTCTATATCGATTTTGCCTGTGTTGACGAAGTTATGGCAAGCGTTTGACAGTATTTTCTCATATTCGGGAACATCGTCGCAACTCAGGTTGGGCAGTGGAGCACATTCTCCGACTCCCCAGTGATCGGGATTGTCATTTGAAGTAAGAACGATAAACCAGCTTTTTCGTTCCGGATACGTTCCGCGTGAAGTGGTTACCGGTTTCTTGAAATACAGTACTCTGGGATAAATTTCGATTTTATAGTGCATAATTTATGTACTTTATTTAAGGAAATTTCGGATAATCTTCGAAACGCGGACGACGTTTTTCCAAGAAAGCCTTACCGCCTTCCTGTGCTTCGTCGGTCATGTAATATAGCATGGTGGCATCGCCTGCCAGTTCTTGGATTCCGGCTTGGCCGTCCAGTTCGGCATTGAGGCCGGCCTTGATCATGCGGAGGGCAAGCGGGCTGAGCAACATCATCTCTTCTGCCCAACTGACATATTCGTCTTCGAGTTGTTCCAAAGGTACGACCTTGTTCACAAGGCCCATGTCAAGTGCCTCCTGTGCATTGTATTTACGACAAAGAAACCAAATCTCACGCGCTTTTTTCTGGCCGACAATGCGGGCCAAATAGGAGGAACCGAACCCGGCGTCGAAACTTCCCACACGCGGGCCAGTCTGTCCGAATATCGCGTTTTCAGAAGCAATCGTCAGGTCGCAGACCACATGCAACACATGTCCGCCACCGATTGCAAAACCGTTTACGGCAGCAATCACCGGCTTCGGAATCGAGCGGATCTGTTTTTGTACATCGAGCACATTCAACCGTGCCACCCCATCTTTACCGATGTAGCCGCCATGGCCTTTCACATGCATGTCGCCTCCTGCACAGAAGGCCGTGTCTCCGGCTCCTGTCAGTACGACGACATTGATATCTGGCCGTTCGCGGCAGATATAGAGAGCATCGCTCATTTCCGTCGTTGTAGTCGGTGTGAAAGCGTTGCAATAACGTTCGCGGTTGATGGTGATGCGGGCGATCCCGTTGTAGAATTCGAACAGGATTTCTTCATATTCTTTGATGGTAGTCCATTCTCTTTTTGTTTCCATAAGATGAATTTATGATTGTTGGATTATAAGTTACTTTTTAATATCTTTCGTACCTTTTCTTTCAGATCTGGCGTCGGGACGGATTGCTGATCGGTGAAAGCAAGGACGAAATTTTCAGCTAAGATTTCTTCCGGATGAATGATGTATTGCGTGTTTTCGCCGATTTTCTTTTTAAAATCGCTAATCTTTTCCATCGGATAGACGATGGTTTTCCCGTTTTCCTGTTCGGGCTTCATCTGTTCGTTATATGGGACGAACCCGATGTTCATGTATTGAAAAAAAGAGCCTGTCGTGTATGGCCTATCTGCATAAAGAACCATTGCGCATTTTACCGGTTTCCCTTCAACGATGAAAGTGGCGTAACTGTCATAACGTCCTACATCGGGATTCGAAATGTGTATGTCCCACAGGTCTTTCGGATAGTCGAGTTCTTCATCTGTCACCGTGAATCCGATCGTCTCGTACATTTTTCTCTTAAAAGCCAAGCTATTGCGTGTTAGTACATGAAAGGTTTCGTGCAGCAGCAATTTCTGGTGGAAATCAGTTGGCAGATGTGTAAACAAGCGATCCGTAAGCGCGATCCAATTGCTGCGGGTATAACCGCCGGCTCCGCCTTCGTCGTTCAGGGTCGATTTGACTAACATGATTTCTTTGGGCAGTGGCAACTTGAACTGTTCCCGACGGATCGTATTGTTGATCGTTTCCGTCAAGTGTTGTATTTTTTCTTTTTCTTCATCCGTCCATTCTCGTAATTCTTGTATGGACATGGCTATCAGTTCTTCTTTCGTCCCTTCTGGATTTTGCAGGCGGGAAACGATGTCGAACGAACTTCGGTTGAGGATGTAGCTGTCTTCGGTAAGCATCAGTTTTTTTGCCTCTTCGAGAGTTGCCGGTCGGAAACAGATGGTGTCTGAATAGGTCGGTCGGTTGTCTTCCTGCGAAACTTCTTTTGCTTTATTTTGGCAATTCAAGAACAGGGTGAGGCTACAAATCGATAAAAGAATTTTGTTCATGGCATACTATTTTTTTAATTGGTGGTAATACTCTTTGAGTTGCCGTACATCTTCAGCCGCATCCGTGAATACCTCCATCAGCATTGGCCGGTTGTGTGGTGCGGACTGGGTGAAAATTGCCATTGCATCCGTCAATTCCTTGTCGTTATGGACGGGAAGGTAGAAGAATTCCCGCTCTTCGGCCCATCCTTTGGCGGAAGTTTTGTGCGTGGCTGTCACGAAACGGTGCGTTTTCTCTTCCATTTCCAGCTCGGGGAGTGTTTGGAATATTTCTCCGCCTCCGTTGTTGAGCAGCAATATACGCAGGTTACAACCGAAGTTGGTGTTCCAAAGTGCGTTCATGTCATAAAAGAAACTCAGGTCACCTAAAACCACGAAGTTCAGTTTGTCTGAACAGACGGAGTATCCGATGGCGGTCGAGAGAGAGCCTTCTATGCCACTTGTCCCCCGGTTGCAGCAGACTTCGACCTCTTCGGGAAGCATGTATAGTTGGGCGTAACGTACGGCGGAACTGTTTCCTAAATGTAAGGCGGCAGGTGTAGGCAGCGATTGAATCAATGCTCCGATGGCAGCCATTTCCGAATAGCCGAATTCCGGTTGTGGCAGGTCGCGGGTGTTGTTCTCCCAAATACGTGGGAAATCCGTTGTCCGGTTCTCCAGCAGGTAAGCGATCTTTTCGAGAAATTCGAACGGGTCCATCTCGATAACGGTTGTCAAGGAACCGTAAAGATCTGCGACTTTGCCGTCAAGCGAAACATGCCAGTGTTCGCGGGGTGGATGCTTACGGAGAAACTGTTTGAGGCGTTTCGACACGATATGTCCGCCGTACGTGATCAGCAGGTCGGGAACCATCTTCTCTAACTTTTCTTCCGGTAAGGCATAGAGGGCGGCATCGAAATTCTTTACCGGTATGCCGGGAACGATCCTGTTTCCCGTGTGCTCGGTAAGCCAAGCGAAATGCTTGTACAGCAGTTTGGCATATTTCTTTTCAAAGAGATAAATCAGGTTCATCTGTCCGGCAACGATCATGCGCCGATTGTATTTGTTCAGTCGTTCGATCAGTCCGGCATATTCACGGTCGTAGACGTTTAATCCCTGGTAGCGGGTGATGACGCGCACCTTCGGCAATTCTTCTGTGGTGAAACGGAACAGCGGTTCCGAGATCGGCACGTTGATATGCACCGGCCCTTTCCCATGATGGTTCAGTTCGAGCAGGGCTTCGTTGATGAGACGGTTGCAATGCCATTCGTCTTCGTCGGTATGTATCTCCGGCAGGTTGACGGATTTTTTGACAAGTGGACCGAAGACACTCGGTTGAGGAAGCGTCTGCCCGTCCATCTGTCCGATCCAGGCTCCGGGACGGTCTGCCGAGATCACGATCAACGGTACTTGCTGATAGAAGGCTTCCGATACGGCTGGATGGATGTTCAGCAACGCACTGCCCGATGTGCAGCAGACGGCCGCCGGGCTACCGCCATGTAATGCCAGACCGATAGCGAAAAAAGCCGCACTTCGTTCGTCCGTCACCGGATAACAGGAGAAGAACGGATGGTTGGCAATCGTATGTACGATAGGTGAATTGCGGCTGCCGGGACACAAAACGATTTTCTTGACGTTGTGCTCAATGAGCAGGGCTACAAGTTGCAGGATGTTTTTCTTATCTGAATACATAAAATATGTTTGTTTGCTTTCTCATGCGATCGTTTGATCGCTTTTTCTGCAAAGATAATATCTGTGGGGCAGAAAACAGGCACACAATATGTAATTTTCTTAGTTTATCCTCAGATATGAGCAATACTTGGCAAGCAGGTTTTCTAATGGAAGGTCGCCTTTCTCAAACCGCTCAGCATCAAGTGGAAAATTTTTTCGCACACTTGTGATTTACCCTTGTAGAGAGCTTTGATGTATTGATTTCCATTTTGTTGCTCGATACTGATTTCAGAAAACATGGACAGCATAATGCAGTTTGTTTTGCACGGTAGCGAAAAACATTTTTTTCACGGCAAGTTTTACTCCATGACTTTGAGTATTTGGACCGCCGCCATATCCGTGAGACCTCCCCGGTTAAGAAAATATAATCTTTCCGCCTTATGCCTGCTTGATTTACCTTCTCCGTTCCGTATAGCTACCGGGCACATTGGGGACTTTCACCCGTTAGATTATACCCATGCTGGGCGAACAAATAAAGGGAATGACTTTTTCAGCCACTCCCTTCTATTTCACTTTCTATCGAAAGATCCAATCCAGCCACTCTTGTCGGACATAAAACTGTCCTATTGCCACTAAAAAGGCAACCACTACAAAAAGCAAAAACAGCAGTACATCCCACATATAGATTGCCTTTTCCTTCCATTGCGTCTTCAGGCTTTTCCCGATCGTGCAAATCGGATATAAGAAAAGCAGAGGAATCACGCCCCGGAGTGCCGAAAGAAGGAACTTGCTTCCCCATTCCGGATGTGAATAGAATGCGAAAAAATAAACCGCCACCAACCAAGCCAACCTGGAAAGCGATATATATCCCCAATCCTTTTTCTCAGGATTCCGGCCTATTCCAAAATGAACATCTGTGTAAATTGTCTTCATAGCGCAAAAATATTTTAAAGTTTAACATGTGCGTAATATATTCTTTTTTTTGCACATACACAAATTTTCCATGAAAATTATTCAAACTTTTTTCTAAAGTTATATACAAAGGCAATATTGCCCTAAACATTTTAGAGAAAAAGGAAATAGTTTACTAAGGTAAAAATAACTACCTTAGTAGTAAGCCTCCAACTTAACTACTTCCTATGGTAAAATTAACACTTTTTGCGCAAGAAATCGCGCATTGTAACTATTCAGCGAATCGTGTACACGAGAGTTTGCAGTATTTATCTGGGAATAATCATCTGATTATCATAAAATCGACTCATCTGAAAATTTCCGTGACACAATAAGTCTTTCTTAACCAAAGATAGTACAAAGCCGGTATAGTGACTATCTTAGGCTATACAAGCGTGATAATGTGTCAGATAACAAAGCAGAAAATATACAATATCCCCTTTTACGGCATTTTTCTATTTCAAAGAAAATTTTGAACGGATACCATGTGACATTTTCATTCTTTTTATCGAAATTCGTTGACAATTGGCAGAAAGAGATCTGGAAGAAATTAAAAAGCTCAACATATTTGTTACAAAAAAGTGGAAATGACTGACAGTGTGAAAAAATTAAACTCCTGGAGAATCGTCTGTAGCAAACAAAAGTTTCCCACCACACCGGATATCACAAAAATAATTGGGGCCTTTTTTGCCACGAAGAGGGACTTCATTGCCGTGACGACCGTCTTCGTGGCTCTTGAGGTCCGATTTCACAGTATATGAACTCGGACTTCACGGCGATGACGACCGTCTTTAAAGCAATAAACTGAGCACCTCACGGCAGAAGTGTCCTTTTTCTTGACAAAAAAGCGGAATTTGAGTCTATTCCTAAAGAATGTATATGATCGTTAGCGAAACAATAATATACAATAAGTCCATTCGAGAACAAGACATTTTAAGAATGAGGGGGTATTTGTGGAATTGGAGGGAGGATGGTCATAAAGTATGGCTTTGCTGGTCTCTGGGGATGTTCAGATAAAAAGTCAAAGCGTAACGAACGCTGTTTCTGCTGGTTCGTTACGCTTTGTACATTCTTTGTTTTATCTCTACATCTTCCTCATTCAGAACTTCTGCATATTCAAGTTCTTGTCGACCAAAATGCCGTCGGCGGCTTTCAGGTTGAATTTGACTCTGCGTTTTGCTTTCAGTTTGATGATGAAGAGTGTTTCGGAACCTTCAAGTGCCGTTTTGTCGCCCAGGTTGACGAACGTCGGATAGAGTGACTTTTGTCCGCTGGTATGCAGGCGGTCGTAGGTCAGGTTTTCCATCGTGCCGAGGTTGACCGGTTCGATGCCGACAAAGTCATAATCCTGTTGGTCGTAAGGCAGTGCGAAACTCAACGCGTTGACCGCCTTGATGCTGTCACCTTTGACCGTGATTTCGACTGTTTCTCCGGCGTTGTATGTCTGTTTCGAAGTGGAGAGGAGGAGCGTTCCGGCTACACGGTCCGTGCCCGGATCTTCGATACCGTCTTCCAACTGGGTTGCCACAACCGAGATGTCGTAAGCGTCGATCAGGCCGTTGCGGTTGATATCGCCTGCACTGACATAGTCGAAATCGCTGTCGCCGCGACGCAACCCCGTATAGTTCATATATGAAGTCAAATCGTTAGAATCGATTTTTTTATCGTTATTGATATCACCCGGCAGATAACTTTCCGTGCCCGGAACCTTGAATACATACAATTCGCGGCCGGAAGCATAGTTGCCGACACCTTCCGTAATATGCAACTTGATGTAGCGGGCTTTCGGTTGATCCTTGAAAGTGAATACTTTCACGTCACCATTACGTTCCCAGCGGAACGAATCGACAGCCGTCCAGTTTTCCTTATCCATACTGTAAGAGACGTCGCCGGCAAGGATCGTGCCGTTGCCACCGTCCTGACGGCCTAAGTAGTGGAACTTATCCAGTTGGTTGATCGTGCGCAGGTCGATGATCATGTCGAACGGCATTGCGTTCTTGCGGTATTTCGTATGGAACATGTCGCCCAACTCGGCAAAGTCGAACAGTCGGAAAATTTCGAAGCCTTCCTGTTCTTCGGCTGTCACTTCGCCGCGGATGCCTTTGATGGCAAATTCCAGTGGGTTGGATTTTGTCTTGACGGAGAAGGCGGACCAGTCGGAATAACCGTCCTTGTTGACCGAGCGGATCTTGAACGAATAGTCTGTTTCGGCAGAAAGGTTGTCGAACAGCAGTTCGGTGTTCTTGATCTGTGTATAAAGCATGCCGTTAAATTCTATTTCGTAGAAGTCGGCGCCGGAAACTTTCTCCCAAGTCGGTTTCAGCGTGTAGGCTTCCGTATTCTCGGCGGTCACCTGTGCGGCCGGAGCGGTCAGCGAGCCGGTAGAGGCGCGGTGAGTGTCAGGCATGTCGAACAGGTAGCCATCGATGGTGACAGTCGTTTCGTTCAAGGCGATGTCTGTCGGAGCCAGTTTGACTAACAATTGAGGGTTCTTGCTGATTGTCACTTTTTCAAATTCGCTTCCTTGAGTGGCAAACTTGTTCAGGTTCGGAGTTGCATCATAGAAATAGACATTTGTACCGTTCCGGTATTCATCCATCGAGCGGGCGGCAGTCAGTTTCACTTTGGAAGAACCTACTTTGGCGGTGATCTTTTTCGGCATTTTTGAAAGATTGATGCGCAGTTCGGTCGTTTTGTCTTTCACGAAACCGTCAAAATCGCCGGTTGTCGGATGGATGGTGACCGTGACTTTTGCCGGGGCGTCGTTCTCGACTACAATCCGAGTGTTGGTTCCCTTGCCATTCAGATAAGCTTGTGTCTTGCCATCGTCGTCATATTCGGTGAACTCGCTATATCCTGCCGGGTAAAGTTCGTAAATACGCAGGCTTTTGTCGATTTCCCCTACATTATTATTAGGGTTCGTCATCGGGATGATTGCACCGGCTTTCACGAATACCGGAAGTTTCCAAAGCGGGGAAGCGAAGTTGCTGACCACGCAGCCTCCTGTGTATTTCTCACCCGTGAAATAGTCGAACCATTCTCCTTCAGGCAAGTATATTCCGTTGCGGATGTCATTGCCCTTGTCATCCACTTGTGTCTCCTGGTAGATCGGGGCGACGAGGAAATAGGGACCGTACATGAACTGATATTCCGTTGCTTTGCCATACGTGTAAGGGTTCGGATCTTCGAGGAACATGGCGCGGATCATCGGTTTGCCGTCCACCGCTTCACGGGCGATGCTGTAGGCATACGGCATCAGCTCGGATTTCAGTTTCAGATACCAGCGGTTGATGGAAGTTGCCGGCTCGCCCAAGGCGTGAGGATATTTTTCGTTCGATCCCCAGCCGTCCATGTTCAACTCCATCGGCGTCCAAGTCTTCCACTGGAAATCGCGGGTATTCATCACCAAGTTCTTGCCGCCGAAGATACCGTCCATGTCGGATGTGATGTTCGGTTGTCCGGAAAGTCCTGAACCGATATAAGTCGGGATGTGGAAACGGATATATTCCCATTGCCCGCCTGTCTGGTCGCCCGACCAGACTCCGGCATAACGTTGTGTGCCGGCCCACCCGTCGAGAGAGATGATGAACGGACGTGCGTCGTTTCCATAATACGGCATGATGTGTCCGACATCAGCCACGCCGTTCAGACCGAACGAATAACCCCAGCCGACCCATGCCACGTCTGTTTTCAGGACTCGTACACCGGCATCACGTACTTCTTTTACGATGTCGCGTTGCAACAAGGCGCTGATGCTGTCTTTCGGATGCAGGTCGGATTGTGTCCAGAGACCGATCTCGACACCGTTCTTATGGGCGTAGTCGGTGAGGCTCTTTAAGTTTTGGATGTTACCATCCAATGTTTCGGTCTGTCCGTAGCCGGCTCCGTAACCGTCGTTCGGCAGCAACCAGCCTAACGGCATATCGTGATTCTTGTAGCGGTCGATTACGGCACGGGCGGAGAATTGGTAGTTGTTCTTTTCACCGTTCAGCGATTCCTTGATGCCGCCGTTGTCTTTCTGGCTTTCCTTGTAGCGTTTGCCGTCTTCGAACAGGATACCTTTTTCGTCTTCCACCCAATAGTCGCGGTTGTAAGCGTTCAGATGTCCCTGGTAGAACCCGAATTTAGGCAGCAGTACCGGATTACCGGTCAGTTGGTAGAAGTCATTCAACAAGGCGACAGGTCCGTCGTTGACCATGTAAAAGGCATCCAAGTAGTCCGTATCGTGGGATAGTTTTACCGTTCCCTTTTCAGCGGCTCCGAAATCATATTTCCCCTGTTTGAAGGTGTACCACATGAAGCCGTAGCCGTTCGTGGACCAATAGTAAGGAGTAGGGGAGGCTACACCACCGTCGGTCCAACTGTTTTGGTTTTCGATGGCTATTGCTTTGCCTTTGTGTGAGAAACGTCCGTTCTGCACACCGCCGCCATAGAAATATTCATCGGAATTTTCTTTTAGCGTCAGGACCGTTTTCCCTTTTTCGTAAGCTACCGGTTTTGTCTCTTCAAAAACGATTTTGTTTGTGGCAAGGTCGGTGACTTTCAACAGTGCGGTCGATTTATCCAGTTGGAGTCTGATTTTTCCGGTTGTGATGCTTATTTGGCCGTTCTCATCTCGGATCTCCAGTTTGGAAATCGGGCGACGGGGATTATCAACGAGAATCCGAGCTTCCGGTTTTGCCTTCGGATCGCGCAAGATGCCGCCGTTGTTGTCTTGGAACATACGGAAGATGTTGTCTCCGTAGAAATCGAATGTCATTCTCTGGTTGTTGGAGAACACGACATCGACGGTAGTCGGATTGATTTGTTGTACACCAACGATCGTTTGCGCCTGCCGGACGATGGCCGCTACTGTTTCGGAGGTTCCGGTTGTAGCCGTTAAAGGGGCAGGAGAAAACATCAATGGCGTAGCAAGGGCGATCAAGATCACCTGTTTTTGTTTATGATTAGCCATTAAGCGTTTCATATTGATTAAAATTGAATTATTTAGGTTTTACATTTTGGGACAAATGTACATAAAATTTTCTACAGTTACCGAGAATCGCATGGCAACTGTAGGGCAACCGCACCAAAATCATAAAGCTCCCATCTGTTTTTGCCACCGACTGATACGGACTAATCATCTATATGTTTTTGCAAAAACAACTATTATGCGATAAAAACAGGGACCGTTCGAAAATAGGTGTGAAATATGTTAAAACGGCTTCTTTTTTCATCAAGACAGGCTTTTCTTTTGTCAAAAACAGCTTTTAAAGCCGCTTGAGACCCGGGTGTACCTACCACGGAGACCCGGCCGCGGGAGAGGTGTAGACCTGGGTCTGGGCGAGACCTTTCCGGGGATGCGGAGATGTTTATCCGCCATGTTGGATACACTTTTATGCCTTGTTTCTGCATCTTTTATGCCGATGGTTATTTTTGCCTGTGTAAACATAAAATAACATACGTTCCCCTTTTGCGCTTGTCCGGATGCCGTGCTTGTTTATCGTAAAGTAAAAAAATGAAAAAAAAATAGAAAAAAGAATATTTGGCTCCGTATTTTGTCCGAGTTGGTCGTTTCGCTTATACAAATGTGAAAAATGAAAATGCGTAACAAAGTTGTTGATATTCGGTTATTGTTTGGCTTCCTGCTTCTTTACGGGCTGGTGGCGGTTTGTTATTTACCTGTATTTTCCAACGGTTTTCTGGATTCATGGGATGACCAATGGATGGTGATGAACGTATTTACAGAGAGTGGTTTTCGGCTGGAAAACCTGATAGCGGTGTTTACACAATCCTATAAAGGCCAATATAGCCCGTTGGTGGAGTTGAACTATACGTTCCCGCTATTGCCGGAAAGCAGTGAGATTCCGACTCGTTTTTATGTTTATCCGGTGCTTGTGGCGGGAATATCCGGTGTTTTGTATAGTTATCGCAAGAACCGTCTTTTGGTGTTCGGCAGTCTGTTCTTTGTTATTCATTTGCTGTTGTCGTTGCATATTGTTGCAATGCCTCGTTTGGGTATCGTAGCCGATCGTTACCTCTATTTGTCCTTGCCGGGTATTTTGTTGTTGGTTTCGTATCCGGTTGTCGGCTGGATAGAAAAAGAGCATCGCGTAAAGCTTCTGTTATTTTTATCAATATTTTTCTACAGCCTTTATTTTATGGGCTATACCCATCGCTACAGTAAACAATGGAAGGATACGGACACCGTGAAGCATTATTTGCGTAGTTTCTATAAAGGAGAATATGAAGAAAAAGATATAAACGGTCGTGAAAATCGCGATTGAAGTATTGTATTAACAAATTACAAACTTAAAGACAATGGTACAATTAAAGAAAAAAGCCATGTTGTTAATTGGTGCATCGATGTTGCTCCTCGGTATGGGAATGAATCTCCAGTATGCGCTGGATGATTATGGGTTGGCAGAGAATAATGCCGTGATTGCTGTTTGGGCTCAACAGACGAAAACAGGTGATGATGGAAGTGGAACAGGAGGAGATGAGTATTCTTGTAAAGTAACTTTGATTTGTAAAGATCGGGATGGAAATGTGAATGGTTCTGTATCTTGTTCTGGAAAGAAAAATTGTGAAAGGAATACATTCTCCGGCTATGTACAATGTGATGACAAAGAATCTGTTCGTTGTGATTAGACTGTAGGGTATTTTGCTTTAACTTAGACTGTGGACGAATTTGTTCATGATTTGTCTATGGTCTGTAAAATAAAAAAAATTATGAATCTAAAATTGGGTAATATCATATTTATTAGCATATATTATTTTTGTTTTGTTTGTCATGCGGAAGAAAAAAAGTAATGGAGAAAAAAGTTTCATTTCTGCTGAAGAACACGGGACGAAATCCATTGATCCTATTTGAAATGCAGACTTCTTGCGGATGTACTCGTGCAACGTACGATCAGCGTACTGCATTGACGAATGGAGAGATTCTTGTAACGGCTAAAGTTGTAAAAGAATATGCAGGCTCTTTTTCAGAAACGATTTCCATCCGTTGTAATACGGATGATCCGATTTTTTTGGAAATTAAAGGGTGTGTTCAGTAAAAAATAAATATGAACCAGAGATGATAAAAGCGTATACATGTCTTTGTTTATTCACTTGTGTGTTGATTCGCCTCTTCCTCGGTGAACCTTGCTACATTCCATCGGAAAGCATGGAGCCGACTCTATGCGGTGATTGGGTCTGGGTGGACAAAGTTTCATACAGTGCTTTGCTGTCCAACCGTTTTGCCGATATTCCTTTGCTGAATGTATTTACCTGGATCGCTCCTTTGCGCGAAAAAGATTCGGGTAATGAGTGGGACTTAGGGCGGATACCAGGATGGCGAGAAGCACAAGAAAATGATATAGTCGTGTTTCGTAGTCCTGAGAACCGGAATATGCTTTTGGTAAAGCGGGTACTCCGGATAACAAGGCGAGAAGGTGTAAACTGGTACTATATGATGGGAGACAACCGCAATAATTCGGTGGACAGTCGTTTTTTCGGGGAAATTCTGGAAAGTTCGATTGTGGGCAGGATCGGCTGGGTATTGTTTTATTTGCGTAGTTTCTACAAGGGTGATTCCAGAGAAAAAGATATAAACGGTCGTGAAAATCGCGATTGAAGTATTAACAAATTAAAAACTTAAAGACAATGGTACAATTAAAGAAAAAAGCCGTGTTGTTAATTGGAGTAGCGATGTTGCTCCTCGGTATGGGAATGAATCTCCAGTATGCGCTGGATGATTATGGGTTGGCAGAGAATAATGCCGTGATTGCTGTTTGGGCTCAACAGACGAAAACAGGTGATGATGGAAGTGGAACAGGGGGAGATGGGTATTCTTGTAAGGTAGAAGTGGTTTGCTATAATGCTAAAGGTGAGGCAAGTGGTAGTGTTAGTTGTACAGGAAAGGAAAAATGTTCAAGGGATTCCTTTTTTGGAAGTGTAACTTGTGATGGAAGAGAAACAACATGTAACTAATAATGAAATGGGTAAGATTTATATATTTGTATGTTTGTTGTTTTTCCTTTCTTGTGTAGGAAAAAAAAGAGAGATAGATACGGTTCGTTATGTGAAACATTTATTTGTGGATAATTTTGCAGACTCCATATTTTTGTCACAGGTTAAAAATCTGCAAGTTTATAATGGTAATTTATATTTTAGTGATAACTACTTGTCACAGATTTTTGAAGTCGATAAAAAATTTAATAGGTATCGTATTATGGGAAATCATGGTGAAGGTCCGAATGATTTTGTTGCTTTAAGGACTTTGACTGTTGTAGATGACTCAATTTATGCTTTTGATGCAGGTCGTTATTCCTTATTTGTATATGATTTGGAAGGAAGTAATTGTAGAAAATATGATTTTTCAAAATATTCGATATATCCGGCTTATCGTTTTGTAATAGATGAAAATCATTATCAAGTACAGTATAGAGGAAAAGAAGGAATATTTATGGATATAGATTTGAATTCAAAGCAAACATGTATTTGGGGTAATTTAACTCATTTTGGTTGTGAAAAACAGGAACGAATACGTAATAATCGGAATGTATTCAAATTTGAAAATTTCTATATTCTTATCTCTAATAATATTCCTGTTGTGGAGTTTTATGATAGAAACAATAAGGAGATAAAGAAAATGATTGATTATTCGGATGTTGGCGTGATACAGAATGTGCTATTTGAAAATGATAATAATTTAGATGTTAATTCATATCATGTAGTCGTGCAAGATACTTATATTGATGGAGAAAAATTATATATATTAATGAATGGTAATAATCCGAATGATGGATATAATGTAAATAAAATACTTGAAATATCTTTATCTGGAAATGATGAAATAAATCAAATTATACAACTTCCAGGGAAATTGTATGAATCATTTTGTGTCGATAATGATACAATATATGCGTTTAATAGTCAGAGTTCGAGTATTGAATTATTAGTTAGAGAATGAATGCAATAAGAATAGTAGGTGTATTATTATTTTTGTTTTGTTTGTCATGCGGGAGAAAAGAATATGATAAACAAAACAAACTTATGACAAGATTCAACAAATAGATATGGAAAGTAATCCGATTATTTTAGTAAGTAGATTGAATTTGCTTAATTGAGTATGCTATGAAAATACATTTTATATATTTATCTATGTTGTTTATCATGTTTATGTTTTAAAACGGGATAGAGATATGTTTGTTATCAACCGGGGTATAAAACTCCATGTATTATAGGAACAGTCCGTTAAACTGAATAAGAATATGAAAAAGAATATTTGTTTGTTGCTAATAGCGGCTCTGATGTGTTCTTGTGCCGGACAAGATCATGGAAAAGATGATTTTATAACTATTTCGATTGATCCTGAAGACTCTCAAATTGTATCCATTGCGGATTTTTTCGAAAAGATTACAATTGTCCCGCTGGAAACGAATGATACTATATTGATAAATGCAGTGTATAATATTATTCCATTGAATAAACGTTTATATATTTTGGACCGGAGAAGTTCTTCTGTTTTTATTTTTTCTGATCATGGAGAAGCCAAAGCGGTTATCCATGATCAAGGAGATGGTCCCAACAAATATACAAACGCATCAAGCATTGCGGTTAATGGAGAAAAGAAAGAACTGTATGTGATGGATAACCAATTGAAGAAAAAGTTTGTATATGATTTGGATGGTCGTCTATTACGTGTGGATACAATTCCTTATAAAATAAGCCAAATATTGTTTTTAGGGGAAGGAAGGGAAGTCTGGGCACGATCAAGCATTGAACTTGAAGACGGATATATCATGAATTGTTTTAAACAGGATGAGTTAGTGGCACAATATCATCCTCATCATTATGAAAATGGTACAACCATTTCTTTTTGGGAGTCTCCGTTCGTTTTGTTTGAAGATGGCTTATATACCCATATTATGTATAATGATACGATTTATAAATATGATTTTAACTATCCCAAAGGAGGTTTAGTGATTAAATTAGGCCATGCCATTCCGAAAGAATTGATAGCTTTGCCGATGCAAAGTAGGGAAGATGAAATATTCAAATATCTTAGGAAAAATAAAAAGGTTGCTCATTCTCCTTATTTATATATTTCCGATGAGACTAAAGTCGGAGTCTCATATCAATATGATGGTTATAATTGCTTTTATATCTACGATAGGCTAAACGGGGAAAGTTGTTCTTTTCGAGGACCTCATATTGGGGAAGTTCATATTGTTGATATCTTATACGGTACAATTGCCTGTGGCGATTATTTCTATTATATACTTGATCCGTCTAAATATCAGGATCTGGAAACGAAAAAAAAATCAGAGATACAGTCGTTTTATCCTGAGTTGTTCAACACGCTGGAAAGAGCATCTATTGATGATAATCCGATTCTGATGGTGGCAAAATTGAACAAAAAAATATTTCGAAATGAATAAAACTATACATTTTACATATATATGAAGGGGGGACAACCGCAATAATTCGGTGGATAGTCGTTTTTTCGGGGAAATTCCGGAAGGTTTGATTGTGGGCAGGATCGGCTGGGTATTGTTTTCAATAAAAGATAAAAAGCGGATATTAAAAAGAATAGAATGATTAAAACGGACATAGACCTGATATTGCCAGTCTACAATCCGGATAAGGATTGGGAACTAACCGTTGTCTCGAAATATAATGAACTGCAAATTTTGTGGAAACATGCAGACATTCATTTATATGTGGTAAATGACGGTTCGGCAAGAGGCTTTGAGAAAGTTGTCACCGATTATATCCGGCAAAACATACCGGACGTGTATATTTTGGGCTATCCAGTCAATCGGGGAAAGGGCTTCGCTTTGCGTACTGCTGCCTCCGTGTGCCGTTCCGGTCATATCCTTTATACGGACCACGATTTCCCTTATACGCTTGAATCTATGTCGAGGGTCTTGGATATGTTACAGCGGGGGATTGATGTGGTTGTTTCGACACGGGATAAAACGTATTACGATAGCTTGCCTTTGAGCCGCCGTATGGTTTCTCGGTTTGTTCGCGGATGTAACCGTTATTTGTTGCGGATGAAATATGCCGATACGCAAGCCGGATTGAAAGGCTTCAGCCGTAAGGGACGTTCTGTTTTTCTTTCTACTCGGATAAACACCTATTTGTTTGATTGGGAGTTTGTTTACAAGGCTTCTCATCGTCCGGATTTGATGGTACGGGATGTCCCGGTGCAGTTAAGAGAGGAGGTCCGTTTTTCGGCATTCGGGATCGGGATTTATTGGAGAGAGTTGGAACGATTAAGATGACGGTTCTTTGAATGCGAACTTGACCAATGATTTGGAAGAAGCTTTACACCTCCTAACTCTATGCTTTACGCCCCTTAACCCTATGCGTTAGGAGGCGTAAAGCATAGGGTTAGGTTTAGGTAATCTGTTTTTTTGGAAAGAGCTTCTATAAGTTGGCGTCTGCTGTATGGATTATTTCTCCTGTTTTTCAAAAAAACGTTAAATTGAAAAAAAAGTTCCATTTTTGCTCAGTAGTTTTCCCGAGTTAGTCGTTTAGCACGGGTACAAGGAAATAAAAATGGATTTTGATTATAAACTTTTAGCAAAATATCTGGCTGGTGCACTTTCTCCTGAAGAAATGGAAAAAGTGGAAGAGTGGTGTGCGTTATCAATTGAAAATGAAGAAATTTTCTCTAAATTGATGAGGCTGCGTGTTTCATGGGAGTTTATCCAATATAATACGCCTGAACACATTGAAAAGGCATTGGATAGGTTGAATGCCACGATTGATGGTAGAAGAAGAGCCCGGCTATTTCGCTTTGTGATGAGGTATGCAGCCGTGGTCTTGCTACTTGTTTCGTCTTTTTATGCGGGATGGAATTATTTGAAACCGGAGGATTGTGTGACGATTACCGTAAGGCAAGGTGAGAATGTGAGAAAAGTGGAACTTGCGGATGGATCGACCGTCTGGTTAAAGTCGGGTTCATCTTTGAAAATACCCGAAACTTTTGCGGTAGACAATCGTAAGCTCTCCTTGCAAGGAGAAGCATTCTTTGACGTGGCAAAGAATGCTTCTTCCCCGTT
>CAJTMR010000002.1:182740-234332 GCA_910577325.1 uncultured Parabacteroides sp.
TCTCCTTGCAAGGAGAAGCATTCTTTGACGTGGCAAAGAATGCTTCTTCCCCGTTATATGTTTCAACAAATTATGTGAATATCAAGGTCCTCGGGACCACTTTCAATGTCAGGACAGACGAGAATAGCGAAAATGTAGAGACCGTTTTGGCGAGCGGTAAAATTGCTTTACTTGATAAGCAGTGGAAGACCGTTTTAGATATGTCGCCGGGCGAAAAGGTGACATATAACAATTATAAAAACGAATATACCACAGAGATTGTGGATGTGAATATCTGTACGGCGTGGCGACTGAACCAGTTTGTTTTCGAAAATGTCACGCTCAGGGAAATAGCCAACCAACTCTCCGTAAAGTTTAATGTGAATATCAATTTGGAATCCTCGAAGCTTGCCCGGCGCAAGTTCCGGTGCGTGATCAATGAAGATGAAAGTTTGCCGGATATCTTGGATTTATTGAAATACTTGGCTCCTATCCGCTATAAGATGGAAGGGAAGGAAATCTTTATATATGAATAATAAAAATCAAATGCCTATGATGAAGTAACAGACAAGACAAACAACACTCAAGATGGGTGAAAAAACAACTTAAAAAACTTAGTACTAACATTATTGAATCACATGTATGATTAAAAATGCATCAATTGCGACATTAGCAATGTTTTTGTCAGCCGCATCGCCCGCCATGGCGACAAGCGATGCGCATTCTTTGTATGTGAATCTGGAACTGGCCTTGAATCAGACAACGGTCGGGACCGTCATACGAAGCATCAGTGAACAGACGGGGTATGAATTTTCTTACGATGAAACATTATTGAATAAGAAAATCTCCAAGGTTTCTGTTAATCTTAAAAATGAACATATAGAAAATGTTCTGAAAGAGGTGTTTAAAAACACAGGTATTTCTTATAAAGTGGTTAACAACCGGGTTTTCCTGAAAGACAACAGTACAAGGAAGAGCATGCTCGCGGAGCCGGTTACGGAGGGGACCCAGCAGCAGAAAAAGATTGTATCGGGGACCATCGTGGATAATACGGGGCTTCCGGTAATCGGAGCGAATGTTGTCTTGAAGGATAATCCGGGTGTGGGAGCCATTACTGACATTGACGGGAAATTTACGTTGGAAGTTCCGGTCGGGGCTACGTTGCTTGTGTCTTATATCGGTTATCTGGAGCAGACAGTGCAGGTGACGGCCGGTAAGAATTCTTATGACATCACTTTAAACGAAGACACCCAAAAATTGGATGAAGTAGTGGTGGTCGGATATGGTGTACAGAAAAAGGTGAACATGACCGGTTCGATTTCGAATGTGAAGGCGGACGACTTGTCTGTCATTCCTAACACGAACTTGTCCAACTCATTGGCCGGACGTGCTCCGGGTGCGACGATCACCGGTAATTCGGGTTTGATGGGAGCTTCTTCCGAAATCCGTATGCGTGGCGGGTTCGGCGATCCGTTGTTCGTGATTGACGGGATCATCCGCGACAAGGAGGCTTTCGACAATTTGGAACCGTACGAAATCGACCAGATGAGCTTCTTGAAAGATGCGGCGACAGCTTCTATTTACGGGTCTGCGGCCGGTAACGGTGTTGTCCTGGTAACGACCAAGGGCGGTGTCAAGAACCAGAAGCCGGTGTTCAATTATCAAGGTTCGTATGCGTTTAGCAAACCGACACAAGAGTTGTTTGCTGACAGATGGACGGCCATCGACGATTTGAACTACCAGAATGCCGTGGCTCGTTTCCAAGGGACGAAAGAACCTAACGGTGAGGCGGAATATGCTTATTTTCGTGATAACAACATCAACTACAATGTGAATGACTACATCTGGCAAAATCCGTGGAACACGAAACATTCGTTGAGTGTGACGGGCGGTAGCGAAAAGGTCCAGTATTATGTGATGGGCTCTTTCTTGGCTGAAGAAGGTTCGTATGTCTCTTTGGAAAACAAGAAATTCTCCTTGCGTTCGAACTTGACGATGGAGTTGAGCAAGTATATCAAGATGAATGTGAACTTGGATGCGAACCAGTCTAATGACCAGCGTTTCTATTGGCCCTTCTCGGATGATGACGACCAGGCGGTATATGACTTGTATCGTTGTACGTTCAATGCGATGAAGACGACTCCGTTCTATTCTAATTTGGATGGAACCCCTTCGGCAACGATTACGGACTATCCTATTTATCAGGATTATGGTTCTTGGCAGGGATGGAACCCGGTCGACCAGGTTGTCGGTAACCGTTATCTGAAGACGCGCCGCCGTAACATGAACGGGATTGTTTCTTTTGACATCAATTTGGATTTCATCACGAAAGGATTGAGCACGAAGGTGGTCGGCAGTTATATCGGGCATGATTATTCGCGCAAGAGATTCATGACTTTCCAGAAGAACTATAAATTCCAGCAGGCGGATCCGGAAGGAAACCGTTTCTTGCCGGCTCCGTTGAACTTGAATGAATTCAATACGTTCAACTTCTCTCAGAACTATGAGAATCTGGACTATCGCATGAAGCAGCTATGGACGGAACAGTTCAACTGGTTTGTGAACTACGCCAATACGTTCGGCAAGCATGATGTTTCGGCCATGATGGCTTTTGAACAGGCTGCAAATGGCGGAGAATGGACACAGGCCAAGGCAGAACAGCCTCTCGGCAATATCGACCAGATGTTCAACTATTCGCAAGATGCGGAACGCCGTTGGGGGAGTGCCGAGGAATATACGGGCGGACGTCTTTCTTGGATTGGCCGTTTCAACTATACCTTCGACCAGCGGTATATCGCCGAGTTCTCTTTCCGTTATGACGGTAATACGTTGTTCCCCGACGGACATCGCTGGGGCTTCTTCCCTTCGGTTTCCGCCGCATGGCGTCTGAGCCAGGAATCGTTCATGGAAGGAACGTCCGGCTGGTTGAGCAATTTGAAACTGCGCGCATCTTATGGTACGACCGGTAACGACCTGAATGTGAATAATGATGAAATCGGTAAATTTGCTTATCTGCAGAAGTATAACACAGGTAGCGGTTATATTTTCGGCAACAATTTGGCTAATACGATTGTAGCAGGCTCTACTCCGAACTCTACGTTGACTTGGGCAACGTCGTCGACATACAACGGTGGTCTTGATTTCGGTTTCTTTGACAATCGTTTGTCTGGTACGATCGACGGTTTCTACCGGAAAGAGGTGGATATCCTGGGGGCTCGTACGGTGACATTGCCGAATACGTACGGACAGAGTTTGGCTCCGGAGAACTACGCCGAACGTTCTTGGCGTGGTGGAGAAATTGCCTTGACCTGGATGGATAAGGCTGCACAGGGTGAGATCGATTATTCCGTTTACGTGAACTTGGGCTTCGCGCGTGACCGCTGGGATGTGCTGGATGAATCGGCTACTTATAAAACCGGTAATCTGCAGGCTTTGTCCAAAGTGGGCAAGTCGGCCGGTATCTTGACCGGTTTGATCGCTGACCACCTGCTGACGGATCCTGCCGAAGTAGAAGCCTTGAAGGCAAAAGGGTTCAAGCAGTATGGACGTGATCCGTATCTGGGCGGTATCTTGTATAAGGATACACGTGGTGACGGCTATTCGGAAGGTCCTGACGGCAAAATCGACGGTAATGATGCTTATAACCTGTTGAGTTCAAATGGCACGCCGCGTATCAACTATGGTTTCGGCGGTAATATCAAGTGGAAGGGCATTACGGTGGATATCCATTTCCAAGGTGTCGGCAAGTATGACCGTTTTGTCGGTGGTGTAGATGGTGGTTTCTACCAGCATGGTGGCGCGGTTCGTCCTTATTTCCCGATTTGGACAAGCGATAAAGTGTATGACCCGGAATTGAATCCGAATGGTGTTTATCCGCGTATCGTAGGTAACGGATGGTATGAATCAGGAGCCGGAAATACAAGCTATTGGATGCGTAACGGAGCTTATCTCCGTCTGAAGAACTTGAACATCGGCTATGACTTGCCGAAAGTTATTCTTCGTCCGCTGGGTATATCGAATGCACAGGTGTTTGCCAATGCAACTAATCTGTTCTGTATTTCGGACGTGACGGAATTCTTGGACCCGGAACAGAAATACTATGATTCATATCCGTTGATGAAGACATTCTCTTTTGGTCTTAACTTCTCGTTCTAATTTTAAAATAGGAAGAATTATGAAAACAAATAGATTAAAATATGCCATCGTTGGCGCCGCTTTTGTTTTGGGCGGAATGGCAACAAGTTGTGACACATTGGACATTAAAAACTTGGAGAGTTATGATGAGTCCATGGTTTGGGATGATGTCAATTTGGCAACGGCTTATGTGAATAATTTGTATGCGGAGTGTTTTGGTAACTGGAGTTCCGGGGCAGACAACAATTCGGATCAGGTAACGGGTATGCCGTGGTATCTGGGGACCATCACGGAAACGGGCGGCGCATATAAGAAATGGGATTATACGAGAATCCGTGATATTAATGAAGCGATTGTGCGTTTGGAAAATAGCGTGTTGGATCGTGATGTCACGGATAAATTGTTGGGACAGGCCTATTTTATGCGCGCCTATACCTATTATTGGATGGTTTTGCATCACGGGGGCGTTCCTTATTTGAAGGTTCCGCAGGATAAAGACAAGGATGATTTGTTTGTTAAGCGTAATTCCACGGCGGAATGTTTTCAATTCATGGTGGAAGATTTGGATCATGCAATCACATTGTTGCCGGAGAAGATCGCTGGTAGTTCTGCCGATTATGGGCGTGTCGATCAATGTTTTGCGAAATCATGGAAAGCGAAAACATTGTTATTGAAGGCTTCTCCGCAGTTTAATCCGAACAACCAGTATGGCAATGCGTATTGGGGCGAAGCGTATGAAGCTGCCAAGGAAGCATACGATTTTTGTGTGGCCAAGGGAATCGCGTTGACTCCGAATTATGGGGATATCTGGATTCAGGAACAAGGTCCTGAGGTTGTATTCCCGGTCGTTAATTCGAATCCGAACAAGACTTCGAGCTGGGAATATACGACTCGTCCGGCTTCCGTCAGCCGTGACAAATCATACAGTAATCCGACATGGGAGTTTGTAAAAGATTTCCCGATGCTGGATGGCAAGCGGTTTGACGATCCTACCGGTAAATATTATGTCGGTAATGAAAACGATTTGTTGAAATCGTTCTGGAAAAACAGAGATCCGCGTTTTAACAACGTCTGCTTGTATAACGGCCGCGAATATCCGGTTGCCGGCAAGCCTGCCAACTACAGGCAGTATAATGCTTTGGGCATAAGTAGTCCGGATGATCAATATGGTATTAATCCGGCCGCTCATACGAATGCCGTGAATAACGACATTTTCTCCGGTTTTTATATTTATAAGGCGGCCGATTTGTCTTTGACGCAGGATAAGGTACTGACTTACGATATTGATTACATCTTGATGCGTTTCGCTGAAGTCATGTTCATTTATGCAGAGGCAGCCAATGAAACCGGACATGCGGATGTGGCAGTCGATATGTTGAAGCAGATTCGTAAACGTGCCGGGATCGAAGCCGGCAACGATGGGCTTTACGGGCTGAAAGTTGGAAATCGTGAAGAGATCCGCAAGGCTATTTTGGATGAACGCAATATCGAACTGTGTTTTGAAGGACATCGTTTCTGGGATTTGCGCCGCACGCGTAATATGATGAAACTGGCCGGTTGGACCAAGCACGGATTGGAAGCCATCGCAGTCAACCCGGATGGTACGGATATGAATCTGAATACCGCAAGGGAGAAAATCAATAACAACGAATTGACTACCGGTGATTTCCGTTACGTGATTCATCAGGTTCCTTTTACAGAAGCGGCAGAACGTGAATTTGTGATCGAAGAATCGTTCTATTTCTTCCCGATCCAGAGAAGCAATTTGGATCAGAACCCGAATCTCGAACAAAATAATAATTGGGGCGGAACTTTTAATCCGACAATGGAATAAATTGTTACTTTTGTTTTATCATGAATAAAGAGGGAGGCCAAAAAAGACTTGCAGCCTTTTGGTTGTCCCTCTTTTTATTCTTGTTATTTATTAACTTAATCTATATCACGCGATGAAAATGAAATTTTCTTTATTGATTTTTGCCTTTCTGTTTATATGCTCCGCAATGATGGCGCAGGACAAAATAACGATTGGTGTTATCCAGTATGACATGAGCGACATCGATAAAAGCTTTAAGGATTTGCACGATCAGGGTTTTGGGTCTTGCGAATTGAATTACAACACGAAAGCTTTTACAAAGGATTTTGCCGAGAAGGTAAAGGCTGCATCCAAAAAACACAATATCAAGGTGACGACCGTGGTTGGTGTTCCGGGAAGCAAGTCTACCTGGAATTTCCGGAAAGGACCGGCTACGATCGGGTTAGTGCCGACTGAAGAACGGGCAGAGAAGATCGCCATGTATCAGGATATGATCGACTTTTGCCAGATGGCTGAAATTCCCGCTATGCACTCTCATTTCGGTTTCATCCCGGAAGATCCCTCTTCCGAACAATATAAGGATTTCATCAAGGTCATGCAGGACTTGGCGAATTATGCCAAGCAGCGCGACGTGATGATCTATTTCGAGACCGGACAGGAAACACCGACAACTTTGATCCGTGCGATAAAAGACATCGCTACGGGCAACGTGTTTGTCAATTGCGATCTGGCTAATTTATTGATGTACGGAAAATCCAACTCGTTGGATGCCGTGAAGCTGTTAGGCCGCCTTATCAAGGAATTCCATGCGAAAGACGGTAAATATCCGGATCCGAATAATCCGTATGAATTGGGAGCTGAAGTTCCTATCCCTACCGGGGAAGTGAACTTTCCGGCTGTCATTGCTGAACTGAAAAAGCAAGGATTTCAGGGAGCATTGACTATCGAATGTGAATTGAATGGTGCACGGCACGATTATGTCGTAAAAACACGTGAATATCTGCAAGGATTATTGGATAATTAGTATATTTGTCAGATATTATTTATATTTTAAATAATAGGTCGCTAATCTATAATAAATTATTATTTTACTATGAGAACAAGCAGAAGAGGTTTTCTGAAAACTCTTGGAGGGGTTGCGCTTTTTTCGATTGTGCCGCGTCACGTATTGGGGAACGGGTATATCGCTCCAAGTGATCAATTGACTAAAGGTATTATTGGCACCGGAGGGATGGGAAGAGGCCATGTCAATTATGCCGGTACACGTTTGGTCGCCGTTTGTGACGTTGATAAAAATCACCTTGAGCTGGGAAAGAAGCTGGTAAAGGATAAAATAGCCGCTTATCATGATTTCCGCGATTTGATTCTGGATCCGAATGTCGATATCGTGCACATCGCTACTCCGCCTCATTGGCATGGTATCATGTCCGTCGAGGCTGCAAAAGCCGGAAAAGACATCTGGTGTGAAAAGCCGATGACCCGTACGATCGGTGAAGGAAAGCGTGTGATGGAGGCCGTACAGCAATACGGGCGTATGTTCCGTCTGAATACATGGTTCCGCTTTACAGACCAGTTCTACGGACTGGGTACTCCCGTCAAGCCGTTGAAGAAACTGGTGCAAAGCGGACTGTTGGGGTGGCCGCTGAAGGTGACGATCAGTGCGCATACCGGTTTCAACTGGAAGTTTTTCTGGGTAGGAAAAGAGTATCTCGAACCGCAACCGGTTCCGTCGGAACTGGATTACGACATGTGGCTCGGTCCGGCTCCTTACAAGCCTTATAACCCGCATCGCGTACACCAGACTTTCCGCGGATACTGGGATTATGACGGTGGCGGACTCGGAGATATGGGACAGCACTACATCGACCCCGTACAATATATATTAGGTAAAGACGATACCAGCCCCGTTAAAGTAGAAGTGGATGCCCCGCAGCAGCATCCGGACGCTGTCGGTACTTGGCGTTCCATCACTTACACGTATGACGATGGTTGCCAGATCGTTCTTTGGGGTGGTGATTACGGTGATCCGAACACGCCGTATATTGCCGGACCGAAAGGAAATGTATATAAGAATTTTGTATGCGATATTCCTGATTGGGAAAAGAAACTTGCCGACTATCCCGAACCTGAACCGCAGGTTACGGACTTTATTGAATGTGTGAAGACACGCCAGCCTTTCGCCCTGAACGAAAAGAATGGTTTCCGTTCGGCTACTATTGTCAATATGGGAGCAGTGGCTTTGCGTCTGAACCGGACACTGAATTTCGATCCTGTAAAACTTGAATTTATTGACGACGAGGCGGCTAATCGTTTGCTGGATCAGCCGATGAGGGCTCCTTGGAATATTTAATTCATTCAAAATTCGAAACATAATGAGAAAAGCATATATATCAATAGCTGCCTTACTGTTGTGCGGAAGCATGCTGATGGCGCAGACTCCGGCCAACCGTACGGCCAAAACGACCGCTGCCGATGTGTTGGCCCAGATGCCTGCGGCGAAACAGGCGGCATATAATAAACTGATTGGTGATTTGAGTTCTACCGGCGAAGAGGGTGTCCTGATGTTGGTTAACATGATAAATGCTCCGGGTAAGGGCAGTAACGCAAATGTCGATTATGCCTTGAGCGGTCTGACGCATTATGTCATGGCAAAAGGCGAGGAAAATGCCCGGTTGGTTACTGCCAACGCTTATCTGAAAGCGTTGGAAATGGTAAACGAGCGTGAAACGAAAGCGTTTATTATCCGCCAACTTCAGATGTTGGGGAAAGACGAATGTATAGATGTACTGGCTTCTTATCTGAACGATGAGTCGTTGAGCGGTCCTGCTGCCCGTGCGTTGGCTTCTAATGGCAGTCAAAAAGCAGGTCAGGCATTGGTTGCTGCTTTGAAGAGCCGTACCGGTTCTCTTAAGACACAGAAAGATGTGGTCCGTGCAATCGCTGATGCCCGGGTGACGGATGCGGAACCTGTTTTGCAAGCCTTGCTTGGTGTTGCGGATCCGAATATGCAAAAGGTCGTGTTGTATGCTTTGAGCCGTGTAGGAACGAACAGCTCGATGAAACTTCTGGCGGATGCGGCAGCTGAAGCCGGTTATGCAATGGATAATTCCGGAGCGACAGAAGCCTATATTGCTTTGCTGAAGAATCTTGTTTCTCCCGGAGATCCGGCAGGAGCCGTAAAAGCAGCTAAGAAATTGCAGAAAGAGGCGGCTAAAGCGGGACAGGAACAGACGCGGGAAGCTGCCTTGCAGATACTTTTAGCTGCCGAGGAACCGGCCAAAGTATCTAAGATGGTTATCGCTGCCATGAAAGATCCGAGCAAGAGCTACCGGAATGCGGCTTTGAACTACGCTTCCAGTTTTGCAGATAAAGAGTTGTATGTAGAACTTGTGAAAATGGTTCCGAAAGCCAAACCGGAGCTGAAAATAGATATCCTGAACTGGATCGGACGCGAGGCCAAGAAACCTGCCAAACATGATATGATCCGGAATCTGGAAATTCGTTTTGATCTTCCTGCCAAACAGGTTTTGTTGGAACAACTGGTCGATGCGAACTTTGACGTGAAGCAGGCTGTTACTTGGACATTGGTGAAGATCGGAGATAAGTCCTATATCCCTTCGTTGGCCGAATTGCTGAAGAGCGATGACAAGCAAGTAGTCTTGCTGGGACAGGATGCTTTGGCCGCCTTCCCCGGAGATATCGACGGGGCAGTGGCTAAGGCCGTTTCTTCTGCTGCCAATGCGGGTAAAATAGCCGGACTTGAATTGTTGGCCATGCGTAAGGCTACCGCCAATATCAATACCGTACTTGATCAGATACAGACAGGCTCTCCTGAAGTGAAAGCTGCGGCTTATGTGGCTTTGAAGGATGTAGTGGGAGAACGTGATATA
Source organism: uncultured Parabacteroides sp. (assembly GCA_910577325.1). GTDB lineage: Bacteria > Bacteroidota > Bacteroidia > Bacteroidales > Tannerellaceae > Parabacteroides. The sequence continues at coordinate 192,557 of CAJTMR010000002.1, forward strand.
ACCAATATGTGCGGTATGCTGGAAACGGCTGACGCATTGGCTGTTCCTCCCATGCAGCGGGCTGTTATTTCGGCATTGTCCTCTCTTTCGGTTGCCGACCGGGTCGAAACGGTGAAACGGCGTATGTTGCAGGCCGGTAATAAGGACTATCTGTATTATCTGGTATTGTCTTCTACCGGTCAGCCGGATGCTTTGGCTACGATCGTGAAAGGTTTCCGTTCCAGTACGGGAGCCAAACGGGATGCTGCTTTCGAAGCCCTGCTGAACTGGAAGGGCATTGAAGTGGCGGACGAATTATACACGATCTGCAAGGAAAACCCGTCGTCCAACTATTTTGACCCGGCTCTCACTACTTATGTGAAACTGGTTTCCAATCCGGCATTTACGGGTGAAAACCGTCTGTTAAGCTTGCGTAAGGCTATGGAAATTGCCAAGACGGATGCGCAGAAGATTGCAATCCTGCAACAGATTGAAAATACCGGGACATTCTTAGGTCTGTTGTATGCCGGTGAATTTTTGGATCAGAAACCTGTGCAACAAGCTGCCGCCAATGCAGTCATGAATATTGCTTTAGGGAATAAGGAATATATGGGTGCGAATGTCCGTGCCCTGTTGAACAAGGTGATGGAGGTGCTTGACAATCCGGATGCCGGTTATCAAAAAGAAGCGATCAAGAAACATCTGGCCGAGATGCCGCAAGGCGAAGGATTCGTCTCTTTATTTAACGGCAAGGATCTGGTCGGCTGGAAAGGCCTGGTGCAAAACCCGATTGCCCGTACGAAGATGAAACCGGCGCAGTTGGCCAAAGAGCAGGCGAAAGCCGATGAGGTCATGCGTAAAGGCTGGAGTGTGGAAGACGGTATGCTGATATTCAATGGGAAGGGGGATAACCTGTGTACGGAAAAGCAATACGGCGACTTCGAAATGTATGTGGACTGGATGCTTGACCCGGCTGGCCCTGAAGCGGATGCAGGTATTTACCTGCGTGGTACGCCTCAAGTGCAGATTTGGGATACTTCGCGTGTAAACGTAGGAGCACAAGTCGGTTCCGGTGGGTTATACAACAATCAGGTGAACGAAAGCAAACCGTCAAAAGTGGCCGATAATAAGCTGGGTGAATGGAACAGCTTCTATATTAAGATGGTTGGTGACCGTGTGACAGTTGTGCTGAACGGAGAGAAAGTCGTGGATGATGTGATTCTGGAGAACTATTGGGATCGTAAACTTCCGATCTTCCCGACCGAACAGATCGAATTGCAGGCTCATGGCAGCAAGGTCTATTACCGGAATATTTATGTAAAAGAACTGGAACGCAAAGAACCGTTCAAACTTTCTGCCGAAGAGAAGAAGGAAGGTTTCAAGATTCTGTTCGACGGTACGAATATGCATGAATGGACAGGCAATACGGTTGATTATACTTTGGAAGACGGTTGTATCTCCATGATTCCGAGCAAGAGCTACGGCGGCAATTTGTATACGAAAGACGAGTATGCCAACTTCGTATATCGTTTCGAATTCCAGTTGACGCCGGGGGCTAATAACGGTGTCGGTATCCGTACTCCAATGGAAGGAGATGCTGCTTATGCCGGCATGGAAATCCAGATTCTGGATTGCGAACATCCGATTTATAAGGATATTACTCCTCTGCAACATCATGGTTCCGTTTATGGAATTATCCCGGCTAAGGCTGATCATCATAAGGCATTCAAACCTGTGGGTGAATGGAATTATGAAGAAATTGTGGCCGATGGCGATAATATCAAGGTTACGGTCAACGGTGTGGTAATCATGGAAGGCAATATTCGTGAAGCGACAAAGAACGGTACTGCCGATCATAAGGAACATCCGGGTCTGTTCAATAAGAAGGGACATATCGGTTTCTTAGGTCATGGTTCTCCTGTCAAGTTCCGTAATATCCGCATAAAAGAGTTGAAATAGCGGCTTTTTGTATATAGAGTTGAGTAGCAGCATAAGCACGAAAATTAGCTTATGCTGCTATTTTTTTGTGTTTTATTCTTTTTCACCGTAAGACAAGTCACCGGCATCACCCAATCCCGGAACGATATAGGAATGGTCGTCCAGTTCGTCATCCACAGCCGCTACCCATACGGTCGTGATTTCATCTGGCATTTTATGTCGGATATATTCGATAGCCTGTTTGCTGGCAATGATGGAGGCGACATGGATATGTGCCGGGTGGCCTTTGGTACGCAATGCTTCGTAAGCCAGTTCCATAGAACTGCCGGTTGCCAGCATCGGGTCCGTTATAATCAATGTCTTGTCTGTTAATCGGGGAGAAGCGATGTATTCGATATGAATGTCGAAGTTCAGTCGGTCTTTGTATTTCCGGTAAGCCGAAACGAAAGCATTTTCTGCATTGTCCAGATAGCTGAGGAAGCCTTGATGGAAAGGAAGCCCGGCACGTAGAATCGTACTGATGACGACAGGATCGTCAGGAGTATTCATTGGTGCTATTCCTAAGGGAGATTGAATGCCTTTTGTGCTGTAAGTGAAATCCTTACTGATTTCATAAGCCATAATTTCACCGATCCGCTCGATGTTACGACGGAAGCGCATACTGTCTTTTTGTATGTTGATGTCGCGCAATTCTGCGACAAACCGGTTTAACACCGAGTTTGATTCACCAAGATTAACTATTTTCATGATTAAATTGTCATTTTTCGGTGTCGAAATTACTCATAATTTGGACAGGCTCTTACAAAAGAAGGCAACCTTTTTTAGATTGCCTTCTTTTGTAAGAGCCTGTTTAAATTTTGTTCAACATTCTTTTGAGAGTTCTTTTTGAGTATGTTTTTCTGTTTTTATAAGGAGCATAGCGGGCTATGTGACGAATAAAAACAGAAAAACAGACCGGAAAGAAACTCAAAAGAAGTTGAAAAAAACTTTTTGAATAAAATTTAAACAGGCTCTTAGATCAATAACGTCATTTCTTTTTCTTAGGTTTGTTGATTGCATCCAGTAAATATTTACCCGGTTTGAATTTTACGGTTGTTCTGGCTGGAATCATAACCGGTGTACCTGTTTTGGGATTACGAGCTAAGCGTTCTGTTTGCGGACGTGGTGTCAATGTTCCGAAGCCGATCAATACGATCTCTTCATTGTGGGACATGGTTTCTGTTACGATGTCGACATAAGCGTCCAACAGTTCTTTTGCTTTTTGTTTCTGTAATCCTGATCTCTGGGCCAGAGCCTCAATCAATTCTGCTTTGTTCATGAGTGTTTCTATTTAATTAATGATATTCAAGACAAATGTACGCTTCTCATCAATATGTTACATATAAAGAAATCAGCGTTCATTTCTTATTTAACAACGTGTCTATGCATTTGTTACGATTTGCAAAACAAAAAATGTTAAATAAACTCTACTGTGATATTTCGTCAGAAATAATCATTGCCGGGTAAAAGATCCTTTTTCAGTTAAAAACCACGTATATCTCCGGCTTAAAAGAAAAATAGGGTATAAGGTATTCCCTGACAAGACAGAAAGATAGTTGAACTAAAGCCCTGTTACAATGAAATCTAAGGAAAATTATGAAGTAAAAAATACAATTCTGTATTTTTTACTTCATAATTACTCTTCCTGATTTTACAAAGGAATTTTGTCAATCCTGCGCTGATGTCGACCACCTTCGAACGAAGTGTTCAGGAAGGCTTCGATTGTGCGAGTGGCTTCCTCTTGAGTGATAAATCTGCCGGGCATTACAAGTATGTTGGCATCGTTATGTTCACGTGCGAGACGTGCGATCTCTTCTTGCCAACACAGAGCGGCCCGTATTCCTTGGTGTTTATTGAGTGTCATGGTTATTCCATTTCCAGATCCGCAGATAGCGATTCCGGGATATACTTCACCGGTTTCTACAGCTTCGGCAAGCGGATGGGCATAATCGGGATAATCACAACTCTCTGTCGAGCAGGTTCCGAAATCTTTGTAGGTCAGCCCTTTCGAGTCGAGTATTTGTTTTACAAATTCTTTTAATTCGTATCCTGCATGGTCACTACATAAACCTAATGTTTTCATATTTATCTGTTAGAGGAGTTTGGAATTTATGATTTCAATAATTCTTTTACCTGATTGTATACATTTTGCCCCGTGAAGCCGAGTTTTTCGTCCAAGACCTTATACGGAGCGGAGAAACCGAATGATTCAAGTCCCCAAACCTTGCCATTGGCACCAACCAATCCTTCCAGGTTGACCGGCAGGCCGGCTGTAAGTCCGAATACCTTGCTTCCTGTCGGGATAATAGATTCCTGGTATTCTTTGCTTTGGCTTCGGAACAAACCTTCTGACGGAACAGATACGATACGAACCTTGATGCCATCCGCACGAAGCAATGTTGCTCCTTCTTCCAATGTGGAGACTTCCGATCCGGAGGCGACCATGATTACATCGGGGGTTTCGTCACCTTCTACAATATAAGCTCCCTTTTCGGCCTGCAAAGCTTCGTCATAACGGTTTTCCTTGGCGGGCAGGTCAGTAATGTTCTGACGGGAAAGAATCAAAGCTGTCGGGGTGGCAGTGTTTTCCAAAGCCATTTTCCAAGCGATTGTCGTTTCGGTTACGTCTGCCGGGCGAAGTACCAACATGGAGTTGTGTCCCTTGTGGTTCTTCAGTTTTTCCATCAGGCGGATCTGTACCTCCTGTTCAACCGGTTCGTGTGTCGGCCCGTCTTCGCCTACGCGGAAGGCATCGTGAGACCAAATGAATTTAACCGGCTGTTCCATCAAGGCAGCCATGCGGATTGCCGGTTTCATGTAGTCGGAGAATACGAAGAACGTACCGCAAGCCACTATTACACCTCCGTGGAGCGACATGCCGATACATACGCAGGCCATTGTCAGCTCAGCTACGCCGGCTTGAAGGAATGCACCGCTGAAATCGCCTTTCACGAATGCATGTGTCTTTTTCAGGAAGCCGTCAGTCTTGTCCGAGTTGGAAAGGTCGGCTGAAGAAACGATCATGTTTTCAATCTGGGTAGCCAATACGCCTAAAACGGTTGCCGAAGCGGCACGCGTTGCTTGGTTCGGTTTCTGTTCGATGGCCTTCCAGTCGATGACGGGGAGTTTGCCGGAGAACCACAACTCCATCTTGGTTGCCAGTTCTGGATTGGCTTTTGCCCATTCTGCTTTGGCCGCATAACGTTCGGCAACGATTGTTTCCAATTCTTTAGCACGTTTGGCATATAGTTCCGCAACTTCGGGGAAGATCTGGAACGGATCGTCCGGGGTTCCTCCTAAATTCCGGATGGTGTCTGCGATAGAGACGCCCGCTGCTGAAAGGGGTTGCCCGTGTGTAGACACTTTGTTTTCATAGCTGCTCTTGTCAGCACCCACGGCTCCTTTGCCCATGATCGTGTTACCGATAATCAAGGTTGGACGGGATGTTTCGGCCTTTGCTTCAACCAATGCCCGGCGGATTTCCGTCACATCGTTTCCGTTGATCGTGATGACTTTCCAACCCCATGCTTCGTATTTCATGGCTACGTTTTCAGTAGTCACCTCATTTACGGTTGTGGAAAGCTGTATATTGTTGGCATCATAGAACATAATCAGGTTGTCCAATCCGAGCGTACCGGCAATACGTCCGGCTCCTTGGGAAATTTCTTCTTGGATGCCACCATCGGAAATATATGTGTAAATCGTCTGATTCATAACATCGCCCAGGCGTGCTTTCAGGAATTTGGCGGCGATAGCGGCACCTACGGCGTAAGTGTGGCCTTGTCCCAGCGGACCGGATGTGTTTTCTATACCACGCATCACGTTGACTTCAGGATGTCCCGGAGTAACGCTACCCCACTGGCGAAACTCTTTCAGTTCGTCGATCGTAAATTTACCTGCGAGGGCGAGTACTGAATAAAGCATCGGTGACATGTGTCCCGGATCCTGGAAGTAGCGGTCTCTGCCTTCCCATGTGGGATTCTTGGGATCATACACGAGGAACTCTGAAAACAGTACGTTCACAAAGTCTGCTCCCCCCATTGCACCACCAGGGTGGCCGGATTTCGCTTTTTCTACCATTGACGCAGCCAAGATACGGATGTTGTCCGCTGCTTTGTTCATTAAATTGATATCGTTCATTGTGATGAATTATTTTTATTTTTTTGCAAAGATAGGCAATATATCCATAATGACCATCATCTGGAGTGCCTATTGTGCCTGGTAAGATGTTTACGATAGGTATTTTTATGACGTTGGAATAGGTATCACAAAGTGTTTACAATATCTATTCCAGGAATGAATTGCCGGAAGCCTTGCCGAGGATTACCGAAGGGGTTCATTTCTTTCTTGAATGCGTCAATCGTCGTGTTTTCATCAAACATTTGCCACAGGCAGTTTGGGAAGTGGCTTGCTTTTGATACATTCAACTTTGTTTATGGTCAGGCGGAAACGATTACCGAGGCCTACAATACTTAAGTTATAGTTTCATTTGAATGGAACTGAAAAAACATTTGATATACTGTCCTATAGGGAGAAATAGACCCCTTGTTCCAACAGATGATCGTATTTTTCTTTGTTGAACATATAATAGAAAGCTCCTCTTTTGGATCCTTTCTTATCTTTTTCATCCAACTTCTCCAGAATGTCCATCGCATTCAGTTTTTTGCGGAAGTTACGCTTGTCCAGTTGGGTCTGGTAGATAGCTTCATACAGGCTTTGCAATTGCGGTAACGTGAATTTTTCGGGAAGTAGGTTGAATCCGACCGGACGGGTAGCCGCTTTCCTGCGCAGACGGACCAATGTGTCGGTAATCATTTGATCGTGGTCGAAAATCAGTTGCGGAACTTCGCTGATCTTGGTCCAAACGGCATTGTGTTCTTCCAGTGTCTCGGCACTGAAGTCATTCATATTGACGAGTGAATAGTATGCTACGGAGATAACCCGTTCTCCAAGGTCGCGGGTAACATCTCCGTAAGCACCTACCTGTTCCATAAAAAGATTATCAATACCGGTGCAGTCGGTAAGCACGCGTGATGCGGCTTCCTCGATACTTTCGCCTGCTTTGATAAAACCGCCCATCAGAGACCATTGTCCCATCATGGGTTCAAACTTACGTTTGTAAAGTAGCACATTGAGCTCTTTTTGATCGAATCCAAGTATGATACAATCTACAGCGACGTGAAATTTGGTTTCGTTCTGATAAAAAGCGGCTGTCATGATTTTATGGATTTGCAATTATTATTATGCGAGTTTGCGTGCGCCGTCGCTGATTACTACATTATATAATTTAGGTTCGTGACCGAATTTAGCTGTGTAGGATTCGAATGCTTCTTTTACGAAAGCATCATATTTTTCTTCTTTCACCAAGTTGATTGTACAACCGCCGAAACCGCCACCCATCACACGTGAACCGGTTACACCGCATTTTTTTGCAACATCATTGAGGAAGTCCAATTCTTCGCAACTGACTTCATATAATTTGCTCATGCCGTGATGTGTTTCGTACATCTTCTTACCGACGGTCTCGTAGTCGTCTTTTTCCAAAGCGGAGCAAACGTCGAGAACGCGCTGTACTTCTTCGATCACATATTCGGCGCGCATGTAATCTTCGGCGCTGATGTCGCCTTTGACTTCGTTCAGCATTTCCATTGTCGCATCGCGCAGGAATTCGACTTCCGGATGATTGCGACGGATTGCGGCAGCGGCGTTTTCGCAAGACTGCCGGCGTTTGTTGTAAGCCGAAGAAGCCAGTTCGTGTTTAACGACAGAATCCAGCAAAACCAATTTATAACCGACCGGATGGAACGGGAAATATTTATATTCGAGCGAACGGCAATCCAGGCGGATCAAACTACCTTCTTTTCCGAATACGGAGGCGAACTGGTCCATAATACCGCAGTTTACACCACAATAGTTATGTTCCGTAGACTGGCCGATCTTAGCCAATTCGAATTTATCAATGTTCAGGGAGAACAAGTCGTTTAAAGCAAATGCATATGTACTTTCCAATGCTGCTGAAGAGGACATGCCTGCACCCAGAGGTACATCACCTGCAAACACGGTGTCGAATCCCTGGATCTGTCCGCCTCGTTTGATGGTTTCGCGGCAAACACCGAAAATATATCTTGCCCAGCTTGCTTTTGGAGCGTCTTCTTCGTTTAGACCAAATTCGGCGTAGTCGTTCAGGTCAACAGAGAAAGCGCGAACTTTACCAGTGCCGTTCGGTTTGATTTCGGCAATCATGCCTTTGTCGATAGCACCCGGAAATACGAAACCGCCGTTATAATCGGTATGTTCGCCAATCAGATTGATACGACCCGGAGAGGCATACACACTACCTTCTGTTGAGAATAACTCCTGAAATTTATTTCTGATTTTTTGTCTCATGATATTAATTTTTAGATGTTTATAAATAAAGAAATTATCCGGTTATAAACGAAACCGGATAATTTCATGAATTAGGATATTATAGTCTTATTCTGATTTTTTAGATGGTTTGGAACCGACAGCAGCATAGAATAAAATGTAAGCGGCACTGAAAAGCACGACCCAGTAGCTGGTCATGTAGTCGGTCATGTCGGCAACCCAACCCTGGATGGCAACCATTACGGCACAACCGAACACCATTGTCATAAAGATACCGCTGGCAATAGCCGTGTATTTACCTAATCCTTCAACTGCCATGTTGAAGATACCACCCCACATTACACTTGTACAGAGACCTACAAGAAGGAACGCCAGAATACCGATGGGAACTTCCTGCCAGATAACGCTTAATAAAACCCAGTCTATACCGGGAACTTCGACTGTACTTGTTTCAGGTGAAAACATACCGAAGCTCACTAACAACAAGGTCGCGCTTGCAACAGTCGTGATCATCGCGCGACTGGAAATTTTTGCACCGATACTTGCTCCTACAAAACGTCCGATAAGCATCATCAACCAGTAAACGGCTACGATAAGACCGACGGTGCTGGCCGGTATACCTTTGGATGTCAGATATTGTAGGATATAGGTGGGAGTTCCTACTTCTACGCTCATATACAGGAAGATTGCCAGTGCTCCCAATGCAAAATGACGATGGCTTAAAGCTCCTTTGATCAAACTTGTGTCGACTGGAGCTTGTTCAGGTTCTTCGATTTTAGTGAACGAGATCACAATGAATGCGATGACGAAAATAGCCAAAGCGATCATCAGGGCAGGAGTGGCATCCGCAATATGTGCTTTAGCTGCATCACCGATAAGAGCTCCCATCAGGATGTAACAAGCAACGGCTGCGGTACTGTTGAATACACCTCCTAATTGGATCAACTGGTTACCTTTGTTTCCGCCGCCTCCCAGCAAGTTGAGCATCGGGTTGACTACGCAGTTCAAAATACACATAGTGAAACCGCTGGTGAACGCCCCGATCAGGTAAATCAAGAAAGCGCTTTCTTTGCCTACGTGACCACTCAGCCATTGGATTAAAATGCCAATGATACCTATGGCCAAACCGATAAGAGCTGTTTTTTTGTAGCCGTATTTGGCAATTAACATACCTGCGGGAATTCCCATTACCAAATAGGCGATGAAGTTACCATAGTTCCCGATTTGGGCAAGAACATTGCTCGCTCCGAAGTCGTTCTTTACGATAATAGCCATTGGTGAACAAAGATTTGTCACGAATGCGATCATGGCAAAAAGTGCAATCATGATGATGATGGCACTCCATTGTTTTTTTTGTTGAGTCATTGATTGATGTTTTTTTTGTTATTATTAATTTGTTATTTGTTATTTGTTATTCGACGGAAAATTTATAAATCGTTTTACTTTCGAACGTTTCGTCCGGACGCAGGATAGTGGACGGATATTCCGGTTTGTTCGGACTGTCGGGATAGTGTTGTGTTTCCAGACAGAGGGCGGCACGTGCCGGATAGCGTTGTCCGTTCTTGCCTGCGAAGTTGCCTGTCATCCAGTTTCCCGTGTATAATTGCACGCCTGGCTGCGTTGTGTAACATTCCATAACGATGCCGGTTTTGGGCGATACGCAACGGGCACAGAACGACAACTCGTTTTCTTCTTTTTTATTTAATATATATGTATGATCGTATCCTTTTCCGAAATTCAACGCTTCGAAATCTTCATCGATACGTTCGCCTACTTTGTGCGGAGTACGGAAGTCCATCGGGGTTCCTTCCACTTTTTCCTTCGGGCCGTAAGGGATGGCTGTTTCGTCGGTCGGCAGATAATAATCCGCATTGATCGTCAATTTGTGGTCATATACGGAAGGATCTCCTTGGCCGGAAAGGTTGAAGTAGGAGTGATTGGTCAGGTTCAGTACGGTCGGTTTGTCCGTTACCGCATGGTACATGATTACAACCTCATTGTCGTCAGATAGATGGTATGTCACCATCGTATCCAGTTTTCCTGGGAAACCTTCTTCGCCGTCAGCAGACGTATATTTCAATTCCACTGTCTGATCATCGACCTTGTTCAGGTCCCAAACAACGGAATTGAAGCCTTTCAAACCGCCATGCAGGCTGTTCGGACCGTTATTGATGGCCAGTTTGTCGTACACAACATCGTCTAATGTGAATTTCCCGCCTGCAATACGGTTGCCGTACCGTCCGCAGATAGCTCCGAAATAAGGCTCTTCGGAGACCAAGTATTCGTCTATAGAATCGTGTCCTGTCACTACATCGGTTAACTTTCCGGACCGATCCGGTACCATAAGCGATACAATTTTTGCACCGTAGTTGGTAATGGCAAGTTCTGCTCCTTTATTATTTGTAAGGATGCACAGCATCGTCTCTTTGCCATCTATTTGCTTGTTGAAATTAGCTACAGTCAAGCCAGACAGCGTGCTTTTGTTCTTCATGTAAATATAGTTTCAAAATCGTGTGTAAAATTACTCTCTTCTTTGTATTCATGCACTACTTTGAAGATGTTTTATAGCATAAAATGGCTTTTTGTCTACTAAAATGGCTGATTTGTCTTCTTTCGATCGATTTATTTAGTGTATATTTGCAACTAATAATCTTTGTATTCACAGAAAAACACGTATCTATGACGAAAAGTATGAAAAAAGCCATTTCTCTGTGTCTGTTTAGCATGGGCTTTGTCAGTTTAATGGCACAAAGTAATGAATTTAAAATAGATGTGCGAAAAATAGGTGCACCTGTCCAGTCGACCATGTACGGAATCTTTTTTGAAGATATTAATTTCGGTGCTGATGGAGGTCTGTATGCCGAACTTGTCAAAAACCGTTCTTTCGAATTTGAAAATCCTTTTGGAGGCTGGACACCTTTCGGAAATGTCAGTGTACAGACCAAAAATCCTTGTTTCGACCGTAATCCGCATTATGTCCGGCTTTCTTATGAAAAGGAATTGACTGGAACCGGTCTTGACAATGAAGGTTTCAAAGGAATCGGTATTCGGAAAGGGGAGAAGTATAATTTTTCTTTATATGCGCGCGTTCAGTCCGATATGCCGGTTAAGTTGCGTATAAACTTGGTGAATAGCCGGAACGACGTGTTCGAGCAAAAAGAAATCGAGGTGAGTGGCAAGGAATGGAAGAAATACACGATTGTCCTGGCGCCGGAAGAGACGGAGGCCCGTTCCCGTTTGCGTATCACGATGGCGACGAAAGGAATCGTCGACCTCGAACACATTTCACTGTTCCCGCAAAATACTTTCAACAATCGCCCGAACGGTATGCGTGCCGATTTGGCACAGGCTTTGAAAGACCTGAAACCCGGAGTTTTCCGCTTTCCCGGCGGTTGCATCGTGGAAGGGACGAACAGGGCTACCCGTTACCAGTGGAAAAACACGATCGGTCCGGTCGAGAACCGTCCGATCAACATCAATCGTTGGAACTATACGTTCCCGTATAAGAAGTTTCCGGATTATTATCAGTCCTACGGCCTGGGCTTTTTCGAATATTTCCAGTTGAGCGAAGATATTGGGGCGGAGCCGCTTCCCGTGTTGAATTGCGGCCTTTCCTGTCAGTATGAAAACCAAGATCCGAACGAGGATTGCCCGGTAGACAAGCTGCAACCTTATATAGATGACGCTCTTGACCTGATCGAGTTTGCCAATGGCCCGACAACCGGCAAATGGGGAAAGATTCGTTCAGATATGGGACATCCGGCTCCTTTCAATCTGAAATTTATTGCCGTTGGTAACGAACAGTGGGGGCCGCTTTATCCCGAACGTCTCGAATTGTTTGTCAAAGCGATCCGTGCCAGATATCCGGAGATAAAGATCATCGGCAGTTCCGGCCCGCAATCGGAAGGAGAGGACTTTGATTACCTCTGGCCGGAAATGAAGCGGCTGAAAGTGGATTTGGTGGACGAACATTTCTACCGGTCTCCCGAATGGTTCCTGAACGGAGCCAAACGCTATGACTCGTATGACCGCCAGGGTCCGAAGGTGTTTGCCGGCGAATACGCCTGCCATCCTGCCAATCGCGAGAACAGTTTCCTGACTGCCTTGTGTGAAGCCGCTTTTATGACTGGTTTGGAACGGAATGCGGATGTGGTGCACTTATGCACGTATGCTCCGCTTTTCGCTCATGTGGACGCTTGGCAGTGGCGCCCTGATCTGATCTGGTTCGACAACCTTTCACTGGTCAAAACTCCTAATTATTATGTGCAGCAGCTATATGGCCATAATGCCGGTACGAATGTCGTTCCGCTGACCATGCAGGGAGAACCTGTCACCGGCCAGCAGGACTTGTATGCCACTGCGGCGGTCGACAAATATTCGAATGAACTTATCATCAAAGTCGCCAATACCGGAATCCGTAACAAACGGATCAAGTTGAACTTGAACGGCCTTCCGGCCGGTAAGCATAAAGGGACGCTGACGTTGCTTCATTCCTCCGATCTGGAAGCTCAAAATACGTTATGCAATCCTTCTGCGGTGGTCCCGGTCGTTTCCGATATCGAAATGGAGGTTCCGCAAGTGGAAGTGATTTTGAAACCGCTTAGTTTCTCTGTTTATCGTATCAAATTATAAAATTTCATTTAGCATCATCGGTCTTGTCATTGACCGTTTCCATGCTGCTGGCATAGATATGATTCCGCGAATATTTATATGATTGATAATGTGTTGATTATGCTAGTGTATGCGGAAATAGCCATCAACAGAACAGGGTCGTTTAAATATAAAACGACCTTTTTCGCCGAAAAAGATGCAAAAACGAGGCATGAAATTACCTCCAATATGGCGGATAAACACCCCCACACCCCCGTAAAGGTCTCATGCAGACCCGGATCTGCGCCTCTCCCGCGCCCGGGTCTCCGTGGTGGGTACACCCGGGTCTCAAGCGGCTTTAAAAGCTGTTTTTGACAAAAGAAAAGCCTGTCTTGATAAAAAAAAGAAGCCGTTTTAACAGGTTTTGCACCTGTTTCCGGACGGTCTCTGTTTTTATCGTATAATTGATACACAGGGTATTATCGTTTTTCACCATGATAGTTATGACAGGTGAATGATAGTTCAAAACGGCAACTATCATGCCATAACATATTGGTTTAAACCGATATACAGACGAAAATGATAGTATGATAGTTGTTTTTGCAAAACATTTATATGATTAGTCCGTATCGGCAGCGAAAACAGACGGGCGCTTTATGATTTTGGTGCGGTTACCCAGGTAATTTTCAATTTTCAACTCTCAATTATCAATTAATTGTTACCTTTGTGCCGCTTTTTGTGTGAAGAAGCAGAAATATGTTTAATCTGTATTGGTAAAGGGTAATCTGTCTATGCAAAAATCTGATTGCATCATCGGTGTGGAACATGTGTCTAAATTCTTTGGGGACAAGGCCGTATTGAATGATGTGAATTTGTCTGTCCGTAAGGGCGAGTTTGTAACCATATTGGGGCCGTCCGGTTGCGGAAAGACGACATTGTTGCGTCTGATTGCCGGATTTCAGACTGCTTCTGAAGGTATAATAACCATTGCGGGAAAAGAAATAACGCAAACACCCCCTCACAAACGTCCGGTTAATACGGTATTTCAGAAATATGCCCTTTTCCCTCATCTGAATGTCTTCAACAACATCGCTTTCGGTCTGAAGTTGAAAAAACTGCCGGCTGCCGTTATCGAGAAAAAGGTAAAACAGGCTCTCAAGATGGTAGGAATGACCGATTATGAATATCGTGATGTGGATTCCCTTTCCGGCGGGCAGCAACAACGCGTCGCGATTGCCAGAGCGATCGTGAACGAACCGGAAGTGCTCCTGTTGGACGAGCCGCTGGCGGCTCTTGACCTCAAGATGCGCAAGGATATGCAGATGGAATTGAAGGAAATGCATAAGTCTCTTGGAATCACTTTTATCTATGTTACTCACGATCAGGAGGAAGCTCTCACCTTGAGCGATACCATTGTCGTGATGAGCGAAGGGAAGATCCAGCAGATCGGGACGCCTATCGACATCTACAACGAACCGATCAATTCGTTTGTCGCCGACTTTATCGGAGAAAGTAATATCTTGAACGGGCTGATGATCAAAGATAAGTCAGTATCCTTTGCCGGACATGAGTTCGAATGTGTGGACGAGGGTTTCGGCGAACAGACTCCGGTAGATGTCGTGCTCCGCCCGGAAGACATTTATATTTTCGAGCCGTCTGATGCTGCCATGCTGACCGGGACGGTTACCTCTTCCATTTTCAAAGGTGTTCACTACGAAATGATGGTACAGACGCCGGAAGGCTATGAGTTTATGGTACAGGATTACCATTGCTTCGATGTTGGGCAGGAAGTCGGCTTGCTGGTCAAACCATTCGATATCCACGTGATGAAAAAGGAGCGTATCTGCAATACGTTCGAAGGAAGGATGGTTGACGCCACGCACGTGGAATTTTTGGGTTGTACGTTCGAATGCCGCGAGGTTTCCGGCATTGAGCCGGAAACGCTCGTGCAGGTCGAAGTGGACTTTAACCGTGTCATCTTGGAAGACAACGAGGAAGACGGCCGCTTGACCGGTGAAGTGAAATTTATCCTCTACAAAGGCAACCATTATCATCTGACAGTGTTTACCGACTGGGACGAAGATATTTTTGTCGACACGAATGATGTCTGGGACGACGGAGACCGGGTCGGAATTACGATCGCTCCTGAAAATATACGGATTGTTCAACCAACTAAAAGGGAAGGAAGTGATAAGTAAGATTTCTGCTTTTTTTATGCGGCGTAAGAACTGGACGATTCCTTATGCCCTGTTTTTGGTTGTTTTTGTCGTAATGCCCTTGTTGCTGATCGTATTATATGCGTTTACAGATGCCGACGGTGCATTCTCTTTTGGTAATTTCCGTAAATTTATGGTACATCCCGAAGCGATGAACACGTTCGTATATTCGATCGGGATTGCGATTATCACGACGCTTGCCTGCCTTGTACTGGGGTATCCGGCGGCTTATGTCCTGAGCCAGGAGCGTTTCAATACTTCCCGGACGATGGTCGTGCTGTTCATCCTGCCGATGTGGGTGAATATCCTGATCCGTACGCTGGCAACGGTGGCTCTGTTTGATTTCTTGAACCTGCCGTTAGGAGAGGGGGCGTTGGTGTTCGGTATGGTATATAATTTTCTCCCGTTCATGATCTATCCGATTTACAATACGTTGCAAAAAATGGACCGTAGCCTGATCGAGGCGGCCCAGGATTTGGGCGCCAATCCGTTTCAGGTTTTTATGAAGACGATCCTGCCTCTTTCGATGCCCGGCGTGATGAGCGGGATCGTCATGGTTTTCATGCCGACGGTTTCCACGTTTGCCATTGCCGAGTTGCTGACGATGAATAATATCAAGTTGTTCGGTACGACCGTACAGGAAAATATCTATAACGGTATGTGGAATTATGGTGCGGCGCTTTCTCTTATTATGTTGTTGCTGATCGGCGTTACCATCCTCTTTACGAATGAAGAGGACAGTGCTTCGAACGAAGGGGGAGGTGTGATATGATGACGAAATGGATGGCAAAAGGGTATCTATGGTTGCTGTTAGCACTGCTGTATTCCCCGATTCTGATTATTATGATTTTCTCTTTCACCGAAGCGAAAGTCTTGGGAAACTGGACGGGATTTTCTACCAAGCTGTATAGTTCGCTGTTTACAGGAGGCGTGCAGCGTTCGTTGGTGAGCGCGTTGTGGAATACGTTTGCCATAGCGATGATCGCGGCGACCGTCTCCACATTGTTAGGCAGCATTGCGGCTATCGGCATTTTCAACTTGCGGTCGCGTACCCGTCAGGTAATGAATTTTTGCAATGCGATCCCGATGATGAATGCGGATATCATTACAGGGGTTTCCCTTTTCCTGCTGTTTGTGAGTTTCGGCATTTCGCAGGGATTCACGACGGTCGTGCTGGCACATATCACATTCTGTACGCCATACGTGGTGTTGAGTGTCATGCCGCGTTTGAAAAAGATGAACCAGAATGTATATGAGGCTGCACTTGATTTAGGGGCGACTCCTTTCCAGGCGTTGCGCAAGGTGATCCTGCCGGAGATTCGTCCGGGGATGATCAGCGGCTTTATATTGGCTTTTACACTTTCGATCGATGACTTTGCCGTTACCATCTTTACGATCGGCAACGAGGGGCTGGAAACCCTATCGACTTTTATTTATGCGGATGCCCGCAAGGGAGGGCTGACACCGGAGTTGCGTCCGTTGTCGACTATCATCTTCGTGACGGTGCTTGTCCTTTTGATTGTGATTAATAAACGGGCGGAGAAGTCCAAAATCTAATGGAAAAAAGCGGGAAATGAATAAACTGATTACAATAATAGCCGGTTGCATGCTTCTTTTGGGTGCAACTTCATGCGGACGTACGGACAAGGAGCGTAGCCATATCTTGAAAGTCTACAACTGGGGGGATTATATCGACGAGGATGTTCTGGCCGAGTTTCCCGCTTGGTACAAGGAACAGACCGGTGAAGATATTCGGGTCATCTACCAGGTGTTCGATATCAATGAAATCATGCTTACCAAGATTGAGCGCGGGCATGAAGATTTCGATTTGATTTGTCCGTCCGAATATATCATAGAACGGATGTTGAAGAAGAACCTTCTTGTCCCGATAGACCGTAATTTCGGAAAGACACCGGATTATCTGGATAATGTTTCTCCATATATTCGTACGCAATTGAACAAGTTAAGCCAGCCGGGGCGGGAAACGACCGACTTTGTCGTCCCTTATATGTGGGGAACGGCAGGAATATTATATAATAAGCAGTTCGTTTCCGGAAATACTGTCGAAAGTTGGGAATGCCTTTGGGATCTTAAGTTCAGAAATAAGATCTTGATGAAAGACAGTTATCGCGATGCCTACGGTACGGCTATTATCTATGCCCATGCAAAGGAACTGGCAGACGGTACGGTGACAGTCGAGCAGTTGATGAACGACAATTCGCCTGAAGCGATTGCCATAGCCGAGGAATATCTGAAAAAGATGAAACCTAACATTGCTGGTTGGGAAGCCGATTTCGGTAAGGAGATGATGACGAAAGGCAAGGCCTGGCTCAACTTCACCTGGAGCGGAGATGCGGTCTGGGCGATGGAAGAGGCGGAGGCTGTCGGGGTGGAGCTGGACTATGAAGTGCCCCGCGAAGGCAGCAATATCTGGTACGACGGCTGGGCGATCCCTAAATATGCCCGTAATGTCAAGGCGGCCAGTTATTTTATTGATTATCTTTGTCGTCCGGACGTTGCTTTGCGGAATATGGACGCCATCGGTTACGTCAGTGCCATTGCTACTCCCGAAATCATGGAAGCCAAGATCGATTCGACAATCGAAAAAGTTTCCGACTTGAGTTATTTCTTTGGCCCCGCTGCGGATAGCATCCGGATCAATCCGGTACAATATCCTGATCGCAAAGTGGTAGAGCGTTGTGCCATGATTCGCGATTTCGGCGACCGGACGGAACTGGTTCTGGAAATGTGGAGCCGCGTGAAAGGGGATAACCTGAATACAGGAATCGTCTTGTTGATCTTTGCTGTCTTCGGGATGTTATTTGTCTGGCTGGTGTATCGCAGGATACGTCGATATAAACAGCGGCAACGGTATCACAGACGCCGCCGCCGTTGGTAAACGTAAATAGTAGAATTGTAAGATTGTCAATTATCAATTAATAGAAGTCATGGAAGGCATAAAAAATTTGGTTATAGATTTTGGCGGCGTGATAATCAACCTCACCCGTAATCGATGTATCGAAGCATTCGAGAGTTTGGGGGTCGCGAATATACGTGAACAGATTGTCAATAATTACCAGCACAAAGATCTTTTTATGAAGATTGAACTTGGTTCCATCACTGCATCTGAATTTCGTGAAGGCATCCGTCATCTGGCGCAGCAGCCTTTGACGGACGAGCAGATCGATACCGCTTGGATCGCCATGCTCGATGATGTCCCGGAATATAAGCTGGATCTTTTGCTCGACCTTCGCAAGCGTTATAATACGATGTTGCTCAGTAATACGAACGAGATTCATTGGGACTGGTCGGAAAAGACCTGTTTTTCTTATAAAGGGCATCATGCTTCCGACTTTTTCAATCATATTTATCTTTCCTACCGGCTTCACATGCTGAAACCGAATGTCGATATCTTCGAACATGTCTTGCAACATGCCGGTATACGCCCCCAGGAAACTTTATTCATAGATGATGCCGTTCCCAACTGTCGTACGGCCGAATCATTAGGTTTCCATACCTATACGCCCCAACCCCGCGAGGATTGGTCACATCTGTTTAAATAGCCTGCTCATATTTCCTGAAGCCGGATAGTGAGCAGACCGGTCCGATCAAGCAACTAAATATCTTTTACTTTCAATATGTTGTATGATGTCCCCACGTCATATACATCATTCCCATCCACTTTCTTGATGTAGTTTACGATTCGGATGGTGACGGGAAGAATTATTACTTCATAAAGAGATTTCAGAACCGCTTGTGTTCCGATCATGATGAAAAGTTCGCCTATCGGTATCAGTCCGGCGAAAGCAATCGGGAAAAAGATCATCGAATCGGCACTCTCACCGACCAAAGTGGAGACGATAGCCCGTAAAGAGAAATTCTTTCCGGCTGAGGCAATCTTCATCTTGCTCATTACATAAGCATTCAGGAACGAACCGACAAGAAAAGCCATCAGGCTCGCTATAGCGATACGTGGTGCCATACCGAACACGAAGTCGAAGCCTTCTTCACCTTCCCAGAATGGGGCGGCAGGCAACATCACTGCCAGTTGCGCAAATCCGATGACAAGGAAATTAGAAGCGAACCCGCTCCAGATAATCAAGCGTGCTTTCTTGAATCCCCATACTTCGGCGATACAGTCATTGATGATATAAGAGATCGGAAAAACGATCAGTCCGGCGGTCGCTGTGATGCCGAATACCTGGACGACTTTGGTTTCTAACAGGTTGGAAGCTACCAGGCAGATATTGAACAGAATGCCTAACAACATGAATGGTACGGTTACAGTAGATGTCTTTTGCATATTTCTTGTTTTGAACGAGGTTTATCAAGTACTCGGTGAATAATGTAAAGGAGCGTTTTTTATGTTCCGAGAACAAAGATAGTGATATTTTTATTTGTTTATCTGTGAAATCGCCATTTCTCTATCACATATCCGACCGGGGTTCCGGCAATACATCTCTCTTTGCAAACGTATATCGGCATGTTTCTTTCCATATAGCAAAAGAAGCCTTCCTTCCGAATCAGAACCGGTACGAATAGGTCAGGCCGATACCGTGGCGGTAGTTGATCGGGTCATATACGTTGAAGGTGTGGTAGCGGTAATAAAGCTGCATGCTGTTTCTGGTATTTATCCGGTAATCGCAGCCGGAGGAATAGCGGATTTTATCGGCACGCATCTTCCCGTTGTAACCTACATTGTTAAAAGGCTCGATATAAATGAAAGGTTCGAATCCCGAAGAGGCGATCCGGTAGGAGAGGGTGAGCATGCTGCGGAGGTAGTTGGTCGGATGCAGGCAATTTTTCTTATACGTGCTTTGAAAACGTTCCCTGATCGCTATTTTTAATGCTCCGAGGCGGTGTGAACCGGAGGCATATAGGTAATACCGGTTGCGCACATCCTCAGATGCCTTGCGGCGGACTAACGACATATAGCCGGCTCCCACCCGTAAATGCGGTAAAATGCGATAGTTGATCTCTCCTGTGGTAAGGAACTATCCGGCTTTTCTGAAGTCGTTGCGTAAGCGGATATCTTCTTCCAGAACGAAAAAGAAACGTTTGTATATTTTCCCGGACAGGCTGACTTTCAGTGCGACGCCTGTACCTTCTATCGCCGGTAGCGGATGGGATATGAATAGGAACAAGAAGAAAATACAACAGGTAATTGCTTTCATGGCAGAATATGGCGTTTTAATATATTCGTTGAATTTGTCCTTGCATTGGTTTGCCGATCGGGATATACCAAACAACATGAAGGAAAATCGATTCGTTTAACTTTCAATTCTCAAAAGCACCGGATATATCCCAACGAATAGGTCTCGTACAAGTTGTCCTTTATTCCGTGGGTATACCGGAAGGAGATTATGTTTTTCTTGATCTCGTATCTGAAGTTGTTGCGCCAATGTATGGGTCGGTCGCCGTTGTTCTCGTATCCGTAGAACCCAGACAAGTTGGTGGCGAGTGTGAACCCCCTATATTTGCCGGTGAATCCGACTCCGTAAGAGATGGCGTCGTTCTGGCGATGCACCGGGTCGTTCGTCATCCAGCAATAGAATCCGGCAAGCGCTTGCGTACGGATCGAGGCTTTCCCGTCGGCACTTTTCCACAGGTCACGGCTTACGTTTATATCGAACCAATAGGAAGCGGCGTCGGTAAAACGGGCGTCGCACAGGCGGCCTCCGCTGGCTGTCTTGATATTGGCACTGATGGTCGCATCCACCCACTTTTCGCTTTTCAGGATCTGGAAAAAGGAACTGATGACGATGTCGCCGTTATATTTGATCGGGCTTTCCGTTTCCACGGCAAAACGTTCGTCACGCGTTTCCGGCGTCATCTTATACTTTTCCTTGAAACACCAGTTCACTTCGATTCCCGCACGCCCCCTGAAAAACGGCAGTAAAGCACGTCCCACGATATCCCAGGTCTTGTCGCCTGTATAATGATGGTATTCTCCCCGTACTTCCACCTCGTACCGCTCGCTTACTCGTCCGTCCCTCATTTCCGGGATCGGGAAAGCGTTCGGGCCGAAATAGCGTGGGGAATAGATGAGCAGTTCTGTTTTGTCACGCCAACCATCGGCATGGCCGTCGGCCACGGAAAAAACGAATGCGAATGTTATCAGTAGTATTCGGGATAAATATTTCTTCATGGATATATCTTTTCTTAAGGCCACAAAAGTACATATTTCATATTGATTTAGTACATTTGCCTCAAACAAATCTTTAAACCATAAAATACCATGAGACACTTACATTTTGGAAAGTTGTTTTTTGTTGTCTTTTCTCTCTTGTTTGCTTGTACGGTTTCGGCGCGTAAACCGATTAAGACATTATTGATCACAGGACAAAACAACCATAACTGGCAGGTGAGCCATGTTGTGCTGAAACAAATTCTGGAAAATTCCGGCCGTTTTGATGTGGACTTTGCCGTCTCTCCCGAACATGGAAAGGATATGTCCGGTTTTGTTCTCGACTTCAGCCCTTACCAATTGGTGGTGCTGGATTATAACGGCGATTCGTGGCCGGATGAGACGAACCGGCGTTTTCTGGATTATGTGCAGAAAGGCGGCGGTGTTGTCATTTACCATGCAGCCGACAATGCATTCTCCAAATGGCCGGAGTTCAATAAGATTTGTGCTTTGGGCGGTTGGGAAGGACGTAATGAGGAGTCCGGTCCTTATGTGTACTGGCAGGACGGCAAGTTGGTCAAGGACAGCTCGGCCGGTCCGGGAGGTTCGCATGGACGCCAGCACGAATATGTATTGAACGGACGTGACAAGGTGCATCCTATCGTGAAAGGGCTGCCCTTGAAATGGCGTCACGCCAAAGATGAACTTTACGACCGTATGCGGGGACCGGGCAATATCCGGGATATTTTATACACGGCCTATTCGGATAAGGAAACGAACGGTTCCGGTCGTGAAGAACCGCTGGTCTTTACAGTCGATTACGGGAATGCCCGCATCTTCCATACGATGCTTGGACATGCCGGTGCTACTCCGGAAGATAATATAGCAATGCAGTGTACGGGTTTCCAGGTGCTTTTGCTTCGCGGGGCCGAATGGGCGGCAACCGGCAAGGTGACCCAGAAAGTCCCGAAAGACTTCCCGACGGAGACAGCTTGTTCTTATCGGAAAAATTATAAGTGATTGTTACTTTTGGCTTAAGCCAAAAGTAACAGACAGGTTATAACGGATATTCCTCGAACGCGTACAATGCCGTAGACAAATACCTCTCTCCCGTATCCGGCAATAGGGCTACGATCGTTTTCCCTTCGTTCTCCGGGAGTTGGGCCAATTGCAGGGCGGCATATACGGCTGCGCCGGAAGAAATACCCACCAACAGTCCTTCCTTTTGCGCCAGTTCGCGTGATGTGCGGATGGCATCATCACCTTCTACCCGGATGATTTTGTCAACCACCGAACCATCATAGGTTTTAGGAATAAAACCCGCGCCGATTCCCTGTATTGTGTGTGGTCCGGGTTTGCCGCCCGAGAGCACTGCCGAGTCGGCCGGTTCCACGGCCACGATCTTGACATCCGGGTTGTGCGCTTTCAGCCCTTTGCCAACGCCGCTGATTGTACCGCCTGTTCCGACTCCTGCAACGAAGATATCGACTTTGCCCTCCGTATCGCGCCAGATTTCCTGTGCGGTCGTTTGGGCATGCCGGACAGGGTTTGCCGGGTTTTCGAATTGTTGCAGGATAATGGAGCCGGGTGTCTTGTCGCGTAATGCTTCCGCTTTGGCGATAGCACCTTTCATTCCTTCCGCTCCGGAAGTAAGAACCAGGTTAGCCCCTAATGCTTTCAATAAGTTGCGACGTTCCAAGCTCATGGTTTCGGGCATTGTCAGTATCAATTCATACCCTTTGGCGGCCGAGACGAAAGCCAGTCCTACGCCGGTGTTCCCGCTGGTTGGCTCTATAATCGTTGCTCCTGGTTTGAGCAAACCTTTTTCTTCCGCATCTTCAACCATTGCCAGTGCGATGCGGTCTTTTACACTACCTGCCGGATTGAAATATTCCAGTTTTCCGATTATTGTCGCTTTGAGGTCTTTACTTGTGTTGAAGTTTGAGAACTCTAATAACGGGGTATTACCCACGAGATCGGTCAGTTTTTTAGCTATGTGTGCCATATAAATTAAGAATTAAGAATGAGGTGCATCATCGTTTGCATTTTGGCTTCTGTTTCCAGCCATTCGCTTTCTGTTTCCGAAGAGGCGAGAATGCCTCCGCCTGCATATAGAACAAATGCGTCGGAGAGGATGTTCATGCAGCGCAAGTTTACATACAGGTTGCTTTTTTCATCAGGATTCAACCAACCGATAAAGCCTGAATAATAGCTTCGGTCGTAGCCTTCGTTCTTTCGGATGAAACGATAGGTTTCTTCTTTGGGCAATCCGCAGACGGCAGGCGTGGGATGGAGTCGTTTCAGCAGTTTGCCGAGTTTTTTATTATCGGGCAGAGAAAAACTGAAGTCGCTTTTCAGATGTGACAGTTCGCCGGCCCGTACCGGAGCCGGTGCGGTTTCTGCCGGCTCGATGCCTAATGCTTGCAACTGCTTGCGGATATAAAAGGCCACATATTCTTGTTCTTTCCTGTTTTTGTCGTCCCATTCTGCCGGTAATTCTCCGTTTTGGAGTGGTTGCGTGCCGGCAAGGGCGACTGTGTGCCATTCTCCTTTTTCGCCGGCAAGGATGATTTCGGGCGTACAACCGAGCCATGTGCCTGTCGTGGGCGTATGGCAGAGATAAACATACGAATATTTATACCGCCTGATTGCCTTGTGGAAAGCGGCGGCAGGAGAGAAGTCCGCTTTGCTTGCCGGAATCGTTTGGCTACGCGACAGCACGAGTTTCTCGAACTGTTTTTGGCGCAATGGTTCGATGAAGGAATTGAAACGGTAGCTGTAATCTTCCTTCAGGTTTCCTCGGCATGGAACTTTTATTTCCTCGGCATGGAATTTTTGTTTCCTCGGCATGGAACTTTTGTTTCCTCGGCATGGAACTTTTGTTTCCTCGTCGGATGGAAGTTCTTGGATATCCGGGCGGATCAGTACGATCGGATGCTGTTCGCTTACGTGGAAGGGAGCAATGACGAAACCGCTTTGTTCGTCCAGGTCCTCGATATGATAGAGAAGGCGTGCAGAACCGGAGGTTTGCATGGCGAAACGGGGTGATTCTCCCGGTATTCGCCAGAGTGCAAAACTCCGGTTCTTTCTGATCAATGTGTCGACTACGTTACAAATTCTTAATTCGTCTGGTGTCATTTCTTTTTTAATATACTGTTGACTACACGGATGGACGATACCAATTTGTCCGTGGATGTGAATACATCGACGTTCCAAACGTGGGAAGAGCGTCCTTGGTGGATGATGGTTCCGACGGCGCGGACAGTGTCTCCTTCGTGTGCGGATGACATGTGGTTGCCGCTAACCTGCATACCGACTACGATCTCGTCTGGCTTGACAAGAATCATCGATCCCAATCCGGCGACCGTTTCTGCCAGTGCGAGCGTCGCTCCGCCGTGCAAGATGCCGAATGGCTGGCGGGTACGTTCGTCTACCGGCATGGTTGCTTCCACGCGCCCTTCGGAAGCGTATGTATATTGGATGCCGAGGTTTCCCATCAGGGCATGTTTGGCACGCATATTAAGTTGGTCGAGCGGAACCTCCGCCGGGCGTATCTCGGACAGGATTGTCCGTTCGACCGCTGTTGCTACCCCATCTTCTTCGTTGGTATGCGTCGTTTTGTCCACACAGGCTTTTACCGAATCTTCGGCGTTTCCCATCGCGATCCCGACGCCGGCAAGTTGCAACATGGTCACATCACAAACCCCGTCGCCGATTGCGACCACTTCCTCCGGCAGGATGTCCAACTTGGACAGCAGCACTCCCAATGTGTTTCCTTTGTTAATGGACTGGGGGACGACTTCCAAAAAGTAAGGTTCCGAGCGGAATGTATCCAGTACGCCGCCGAGTCGTTTCTTCCAATGATTTTCCAAACCGGTGAGTGCTTCTTCATTGTCGCTCGCCAGCATACATTTGCAGGGTGCGAAATCGACGGCTTCGGCGAAATTGTCGGCATTGACTATTTGCATGTTGTTCAGCTTGGCTTCCTGAATGACATATTTGTTGTCCGGTTTGTCCGTCAGGATGAAATCTTTGTGATAGGTGAAGATGGCAAAGCCGTTTTTCTTTGCTTTCTTCTCGAAATAGGGTAGCCATTCCGGGGCGATACGTTTTTCGAATAACAGTTCGCCGGTTTGCATATTGATGATTTGACCGCCGTTGTAAGAAAGAATGTAACCTCCGTAATGATTCAGTTCCAGTTTTTCAGCGATAGGTATGACTCCATTAGTCGGTCTTCCTGATGCCAATACAATATGTACTCCCATTTGCTGCGCTTTCAGAAGGGCGGCTTGGGTACGGGGACTGATCTCTTTCCGGTTGTTGAGCAGTGTCCCGTCTATGTCGAGAACTAATAATTTATACTTCATGGCCTCTCTGTCTTTTTTGTTAGAGTGACAAATATACGGAATTTTTGCTTCCGTTGGAAACTCCATACGTTCTTGTCATAATCATTCCGTTTACAATGGCTGCCGTAGATGTAGAGACGGTTATGACAATAAGGAGGATCATGTCGGGAGAGGAGGTTGAACTGTGATCTCCTGCCCATTTTCCCGGATATACTCGTATAGTTCTTTGTAGAAGGCATGCCGTGTCAGCGTCGGTGCGTCTCCCAAGATCATCAGTTTCATGCGGGCGCGGGTGATGGCGACATTCATGCGGCGCAGGTCACCGAGGAAACCGATCCGGCCTTTGTCGTTGGCGCGTACGAGGCTGATCATTATCACATCGCGCTCCTGTCCCTGAAAGCCATCTACCGTGTGGACGGTTATCAGATGGCGGAAAGGTTTGAAGAATGCGTTGCGTTTGATCAGTCCGCGGATATACTGAACCTGCGATTTGTAAGGCGAAATCAGTCCGAAGTCAATGCTTTCGTCTAAGATCCGTTCCTTGCCGATCTTTTCGATATACTGCTGTAACGTAGAGACGAGCAATGCCGCTTCGTCTCGGTTGATCCGGCTCATGCTGTCGGTGATCCGGTCTTCCTCAAAATGGCAATCCGCCGTGTCGAGCCAGACAACAGGCGTGTCGAACTCCAGGATGCCGCGATGTTTGACTTCCGGTGCGGATTGCAATTCGTCATGGTAGAACCAGCGGGAAGGAAAGCGCATGATGTCTTCGTTCATCCGGTACTGCGTTTTCAAAAGCGAAACGGTTTCGGGCTTCCTGTCGGTTATTTTTTGCATCAGGGTGTGATCCAATCCGCCGCGCGCTGCTTCCATACATTTGATGGTAGGAGGGAGCTGGTGATGGTCGCCCGCCAAAATGACACGCTCCGCTTTGCCGATTGCGATCCAGCAGGCGGCTTCGAGTGCTTGGGCGGCTTCGTCGATAAAGAGCGTCGTGAAGTTGCGGTTGGTCAGTACCCGGTTCGCCGACCCGACCAGTGTGCAGGCTACGACACGTGCCTCGTCGAACAGCTCCGTGTCGATTTTCACTTCCAGTTCTGTCGCCCGGAAACGGAGGCGGGAAAGGCGGTTGCGTGCTGTATCCTTTTCACCGTGGTTCTTTTTGCGGAGACTGGATTGTATTTCACGGATTGCCTTGCGGATGCTCCATAGTTCGCTATAGTCGGGATGTGACTCGAAACGTTGCTCATAGGTGAAGGAAAGCATCTTGTCGTTTACGCGTGTCGGGTTGCCGATGCGTAGGACGTGGATGCCGCGATCCGCCAATTTCTCGGATATCCAGTCCACGGCTGTATTGCTCTGGGCACAGACGATTACTTGGTTTTCCCGATGCAAAGTCTCGTATATCGCTTCTACCAACGTGGTTGTTTTGCCGGTTCCGGGAGGGCCATGCACGATCGACACATCCTTTGCCGCCAATACGTGGTTGACCGCTTCCTCTTGCGACAGGTTCAGCCAGGGAAAGCGCATGGGGAAAAGCGTGCGCCTGCCGGCCGGAGTTTTGCCTAACAAGACGTCCCGCAGATAAGCCAACCGGTTCCCTTTCGCTTGGATAACAGCGGACAGGGCGTTGAACATCGTCTTGTAGCTGGTCTCGTCGAAATAAAGCTGGACACCGATTCCATCCGTCTTCTGTATTTCTGTAAGTGCGTTAGGAGATGGCAATACTACGACCATCCGGTCGTCTTGTACATAACTGATGACAGCCGAGAAGTTGAGGTATTCGGGTTTTCCGCCTCCTTTTGTCGTGAAGAAGCAGACCGGACGGCCATATTCGAAATTGTGTTCAGTCTCTTTATCTTCCAGCCGTTCGATTTCGATGACAAGCTGATTCAATGAATTATAGTAGTTCTTTCCCGGTACGACAGGATACCAGCACAATCCTTGTTGGATGCGGCGGTGTATGCCGGCCCGTTCGGTTTGCTGGCGGTACATCTCTTTTTCATATTCGAATTCTTTCTGCAGAAGATCGTACTGATGTTGCAGGTCTGCAATCGGAGTCTTGAATTGAGTTGTCATCATTCTTTGTTTAATCGGGCGCAAACTTACATAAAAAAACGCAATCGGATAGGGGTTTTTCTCCTTTCCGATGTCATTAAGTCAAACGGATGATTATCTTTGTTTATTAATTGGAAAGATTAAAATACTTGAGTATGAAGATTAAAATCTTATATGTGACAATGTCTTTGTTGATTCTGACAGGCTGCGGGTCGATGAAGGATATGAGCCGGGAAGACCGGACAGGCGTAGGAATCCAGATTGGTTCTTTTGTCGGGTGGCTTTTCGGCGGAGCGGTCGGATGTGCCATAGACGAAGATATCGGGGGTGATATCGGAGCATTTGTCGGGACGGCGGTCGGAGGAATCGCAGGTGCGCAGATAGCAGCACATGTAGGCGACGAGGTGAGAGTGGAGAAGAGGAATCCGGAGAATTATAAGCAGTCTTCCCATGTCTTCCTTCCCGATTTGCAGATTGAAGACATCCTGCTGGAAGAGGATAGCGTCACTCGCGACAACAAGATCAATGCAGGTGAAACCTGTCGTATTTCCCTCGTGATCGTGAACAACAGCTTTCAAGATGCTTTGGACGTGGAACCGATAGTGAAGGTCAAGAGGGGCAAATACCTGGAACTCTCCGAACCGGTCAAAATCGCCAGAATCACCCGTGAAGACCGTATCATTTACAATGTCACGGTACAAGCTTCCCCGAAGTTGCGTACGGGCGAGGCCGTGTTCAGCGTCTGCCTGAAAGAGGGGCGGGGCAATGGCACGGAAGAGGAAACGTTTACGATCGGGACGGCGGGTGACTGAACCGGAAGTTCACGAAGTAACATCTCTCATGAATGTTTTTATGTCGTAAAGTAACCTGAAAACGTTTTGTTTTTTTATATGAAACGTCGGGCGAGTTGTAACCCTATTGGTTAGGAGGTCTGACCCGATTGGTTAGGGGAGGTAATGAATAGGGTTACGACTCGCCAGGCGTTTCGATTTTTTTGTGTTTGCGAACCAGAGGTGGTAAATCTGAAAAAAGTTTGTTCTACTTGTTTTTGTTCAAAGCATTTTTCTGTTTTCATTTAATCGTTACCTTTGTCCTGTAATGTCAAAAATCTGTATTATGGATAAAACAACTCAAGCACAAATCATCAAACTTATACATCAGGAAGTGATTCCCGCCATCGGCTGTACGGAGCCGGTTGCGGTCGCATTGGCTTCTGCTAAGGCTGCCGAGGTTTTAGGTTGCAAGCCGGAGAAGACGGAAGTGTTCCTAAGTGCCAATATACTGAAGAATGCGATGGGGGTCGGAATACCCGGAACCGGAATGGTCGGGTTGCCGATCGCGATCGCTTTGGGTACGTTGATAGGGAAGTCAGCATACGGGCTCGAAGTCTTGCGTGACCTGACACCGGAAGCACTCGCCGAAGGGAAGCGGATGATCGAGGAGAAACGGATTCCTATCGCGTTGAAGGAAAATGTCGACAAACTCTATATCGAAGTGATTTGCTCAGCCGGAGATGAAACTTCGCGGGTGATTATTTGCCATGAACATACGAATATCGTGTATGTGGAGAAGAATGGTGTGGTCTTGACGGACCGGAGGGAAGAAGGTGTGAGCTGCGATGCTTCGGACGATGAAGGCAGGTTAAGGCTATCTTTTTCTACTGTATATGAGTTTGCGATGGAAATGCCGCTCGATGAGATCCGCTTTATCCTGGAGACTGCCGATCTGAACCGGAAAGCTGCCGAAACTTCTTTAAAAGGGAATTTTGGCCATACGGTCAGCAAGACCATATCCGGAGCGTACGGACGTAAATATATGGGCGATTCAGCCTATACCCACATGCTGACAATGACGGCTGCTGCTTGTGATGCCCGTATGGACGGGGCCATGATTCCGGTAATGAGTAATTCCGGCAGTGGAAACCAAGGAATTGCCGCCACGCTTCCTGTCCTCTCTTTTGCCGAAGACATCGGATGTACGGAAGAACAGTTGATCCGTGCTTTGGTGCTGAGCCATCTGATGGTCATCTACATCAAGCAAAGCTTGGGACGCCTCTCCGCCCTTTGCGGTTGTGTGGTAGCTGCCACGGGAGCCAGTTGCGGAATTACTTATCTGATGGGAGGAGATAAGATGCAGATTTCGTACGCGATCAAGAATATGATCGGTAATATTACTGGTATGATCTGCGACGGGGCAAAGCCCAGTTGTGCCATGAAAGTCTCCAGTGGTGTTTCGACTGCGATGCTGTCCGCGCTGATGGCAATGGAAAACAAGGTGGTGACTCCGGTCGAGGGTATTATCGATGAGGATGTCGACAAGTCAATCATTAATCTGACTTCCATCGGTTCGAAAGGTATGGAAGCTACCGATAAGCTGGTGTTGGATATTATGACCGGGAAATCCTGCTGACAATAAGAATATGCTGACCGATATCCGTCGGTTAAGTCATCAATGGAGCTATCCAGGCACAGGAGTACAGATGAAAAAGGACCTGTTTCATCGAAGTTTGAATACTTTTCTGAAACAGGTCCGGTTTAAAAGGTTTGGCTTTTATGGATAAACATGTTTTTATTCTCTACCGCCTCCCAAAGCTTGATAGAGGTTTATCACGCTTTGTATCTCGGTGAACCGGTTAGCCGTTTGCGACAACTGTGCGCTCAATAAGGATTGGCGGGCGGTCAGCACTTCCAGATAAGTACTTGTACCGTGTTCCATCAGCAACGATGTGCTTTCCAATGCCTTTCCCAAGGATTGGATTTGCTTTTCGAACAGGACGGTTTTTGCTTTGCTTGTCTGGCAGGCAGACAAGGCGTCGTTGACTTCGCTGCCGGCGTTCAGCAAAGCTTGCTGGAAGGCCAGGCTTGCTTCTTCCTGTTGCGCTTTGGCAATGCGGTATTGGGCCATGATCTGTCCTCTGTTGAACAACGGCTGTGTGAGCGAGCCGATGGCCGATGCCAGGAATTTACCCGGGTTGACGATCATGCTCCCTGCTGAGTTGGTCCATCCTGCACTTCCGCTCAGTACGATGGATGGATAGAATGCTGCTCGAGCTTGGTTGGTTGCGTAGAATGCCTGTTCCAGCGAACGTTCGGCGGCACGCACATCGGGACGGTTCGACAACATTTGCATCGGTATGCCGACTGCCACATCTTCCGGGAACTGCTGTTCGGACAGTTTTCCTCGTTCGTAGCGGCGCGGGGTTTCTGCGAGCAACAAGGCAAGGCTGTTTTCGACTTGGTTGATCTGTTCTTTTAAATCGAGAATGGCAGTCTGCACGCTGTAGTAAGCCGCTTCCATTTGGGAAGTGGCTGCTTCGTTGGCTAACCCGGCATCCATCAAGGCGCGGGTAGAAGCCACTGTCTCTTTCCAGGATTCTTCTGTCTGTTGGGAGATGGCCAATTGTTCGTCCAGCATTAATAATGTATAGTATACGTTGGCGATCCCGGCTATCAGTTGCGTTCGCACGGCTTGCTGGTAGTCCTTGCTTTGGGCATACAGCGCTTTGGCCTGTTGTTTGGCATTGCGCAGACGCCCGAAAATGTCCAATTCCCAACTGGCCGTGACAGGCAGCGTGTATGTCTTAGTCGCTTTTCCTCCGTCGAAACTGCTGATCGTTCCTTGTGGGGAAAGTGCGAATGCAGGTAGAAAGGCGAGTTTCGCCGACATTAGCGCCGCTTCCGCTTCCTCGATCTTCAGTTGGGCGGATCGGAGATCGGTGTTGTTTTGTAACCCTTGTTCGATAAGGGATTGTAACTGCGGGTCCGTAAAAAGTTCCCGCCAGTCTACATTGCCGAAGTTGGTCGTATCATCGATTGCGACCTCTTCTCCGTACAGGTTGTCCGGAGTCGTCTCGGCCGGTTGATATTTGGTGTATATGCCGCAACTACTCAATAGGGCGGTTGCGGTTGTCAATACGATTGTTTTCTTCATACTTTATTTATTTTCATTGTTTAGACCGTCACGTTCGATTTGGCTTTTTTGCTTTTCCAACGCGACTTGCATATCGGTTTCAACTTCCATCGGCGGACGGATTTTTTCTTGCATGTATTCGAAAATGATGTAGAATACCGGCACGACGAACAGCAATGCCAGTGTCCCGACTGCCATACCGCCGACAACACCTGTTCCTAATGAACTGTTACCGTTGGCTCCGGCTCCGGATGCGAACATCAGCGGAAGCATACCGAAGATCATCGTAAGTACGGTCATCAAAATCGGACGTAAACGGGCTTGTGCAGCCGAATAGGCCGATTCGACGATCCCCATCCCTTTACGACGGCGTTCGATGGCGAACTCGGTGATCAAAATCGCAGTCTTGGCCAAAAGTCCGATCAACATGATTACACCAGTCTGCAAGTAAATGTTATTTTCCAATCCGAACAGTTTGGCGAACAGGAACGAGCCCATCAATCCGAACGGGACGGACAGGATAACAGCCCAGGGTACAAGGAAACTTTCGTACAGGCAAGCCAGAATCAAGTAGATAAGCAAGATACAGACCGCATAGATAAAGAGGGTTTGAGCGCCTCCGGTATTGGCCTCTTCACGTGCCATGCCGCCATACTCGTACCCGTATCCTGTCGGTAGCATCTGGGCGGCCACTTCTTCGATGGCCTGCTGCACTTCACCGGTGGAATATCCCGGTGCTGGGTTCACATTGACCGTGATACAACTGAAGAGGTTGAAACGGTTGGCTACTTCAGGTCCGAGTACCCGCTTGAGGGTTACGAACTGGCTGATCGGAGCCATTTCCGTCCCGTTGCGGACGAACATATTGTTCAGGGCTTGTTCGTCAAGACGATATTCCGGTGAGGCTTGCGACATCACACGGTATACTTTTCCGAATTGGTTATAGTTGGAAACGTATGCGCCACCGCAATAACTACCCAATACATCGAGAACCGTCGAAGGCGAGATACCGGCCCGTTTACATTTGGCTGCGTCCACGTCGACTGATATTTGCGGGAAGTTCATGGCATAAGAAGTGTAAGCCATTGCCACTTCGGGACGTTGGTTCAATGCTCCGATATATTGCATGGCGTTGCCGTAGAATGTGTTCATATCTCCGCCTGTACGGTCTTGCAGGTTCAACTCGATGGAGTTTCCTAAGCCGTAACCCGGAATCATACCTGGCTGGAAGCAGAATATCTGCGCCTCTTTGATTTGGGCGAATTGTGCGTTCAGGCGGGCAACCACTGCATCGGACACATGTTCGGCCCCTTTTCTTTCATTCCAGTTTTTCAAACGGATAATTGCCATACCGTAGGAAGTACCCTGACCTGCCAGGAAACCGTAACCGGCGACACGGGAGTAATGTTCTATTTCCGGCGTGTTTTTCAGGATGTTCTCTACTTTGTCCAGTACTTTGCCTGTTTCTTCAAGCGTACTCCCCGGAGCAATGGCCACATTTGCCATAATGGTTCCCTGGTCTTCTTGCGGGACGAGACCTGTCTTCGTGTTGCTGATGAGCCATCCCAACAAAATAATGGCTGCAATCATTCCGGCCCATACCATCCAACGGTGATGGATGAAGAACATGACGCCTTTCTTGTATTTGCCCAACACGGCGTTGAAAGAGGCATTGTAGGCGGCACGTACACGGCCGTTAATACTTTTGGCACTTTTGTTTCCATCGCTTGGGCGCATTATCATGGCACACAGGGCAGGGCAGAGTGTTAATGCACAGATCATGGAAAGGCCTACGGAGGTCGCCATCGTCACGCCGAATTGCGTGTAAAAGATACCGGAAGTGCCGCCCATGAAAGTTACCGGTACGAACACGGCCATAAACACGCAGGTACAGGAGATGACGGCCATCGTCACGTCGCCCATCGCATCTTTCGTTGCTTGGTAGGACGAGGTGTAACCCGCATCGAATTTTGCTTGTACGGCTTCCACTACCACGATCGCGTCGTCTACCACCGTACCGATGGCAAGTACCAAGGCAAACAGGGTCAGGATGTTGATCGTGAATCCGGCGGCAGTCAGGCAGGCGAATGTACCGATCAGCGACACGATGATCGAAATAGACGGAATCAACGTACTCTTGAAATCCTGCAAGAAGAAATACACCACGAGGATAACGAGCAGGATCGCCACGATCAGCGTTTCCACTACATTATATATAGAGGCAAAGAGGAAGTCGTTGGAGCTCATCATCGTGATGAATTCTGTTCCAGCCGGTAATTCTTCTTTCATTTTTTCCAGCTCGGCGGCAATGCGTTCGTTTACTTCCGTAGCATTGGAGCCGGCTACTTGGTAGATCATGAAAGTGACGGCCGGCTTGCCGTCCATCTGGCTGTCGAAACCGTAGCTTAATGTTCCTAATTCGACTTTGGCTACGTCTTTCAGGCGCAAGACGGAACCATCTTCCTGGGCACGTACGACGATATTCTGGAATTCTTCCACGCTTTTCAGGCGTCCACGATATTTCATGGTGTACTGGAACACGTTTTTCGAATTTTCTCCTAACGAACCGGTCGGAGCCTCGATGTTCTGTTCGCCTAATACGGATGTCACGTCCGAAGGAATCAATCCGTATTGGGCCATTCGTTCGGGATTTAACCAGATACGCATGCTATAGGTATCACCCAACTCCATTACGTCGCCTACGCCTTCAATACGTTTGATACGTGGGACGACGTTGATGTCGAGGTAGTTTCCAAGGAATGTTTTGTCATATCGTCCATCGGAACTGACAAGTGCGTCGATCTGTAAAAAACTGGTCTGTCGTTTTTGAGTGCTGACTCCTATGCGGGTTACTTCGGCGGGCAATAAGCCTTGTGCTTTCGTTACGCGATTTTGTACGTTGACAGCTGCCATATCGGGGTTTGTCCCTTGTTTGAAATAGACCTCAATCGTGGCCGAACCTGCATTGGTTGCCGTGGAAGTCATGTACATCATGTTTTCCACACCGTTGATACTCTCTTCCAGTGGCATGATGACACTGTTCATTACTGCATTGGCATCCGCCCCTGTATAATTGGCTGATACATGGACCGTCGGAGGTGCAATATCAGGATATTGCTCTACCGGCAAGGTAAAGAGCGAGATTAATCCGATCGCCAAAATAAGAATGGAGATGGAGATGGCCATAACAGGCCGTTTGATAAATATGTTTCCTTTCATACTTTGTCCTTTCATTTAACTTGCGTTCCTTCACGTACTAACCCGGCGCCTCCGGATACGATCTCTTCACCTACTTTCAATCCGTCAAGTACGATGTATTCGCGACCGTCGTTGAGTTCGGCGACGGTAATCAATGTGGAAACAGCTTTTCCGTCCACTACTTTATAGACAAGCGTTTTGTCTTGCAAACGTACTGTTGCACCTTGAGGAATAACGATACAGTTTTTGTAGGTCTGCGGTATGAGCACGTTACCGGATGCTCCGCTATGAAGCAGGCGGGATTCGTTGGGGAATACGGCGCGCACGCCGACTGTGCCGGTTTTCCGGTCAATCACTCCGCTGATCGATTCGATCTTTCCTTTTTGTTCGTAAATAGACTGGTCATTTAGTTTTAACGATACTTCCGGCATGTTTTCCAATGCTTCGTCCATATTTTTGTACTGGCGACTCATGGCCAGCAACTGATTTTCGGTCATGGAGAAGTAAACATACATGTTCGAATTGTCAGAAACCGTTGTCAATGGTTGAGGGATACTGGCACTAACCAAGGCTCCAGAGCGGTAGGGCAGCATGCCGACAACTCCGTCGGACGGGCTTTTCACTTCCGTATAAGACAGGTTGTTGCGGGCGTTCAGTTCCTGGGCTTCCGCCTGTGCCAATTGCGCTTTGGCGGTCAGATAATTATTTTCACTTGTTTTCAGGTTAAAAGCCGAAACTACCTTTTTGGCAAACAGTTCTTTAGTGCTGTTGTAGTTCAGTTCGGCGGTAGCTAAAGCTGCTTTTGCCACTTCCACATTTGCTTGGGCTGTCTTCAATGCAGCCTTGTAAGGGACTTGGTCTATGACAAAAAGTAATTGTCCTTTCCGGACAACCTGTCCTTCCGTTACACAGAGCCGTTCGATAGTCCCTGATACTTGCGGATAAATATCTATATCCTGACGGCCGCGGATCGTGGCCGAATAAGGGGTTGTCAGCTCTTTGTCTGCCGTAGAAACTTTCATCGTCGCGTAAGATGCTTTCATCTGCGCATCCGGTGCATGTTTGCAGGATGCCATCCACATTGTCGTACAGCCGATAACTGCCATCAGCCGTATCCATTTTGCATTTGCTCTTGTCATATTCGTTGTATTCTTTAAAAACGACGCAAATGTACCTTAATAAAGAACGCTATTATTTGTCCGAATGTCGATATAAATCTTCCATATTGATACTGTATAGATATTTTAAGAAAAGAAAAATTGAAAAAAACAAATAACTATAACTTATTGTTATGTAGTGTGTAAAATGAATATTCAGGGGGGAGGTTCGGTTAATGGGGGGTTGTTGATTCACGAAGAAAAAAGAGTATGTCTAAACATCCTTGTCCTTCGCATTTGACGCGAGACAAGGATGTTTAGGTACACTGTCGTTTTTTATTGCAGATATTCTACGAGTTTGGTCGGCAGGTAGAATGTATTGTTTTTGTCTACATATACGATTACCGAATTCAGGCGGATTTCTTCCTGGCCTTTTTTGCCGATTGTCACGATGTTGCTGAACGGTACGATATTGATTTGTTTCTTCTTGTTCTTTACAACCAATGAAGGAGAACCTTTTTCGTCTTTTGCCGGAACGATTTCACATTTGAAATCTTTGAATACTTCCGTGTGAGGAGCAAAGTTGCCGGCTGTCAGTTCTTCCAGCGTGTCGTGTGTCATGCCGAACAGGGCACAGAGATAATGGTTCAATTCAATATTCGTGTGCATGCCGGTCGGCAGGCTTGCATGATCAGGATGGTAAGCTGCGAGGAATACATCTTCGCCTGTGTGTCCGCCGGTTGTGAAACCGAAACAAGTGCGGGATGTCAGCAATTGAGACATGAAAGAAGTAAGCGAGCTGCTATACAGGGAACCTTTGCCTTTGATCGAACGTTCGTTTTCCGGTATCGGGCTGTTCTTATAGTCTTTGCAGTGATTTAAAGCGTCCTGCTCTTCCGGGGTCAGTTCGAAACCGGCATACGTGCGGAATACGTTTTGCACTTCGGATGCAGGAACACTGTTTATCTTCTTGGCGAAACCTTCGGCGGTCAATTTGCACAGGGAAAACTGGTGGAACAACTGTTCTTTGCTCAGTTTGTCGTATCCTTTGCAGTCGCGACGGCCGATACTGATACCGCTGTTGCCGTGGTCAGGAACCATGATAACGGCAGTTTCGCCATTTTGACGGGCAAATTCGAGAGCCGCACCGCAAGCACGGTCGTAAGCCAGAAAATCGGTTGCCATGCCGACCGGATCGTTTGCATGGGCGGCCCAGTCGACTTTGCTGCCTTCCACCATAAGGAAGAAGCCGTTCGGGTTCTGTGATAACTTTTCGATCGCTTTGCGTGTCATCTCTTCCAAGGAAGGTTGCTGGGCCGGATCGCGGTCGATATCGTAAGCCATTTCCCTGTCGCCGAACAAAGCCCACATATTGTTGCCTTTGTAATTGCGCATGCCATTGATGTCATTTTTGAAGACACCGTATCCGTTACCTTTCAGATAGGCTTCGCTTTCTTCGGGTAACAGGCTGGTTCCACCGCCGATCACGACGTTCAGGTCGTTGTGGGCCATCTGTGGGGCGATCCATTCATATTTGCCACGGTTGTAGCTGTGGGCGGAACAGTCGGCCGGTGTCGCGTGTGTGAATTCACAGGTGAAAACCAGTCCGGTAGATTTGCCTTGTTTTATTTTGACCGCTTCCAAAACGGTTGTCAACGGCTGGAAAGCGCGTGCCGGGTCGGTCGGGTAAATGTCGTTGTCGCCGTCATTCTCCGGATAAGTGGAAACGTAACCTGTACGGCTGGGTTGCCCCGTCATGTAGCAGGAAGTCGTAGGTGCTGAATCGCCGATCGGGGCATTCGAAGAATGTGTACGAACCGTTCCGCAGAGATACGGGTCGATGTTCAATTTCGGTTTGTCGGGGTTCGTGTACCATTGTAGCCAACGTGCCATGGATACTGTGCCCAATGATGTTCCGTCCGGAATCAGAAGAATGACATTTTTCACCGGCTTTACGTTTTTTACGTCCTGAGCCTTTACCGGCATAAAGATAACAGCCAGTAACAGGAGAAGTGTAATTGTCTTTTTCATGTTCTTTTTATTTATAGTTGTATGATTTCTTCTGCAAATTGCGTGATTTTCTCCAGTCCGGTTTCCGTAACCAGAAAACTGTTTTCGATGCCGACGGCACCTACACCCGGTATTACATATTTAGGTTCGAGTGCAAAAACCATGTTCGGCTCCAGAACCTCTTTCGAGCGGGGCGTAAGAACCGGAAGTTCGTTTATCTGGATACCGATACCGTGTCCTACGAATTTCGCTTGTTGCTTGGTTCCCATGAAATAAGTGCTGAGTTTCTGGTTCTCGGTGATTCTGGCGGCTATCTCATACAGTTCGGAACAGGAGGTTCCCGGTTTGGCGATGTTTTCGATTTCGCTT
This sequence comes from uncultured Parabacteroides sp., assembly GCA_910577325.1. GTDB lineage: Bacteria > Bacteroidota > Bacteroidia > Bacteroidales > Tannerellaceae > Parabacteroides. The sequence continues at coordinate 230,799 of CAJTMR010000002.1, forward strand.
TCGATAAGAAGGGCGGTCTGATGTGCTCGGTAAGCAAGTTCAGTCAGGCGGCCTACGGAGAACACGCGTGTCATATCTGTCATATAAGCCGTATAGTTCCCCGCCATGTCTACCATAATGGCCGTACCTTCTTTCAGGACTGTCCCGTTCGCCCCTAACGGGCAGGATGCGTCGATACCGCCGCCACCCAAAGCGAAATCGAAGGGAGAGGGGACTTCGGCGTTTTCTCCTGCTAAAATACTTCCCATAAAAATATCCATGTAGGCACCGAATGCACGGAACAGTCCGATTGAACCGTTCTTGCGCATCCGCTTTTCTATTTCATACTGGAATTCGAGGTCTGTCATTCCGGGACGGAAACATTCCGGGATCTCGGCGTATGTCTTGGCGTGGCGGTTGGCCGAGATACGGAACATTTCGATTTCGTGTGGTGTCTTTATCCGGCGCAGTTCGCGCATTATGGCGGTTGCGTTTCCGGTCTCTTTCGGATTGAAGATCTTTTGCAGGCGTATATAATCATTGTACGTCAGTTCGTCGGCTTCGAGCAGAAGCTTTTCCGGCATTTTCAGTTCGTGGGATGCAAACAGTTCTACTATCTGTTCCGGTTTACGGATGTATTCCACATGTTCGCCGGTCAAACCATTCGGACGTTTCACGAAGAACCAAGGAGCACCTTTCGCAGGAAGGTAGAAATAGCCATTATAGATACGTCCGGTTGTATAATATAGATTCACATCCACGGTAAGCAGACATCCGTCGGCATTTATTTTTTGCATTGCCTGCTGTATGCGATCCCATTTCAACTTGAGATCGTCGATCAATTCTTTTTGTATCATTTCCAACACTTAATTTTTCGGCATCAAAGATATTAAATTAAGCCGTGATTGGAATGATTTTATATTTAATTCTTGATTAAATTTAGAATTGTTCGAGTACTTGTATCCGCTTTTCGATAGGTGGATGAGTGGCGAAAAGTCCGCTTAGACCGTTCAGTGCATTTATGGCCTGTTTACCTGGATGCTGGATGAAAAGTTGGGCTATGTCTTCCCGGTTGACAGCTTCAATATCGGGATCGGCTGATATTTTTCGTAGAGCATTGGCGAGGGCAAGCGGATTTTTAGTCATCTCGGCAGCTCCGGCGTCGGCCAGATATTCCCTTTTGCGCGAGATTGCAAAACGCATCAGCATGGAGAAGAAATAACCGATAGCTGTAATGACCATTATTAAAACGATGATGATCGCGGTGTTGTTTTTTTCATCCCTTCTGTGCCCTATCGACGAGTAGTAAATGGAGCGCGAGGCCATTTGTGCGAGCATGGCAAAGATACCAACAAAGACAATTGATACGATCATCAGACGCACGTCCTTGTTGCGGATATGCGATAGTTCGTGTGCAACGACCGCTTCCAGTTCGGGATCGTCCAGTTTGTCGATAATCCCCCGCGAGAGGCTGATGGTGTAAGTTCTTTCGTTAATGCCGCTTGCAAAAGCGTTCAGCGAATCATCGTTGATGATATTGATTTTGGGCATTTTCATCCCTTGGCTTATGCACAAGTTTTCTACTAAGTTATATACTCTTTTGTTTTCTATTCTTGACAAAGGTTTGGAGCCGGTTGCCGAGTTGATGATGCTCGTATTGGCAAAATAGGCGATGATGAACCAGATGAGTACGCCGCCAAGTATGTATGGTGCTATTTGGAGGAACATTCCGGTAGAATATCCGAGCGGTTCGGCTTGTGTCATGCCGTCATTGTTTATCACCAACAAGTGAAATAAGTAGCAGAACGCAAAGAGCAATCCGATTACCAAGCAGGGAAATAAGCAAAGCAGGAGCAGGGAACGGAAATTGTTCCTGCTCTGTTGGGTTTGTATGCCGACGTATTGCATCTTTAGAATTTGATTTTAGGTGCTTCTTCGAGTGTTGCACGTTGTTGTTCGCCCAGATCAAACATCTTTTCCTTCTTGAAACCGAACATGCTGGCGATCAGATTAGACGGAAATATCTCGACTGCATTGTTCAACTCTTTTGTGGCCGAATTGAAATAACGACGTACGGCAGCCAGTTTGTTTTCCAAATCGGAAATTTCTTCCTGCAACTGCAAGAAGTTTTGGTTTGCTTTCAGATCGGGATAGGCTTCGAGAGTGATTTTCAATCCGGCAAGGGCGGCAGTCAGGGCGTTTTCTGCTACGATCTTATCGTCGATCGTTTTGGCACTTATCGCTCCGTTACGGGCGTTAATGACGCGCTCCAGCGTCTCTTTTTCGTGTGAGGCATAGCCTTTAACTGTTTCGACCAACTGCGGAATAAGGTCATGGCGTTGCTTGAGCTGTACATCAATGTCGGCAAATGCGTTCTCGCGGTTGTTACGTAATTTCACCAATGAGTTATACAAAGAAATGATCCAGATTGCCAAGATCACAATTACGGCTATTAAAATGATTGTTGTCATTGTCTTTATTTTAATTTAGTAAGTATGGCTGCAAACTTACTAATTAATTTGCCATCTATTGCTTCCTTTTCCTCAAAAAATATGGGCATATAAAAAATGGGATGATAGTTATAAAAAAAGATGCTGTATAAAATATATACAGCATCTTTTTGTGGGCAGTGATGGATTCGAACCACCGAAGGCGAAAGCCAGCTGAGTTACAGTCAGCCCCATTTGGCCACTCTGGTAACTGCCCCCGTTATTTTCAATTGCAGTGCAAAGGTACGATATTTTTTGGAATCTGCAAGCGTTTAGGCTGAAAAAATCAGGGCAACCGCACTAAAAAATTGCAATCTTACATGGGTATTTATTTATATGACTGATAATATGTTGTTTATGTTTACATAGGCAAAAATAGCCATCGGCAAAACGGGGTCGTTTGAATATAAAACGACCTTTTTCGCCGGATAAGATGCAAGAATGAGGCATAAAAGAGCCTCCGACACGGCGGATAAACATACCTGCACCCCCGCAAAGGTCTCGCGCAGACCCGGGTCTGCACCTCTTCCGCGCCCGGGTCTTGGTGGTGGGTACACCCGGGTCTCAAGCGGCTTTGCAAGCTGTTTTTGACAAAAGAAAAGCCTGTCTTGATGGAAAAAGAAGCCGTTTTAACATGTTTCGCACCTGTTCCCGGACGGTCCCTGTTTTTATCGTTTGATTGATACACAGCATGTTATCGTTTTTAACTATGATAGTTGTGATAGATGAATGATAGTTAAAAACGGCAACTATCATGCTATAACATATTGGTTTGAAACAATATACAAACGGATATGATAGTATGATGGTTGTTTTTGCAAAAACATTATATGATTAGTCCGTATCGGTGGCGGAAATAGATGGACACTTTATGATTTTGGGGCGGTTGCCCTGTGATGATGTCTGATTGTCGGGGTGAGTCATTGTCGGTTTCATGGAGGGGGACTTACAATTAAACCGGATTTTTGGACATAAAAAAAGAGATATCTTCTTATGAAGTATCTCTTTTTCCGCTCTTCCTCTTGGACTTGAACCAAGGACCCTCTGATTAACAGTCAGATGCTCT
>CAJTMR010000002.1:234487-299556 GCA_910577325.1 uncultured Parabacteroides sp.
AAGGACCCTCTGATTAACAGTCAGATGCTCTAACCGACTGAGCTAAGGAAGAATTTGTTTATTTCAATTAGGTACTTATCATACCCCTTTCTGAAATTGCACTGCAAAAGTAGAGGTTCTTTTTGAAATATGCAATATCTTTGCGAAAAAAAAATAGAAAAATGAATACAATTGGATTAGGAAACGCTTTGGTAGACGTGTTGCTGAGGCTTGAAAACGACGAGGTATTGACGGATGTAGGTATTCGCAAGGGTGCGATGGATATGATCAATCAGGAACAGATGATAAAAATCCGCAAGTCGCAGGAAAGGCTCGAACGCAGCCAGGCTCCGGGGGGTTCGGTGTGCAATACTATGCGTGCGATGGCTACTTTGGGAGCCAATGCAGGATTCATAGGTAAGATCGGTTCCGATTCCGTAGGCGCATATTATGAAGAGGCCTTGAAAAAAGCGAATGTCTCTCCCTATTTTGTCAAGACAGACGGTATTTCCGGCAGTTGTACGGTTTTGATTTCACCTGATGGCGAGCGTACGATGGGCACGTTCCTCGGACCGGCCCCGACGATTACGGCGGATGAGATCACGGAAGATATGCTTTCCGCATATCAATGTATCTATATCGAAGGCTATCTGCTGGTGAACGAAGAACTGGTACGTACTACTATGCAGAAAGCAAAGAAGTTAGGACTGAAGGTCGCCCTTGATCTTTCCAATTTTAATATCGTGAATGCTTTCCGGGGACTGTTAGACGATATTATCCCTGAATATGTCGATATCCTTTTCTCTAACGAAAGCGAAGCGGAAGCCTTTACCGGGCTGAAAGCGCATGAAGCAGTCGAAATGCTTTCGAAACAGGTGGGGATCTCTTTGGTTACGTTGGGCAAGGAAGGTGCTTTGGTGGGAAGCAAGGGGCAGGTTATCGCTGTTCCGGCGGAAGGAGGCAAACCGGTCGACACGACGGGAGCCGGAGATCACTTCGCTGCCGGATTCCTTTATGGACAGTCGGTCGGTGCTACCTTGGAACAGTCGGCCCGCATCGGCTCTCTTTTGGCCGGTTACATAATTGATGTGATCGGGGCACAGATACCGGATGACAAATGGGAACAAATAAAGTTAAAAGTAAATCGTATATTGGCCTGACAAGCGTTTATTATATACATTTACATCGTTATTAACTAAATATTATATGTGTAAACGACGAAAGAAAACAATAGCTCTTTTGGCTTTCCTGCTCCTGTCGGGAGGCGTGATCCCCGGACTGGCACAGAAAGACAACCGTTTCGAGGTCAGTAAAAACCTGGATATCTTTAACGCGCTGGTAAAAGAGGTGGAAATGTTTTACGTGGATTCGGTCGATGTCGAGAAAACGGTGCGCCGGGGTATCAATGCCATGTTGGGAGGTTTGGACCCTTATACCGAATACTACCCTGAGCAGGAAATGGACAAATTGAAATTCATGACGACCGGTGAATACGGCGGTATAGGTTCTTACATTCGCGAACGGAAGGAGGGAGGTGTCTATATTATCGAGCCGTTCGAAGGGATGCCGGCTGCCTTGGCAGGGTTGAAAGCGGGTGACCGCATCCTGGCCATCGACACGGTGGATGTGACCGACAAGTCTTCGGATGAGGTGAGTGCCCTGCTGAAAGGGGTTCCCAATACGAAAATGGTATTGAAGGTAAAAAGCCCGTATGACAAGAAACCGCGTGAAGTGGAACTGGTACGCAAGCAGATCATGGAAAATCAGGTGACCTATTATGGCGTGCGTGGTGATGGCGTAGGTTATATCTACTTGAAGGGATTCACGGACAAGAGCGCGCAGGAAGTGAAAAATGCGTTCGAGGACTTGAAAAAGAACTATCATGTTCATTCGTTGATATTGGATCTGCGAAACAATGGTGGCGGCCTGCTGGAAAGTGCCACGCAAATTGTCGGCATGTTCGTCCCGAAAGGGAAAGAGGTGGTTTCGACAAAAGGAAAGATCACCCAGTGGGATCGTACTTATCGTACGCCTAACGAACCGCTCGACACGGTGATCCCGATGGCTGTCCTTATTAACGGTGGGTCCGCATCGGCTGCCGAGATCGTTTCGGGGGCTTTGCAGGACATGGACCGCGCCGTGTTGGTCGGACAGCGTTCTTTCGGCAAGGGGCTGGTGCAGTCTCCACGCGAACTCCCTTATAACGGAAGTCTGAAAGTGACGATGAGCAAATATTACATCCCCAGCGGACGTTGTATCCAGCAGATAGACTATTCGCACCGGAAAGCCGACGGCAGCGTCGGGGCGATTCCGGACAGCCTGACATCTGTCTTCCATACTTCCAACGGACGTCCAGTCCGGGATGGTGGAGGCATCACTCCGGATTTTAAGATTGAGGAGCCGGAAACACCGACGATGATGTTCTATTTGGTGACGGACTTTCTCTTGACGGACTTTGTTGCCGAATGGTCACAGAAACATAAGAAAATCGCTCCGCCCGAAGATTTCGAGGTGGCCGACGAGGATTTCGAGGCGTTCAAGCAATATGCCAAAGAAAAAGATTTCACCTACGACCGGCAAAGCGAAAAGCTGCTGAAGAACCTCAAGGAGGTGGCTAAGTTCGAGGGTTACATGGATAATGATTCTACTATCTTCGACTCTTTGGAAGCCAAACTGACTCCGGACTTGGAACGGGATTTCGACCGTAATAAAGATCAGATCAAGAAACTGATGGCTTCCGAAATCATGAAACGTTATTATTTCCAGAAAGGCGAGCTGATAAATAGCCTGAAGGATGATGAAGTTCTGGATAAGGCGTTGGAAGTGTTGGGCGATCCTGAATTGTATAAGAAGACCTTGGATACTCCGGAAAAAGAGGCGGAAGAATAAGGTCCCGCTCTGTTCAATCGGCGAACCGGATGTGCAGCACGACCATTTCCGAAACAGTGCCGACCCTGTAAGGAGGCCCGGCAGTGCCGATGCCGGAAGATACATAGAATTGGGTCGGCCCTTTTTGATGGTAGCCGTAAGAGCATTCGTAGATCAGCTTCATCAGAAGAGAATAGGGCCATAGTTGTCCGTTATGGGTATGCCCGTGAAGTCCGAGATCTGCCCTGTTCATTCTCATTTCTGCAAACGACCAAGGTTGATGGTCCAGTACGATGACCGGCTTGGTCGTGTCGATGCCAGCCATAAGTGCCTGCAACGGCTTTCTTTTCTTGTTGATCCGGTCGTCCCGCCCGATCAGATAGAAGGAGGAGTCCGGCCGGGCGACGGAATCGATCAGGAGGGTCGCCCCTGTTTTCTTCAGCCAGCGGTATTTGGCTATGCGGTTGGCGCGGTATTCATGGTTGCCATACACCGCATATACGCCTAACGGAGCTTCCAGTTGTCTCAAATCCTCTTCGATACGAGCTTTTTCGGCAAAACGGGATTCGTAATCCATGATATCGCCTATCAGAACCACCATGTCGGGATGTTGTTCGTTGCTCATCTTCACGTATCGTTGTACCAGTTCCTTGCCGATCACTTCTCCGATATGGAGGTCGCTCATCATGACAACCGTCAGGCTGTCACGGTCGCTGCTTCCTTTAGGAAGGGTGACATATACATCTTTGACAATCGGATAGGCTACGGCATGGTAGGCATGGAACATGAGGCCGGTGACGGTTGCCGTGATCAGAAAGAACAGTACCAACTTCGTTTGCCTCCGGTGGTCTGTGATCCGTAGAGGAATCCAATGGAAGAAACGGTCGCTGAGCCGGATTGCTTCCAGGGCCAAGAGGGAGAGCGTAATATAAATAGAGGCGATATACCAAGTGTTACAAATATACTGGATGGTAATCATGAGGGAATCCGGCAGTACATTACGGAATATGAAGCCGAAGAAAAAAAGAGATAATTCAAGGACAAAGAACAGGATATAGGGAATCCTCCAGCTTTTTTTGGGGGGAATTGCCTGGAGCCCTCGCCAGAAGATATAAGGGTTCAGTAATATCTGTGCTACTATCGATTGAATGAAGACTTTCATGTTTGCCGGCTATTTACAGGTAATATTGAATACGACAAGCTCGCTGTCGGTCCCGATCCGGAAAGGCGGTCCCCAAAGCGACAAACCGGTAGATACGTAAATATGGCTGTCCCCCCATTGCCTGTACCCGTGGCTTTGGTCGAACAGGTAGTCGGTGATCAGGCTGACCGGCCATATTTGTCCGCGATGCGTATGCCCGCTGAACTGGAGGTCTATGCCCGCTTGTTCTGTATCCGGCAAGTCATACGGTTGATGGTCCAAAAGGATGGCAGGTTTTGCCGGATCGATTCTTTTCGTCAACTCTTGCAAAGATAACCGGGATTTATTGCTGCGGTCATCCCGACCGATTATTTGTATGCCTCCGGGCAACGCCACCACTTCGTCCCTCAACAGGCGGATCGGCGTTTCGCTTATGAACCGCATGCTTTTCCGGATGTCGCTGATGTATTCATGGTTGCCCGGAACCATGTAGATGCCTAAAGGAGCTTTCAGCTTGGCCAGCTCTTCCGCCATTTTCTCTTCATAGAGGGGGACTACGCTGTTGTCGATCAAGTCGCCTCCTATCAGGATGAGATCCGGTTGCTGTGCGTTGATCAGCTCGACATATTGTTTCAGTTTCTCTTTATCCGTCCCGTATCCTAAATGGATATCGCTGACGGAAACGACTTTCAACAGGTGTTCATTATGGGTGGCCTGCTTGTTGATAACTATGTTGATAACTTTTGTTTCCGGATGTTGATAATTATAGTATCCGTAGCTTAATGCGCTAAGCGTCAGGAATAATGATATATAAAACCCATATTTGCACGGAAAGTTGAAGAGCCGGAGCAAGTCGAATATGACCAGGCACAATACCATATAGAGCGCGAAAACCAGCCATCCGTTTCCTATTTCGTGGACCGTATGAGCCAAGATGCCTGGCAATTTTGTATCCCGGGCTAAAAAGCTACCGATAAACGACAAAGCGCCACACCAGAACAATACGGTCAATAAGACCTTGACCCCGAAAGGCTGGGCAACCAAAGCCTGTGCTCCTCTCCTGAATATGTAGATGTTTCCTGCAAGATAAACACTAAAGAGGACAACAAAAAATGTCGGCATAGTTTGTAAATTTTCGGCAAAAGTACGGAAACAATTTCAGTTATTCTTGTCTTTTATCCGGAATTTATCAAGAAAGGATAGGAAATTATCCTGTGCCGTCTTAGCCTCTTTATTTTGGGATCTGATCGCCCGGAGTTTTCTTTGCCGGGTCGTAAATGGCCACACTGACCTGAGAATCCGCGCATCCGTAATAGAGATACCATTTGTTTTTGAAAAAGACCAAACCTTCGATAAAAACGGTTCCGTCGACATACTGTCCGCTCTTTTCGAATGAAGCCATCGGTCGGAAGAAAGGAACGTCCAGGCGTTGCAGAACCTTCATCGGTTCCTTCGGGTTGGTCAGAATCTGTCCGGCGCAGTAAGCTCCGGCTGTGAAACGCTTGTCGCGCTTGCTGTCGTTTGTCTGGTTCTTGCCGTTATAAAGCAAGACGATACCTTTGTCTGTCAGGATAGCGGGAGGACCGCACTCGGTCAATGCGCTGTCGAAGTACTGCGGACGGGGTTTGATGACGGTCGCCAGTTCGTTTTTCTCATCCAATATCGGTGTCCAGTTGACCAAGTCGTCGGAGGTCGCAGCGTAGACCGCATGTTCTCCCCAGTACATGAAATATTTTCCGTCAATCTTTGTCAACACTTGTTTCCCGTCTTTGATTGTTGTCACCATCGAGCCGGATTTGCAGAAAAGGTCCTTGAAACGTCCGTTGTAGGCTTCGGCAAAAGCAGGGCCGTGTTTTTCCCATTTGGTCAGGTCGCGTGATGTGGCGATGCAGAGGCGAGCCACTTTCCGGTTCCAGGAAGTGTAGGCCATGACATACAGGCCGTCTTCCGTCATTGTCACGCGCGGGTCTTCGCACCCTCCCGGCCATTCGTATTCCTTCATATCGTCTTTGTCCGGATACATGACAGGAGTACTCCGGCGTTTCATGTGGATGCCGTCTTCGGATTCGGCTAATCCGATACGCGAAGTGCGTTTGCCGATTCCTGTCGCAGAATTGTCCTCAGCCCGGTAAAGGACATATATCCTACCGTCTTTTACGGTTGCTGCGGGGTTGAACACATCGCTTTCTTCCCATCCTGTTTTTCTCTCCTGCATGGGACAGTCGAACTGGCTGGAAGGATCGGGAGTGATGATCGGATTGACTTTTTCCGGTCTGACAAAGCCGCCTAAGGCCCAGTCCGGTAATACATTTTGGCTATACCCGAATAGAGGTAGGGCGGCCAGGCTGATGAGCAAGATACTTTTTTTCATGTTCCTGAAGAATAAAAAAAGGAGGCGTGTCAAAAAAATGATCTCTGTGTCCGGTTTTTATTTTGACACACCCCCAAAGGTTGTTTATTGTACAATCGTTTCTATAATGATACTGTAGTTGACCGCGCTTTCTGTTTTTGCACCGACACGTACGTATATTTTGTTACCGTTCCCTTTTATTTTGTACAGGTTGTCCTGATAGTTTTTATCGTTTTCCAGATCGAAGACGATCGTTCCTTCCTGCTCCTTGACGGTCTGTTTGCCGGCTTGGTTGGCATTTCCGTTATCAACACCCGGTGCAAAATTCCAGTAGCCATACACTTCGGATACCTTGAAATTGCTGTTTGTCGGATTCACCTTGTATGTAATCGTGATTGTCTTGCCTTCCACCCGGGCCGAAGCGTTGATCCTTGCATACGGAGTGGCTTTCAGGTTCAATGTGGTCTGTCCTTTTACGGTTACGAATTCTTCACAAGGAGAAACGAACGGACCGTTTACAACAATTTTGTAATCACAGTTGAATAATTTCGTATTTTCGTATGATCCATCCGTCTTTGCATAGAAATCGACCGACTGTGTCGCATCCGTGTTTTGTTCGAACATGTTGATAATAACTCCGGTAGACCCTTGTACCGGCAGAGGGATCGGTTCATTCGTCTCTGCGTCCAGGATTTGTCCTTTGATGCCTCCGTTGGGAGATTCATAATTGTCCAGGTCGCTCAAACAGCTTGTGAAGCATAATGAGCAAACGGCCATCAGTAATAAACTTATCTTTTTCATATCAAATTTCTAATATTAGATGATTAATTGGTGTACCCCGGGTTCTGAATAAGATTCGGGTTTGAGTTCATATCGTCTTGGTTGATTTTGGTATAATAATTCTTTTCCAAGAAAATACGCAACTGTTTCGGAGGGTTTGTACCTCTTTCGAATACATATTTGCCGTCACGAATATCATACCAAGGATATAATGCCGTCCCCCTGAATCCGTTCAATCCGCCTTGTGCCACATCCAAGTGAGCGATCCTCCAACGCTTCATGTCCCAGAAGCGATGGCCTTCGAATGCCAGTTCCACTCTGCGTTCGTGACGGACCTTTTCCATATTGATGTTTGACAATAAGGCGATTCCGGCGCGTTCGCGAATCTTGTTGACGGCATCCAATGCTTCGGACGACTTGTCCAACTCCATTGCAGCTTCCGCCAAATTTAGATAAATTTCTCCTAAACGGAAAACCGGCCACGGTGTTTCGGACTTGCCCATGTTCATGTCGGTCAATGTCTCGTCCCAGAATTTCTTCTGATAGAAGCCTGTCTTGGAGGCATCTCCGGCGTCTGCCCCGCCATCCTTTCCTGAGGTGCTATAGGTGTTGCCGTTGATTTCTATCGTGTTGCCGCCGTCCGGTTGGCTGGTGGCCTGGTATCTTTCGTTATCAGAAACGATGATGCCTCTTTTCCATTCGATCTTTGTGTTCTGGCAAGGGGAGCCCGGCAAATAAACGGAAGCGTGCAAGCGCGGGTCTTTGTTTGCGAATAACTCGTACGGATCATCGAAACGAAGCGGTTTCCCGTTCTCTTCCAGTTTTAAGGTTCCTTTGGAACCATCTATGTACTCGTATGCTTCCACCATTTCAAGAGTAGGAGCGATACCGCATCCCCAACCGCCTCCGCGATAAGAGAAAGGGGCGTTACGTTTGTCCCAGTCGTGGCCTTTGCCACCGGCGACGTTATATTGTTTCTGGAAAATATATTCTCCGTTGTCGCCGTTCCCTTTCAGGAACATATCGCAAAAGTTCTGTGCTTTGTTATCTGGTTTCTTGTGATACAAGGCATAAAGGCCGGAAGATATGATCGTTTTTGAAACATCATAGGATGTCTGGAAAAAACGATCCGCTTCGGATGCCGGGATTCCGGCAAGGCCATCCAATTGTACTGTCCCGTAACGGGCAATTGAACCTGCGTATAAAGCCGCACGTGAGCATAATGCTAATGCGACATATTTGTCGGCTCTGTATTTGGCATCCGAACTTCTTGCATCGGGAAGGCCTTGTGCTGCTTCCCTGCATTCTTTTATAATGAAATCATACACTTCGACTTCTTTATTGCGAGGAACCATCAATGCTTCCAGGTCGTTCGGATCATACACTTGCGGTTTGTCGATCAGGGGAACTCCCCCATATCGTTTAACTAACGTAAAATAGTGCATGGCGCGGATGAAGCGAGATTCAGCCAGCAACAGTTCCTTTTCAGATTCGGACAGAGCTGTCGCTTCCTGCAACTGGCTGATGAAGTCGTTGCAGTTTCGGATATACTTGTAACGATCTGAAAATTTTTGTTCAAACAAAGCATCTTCATAGGTGTATGTGGCATTGCCATTATCAAAGAGAGGATCTTTCTGGAAAGAGCCTTGCGCTTCGTCCGACATGGAGGAAGCGTTCATCAAGCGCCATGAGTCCCGATACCAGTAGTTGAAATCTTCCAGGTTCAGTCCGTCATATAAATTAACCATTACACCGTTGATCAATTTAGGGTCTTGCCAGACCTGTCCGGGAGTGATGATGTCGAAAGATTCTTTTTCAAGGTAGCCGGCACATGCGGTCGTACCTAACAAAAGGAATCCGCATCCGATATATTTTGTGATTGTTGTCTTCATCGTTTCTTACTTTTAGAATGTTAGATTAACACCGAAATTGAATGTTTTCATTTGCGGATAATAGCGGAACATGCTTTCACTGTTTTCCGGGTCCATGTATTTCATGATGCCGGTGCGGCTGGTGATTGTAGCCGTATTGAAACTGTTTACATAGACGCGCAGGTTTTCGATACCGGCTCTTTGCATCCATTTTTTTGGGAAAGTATATCCGACTTCGATGGTTTTCAGACGCAGGTAGTTGGCTTTTTGCCTTGTCCAGGTGTTGGTGCTGGCATTTGCCGAAAACCCGGTAGGACGGAGAGCCGGCATATATCCGGGAATCCATTCGCTTTGCATATCCGAAGGGTCTTCCCGATGCCAGCGGTCCAAGTTCAAGGTGATGCCGTTGCCAAGGCCTTGCTGGATGAAAGGAGCCATGAAGTCGCCCGTCGTGAATACCTCATGGCCGGCAGCGCCTTGGAAGAATACGGTCAGGTCGAATCCTTTGTATTCCCCTTGGAGGTTCAAACCATAATACATGCGGGGCGTATTGCCGTGCCCGATCGGCTGGTCGTCCTTCGCGTCGATGATGCCGTCGTTGTTCCAGTCCTCGAACTTCAAATCACCGGGCATCAGCGATTTGTTTCCGTTGTTGTCTTGGACCGGGGAGTTGAGAATCTCTTCGTAGCTTTTGAACTGTCTGATGCAGACCTTACCCCATTGGATATCTTTATAACGATTATTGCTGTTGTTCCTCCAATTGTCATACATGTTGGCCGAGACTGCACGTTCCACATGTTCGTTGTAGATACGGGTGGTAGAGAAATTCGCTTTTACATCGTAGGTGAAACCGCCAATGCTTTTGCGATGCCCTAATACGATTTCGAATCCTTGTGTTTTGTCGGAGTTCAGGTTCTCTTGTGGCAAAGACTGTCCGAATGTTGTTGGCAATGTCAATATGCGGGTTGCTAACAAGCCGTCTCTCTTCCGGATGAAGTAATCAAACTCGACATTGAGCAAGCCTGATAAAACGGATGCTTCAAATCCGGCATTGGCTGTTGTCGATTCGTACCAGGTAAGATTTGTATTGGGCATGCCTTTGTCTTTTGCTCCATTCGTGAGTCCGCCGGAACCTAAGACATAGTTGCCTGAAGGATAGGTGTATCCTGACAGGTATTGATAGGCGGCAAAGTCGCCTTCATCTCCTACTTTACCGTATGAACCTCTGATTTTTAAATTGTCGAACATGGGTAATGACTCCTTGAAGAAGTCCTCTTCGGAAATCCTCCATCCCAAGGAGGCTGCGGGGAAAAATCCCCAACGTTTTCCTGGTGCGAATTTGTAAGAACCGTCATACCGGAAGCTGAGTTCTGCCAAATATTTGCCGGCAAAAGCATAGTTGATACGTCCGACCAATCCGGTGTGGGCAGATACGGATGCCTTGCCGTCATTGTTGATATTGGTTTTGTCTCCCGCACCTATTTGGTCGATTGCTCCGACGGTGAATTGCCGGTAGGCTTTTACCCAGTCGGTCCGGTCGTTGTAAAATTCCCACAGGGCCAATACGCCGATGTCATGTTTGCCGAACGTGTTTTTATAGTTTAAGGAAACCTGCCCATTCGGTTTGAAATAGTTGTCAGACTGTGTTGTCAATTCGGAAATGGTATGGCTGCCGGATTTGTTGTATGCGTCGTTGACAGCATCGTAGGTATATTCATAATACTCTTTGTACCATTTGCGGCTGTATTTGTTGTTGTAATCGTAAGACAATAGCGCTTTGGCCGAAAGCCCTTTTACCCAAGGGATCTCCCAGTTCAAGGTGATGGAGCCGTTGAACTCTCGGCGGTCCCTTCTGTCATAGCCGACGTTGTCGATATCGGACAAATGTACCGGGTTCCCTTTGTCGCCCGGATTGGACCAATAGTCCGGATTGTCGTTGGCGTGGATAGGGAATATCGGTTTGGCCATCTGGATGCTGCGGCTCAGCGGTTCAGCTTCGTACGGTTTCATCCGGGTATCCAACCGTCCGCTTAACTGCAAGTCGACTTTGAAGCCTTTTACAACTTCGGCGCTGATATTGGAACGGACGTTGTATTTCTTATAGTTGAAAGCTCCCGATTTATAGATACCTTCCTGATCCGTCAAGCCCAGCGAGAAGAAGTATTTTACTTTTTCAGCTCCGCCCGATACGCTTAGATTGTGATAGGTGGCAGGAGCGGTTTTTCGAATGACCTCATCATACCAGTCGGTTGTCCCGATGCCTTGCCTGAACCGTTCCAGGTCTTCGGCCGAATAAGGTGCTGATACGCCGATATTCTGTTGGGCCTCGTTATACAAGGTCGCATACTCGTATCCGTTGTAATATTCCGGATAGCGGGTGATATTTTGTATGCCGACATATCCGTTGTAATTGATCTTCGGTTTGCCGGCTTCTCCTCTTTTGGTTGTGACGAGGATAACGCCGTTCGCCCCCTTGAAGCCGTAGACGGCGGCGGAAGCATCTTTCAAGATGCTGATCGATTCGATGTCGTTGGCATCGATTTGCTTGAAGTCACGTTCCACGCCGTCCACGATGACTAACGCGCTGCCGAAACCGCGGATGTCGATGCTTGCGTCGTCATCACCCGGAGCACCGCTCCTTTGTACGGCACGCAACCCCGGCAGCTTGCCGGCCAGCGCGTTGCTGACATTCGGAGTTTTGACTGTGGCAATATCCTTGGCTTGGAGCGAAGCGACCGATCCGGTTACGGATGCACGTTTCTGGACACCGTAACCGACCACCACCACTTCATCCAATGCTTGTGAGTCTTCGGCCAATTTGACCTGGATGTCCGTCTTGTTGTTTACCGGCATCTCCCGGTCTTTGTAGCCGATATACGAAATAACGAGTACGGCGTTCGGCGCTACGTTTAGTGTGAAGTTGCCGTCCATATCGGTAATCGTACCGTTGGTCGTTCCCTTTTCCACGACATTGGCCCCGGCGATAGGGCCTAAGGCATCTTCCACCACGCCTTTCACCGTGTGCCTTGCTTGTTGCGGGCTGCCTGTTGTTCCGGCCGGTGAGAGGATGATGTAAGAACCTTCGATCTTGAAGGATACATTGTTGTCGAACAGGTTTTGCAAGACTTCCTGCAAAGAGATGTTTTCGGCATTTACCGAGACTTTTCGGTTAACATTTACGTTCTTGTTGTAAATGAACAGTAAATTGGTCTGGCTTTCAATGTCGTTCAGGATGTTTTCCAGCCGGACATTGTTTTTGTTAAGCGTGATGCGTATGCTCTGTGAGCTTACCGTTTCCGCTTGCGCGCACATGGCGCAGGAAAGGAAGAACAGAGATGTCATCTTTAAAACACGTGATACACAAACTTTTCTTTTATCCATCTTTCTGTGATAGTTAAATAAATGATATTAGATTGAAACTTCATTTTTATATCGGACATGGTTTGTCCTTCCTTTCGATTATCTCCTGTCCATAGGCTATCCGTTTAATTGTTTATTGAATACGAATTACGGTTCCGCTCTCCCGTTCGAAGGTGAAATGGGCATCTTGTTGCAAAGCTCTTAGCACCTGTTCAATCCCGTCGGATATACGGAACTTCCCGCTGCACGCATAATTGTCGAGCGTGTGATTGTCGATCATTATCCGGATACCGAAATTTTTCTCAAGTTTCTTCATCAAATCCTTGAAATGGATATCCTTGAAAGTGATAAGCCCCTCTTTCCAACTGTATGGATTGAAGTCGGTGATGGGAGTGACCGTCAGCTTCCCGTTGTTGAGGCTGACGCTATTATTGGGTTCTAACACAACTGATTCGTTTGGTTGTGACTTGTCGGTGACTTTTACGCTGCCTTGTATGAGGGTTGTCGAAAATTCATTTTCATTGTAGGCTTCTACGTTGAATTGTGTCCCCAAGACTTCTACCTCGCAGCGTCCGGTGTTGACAATAAACTTTTTATCTCTATTCTTGGCCACTTCGAAAAAGGCTTCTCCCTTTAAAAGAACTTCCCGTTTGTCTCCGTTGAACGAAACCGGATAGGAAAATTCCGACCGGGCGTTCAGCCAGACATGGGTTCCGTCCGACAGCGTTACTTCAACCCGTTGTCCGGCAGGGACTTTTATGGTGTTGAGGGCCGTTTCCGCTTGGATGTTCTTATCGGTGAATACCTGGATGTTATATAGTATGAACAGGACAATGACGGCAGCGGCGGCACTTCCGATCCGTTTCCGGAGTAATACGGACTGTTTGCGGGCATGATTTTCTTTTTGAAAAGTATTTAATTGGAGTGCGTC
Source organism: uncultured Parabacteroides sp. (assembly GCA_910577325.1). Taxonomy (GTDB): domain Bacteria; phylum Bacteroidota; class Bacteroidia; order Bacteroidales; family Tannerellaceae; genus Parabacteroides. The sequence continues at coordinate 247,768 of CAJTMR010000002.1, forward strand.
GAACAGGGCACGTTCATGATAGAACGTTTCTCTGTTCGCCTTGCCGGCATTTACCCATTGTCGGATCTGAGCCAGTTCGTTATCCGTGGCCTCTCCTTTGAACATTTTATGTAGTAGCTCTTGTTCCATTTTTTCCTGTTTCTATTAATAAGGGCGAACGGGAAGGGAAATACCCTAAAGGGGGAATGAAATATTTTTATTGATTAGCAGGAGGGTTTGTTTTCACTGTTTGGTTACCGTGAAAATATTCAGGGAGCATAAAAGAAGTCCAGCACGAATAGCAGGCAAGGAAGGTAGTCTTTTAACTCCTTGCGTAGTAGATCCAGGGCTTTGCTGATATGGAACTCCACGCTCTTGACTGATAGGTTTGTTTCCGATGCAATCGTTTGGTATTTTTTCCCTTCGTACCGGCTCATGATAAAGATATGCCTGGACTTTTCCGGCAGTTTTGCCAAGGCCTGGTTGACAAGCTCCTGCACTTCATTGCTGAACAATGTCTCCGGCTCGCATGCTTCCAGGCTGGAGATACGCATTTGCAGTTCCCACTCTTTGTCGGAGAGCAAATTTTCGGCGATATGATTCCAGGTACGTTCACGTTGAAGGTAATCCAGGCATTTGTTTTTTAGGGTGATTAATATATATAAAGGAATGTCTTTGACTTCTTCTAACCGATGCCGGTTCTCCCAGTAATACATCAGGCTTTCGGTCACCAGGTCTTCTGCTGCTTCTTGATTATATGTGTAAGAATAGGCGAACCGGATGTATCGGTCCCGGTGGGTGACGAAAATATTGTTGAATCGTTTTATGTCCGTTTTCTCGTTCATGATGTGCCGTTCGAATGGATTTTAGTCCTAAGGGAACTATGGATTTTGTGGGGGAGATTAGGAGGGTAATGGTATCTGTTTTCACCCGTTGAATAGTTGTTTACAGAAAAAAATGACGTTTTTTATATTTGTCCCCTCAAATTACCGGCCGTGAAAAAGAATTTTACTTATTTTTGTCAGATAAACAACCATAGTTCCCTTAGTACTAAGGTCACAATCCTCTCATTCTATTATCAACTCTGTACAATCTTAATTGTCGACAACGCAGAAGGCAGGCAGATATATCGTTTGCCAGGGTCGGAGGCCAACCGAACTGTTTGGCGAGCTGTAACCCTATACTTTGGCATGCGTAACCAATAGGGTTATTGTGCATGCATGGTAACGACGAATAATGACGATGCAAAAATGAATGATAATTTTCTCATAAACTTATCCTTTTTATGATTGGTCTCTATAAAAACAGGTGAATTATCCAGAAATAGAATACTAAAATACAACTTTTACAATTCTTTAAATCGTAAAAATACGAATGCTTCGTAGATAAAGTTACATTTGCAGTTGTTTTTATGTGAATGTATAATCGATAATATCTAAATTCTCAAAATTAATGAAAGAAAAGCTACTCTACTTAATGCTGATACTATTTGTGTCTGCGTCAGTGTTTGCGCAAACCGGAGGTGGATCAGCCGCTTTTACGATTAAGGGCCAAGTAGTCGACTCTTTATCCAATGAGTCTGTACCTTATGCCACATTAAGGATCGCTTTGGCTTCCGCGCCACAGAATCCTGTAAAATTGTTGGCTTGTGATGATGACGGCAAGTTCACGGCGACGATGAACAAGCCGGGTAAGTATGTGATGACAATGGAATCTCTGGGAAAGATCCCTGCCAAGAAGGCGTTTACCTTGTCTGAAGGAAAAAAAGTGCTGGATTTCGGCAAATTGTTTCTCAATGACGACACCCAGCAACTGAAGGAAGTGACCGTCGTGGCGCAAAAGCCGCTGGTCAAGGTGGAAGTGGACAAGTTGACCTATAACCTGGAAGATGATCCGGAGACGAAGACCAGCAATGCGTTGGAAATGTTCCGTAAAGTGCCGATGGTGACGGTCGACGGCGAAGACAAGATCCAGTTGAAAGGCTCTTCCAATTACAAGATCTACATGAACGGCAAACCCTCGAACCTATTGAGCGGCAGCAACGCTTCGGACGTGTTGAAAAGTATGCCGGCAAGCTCGATCAAGAATATCGAAGTCATTACCGATCCGGGATCTAAATACGATGCGGAAGGTGTCGGCGGGATCATCAATATCATCACGACCAAGAATGCCTTGCAGGGATATACGGGTACGGTCCGTGCCGATGCGAGCACTTTGGGCAGTTACGGCGCAGGCGGCTATGTCTCGATGAAAGTGGGGAAATTCGGCGTTACGGCCAATTACGGGTATAATTATCATAATTCGCCCTGGAATGATTCCCATAGCGAACGTTTCACCGATGCGGACATGCTGGCTGAAGGGAACCCGACGCAACTGACGGAAAAGGGACGCAGCAAGAACAAAGGACCGTTCCAATACGGTTATTTGGAAGGAAGTTACGAAATCGACACGTTGAACCTGTTGAGCGTGGGCGTGAACCTGTTCAGGGGCAAGAACAAGAGCCTTTCCGAACTGGATGCCGTCCTGTCACCGCTGGCAGGTCCGGAAGGAAACGGGCCGAGGGCGTATGACCCCGTCTACAGGTTCCACCGCAACAGTCTTTCCGAGGGTACTTTCGGTTCTACGGACGTGAATGTCGATTTCCAGCATTCGACCAGCAAGAAGGACGAATTGTTGACACTCTCTTACCGCTTCAGCCAGTCGCCTAACGACAATGAAGGGCGTACGGAAGTGGAAGTGCAGGAGGGCAATTATTATTTGTCCGGCGAATATCCGAAGTGGAACATCAACGATGCTTCTACCATAGAACATACGGGCCAGGTCGACTATACGACGCCTTTGTTTGAAAAACAGACGCTTGAAGCCGGCGTGAAATACATCAACCGGCAGAATAAGAGTAATACGTTGGAGCAAGTTTACAACGATTCGACGAACGTATGGGAAGACCGGTCGAGGGTGAACAGCCAGTTCCGGCATACGCAACATATTTATTCCGCTTATTTAGGCTATTTGATGCGCCTGAACAAGTTTGGTATCAAAGCGGGTGTCCGTGCCGAAGGGACAAGCCTGAACGCCAAGTTCGCCAAGGACCCGGACATGGATTTCAGCACGAACTACTTCGATGTCGTGCCGAATGCCACGCTGACATACCAGATGGATATGTCTTCACAGATCCGCTTGGGATATAATATGCGTATCCGGCGTCCGGGTATCTGGTTCCTGAACCCGTATATCAACGACGTGAACCCGCAGAACATTTCTCAGGGTAACCCGAATCTGGACTCTGAAAAGAGTAACAACGTGAATTTGAATTTCAGCAAGTTCACACAGAAGTTCAGCATCAATGCCAGCTTGAGCTATTCGTTTGTGAACAATGCGATCGAGCGTTATACATTTACAGCGGATTTTGATCCGGAGATAGACCCTATACGTGCACAATATAATGGAGCATTGTGGAACACCTATGGCAATATCGGCAAGAAGCAGCAAGTCGGTATGTTCATCTATGGGAACTGGTCGCCGACCGCCTGGTTCCGTATTTATATGAACGGGGGAGCCGATTATACGGACATGAAGGCTTCCGACTTGGGCATGAGCAACAAAGGATGGAGCGGCCGTGTGTTTGCCGGTTCGCAGTTTACGCTTCCGAAAGATTTCCGCATCAACTTGCATGGCGGTTATTTCAGCCCTTGGGTACAGTTGCAGGGCAAGATGTCGCCGTTTTATCATGCCGGTATCAATGTCAGCAAGGATTTCCTGAAAAAGAAACTGTCCGTTTCTTTAGGCGCTCAAAATCCTTTCTGGAAGACGATGAAGATGGAAACGACCACTACGGGAGACGGTTTCCGGGACGTTTCGACCAGTTGGCGCAGCGCGCGTGAGTTCCGCCTGAGTGTGTCTTATCGTTTCGGAACGATGAAAGGCCAGATCAAGAAAGTCCGTCGCGGTATCAGCAACGATGATTCCAAAAGCGGCGGGGAAGGCAATTCCGGCGGTGGCGAACAAGCAATGTAGAAAATGCTGAATTGTGAATTCTGATTTATGATTTATTAGAGACCTGTAAATCATAAATCGGAATTCATAAATTCCCCCTTAAATTTCCGCCCTCGGACAAATCTATCCATCCTAATAGACAAATTGTGCCTGTCTCTATGCCGCCAATCACCTACTTTTGAGGCATAATTTAAGAATATTGTAAACATGAGACACACAATCTTTAGTCTGATACTCCTTTTTATCAGCACTTCAGTCTTTGCGGAACGTAAGGAAATCCTGTTGAACGAAAACTGGATGTTCCGCTTTTCCCATCAGGTACAGTTTAAAAGTGAAGAACGGGTGAACCTGCCCCATACCTGGAACAGTGGCGATGCCCTTTCGGGTAAACAGGATTATTATCGCGGGATGGGTAATTATACCAAAAAACTGTTCGTAAAACCCGAATGGGAAGGCAAGCGGCTCTTTCTGCGTTTTGAAGGAGTGAATACGGTTGCCAATGTTTTCATCAACGATGTACATCTTGGCGAGCATCGCGGGGGATATGGCGCGTTTGTATTTGAGATTACCGGTAAAGTGAAATATAATGCTGACAACCGGATATTGGTAAAAGTAAACAATGCCTTGCAACAAGATGTTATGCCGTTAGTCGGCGATTTTAACTTTTACGGAGGCATTTACCGGGATGTAAATCTGATTATCACAGATCCGGTTAATATTTCTTTGACCGATTATGCTTCTCCCGGTGTCTATCTGATTCAGAATAAGGTGACGAAAGAACAGGCTGACGTAAGAGCAAAGGTTCTGGTCTCTAACGCAAGCGCGGCAGCTCAGCCTGTAAAGGTGGATGTGAAGATATGGGATGGCGATAAGCTCGTCCAACAGCAGGATATAAAGGTGACCGTGGAGGCTAATGACTGGGTTACGACGGGAATGGACCTGACTATCCGGAATCCTCATTTGTGGAATGGCCGTAAAGATCCGTTCATGTATAAGGCTGAAGTATCTCTTTCCTCCAAAGGCCGGATAATCGACCGGATTGTCCAACCGTTGGGTTTGCGTTTTTATCATGTGGATGCCGAGGAAGGCTTCTTCCTGAACGGCGAACATCTGAAACTGAAAGGGGTATGCCGCCACCAGGATCGGGCGGAAAGGGGAAATGCGCTTTACAAGATGCACCACGATGAGGATGCCGCCATTATGGCCGAGATGGGAGCGAATGCCGTTCGTTTGGCCCACTATCCGCAGGCAACCTACTTTTATGACCTGATGGATAAATACGGTATTGTCACCTGGGCTGAGATCCCGCAGATCGGGCCGGGCGGATACCAGGACCGGGGTTATATCAACCAGCCTTCTTTCCGCGAGAACGGAAAAGAACAGTTGAAAGAATTGATCCGCCAGCATTATAACCATCCGTCGATCTGTTTCTGGGGGTTGTTCAATGAGTTGAAGACCATCGGAGACAATCCGACCGAATATATCGAGGAGCTGAACGACCTGGCCCATAAGGAGGATTCGACCCGGTTGACGACATCGGCCAGCTTCCTTTCTTACGACGATGGTATAAATAAGGTGACCGATGTGATTGCCTGGAACCAGTATTTCGGCTGGTATGGCGGTTCTCCGTCCGATATGGGAAAATGGCTGGATGCCAACCACAAGGCGCATCCGGAATATAAGATCGCCATCAGCGAGTATGGCGCAGGGGCGAGTATTTACCATCAGCAGGATTCCGTGAAGCGGGGAGTCGCTTCAGGCTGGTGGCATCCGGAGAATTACCAGACCTATTATCATATCGGTAACTGGAAAGCTTTGGCGGAACGTCCGTTTGTCTGGGGCTCTTTCATTTGGAACCTGTTTGATTTCGGTGCGGCCCACCGTGTGGAAGGCGATCGCCCCGGTATCAACGACAAAGGCCTGGTTACTTTCGACCGCAAGGTGAAGAAAGATGCTTTCTATTTCTATAAGGCAAACTGGAATACCGAGGAACCGTTCGTCTATATTACGAATCGTCGTCATCGCGATCGTTCATTGGCAGTAACGGACATCATGATCTTCTCCAATCAGCCGGAAGTCGAATTGTTTGTAAACGGAAAAAGCATCGGTCGGCAAAAACCGGACGAATATGCGACATTCGAGTGGAAAGGGGTCGTTTTGCAGGATGGGGAGAATACGATAGAGGCTCGTTCCACCCAAAAGAAAAATCCTGTGAATGACAAGGTGGTCTGGACGGTGAAATAATATTTAAGGGAGGTGTCAAAAATCATCTCCCTTTTTTATTCCTTCCCGTAAGGGATGGCAAGGATATTGGATTCGGTATAAAAAACGAAGTTACTTTCGGAAGGGCCGAACCCTTCACAAAAGTAACTTCTAAGGGCCTTAAAAAACTATTACCAGTTCGGATTTTGTTCTAAAGATCCATTTATTTCGATTTCAGTAGCAGGAATCGGCCACAGATAATCGCGATTTTCACGGAATACACGAGTCAATAGACGTTTGCCGGTGATACCGTATTCTTCACGGTTCAATAAGGTGTGGGATAATTTCCAACGGCGCAAATCGCTGTCACGAATACCTTCACCTGCCAGTTCATAAGCTCTTTCACGGAAAATACGCTGGAACACTTCGTCTTTGCTATTTGCAGCCAGATAAGAAGGACCGCTATTCAATAAAGCGATACCGGCACGGGCACGGACTTTATTGATATATTCGACCGCTTTCGGTTGATTCCCTATCTCATTGTAACATTCGGCCAACAGCAGATAAACGTCCGCCAAGCGGATGATCGGGAAGTTGACAGGCGTATGTTCACGATTCGTAATAGCTCCGTTCCAGTCACCTTCGGGAACAAATTTTCTCCAGAAATAGGTTTCCCATCCCCCTCTGTTATTACGCATGAAACCATTATTTTCATTTACCGCCACAACATCGCCTTTCTGGTTCTTTGCGAAAATGAATGTCATTAGGCGTTCCTCATTACGATTCCAGCCCAGATAAGTAGTATAAGGAGCAATAACCGTAGCCATCAAACGCGGGTCGCGCTGGTCCCACATCTCCAGTATTTTATCCGCTTCGGCCGGTCTGTCCAGAATTTCAATACCGGCATCATCGACCGTACACCTGAATACTCGTTCGCGGACCTGGTTGTCTGTCGTATAACCCGGGAACAATTCGTCCCAATCGAACGGACGTCCATCTTTATACTCATACATATCCACCAGATTGACAGATGGTAATGTATTATTCCAGCAACTGCCGTAAGAATTGCGAGTACCGGCATAGAAACACAATGGCATACCGTAGTCATTACCTGTACCTCCCAGATTGATAATGGAGAAAATCATTTCGGAACTTGTATGGCCGGTCAGGTTGAACAGATCTGCAAAATTGCTGTACAGTTCATGTCCGTTTGTTGACTTTTCAAGATTTTCAATAGCCTTTTCGTAGTTCTTATTATAAAGATACACCTTACCGAGCAAAGCCTGGACAGCAGTCAATGTCACACGTCCATAGTTGGCATCATCCCATCTGTCAGGCAACCCTGAATTCAGGGCCTTTTCCAGATCACTGATAATGAACGCCCGTGTTTCTTCTGCTGAACTTCTGGGTTTCATCAAGTTGTTGAAATCCTGCTCCAGATTTGTTGTCTCGTCATACAAAGGGAGCCCTCCGAAATAATCCAACAGATGGAAATAGATCAACGCACGTAAGAAACGGGCTTCTCCCAACATTTTATTTTTTACGTCTTCGTCAATAGGTGCTTCACCAATACTACGGATCGCCAGATTGGCACGTTGGACGGCATTGTAACCGTTTTGCCATTTCCCATTCAGAAAGCCGGTACGTGGCGTGCAAGTACCCAATTGAAGGGCTTCATACTGGTCATAACCAACAGCAACATCGGAATTTACGTCGATCATGAACATCTTGCCATACAAGTCGGTATTTTTCAGGGACGCATAAACCCCCATCAAACCGGACTTGCATTGATCCTCTGTCTGCCAGAAGGTTGAAGAACTCAACTGATCGTAAGGAGCCCTGTCTAAATCGTAGCAGCTTGTCAATGCCAAGAGTGCTGCTAAAAAAGGCATAATATATTTTTTCATCTTATAATTCTGTTTATAAATTCAACAAACGTGATTAGAATGTTACATTGACACCGATGACAGCCTGACGCATGGTCGGATATGTAATACCATCTATTTCCGGATCATACCCTTTCCATTTTGTGAATGTAAAGAAGTTTTCCAAACTACCGTAGATTCTGACTCTGTCCATATAGGCGGCTTTTGTCCATGCCGAAGGCAATGTATATCCCAACGTGATATTTCGTATTTTCAGATAAGCTTTGCTTGCCACCCAAAAATCGGAATATTGCTCATTACGCGTGTCACTATAGTCCAACAGACGAGGATATTTCGCATCCGTGCGGCCTTCATACCAACGTCCTTCGATAATATCGGCGTTCAACTGATAGCCCTGACGGACTGTTGATTTATACAGAGCACTCAGATATACATCTTTTATACCTGCTTGTCCTTGGAGCAGAGCAGAGAAATCGATGCCTTTCCAATTGAATCCCAAGTTCATGCCATATGTGAATGTCGGGTTTTTACCGTTACCGACAACAACGCGGTCGTCATCATTTACCAAACCGTCACCATTCAAATCCTTGTAAAGGATATCACCCTTTTGCGGAGTTCCATATGGGAATACGACTTTACCTTTCACATCCGGATTATCCAGCATGGACTGTACCAAAGCCAAGTCTTCATCTGTCTGAACGATACGATCTATTTCGCGAACATACAACGACCAGATAGGCAGGCCTTCCTTCAACATTCTCGCGCCGTCATAAGAAGGATCGTCGCCTTTGAACTTATCCACATTATTTTTGATATAAGTAAAGTTGAACCCGACGTTATAAGAGAAATCTTTGCCGGCTCTGTCACTCCAGTTTGCAGAGAATTCAAGGCCTTTATTGGTTACTTGCGCTGCGTTTTGCTTGGGGATAGTTGCATTGCCATGTACCATCGGGGCAGGAAGGTCGATCAGGATTCCATCCGTCTTCTTGTTAAAGAATTCGATGCTTCCGGACAGGCGGTTTCCTAAAACGTTATAGTCAAGACCGACGTTTGTGATATAAGTAGTTTCCCATGTCAAAGCTGCATTCGCGATAGCAGTCTGCGACAATCCCATTGCCACGGCACGAGCCAGGACATAGTTCGTTTGTGCATACAAAGATTGTGAAGTATAGTTGCCATCGTTATCGCGGTTGGAACCTAACGTGTTGTTTCCCAGCGAACCGTATGAAGCACGGATCTTCAAGTTATCCAGCCAACCGATATTTTTCATGAATTCTTCTTCAGAGATACGCCATGCTGCTGAAAAAGACGGGAAATATCCCCACCGGTTATCAGCCAGAAAACGCGAAGAACCATCTGCACGTAAGTTTGCTTCAAACAGGTATTTGTCGTCCCATCCTAAATTCAGACGCCCGAAATAAGAGCGCATAGCCCATTCTGTAATATTACCGGTTGAAGAAGATTCGCCGATTGCACCACCGATCACGCCCAGCGAAGAATCGATAAGATCTTTACGTGTCGCGCTGAAATATTGGCGTTTATACTGTTCCTGACTGGCTCCGACCATCAAGTTCGTGCTCAAACGATCATCAAAGAAGTTCCGTTCATACCGAACAGTCGCATCCATAAAGTTTCTGAAAGTCTTTTCATTATAATTATAAATGCTGGTTTGACCGACTCCATCCGTATATAAAGTGTTCGTCTGGAAGTTGTACATCGGGACAAAATTCGGTTTGCTCTCTTTAAACTTATCAAAATAATCATAAGTATAAGAACCTTGAATCGTTAAACCTTTCAAGGGTGTCAGAATCGCATACAAACGAGTCTTCAATGTATTTGTCTGGACATTACCAGTCGTGTTTCTCAGACGATTATAAGGATTGTTCGTTGCATTTTGGGGATCATCTTCCGCATTTGCATTGATACCTAATCTGTTTTGATCATCCAAATATGCAATACCCGGATTTCCACCGGTCAATCCGTATGTATAGATATCTTTGATATTTTCGCTGACAGGTGTCGTGTTTGCTGTGTATCCGCTTAGATTAACGCCCAGTTTCAACCAATCTTTAATTTGAGAATCAATATTCGCACGAAGGCTGAAGCGTTCATAGCCACAATTTTCAAGGATACCCGGGTTGTTCAGATAATTGAAAGAAGTATAATAGGTGATCTTTTCCGAACCGCCGGATGCAGACAGATTATGTTGATGGGAAACACCGGTTTCATAGACATCAAAAATGTCATTGTTCGGGTAAGCCAGATAGTTCGGCATGCCATATTCGTTCAATCCGTTCGGATCTTTCGATTTTTCACGCCAGAGATTGATCACATTCTGAGAGAAAGGCGCCGGCTTGTTACTGTTTGTCATACCTTCATTCAGGTACTCCATATAGCTTGCATAATCGGAAACCACATCATAAGGCTTATCCAACGTTTGGAAAGACACATAGCCGGTATAATCCAACTTCATTTTACCGGATTTGCCGGATTTGGTCGTAATCAAGATAACACCGTTGGCTGCACGGGAACCATAGATCGCAGATGAAGCCGCATCCTTCAAGACACTGACCGTTTCGACATCCTGCGGACTGACGCTATTCAGACTGCCTTCCACACCGTCGATAATGACCAGAGGGGAAGAGTTGTTCAAAGTACCCTGACCACGCACTTTAATATCCGCATCTCCATTGTTGGATGGGATATTGTTGCTGGACGTGATTTGCACACCGGGAGCAGTACCGGCCAAAGCTGTTGAAATGTTTGTCAACGGACGGCTTTCTGCCATCTCACTGACATTGACGGAAGTAACGGAACCAGACAAGTTGACTTTTTTCTGCGTACCATAACCTACGACTACGACTTCTTCCAATGCTTGGGAATCCTCAATAATTTTGATAGTGAATGATTTTTGGTTGTTTACCGGAATTTGTTGCTCCTTATATCCGATAAATGAAACGACCAAAATTGAATTAGGAGAAACTTCTAAACTGAAATTACCGTCCATGTCGGTAATCGTACCGTTAGTAGTTCCTTTTTCCACAACGTTTGCCCCGGCAATCGGACCAAACTGATCTTCTACCACACCCTTGATAGTGTATTTGGCCTGTTGTGGCGAAGCGACAACAGGGTTAGGTTCTGTAGAACCTGATGCACCGGTTGAAGGATTAGCAGAGGCTATCCCGATTGTTGCCAGAAACATGGAAGCTCCCAAGAACATCGCTCTCGATACATAAAAGCGTTTAAAATCTTTTGTCATAATAACACCAGATTGATTGATAAATTGATAATAATTCTCGTTTCTCTAAGTAGTCACTTTGTGTTTTTTCTATCGTGTTTTTCACAAAAGTGTGTCTCGATCTGAGTTCTTCAAGAACTATGATCAGAACGCTGCAAATTTAGATGTTAATAATGTGCATGGATGTATAATTTTATCCATTTGATATGCACTAATCTTCCAGCGGTGAGTTTTTAGCAATACATTAAATATTTATGTATTAATACATTATCGCATCCATATTTTATATAACATATAAATTTGGTTTAATAAGTAATATATTTATTTAGAATTCATGTTTGAATATCTGACGCCCCTACATCGAAGTATAAAAACGAAAACATTGAGGCTAATGCTTGTAATTTGACAGATATGGATCATAAATGGACGATAAAGCACCATAGTTCTTGAAGAACTCAGATCGAGACACACTTTTGTGAAAAATACGATACGAAAAACACAAAGTGACTATTTAGAGAAACATAAATTATCATCAATCTATTAATTCAATCTGGTGTTATTATGACAAAAGATTTAAAATGCTTTTATGTATCGAGAGCGATGTTTCTGGGAGCTTCCATGTTTCTGGCATCAATCGGGATGGCATCGGCCAATCCTTCTTTCGGTATACTTGATTCTGCAGAATCAAGTCCTGTTGTGGCGAAGCGACAACAGGCTAAACACACTATCAAGGGGGTAGTGGAGGATGCACTTGGTCCGATCGCCGGGGCAAACGTTGTGGAAAAAGGAACTACTAACGGTACGATTACCGACATGGACGGTAATTTCACGTTGGACGTGGCTTCTAATGCAATATTAGTGGTTTCCTATATCGGATATCAAAATTTGGAAGTCTCTGTAAACGGACAGAAAGACTTCAAGATCAGTCTCAAGGAAGATTCCCAGGCTTTGGAAGAAGTTGTCGTCGTGGGATATGGCACGCAGAAGAAGGTGAATTTGACCGGATCTGTTTCTTCCGTTGATTTTGCCGATCAGGCATTGTCACGTCCGATCACGAACGTGTCGAACGCGTTGGCCGGTTTAAGTGCAGGTGTACAGGTCCAGCAAACATCCGGACAACCGGGTAGCGACGGTTCGAAAATCCGTATTCGTGGTGTCGGAACGTTGAACAACCAAGATCCCTTGGTGCTGGTCGATGGGATAGAAGGTTCGATGGACTTGGTCAATCCGTTGGATATTGAATCTGTTTCCGTTTTGAAGGATGCTGCCGCTTCTTCCATCTACGGCTCGCGTGCGGCGAATGGTGTTATTTTGATCACGACCAAAAAAGGAAAAGCCGGAAAATTGTCCGTCTCTTATTCGGGACGTATTTCTTACGCACAACCGACTAACCTGATTGACCAGGTTACGGATTATGCCGACTATATGACGTGGGTGAACGAGTCGTTCGAAAATATCGGCCAGCCCAATCATTTTGCGCAGAGTACGATTGACTTGTGGCGCGAGAAATCATTGGACCCGAACGGGCTGAACGAAAACGGTGTCCCCAATTATATCGCTTATCCGAACACGAACTGGCAGGATTATCTGTTCCAGCACGGTTTGATCAATGACCATAATGTGTCAGTGAACGGCGGTTCGGAAAAACTTCGCGTGTTGATGTCAGCCGGCTATCTGGATAATCCGGGATTGGTTGAAAATACGGGTATCAAGAAATATTCGTTGCGTGCCAATATCGAAGCCGACATTACAAGTTGGTTGACGGTTGGAACCCGTACTTTTGCTACCCAAGAGGACAAGGAAGCCGGAAATTTCGATAATGCCAACAACTATCTGCGTCAGACGACTCCCGGTCTGTATCCGGAATGGAACGGAGCGTATGGTTATCCGGAAGCACCGGAAGAATCGGCAACGGCCAATTCAATTGGTGCTTTCTTGAACGGACAGGACGGAAAGAAGCAGAAAACGAACTTCAATACAACCTTGTACACCCGTATCTCTCCGTTGAAAGGACTCTCCTGGGATTTCAACTTGAACTACAAGCGCTATTGGGAAGACAACCAGACTTGGACGAACCCGTATGAAAAGGTCCGCTTCAGTGATGGAACTGTTATGTCTCCGGCAACCGAGCCGTCGGAAATGACAACCTATTTCTATAATCGTTCCGACTATAGTTATAACATACAGAACATCTTGCGTTATAACACGACGATCAATAACGACCATGATTTGGGTATCATGGGGGGATATGAGGAATACTACTACAAACGCGATACACGTAACGCGACGAAGAAAGGCCTGATTGACTCCAGTATCCACACACCGGGATCGGCAACGGAAATGTTGAGCATCGGCGGTAGTGCTTTTGACCGTGCCCGTCGTTCGTTCTTTGCTCGTGTGAACTATGCTTACCGGTCCAAATATTTGTTTGAAGCCAATATCCGTCATGACGGCGATGCCCGTTACCATGCAGACTACCGTTGGGGTAACTTCCCTTCGTTCTCGGCAGCTTGGCGTGTTACGGAAGAAAGTTTCATGGAAAATACGAAAAACTGGTTGGATAACTTGAAATTACGTCTTTCTTACGGTTCTGTCGGTAATAACGGTGGTAGCGATGTCGGTGAATATGAATACCAGTCTACTTACGGTAGTGCCCGTTATCCGTTAGGCGGTAAGCTGATGTCCGGATTGGCTTCCACTTCCATTGCCAACTCCCTGTTGTCATGGGAAACCTCCAAGATGACGAACGTTGGTATCGATTTGAACGCATTAAGTAACCGTTTGTCGTTCACGGCTGATGTGTTCGTGAAGAATACGACCGGTATCTTGTTTACTCCTTCCATCTATCTGACGGCCGGTGACAAGTCTGCTCCTCGCAAGAACATTGCGGAAGTACGGACGAAAGGTGTCGAGTTGACGTTGGGATGGAAAGACCAGATCAACGATTTCAGCTACTCTGTCAGCGGTAACTTCTCTTATACGCCGAACAAAGTCCGCAAATACAAAGGTGAATTCAAAGCCGGATATGATGAAAACGGCAAATGGGTGAGCAATATCGGCGACGTGGCTTCCAGCTCTTCAGCCGTCAACCCGATTGTGGAAGGCCATGCCATGAAGGAATACTACTTGCGTAATCCGTATAAAGGAACCGGAAAAGGATATGCCGCCGATGGCGTCAACGGTGGTCCCGTCGATGGTATGATCCGTACGGAAAGCGATATGGAATGGTTGAAAGCCATGATCGAAGAAGGTTATACTTTCATGCCGAACAAGACTGTCAAGAAAGACAAGATCTGGTATGGCGACTATGTCTATGCGGATGAAAACGGCGATGGTATCTACGGTGGTGCCGACGATAAAGTGTTCCAAGGTGTGTCGAGCGACCCGAAATACAACTTCGGTCTTCAGTTATCTGCCGCTTGGAAAGGGTTCGACCTGTCTATGAACTGGGCCGGAGCTGCCGGATTCAAACTGTATTGGGGGTCTTCCACAGGCTACAACTCGCCGACGACCCGTGTCGGGGTTGCCTTGGGTACGGATATTGCCAATAACCACTACTTCTATGATCCTGAAAATCCGAATGACGCACGTACGAACATCCATGCCAAATACGGGCGTCTCGTAAACGGTGAGGGAGGATTCCAGAATACGGAAGGTACATCCTTGTATCTGTTCAACGGCAACTATCTGAAGTTAAAGAACCTGACATTCGGATATACGCTTCCGGCTCCTATTGCGAAGAAAATCTTCACAGACAACCTGCGTGTGTATGTCTCTATCGAAAACGTGTTCAACATTACGAAATTCCCCGGACAAGATCCGGAGTTGGGAGCTTATCCGGAATATACTTCGTTGAGACAGTTTGCGTTTGGTGCTAATATTTCATTTTAAAGGAGGATAGATAAATATGAAATTCTTAAAAAATATATGCTTATTAGGTGCATCGGTCGCTCTGTTGACCGGATGCCGTGGAGACTTGATGGACTTGTCTCCGTATGGTTCGATTGCTTCGGGCAATATGTGGACCACTGAGAATTTGGCGGATATGGGGGTGGTTGGCATCTATCAGATGCTTCACTATGACAACGTGGCGTACGACATGTATAAATTCGATTGTTATGGTGTTTCGGCCGATTGCCGTGATCGTGATTATTCCTTGACAATCGGGTCCGCGACGACGGGAGACGGCCAGTTCTCTTCTTATTGGAAAGTGAACTACGAAGGTATCGGGCGTTGCAACGATGCGATCGTCCACTTGCCGGGTGCGCCGATGGACGATTCCAAAAGAGCACGCCTGATGGCGGAGGCCAAGTTTATGCGTGCCTTCTTCTATTATAAGTTGAACATGATGTTCAAAGGTGTGCCGATGTATTTGGAACCGGCCGAGTTGGACGATTTGACAAAAGGGCGCGAATCCGAAGAGACGATCTGGAATCAGGTGGTAACCGACTTGACAGACGCGATCAACACGGCTGACCTGCCCGGCAAATACGCACAGGGCGATGCTAATTACGGGCGTGCGACCAAAGGGGCCGCATACGCCTTGCGCGGAAAGGCCTACATGTGGATGAACGAATGGGCGAAAGCCGAAGCCGATTTCCGCAAGGTCGGCGAATTGGGCTATGCCTTGTTCCAGGGAGACTACAAGCAACTGTTCAAGGAAGCCAACGAACAGTCTGACGAAATGATCTTCTCCATGCAATGTATCGGGGAGAGCGGCTACGGTAACTCTTTCAGCTTCCGCTACGGGACACGTAGTTCGTTCGGCTCTTGCTGGAACACATACCTTGTCAATACCGATTTCGTGGAATCATACGAATGTGTCGATGGTAAACCGTTCGACTGGAACGACTTCATCCCGGGGTATAATGAAATGGAACCCTCCAAACGTGCCGTTTACTTCTTGCGTGACGGATTGGATAAAGATGAAATGAAAAAGATGGAAACGGATGGTGCGGATATGTCTAAATATTTGCCCGCGGGTAATGAAGCACGTATTTTGGCTGCGTATGCCAATCGTGACCCTCGTTTGACTGCTACGGTTATTACTCCGTATTCACAATATTTCGGAGCCAATGGTGCGACGGATTATACGTATACGCTTCGTTGGCCGTACAGAGGGTATGACACGGCTGATCCTTTCGACCTGAAGACTGATACGAACAACCGTTTCTACTATCTGTTCCGTAAATTCGTGGCAGAGGGAGCCAACGAGATCCCTAACCGTACCTATTCGCCGATCGATATTCCTCTGATCCGTTATGCAGACGTGGCGCTTTCATTGGCGGAATGTCTGAACGAACAGGGTAAGACCGGTGAGGCCGTAGAATGGGTGAACAAGGTGCGTGCCCGTGCCGGTGTAGCATTGTTGAACAGCAACAGCTACACGCAAGTTACGGGGCAGGACAATATGCGCGAACGCATCCGCAACGAACGTCGTTGGGAGTTTGCAGGCGAAGGTGTGAACTTCTTCGACGAAATGCGCTGGAAGACTTTGCACCGGAGCAAGTATTTCGAAGGTGCAGGCTTGAAGCAGATCTGGGGAACACCGCAGTATTCCTATTCATGGGGAGGCGATTATTTGTACAACTGGGCCATTCCGAGAACGGAAATACAAATGAACGGCAACCTGAAACAAAACGACGGCTGGAAAGATTAATACTGATATAGGTTTTATTTTTCAACATACGTTTGTGTAAGAAAGGCTTTGATCGAAGTCGCAAGACTGAGGTCAAGGCCTTTTTTTCGTAAGGGATCAACTTAAATATCCGCTTTTGGACAATCTGTGCACATGAATTGGATGAATATGTCTCTTTTTCATTGAAGGTATTTCTATATTTGTAATACTGAAAATTAATACCTATGAGAACACAACGATTCATCACGATCGTGTGCCTGTTGCTTTGGACAGCCACACAACTGCATGCGTATGAAAAGCGTAACTTGTTGCAGACGGAAGCCGATTTTGAGGAGCTGAAATTCGCTTTGGTGATGGGGCTGAAATGGGTCCCTTATCCTGATTATTCTGACCGGGAGGGTTGGGATGCGTTTCTTGGGGATTACAAAAACGAGTATATCAGGAAGGGGGAACGTTTCCTCGGCTATGAATGGAAAGTGGTCAAGGCGACGGACTATCTGGAGTTCGGACGTGGAGGGGACAGGGATATCATGCAGAAGCCGTTCAACCGAAACAATGTTGCTTTGGGGGCTTTGTTCATGGCAGAGATGGCCGAAGGGAAAGGCCGGTTCGTCGACCAGATCATCAATGGAGTTTTTCAAAGTTGCGAAATGACGACTTGGGCTTTGTCTGCCCATTTGGGCTTACAGAAGATCGGAGGATGCTTTCCGAGCCATGAAGAACATGTGATCGATTTGGGTTCAGGAAATCTGGCCTCTCTGTTGTCTTGGATTTATTATTATCTGAAACCTTCTTTCGATAAGGTAAATCCTTTGATTTCAAAAAGGCTGCGGCATGAATTGCAGGTTCGTATCCTTGATACTTATATGAATGAAAATCATTTCTGGTGGATGGCCTTCAATCTGAAACCCGGAGGGCTGGTGAATAACTGGAATCCGTGGTGCAACTTCAATGTACTGCAATGTTTCTTGCTGCTCGAAAATGACCGGGATAAATTGGCAAAAGCTGTTTACCGGACGATGACTTCTGTCGATCGTTTCATCAACTATACGCATGCGGACGGTGCTTGTGAGGAAGGTCCTTCTTACTGGGGGCATGCTGCGGGGAAGATGTACGATTACTTGCAGATGCTTTATGACGGGACAGGTGGGAGAATCTCCATATTCGACCGGCCGATTGTTAAAAATATGGGTGAATATATCGTCCGTTCCTATGTCGGTAACGGCTGGGTGGTCAACTTTGCCGATGCATCTGCCAAAGGAGGAGGTGATGCCGATCTTATTTTCAGGTATGGAAAAGCTGTCGGAAGTCCTCTTATGATGAGTTATGCCGCTTACCTCAAGGAGTCTTCTGCAAAAGACGGTCTCCCTTCCGGCGATCCTTTTCGTTTGTTCCAAACTTTACTCTCCCGTGAAGAACTGGAAGGAATGAATGCCGATTACCAAAGCCCCGTTTATTCCTGGTATCCGGAAACCGAGTTTTGCTATATGACAAACAAGAACGGCTTCTTCGTGGCAACGAAAGGCGGGTATAACAATGAAAGCCATAATCATAACGATGCAGGAACCTTCTCCCTTTACTTAAACACGACGCCTGTTTTTATCGATGCCGGGGTCGGGACTTATACCCGACAGACATTCAGTTCCGAACGCTATTCTATCTGGACGATGCAGAGTGATTATCATAATTTGCCTATGATCAATGGTGTGCCGGAGCAATTTGGTTCGGAATATAAGGCTACAGATGTACGGTTCGATCCGAAGCGCATGTATTTCTCTGCGAATATTGCGACAGCTTATCCGGCAGAGGCGAATGTGAAAAAATGGGTCCGTTCGTACCGGTTGGAAAAGAATTCTTTGAAAATAGAAGATTCATTTTCTTTGAACAAGGCGGATAAACCGAATCAGATTAATTTCCTCACTTGGGGGAAAGTGGATATTTCTGTTCCGGGAGTCGTAACTGTTGAAGTGAACGGCGAGAAAGCCCGGATGACGTATGACAAGGAAGCCTTTGCACCGGCTGTCGAGACGATGCGGCTGGATGATCCCCGTCTGTCGGATGTCTGGGGCGAACAGATTTACCGGCTATCGTTGAACGCCAAGAAGCAACCGCTTTCCGGTTCTTATTCTTATACGATAACAACAATAAAATAATTGATACATGATGAAAAATTTGATTGCATTTGCTTTTTCGGCATTTCTGCTATCTTGTGCGGGTGCCCCTGAAACAAAGGAAAAAAGTTTTATTGACGAGAATATCGATTTTGCCCGTACGCAAATAGGGAATGAGATCGGTGTGATCGAAGCGAGTGGAAAATGTTTGAATCCGGTGACGCTGAAAGCGGACAGTTCCGTTTACTATTGCGGATATGCGGATTGGAGGAGCGGTTTTTTCCCCGGATCGGTCTGGTATTTGTATGAACTGACGGGTGACAGCACGCTGCTGCCATTGGCTGCCAAGTATACCGATGCCATAGAGGAAGCGAAGAATCTGACCTGGCATCATGATATCGGATTTATTGTGAATTGTAGTTTCGGGAATGGTTTACGATTGGCCGGCACGCCCTCTTATAAGGATGTAATGGTACAGGCGGCTAAGTCCTTGTCTACCCGTTTCCGCCCGGCTGCCGGGGTCATCCAGTCTTGGGATGTGGAGCGTGGATGGCAATCCGAACGGGGTTGGGAATGTCCGGTTATCATCGACAATATGATGAATCTGGAATTGATGTTCGAAGCAACCCGTTTGTCTGGCGATTCTTCTTTTTATAAGATTGCGGTGTCACATGCCGATCGTACTATGCAAGAGCATTTTCGTCCGGATGGAAGTTGCTATCATGTGATCGATTACAGTATAAAAGATGGTAAAGTACGCCATCGCCAGACGGCGCAAGGGTATGCCGACGAGTCTGTTTGGAGTCGTGGTCAGGCATGGGCCATCTACGGTTATACAATTTGTTATCGCGAGACGAAAGACCGCAAATATTTGGATCAAGCCTTGAAGACGTTCGAAATGATGAGGAACCATAAGAATCTGTCGGTCGATCTGATCCCCTATTGGGATATGTCTGCCCCGAACATTCCGAACGAACCGCGCGATGTTTCGACGGCTTCCTGTATCGCTTCCGCCCTGTATGAAATCAGTACGATGGATGTGCCGGATGCAGTTGGCTATAAAGCGTATGCCGACAGTATCATGGTTTCACTTTCTTCTCCTGCCTACCGGGCCGCATTGGGTACGAACGGAAACTTCCTGCTGATGCATTCCGTAGGCAGCATCCCTCATAATTCGGAAATAGATGTTCCACTGAACTATGCCGATTATTACTATCTGGAGGCGTTGAAACGTAAACGGGATATAGAGAAAGGAATATGAGACGACGGATTGATATATTTAATTTAGAATAGCATGAAAATTGGAAAATTGATTTTTGCATTAGCATTTTTGATCTTGTTTGCTGATGCCTCGATGGCTGCCAAGTGGAAAGCCAAACATGTAGTTTTGATCGGTCTGGATGGCTGGGGTGCTTATAGTGTGGAGAAGGCCGAGATGCCGAATGTGAAGAAGTTGATGGCTGAAGGTTCTTATACCTTGAAAAAACGCTCTGTTCTTCCGTCTTCCAGTGCTGTGAATTGGGCTTCCATGTATATGGGAGCGGGACCGGAATTGCATGGTTATACGGAATGGGGATCACAAACACCGGAACTGCCTTCCCGTGTGGTGAATAAGAACGGTATTTTCCCGACCGTATTCAGTTTGCTTCGCGAATCGGACCCGAAAGCCGAGATCGGCAATATTTGCGAATGGGCAGGAATCCGTTACGTGTGTGACACATTGGCGTTGAGTTACGATAAGCACGTTACCGATAAGCCGCAGAACCCCGCTACCACGAAAGACGCGGTCGAGTATATCAAGCATGCGCGTCCGGCACTATTGAATATTGTTTATGATGAGCCCGACCATGTCGGCCATGCGGAAGGTCATGATACGCCTGCCTATTACGAAAAGTTGAAAGAGTTAGACGGCTATGTCGGCCAGATCGTACAGGCGGTCAAGGATGCCGGTATATGGGACGATACGATTATCATCGTCACGGCCGATCATGGCGGTATCAAGAAAGGCCACGGTGGCAAGACGATGCAGGAGATGGAGACTCCTTTCATCATCGCAGGAAAGGGAATCAAGAAAGGATATGTTCTGGAAGACAGTATGATGCAGTTCGATTGTGCATCGACGATCGCCCATATTTTTGGTCTGAAGCAACCGCAAGTCTGGATCGGTCGGCCGATGTTGCAGTTTTTCAAGTAAAGCAATCGTAACAAACGGATAAGTCGAAAAGCGAGGGTTTGTCAAGACTAAAAATTGAGTTTTGACAAACCCTCATGGTTTAAAAATAGCTAAGAGCCTGTTTAAATTTTGCTCGACACTGTTTTGAGATTTGTTTTCGAGAATATTTTTCAGTTTTTATGAGGAGCATAGCGGGCTATGTGACGAATAAAAACGGGAAAATAGACCGAAAAGAAAATCAAAACAGGTCGATAAAGCTTATATAAAAATTATTTCCGGAAAATTTAAACAGGCTCTAAGTATTCTTTCCTCTTTTCCTATATTCTGCCGGTGTGATCTCGAACTGTGCCTTGAAGCAGCGGGTGAAGTAGCGCGGAGAGCCGAAACCGAGCCGGTCGGAGATGTCGGCAATTTGCAAACCGGGGGTTTCCGTCAACATGGTTGCAGCCCGTTTCAGTTTGCAGTTGAGGACAAAATCGTTTGGCGTCATGCCGGTCAGTGCCTTAAACTTGGCGTATAACGAACTTCGGCTGAGCTCCAGTTCGCGTGCCATTGTATTCATGTCGAACTCGATGTTGTCCAGATTCTTTTCAATGATCGAATTGACCGTGTCCAAGAATTTCTGGTCTATCGGATTGCTTGCCAGTGATTGTGCATCGAAATCTTTCTGCTTGCTGAATTTTTTTTGCAGGATGATGCGGTTGCGAACCAGATTGTTACATCGTGCCAGCAACACTTTCGCGTTGAACGGCTTGTTGATGTAGTCGTCGGCCCCCCGCTGCAAGCCTTCGATGCTCTGCTCTGCCGAAGTGAGTGCTGTAAGCAGGACGACCGGAATGTGGCATACGTCAAAGTCGTTCTTGATCTTCAGGCACATCTCCGTACCGGACATTTCCGGCATCATTATATCGCTTACGATAATGTCCGGTCGTTCCTCGCGTGCCTTTTCCAATCCTTCTTTGCCATTACGTGCCAGCAGGATGCGGTAGGTTGGTGAGAACAGCGAAGCCAGTATCTGGAGCAATTCCTCGTTGTCTTCGACTAACAAGATCGTACGGGGCGAATCGTCTCCTTCGATAGGTATCTCTTTTTGTTCGGTGTCCGGACATTCATCCATGTGTTCGGGAAAGGCGACTATGTCGGGAATAAGGCTTTTTTCCTGTTTTTCCTGCCGTTCCCGCTCTTCTTCGGTAAAGTGTGTGCAGCCTTTCAGGAGATGAACAATGAAAATACTGCCGTATCCCGGTGTACTTTCCACTTGTATCGTTCCGTGATGCAACTCGATTATGCTTTTGGTCAAGGCAAGCCCGATCCCTGTGCTGGGAGTCTTGCTGATATTCGAGATGTCGTTTTCGGCCTGATAGAATCGGTCGAATATCTTAACTATGTCTTCTTTATTGATACCGATGCCGTTGTCTATTACTTTAATGATGACCTCCTCTTCCTTGTTTTCCAAAATCATTTCAATGGTCGCGTTCGGCTTGGTGTATTTGAAAGCATTGGAAAGGAGGTTATAGAATACCTTTAGCATTTGCTTCGGATCGAAGCAGCATAGGACGTTCTCTTGCGGAGCCGTGAAAGTATAAGTGATGGAGCGGCTGGCTGCATGTTCGTAGAAAGACAGGTAAATTTCCTTCAGGAACGGGACGATATCTTGTTCGTACACTTTCAGCTTCATGTGCCCTTGTTCCAGTTTTCGGAAATCCAGTAACTCGCTGATCAGGTTCCGCATGTGATAGGTGTTCTTATATACTTTCAGCAGTTTGTTGTATGTGGAAGGAGACAGTGAGCTGCTTTGCAATAAGAGTTCTATCTGGGAGATAATCAGCGTCAACGGGGTCCTGAACTCATGTGAGATGTTGGAGAAGAACTGTAGTTTTGCTTGATTTAATTCTTCGATAGCCTCTTTTTCCTTGCGTTCCATTTCAAGTGAAGTTTGCAACATGTATTGCGATCTCTTGAAACGGTAAATGCTGTACAGTATGCTTGTTATCAAGATGAAGTACAGCAGGTAAGCCAATTTGGAGGCATACCAGGGAGAATGTATATGTATCTCCATCTTGATGGTACGTGGCTGTTCCAGATTCGGATCGTATTGTATTTCCCGGACGATAAGCGTGTACTTCCCGGGGTTCAAGTTGGTATAGAAGATATTATTGTCTTTGCTGGGAATCCATTTCTTATCGAAACCTTCCAGCATGTATTCGTATGATGCCTTTTTCAGCGTATTGACATAGTTGTTTGACGTAAAGGTGAAAATCAGGTTATTCTGGTTATGGGCCAGTTCTATTTTCCGGGTATAGGGAAGTGCGGTTGCCAAGACTTTGCTGGGATCACCGGGAAGGACCGGTTCGTTGTTGACAAACAAGTCCGAAAAATACAGTTGGTAGTTTTTGGATGAGTTGAACAACTGTTGTTCGAAGAAGGTCGCCATCCCGTTGCTGCTTCCGACGAATATTTCCCCGTTCTTGCAGACCAGGATTCCGCAGCCGATGTTTATGTCCGTAAGGGGAAGGGCAGTCCCGAGTTCCACGACTTTAAACAGGTTTTTGTCCGGATCGAAATAGGTGATGCCTTTGTCGCCTGTGATGATCAGTTGGTTTAAGTTGGACAGGGCCAATTCGTAACAATAATCGCTGGCAATGAAACTGTTGTTGGTCGTATATCCGGTGAACCGTTTGTTTTGTGCGTCATAACGGAACAATCCGGAACCTCGGGTCCCGAGGAAGATCCGTCCTTCTTTGTCTTCGATTATCTGTGAGATGGGAAATGCCCCCAACCCGTTTTCGCCGGAGCGGAACTGTGTCTGGTCTGTCTCGTCATTGAGATTGATTTTCCATATCCCCTTGTTGTGTGCCAACCATAAATAACCTTTCGAATCGATCAGAAAACAGCCATTACCTTGGAAATGGTTGTTTTTGAGCAGTGGAGAGACTTTTTCGGTATCGAGATCCATCTTAAAGATTCCTTTGGGTCCTGTACAGATCAACATGTTTTTATATATTTTCATGTAGTTGATCCGGTCTCCGGCGATCACTGCGTATGAAGGGTCTTCAAAAAAAGGATTCTTGAACCGTTTATTCTTGATGTCGTGGATGGACAGCCCTCCGGTATGGGTTCCGATATACAGCTTGTCGCGTTTCGGGCAGTAAGCGATTGCTTTCAGGTTGTTGTGGGCGATGGAGTTGCTGTTTTCATCAACCATGAAATAGGTGAATTTTTTTGTTTTCCGGTCGAAGAAGTTTAATCCGCCGCCTTCGGTACAGATCCAGATGTTATTATCTTTGTCTTCCACCATTTTCCCGACGAAAGGATAGTTGAGGCAATCGTTTCTGATCGCGTTGGATGTGTAGACCGTGAAAAGGTCCGTCTCCGGGTTGAAGTAATTGACACCGCCATAGTAAGTCCCCAGCCAGATCGTCCCTTGTTTGTCTTTGTATAGTGGAAAGACAGACGAGTGGGTTATGCTGCCAGGCAAGGGGGTACGGGCATATACTTCGAACCGGTTGTTGGCCGGATTGTATTTGTTCAATCCGGTAAAGGTCCCGATCCAGATGTTCCCGAAGTTGTCTTCCACGAAATTTCGTACCTGATTGCTTGAGATGTTGTTGGGATTCGACGGGTCGTAACGATAGCGGGTAAAGTTTCCGTATGTATCTTTTTTATATATACCATTCATGCGGATGGATATCCAGAGGTTATCTTTCGAATCTTCATACAGGTGGTATATATCTTCACCGATGATTATGCATGTGAGTGATTTGTCTTCATTCATCCTGAACAAGCCGTCGTTTGTCCCGATCCAATACCGGCCTTTGGAGTCCGCCCGGAAACAAGTCGCATGTTGGTTTCTGCTTTCGAGCTTTGTGACGAAGTCGAGTTGGAGCTTGTCCGGATTCCAGTTGAACACGGAATCGGCTATTCCGACCCATATCGTCCCATCGATGGAGTCGACACAGTATACGCCGGATTCCCGCAGGCAGGTGAACTGCTGTGTCCGGATGTCATAACGTATCAGCGCATAATCGGAATCGAAGAAAATATTTCCGTCTTTGTCGCCGGCAATGAATTGTGTGCGGTTGCCTATCGGGTTGGCATCCATGCGATGATATTCGGAAGGCTTGTAGACCGTAGTCCGGACCCCGTCGTATATGCAGACGCCTTCTTCCGTCCCGAACCACATTCTGCCTAAATTGTCCTGGTATATTGCCATAACGGAAAGTTGCGATAGCCCTTCCTGCATACCTATATGTTTGAAATAGATTGGGTATATGTCGATACAAAAACCTACAAGCATAAGGAACAATATAATGGCTTTTTTCATGATTGAATTAAAATATTATTTTTTAATTGACAAGGCTAAGGTAGTCATATTTTTCGGATTGACCTATCCTTTCCGTAGAATTATCAGGGCAACTGTTAAAACGGCTTCTTTTTTCATCAAGACAGGCTTTTCTTTTGTCAAAAACAGCTTTTAAAGCCGCTTGAGACCCGGGTGTACCCACCACGGAGACCCGGGCGCGGGAGAGGTGCAGACCTGGGTCTGGGCGAGGCCTTTCCGAGGATGCCGGGATGTTTTTCCGCTGTGTCGGAGGCTTTTTTATGCCTCGTTTTGCATTTTTTCCGGCTAAAAAGGTCGTTTAAATATAAAACGATCCCGTTTTGTCGATGGTTATTTTGCCTATGTAAACATAAACAGCATATCTATATTGCCCTTTTGACCGAATAGAGCAGTCGGTTTTGACTGAATCGAGTGGTTTTGTGCAGGCAATTTATTGATTGATATTTATTTATACTAAATATTCAATATCCTTGTTTGATCAGAAAAAGTAAATAAAACTTTCCGAAAGGTTAATATTTACGAGGAAAAGATAACTTTTACCTTTCTTCCATGCTTGATTTTGACCGAATCGCGTATATAGATTGACTGGAAAAGACAGTTCGGTGAATATCCCTTGCCCTATATTTGCCGTTGGAAAATACTTTTCTGTTTTTGCTTGTTCGAAACGGGTACGGATGAAAGCAGGATTGTGCGTTTCTTTATTAACCTAAACGGATTTTATATTATCTAAATACTAAGTTTATGAATAGAAAATTAGCCTTATCCCTATTATTAGGGGCTTTTGCTGTCTCTGGTTGGGCACAGCAAGCCATGACCGTCAAAGGTACGGTGAAAGATGCGGAGAACAATCCGGTTCCCGGAGCTACCGTGGTCATCAAAGGAACGACACAGGGCACGACAACCGACATTGATGGAAATTACACGATCAGCGTGGCACCCGGACAGGTTCTGGAGTTTTCGTATGTCGGTATGCAACAATCATCTGTCACTGTCGGCGACAAGCACGTAATCAACATCACGATGGCCGACGGCGAACAATTGGATGAAGTAGTTGTGATCGGTTATGGGACAGTAAAGAAAAAGGACCTGACAGGATCGGTCGCATCTGTTTCCGGAAAAGATTTGCAGGCAAACCTTGCCCGGAATGCATCTTCGGCTTTACAAGGACGTATTGCCGGTGTTTCGGTTACTAACGCCAGTGGGCAGCCGGGTGACGGTATGAACATTAGTATCCGTGGTGTGAACTCTCTGAGTAAAGCCGAACCATTGTATGTTATTGACGGAGTGTATGGCGACATCAATATGGTAGAGCCGGCTGACATCGAATCGATAGACGTTTTGAAAGACGCGTCGGCTGCTGCCATCTACGGTTCTCGTGCAGCCAATGGTGTTGTATTGATCACGACTAAGGGAGGACGCAAAGAGATGCCGACCCGTGTCGATATCAATGCTTATACGGGTATACAGAACATGATGCGCAAGATAGACGTGTTGGACGGTAGTCAATTCCGCGATTACTGCAAATTGAATAATATCGCACAAAATCAAGCCTCTCTTACCGGATGGAACGGTAAAGGGACCGATTGGCAAGACGAACTGTATCGGACTGCTTCGGTCAACAAAGTGGCCATGAACGTATCGGGGGGTAACAAGACTTCCACCTTCAACTTGTCGGCCAGTTACCTGAACCAGGAAGGTATCGTGAAGACAACGGGTTATGAGGCATGGAATATACGTGCTAAAAACGATTTTTCGTTTTTCAACAACCACCTTCGTGTCGGTAGCACGATCATGATGAAGATATGGGATCAGAATTATGATGATGTCAGTTTCAACTCCGCCTTGCGTGCTGTCCCGGTAATGTCTGTATATGATGACGGTAGCAACGTTGATAACAAAGACTATGTAGGCCGTTGGGGGACGGTTCCGGCTTGGGCGCGCCAGATCGACAATCCTGTCGGTTATGTGGAGGCATACGACCGTCAGAAACGTGGTGTGGACTTATTGGTGAATGCTTTCGCAGAAGTAGACCTTGGTTTGAAAGGGTTGAAGTATAAGTTTAACGTAGGTATCGACAAGACGACACGGAGAAATTACGACTATATCGAACCATATTATTTCAGTTCTTCAAGCAAGTATCTGGAAACCAGTTTGTCCGAAGGGACTTCGTGGGGCAACAGGTGGTTGGTTGAAAATACATTGCATTATGACAATACGTTCGGAAAACACACTGTTTCGGGATTATTGGGTTATTCTGCACAAAAAGACGATAGTCGTTCTTTTAATGCCAAACGGACAGGCATGCCCGATGGCATTAAAGTAATAGGTGCTGGTTTGGCCAGTTCAAGTACGACGGGCGGTAGTGCAGGGACAAGCACGCTTGTTTCGTTATTTGCCCGTGCGATGTACAGCTACGATTCTCGTTACATGATTTCGGCCTCTGTCCGTCGTGACGGTTCTTCTCGTTTTGCCGATGGCCACCGTTACGGGACGTTCCCCTCTGCGTCTGTAGGTTGGAATATCATGAATGAACCCTTCTTTGAATCAGCCAAAGGTACGGTCAATGAATTGAAGGTTCGTGCAAGCTACGGTGTGTTGGGTAATTTGAATGGTATCGGAGAGTACCAGACGCAGAGTACGATCAAAGACGGTTACAACTATGTACAAGGCGGTAGTTGGTGGATCGGGCAAATTACGAATACCGAATGGGTGACCCCTCCGGAAACAACTTGGGAAAAAACAAAAACAACCAATATCGGTCTGGATGCTGCTCTCCTGAACAATCGTTTCAGCGTGACTGCCGACTACTTCGTCCAAAAGACAGACGGTCTGTTGATGAACGTCAATCAAGCTCCGAGTGCTGGTCTGGGCGGTTCGCCGGTCATGAATGCGGCATTGGTTGAAAACAAAGGGGTGGAACTTTCTTTGAACCATCGGAACACGGTCGGGGAGTTCTATTATGCAGTAGGTTTGAACCTTTCCCATGTCAAAAACAACCTGCAAGAGATCCAGACATTGACCAGGCAGGAGATCACCGGTTTTAACCCGAATGGCGGCGGTACGATTACTTGGGCCAAGGAAGGCAAGCCTATCGGTTCGTTCTATCTGATCAAGACAGACGGTTTGTTCCAAAGCGAAGAGGAAATCCGCAACTATACCAACAGCGAAGGCAAGATCATCCAGCCAAAGGCAAAACCGGGTGACGTCAAATTTGTCGACTACAATGGTGACGGGCAAATCAATGCCAGCGACCAGCAATATTGCGGTAATCCGTTCCCGAAATTGAATATGGGCTTGACACTGACGGGTGTTTACAAGGGCATAGACCTGAACCTGTTCTTTGACGGAAACTTCGGAAACAAGGTGTTCAACTCTATGCGCTATTCCACTTCTTATATGCAAAACGGTATTACGAACGTTTCTGCCGATGTGCTGAATGAATGGCGTGAAGACAACCGCAACACGACAATGCCGCGTTATACTGCAAATGACGAAAACCAGAATAACCAAGCAATCACCGACCGGTGGCTGGAAAACGGTTCTTTCTTCCGTTTGAAGACTTTGGAGTTGGGATATACTTTCCCGAGCGTTTGGACGGATAAGATCAAATTCCAGAAAATAAGAATCTATACAGCCATGGAAAACCTCTTTATGGCTACAAAATACAAGGGGTATAACCCGGATTTGGGAGTGAATACCAGTTCTGTAGCAAATCAGGATGATATGGTGATGGCTCGTGGTTGCGACCCTGGGCGTTATCCTACACCTCGTACATTCACATTTGGTTTGCAAGTTAATTTCTAATGATTTAAATAGAGTATTTTGACATGAAAACAAATAAGATTAAAAATTACATATTGGCTTTGGCTGCGGGAACTGCCCTGTGTTCATGCAACGAATCCCATTTCTTGAATGAAGTGAACCCTAATCGTCCTACGGATGCAACCTATTGGAAAACGGCAGATGATTTGGATGCCGCCATTGCAAGTGTTTACAATCGTGTCCGGGCAAGCGTTTACGGTTATTACGGCGCGTTCAACTGTTTCCAGGCTCCCAACAACAGTTTGGCGGACGACATCTTTACGACCATCGGGGAAGAGAAGTTCACTTGGGATTATGTCATTTTCAATAATTCGCCTGAAACAGACGGTAATCCTTGGGAATACCTGTACACGGCCATACAACGTGCCAATGTGATTTTGAACAAGACGGGGAGCGATTGTCCGGTAAAGGATGAGATTAAAAACCCCATACGCGGAGAGGCTTATTTTATGAGAGGTTTCAACTATTACCTGTTGGCTATCAACTACGGAAAAGCGATTATCCGCACCGAACCTATCGTTTCAACCTTGGATGTGGCGAAAGCCATGTATTCGGCCGAAGAGGTATGGGCACAAGCCGAAAGCGATTTGAAAGCCGCTATCGAGTTGTTGCCCGAAAGCCGTCCGACTCCCGAATATGGTCGCGTGACAAAAGGTGCTGCTGTAGCTTTCCTTGGCAAGTGCTATCTGTTCCAGGACAAATATGCCGATGCCAAAAGCGAGTTGGGCAAACTGATGCAAGCACCTTATGCTTACGATTTGATGGAAGATTATGCCG
Source organism: uncultured Parabacteroides sp. (assembly GCA_910577325.1). Classification (GTDB taxonomy): domain Bacteria; phylum Bacteroidota; class Bacteroidia; order Bacteroidales; family Tannerellaceae; genus Parabacteroides. Next base: position 277,929 of record CAJTMR010000002.1, read on the forward strand.
ACAACTTCAGGGATGACACCGAATTCAACAAAGAGTCGATCTTTGAATTGAATTACGACCAGTTCGGTGATCCTGACGGCCGTTGGAACAGCGGTGAAGGGACGGATGCCAACATGGGTAACGTATTGGCAAACTTCTTCGGGCCGGACTTGCCTGCAAGCGGTGGTTGGTATAAAATGCAACCTTCGGCAGCCTTGGTTGAGGCGTTTATCGCCGAAGAACGCCCGGAAGGTTCTGATTCTCGTTGGGATAAACGTATGTACACGACCATGTATTTCAAATATTCGGACTACAACGATCCGAAACCGGACGAAACATGGTATAGCGGTGTAGATTTCGATCCGATGTGGGAAGTGGCGTTAGGAAAAAAATTACTTGGGGGTAAACCGGACTATCCGGCTATCGATGGAAAGGAAGGTCGTTTCCTTTTGAAAAAATACAGTGCTTGGTGGAGCCAAAGCGGTTGTAGTTTCTATGGTGGTGATGCCACTTGGAGTTCCCGAAAGATGAACTACCGCGTCATGCGTTTTGCAGAAGTCTTGCTGATGTATGCCGAAGCTTGTGCCCGGACAAACGACCTTGCCGGAGCAAATGCGGCTTTGACCCGTGTACGCGACCGTGCCGGTTTAGGAAAGAAAACGTTCAGCCAAGGGGATATCATGAAAGAAATCCAACGGCAAAATATGTTGGAACTGGTGGAAGAAAGTACACGTTGGTTCTATCTGAAACACTGGTTCAATGACGATGAGCTGAAAGCGTTCCTGGTTGCTCAAAAAACACAAGGTGCGGATAGCTTCACGCCTAAATACCGTTGGTTGCCTGTTCCTTTCCAGGAAATCAACAACAACCCGCTTTGCACGCAAACCGAAGGCTGGGAATAAAATGAATTATAAATGGGGGGTGTCAAATATCTTATGTTGATAATCAATGTTGACACTCCCTTCTTAACCTTTGCATCCCATGAAATTATTCAAGCACATACTGATTGCTTTATTTCTTCTTTCCATCTCTTTTGGATGTGAAGAAGACAAACCGGAAATTTCGGTAAACAAAGAAACTTCCGAAATACAATCCTTGATGGATGATGGTAGTCTGCTCGTCAAGATCACTCGTGATGTTGAAGCCTATATCTTTACTTTTGAAAGCGGGACGGTCCGTATCCCGGTCGATATCGTAGCATCGGTCCATGAAGATTATGAGAATTGGAACACTGTTCTGACTTTTATCGATCAACAAGAAATTTCTATTCCTACTTTAGGAGACAACATAAATGGTGTCATAAAAACAACCCGATTGAATCCGTCAGGTTTTAATCCGTTGGCTGCTGATGTTTTTGTTTCTTTTCCTGTAAAAGGCAGAGCGAAGATAATTGTGCAGGGCAAGCATGGTGGCAACGGCACGGTGGAATATCTGTTTAAAGGTTATGAGCAAAACCATGATTTGCCTATATTAGGTTTATATCCTGATTATGAAAACGTAGTAACCATCGTGATGACCGATAAGGATGGAAACGAACGGGCACGTACGCAAACAACAATAAAAACCGATCCTTTGGATATTGCTGCATTGCCGCGTTATATCAATATCAGGAAAACGGCATCGGTCAAAACAGAACCGGGCATGACGCTGTTGAGCGATCCGGGGGCCAGCGAGGCTGATACGTCTTGCCCTTATATGATCGATGCCGATGGTGAAATCCGTTGGGTGTTGGATTGGCGGACGTCCCCGGATTTGCTACACGTCGGGGCGCATACCGGGCTACACCGTTTGCCTAATGGGAATTATCTCATGGGGGATGCCAATAATGCTCAATTGGCAGAAGTAGACATTTTTGGAGGAATGGTAAGAAAGTGGGACTTGAAGGCTTTGGGGTATAATTTCCATCATGAAGCAGTAATGGGCGAGAACGGGAAATTGTTGGTCGCAGTGACCAAAAATGAGGCAAAGTTGAATACCGGCGAATCACGTATCTTTGATTTCATCATAGAAATGAACCCCGATGAAAGCACTGTCGCAAAAGAATGGGATTTGGTGCACATCCTTGATTCTGCTCGCTATACAGATTCGGGTAATCTTGTTCAAGCCGACCAGACGCAAGGAAATTGGGTTCACCACAATGCGTTGCTATATTGGGATGGTGATATTTTCGGTTCCGCACGTTATCAGGGTTTGTTTAAATTCAATCGAAACGGCGAATTGTTATGGATACTGGCTCCTCATAAAAACTGGCGGGCGGAATATGAAAAATACTTGCTGACTCCATTGGGGAAAGATGGCAAGACCATCTCCGACCCTGAGATCCTCTCTGGTGATAAAAGTGGCGAAGACTTCGATTGGACATGGGGGCAACATACGCCTGTCATCATGCCTAACGGTCATATATTGGTCTTTGACAATGGTTATGGACGCAATCACAAGAAAACGCCTTTTACAGATCCCGGGCAATACAGTCGCATAGTTGAATATGAAGTAGATGAGACGAACAAAACCGTCAAGCAGGTGTGGGAATATGGGAAAGATCGCCCGGAGTGTTACGCAATGGCGATGTCGTCTGTGCAATATTTGCCTCAAACCGGGCATGTGCTGTTTTGTCCCGGAGTAGGTAACAAGTTGAGCAATGGTTCATACGGAGGGCGGGTTGTAGAGATCGATCCGCAAACCAATGAGGTGGTTTGTGAGTTGGAAGTTGGAACATCATTTCACCGTGCCAGCCGCATTTCCCTTTATCCGGAAGGACTTTAAGGGGAAAGAGACAGGAGAATTGTTGCCTACATGCCATCGTGTAGATAAAAACCGTCTGTGTGGAATTGTAGTATATAATTAAAACAACATGATAATGGAAAGTTTCTTAGAAAAGATCGGAACGCTGCGGAAACAACACGAAATGCTTCTTTCCGCAGCGAACGTCCCGGTGGATGTTCCCGGCAGTCTTGTTACACGTTATAAGAATCCGGTCGTCACGGCCGCTCATGTGCCGCTCGAATGGCGCTACGACCTTGATCCGGTAACCAATCCGTATTGTTTGGAGCGTATTGGGGTCAACGCCTGCATGAACGCCGGGGCGATCAAATGGAACGGGAAATACCTGCTGATGGTTCGTGTGGAAGGATATGACCGCAAATCGTATTTCGCCATTGCCGAAAGCCCGAATGGAGTGGACAACTTTCGCTTTTGGGAACGGCCGGTCAACCTTCCGGACATGGATTCGGAAGAAACGAACGTGTATGACATGCGCCTGACGGCTCATGAGGATGGGTGGATATACGGTGTCTTCTGTAGCGAACGGCATGATCCGGCGGCACGGCCGGATGACTTGTCGGCTGCCGTTGCCAAAGCGGGGATCGTGCGTACCAAAAACTTAGTCGATTGGGAACGCTTGCCCGACTTGGTGTCGAAAAGCCAGCAACGCAATGTCGTGCTCCATCCGGAGTTTGTCGACGGGAAATATGCTCTCTATACTCGTCCCCAGGATGGCTTCATCGATGCAGGAAGCGGCGGGGGCATCGGTTGGTCGCTTATCGACGATATCACGCGTGCAGAGGTTCGCGATGAACGGATTGTTGACAAGCGCTATTATCATACTGTCAAGGAAGTGAAAAACGGGGAAGGCCCGCATCCTATTAGGACGCCGCGTGGCTGGTTGCATCTGGCTCACGGTGTCCGCGGATGTGCGGCAGGGTTGCGTTATGTGCTTTACATGTACATGACTGCGCTCGACGACCCTACGCGGGTCATAGCACAGCCCGGAGGCTACTTCATGGCTCCCGCGGGAGAAGAGCGGGTTGGGGATGTCTCCAACGTCTTGTTCTCCAACGGATGGATAGCCGATGAGGATGGAAAGGTGTTCATCTATTATGCGTCCAGCGACACGCGGATGCATGTGGCGGTTTCAACGATAGAGGTATTGGTCGATTATTGTATGAACACGCCTTCCGACGGTCTCCGGTCTGCTGCTTCCGTGGCCCGGATCAACGAGTTGATCGACTGGAACCGGGGCTGTAAATTGTAAAAATGTATATTTTCCTAAGAACAATCGTGTTCTGATGAAATGTAAAGAACTACTACCATGAAATTACAAACTATTGACGTGTTGATTATTGTCTGCTATCTGCTGGCGATGGTCGTGATCGGACTCGTATTGAAAAAACGGGCTTCCAAGAATATGGACGCTTACTTTTTGGGTGGAAAGACACTGCCTTTTTATTTGTTGGGGCTTTCCAACGCCTCCGGACAGTTCGACATTTCCGGGACGATGTGGATGGTGACGCTCGCTTTTGTCTACGGGATCAAGAGCGCATGGGTCCCGTGGCTGTGGCCTGTGTTCAATCAGGTGTTCTTGATGGCGTACCTGTCGGTTTGGCTTCGGCGGTCTAATGTGCTGACCGGTGCGGAGTGGATACAGACACGTTTCGGGAAGGACCGGGGGGCGAGGCTGTCGCACACGATTGTCGTTATCTATGCGCTCATTGGGGTCTTGGGCTTTTTGAGCTACGGCTTCATCGGTGTGGGTAAGTTCATGGAGATCTTTTTCCCGTGGGATTCTGTTTCTGCGCTTGTTCCGTTCGGTATTCCGGCAGAGTATGTACCGCATGCGTATGGCATCTTTTTTACTGTCGTTGCCACTTTGTATGTCATGATGGGCGGCATGTTGAGCATCGTTTGGACGGATGTGGTGCAGTTCGCCATCATGACGGTGGCAGGCGTTCTCATTGCCGTTATTGCGATGATGAAAGTCAGCCCTGAAACGCTGGCGGCCGTCGTGCCCGAAGGTTGGAATAGCTTGATGCCGTCATGGACGCTCGACATGGAGTGGGCGGGTATGTTCGGGCGTGTCAACGAGAAGATCGCGGCCGACCAGTACGGTTTGTTCGGCATCTTCATCATGATGATGTTGTTCAAAGGTGTCTTCAACAGCATGGCGGGACCGGCTCCTAACTATGATATGCAGAAGATTCTTTCCTGTCGGAGCGGGAAGGAGGCGGCTTTGATGAGCGGTTCCGTCCCGGTGGTCTTGCTTGTGCCGCGTTATCTGATGATCATGGGATTTACTGTTTTGGCGTTGGCGTTCTTCCAAGAGCTTGATTTGACGACCCCGGCTGGTGAGATTGACTTCGAACTGATCCTGCCGAACGCCATCAACCGGTTCGTGCCTGTCGGAGTTTGTGGTCTGTTGCTCGCAGGTCTGCTGGCGGCGTTCATGTCTACATTTGCCTCGACGGTCAATTCGGCTCCGGCCTATATCGTGAATGACATCTACAAGAAATATATTAATCCGCAGGCGGACGATAGGCGGATGATCCATGTCAGCCACCTCGTGACAGTGGCGGTGGTGATAGTCAGTGTCGGCATCGGTTTTTTTGTGGAAAGTGTCAACTCCGTGCTCCAATGGATCACATCGGCATTGTGGGGCGGGTATATCGCCGCCAATCTGTTGAAATGGCATTGGTGGAGGTTCAATGGGAACGGCTATTTCTGGGGGATGATTGCTGGTATTATCGCTGCGATGGTTTGTCCGTTTGTTTTCGATGGCTATGCGATGGCCGACGGTCGTTTGGTGGAACGTGTGGGCGAATATGCCGGGCTTGCGCCGTTACTGCCGTTATTTTATTTTCCAATCTTGTTCGTTGTCTCGCTGCTCGGATGTGTTGTCGGGACCTATTCGGCTCCTCCGGTCGATGGCGCGACGCTGGAACGGTTTTATATCATTGTGCGTCCGTGGGGATTCTGGAAGCCTGTACACGACAAGGTGGTCGTCCGGTATCCTCAGGTGACGGCCAATACACACTTCAAGCGCGATATGCTGAATGTCGTCGTAGGCATCGTTTGGCAAATGTGCCTCACTGTTATTCCTATGTACCTTGTGATCCGTGAGGGAATGTCATTTGTGACGAGTCTTTTGGTTTTGGGGATCACTTCTTTGATATTGAAGAAAAATTGGTATGACAAGATGAATGCCGACGAAGCGGAGTATGAGCGGCTGGTGAAGGAGCTGGATTTGCACGACAAGCCATGAAAAACTTCTGAAAGCCTTGTATGGCAGTTTGTTTTTTCTCTTGTTATTCGTAACTTTGTGCCAATCTAAATGGCAATTTAAATATGGCTGATACGAAGGAACAATTCGAGAAAGTAATATCCCAGTGCCGGGAACTGTTTGAAAAGAAGTTGAAAGATTACGGTCCCTCGTGGCGGATCATGCGTCCGCAGTCGTTGACCGACCAGATATTTATTAAAGCAAACCGGATTCGCAGCCTTGAAATTAAAGGCGTTAGCATGATAAACGAGGGGATTCGTCCGGAGTTTGTCGCGATTGTGAATTACGGGGTTATTGGTCTGATACAGTTGAAAAAAGGATTTGCCGATACGACTGATATCAGCAATGAGGAGGCGTTGGCATTGTATGACCGGTACATGACGGAGACCAAAGAACTTATGTATGCAAAAAACCATGATTACGGCGAGGCTTGGAGGGGAATGCGGGTCAGTTCTTATACCGATCTGATTTTGATGAAACTTTATCGTACGAAGCAGATTGAAAACCACGACGGGAAGACCGTTGTTTCGGAAGGTGTGGATGCCAATTATATGGACATGATCAATTATGCCTTGTTCGGCTTGATCAAGTTGGAATATGGTGAGGAATAATAAAAAAGATGTGCTATGAAAAGTAAAGATGCCGTAATTAAGATATTGGTGGAGATGTGCCGCTTGTTGATCGGAGTCGTGTTCGTCTTTTCCGGTTTTGTCAAAACGGTCGATCCGGTAGGAGGGGCGATCAAGATAGGTGAGTATCTGACTGCTTTCGGTTTGGATAAGTTGCAACCGTTTACGGTATTGCTGGCTTTTAACCTTTCGGCGATCGAGTTTGCGCTCGGGATATGTATGCTGTTAGGGGTATATCGGCGGTATGTTTCTTTTTTGATCTTGTTGTTCATGGCTTTTATGACGCCTCTTACGTTGTACTTGGCTCTTTTTGATCCGGTTTCGGATTGCGGATGCTTCGGTGACGCGCTCGTGTTGTCCAATTGGGAAACATTCTGCAAGAACATAGTCCTTTCTTTGGCAGCGGTTGTTACGTTTGTTTACAATCAGCGTTTGTTTCAATGTTTTACTTTTCGGGCGTATTGGTTTGTCGCCTTGTACGCATATCTGTTCGGAGTCGGTTTCGCTTATTACAATTACGGGCATTTGCCTGTGATCGGTTTCCGCCTTTACAAGATCGGCGCCAATATCCCGCAATTGATGGAAGTGCCCGAGAACGCGCCTGAGGATGAATATGAATATACGTTTGTATATGAAAAAGATGGTGTGAAGAAAGAATTTTCGTTGGAAGACTACCCGGCGGAAGATAGCAGTTGGACTTTTGTGGAGTCGAAGAACAAACTGGTTAAGCAGGGGTATAGGCCTCCCATCACCGATTTCAATATTTATAATGGCAAGGGATATGATGTGACGGATGAGATTATCCGTAATCCGGACCCGGTTTTCTTGTTGATATCCCCGCGTTTGGAAGAGGCCGACGACGACCGGATGGACGAGATCAATAGTGTGTATGACTATGCGCTCGAACATAATATCCCGTTTTATTGTGTGACGAGTTCTTCCAAAAAGGAGATGGACAATTGGAGTGACAATACCGGGGCCGAATATCCGTTCCGGGTGGCAGACGAGGTCCTGCTCAAGACGATCATTCGTTCCAACCCCGGATTGCTCTTGCTGAAAGGCGGAACGATCTTGGGCAAGTGGCATTATAATGATATTCCGACTGAAGAAAAGGTGAAGAAAGTGATGAACCGCCGGCTTAATGAAAGTAAAATTAAAAATAAAGAAGGTGGTGCTATTGCAACCAACCTATTGACTTTTACCGTACCTTTGTTGCTTGTTTGGATGTATGACCTGCTGCGTTTCAGACGCAAACGGAAAGAAAAGAAATAACGATTTGTATTACATATTAATTAATTAAGTCATGAGAAAGAATATTGTTGCAGGAAACTGGAAGATGAACACGACTCTTCCTGAAGGTCTTGCTTTGGCAAAAGGCTTGGACGAAGCTCTTAAAGGTAAAACTCCTAACTGTGATGTGATCATCGGTACTCCGTTCACTCATCTGGCAAGCGTTGCGGCTGCTATTGACACGAATAAAATCGGTGTTGCTGCTGAAAACTGTGCAGACAAGGAAAAAGGTGCTTACACAGGTGAAGTTTCGGCTGCTATGGTTGCTTCTACAGGTGCAAAATATGTGATTCTGGGTCACTCTGAAAGACGTGCTTATTATCACGAAACTCCGGAAATCCTGAAAACAAAGGTAGAATTGGCTCTGGCTAACGGTCTGACTCCGATCTTCTGTATCGGTGAAGTGTTGGAAGAAAGAGAAGCCGGTAAACATTTTGAAGTGGTGGATGCTCAGATCGAGGGTTCTTTGTTTGACTTGTCTGCCGAAGACTTTGCCAAGATCGTGTTGGCCTACGAACCGGTTTGGGCGATTGGTACAGGCAAAACTGCCACATCTGATCAGGCTGAAGAAATTCATGCTCATATTCGTGCTACGCTGGCTGCCAAATATGGTCAGGAAATTGCCGACAACTGCACAATCCTTTACGGTGGAAGCTGTAATGCAAGCAATGCTAAGGAATTGTTCGCTAAGCCTAACGTAGACGGTGGTCTGATCGGTGGTGCTTCTTTGGCTGTCGATAAGTTCATGCCGATTATTGAAGCGTTTAATTAATTGACAATTGGCAATTGACAATTGACAATTATTTCGGGATTTACCGGAGGATATATTGTTGATTGCCAATTGTCAGTTGTCAATTGTCAATTGTCAATTGAATATGAAACGATTATCTTGTATCCTGTCTTTATGTATATTGTTTGGTACATCTGTTTTGTCTGCTCAGACGGGTGGCTATAGACAGGCGGAAGACATTATTGACGCCTTGCAGGAAAGAATTCCCGGAAAGGGGAACGTTACGATCCGTCAACCGGATGCTCTTCGTGATATGCTCGGTAAACGTTTGCATGGTGAAGGGGTAGAGAAGGTGGATGGTATGGCTTTTCTGAAAATACAGGGCTATCGGACACAAGTGTTTTCCGGTAACAACCAACGTAAATCCAAAGATGAAGCTTTCCGGAAAGAAAAAGAAATCAAAAAACTTTTCCCCGATGTTACGACTTATGTGACATATAATGCTCCATTCTGGCGTTTGCGTGTCGGCGATTTCCGTTCGCACGAAGAGGCCTATCACATGCAGCGTCTTCTGATGGATGCGTTTCCTGCCTATAAGAAAGAAATGTATATTGTGAAGGAAGAAGTCAAAATCCCATTGAATTGAAATGAGTGAAGAAGTAAACGAGAAGACCTTGCTGGCTCGCGAAGAACTGGCCGGCCATTATAAAAGTATTATCAATCTGCTTGGTGAAGATGTTGACCGTGAAGGTCTGTTGAAGACGCCCGAACGTGTTGCCAAAGCTATGCAGTTCCTGACCAAAGGGTATCGTGAAGATCCGGCGGCAGTGCTTCGTGGTGCCATGTTCAAGGAAGAAGACTATAAACAGATGGTGATTGTAAAGGATATTGATTTCTTTTCTCTTTGTGAACATCATATGTTGCCCTTCTTCGGAAAGGCTCATGTAGCCTATATCCCTAAAAAATATATTACAGGGTTGAGTAAGATTCCCCGTGTTGTGGATATCTTTGCCCGTCGTCTTCAGATTCAGGAACGTTTGACCATGCAGATCAAAGACTGTATCCAGGAAACGCTTGATCCGTTAGGCGTGATGGTCGTGATCGAGGCACAACACATGTGTATGCAGATGCGTGGTGTTGAGAAACAGAATTCCCTGACCACAACCTCTGATTTCACCGGATTCTTCCAACAAGCCAAAACACGTGAAGAATTTATGAATCTGATCAAGCACAACCGGTAAGTCCGCTTTCGGGACAGATCGGCATGAGTATCAGTTCCGGTCATGATAAAGAAAAGTTCCGTATCGTTTTGTTGCCATATCAAGAGCCAGTTGCCTTTGATATGGCATTCTCTTAAAAACTGTCGGCATATTTCATTCGTATCTCATCCTAATAGTTGTTTATTTGAACATATCTTCTGCATTTCGAATCAGAAAACCAGGATGTAGGCTCTGTATTTGGTCTCTTTTGTGACAGGACAGAGAGAAATATATCCTTCTTTTATTTTTCCGTCTTTCATGGTCAGTGGATACGCTTTTTTCATGAAGCAGTGATGCTCGTAGGCTTCTCCAGCTTTGCTTGTGTAGGTAATGCGCATATCCCCACGGGCTTTCGGGGCCAGGTATTTTTGGCTGATGCGCAAGGCGACCATCCCCATGGTATAGCGTAGGTTCACTTCTATGCACGGATGTATGGCGAAGTTGTTGTCCGCTTTACGGCGGTAGACCAGCATGTCCACGCCCAAGTAGCCGGTGTAGATGTCGCCGTATGTTTGCCGGACTGCCTCTCTGACGGTTTTCACCAATTTATGGAATTTGTCTCCGAAGTTCTCGATAAAGAAACTTTCCAAATAGCTCTGTTCTCCTAATACATTTCCGTGATAGGCTCCTCTCTCTCCGGCTCCGAATACGGAAAGTCCTTCGTAACGTATGTTCCCGTTCCCGTCCGAATAAAACTCCATCGCGAAATCCTGGTATTTGTCCAGTGCGCATTCGATGCTGACACATCCCTGTTTGTTCAATGCTCCCTCGATCCATGCACGGTCTTTTGCCGTCAGTTTGCGTTCCGGCAACCAAAGCAATCCTCTGCCGGAAGACGAGTAGGGAGTCTTCAGCACGAAAGGAGCGTTCTGGAGGAGCAGGAATTTTTCCACTTCCCTCATTTTTTTGCAGAATTTAGGTGATACCGGTACATCCATATCAGGCAGCAGTTCCCGTATTTTGTCCAGACATTCGGCTGCTGCTTGGCGGCTTGTCAACCGGGCATATTCTTCTTTCCATTCCGGAATCGTGAGGTTCAGGTTCCCGCTCTTCCGAAGTTTTTCAAAAAGGGAATGGCTATGCGGGGAAAGTCCCCAAGGTGCAGCGTGCATTTCGGGCAGGCTGCCGTTTTGCTTTTCGATCTCCTTGCGTGAGATTGGCTTGGCAAACGGTCTGAACTCCTTTGGTTGTAAGGATAAGAAACGGGGTGAAGTGATCTCTTCGGTAAAAACAAAATCCTCCGGTTCCGCATACCAGACGGGAAGATAGGATAATTCCCTGATCATCCTTTGTACGTTTGCAGGTGGAGTGTAATTTTTCGAGCCTTGTAGTATGGCGGTTTCGTGTCCTGGGTTAAAGAAATGTATTTTAGGTTTCATATATTCGTTTGATAATTGGTTTTTACCAAAGACACGATAACGCAGAATACGCAGATAAACACAGACTTATTTAATAATTATCAATAATATCTGCGCTTGTCTGCGTATTCTGCGTTACTGCGTCCGGTGAAAACCGTTTTGAGATTTTTATTCGAGGTTTTCGTCAATGGCATCAATCTTTTTAATGATAAGTGCCATTTCGTCTTTCAGTTTGTCAATCTTGCGTTCCATCTCTTTGAATAATCCGCCGCCGCCTTTGGAGGATATGCTTAGGAATCCGATGTTATTTTCGTAAGTTTGAAGTTCGTTTTTCATCCGTTCGTACAAACGCATCAGTTTTTCCCGTTCGCCGTAAAGTTTCCCTTTGCCTCGTTCGCCGCTCATGTCGCTGAGGTTACTGCGGAAAGTTTGCATCTTACGGTCGTTCTGGTCAATTTTGAGGCGGTCGAACTGCTTGTCGACAGCATCGTGATATTTTTTGTAAATTTTATCTTTCTCTTTGAAGGGAACATGGCCGATTGTGTTCCATTCTGCCATATATTCTTTCAGAACAGCGAGTGCCTTGTCATAGTCGGCTTCGTCAATGGCATTGATCTTTTCAACCAAAGCTTTTTTAGCTGCCAGGTTTGTTTGTTCCACGCCTTTTTGGGAAGATACATTCTTGTTCTTTTGTTCGAAGAAATAGTCACAAGCCGCGATGAAGCGTTTCCAGACTGCATCGGAATGTTTACGGCCTGTCGCGCCGATTGTTTTCCATTCTTTTTGCAATGCGATCATTTTTTCGGAAGTGTTTTTCCAGTCCGTACTGTCTTTCAGTGCTTCGGCTTTTTCGCACAAGGCTTTTTTCAGTTCGAGATTTTTTTCCATCTCGCTCTTGGTCTTTTTATAGAACTCGCTCTTGCGGTTGAAGTATGCGTCACAGGCTGCACGGAAACGCTCGAATACCTTCACATTCGATTTTTTCGGGGCGAAGCCGATTGTTTTCCATTTTTCCTGTAGGGAAATGACAATCTTGCTTTTTTCATCCCAATCCTTGAATGATTTTAGGGCCGTATAGTCAAAGCCTTCTATTTGCTCGCAGATTGCAGTTTTTGCTTCCAGGTTTTCCTGTTCTTTTGCTTTCAGGTTTTCGAAGTGTTCCTGATGGCGTTTGTGGATGATCGTGGAGGCTGCTTTGAAACGGCCCCACAGGTCTTCACGCAATTCTTTGGCTACCGGACCTATCTCGCGCCATTGCTGGTGCAACTTCTGGAGCTGATGGAAAGCGGATACGACATCCGGTTCCGTTTGCAGTTTCTCAACAGTTTCGCAAAGAGCTGTTTTCATTTCCAGGTTCTTCTTGAAATCGTAATCACGGAACTGGTTGTTTATTTTGATGATGTCATAGAATTTTTCACTGTAGATCTGATAGCTCTTCCACAATTCGTTAACATGTTCCTGCGGAACGGCTTTCACCTCTTTCCATCTCTGTTGGATGTCTTTAAAGTCGTTATATAGTTTGTTGAAATCTTCCTGACTTTCGGTCAGTGCTTTCAGTTGGTCGATCAGTTGGAGTTTCAGGGCATAGTTGGCTGCCTTGATCCGTCCTTCCTCGGCAAGGATCGCTGCCCGTTTTTCTTTGTAAATGGCGAGCAATTCTTTGATCTTGCTTTCGGTTTCATCTTCGGGAACGACAAAATCATTTTCTTCGCCGCCTTTTTCCATGAATGCTTTCTTCAATTCGTCCACTTCGTTGCGGTGGATCTTGTAATAAGCCTGTTTGAGTGCTTCCACCTCGTTGCGTGTCGTGTCTGCCGCCGTTCCGACCAGACCGGTCAGTTTCTCCAGAATTTCTTCTTTCGACAATTTTCCCGTAGTAACAACAGCCTCTTCACCTGCCGCAGCTTCGTCTGTTTTGACTTCTGCTTCAGATGCTTCATCTGTTGTAACTCCGACATCCGGTGTTTTGTTTGTTACAACTTCTTCCGCCGTGTTTTCCGGTGTTGTTTCCGGAGCCTTAGTTTCTTCCAATTTGCCGTTTTCTTCGGTTGGCAAATTAGTTTCGTGAGTGTCCTTCATATTCAATCGCATTTAAGAAAGGATAAATGTATCCTATATCAAGTCACAAATTAAAGTAAATATTTTTGGATTACAGCATTTGAAAACGAATTATTTGCGGAAAAATGTTAAAATAATAAATAAAGCCGGTATTTGCGGGACACAGATGCGCAAATACCGGCTTTAAGATTTATCCCAGGAACGAGATCAGTACGCCGGCGGCTACGGCAGAACCGATAACGCCGGAGATGTTACTGGCCATGCAATATTGAAGTACATGGTTTTTTGGATCATATTTCAAAGCTATCTCATTTGCGACACGGGATGCCATCGGCACGGCGCTCAGTCCGGTCGCTCCAATCAGCGGGTTGATCTTTTTCTTCGTGAAGAGATTAAACAGTTTGACGAAGAAGATACCGCCTGTAATGGAAAGGGCGAATGCGAGGAAGCCTCCGATTACGATACCGATTGTCGTGAAATTCAGGAATGCTTCGGCTGTCATGGTCGCACCGACCGATAATCCCAAGAAGATGGTCGCCGCGTTCATGATGCTGTTCGAAGCGGCATCAAACAGGCGGAATGTGTTGGTTCCGATCTCTTTGACCAGGTTACCGAACATCAGCATGCCGATCAGAGGTACCGCACTTGGCACGAACAGGGCCACTACCGTCGTCACCACAATCGGGAAGATGATCTTCAACACACGCAGGTTCTTGATCTCCGTGGTGGACGGGAATTTCTTTTCCTGTTCCTTCATATTGATAGACAATTCTTTCTTTGAACAAAACAGCTTGACAACCAGTGGAATGATAACCGGAACCAGTGCCATGTAGGAATAAGCGGCGATCGCTATCGGTCCTAACAGGTGGGGAGCCAGTTTGATGGTCGTAAAGATGGCTGTCGGTCCGTCCGCTCCTCCGATAATCCCTAAAGAAGCGGCTTCTTTAGGAGTGAATCCCATCAGAATGGCAACCAGCAGTACGGTAAAAATACCCAATTGGGCGGCCGCTCCGAATATGGATAAACGCAAGTTGCGCAGCATCGGCCCGAAATCCGTCAACGCCCCCACACCCATAAAGATGATAGGAGGAAGGAACCCGGTCTTGATCAGCATGTAGTAGATGAAATTCATCAGTCCCAACTCATGTGCAATGTCATGGAGGGGCATCTCCCAAATGTTCTTCATCACCCCGTGTACGTTGATCATGCCGTTTTCGTCGGCCTGTATCACACCCATATCGCCTCCGGGGAAGTTTGCAAGCAACACGCCGAATGCGATCGGTACGAGCAATAACGGTTCATACTGTTTTTTTATACCTAAATAAAGCAGTATGAACGCAATGGCATACATGATCAGAAACTGCGGTTCGGCAATGATATTGCTGAACGCAGTCATCTCATATAGATTTTGAAATATCTTGTCCATTATTGTATCGTCATTAATACGTCATCTTCAGAAACCGCGTCACCGGCAGCTAAGCAGATCGCAGTGACTGTTCCGCCAAATTCCGCACGTACGGCATTATATGTCTTCATGGCTTCCACGTAGCACAGTACATCGCCTTCCTTTACGACATCTCCCACTTTTACAGGCGTGTCGGAAGCACTTTTCACCAAGAAGAATTTACCTTCCAGCGGCGAGAGCACTTCTTTGCCGACACCGGCAGGAGCAGCAGCGGGGGCGAGTGTTGCGGCAGGAGCAGCCTGTGTTTCTGCCGGGGCGGCATTCGCCGTGTCTCCGAATGCTACGGTTACCTTGTAGGATTGGCCGTTCACATCGACAGTCATGACTTGCGGTGTTGTCGGCATAGCCATTGCCATGCTGGCAGGGGCGGTTTGTGACGGAGCGGAGGCAGGTCGGGCTGCCGTTTGTTTTTCGGCTTTTCTCTTGGCTACGTCGGCTTTAAATTCCACTTTGGCTTTTCCTGAACGGTAGGCTTCATACTGTGCCGGATGCATCGCATATTCGAACAGTTCTTCGTCGTCTTCCCCCGTTTCCCATTGTTTTTCGTTCATCAGCTTGCGATACTTGTCGAGCGCGTCAGGATAGTTGTCCTGCGGGTTCCCTTCGAAGAATTTGCGTCCTTCGGCTTTCGCCTTCTCGATGATTTCCGGAGCCAACGGACCCGGCAGGCGTCCGGCCTTGCCCAAGATCATGTCCCAGATATCGTCGGCGATCATGCTCCAGCGGGCTTTCCCTTTTTCCATCTGCATCACATTCATGAGCGCCAGGTTCTTGACATACTGGCTGAACGGGGTTACCAATGGAGGATAGCCGACGCGAGGCCATACGTATGCCACTTCATCGAATAGCTTGATCAACAGTTGGTCTTGGCTCATGAGCGGCTTGTTGTTCTTGATATTGCTCTTGTTGATTGTCTCCAGGTTCTTTTCGAGGTCGGACATGAGGCTTCCCATCATGCCGCCCGGCAGTCCCGGACCGATCAGCAACGAGTTCATCAAACGGTTCTTCGGACTGATATACAAGCCGAGGAAGTCATCCATGAATTCCTGGATCAGGCTTCGGACTTTCATATAAGCCTCCATGTTGATTTCCGGAACTTTGTAGCCGGCATCTTTCAACATGGCCTGTACGGTCAGCAGGTCTGCATGGCCTGTTCCCCATGAAAGCGGTTCCATACCTACGTCGATGTAGTCGCAACCGGCGTTGCATACTTCCAAGATAGAAGCTACGTTGAATCCGGGACCGGCATGGCTGTGATACTGGATTGGGATTTCCGGATGTTTGGCTTTGATGTTTGCGACGATTTGTCCCAGAGAATGCGGGCGGCCGATACCGGCCATGTCCTTGATGCAGATTTCATCCGCGCCCAACTCGATCAGTTCCATTGCCATCTTGGTGTAATAGTCTACGGTATGGATCGGGGAGTGGGTGATACATAACGAACATTGCGAGATCATCCCTGCCGCCTTCGCATATTTGATGGAAGGGGCGATGTTACGGACGTCGTTCAGTCCGCAGAATGTACGGGCGATATCTGTTCCTTGTGCTTTTTTCACCTGATAGAATAACTGGCGAACATCGTCAGGAACAGGGCTCATACGTAGGCCGTTCAACGCGCGGTCCAGCATGTGGGTTTGTATGCCGGCCTCATGGAACGGTTTCGTCCATTCGCGTACGGCTTTGTTTGGGTTTTCACCGAATAATAGGTTTACTTGTTCGAATCCTCCGCCATTGGTCTCTACGCGGGTGAAGCACCCCATCTCGATAATGGCCGGCGCTACCCGTGTTAGCTGGTCTACGGTGGGGACATATTTCCCGGCAGATTGCCACATGTCACGGAAGACCAAACTAAATTTGATTTCTCTTTTCATGATATAATATGATATGTATAAATACTTTTACAATTTCTCGATCTTGACGACCTTTCCTTTTCCGCCGGTCATAGCGCTTACTGCCGATACGATGGCGGCGGTTGTCTGGTTCGTAATACCATCCTTCGCTACCAATGATGTTGTCGGTTGCCTTTGTGTTGTCGCTTGTTTTTTTGCAATAATCTCTTCGGGCGCATATTTGTTTACCAGTACGATCAAGCCCTTCCCAAGATTGATGACGATCAGCAGGATAGCGAAAACAGTGGTCATTCCTACGATCATCAACAAAAGTCCAGTTTCTATGTTTTCCATACTCATTAATTGATGGGAAAGCGTGCGATTGATGTGGCTGGCACAATCCTTCCCAAGTTAAAAAATCAGCTACAAAAGTAGAAAAATGTCTGAAACTCACTTATAGATTCTTCATAAAAAATATGAAAATGGTTCGGACTTTTCGTATCTTTGCCTCCCTGAAAACAATTTGTAATTGAATCATGGGAAACTTCTTTAAATCACTATTCTCTTCTTCTAAGGCTGCAACGTCCGAAGAAGAAAAAAGCAAGAACGATCAGAAAAATTTCGATATTTTGAAATATGACGGTGTTCGTGCTCAGAAAATGGGCCGGGTGGCGTATGCCATCAAATGTTTTACCGAAGCGTTGAAGTTGCAGGAGGATTTCGAGACAATGACTTATCTGGCCGCAGCCTATACGACGGCGAATAGGGCAGAGGACGCGCTTGAGGTGCTGAACCGCATGGTGGGGCTTGAGCCGGACCATATCAATACGCTTCTGACAAGGGTGAACCTGCTTTTCATGCTGGACAAGGATGCGGAAGTGATCGCCGACTGCCGGCATATTCTCGAGCTGGAGAAGACGAACCATTTGGCCTGGTTCCTGATGGGGAAGGCGAAGCAGGCGACTTCCGATCTGCTGGGGGCTATTGCCGACCTGACGAAAGCGATAACCCTGAAAGAAGATTTCACGGATGCCTATCTGATGCGTGCCCGAATATTGTTGTCGATGCAGCAGGCAACCGAAGCGCTTGCCGATGTGGAAAAAGCAATCATGCTGGCTCCGGAAGAAGAAACTTCTTATCTGTTGCGCGGTCGTATCCACGAAGCGATGGGCAATATCGACGCAGCTGCGGCCGATTACCAGAATGTGTTGGAACTGAATCCGTTCAATGATGAAGCGATGTTGCTTGTCGGCCAGCTCTTGATCAAGCAAGGGCGCTTGGATGAAGCGGTCGCTTTCTTCGACGAAGCAATCGACTTGAAACCCGATTTTGGAAAAGCGTATGCTGAACGGGGCCGTGCCAAAAATTTGAAAGGTGATAAGGAAGGTGCTTTCGAAGACCTGAAAAAGTCCATCGAGCTAAATCCCGAAGGCGACGAGGCTCAAAAGTTGGAAGGGCAACATACGAATTTCAACGATATGTATAAGGGGGGGATCTTCTGAAAGAGCGAGGCGGATTTGTTAATTAGTTTTTTCGGTAATTGCCAATTGTCCATTGCTAATTGTCAATTCTTTTATACCTTTGCACTCACAATTCAAATCTATTTACTTAAGATAAATATTCGGAATAATGAGTGCACAAACTCCTTTCTTGGTGTTTTCGGGAACCAATTCCCGGTATCTTGCAGAGAAAATTTGCAATAGTCTTGGTTGTCCGCTGGGACAGATGAACATTCAACACTTTGCCGATGGAGAATTCTCCGTTTCTTACGAAGAGTCTATCCGCGGTCGCGATGTATTCCTGGTACAATCAACGTTTCCTAACTCTGATAACCTGATGGAGCTTCTCCTGATGATCGATGCTGCCAAGCGTGCTTCAGCACACTCTGTAATCGCAGTTATTCCTTATTTCGGTTGGGCACGTCAGGATAGAAAAGACAAACCGCGTGTGTCTATCGGCGCTAAGCTGATCGCAGACATGCTGAGTACTGCCGGTATCGACCGTTTGATTACGATGGACCTGCATGCCGATCAGATTCAGGGATTCTTTAATGTTCCGGTCGACCATTTGTATGCATCTTCTATTTTCTTGGATTACATTAAAACATCTTTGCCTCTTGATAACCTGTGTATCGCTACACCGGACGTAGGAGGAACGAAGCGTGCCAGCAGTTATTCTAAATATTTGGGTCTGCCGATGGTTATCTGCCACAAGTCCCGCCTGCGTGCCAATGAAGTGGCAGAAATGCGTATCATCGGTGATGTGGAAGGTTTGGATGTCCTTTTGATCGACGATATGGTAGATACGGCCGGTACTATTACGAAGGCTGCCAACCTGATGCTCGAAAACGGAGCCAAATCTGTGCGTGCCATTGCCAGCCATGCCGTTATGTCCGACCCGGCTTCCACACGTGTAGACCAGTCTGCCTTGACTGAAATGATTTTTACAGATTCTATCCCTTATGCAAAGAAATGCGAAAAGGTGAAAGTTCTGTCTGTTGCCGATATGTTTGCCGAAGCTATCCGTCGTGTATGTAGTGGTGAGTCTATCAGTTCTTTGTATGCAATTTGATTGATACATATTTCAAAAGGAGGGTGTTAAATTCACATCCTCCTTTTTTTATATAATTCTACTTTGCCTGCATGATTTAATCTTCCTGTTTTCTTATTGAAAAAAACATAGGGGGCTATCTCTATCCCTTCCGAAACATCCGAAGAGATCATTACCGGTATGGCTGTAGCAGGATTAACGGATTCCTTATGACTTATCTTTTTGTGCCGTTGCCAAACAAACTATGGCGCATGCCTCGATGCACTTCATGCAGAATGTTGTACAGGTATGAACATAACGTTAGAAACAAGTTGTTAATTCATGCTTGATCAGGTATAAACTATGAGTCATGATTTTTATACCTGACCTGTAAAATATGTTACTAATATTTTATTCATTATGAAGATGATAAATCATAATACGATATTACATGTTATTCTATATGCATTATTCTTAATGTCATGTAATGTAGCAAAGGACAAGTATGAGGTTATTACAAGTTCTTCCTTGATCAATATCGATACATTATCCGTCAATATTGATGAGAATTATATGCAAAATTACACCGCGTTAAGAAATCGGATTTTCAACGGATGGCTTTATGCTTATAATATTCATCAACATACAATAGATATTTTTGATTTTACCACACAAAATTTTATATCTCAAATAAAACTACAAAAAGAAGGAACTGATGGAATACCTAATATCAACTCATTTGTTATCACAAAAGAATTCATTATTTTGCAAAATGAATCTAATTACATAATAATTAATCATAACGGTCATATTGTAAAGAAGATTTCAAAAGAGAAACTGACTCTTTGTTTGAATAAAAAAGAATACTTATTAGATGCTCCTGATAATATATCAATCAGTAATTTTGAAGATATAGTCTATGATTCTAATAGCAAGAAAATAATAATACCTATAAGTACATCCAGCCCATTTAAACTAAAAGGTAAGCATTGCTTAGCCAGTATAGATATAAGTACAGAAGAAATATCATTACTTCCAACCACATACTCGGATAATCTCAATAATGAGTATTACGGCAAACTATCCAAACCTAATCCGTTAATTATCAAAGACAGGATTATTTATAATTTTAGTTACTCTTCTGATGTTTACTCATTGGACAAAAATAGCAAAACAATAAGTTCTTATCAAATCACAAGCGATTTCACCAAAAATAGATCCGAACAATTAGATAAAAATTCGAATATAAAGAAACAACTGGATTACTATTTTCATTCTTTGTTTTTCCACGGATTGCAATATGACAATTATAGGAATTTATTTTATCGTGTACATACAGACAAAAGTAATGATAGGTCTGTTTTTAACAATAAAGAAACATATCTGACTATTATTTCTGACAATCTGGAGAAAATATCAGAAATCAAATTACCTGCAAATCTTTATCCGATATTCAATATAACAGAAAAAGGACTAATATTTCAATTTATGACAGGACTGTATGAAGATAAATACTCTTATATGATTATTACATCGTCTCATATCATGCCGGTAAACAAAATAGATCCCCCTCATAAAACAGAGGTGACACCGGCGATAGACAATTCCACAGTTGATAAATCCACAGTTGATAATCCTTTTGAAGTTGTATCATTGGATAATATAAAAGAATTCATTACTGAAAATTTAGTATATCCTCCTTTTGAATTAAAAAATGGTGCGGAAGGTGCTGTTTTTGTTATTTTAGAGAGTGATAATTCCGGTGGGATACTTAGTTGTAAAATATCAGATCGCGCGACATCAACAGATAATGAAGCTCTTAGGAATGAAGCTATACGTATTGCTAAATTGATCAAGCGTGTGGCTCCCAATTCTCTATTTAGTTTCCATGTTAATTTCAATAAGGAAGAATATTTATTGCGAAAATCAAAAAAACAATGACTCTAATTGGAAGGACGATGAAGTCGAGAGAGTCAAAAAAGCAATTAATGGGAAAAAGAAAGGAGTCCCTGCCTATCGCCTCACAAACTTTAGCAGAAACTCCCGGACTTTTCCTCATTCAATAACTAATAAAGAAGGAGGTCACGACAAAAGTAGTAAATTTGGAGTAAACAACAAAAGGGTTGGCAATCACCTGTTCCGGGAAATGATACCATAGTATGTAACTCCCTGAAAATAACATGAAAATAGGAAAGAAAATTTTTGGCATTATCGCTTTTGTCGCAATTTTCTTAATGTAATGCTGGCAATCGCATTTTTTGTCGGAAGCTGGACTCTGTTGCAGGCGTTGCAGTTGCCGTCGTTTTGGGGTGGCGTTGGTGTTTTTGGGGCGATCAGCGCGATAACTATTGGGGATAAGCCATGTTAGCAAAACAGACAATAACCCTTATCGGAGGGTTTTTCTATTTGGAATGAAATCCCGGACGATTCGTGTCTGACATTTTCCTCTT
>CAJTMR010000003.1 GCA_910577325.1 uncultured Parabacteroides sp.
CAGTACATTCGCTACGCTTTTCTCAAATTTACTATTTCGCTATGTGTTTATTTTAAATTCCAAATATAAAGAACAAGATGTGTACATCAAAACAGGTAAAATCCTAAATCCGGAAGCTCCCGTCAGCCAACAACGTTATGAGTTAAAACCCGTAGAACGCCGTACCGGAACCTTATTGCCCAGTATAGGGG
Organism: uncultured Parabacteroides sp.; assembly: GCA_910577325.1. GTDB lineage: Bacteria > Bacteroidota > Bacteroidia > Bacteroidales > Tannerellaceae > Parabacteroides. Next base: position 192 of record CAJTMR010000003.1, read on the forward strand.
TTATGATCGAATTTTAAGATTGTATTCTCAATCAAACAAAAAAGAACCACCAAGAAAGCCAACTACTTCATAATATCCTCCCTTCATCCAAATAAGAGTAATATCCGCTATCTGTAACTATTATATGATCCAACAACTGAATATCAAATAGTTTTGCAGCCTTTTTCACCCTGTCCGTTAATAAATCGTCTTGGCTGCTTGGTTGTTTATTTCCAGATGGGTGATTATGGCTAAGGATCATCGCAGAGGCGTTTCCCAATATCGCAGCCTGCATAATGATTCGTATATCGGCAGATGTTGAATCCAATCCACCTTCTGATATATGTACAATCCCCAATACCCTTTTAGCGTTGTTCAACAGGATCAGTTTCATATACTCCCTGTATTGGATTGTCTCAGAATCATATATATGATTCATTAATAAGGAATAAGCACTGTTGGAATCCTTGATAACAGCCCTTTCTGAACTCTTTACTTTCGTGTTGTACGTCAATTTAACGTCACATACCTTATACATTCCTTCCATACGTTTGTAGTTTAATAAGTTAATTGATTATGAATTAAGAATTTGCAAGAATGAAAGGAATACCACCAAGTAAAAGATACAACCCATATTTTCAATGTCAGATAGTAAATTCGATCAGTTAAATATATTCTATTCTGGATTGAATGGTAGTGTACCCGTCTGAACATGAAATCGTGATCGGCTGATCCTGTAGTTTTTTGTGTAGGATATTCCTTTTTCTTCTCCTTACTGGGTGGGGGTATAAAAGGAGTGGACTTATGAACGCATAGGATATACTTGGTTCGGCTTACTCTTTGGCGTTACCCAAGTAAAAGGAATATATATAATAATGTATAGAGAATTTTAAATGTCAGATAACATTTTATCAATAGTCATTTTTACGGCTGGCAGGTTGTTTTTCATTACATCAAAAACGATAACTGCATCTATATCGAAATAATGATGTGCTATAATGTCTCGCATTCCCATAACTCCTTTCCAATCAATTTCAGGATAATGCGATAAAAGTTCTTTATTTGTAGCTTTATCAATACGCTTGACGCTTTCTCCGATTGCAATCAGCAGCATACAAATACTTTCCAACCTCTCAACTCCGCTTGGTGTCGTCAAGAAATCGTCTGGAGAAAGTATTGCTTCCGATCTCTTTAATATTCTATCTAAAGCCGTTTGTATCTTTATCAAAGAAGAACGGATTAACTCTGTATCACACATAAATTCCCTCCTTCTCAATCTGGTTTCTCAAGAAAGAATCCATGTGATCCCGTAATCGGACAATATCGACATTACAACCAAACAGGGTTTGCAGATCATCTTTTATATGTACCAATGCAAACATACTCGGCTTTGATGTTTCCAAATAAACATCAACGTCACTATCTTCTGTTTGTTCACCTCTGGCAACAGAACCGAATATCCCCATACGGGTAATGCTATATTTGGAAGCGTTCTTCGCCATATAGTCACGCAAGATGTTTATATATTCAGTTGTTGATTTCATTTTCTTTTATCTATTTACCACAAAGATACGTGTTCAATTGGAAAAATCAAACAGGAAGTATCGTTCTTCTCTCTTTTTGGATTTACTCACAAATCACTTTTTAAAGTTCCTATTTATCTGTAACTTCGTATGTTCTTCCAAGTAAAAGAGATTCTCCATGTTTCCAGATAATCCAATATTTATTCCAAAGAAACTCATTATGCACGAATATAGACCATTTGACAGAATCGAAGTTTACAGGGAAATTGTAGAAACCATCAAAAAAAGACACATTTTGCCAACAGAAACTTATATATCTGCTCCCGTTGTTAAAAATCGGATCAGGAAAAAGAAGAAAAAATATTGACTGATCCGCGCTGATAATTAAGCATTTAAAACGGATGTTTCCAAAAAATGGGAATGTACATGGAACACGTCAAAAAGTTTATTGTCTTGGTAACACTTGAACACTCCAAACCTGTTATTGTAACAGGTTTTTAACAGGGCTTCATCTTTATAATTGTCTATCGCAAAGTAATTTTTTCTTCCTTGTCCAGCATTTTATTGTAGGGAACTATTTCCAATGCAGCTCTGAATGAATCCCTCGCACCTTCCGTTGCGGCGCAATCATATAATGTTTTCAATTTTTTGTAGACATCCTCGCAACTTGCTATATCTCCGTCTATCTCTTCCATTGTGCGAACCGGGAAATTTGTGTTCGTATTAAAAATGTGACAGACCTGTTCAATCCCGTTACGAAATCTCCCTATTGCCTGTATAGCGTCTGTATTAGGATCGATCATCGAATATTCAGAGAAATAGACTTCGGTTATCATAATGACTGTAGGTTTTATGTCCAATTCTATGTCCAACGCATTATAAAAACGACTGGTAAAGAAATTGTGCTTGATCGGAATTTTGTCCTTCCATAAATCCAATTTCTCGAATACGGTATTATACACGCCAAACAACCGAATTTTCAATAACTGATTAGAGTGCAAGAAAGCGTTGAATATAAATGATCCGGTTTTACTACGCGCCGAACTTTCGGATAAAGGAAGGTGCAGGCAAGAAAAAAGCAGTCACTTATTACCGTAACTGCTTAATCTCTATCGTAGCGAGACCCGGGATTGAACCGGGGACCTCATGATTATGAATCATGCGCTCTAACCAGCTGAGCTATCTCATTTACAACAACTTATCTTATAATATCTTTTACGGTTTAACTCATGGTTTAACAGGCAAAGCCATACCAATACTGATTAATAAATTAGTTAATTATCTCATTCTCAAATTCATTATACGCAAGATCACCCAAGTAAGCAAGAATACTCTTTGCTCGCTTGGGTGATCTTTGTTTTATCCTTGCTACTGGAAGGGGGCTTTAAATAAGAATGAGTATCTTACTTGATATTTTCGTAAGTGTATTTATAGGAATAGGAACGTTCACTTCCCTTTGTGTCACGGAACGTTACCTTTACTGTCTTTACATACCCTTCCTCATCCAATTCGTAATTGTATGTTTCCATACCTTCATCCCATGTAGCTGTTTTGGGCAAGAACTTTGAAGCTTTTCCTAATAGACCTGCAAGACGCCATTCTTCAAACGGATCATTATAATTTGTACTAAATGCAACAAACAAATTACCTATATTGGGAATGTCTGTATAAGTGATTGTTTCTGCAACACCACTGCTGACCATCACACCATCTTTATATACATATTCTTCAATCTCACCATCAATATCAGCTTTTATCACTTGATTGTCTGAATTATAAGTAAATTTATAATTATCTGTGCTTTCATAAGTGGTACTGCCTTTTTCTATAGCTGTCCATATTGCACTTATACAATACCCGTTTCCATTCAAAGAAAACTTAATATTAGTAATATAGGTATATGAACCATCTTTCTCTTCGGAAGTGGCAACAGCTTCATTCCCTGAAAAAGAAAAGTCATAATCATAAGATTCCCCATCATCTTGACAAACTATTTTTGAAACTTTCCCGTCATTATCATAATTAATAGCATAAGAAGTTTCATTTTTCGTACAAGTTGCCACCCGTTTAGTCACATTCTCTGGATCAATGATATTATTATCATCATCGTCACCACAAGAAACGAAGTTCACACACAAAGCCACTGAAAGAATGGCTATTAAGAATCTGTTTGTTTTCATATTAAATACTATTATAAATATTATTCCTCCGTTATATATTGTACATCTCTCCAATACGGATCATTTCTATATAATTCACGAGAACCTTTTGGAACAAACAATTCAATACTATTTCCTCCATCAAAAATATATCTATTATTTGTGGAAGGGGGAGTAGATGATTTGACGTGTACTTTTTTTAGATTCGAACAGCCTCTAAAAGCTTCATACCCTATTTGGGTTAATGATTTGGATAACCAAACTTCCTGTAATTTTTCACAAGACAAAAAAGCTGTATGTCCTATTTCTGTTACTTTATCAGGTATGGAAATATCAGTTAATTTCTTACAAACACAAAATGCACCATCTCCTATTTTTACGAGATTGGTAGATAAAGTGATTGAAGTAAGTTCCCATGAATATCCAAAAGCACCATCTCCTATTTCAGTGACTCCATCTGGTAGAACAATAGAAGTCATGCTTGGATTAGAAAAGTCTCCTAATATACGTAATGTATTTGGAAAAGTTATATTTTTTATTCCTAATCCCCCTCCCCAATATTCTTCTAAGTCGTTAGGGAGAATAAGTGTTCCATAGCCTTGATTTATTGATCCTGTAGTGTAAGCACAGGTAGGGGTTCCCAAACTGGTGATTACATTTTTAGGAGTTTTTGTTCCATCCAATCTTTCACCCTCAACTATTGAAACATCTTTCATATCAATAGTTTCTGCATATACCATGAAATCAATTGCAGCATCAAGATCTTCTTGATTTATTTGCCCAGTCAACTTTAAACTCTTATATTTTCTATAATATCCGCCAAAATCTTCCTTCGATGGAATTAATAATCTCAATGCTCCTGCTTCATCTATGTGAATGTTATATTCTTCTTTTGCGAATTTCTCACTATCTTTCTCACAAGAAATAAAATTCATACACAATATTATTGTCAAAAACACAGCACAATATTTATTCTTCTTCATATCTGAAAAATTTAGCGTTTAAACTCATTAAGATCAAAAATAAGTTCTCCTTCTTTTCCGTAAAGACGAAGTTCTTCCATAAAACCATTACCTTTCCACAATGACTTACTTTCTAAATACTGTTTAACAAAAGGTCTTACTTTTGTGTTTAGAACAATAGAATCCTCACTTGCTTTACATTCGATCTCTGTGCGAAAAGGAATAGAATCCTCTTTCCCATTGTACCTAAATTGCACTGTATAATTATGCATATCAATAAGAGTTACTTTTCCTGTTCCCCTACGGAAAGTGAAATAATAAAAAAGGTGTGGGAACTGTATTTGTTTTATCCTTAGATTAGGTCTTCGCATTACCTTTAGCATGGATAAAACAACAGCAACCCACACCAATAGGATATAGTTTACCCTTCACAGGTAAGTATATATCAAATGATGCGGGTGCTATTGCCATCATCTTCATGCTAAAAATTAAAGTTGCGAAGTTTAATCTAAGAAGATAATTTCAATAACACCTTTCGTTAAATATGTCCTTCCACAGAGGTTCAACGCCATGAACGTGTAGAATTGCCACAAAGGTACGAAAAGTGTTTATACACCAACCAAGTAAGAGAATGAAAAATCTTTACTTATCCTTGAATTTTTCTCTTATCCAGAAAAAGAGAAACAAACAGCCATAAAACAAAAGAAAAAGTGTTGCTATGATCGGATATAAATCAGGATTCCCTATCAAACAAAAAAGAACCACCAAGAAAGCCAACCACTTCATAATATCCTCCCTTCATCCAAATAAGAGTAATATCCGCTATCTGTAACTATTATATGATCCAACAACTGAATATCAAATAGTTTTGCAGCCTTTTTCACCCTGTCCGTTAATAAATCGTCTTGGCTGCTTGGTTGTTTATTTCCAGATGGGTGATTATGGCTAAGGATCATCGCAGAGGCGTTTCCCAATATCGCAGCCTGCATAATGATTCGTATATCGGCAGATGTTGAATCCAATCCACCTTCTGATATATGTACAATCCCCAATACCCTTTTAGCGTTGTTCAACAGGATCAGTTTCATATACTCCCTGTATTGGATTGTCTCAGAATCATATATATGATTCATTAATAAGGAATAAGCACTGTTGGAATCCTTGATAACAGCCCTTTCTGAACTCTTTACTTTCGTGTTGTACGTCAATTTAACGTCACATACCTTATACATTCCTTCCATACGTTTGTAGTTTAATAAGTTAATTGATTATGAATTACGGATTTGCAAGAATGAAAGGAATACCACCAAGTAAGAGATATAGCCTATCTTTTCAATGTCAGATAGTAAATTCAATCAGCTAAATATATTCTATTCTGGATTGAATGGTAGTGTACCCGTCTAAACATGAAATCGTGATCGGCTGATCCTGTAGGCTTTTGTGTAGGATATTCCTTTTTCCTTCTCATACATGGAGGGGTGTTTTAAAGTTGTGGACTTACGAACGCATAGGATATACTTGGTTAGGCTTACTCTTTGGCGTTACCCAAGTAAAAGGAATATATATATAATAATGTATAGAGAATTTTAAATGTCAGATAACATTTTATCAATAGTCATTTTTACGGCTGGCAGGTTGTTTTTCATTACATCAAAAACGATAACTGCATCTATATCGAAATAATGATGTGCTATAATGTCTCGCATTCCCATAACTCCTTTCCAATCAATTTCAGGATAATGCGATAAAAGTTCTTTATTTGTAGCTTTATCAATACGCTTGACGCTTTCTCCGATTGCAATCAGCAGCATACAAATACTTTCCAACCTCTCAACTCCGCTTGGTGTCGTCAAGAAATCGTCTGGAGAAAGTATTGCTTCCGATCTCTTTAATATTCTATCTAAAGCCGTTTGTATCTTTATCAAAGAAGAACGGATTAACTCTGTATCACACATAAATTCCCTCCTTCTCAATCTGGTTTCTCAAGAAAGAATCCATGTGATCCCGTAATCGGACAATATCGACATTACAACCAAACAGGGTTTGCAGATCATCTTTTATATGTACCAATGCAAACATACTCGGCTTTGATGTTTCCAAATAAACATCAACGTCACTATCTTCTGTTTGTTCACCTCTGGCAACAGAACCGAATATCCCCATACGGGTAATGCTATATTTGGAAGCGTTCTTCGCCATATAGTCACGCAAGATGTTTATATATTCAGTTGTTGATTTCATTTTCTTTTATCTATTTACCACAAAGATACGTGTTCAATTGGAAAAATCAAACAGGAAGTATCGTTCTTCTCTCTTTTTGGATTTACTCACAAATCACTTTTTAAAGTTCCTATTTATCTGTAACTTCGTGTGTTCTTCCAAGTTAAAGAGATTCTCCATGTTTCCAGATAATCCAATATTCATTCCAAAGAAACTCATTATGCAAGAATATAGACCATTTGACAGAATCGAAGTTTACAGGGAAATTGTGGAAACCATTAAAAAAAGACACATTTTGCCAACAGAGACTTATATACCTGCTCCCGTTGTTAAAAATCGGATCAGGAAAAAGAAGAAAAGCTCCTAACCGATTTTGCATTGATAATTAAGTATTTTAAGACGGATGTTTCCAGAAATGGGAATGTCCGTTTTCTATTTGATCTTAAATAAAGAAAAATCCTGAAACTGTCCAACAGTAACAGGATTCCAATCATTAGACTTTCTTTTTCGCTTAATTTTTCATATTCAGGGGATTTTTCAAGATTTTCTATTTTATATACCCACTCCTTAAAAATCCCCTAAATCCCACTTAGGCTTCTTTAAGAGATACTTATAGGGCTTTTTTGTATGGGTGTCGTCAGTCCAGAAGTAATCTTCTATCGTATTCAACTTCACAGTACATAAAATATTATGTCTCTTATAGATCATTTCCAGACGATCTCTTATCTCTTCTTTTTCAATCCATATATTAAGATCGAACTCACGCTGTATGTCTTTTATGACCTCTGGTAAAAATCGGTGGATCATTTTGTCATACTCTTTTACAGCCTTGTCTATTGTACCTTTTTTATATCCAGCCTTTTCCAGTCCTTCTTTTCCTATTTTCTGGAATGCGTCAATTGTATATGCGCCTTGATCTTCTTTCCTTAAAATATCCAAGTAAAAGGAAATATCGACTTTAGCTTGATCTGAATAGAGCTTGCTTAGTTGTTCAGTCAACAGACGGCGTTTTTCTATATCCGTTTTGGCTTTTCTCAATGTCAACAAATCATCTTCTCCCAAAGGTTCGATTACGGAAGCATCCGTTACATTAAAATGATTGGTGGCATTATAAGCGTTAAAAAGAGATTCCTTTGTCTTATAATATTCCTTTACCCTCTCTTCATTATACAGGTTATCAACAGAGAAATAATTGATATTTCCTTGTTCGTCCAACAAATCCGCATATTTTACGGCTTCCATATCTTGGGATATGGCTTGTTTCCTATATTTATCTGTTACTTGTTCCAGCCTATCCTTTAAACAGGAATGGGTAGTCTCAAATTCTTCAATCATGCTGTCAATAGCTTCTTTACTCTTTATATCCAAATCAATCTTGACATTTGAGATATGAGTTAATGAGTTGAATCCATTGCGGAAACGACCTTGTATCTGAATCGCTTCCGTAAAAGGATCAATCATTGTGTAAACCGCTTCATTCAAGTCTGTAAGTATTAAAATATCAGGCTTTTGTTTTAACTTTATATCCAATGCGGAAAAGAAACGGCAAGTAAAGAAATTGTATTTAGCCAAAGGTTCAAGCATTTCATATACATTATCAAACTCCCTTTCTTTCAACTTCTTTACACTCTGATTGGAACAAAACACTTTGTAATCAGTCAGTTTCAAAGTATTGATAATCTTATTTATCCCATTGGTGGAATTAATGAAGATACAAATATAAGAGCTATCCCGTAGATCGTCTAATTTGCTTTTGACTGTCTTGTCATAGCTGTTAGTAACGATAAGTTCCAGATTCTTTCTGTAATCATATTCAGGGATCATCTTTAATATCCTGAAATTTTGATTTACAAGTTCTTTATGTCTCATTTCCAACGGTGTTGCAGAAACCAATGCTTTCTGTTGGAATTGGAAGAAGTCATATATAGGTTGCGTGATTCGCTTTCTATAATCCACGTCTTGAATGAATTTTTCGCATTCATCCATCAAACAAAAATAATCAGAATAAATATTCAGGTTCAATTTATTGGCGGCTTTCCTGATTTTGGAGAAACTCTCAGGTGTACAAATCAGTTTCTTTCTTTTATTTGTTGATTGCAAGTATTTTTCAACTTTAGAAGGTGTGCATTTCTCCCAGACAGCCAACCAGTCTGGATTATCTTTTGTTTTTTCAATGATAACGGGAACATTGGGTTCTATGATAATAGAATTACGGTTTGAGTGCAATTCCGTATGGGTTGCTCCAAGCCCTGTAAGTGTCTTGTCCAGAATCACGTTTGAGGGGATATTTTCATATCCTTGTCTCTTTAAGGCGTCAGTAAGCCATTCTCCATTATGTATTTTTATTTCCTCTGTCTGCATGATGGAAAAAATCTGAGTTAAATGTTGTTTTAAGATTGAGAACTGGTAGATCAGGGGATTTTTAGAAAATTCCTCTTTTATATACCCAGTCATCAAAAATCCCCTAAAATTAAAAATTAAAACTGGAAGTACGCCTTAACTCTGATTTTCTTTGGACGCATTCCTTCACAAGCCAAATAAGAGATATAGAGGATATTAGCTTTAGTTCTAAAGTTAGAGGTCTATCCTTTTATTTGGATAAACCCCTAAACTTTTGGAAGATAGGCTTAAGCGGCATCTTTTAAGAGTTGGATAAAATCATTGCCATCTTTCACCGCTTTGATCCTTTTCTGGAAATCTTTCAATTTGCCAATCTCTTTCAATGCTCCAAAAGCTGTATCTTCGTTTGTTGAAATAGCGTATGAGTTGAAACCGTCAATGTAATAATGTTTTGTTATCAGGCTTACTTCCATCCCTGCCATTTTACAAAGCGTAATAAATTTGTCTCCACGTTCTTTGTTGAATAATGTTCCTTTAGGATATTTAACATCTTCGCCTTTCAGTGCTTGATTCAAGCAATTGGAAGAGATCTTCTTACCTAAATAGATTATGGCTGCTGTTGAAGGGTTAAAGCCTTCTCCGATCTTTTCCGAGATTGTTTGGATGGCTTCCTCTTTGGAGGTCAATCCTGCAACGGCGTATTTATCTTTGCTATCCCAGCTTTTGGCAGCGTCATTAATATCGACCAAGTATTCACCGATGTTTTCTGCGTTACGGATATGGGCGTTCGGAATTTCAATATCCATATCTGCTGTTGCCGCCAATTTCGCAAATGCCGTACCTCTATGCTGTCCATCCAAAATAACGTAATACTCTTCTGCTTCTTCTCTGTTGATCTCCTGTCCCTTTACGTCAACAACCGTATAGTTATATTCAAGCACTTTTTCAGCTTCTGCCACAATGATTGGATAGGCTTTCTCGTATTTGTCGTTTCCAATCAGGTGAATGAATTTATCAACTCGCTTCATGTCAACAGGTCTGTTGTGCTTTACGAAAGCGATTTTCTTTGATTCTTTCGAGATTTCACCCTCTTTTACGACGTTGAATATCATAAAGTCTGCTGTCGCTACTGATTGGATTGCTTTTTCAGTTGGAGTGTTTTTTATCTCTTCCAATTCACCTTTTACCTTAGCCACTGATCTCTTTTGAGCCTCGATAACCTCTGCATTAGCACCTCTTTTCACCAACTGGTTCAATACGCTTTCTTCTTTCTTTACTTCTGCCTGTACTTCTTTTAAATTTTTCATTTTCTTTTACGCTTACCTTTACAGCATTAGGTTCTAATTGTTTTTTGATTACGCTGCAAAAGTATAGCGGTCTGAGAACGTATATAGGATAAGTTTTGGCGGTGCGATTTGTATCCTTTATTTTAATATCCAGCCAGCATGTATTTCCAGTTCATATTTATGGGACATATTCATGGATAAGCCTTTGAAGTCTTTCATCAGTTTGTTGTAATAGCCTAAGTCCAAGTAGTTTTCTGGATTATCCGCGAATTTGCATACATAGAGGGAACATAGGATCAACTCCTTTTCTTTATTTGAGATAGTGGCTTTTCCCCTTCTTTTAATATTAGAGATTCCTTCTATTTGCAAGAATTGGGTTAGTTGATACGCAAAGAAATAGCTGATCTTTCGTCTGGAATCCGCTTTCTCTGCTGCTGATAATGGTCTGAGTTCACTGTTGAACCGTTGCTTTTGGCGGTTACTCATCTTCTCTTCTTGCAAACGGATAGCCAACCAGTCAAGGATCAATTTATCAGATATGGTATAAGTCTTTTTATTGGTGGTTTTAAATGTCAGTGATTCAATATGGGGATTCTGCTCTAAGAACTCACAAAATTCATTGTAGGTTTCTTGGTGTGTCTTTTGTGGTACAAGTAAATTCTTGCAAGCGTCCGTAATATAGTCATACAGGTACAGGATCAGTCCCCAAAACGATTCTTTATCCAGATTCAATTCAGTTAGAAGTTCCTGTAAACGCTCGTGCTTATCATAGCCTGATCTTTTGAAAGGGATTGATTTTAGAATATCCTCATACCAGTGGGCGAATCCAACGGGATACCAAGTATTCATTAAATACGTCTTGCCATCTTCATCTGTTTCTAAGATAGCTTGATATGAACCGAAGTACTTCAGTACATACGCCAATAACGGGTTGTCTATATCCAGTATCATTCCTTTTACTTGTTTGATGTGGCAAAATTAAATAATAATTATGCAAAAGTAGAAATACAATTCAAATCACTATCTTTGTGTAATTATCAAATTTGTTGTTTTATGTATAAAGATATACCTGATATAGAACCATTGAACGATGATGTTCAGATATGGAAATATATGGATTGGGCTTCTTTTACAAGCCTTGTATTAAATAAGCGTTTAATGTTTCGTAGAGCAAGTTTTTTCAAAGATTATTATGATACTTATGTTGATTTGGATAAAGAATCCATAGATTCTTTAGTTTATGCTTTTAAGCAACTAAAAGATCAGCCTGATAATTTTTTGAATATATCATATACGGAAAATTGTACAAATTGTAAAAATGAAGAAGATAGAATTTTATTTGGAGGAAAACCTATACAGCCTTTTTATCGAGGTGAAAAAATATCTTTTGAATTAACTCATGAAGGGTTACCTATAACAATATCAGATGTGACTTATTGTTGTTCATGGCATGAAAATAATAAAGAAAATTATGCTTTATGGAAAATTTATTTAGGTAATCACCCTGAAGGGGTTGCGATAAAAACATCTGTTGGCAATTTGAGAAATATATTGAATGTTCGACCGAATAGTGATTTTTATATCGGCAGGGTTAATTATGACAGTAAGAAAATAAACATTTTTAAAGACAAAGAATCTAACCATACTATTATATTGAGAAAAAAGGAAGAATATGTTTATGAACAAGAAATACGTCTTTATACTATAGATGAAAAGCATCTTGATCCATTTTTTTATCTCCAATTATCAAATATTGAAAATTTAGTTAAAGGATTGTGGGTATCTCCTTTTGTTGGAAATTGGTTTTTTGAAGATGTCAAACTGTTTCTTAAAAACAATGGAGTAACTATTACTCCTCAACGATCATCTATAAAAGAACGGTAAAATGAAAAGAATCCTGTCCCCCATTTCTGGAAACAGGATTCTTTGGTTTAGAGTAGGTTTTTCATTGCGTCTTCCATCTGGTCATTACCGAAGCTGTCCAGATAGATTTGTGTTACTCTCTCTGAACTGTGCCCTAAAGCCTCACAGATTAAAGAGGTATTCACACCTGATCTCTTTAATGATGTGGCAAAACTATGGCGCGCGACGTATGTTGTCAAGTCAATAGACAAGCCTAATTCTTTGCCAATGGCTTTCAAACGTTTATTTACCTTTTTGATAACTTTCCTTACTCTATTGATTTTTTGTTGTTCACTTTTGTGAAAATCATTAAGAATTGGAAACAAAAAGAGATTGTCAGCCTTCTTATATTTATTAATCAACTCAATAGCAATAGGTTGTAATGGCAGTTTAATTCGCTTTTTAGTTTTCTTTCTAACATATACCAATTGATTATCAATAATATTATCCTCTGTCAGATAAGCAATATCAACAAAGTTTATACCACCCATGAAATAGGAAAACAGGAATAAGTCTATAGGGAATCTCAAATACGGATTAGGAGATCGATATTGCATGATTCTCTTTATATCGTCCTTTGAAATAGCACGCTTTACTGTTTCTCCCTGCAATTTAGCCACCTTATACTTCTTAAATGGATAACACTCCGATTTGACAAGATTTTCCTCTATTGCACGATTATAAACAGCCCTCAATGTGCGTAATCGAATACCTATCGTATTATTCGCAAGTCCTTGTTGCCTCAAAAAAGATTCATAGCTTTTCAACCAAGTCACACCAATTTCACTAAAAGGAATCTCCAGATTCTTTTTATATGACAACAAAGAGTTTAGAAGATGTTTATGCGACGAAGCATAATTAATCCGATTCTCTGCTTTTAAACGTTCAACTTCATTCTCTATAAAAGCCTTTACAGTTACTTTTCTTACTGGCTGATCTATTTTTTCAACTAATGAAGAAGCTGTAAAATCTTTCTTAGAGACTTGGAAATCAACAATCTGATTAGAATATTCATTTAACTGTTCTGTTATCAGCAAATGAATACTGTTGTAGTTAGGACAATTCCTTTTCAATTTACCTTTTGTATAGTCCCAATAGATAGGATTAATGGAAACTCCAATACTCTTATACTTCTTTTTACCATCTTTACAGATACGAAGCATTAAAGGGCTTTCGCCATTTGCTAAAACTTTAGACTTGTAACACAAGACGTTAACCGTTGTACTCATACATTTTTTGGTTTAACTCTTGGTTTAACTTTGCCTCTGAAAACCACGAAAATTCAGGTAAAAACCATACGAAAAGATATAAAAAAAGCAATTACTTATTATTGTAACTGCCTGATTTTCAAAGTAGCGAGACCCGGGATTGAACCGGGGACCTCATGATTATGAATCATGCGCTCTAACCAGCTGAGCTATCTCGCCATCATGTTGTCATTTTTCTTATTGACGCTGCAAAAGTAGAGGTTATTTTTATATTATGCAATACTTTCATGAAAAAAAATTCAATTATTTTTAGATTCTTCCTGTTAAGATCTTAATTCAGAGTTGTTTTTTTAGAAACAGATTTGGCAGATACTAATTCTTTTATTACCTTGCTGCGCAATAAACACGATGAAAGATGAAAAAAGAGAAATTTCATATCGAATACATTTTCGATAAAGTTTCACGACGAAGCTTATGGAACCACCTCACTACTCCTCCAGGATTGTCTGCCTGGTTCGCCGATAAAGTCATTATAAATGGTAACACTTATGTTTTTAAATGGAATAAAGCGGAACAGGAAGCAGAAGTGTTGTCTATGAAACCAGAAATAAGCATCCGTTACCGTTGGAAGGACGAAGAGGATGAAAGGGTCTATTTCGAATTCCGAATCCACAGCCATGAACTAACAGGATCGACTTCTTTGCAAATAACAGATTTTGCCGAACAGGATGAAAAAAAGGATTCTATCGATTTATGGGACACGCAAGTAGAAGTACTAAAGCGTACGCTCGGTATTTAGCTTGTTTTAGTGATTTCTGTTAGCGTGCATATCGTTTTTTCACTACTTTTGCGCCGTCAACCGGATAAGTAATGTTGAAAATAAAACGATTATATATATTTATGTTGCAGACCTTCCTGCCGTTATTCCTGATGACTTTCGGCATCTGTCTGTTTATTGTCCTTATGCAGTTCCTGTGGAGGTACATTGACGACATGGTTGGAAAAGGTCTGGGGATTCCTGTTTTGGCGGAAATGTTTATGTATGCCGCTCTTGTTCTCGTACCAATGGCACTCCCGCTGGCCATTTTGCTTGCTTCGCTCATGACTTTCGGGAATCTTGGCGAACGATTGGAATTGTTGGCCATGAAATCGGCCGGTGTCTCACTTATCCATATCATGCGCCCGCTGATCATCACTATAGGTATCATAAGTATCGGGGCTTTCTTTTTCCAGAACTATGCTATGCCTGTCGTACAGGTCAAACTCTACACACTACTTTGGTCCATGCGCCAAAAATCGCCGGAACTGGATATTCCAGAAGGAGTTTTTTACCGCGAAATCACAGGATTTAATGTTTATGTAAAGCATAAGGATACTGAAACAGGACTCCTTCGCGACATGATGATCTATGATTATTCACAAGGATTTAACAAAGTAAGCGTGATGGTTGCGGATTCGGGACGCCTGAAAACTTCGGCAGATAAAATGTTTTTGGTCCTTTCCTTATTTAATGGAGAATCTTTTAGAAGTCTGGACAAGCAATCAAGCACTACAGGCGCGAAAAGTTCCGTTCCTTACCAAAGGGAAACATTCAAAAGCCGGGATATCCTGATCGAATTTGATGCAAATTTCTCACGGACGGACGAATCGTTCATGCAAAACCAGTTTATAGGTAAAAACATACATGATCTGCAAATTTTCATTGACTCTGTTTCTGTGCGCTTAGACAGCATACAGAGTGTAAACTCCAAAAATGTTTACGAAACTTCATACAAAAAGACACTTAAGAAATCACAAGACACAAAACCGAATAACATAGAGAATGCTCCGGATAACAAAAAATCCAATACCAAAGCAACGAGAAAGAGCGAGATAGACGAACCGGTAATTGTCATGAACTTTGACAGCCTCTATCTGACTGAAAATCCCGGAAAGAAAGCGGCTATCCTGACGCGTGCAAAATCAAGCATCGAAAATATGAAAGCCGACTACTTCTTCAAGGCGGCCACTATCGGAGAGGAAGCCTATAAGATGCGCCGCCATTTGACAGAATGGCATAATAAATTCACAATCTCGTTTGCTTGCTTGGTCTTCTTTTTCATTGGCGCTCCACTTGGGGCCATCATACGAAAAGGCGGCTTGGGAACTCCGGTAGTTCTTTCCGTCCTCCTTTTCATCTTTTATTATGTTATTAATAACATCGGATTCAAAATGGCAAGGGATGGCGTATGGGAAGCATGGCAAGGGATGTGGCTGAGTTCCGCCATTTTGGCTCCGTTAGGCATTTTCTTGACTTATAAAGCAGTCAATGACTCTGTCATCTTGAATGCCGACACATACCTGAATGGTTTGAAAAACCTGTTTGGGAAACGCTCAGGCAGAAAAGTTGAAATGAAAGAAGTGATCATGTTCAATCCGGATTACAAACAGATCATCCCCCGCCTGAAACAATTGGCAGAAGAAAGCAATACATATCTGTCCACCCATAAACGGTGGACAAATTATTTCCGTTTTTGGAAACAAGGAGGTCATGACCATGCCGTCGAGCAATTAGCAATAAAAATGGAAAACATCATCGAAGAGCTTTCCAACTCAGACCAAAATCTGGTTCTTAACAAGTTGATGGATTATCCGATCATCAGTAGTTACAACCAGATAAATGCAAAAATAAACGGAAAAGCCGGACTGACAGTTGGTCTCCTTTTCCTAATCGGACTTCCGGTTTACCTGCTTGCCACATACCAGCGCAAACTTTTGCAGCACGACATCCAGATGGTGCAAAAGACAAGCAATGAACTGATTGATATAATTGAAAAATTACCCATATCTTTGTAAAATAAGAAATATAAGTAAAAAGAATATATGAGCGAAATCAAATTAAACACCATTGAAGAAGCTATAGAAGACTTCCGTGAAGGAAAATTCTTAATCGTAGTCGATGATGAAGATCGCGAAAATGAGGGTGACTTCATTATTGCCGCTGAAAAGATAACTCCTGAAAAAGTAAACTTCATGTTGAAACATGGCCGTGGCGTATTGTGTGCACCAATCACAGAAGAACGTTGTCAAGAATTGGAATTAGACATGCAAGTCACAAACAACACTTCCTTGTTAGGGACTCCTTTCACGATAACGGTAGACAAACTGGGAGGTAGCTGTACAACAGGTGTTTCGATGTTCGACCGTGCAGAAACCATTTTAGCACTTGCCGATCCGAAAACCAAGCCGTCCGACTTAGGCCGCCCAGGACATATCAACCCGCTTCGCGCTCGTTCGCGTGGTGTGTTACGTCGCGCCGGACATACCGAAGCAGCCGTTGACTTAGCCCGTCTTGCAGGTTTGTACCCGGCAGGTGCATTGATTGAAATTATCAATGAAGATGGAACAATGGCTCGTTTGCCCCAACTGATCGAGGTAGCCAAGAAATTTGACATTAAAATCATCTGTATCAAAGATTTGATTTCATATCGTTTGAAAACGGAATCGATCGTAGAAAACGGTGTCGAAGTAGACCTGCCTACCCAGTATGGACACTTCCGCTTGATCCCTTTCCGCCAGAAGAGCAACGGATTAGAACATATTGCCCTGATAAAAGGCAAGTTTGAGCCGGACGAACCGATTCTGGTACGTGTACATTCTTCTTGCGCGACCGGTGATATCTTCGGTTCCATGCGCTGCGAATGTGGCGAACAGTTGCACAAAGCAATGCAACATATTGAAAAGGAAGGCAAAGGAGTAATCGTTTACTTGAATCAGGAAGGACGCGGCATCGGGTTGATGGAAAAGATGAAAGCCTATAAACTACAAGAAGACGGTTTAGACACTGTCGATGCGAACTTGCATCTCGGACACCAGGCTGACGAACGCGATTACGGTGTCGGAGCCCAGATCCTGCGCTACTTGGGAGTCACCAAGATGCGTCTGATAACCAACAATCCTGTTAAGCGTGTCGGTTTGGAAGCATACGGACTGACAGTCGTAGAAAACGTTCCTATCGAAGTTGCTCCGAATCCTTACAACGAATTCTACATGAAGACGAAAAAGGAACGTATGGGACACGTCTTACACAATATCAAATAATTAATTACATAATAACACTATCATGACACAAGTATCAGCACGTTTAGCAAGTTTGTCGCCTTCCGCAACATTGGCGATGTCCCAGAAGAGCAGTGAATTAAAGGCTCAGGGAGTTGATGTTATCAACTTGAGTGTCGGAGAACCCGACTTCAATACTCCCGAACCGATCAAGGAAGCTGCCAAAAAAGCTATCGAAGAAAATTATTCCCGCTATTCTCCTGTTGCCGGTTATCCGGCCTTGCGTAACGCTATTGTTGCCAAACTGAAAAACGAAAACGGATTGGAATACACAGCCAATCAAATTTCTTGCGCGAATGGCGCCAAACAATCCGTTTGTAATACAATCATGGTATTGATAAACCAGGGTGACGAAGTGATTATCCCGGCTCCATTCTGGGTCAGCTATCCGGAAATGGTGAAACTGGCAGAAGGTATCCCCGTAATCGTCACGGCCGGTATTGAACAAGATTTCAAAATCACTCCGGCACAGTTGGAAGCGGCTATCACACCGAAAACAAAGGCGTTGATCCTCTGCTCCCCGTCTAACCCGACCGGTTCGGTCTACAATGCGGAAGAACTGGAAGGCTTGACCGAAGTTCTGAAAAAATATCCGGAAATTATCGTAATTGCAGATGAAATCTACGAGCATATCAACTACATTGGCCAACATAACAGCATCGCACAAATAGACGGAATGAAAGACCGGACCGTTATTGTCAACGGCGTTTCCAAAGCCTATGCCATGACCGGATGGCGCATCGGTTTCATCGCCGGACCGGAATGGATCGTAAAGGCTGTAAATAAATTGCAAGGACAATATACTTCCGGACCATGTTCTGTATCCCAGAAAGCGGCTGAAGCTGCCTATACAGGCTCGCAGGCTCCGGTCGAAGAAATGCGCCAAGCATTCGAACGCCGCCGCAACCTGATCGTTAGCTTGGCGAAGGAAGTTCCAGGATTCGAAGTCAACCAACCGGAAGGAGCTTTTTACTTGTTCCCGAAATGTAGTTATTACTTTGGCAAAACCGACGGGACACGTACGATCGAGAATGCCGATGATTTGGCCATGTACCTGTTGGAAGTCGCCCACGTTGCTTGTGTTGGCGGTACATCTTTCGGGGCTCCCGAATGCATCCGCATGAGCTACGCCACGAGCGATGAAAACATTGTGGAAGCTATCAAACGCATCAAAAAGGCTTTGAGTGTTTTAAAATAAAAGAAAAAACTCCCATATACAAAAAGGGGACTCCGGTTTCGGGGTCCCCTTTTACTTTTTATCTTACTGAGGAAAATTATTCAGCACGCAAAGTAAAGCGTTTAAATGCCAAGATTTGCAATTCAGGATCAGCTTCCTTCATCGTTTCTTTTACAGTCTTCTTGCCATCCATAATATCTTCTTGATTCAGCAAACAAACCTCCTTCAAGAACTTGCCAAGACGACCCTTAGCGATGTTTTCGATCATTTGCTGAGGCAGGTTTGCAGCTTTTTCAACCGAAACAGTAGCGATGATTTCTTTTGCCTTGGCTACATCTTCAGCAGTAATCCAGCCTTTAGCCATGTTACTTTCCATGTGATCTTCGCTATCCACATGTGAAGGATTGATGCCTGCTTTCTTCAAAGCAGCTTCAACAGCTTTCTGTACCTGTTCAGCTTTAGTCTTCTCGATAGCTACCTGAATTTCCTGTTCCTTAACAGACTCAGGAACACCAGCTTCATCAATAGCGATCGGGTTCATGGCAGCGATCTGCATAGCGATATTGTGAGCAGCCTCTTCCGATTCCTTGTTGAAAGCAGCGATCGTACAGAGCTGGTTCTTACCCATGTGGTTATAAACAGTCGTAAAAGCACCTTCTACTACGTTGTAACCATCCAGTTCCATCTTTTCGCCAGTGATACCACTACGGTCTGTTACAGCATCCTGCACAGTTCCCTTACCCATCGGCAAAACTTTCACTTCATCCAAAGTCTTACATTTGTTAGCCACAGCGGCATCAAGAATAGCCTGAGTCAGTGCAATGAAATCTTCGTTTTTAGCGACAAAGTCAGTTTCGCATTTCAAAGCGATGATAGCAGCGAATTCGCCATCTTTCTTTGCCAATACGCAACCTTCAGCCGCTTCACGGTCAGAACGTTTAGCAGCAATAGCCTGTCCTTTTTTGCGGATAATTTCCATTGCTTTTTCGATGTCACCGTCGGATTCGGTCAAAGCCTTCTTGCAGTCCATCATACCAGCTCCGCTCATTTTGCGCAGCTTGGTTATATCAGCCATAGTTACAGCCATAATCTTATTTCCTTATTTATTAAATGTTTATATCCTTTATAAATTGACAATGGACAGTTGACAATTGACAATTACTGTCAAAAGCCAATTGCCCATTGTATTTGTATTCTAATTGTCAATTGTCAATCGTCAATTTTCAATTGAATTTATTCTTCGTCCTTAGCGAATTTGTCAGCAACGTTAGCGTTCAAAGCTTCCTCGTCTTCCTTCTTTGTACGTTCTTTCTTCACAGCAGCTTTAGCTTTACGTTCTCTTTTAGGAGTTTCACCTTCTCCTGCTGCTTCTGTATCGATTTTTTCAGCTTTACGTTCTTGCAGGCCTTCATTCATCGCTTCGCAAATCGCACCCAAAATAACTTCTACAGATTTTGTAGCGTCATCGTTAGCTGGAATCACATAATCGATATTGTTCGGATCGGAGTTCGTATCAACCATACCGAATACAGGAATACCCAAACGATTAGCTTCACGAACTGCGATGTGCTCTTTCATCACGTCAACAACGAACAGTGCAGACGGAAGACGAGTCAGGTCTGCGATAGAACCCAAAGTCTTTTCCAACTTGGCACGTTGGCGAGTGATCTGAAGCTTTTCTCTCTTTGAAAGATTATCAAATGTACCGTCTTTCGTCATCTTATCGATAGTAGCCATCTTCTTGATAGCCTTGCGAATAGTCGGGAAGTTAGTCAACATACCACCCGGCCAGCGTTCGATAACATAAGGCATACCAACAGAAGCAGCCTTATCTGCGACAACTTGTTTAGCTTGTTTTTTAGTAGCAACAAAAAGTACTTTCTTACCCTGTTTTGCCAGGTTCTTCATCACTTCTGCTGCTTCGTCTACTTTAGCAACTGTTTTATATAAGTCAATGATATGAATACCATTGCGCTCCATGAAAATATAAGGAGCCATTGCAGGGTTCCACTTTCTTTTTAAGTGTCCGAAGTGTACGCCAGCTTCTAATAACTGATCAAAATTAACTCTTGACATTGTTTTTTTCTTAAAATCGTTTACTTTCTTTTCTTTAACTCAATCATCAGGTAGTCCTCCCGTATGTCAGCATATAAAAAGAATCCTGATAATTTAGATACTAAACGCTTTGCTATACTTGTAAGAGACTCACAAATAAGATTAACGTTTACTGAACTGGAATCTCTTACGAGCTTTAGGACGTCCCGGTTTCTTACGTTCAACAGCACGCGGGTCACGAGTAACGAAACCTTCTGCACGAAGAGCGGATTTGTCTTCCGGATTAATCTTAACCAGTGCACGGGCGATAGCCAGGCGAGCAGCTTCAGACTGTCCTTTGAAACCACCTCCATCGAGGTTGATCTTGATATCATATTGTTCCGCAACGTTCAGCTTTGCGAGCGGCTGCTTAACAATGAACTGAAGGATTGTAGAAGGAAAGTAATTAGCCAGATCACGCTTGTTGATCGTAATCTTTCCTGTACCTTCGCTTACGAATACGCGAGCAACTGCTGCCTTACGTCTTCCTATTGCATTTACTACTTCCATTGTGATTATTTATATGAGTTTATATCGATTAATTTAGGCTGCTGAGCTTCATGTTTGTGCTCTGTTCCTGCATATACATACAGATTGTTCAACAGTTTGGCACCCAGACGATTCTTCGGAAGCATACCTTTAACTACTTTACGGAACAGGCGGTCGTCACCTTTAGCCTGTAAATCAGCCGGCGTATAAGCGATTTGTCCACCGGGATATCCGGTATATCTCAAATAAATACGATCGTTCCATTTATTACCTGTCAGAACGATTTTGTCTGCATTGATGATAATGACATTATCACCACAATCAACGTGCGGAGTAAAATTGGGTTTGTACTTACCGCGCAAAAGCTTTGCTACTTTTGCACAAAGGCGTCCCAAAGTCTGTCCTTCGGCGTCAACAATGACCCACTCTTTGTTTACAGTTGCTTTGTTTGCAGAAATGGTCTTAAAACTTAAAGTATCCACTTGCTTAAAAATTAATAAATTAATAAATCTAAAAAACAAGAATCCAATTCTCGCATACGCTGTCACTACGGACACTTGACGCAACAACGCGCTAAAAATTAAATCCTTAGTACAATTTTGATAATATTCGGCTTGCAAAGGTACGGTTTTTCTGCAAAACACAAAACTTTTCGCGAAAAGATTTACACAAGTAGGTCAATTACAGGAAAAAAGAAAACAAACCTTATTGTCATTTCAAGCTTAACCCAATGAGAATTTTTAATCTGCAATACCAGATTAATGTAAAAAAATAGCCATCGGCGAAAAAGATGCAAAAACAGGGCATAAAAGTACCTCTAACATGGCGGATAAACATCTCAGCATCCCTGTAAAGGCCTCGCACAGACCCGGGTCTGCACCTCTCCCGCACCCGGGTCCCCATGGTGGGTACACCCGGGTCTCAAGCAGCTTTGCAAGTTGTTTTTGACAAAAGAAAAGCCTGTCTTGATGAAAAAAGAAGCCGTTTTAACATATTCTGCACCTGTTCCCGGACGGTCCCTGTTTTTATCGTACAATTGATATACAGGATATTATCGTTTTTCTCCATGATGGTTATGACAGGTGAATGATAGTACAAAACGGCAACTATCATGCTATAAAATATTGGTTTAAAACAACATACAGATGAATATGATAGTATGATAGTTGTTTTCGCAAAAAACATTTGTGTATTCAGTCCGTATCGGCGGCGAAAATAAATGGACGCTTTATGATGTTGGTGCGATGCCCGGACAACCGGGTAATGCAGATTCCAATTGGGCAAAGTAAAACCAGATAAATCAAATCGACAGCGAACAAGATTCCTGCCAAACAGGAACTAAACTTTTTCATTTTAGAAAATTTGAAAGGCGATTTAAAATAAAAAGTTTTCCAATTCTCCAAAATCAGCATCTAATTATCAATCAATTGACAAAATTTAACCACACAAAAGTTTTCCAAAAAGTTTGCCGCATTGTTATACTATATACTTTTGCAAACCTAAAAAAAGACAAAACAAGAACAACGATTATCATGATTCAGACAGTTATCAAACGTGACGGACGTATCGTCGGATTTAACGAAGAAAAGATAGCAACCGCTATTCGCAAAGCGATGTTGCACACTGAAAACGGGGAAGACCGGGAACTGGTTCGCCAGATCACCGACCATATTTCTTTCAAAGGTGACGCGCAGATGACTGTCGAAGCCATCCAAGACGCCGTCGAACTGGAACTAATGAACAGCAGCCGCAAAGATGTAGCACAGAAATTCATTGCTTACCGCAATCAGCGCAGCATCGCCCGAAAGGCCAAGACACGCGATATGTTCTTGGAGATCATCAACATCAAATCAAACGACATCACCCGCGAGAATGCCAACATGAATGCCGACACGCCCGCCGGTATGATGATGAAGTTCTCCAGCGAGACGACCAAGCCGTTCGTTGATGACTATCTGCTGAGTGAAGAGGTCAAAGAAGCGGTGGAAAACAACTACTTGCATATCCATGACAAAGATTATTATCCTACCAAGAGCCTCACATGCGTGCAACATCCGTTGGATCGCATCCTTAAATATGGTTTTTCAGCCGGACACGGCGAGTCACGTCCGGCAAAACGTATCGAGACAGCCAGTATCTTAGGTTGCATCTCGCTTGAAACAGCCCAAAACGAAATGCACGGTGGGCAGGCGATCCCGGCGTTCGATTTTTACTTGGCCCCTTACGTACGCAACAGCTTCATTGAGGAAATCAAAAACCTGGAAGAGTTGAACGGACAGAATTATTCGTATCTGTATCAAAAAGAGTTGGATGATTACATTAGTTGCCCCTTGGACGGATTGAGCGGTGAAGAACGCATCGTTCAACATGCCGTCAACAAAACTGTAAGCCGCGTACACCAATCGATGGAAGCCTTTATACACAATATGAATACCATCCATTCGCGTGGAGGCAATCAGGTGGTATTCAGTTCTATCAACTACGGAACAGACACTTCGGCTGAAGGGCGTTGCATCATCCGCGAACTGTTGAAAAGTACATACCGTGGAGTCGGTAACGGCGAGACGGCCATCTTCCCAATTCAAATATGGAAAAAAAAACGCGGAGTGAGCTATCTACCGGAAGACCGCAATTACGATCTTTACCAGCTTGCCTGCAAGGTGACGGCCCGCCGTTTCTTCCCGAACTTCCTCAACCTGGACGCGACATTCAACCAAAGCGAAGACTGGCGCGCCGACGACCCGAAACGCTACCTGCACGAAGTAGCCACAATGGGATGCCGTACACGTGTATTCGAGAATCGTTTCGGCCCGAAAACGTCTATCGGCCGCGGTAATCTTTCTTTCTCGACAATTAATATCGTACGCCTTGCCATCGAATGTATGCAGATCGAAAACAAAGAGGAACGGGTCGCCCAATTCTTTGCCAAGCTCGACCGGATGTTGGACATAACCGCCCGTCAACTGCATGAACGCATGAATTTCCAAAAAACAGCATACGCCAAACAATTCCCGCTGCTAATGTCGTCTCTTTGGCTGGGTAGCGAAAAATTGAAACAGAACGACACGATCGCCCCCGTGATCAACCAAGGGACATTGGGTATCGGCTTCATCGGCTTGGCGGAATGCCTGGTCGCCCTCACCGGTAAACACCACGGGGAAGATCCTGCATCTCAGGAATTGGGGTTGAAGATTGTCAGCTATATGCGAAACCGAGCCAATCAGTTCTCAGAGGAATACCAACATAATTACAGCATACTGGCAACGCCGGCCGAAGGCTTGTCGGGCAAGTTTACCCGCCGTGACCGTAATAAATTCGGTTCGTTGCCCAGTATCACAGACCGCGACTATTATACGAACTCCAACCATGTTCCGGTCTACTACAAATGCAGCGCCCGCCATAAAGCGGAAGTGGAAGCCCCCTACCACGAGATGACACGCGGAGGCCATATCTTTTATGTCGAAATGGATGGAGACGCAACCCATAACCCGGAAGTGATCATGCAGGTAGTCGACATGATGGACCGCTACGATATTGGTTATGGCTCTGTCAACCACAACCGCAACCGTTGTCTCGATTGCGGCTACGAAAATGCGGAAACCCATCTGGAAAAATGCCCGAAATGCGGCAGTACCCATCTCGACAAACTACAACGCATCACCGGCTATCTGGTCGGTACGACAGACCGATGGAACAATGCAAAACTCGCAGAACTGAACGATAGAGTCGTTCATAGTTGAAAAATAAAAGTTAGAAAACACATGATTTCCATTATTGATATCATAGAAGATACGACGGTCGACGGTCCGGGATTCCGGACCGCGATCTATGCCGCAGGCTGCCCAAACGCTTGCCCGGGATGTCATAATCCCGAATCGTGGGATATAAGAAAAGGGAAACAAGTATCGACGGAAGAAATCCTAAGCAAGGTTCTGGCCGATGACTTCGCCAATGTGACCTTCAGCGGCGGCGACCCCATGTTTCAACCGGAAGGTTTCACCAAACTGGCGCAGGCTATTAAAGAAAAAAGCCGGAAAAACATCTGGTGTTATACCGGCTATACGTTTGAACGTCTATTGAACAATCCGCAACAAGCAGAACTGCTCAAATACATTGATGTATTAGTAGACGGCAAATTCAAACAAACTCTACGCGATGAAAGCCTCCTCTTCCGTGGCAGCAGTAACCAACGCCTGATCGACGTCAAAGCCTCCTTAAAAAACAACAAGGTGGTCTGCCTGACATTAAATTACGATATTTAACATGAGTTCGATATAACATCCTGTTACCATCCGATACACTCGCCGCGCTGGCGGAGTTTCCCGAGTTCTTCCTCAAGGTGTTACCGGCGGTCTTGGCCATATAACGGCAAAAGACCTGCTTTCCCGCACAAACCCATATATTAGATCCGTACTATTCAAATCGGCATTCCTTATTTACAAAGGTAGAGTACTTCAAATAATAATATTATCCGACAATCCATTTCCCCCCCGGCATAAGCGAAATAACCTTTGTCGCCACGAAACAGCAGATAAACGTACATACCGCAATGGCAGGTATGGCGGCAACAGTAGGTAGTGGCAGGACAGACTTGAACACCATGACCCATAAACCGAGCCAAAAGATATGCATCAGATACATACCATAGCTAAGTCGCGAGATTTCCATGACGAATCGTGGAGTTTTTGGAAGTTCAATACAACTGAACATTAGAAACGAACCGGTCGTGAGAAGCACACAATTGATGGTGCAGAAAGCCCACCCTATTTCCAGTACAGGTGTAGGAAGGATTTCTCCAGGTACGGCTTGCACATAGAACGAGTAAATAGTCAACACTGCCCCGACAACCATAAAAACTGTTCCGGCTATAAAACGTTTGGAACGGTTCCAGGCCAGATGAACATGTATGTAATGAGCGAGCACAAGATAACCCAAATAACCGGAAAAGTACCATAGCATGTGGTATTCGTTCCAAAAACATTGCCCCCACACTTCCCCACACCAACGATTCAAATACGGCATGCAGGTCGACAACAGGAATAGCCCGATAAAGAAACGTTCTTCTTTAGCCGTCGCTTTCTCCAACCAAGGCGAAACGACAGGGATGAACAAATAGATACTGATCAAGGGGTACATGAACCACAAATGCCCGGCCAAGGTCGGAAAGTTCAGGAATATCCGAGACAAATCCTTGAATGAAGTCGCCTCATCGATCTGCCCCCATAACATCGGTAAGGTACTGTAGAGTATCATAAATATGAAAAAAGGCGGCAAGATACGGATACAACGCCGACGGTAGAATTGCCACATGCTCTGCCCTTCTTTCATAGGAACAAGAAGAAAAGCGGAGACAATCATAAACAAGGGCACAGCCATACGCGAGAACCCATCGTACAAAGATACCCAAAGCCGGTCTGTCTCATTCGCCAAAAAAGCTTGTGGTCCCACCATATCTGTCGAGCCGGGAGCACCGTAAAAGTTTTCACTGGCGTGGACGATCATGACGAGAAAACACGCGAACACGCGTACATAATCCAAAAAAATTATGCGTTTCATTTTTAATCAATAATTATATAAATAATAATCAAGTCGGCACTCTTTATTGTGAAAAAACCATACAAATCCACAAATACTGCTTACCCGAAAGCAAATATAGGAAAAAAAGAAGGTTCCCGAGAAGGATAAGCACAATTACTTTAACCGTATTTAACATATAAAATAGGGCCATTCCAACCATTCTTGCGTCTTATCACAAAACTATATAAAAATGGAAGAGCAGCAACACAAAAAGACAGCAGACCAGTTGATACACGACAACTCTTTTATTATATGGTGTTTATGCCCAACCAAGGAATCAGATAAGCAATGGATAGAAAACTATTTGTCGGTTTATCCTGAAGAAGCGGAGACATTGAAGCAAGCCAAAGAAAAAGTTTGTCGACTCAAATTCAACCATACACAACTTTCTCTTACGGAAAAAATTGCATTGAAAAACAGAATTTTGAGTGATTACGAAAAACATCGTAAGATCCGGTACATCAGGTTAGGCAGGCAATTCGCGGCAGCCTGCTTATTCGTATTCTGCCTTTCAGGAACTTTATATTGGCATTTCTTACGGGAAGAACCTGTGCAAAAGGTAGACATTCCTATATTAGCTGAAATCAGGCCGGACCCGGAGCAAAAGGAAATCGAACTCCATTTGTCAAAGGAAAAAATCAAAGTCACGGACAATTCGACAATCTCCATAGACAAAAAAGGGAACATTCAAGTAACCGAAATAGAAAGAAAAACCGTCAATCAAACTCCCCCTCCTGAACAACAGGGGGAAAAGAGACATTTCAACAGATTGAGTGTTCCTAATGGACGTCGGTCTTCATTGATATTGTCCGACGGGACAAAAGTGTGGGTCAATTCAGGAACGATATTGCAATTCCCCGAAACATTCGAAAAAGAGAAAAGAACTCTTTATGTCAACGGAGAAATTTACATCGAAGTAGCAAAAGACCCTCACTGGCCTTTTTATCTCAAGACAGACCAGATGGAGGTCGAAGTTTTAGGAACGTCTTTCGGTATTACGGCATACGGAGACGAGCCTTCCCAAGCCGTTATACTGAAAGAGGGAAGCGTATCTGTCAGGAACGGCAAAGGGGACAGGCAGACAATCCGGCCTAATCAATGCCTGACGGTTGAAGGCGAGGCTATGACGGTCAAGGAGGTCGACATTTATGATTACATCTCATGGATAAATGGTACGCTTCAATTCCATGAGAAAAACCTGCAAGATGTATTACGCAGTTTGGCACGCTACTATCGGGTACAATTTGACTGTCCTACCGATATCGGGCAGATAAAGTGTTCGGGGAATTTAGTCTTGTTCGATGACATCAACCAAATTTTACAAACACTTCAACAGACCTTGTCCGTTTCTTTCAGTCATCATGAAAAAACAATAAAAGTAGAATTTATTCATAAACAATAAAAAAGAATGCCTATGAGAGAACATACAGAACAAATTTAAATCAGGGCCAAACATTTGGCAATACGAATTATGAAATTTCAAATAATTTATACTACCATGAATTATCAAAAATTTAAACGGAATTTATGTACGGCTTGCGCAACAGCAAGCCTGTTTCTGATTCCCGCTCCTCAGCTTTGGGCGGGATCATCCTACGCGCAATCGACGCGTTTGTCATTGGAGCTATCCAACGCAACGATCAGCGATGTTTTCGCATCCGTGGAGAAAAATAGCGAATATCGTTTCTTCTATTCCGATGCAATTCGTCTCGAACTGCATCGGAATGTTGATGTTAACATCAAACATAGAACCATCGACCAGATCTTGTCGGAAGTTCTGAAAGACACGAATCTATCCTATATCCTCAATGACCGTCAAGTAATGATCGTCCGCAAAGAGGAAAACACACAACAGGCGGACAAGATTTCGATCAACGGTACTGTCCGCGATGCCCAGCAAGAACCGCTACCCGGTGTCAACGTATTGGTCAAAGGCACGACCATCGGTACGACAACCGACATCGATGGTAACTACTTCATCAATGTCCCTAACAAAAATGCGATACTTGTTTTCAGCTACATCGGCTTCGAACCACAAGAAGTAAAGGTCGGAGGACAAATCAACATCAATGTCAATATGTCCGAAGAGTCGAACAGCTTGGAAGAAGTGGTGGTAGTCGGCTACGGTTCTCAAAAAAGAGCATCTGTTGTCGGTTCCATCACCGCCATTGAGCCGGGGCAATTGCAACAAGGTACAACCCGCGCTGTTTCCAACAATCTGGCCGGACAGTTGGCCGGTGTGATTGCCGTACAGCGTAGCGGCGAACCGGGGGCCGACGGTTCGGACTTCTGGATTCGAGGAATCTCTTCGTTCAAAGGAACAGGCGTTTCCCCATTAGTGCTGGTTGACGGTATCGAACGTACGCTGGACGACTTGTCGGCAGCCGAAATCGAATCATTTTCCGTACTGAAAGATGCTGCTGCAAGTGCCGTATATGGTGTACGAGGCGCAAACGGCGTCATCATCGTAAAAACGAAACGCGGACAACTTGGAAAGCCGAAAGTCGATTTCCACATGGAACAGGGGTTCACCCAGCCGACGCGCTTGCCCAAATATATCGGTTCGGCAGACTACCTCGCGTTAATGGACGAGCTTTATATGGATGCCGGAAACCCGAATCCACTTTACGGGGAAGACAAAATCAACAACTACCGCAACGGGGTGGATCCGGAATTATATCCGAATATTAATTGGTTGGACGCCGTATCAAAAGATGTGGCTTCAAATACGCGTGGCGACCTGACAATTACCGGCGGTAGCGACATCTTGCGCTATGCCTTGGTCGCTTCCTATTATGGCGAACGGGGTATCTTCGTCCGCGACAAAAGCAAAGATTGGGATTCCTCCACGCGCCTGAACAAATACAATATCCGTTCAAATGTGGATATCAATGTCACGAAAACCACCATCGTGGGAATCAGTATCGGCGGATATCTACAAGAACAGAACGGCATGGCCGTCAGCGGACAAGATGTTTGGAACCACGCGTTCGAAACGCCTCCTTTCGTCCACCCCGTACAATATTCGGGAGGACGCGATGTCCGTGTATCTCAACGTACCAACCCGTGGGCTGAAGCGACACAACACGGTTATCAGACTACATCCAGTTCCAAAGTCGAGTCCCTTTTCTCACTCGAACAAGATCTTAAGTTCATCACACCTGGATTAAAAATCAAAGGATTGTTCTCTTTCGATCGTTATTCACAATCATGGGTAAAGCGCCACCGCACGCCCACCTACTACAATCCGGCTACAGGCCGCGACGAGGAGGGTAACTTGCTCCTTAGCGTCGGCACGGACGGACAGGAATTTCTCGATACCGAAAACAAAGGCGAATGGGGAAACAAGGCGACTTATCTGGAAGGTAATATAACATACGACCGCACATTCGACGGGAAACATGCTGTCAATGCTATGTTCCTTTACAATCAGCGCGACTATCAGGATGGCAATGTCGTTCCATTCCGCCGCATGGGGATCGCCGGCCGTGCTTCCTATACGTACGATAACCGCTACATCGCCGAGTTTAACTTCGGTTACAATGGTTCGGAAAACTTCACGAAAGGCAACCGCTTCGGTTTCTTCCCTTCCGTAGCTGTCGGTTATATGCTTTCTGAAGAAAAGTTCATGGAGAAATACAAAGACACGTTCTCCAAAATCAAATTCCGTGCTTCTTGGGGTCTGACAGGTAACGACCAATTGGACGGGCGCCGTTTCGCTTTCCTGCCGACCATCGATACGGACGGTGAATACAACTGGGGCGTCAACAACGATTACCACCGTGCATCTCGCTTTGAAGGCGAATTTGGCGTGACAAACCTGACATGGGAAACTGTCGAAAAACTAAATGTCGGTACGGAAATCGGACTCTGGAACGCAGTGGAACTGCAAGTGGACTGGTTCAAGGAGCAACGTCGCGACATTTTCATGCAGCGTAACAACATCCCGTCGGCTGCCGGATTCCGGAAAACGCCGTGGGCGAATTTCGGAAAGGTGGACAATACCGGCGTTGACCTGTCGTTGACCTACAACCAGCAGATAACAAAAGACCTGCATGTGGGTGTACGCAGCACATTCACCTATGCACACAACACGGTCGTCGAAATGGATGAACCGCTTGGCATCCTCGGCACAAACCGCCAGCACACGGGACATCGCGTAAACGAACTGTTCGGACTGGTGGCAGACGGGCTTTTCACCGAAGACGATTTCACGACCAACGAAAAAGGTGAACAGGTTCTAAAAGAAGGCATCCCATCACATACGTTCAATAGCGTACGTCCGGGTGACATCAAATATGTGGATATCGACGGCGACGGCTCGATCACAAGCAAAGACGAAGTAGCAATGGGCGGCACAGTCAATCCGGAAATCGTCTACGGTTTCGGCGCTACGGCCCGCTACAAACAGGTTGATTTCAATGTGTTCTTCCAAGGTAACGGTAAAACCTACCGCTTCATCGGCGGGGTAGCTTCAAACTTCCTTCCGGGGGCATCACAAGGTACGATGGGTAACATCTTGACAAACTACAATGACCGCTGGACATCGGAAAATCCGAATGAAGACGCATTCTATCCCCGTTTAAGCTACGGAGTGAACACGAACAACAGCCAAAACTCGACCTGGTGGCTGCGCAATATGAGCATGCTCCGAATGAAAGACATCGAAGTGGGCTATACGTTCCCAAAACGTTGGATGGGCAAGATCGGATTGGAAAACATCCGTCTCTATGCCAAAGGTTCCAATCTGCTCACTTTCTCGGCGTTCGATCTTTGGGATCCGGAACTTGACACGCAGAACGGTGCGAAGTACCCGATCATGAAGTCCGTTTCGTTCGGTATCAACGTGAATTTCTAATTTGATTTTTTATGTTTAATAGATAAGAAAATGAAACTGTTTAAATATATAGCACTTGCTTTTTCAAGCCTTTTCATGTGCGGTTGTGCAGACTACTTGGACAATGCTCCGGACGACACACTGACAATGGAAATGGTCTTTAATGACAGGACTCGTACAGAAGACTGGCTCTCCGGGGTCTACAATCGCGTACCCGATACCTACTGGGACTATGTACGCGTTTGGGGATACGACTCAATGGGCGATGATCTCGACCCCTCACAGCGCTGGTATCAGTGGTGGGGTAATTCTTTGAACTTCATCGTCGGTCAATGGTTCACCAGTTCGACTTGGGATGCTGCCATTTGGAGTGCGAACCCGATCCGCATCCGTTCGGCCTACCTCTTCATCGAGAATGCCCATGCCCTACCTGACCAAGGAGTGAGCGAAGCCAACATCGAACGGATGAAGAACGAATGCCGCTTCCTGATCGCCTATTATTACTGGCAACTAATCGAAGCATACGGTAGCGTGCCTTTCTTCGACAGCTTGGCGGATGTAAACGATCCGAACCTGATGCGCGGGCAGATGCCTTTCGACGAAATGGTCGACTGGATCGATGCACAATTGGTCGACCTTTCCAAGAAACTCCCGACTTCGTACCTAAGCGAGTCCACTCAGTTTTATGGACGTGCCACATCCATCATGTGTCTTGCCGTCCGTGCCCGGATGCTACTCTTTGCCGCCAGCCCGTTGGTAAACGGTAACGAATGGTATGCCGGATTCAAGAATAAAGACGACAAGTTCCGTTTCAGCCAGTCTTACGATGCAGGCAAGTGGAAGCGAGCAGCCGATGCTTGCCGCGAGTTGATCGATGCTGCACATGCTGCGGGCCACGATCTGGTACGCGAATACAATAAAGACGGCAGTATCGACCCGTTCATGTCTTGCTATAACGTTTTCTTCCGTCGTGGCGATGACAATCCGGAAGCACTTTTCGTACGTTCCGATTCCCAATACGGAGAGTTTGAAAAGCACTGTACTCCACGTGGCGCGTCAGGTAACGGCGGTATGGGCGTTTACCAGACATTGGTCGACGCTTTCGCAATGAAAGACGGTCAACATCCGATCACCGGCTATGAAGGCAGCTATGCCAAACCGGTCATCAACCCGAAATCCGGTTATACGGAACGTGGTTTCTCATCACAGAAAGATATTCGCAAAACCAAGTATAACCTCTATCGCGGTTGTCCGGGAGCAACGGTTGACTCGGTCGGAGCCGACGGATGCACATACAATCAAGTAGCTGCACCGGGTACCTATAATATGTACGTAGACCGTGAACCACGTTTCTATCTGACCGTGATGTGGAACCGCCAATGGTATCACCAAGCCAACCGCGAAACGCAGATGATGAACAACGAACAGGACGGTGGTCCTACACATGACGCTCCGCAAAACGGATACTTGAACCGGAAAAAAGTGTCGCTCGATCAAAACAGCCGTAACGGCATCCACCCGTATCGCCCGTGTGTCCTTTATCGTTTGGGCGAAGCCTATCTGAACTATGCCGAAGCTTTGAACGAATCTGACCCGGGAAATCCCGACATATTGAAGTATCTGAATCTGATTCGCGAACGTGCCGGAGTTCCTCAATACGGAACCGGAAAAGACAGTAATGGCTTCGACAAAGTTCCGTTGAACGGTCAGGAGGAAGTACGGGAAGCTATCCGCCACGAACGTCGCGTAGAACTCTGCTGTGAAAACGGCTTGCGCTATTTGGACCTGCGCCGCTGGAAGATAGCCGAAGAAACACTTAATCAACCTATGTACGGCATGAACTTCGGCGGAACGGAAATATCAGACGACACAAACAATCCGAACGCGTTCTTTGTGCGCACGCAGTATATCAAACGTGTCTATGAACGCAAGTTCTACTGGTATCCGATCTACCAAGAACAGATAGATAAGGACCCGACACTTACCCAAGCTCCATTCTGGGATGATTAAATCAGGTAAAAGTATACATTCATAAATACGGTGGCTGTGTCATACTCCCCTTTTATCCGGTGGAACAAGTCCCGGATGAAAGGGTAGTGGCACAGCCCCCTGTTTTTTTTATATAGAATAAAATAGCAAAAACAATATTCCCAGCCTGCTTTGTTGCATGCGTTCAATCGCACGGTAGGTCATTCTTCGCACGCTTTTCGGAGTTATATTCAGGATTTCGGAAATTTCCTGCACGGATAGTCCTTGGATAAAACGTAAATAAATCACTTCACGCTGTTTGTTCGTCAATAACTTCAACAAGTTTTCAAGTTCTTGCTCATAACTTATCCTTTCTTCTTCATCTTCCATTAAAGTTCCGGCATTGACTTCTATTTTAAAATCATAATCGTATTCTTCGTCAAGACGACACCAATCGGTCCTATTCCGGCATGACGTGATTATCTTGTTTTTGAGAGCACAAAACAAATAAGATTTCGGAGAGCCAAGAATCTCTATCTTGTCTGCTGATTCTAACAGATGCAGAAAAAGATCATGTATCGCATCCAACACAAAATCCTTCTCCTGTCCGAAAGCCATCCCGAAAGCGAACAGCTCATCTATATACAGATCATACCATTGATCCAATTCTATTCTACTATGCGCCATCCGGCATCAATGTAAAGTCATTTTAAACCACAAAAGTATGGAATATCACTCAAATAGCCAACAAATATCTTCCTCTGTTCAAGGCAACCGCACTAAAATTTTTCAAAAGATTGATCCTTATACGAAGTTTTCGTCAAATCCTCTATCACTCTATCACTAATCATCCTATGACTGTAAACAGCAACATAAAAATACAGCCCTTTTTTCCTCCAGATTTTGGTGCGGTTACCCTGGGCTTCTATTCTTTATTCTCAAATTATTCCCTATTTTTGTTAACGGGATGTCAAACAAAACAGCCCCTTTAACCGTTATGATTATAACGAAAACACACAATTAAAAACAAATGAAACGTTGGATGAAACGAATAGGGATCTTATGCCTGATACCGGTGGTATTGGTCGTCCTGATTTCAATTCTTTTATATATACCTCCTTTCCAGAATTTCGCTGTGCGGTTAGCCACCCAATATGCCAGTGAAGCAACAGGTATGAAGATCGGAATCGGGCAAATACGTCTTTCCTTCCCGCTGAACCTGAAAGTACGGGATGTGAAGATCATAACTCCCCCCGACACGTTATTATCGCTCGAAAGCTTCCAAGTCAACATTCGCCCGTTGCCGTTACTGAAAAAAGAAGTCTTGGTGGATGCGATCGACCTTAGAGGAGTGAAAGCCAATACAGGTAAACTGATCGAGGGGATGGAGATCAAAGGGACTTTAGGGAAATTGTATGCCAAAGCAGACCGTATAGACCTTGGAAAAGAGATTGCCCGACTGAACAAAATCGACATTTCGGACACAGCCATCACCCTTTTAATGAACGATACGACAACAAACAAAGATACAACCTCAACGGCTGTCAATTGGATCTTGGCATTGGATCAAATCGACCTGAGTCAGGTAGCATTCGCCATACAGATACCAGACGACTCACTACGCCTTTCGACTTACATCGGCAAAGCAGGACTGGCAGACGGGATAGCCGACCTTGGATCGGCACGCTACAGCGCTTCCCGATTTCTCCTGTCCGAATCTTCCTTAAGTTACGACGGCGGTAACAGTGATCCGACACCAAGCTTCGATCCGACACATATCGCCCTGAGCGACGTAAATATCCAGATCGATTCGCTTTTGTACGGGGATAGAAACATCCATGCACGACTAAAAGAGTTTTCAGCCCATGACCGTTCCGGGCTGACGATAAGTTCGCTGACCGGAAACATTAGTTGCGACAGCGCGATGATACAAGTACCGGAACTTCTGTTGCAAACCCCTTACTCGGAAATCCGCCTGTTGGCAACCGTGCCTTGGAGTTCGTTCGACGATACGCCAAGTGGCACGCTCCATACTCTGCTGACCGCCACGGTGGGAAAAGAAGATGTATTCCTATTTGCCGACCCTCTTCCCCAGGAGTTCAAACAAGCCTATCCTCAAAAAGATATCAGCCTGACAGCCGGAGTTGAAGGAAATTTGGCTGCTTTACGGCTACGCCAACTGAAAGGCAGGTTACCGGGTGTCTTCGATCTGAATATCACCGGAGAGATAAAAAACATACCCGACAGCATTCACCGTTCGGGCAAGTTCCAACTGGAGGCACAAACCGGAAACCTCGACTTCGTCCTCAACACACTGCCTGAACCCGAACGTTCACGCTATAACCTTCCGAGTATGAAACTGAAAGGAGAAGTGGCTTTGCAGAACCAAGAGTATCAAGCCAACCTGCTGCTCACGCAGGGCGAAGGCAAGATTGGACTGACAGCCCGCTATAATCCCGCACAGGAGTCTTATCTGGCTGACCTAAAGATCGACAGTCTGAAACCGACAGACTTTCTGCCCCAAGATTCCCTTTATCACCTGACAGCTTCAATTCGTGCCGTAGGAAAAGGGTATGATCCGTTCCGCATATCCAC
This sequence comes from uncultured Parabacteroides sp., assembly GCA_910577325.1. Classification (GTDB taxonomy): domain Bacteria; phylum Bacteroidota; class Bacteroidia; order Bacteroidales; family Tannerellaceae; genus Parabacteroides. The sequence continues at coordinate 36,606 of CAJTMR010000003.1, forward strand.
TTGGGCCAAATTAAACGGGAATATTACGAACATCGAATATGGTACATACGCTGTATCTGACGTAAAGATGGACGGTTCACTGGAAAAAAGCCTGTTGAAATTCGACCTGCTCAGCCATTATCCACTTGCGAAGATGGATTTATCATTAAACGCAACCCTTCACAAGAAAAATATAAACGCCATGTTGATCGCCGATGTGCAAAACCTGGACCTGTATGGCATGCATTTTATGAATGACTCGCTGGTTACCTCCTTCCAACTCTTCGCTGAAGCAGAAACGGATATGAAAAAAAACAACAAGATGGATATAACCCTCGGTAACTGGGAACTGAAAAATCAAACCGGCAAATTTCATCCGAAAACATTGACTTTACATGCCCGCAGCAATAAAGACACGACCCGTATCTCCTTCCACGCCGGGGATCTCGGAATCGTATTGACCGGTAATGCGGATATCGAGACAATGACCGACAAATTCACGAAAATAAACGAAGGTATCACCCGGCAATTGGAACGCGATTCGATGATCAACATTCCAACTTTCCGTCCGCTTCTGCCAGATATGAACCTGAAGATTACAGCCGGAAAGGACAATCCGATTTACAACATCCTGCAACAATATCATATTACTTTTGACAACTTGAATATTGAAGGCAGCACTTCACCGGAAGAGGGCCTCTTCCTCGATGCCGATCTCCTCTGCCTGATGCGAGACACGATACGGATCGATACGATCTGCTTCATTGTCCGGCAAGACTCGCTCGGCTTGCAATACGACACGAAAATCAGTAAGACAAAATACAGGAAACAGTTACCCTTCACAGCAAGTTTGCAGGGAAAAATCCGTAACACCTTTGCCGATACCGAATTGAAATATACCAACGGCCAAGGGAAAACCGGCATCCAATTGGGAGGCCGTATCGATAAGGAGAAGGAAGGGTTACGCCTGCATTTCTTCCCGGAAAATCCGATATTGGCTTTCCGTACGTTTAAACTGAATAGCGATAATTACATCCTGTACCGCAACATAAAAGATATTGCCGCCGATGTCCGGCTGACCGGCGAAAACAACGCTTCACTTTGGATCCATTCCCTTACCGGAGAAGATAAAGAGAAAGAAATCCATGCCGAACTGAGCCAAATAGACCTTGACGGGATCACCAAAGGGTTTCCCGACCTTCCTTCTTTACGAGGAATGCTGAGCGCCGACTTGCAATATGCTCCTTCGGACAGTAGCTTCATGATGATAGCAGACGTCCATGTCGACAGCCTGTTCTATGAAGGAGGACGGGTGGGCGAACTGATGTTCAATACGGTTTATCTACCGCTCAGCGACAAGGAACACCAAGTTGACATACATCTTTTCCGCGACCGCAACGAGGTAACCGCCATCAATGCTTATTACAAAACGGGGAAAACAGATTACTTGGAAGGGAATATGAATATCACCTCCCTGCCGCTGGAGATGGCAAACCCGTTCATACCGGACAACATGGCCAAACTGAGGGGAAACTTGCAAGGAGAGCTGGCAATAACCGGCCTTCCTTCAGCACCTGTCGTCAACGGGTATGTACGGATGGACAGTTCATCGGTATATGTCACAGCAGTCGGCTCTTCCTTCCATTTCGACAAACAAGATATCAAGATAAAAGATAATCTGATTCGTTTCGACCAATACGACATCTATGCGTCTGGTACCAATCCGTTCGTAATCGACGGGACAATCGACTTTAACAACCCTTCCCGGATGCTGGCGAACCTGAAATTGACGGCTCACGACATGCAATTGCTGAATGTGAAACGCAATAAGGAAAGTATGGTTTACGGTAAACTGCTCGTCAACCTCAATTCGACAGTCAAAGGACCACTCGATGCCTTGATCATGCGAGGAGATTTACAACTGCTGGGCGGGACAAACGTCACTTACGTTATGCAAGAATCCTCGCTTACGGCACAAGACCGCCTGGCAGACCTTGTGACTTTTATCGATTTCTCCGACACACTGCAAACTCACCGGAACCGCCCTGAAGCTCCCCTGCCCATCGGCGGACTGGATATGTTGATGACTATTCGGATCGATCAGGCTGTACGTCTGAATGCAGATATCACTCCCGATCAATCGAGCCGCGTGGAACTGGAAGGAGGAGGTGACTTGTCATTCCAATACACGACACAAGGAGAAATGATACTGAACGGACGTTATACGCTTTCGGGAGGTATGGTAAAATATGCCATGCCGATCATCCCGCTGAAAGAGTTCACGATACAGGACGGCAGCTATGTCCAGTGGAGCGGCAACCCGATGAATCCGATGTTGAACCTGACGGCGACCGAGCGAATGCGAGCTTCAGTGTCACAGGATGACGGCAGTTCACGGCTTGTCACATTCAATGTCGGCGTGGCTATCAAACAAACTTTGGAGAACCTGCAATTGCAATTTATCCTCTCCGCACCAGAAGACCAGTCCATGCAACAAGAATTGGATAAGATGGGTGAAGGGCAACGGTCACAGATAGCCGTCACGATGCTCGTCACGGGAATGTATCTCAATATGAGCGATGTCGGCGGAGGGGGGAAGAAACCGAGTCTCGACATGGGCGCTGCCCTGAACAGCTTCCTGCAGAGTGAAATCAACAATATCGCGGGTAGTGCCTTGAAGTCTGTCGACATCACCTTGGGCATGGAACAATATGACCAGAACGGCGCAAGCTCAGGCGGAGAGCGGACAGACTTCTCCTTCCGCTTCGCCAAACGGTTCTACAACGACCGAATCAGCATCATATTGGGCGGACGTGTTTCGACCGGGCAGGATGTCAATGCCGGGCAATCACAGCAATTCATCGACAACGTATCGATCGAATACCGCCTCGACGGCAGCGGAACCCGTTACATCAAGCTTTTCCACGACAAGAACTACGAAAGCCTGCTGGAAGGCGAGATCACGGAAACCGGTGCCGGTATCGTCCTGCGCAAAAAAATGCTTCACCTTCGTGAGCTCTTCATCTTCAAAAAGAATAAAACCAAGCCGGTAACGGACGGCAAACAAACAGAAAAGGTAAAATGAAACACATCCAATACATTGCATTTATCACATTATTCCTGCTCGCTTCCTGCTCCACTACAAAAAATCTGCCGGAAGGGGAAATTTTATATACGGGAATCAAAAAAATCGAAGTGACAAACGAGGACAAAAGCAAGGAAGGCGAAGAAGCACTAACGGAAGTGGAAGCCGCCCTTGCCTATCCACCCAATAACGCCCTGCTGGGAAGTTCGTCCATCCGCGTTCCTCTGCCTTTCGGATTGTGGGTGTATAATGCGTTTGTAAACAAAAAAGGAAAACTCAACCAATGGATTTTCGACAAACTGGCAGCAAAGCCTGTCTTCGTCAACACGGTCAATCCGGAAGTCCGGACAAAGGTCGCCTATAATCTGCTTCGCGAAAACGGCTACTTCAATGGAGCCACTACCTATGAAGTGGAACCAGATCCCAAAAACCCGAAAAAAGCAAAAATAAGCTACAAGGTGGAGATGAACAATGCCTACACATACGACAGCATCGCATACGTCCGGCTACGACATCGCATCGACACACTCGTCCAACGTAACATCAATGACCGGCTTTTGCACAACGGGGATAATTTCAATGCCGTACAGCTCGAAGCCGAACGACAGCGCATCTCTTCTCTGCTCCGTAACAACGGGTATTACTATTTTCGTCCCGAATTTATAAGCTATCAGGCCGATACGATCATGAATCCCGGAAAAGTGGCACTCCGTATCTCCACAAGACCGGGTTTGCCCCGCACGGTACTTCGCCCTTGGAAAATAGGCGACATATCCGTCTTCCTGCACGGTTACAACAACGAGCCGCCGACTGATTCTATCCGGTATAAAGATATGACCATCTTTTACGAAGGGAAGTTACGCGTCCGTCCGAAGGTACTGTACGACCGGCTGAAATTCCGCCCCGGCGACCTCTATTCGCAGCAACAACAGGAAAAGACTCAGGCTGGCTTCTCCCGTCTCGGCATCTTCCGCTATTCGGAAATGCAATATACTCCCAAAGATACCGCCCGTCGTTGCGACACGCTGAACTTGCAAATCAACACGGTCTACGACCTTCCGCTGGATGGGGAACTGGAACTAAACGTCACCACCAAGAGTAACGACCAGACAGGTCCGGGGGCCATCTTCAGCGTGACCAAACGGAATGTATTCGGAGGAGGAGAGACATTCGGGATCAGCATACGCGGTTCCTACGAATGGCAGACCGGCAAACGGGTTGCAGGCAACAGCTCGACCATCAACAGTTGGGAGTTCGGAACCAGTGGTACGCTGACGTTCCCGAGGGTCCTTTTTCCCGGTCTGATAAAACGTGATACAAGATACCCATCCAGTACCTCCTTCCGTATTTATGCAGACCAGTTGAACCGTGCCAAATTCTTCAAGATGCTGGCATTCGGAGGAAGTGCCTCCTACGAGTTTCAGCCATCGGCAACCAGCCACCACTCTGTGACCCCGTTCAAGCTGACTTATTCGCTGTTGCAGCATACGACACATGAATTCGACTCCATCGTAGGTGTCAACAAAGCATTGGGTCGAAGCCTCGAGAACCAGTTCATCCCGTCCATGGGCTATACATACACGTACGACGATTCTCCTATCACCACCCAAAAGAACCATCTTTGGTGGCAATCGTCCATCACACAGGCAGGTCTTGTTCTCGACGGAGCCTATGCCATCACCGGCAAGAGTTTTAGCAAACGGGATAAGAAGTTATTAGGAAACCGCTTCGCCCAGTTCGTTAAACTAACCAGCGAAATACGGTACAACTATTATCTTGGAAAAAAACAATACCTGGCAGGCCGCCTGATGGCCGGAGTCGCGTACAGCTACGGCAATTCGATCACGACACCTTACAGCGAACAGTTCCACATCGGCGGCGCCAACAGTCTCCGCGCCTTCACAATACGGAGCATCGGACCGGGCAGTTTCCGTCCAACCGACTCTAAATACGGCTATCTGGATCAAACCGGTGACATCAAGTTCGAAGCCAACCTGGAATACCGCTTCCCGATCTTAGGAGACCTGCACGGAGCGACCTTCCTCGACGCCGGTAACGTTTGGCTACTGCGCTACGACAAAAGCCGTCCCGGCGGACAATTGAAATGGGGCCGTTTTCTGAAAGATCTTGCTTTGGGTACAGGGATCGGACTACGCTACGACCTGACCTTCCTTGTTATCCGACTGGATTGGGGGATCGGACTGCACGTCCCGTACGATACAGGCAAAAAAGGTTATTACAATATTCCGAAGTTCAAAGACGGGATGGGCGTGCATCTGGCAATCGGATATCCGTTCTGACTTTCTCAGACGACCACCCGGATACGCTGGTAATTTTCGCGGTACTCCTGCGGTGTGACCCCTTTCAACTTCTTGAAAACCTTATAGAAATAGCTTTGGCTGACAAATCCATAACGCGAGGCGATATCCATGATGCACTCTTTCTCGTTGTTATTGAGTTCGCGTACCACCGAGTTGATACGATATTCCTGCAAGAAGTCGGTAAAGTTATGCCGGGTGTTCTTCTTGAGGAACCGCGACAAGGTGGAGAGGCTCATACCCATATACTGTGCCAACTCGTCAACAGTAATGGATGAGGAAACGTTCTTCCCTATATAGTCAAGAATCTTTTTCATCTGATAGTCATTCTCTGTGACCTCATCGGAAGTTCTTTTCGACAGGGTACGAACATCATCCGAAAGCGACAACTCATAAAGCAGGATGAAGAATTTCATGACGGAGTAAAATCCTCGTTCGGTAGAAATCATCCGGAGTACCGGCAAGATGCGGTCAATAGCTTTCTCCCCGAAAGCTAACCCGTATTCAGCTTTGACAAACATCTTCATGATCGAATCGAACTGGTTCTTTTGAAAAATCCCGTTGTCGAACAGTGAAGGTGAAAACTGGAGGGTGATTTCGTGAATCTCGTCCGAACGGCAATCACCGTTCAACCAAGCATGCTTAAGTCCCGTATTGGCGAGCAATACCAAATCTCGCTCGCCAATCGACTCGTCCGAGTCGCCTACGATACGGCGGGCCCCGGCGGCATGCTCCACAAAATTCAGTTCCCAGACATCATGTGTATGAATCGGAAAGGTAAAAGATGCTTTCGTGCGTTCAAACAATACAAAACTGTCCTTGACGGATAACGGTGATTTCTCTCTGAAGACTTCTGTCGCCATGGGTTTTCCTATTTAATAGTCAACTCAAGAACAACGAAGTGAACGCCCCAATCTCAGAATCGTAGTTTTTGTGATACCATTCAATTCACAAAGTTTTGAAACGGTTGTACCGTACTTGGCGGCAATAGCCCCCAATGTGTCACCCGACTTCACACGATGATACACCGGAACCGCCTCTTGCCCACCGGTATCGGAAGCCCGGCTGATCGAAGCGACAACTGCTGCATCAGCCGCTACCGTAGTCTTCACGGTTTGCTTCGCACTTCCTGACACAGCCGACTTCGACTTTCCGCCTTTAGCAGACACTGCCGTACCGCCACAACGGATAGACTGCCCGATCCGCAAGACAGATGTACCTTTCAAACCGTTCAGACGGCATAATTCATTCACGCTTGTCCCGTACATCCGGGCGATCTTGCCCAATGTATCTCCTGATTTCACACGATGATAGACCATTTGGTCGGAAGAAGAGGTATAGATATTGCTTCTGCGCCCGTTGATCTTGAGATTACGGAAAACATACGTATCCTGATGAGGAACTCCGTTCTCGAAATCGATGATCTCGGCAGGATTGATGGCCTGCCCCAGGAAGCGGGTTTCAAAATGAAGATGAGATCCGGTTGAACGTCCCGTATTTCCGCCTAAACCAATCGTTTCGCCAGCACGCACGATCTGATTCTCTTCAACCAAAATCTTAGACAGATGCCCATAGATCGTTTCCAGCCCGTTCGGGTGGCGAACCACAACGTAATAGCCGTATCCACGACGTTCAAAGTTCTTGATACGGACTTTACCGTCGAATGCCGCACGAATCGTATCGCCGACCAGGACCTTCAAGTCAATCCCCCGGTGCATACGACGACGACGGGGACCATACTTGGAAGTAACTCTCGCCATCGAATCAATGCCGATGGGATAAACGAAAGAAGAACAATCGATTGCAAATGAATCCGGATAATTCACCTTTGCCGTAGTCCCGCGAAACGGATCGACCCATTGGTTTTCCCAAGTAGAACCATACAATTCGTCAGCCGGGAACATCAAATCCTCTCTCACAATCATCGCTTCTTCATTGAGGGTAGCAAGTTCTTTCAGTTCCATGTTTTTCCGGATACTGACACGGTCCGCCATCAGTTCGGAGACACGTTTATCCATCTTCTTTATATATACAGTCTGTTTCGGCGCATCTTTGCCTTCCTGTGCTCTTGCCTCAACAGCCGATACTAAAATAGTGGAACAACAAATAAATAGTAATGTTCGTATTTTCATTATTTTTATTTCTTTCGATAGTAATCTACAACGAAAAATCATGATACAGAATGTCGTATTTCCGTCAAAGTTCGTAATTTTGAACAAGTTGGCAAAATCCGGTAATAATAAAAAATCCGAAACAAAACCGCACAAAAGCAAAACAAGAATTCATATCCGTTGATTTACATAAGATTAAAAACAAAATATGTTTTACAACACATCAACTGATCATTCCCCAGTTTACCTTCTTTGCAAAGAGTATTTTCAGACGTTCGTTCAATATCCGGTTAGGTTCGGATAACAAATCAGGATCTTCGTTCAAAACATCCTGTGCTATATCACGTGCATACTGAAGGATTTGCCCGTCCGCAGCCAAGTTCGCAATCTTAAGGTCTATCCCCTCCCCGCTCTGGCGTGTTCCCTCAAGGTCACCATGACCGCGCAAGCGCAAATCGGCCTCGGCGATCTCAAAGCCGTTATTGCTGCTCACCATTATTTCGAGACGCTTACGTGTCTCGTTGCTCAGCTTATAGGAAGAAACAAGTACGCAATATGATTGCTCCGCCCCACGCCCCACCCGGCCACGAAGCTGATGCAACTGGGAAAGGCCGAAACGTTCGGCACTCTCGATGACCATCACGGAAGCGTTCGGCACGTTCACGCCAACTTCTATCACAGTCGTCGCCATCAATATCTGCGCCTCGCCGGAAATAAACTTCTGCATTTCCGTATCCTTGTCGGCTGCTTTCATTTTTCCGTGAACCATACATACCTTGTATTCCGGAAAAACTTCTTTGAACGTTTCAAAACCCTCTTCCAGGTTCTTGTAATCCAACTTTTCACTCCCCTCAATCAGAGGATAAACGACATAGACCTGCCGCCCCTGTCCGATTTCCTTACGGAGAAAGTCGTAAAGTTGCGCTTTCTTATTATCATAGCGGTGCACGGTCTGGATCGGTTTACGTCCGGGTGGCAACTCATCGATCACCGAAACATCCAAATCGCCATATAAGGTCATGGCAAGGGTACGAGGAATAGGGGTCGCCGTCATCACCAGGACATGAGGGACGACCGCATTTTTCGTCCACAACCGGGAACGCTGTTCCACCCCGAAACGATGCTGTTCATCTATAATCGCCAAGCCGAGAGAGGAAAAAACGACCGTTTCTTCAATCAGCGCATGCGTCCCGATCACGATCTGGATCTCGCCGCTCGCGATAGCCGGCAATATCTTATTCCGCTCCTTCTTTTTCGTCGAGCCGGTCAGCAGGGCCACTTTTACATCCATATCTTTCAGGAAACCCGTGACTGTCGCATAATGCTGAGTCGCCAGAATCTCCGTCGGCGCCATCATACAAGCCTGACAATGGTTATCGACCGCCAACAGCATGGAGAGCAAAGCCACCAAGGTCTTCCCGCTTCCCACATCCCCTTGCAGAAGACGGTTCATCTGCCGTCCGCTTCCCATATCGGCACGAATCTCACGGACGACCCGTTTCTGTGCATTCGTCAGTTCGAAAGGCAGATATTCTTTATAGAACGTATTGAAAGAATCTCCAACGGAAGGAAAAACAATCCCTTTCAACTTCAGCTTGCGCAAGTTGGAAGCACGGAGAATATTAAGCTGAATGAAAAACAACTCGTCAAACTTCAGGCGCAACTGCGCTTTCCGCAACTTATCGACCGATTCGGGGAAATGCACATTCCGTATCGCTTCCGCAAACGGCATCATCCGGATACGGTTCAAGACATCCAAAGAAAGCGTTTCAGGCAGCGTCCAGTTCAAACCGCTCAGCAACGTGTACTGCAAATTCTGGATCGCCCGCGAATTGAGGAACGACTTCTTCATCTTCTCCGACGTATTATAGAACGGCGTCAGCCCGCTGGCTACCTTATCCGCCTGGTCAAGAGAATCTATATCCGGATGGGGGATATTATATATATGCCCGAATTCGGCCGGTTTGCCAAACACGATATAATCGACACCGGTCTTGATCTTGTCCATCACATAGTTAATTCCTTTGAACCAGACCAGGTCGATCGTGCCCGTCCCGTCCGTGAATTTCCCGATCAACCGCCTTGTACGCCCTTCGCCTACCGTGTCGAAAAACAGGATGCGTCCCTTCAACTGTATATAAGGCATATCCCCGGTCACCTCCGCGACCTTGTAGAAACGGCTGCGGTCAATATATTTATACGGAAAGTAGAACAGCAAGTCTTCATACGAAGAAATGCCGGCTTCCTTCTGCAATATTTCCGCCTTTTTCGGGCCGACGCCCGGCAGATACATGATGGAACGTTTGTCGAGATCGAGCATATACAACTATTTATTTTGCAAGCAGCGCCTTTGCCACCAACAGATCGAACGGAGTCGTTATCTTTATATTTTCCCGGTTTCCGGGGATCGTCCTGACCGGATGTCCGAAAGCCTCCACGACCGAAGCATCGTCGGTAAAAAACTCCGAATAAGGCTGTTCGTATGCTTTCAAAAGCAAATCATACTCAAAAACCTGCGGGGTCTGCACCGCCTGATAGCGCGAACGGTCGACCGGACGGCTCGACTCACCTGAAAACTCTCGAAGCGAATCGACCACAGGCACGACCGGGATAGCAGCCCCGGAGACTCCAGCCTCGGCAAAACATTGCTCAACCACTTCCGGCACGACAAAGGGCCGTACTCCGTCATGTACGCCCACCAGTACCTTTTCATCCTTCCCGACCGCGTTTCCTATCTCATCCGAAAGGAAATGCAATCCGTTACGGACGGAATGAAAGCGCGTTTCGCCTCCGTTCGCAACCCGGTGCGGGACCTTACAACCGATCTCCCGGCAAAGCATCTCCCAATAAGGCTGGTGATCTTCCGGGAGCACCAGGATCAGACCGGCAGAGGCATCCCAGCGGTGAAAAGCCTCCAACGTACGCATCAGGACAGGCTTCCCTTCCATCGGGATAAACTGTTTCGGCAAGTCGCCTCCCATGCGCAACCCGCGGCCTCCGGCAACTATCAGGACATACCTCTTCATTACTCCAGTTCCTCCAACACTTTCTTGACCTCCTCGTCAGCCTTGTAAAGTTTCTCCTTACATAATTTGATCAGCCGGGTCGCTTCCTTTACCTTTTCGGAAAGAATGTCAACATCCAGATCGCCGTTCTCTATGTCGGAGACGATCTTACGGAGTTTCTCTACTGCTTCATTATATGTTTCTGCCATGATGGGAGTTTTTGATTTATGATTTATAATTTATTTCTTCAACACTTTCGAACGTACTTCACCGTCTGCAAAACGGGTTATCAATTCATCGCCGGCAGCCAATCCGCCGGCTTGCTTGATGATCTTGCCATCCTTCAGCGTCAAGCTGTAGCCCCGCTTCAATACATAGTCGGGAGAAGCCATCTTGATGAACTGTTCGGTCAACTGGACAAAACGGTTCCGCTCTGCCAAACAGTTCTCCGCACGGTTTGCCAAACGCACCTGCATCGCTTCCAACTTCGATGCCCATTGGTTTAAAAAGGCATGGGCATCCGTTGGCAATTGCATGCCTATCCGTTGGAGCAGCAAACGGTTCCGTTCGATCCGGTTTATTGCCAAAACAGGCAGACGGCTCCCCAGCGATTGCATTAAATTCTTTTGTTTCAACAAGATATCGGTCGCCAACAAACAAACGTCCTGTTGCAACTTCTCCACCTCCCCGGCAGCTCTGTCCATCTGCCCGATCAGGAACTCGGCTACGGCCGTCGGCGTCTTCATCCGTGTATGGGCCACCATATCCAGGATCGTGTCATCGCGTTCATGCCCGATACCGGTTATGATGGGAAGCGGGAATTGTGCACAATTGGCTGCCAACAGATAGGAGTCGAAACTATTCAGGTCCGAAGTAGCGCCCCCGCCCCGGATAATCACGACCACATCGAAACAGTCGGCATGACGATATACGCCGTCCAATGCCGCAATCACGGACTCTTCCGTCCGTTCGCCCTGCATAAGAGCAGGAAACAGCTTCGTATAGAAAGGATAGCCTTCCTTATTGTTCGCCAACTGGTTCAGGAAGTCTTCGTATCCGGCCGCCGTAGGCGAAGTGATGACGGCGACCCGCTTCGGCAATGTCGGAAACGGCAGCTCCTTATTCAGCGTGAAAACACCCTCTTCTTTCAACTGCCGGATGATCTCCATCCGTTTGCGGATCATGTCTCCTAACGTATAGGCCGGATCGATATCCAGCACGGTCAGGCTGTAGCCGTAAAGTTCGTGAAACTCGACCGACACTTTCACCAGAACTTTCAGGCCGGAAGCAAACATCTGCCCGGTTTCCATCTCAAAATAAGGCTTCAGCATCCGGAAAGTCTTCGCCCAGATGGAACCACGTGCCTTTGCCACCAACTGGCCGGTTATCGCACTCTTCTCGATAAACTCCAGATAGCAGTGCCCGGACGCAGCATTCGTACGCACGTCGCTCATCTCGGCACGTACCCAGCACGTCTCCGGGAATGCATTCAGGACAGCTCCTTTCACCCGGTTATTCAGCTCCAGCAAAGAGAACTCCTGTCGCTCCTGATTCCGATTATTTAGCCCGTACCCCATTTTTCCTTTCCTTTTTATATGCTTTATAGAAATCGGGAATGCCGTATCCTAACTCCCTATCCGGATGCTTATATTGGCTGGACGAACGATGCAACAATTCTATCATCTCCCGGTTATTCAGCCAGGGTAATGATTGCCAGAGGCAAACTCCCATCCCGGCAAGGATAGGCGTGGCAAAAGAGGTCCCGTTCACATACCTGACACTGCCGCCCGGCCCTATCACGCAACTGCTCGAGCCCAACGCCACGGCATCCGGTTTCACACGCCCGTCAGCTGTAAAGCCGACGGAGCTGAAACCGCTTTTCTTTTTATCTTCATCTATCGCACCGACCGTAAAGATTCCGGCCGCGTCCGATGGAAACGTGATCTTTTCCCAACCGCCGTTCCCTTCATTGCCGGCACTGCAAAAGACAAGTATCCCTTTATCGGCAGCCATGCCGGCCGCCCGGCTGATCATGGCGGTCCGACCGTCTAAGGCCGCCCGGTCGTACGACAGTTCATCCGTATCAAAAACGAAATATCCGAGCGACGAAGAGATCACATCCACACCGGCGCTGTCCGCATATTCGACAGCAGCCGTCCAATAATCTTCCTCAACGGGATATTCGGAATCGCTGTCCTCGCTCTTAAGCAACAGGTAAGAGGCCTTCGGAGCGGTCCCGACCATCACGCCAGGAATATCGGCGGCGAGACAGGAAAGAACCTTGGTCCCGTGATCATCCCCGGTAAACACGCTTCTACCGGGAAAGACGACATTGTACGTTCCCAACAGCCTGAGCGAATCGAAAGCCGACATCCGGTCCGCATTCATAAAACCGGCATCGATCACAGCCACCCGCATTCCCTCGCCCCGGAAACCGGCTTCATGCAACTTGACCCCGTTCAGCATCTTGATCTGCCTATGAGCATAGCCATATTCATTGCGCAACGGTTCATCCTCCGACACGAAACGGCCTTCTCCCTTTTCTCCGGCCGGGAAGCGCAGGTTTCCTTTCCAAATCCACTTGACGGAATCGACGATCGCCAGTTGCCGCAACTGCTCTACCACCGCACTGTCGGGACTTTCCACCACGACAGTCGCAAACCATTTGCTTTGTACAACCGGGATCGCGCCTGTCCCGGACAGCATCTCGATATACGACCGGGATATGGGGAAATCGGCATCCGTCACGGCGATATTATTTTTTGCTCTCCGCTCGATCGCCTTTTTGGAAAGAAAAACTTCCGGTTCTTCCACCCGGTAGCCGTCGTTTCCTTTATCTTTCAAATAGACGCGAAAACGATAATTCTCCCCTGCCCATAGCCAGGCCGGAAGACAACAAAGAAGCAGTATGGACAAGTATTTCGACATCGTTGCTTTATCTTTTTCTGCAAAAATATAAATTGTATGGCATATAAAAAAGCCCGGCAACTCATTCGAGGCCGGGCCTATACGTTCTATTTTTCTTATTCGGAAATATCGCAAATAGGAATTTCACGTTTTACACTCTGCCGCAAAGAGATAAGCGTTTCCGTAGCTGTCACACCCGGTATTTCCTGTATCTGCGTATTCAGCAACTCCATCAGGTGCTCATTGTCGCGTGCGTATAGCTTGATCAACATCGTGTACGGCCCGGTCGTAAAATGACATTCGACCACTTCCGGTATCTTCTCGAATTCGGGAACCACATCTTTATACATCGAACCGCGTTCCAGTTTCACACCGATATAAGTACAAGTATTATAACCCAAGATTTTCGGATTAATATGATAGCCTGACCCAACGATCACATTCATATCAATCATGCGTTGTACCCTTTGATGAATGGCTGCGCGCGAAACGCCACATTCTTCAGCTACATCCTTGAAAGGAATCCTGGCATTCTTTGAAATAATGTTCAATATCTGCCGGTCCAGTTTGTCTATCTTTTCCATTTGTTTACTTTACTTTCCTTTTTTAGATTTAATGTATCAAAAGTATATAATTAATTTCAATACTATATCATTGTGAAAGAAAAAAGTATAAAATAAATAATAAAAGCGGGCGAAAAAATGCTATTTAACATATTTCGCCCGCCCGCTATCGTATAAAACGATAGTTTATTATTTTTTGTCTTTTACGATTTCCAGCAATTCGATTTCAAATTTCAGTGTGCTGTTCGGTTTGATATCACCACCGGCACCACGTTCGCCGTAAGCCAACTCAGAAGGGATCCAAACAATATATTTAGAACCGGCCGGCATCAACTGCAATACTTCCGTCCAACCTTTGATTACTTGACCGACGCCGAATTCAGCCGGCTCGCCACGTTCGACAGAACTGTCGAACACCGTTCCATCCAACAAAGTACCCGTATAATGAACTTTTACCTTATCTTCGGCAGTCGGTTTCTCGCCCGTTCCTTCCGTAACGACCTGATATTGCAAACCGCTTTCAGTCGTGATAACGTCTTTCTTTGTTTTGTTTTCATTCAAAAACTTTTCACCTTCTTCTTTCGTCTTCTTGGCATCTCTTGTAGAAGCTTCCATGAAGTAAGTCTGCATATAAGCCTGAGCAGCCTGCGGAGTCATTTTCATGGCAGAAGAATCACCTTTGATAGCCTGAATAAAACCGGCGATCAGATCATCCACATTAGCAGGATCGCCCGGCAGAGTTTTCAAGTTTTCCTTATAACCCGCACCAGTGCTGATACCGATGGCATAGCTCACGCTATCTGCGGCAGTTTTCAAAGATGCGCTTTTGTGTGAATTACCACAAGACGTAATACCCATAGCTACAATCGCTGTAGCAACCAATACACTAATCTTTTTCATTTTTCTCTATTCTATTATTTTACTATGTCCAACAATTCAACGTCGAAAACCAATGCACTGTTCGGTTCGATCGCATCCCCCGCACCATGCTCGCCATAGGCCAAGTCGGAAGGGATGAAAAGACGCCATTTAGAACCTACCGGCATCAACTGCAACGCTTCCACCCACCCCGGGATCACTTGCGACACTCCGAACACGGCAGGTTCGCCACGCTGCACGGAACTATCGAACACCGTCCCGTTGATCAATGTACCATGATAATGGCATTTAACCTTGTCGGATGCAGCCGGCTTGGCTCCTTCGCCTTGCTTCAACACCTGATACTGCAAACCGCTGGGTAATGTAACGACTCCGGCTTTTCCCTTATTGATATTCAGGAATTCCTCTCCGGCTTTCTTATTAAGCTCCAGTCTTTCTTTCTGAAGATTCATGAAGTAATCGTTGATAACCTGTTTTGCTTCATCGTAACTGATTTCCGGCTGCGCTTGGTCAAGCACATCCTTCAACCCTTTCACAAAATCCTCAATCTGAAGATTATTAATGCCCGAGTTCTGGAAGTTATTCCCGATACTTAAGCCCAGTGCGTAACTAATCTTGTCCATTCTTTTTCTTTTCAACTAATTATGAGTTGCAAAAGTAATGCTTTTAACCACACAAACAGCAAACCGCAACACTTTTTTATTATATCAGAGCTTTTTACCCCCTTTTGTGTTTGCAGCCGTAGAAAACGACCAGATGAAAAACATCCCTCCGGTCCTCTATTCCCCGTTGCGAAGTATTTCGGATGTTTTTTGTAAATTTGCCACAAAAACAACTTATCCTATTTTATTCATGATTAAAAACATAGTTTCGATTTTATCTCTTTGCAATTGCTTGCTGTTCGGAACATCTTGTACTCCTTCGACAGCACCTTCCGCCGACAATCGCGACCTCTCTGTCGCCGATTCCATGTTTACCAACATCCTGGACAAGTATAACGTCGAGAAGTACGGCTTGTTGCAGGAAACGTATCCGGCCAACCCCGACAATCAGGTCACGTACCTTGCGGAAGGGGCCGAGCAGAAACGTAACCAGGAAGTATCGTTCCTCTGGCCCTATTCGGGTATGCTGTCGGGAGGGATTGCACTCTACAAGACAACGGGAGACGAGAAATACCTGAAAGTACTGGAAGATCGGATTCTGCCGGGCCTGGAACAGTATTGGGACAACACACGCGAACCGTTCTGCTACCAAAGCTATCCGATGTTCAACGGGGAGAGCGACCGCTTTTATGACGATAACGACTGGCTGGCTATCGACTTCTGCGACCTGTACGCCTTGACGAAAAACAAGAAATACCTGGAAAAGGCACAGGCACTATACAATTATATATACAGCGGATGGGACGACGTGCTGGGCGGCGGCATCTACTGGTGCGAGCAAAAGAAAACGTCCAAGAACACATGCTCCAATGCGCCGGCAACCGTTCTCTGCATGAAACTTTATAACCTGACAAAAGACAATGCCTATCTCGAACAGGCCAAAAAGACATACGACTGGACCAAAAACAACCTCCGCGACCCGGAAGATTTCGTTTACTGGGACAATGTCCGCCTGGACGGAAGCGTGGACAAGGCCAAATACACCTACAACAGCGGGCAAATGATACAGGCTGGTGTCCTGCTCTACCGGCAATCAGGCGATGAAGCCTACTTGAAAGACGCACAAGAAACCGCACAAGGCGCCTACCGGCGCTTCACCGAAGTGCGCAAGGCCGTAGACGGAACGGAAACCCGCTTCTACACTGCCAGCCCTTGGTTCAACGTGATCCTGCTGCGCGGCCTGACAGCCCTCTATGAAGTGGATCGCAATCCCGAATATATCCGGACAATGGCAGACAACGCACGTTACGCATGGGATCATACCCGCGACGTGAACGGATTCCTTGACAACGACTGGACCGGCATCAAGTCCAAAGAGCATAAATGGCTGTTGGACAACGCCTGTATGGTCGAACTTTTTTCCGAAATCAATCACATCAAATAAAAGCAAACAAGATGACAACACGCAGAAACTTTCTGAAAACAGGCGGCCTTTCGTTGGCAAGCCTTATGGTTGGCCAGCATTCATTCGCCCGTATAGCTGGAAAAGCCGACGAGAAATCGACAAGGGCCGCTTCCAACCTGCAATACGTCTGTAAACGTCCCGCACCGGGCAAACGGCAATTCACATCCGAAGCCGTGGAAAAAGCGATCGCCACCACAAAAGCCAAACTGAAAGACCCGAAACTCGCCTGGATGTTCGAAAACTGCTTCCCTAACACATTGGATACGACTTGCGAACACAAGATGGTGAACGGTAAACCCGACACTTTCGTCCTGACCGGCGATATCCATGCCATGTGGCTCCGCGACTCGTCGGCGCAGGTATTCCCGCATATCCAGTTCGCGAATGACGATCCGAAAGTGAAAACCATGCTTGCCGGGGTCATCAACCGCCAGACCTGGTGCATCAACATCGATCCGTATGCCAACGGCTTCAACGAAGGGCCGACGGGAAGCGAATGGGAAAGCGACTTTACGGACATGAAACCGGAACTGCATGAGCGCAAATGGGAAATCGACTCACTCTGCTACCCGATCCGCCTCGCCTACCACTTCTGGAAGAAGACAGGCGACACTTCCCCCTTCGACGCTGATTGGGACAAAGCGATGAAGACCGTCTACAAGACTTTTATCGAACAACAGCGTAAAGACAACCTCGGCCCGTACAAATTCCGCCGCAAGACAGACCGCCAGGGCGACACCCTGCTGAACGACGGTTGGGGCAGCCCGGTCAACCCGGTCGGCCTGATCGTCTCTTCGTTCCGCCCGTCGGACGACGCGACGCTGTTCGGGTTCCTGATCCCGTCAAACCTGTTTGCCGTCACGTCGCTCCGCCAGTTGGCCGAGATGATGCGCGAGATCAAAAACGATAACGATTTTGCCCGACGTTGCGATTCATTGGCCGACGAAGTAGCGGCTGCCGTTGAGAAATACGGTATCGTCAACCATCCGGAATACGGCAAGGTATATGCATTCGAAGTAGACGGCTTCCACAATCACGTGTTCATGGACGACGCCAATGTCCCGAGCCTGCTCGCGTTGCCTTACTTGGGGTGCGTGGATATGAACGATCCGATCTATCTGAACACGCGTAAGTTAGTACTCAGCGATGCAAATCCTTATTTCTTCCAGGGCAAAGCCGGCGAAGGTATCGGCGGTCCGCATATCGGTTTCGGGTATATCTGGCCGATGAGTATCATCATGCGCTGCAACACGACACACGACAACGAGGAGATCCGCAAATGCGTGAAGATGCTGCGCGACACGGATGCAGATACAGGATTTATGCACGAATCGTTCTACAAGGACGATCCAGCCAAGTTCACCCGCTCCTGGTTCGCCTGGGTCAACACGTTGTTCGGCGAGATGATCTACCGCCTGGTGAATGAAGGAAAGGTGGATATCCTGAATAACTTAGGATAATCCTATTCGAAAAACAATTCTGATTTTACACTACCTAATCCCTGTGAGCTTCGTTTATTTATTGTTTATCCGATAAATTTACAACGATAGCTCACAGGTTTTAAATAATTATGTGCTTATTTCTGCCCCAAAAAGAGAAGGTTTCCGTGTCAGGAGTGACTGGGGAGAGGAAGATTGAAAAAATAAAACCAAAGTCTGATTTTTCTTTTCTATATTTGTAAGGAATATAGAACAACTGCTTTATGAAAAAGAAATTAGTCGTACTGACCGGCGCCGGGATGAGCGCCGAGAGTGGTATTTCGACTTTCCGCGACTCGGACGGATTGTGGGAGAAATACCGGGTGGAAGACGTAGCAACCCCGGAAGGCTTTGCCGCCGATCCGGAACTGGTGCTCAACTTCTACAACCAACGGCGCCGCGAACTATTGAACACGAAACCCAACGCCGGGCATATCGGGCTTGCCGAACTGGAAAAAGAGTTCGACGTACATATCATCACCCAGAATATCGACAACCTACACGAACAGGCAGGGAGCAGCCATGTGATCCATCTGCATGGCGAGCTAATGAAAGCCTGTTCCGTACGAGACCTGAATACGACATACGATATTTCGCCCGAAAATCCGGACCTGCATATCGGGGACAAGGATCCTCACGGGGTACAACTCCGCCCCTTTATCGTCTGGTTCGGCGAGGCGGTCCCCATGATCGACCCGGCGATCCGCCTGGTAGAAGACTGTGACATCTTTGTCGTGATCGGGACTTCGCTCAACGTGTACCCGGCGGCCGGACTACTGAACTATGTACGCCGAGGCCAGCCGATCTACCTCATCGACCCGAAAGAGGTAAAAGCCTATCGCGACGATATCCGTTTCATACGGAAAGGAGCATCGGATGGTGTGAAAGACTTGAAGGAGTCATTACTTCAAAATCATTGATACGTTCTTAAAATCACTCACATAAATAGAAACACATCGAAGCTTTTCTATTACATTTGCACGCGAAACATATAGAATAAGAATATTGAGAATGGAGCATAATCCGACAAAGATCCCTTCGCCCTTACTTTCACTGGTTCCCATACTTGTTTTGGTAACCTTTCTGTTTGTGACAATACGCACATTCGGCAGTGACGCCCTCAGCGGCGGCAGCCAGGTCGTGTTGCTTACCGCTACCGCCGTCTGCTGCCTGATCGCAATGACCTACAGTAAAGTACGCTGGAAAACATTGGAGCTGGCGATGATCAACAATATCACCGGCGTAGCGACAGCACTAATCATCCTGCTGATCATCGGAGCACTGGCTGGCAGTTGGATGGTCAGCGGCGTCGTCCCTACCCTGATCTATTATGGGATGCAGATCATTCACCCCAGTTTCTTCCTGGCATCGACCTGTATCATCTGTGCGGTCGTCTCGGTTATGACGGGAAGTTCATGGACCACCATCGCGACCATCGGAATCGCCCTCCTGGGGATCGGGCAGGCACAAGGTTTCTCCGAAGGATGGATTGCGGGGGCGATCATTTCGGGAGCTTATTTCGGAGACAAGATATCCCCACTGTCAGACACGACCATCCTCGCCTCATCGGTGACAGACACACCCTTGTTCAAGCACATCCGCTACATGCTGGTAACGACGGTCCCCTCCCTGCTGATCACACTTGTCATTTTCACAATCGCCGGACTTTCACATGAGGCAACAGCGACAGAGCAGATCAAGCAGTATTCGATCGCCTTGAACGGTACGTTCCACATCACGCCATGGTTGCTGATCGTTCCGGTTGTTACCGGCATCCTGATTGCCAGAAGGGTCCCGTCCATTATCACGTTGTTTATCTCCGCAGCATTGGCCGGCGTGTTCGCGCTGATTTTCCAGCCGCACCTGTTGCAGGAGATTTCCGGTTTGCCTGTCGAGAACATACAATCCAACTTCAAAGGCCTGCTGATGACATTCTACGGAAGCACCGGCATCGAGACCGGCAACCCGGATCTGGACAACCTGGTCGCCACACGAGGCATGGCGGGTATGATGAATACGATCTGGCTGATCCTTTGCGCTATGTGCTTCGGCGGGGCAATGGCGGCAAGCGGGATGTTAGGCAGTATCACCTCCGTCTTCCTTCGCTTCATGAAACGGACGGCCGGGTTGGTTGCATCGACGGTCGCATCGGGGCTGTTCCTCAACATTTGCACAGCCGACCAGTATATTTCCATCATCCTGACCGGTAACATGTTCAAGGATATTTATAAAAAGAAAGGATATGAAAACCGCCTGCTGAGCCGCACGGTAGAAGACGCAGTCACCGTCACATCCGTGCTGATCCCGTGGAACACCTGCGGTATGACCCAGGCGACGATCCTCGGAGTGGCGACATTCACCTACCTCCCCTATTGTTTCTTTAATCTAATCAGCCCGTTGATGAGCATCACGATTGCCGCGATCGGGTTCAAAATAAAAATGAAAAATGAAAAAGCTGAAAGTATCGTTGCTGGCTAAGGTAGTCATTGCCATCGCAGCCGGTGTCGTGTTCGGGCAGCTCTTGCCCGGCGGGATCGCCCGCATCTTTGTTACGTTCAATTCTTTGTTCGGCAACTTCCTGTCGTTCTCGATCCCGCTTATTATCCTGGGATTGGTGACACCGGCCATAGGTGAATTGGGCAAAGGAGCCGGCAAATTACTGGCACTGACCGCACTAATCGCGTATGGCTCGACAATCTTCTCCGGTTTTTTCACCTATTTCAGCAGTTCGGCGATCTTCCCGCACATTCTCCCGGTCAACGCGGAGCTGACGGCGATGGATAACCCCGAAGACTTCATGTTGCAACCCTACTTCACTGTCGCCATGCCGCCTTTGATGGATGTTATGACAGCTTTGTTGCTTTCCTTCACCACCGGCCTCGGCCTGTCCTACATTGACGGAAGAACTTTGCGGGAAACCTTTTCCGATTTCCAGAAAATCATTACGAAACTGATCGAGACCGTTATCATCCCCCTGTTGCCGCTTCATATCTTCGGTATTTTCCTGAACATGACGGTAAGCGGGCAGGTCGTGAGCGTGATCACCATGTTCCTGAAAGTGATAATCGTGATATTCGTCCTGCATGTGTTGTTGCTGCTTATCCAGTTCACGGTCGCCGGCAGCGTAAGCGGAAAGAACCCGTTGCGGCTGCTGAAGAACATGCTACCGGCTTATGCGACCGCGTTGGGGACACAATCCTCGGCCGCCACCATCCCCGTGACACTGGCACAGGCTGTCAAGAACGGCGTACGGGAAAACATCGCGATTTTCGTCGTTCCTCTGTGCGCCACGATACACCTGGCGGACAGTACGATGAAAATTACCGCCTGCGCCATGGCAATCATGTACATGTCAGGCGAACCTGTCACTTTTACCGCCCTTGCCGGATTTGTCATGATGTTAGGCGTCACGATGGTCGCCGCGCCCGGCGTACCGGGAGGAGCCATTATGGCCGCACTGGGATTGTTGCAAGGCATGTTAGGGTTCAACGAGACCCTGCAAGCACTGATGATCGCCCTCTACATCGCGATGGACAGTTTCGGAACCGCCTGCAACGTGACGGGCGACGGGGCGATTGCGATCGTAGTAGATAAAATTGCCGGCAGGCGAAAGGACGGGGCAAGTCAGCCACAGCCGTAGGCCCCCGCAAGTTTCCCTGACACCGGCTTCGTCATAGATCGCACAACCTCTCCACCCCCTTTTCCCGCATCATGGTTGCCGCGATATGCGCACAGGCATAAGCATCGGCCATTGCATGATGATGATAGGTCAGATCGTATCCGCAATGGGCGGCAACAGTTTGTAGTTGATGGTTGACCAGAAAAGGATACATACGCCTTGACAAACGGCAGGTACAATAAAACTGATATTTGGGATAGGCAAGGTCGTAAGCCTCATGGGCGGCACGCAGGCAACCCTCATCAAAAGGACTGTTATGGGCGACCAGCGGAATATCCCGTAATTTGCCGGCGATCCCGGCCCAAGCCTCCTCGAAGTCGGGCGAGCCGATCGTGTCCTGCATGGTTATGCCATGGACAGCGGTGGTAAACCGAGTGTAGAAGTTCGGATACGGGCGGATCAGCGTGTAAATAGAATCGACCACCTTATTGTCTTCAATAATGGCAATTCCGATACTGCAAATGCTGCTGCGCTTTCCATTTGCGGTCTCAAAGTCGATTGCGGCAAAGCGTTCCATCTCTTTTAAATTGAAATTGATAATTTAAACTGGCTCTTAAACCAACGGACAACCGACAAGAGAAAAAGATATCCATTACCTTTTTTCGGATTGTCAGTTGTCCGTTGCCAATTATTTACTGAAATCTCTCGGCGCCGGAATTCCCGGAAGCGGTTTACGATCCCGAAGTTCTTTCATGACCTCCTGGATGGCGCGATCAAGCTGCTGGTCTTCACCGTTCCATTCCTTGACAGGATCATTATCGATCAGAATGTCAGGATCGACACCATGATTCTCGATAATCCAGCTACCGGTCTTCGGATCATAGCTCGTGAAGAAAGGCACGCGGATGTCCGTCCCGTCCATATAAGGCAACGAGCCGCTGATCCCGACAATGCCGCCCCACGTACGCGTCCCGATCAGTTTGCCCAATCCCAGCGCACGGAAGCCCCATGGGAAGAGATCGCCGTCAGAAGCCGAGTATTTATTGATCAAGCATACTTTCGGACCTACCTGGACGGCATCGGGCACAGTCCCGACACGGGCCGAACCACGACGCATCGTCAGCCGGTACGGTTCACGGGAGAGGCGTTCGAGGATCATCGGCGAAACATTACCGCCGCCATTGGCACGGTCGTCGATAATCAGGCCTTCCTTATCAAGCTGCGGATAGAAGTAGCGGGAAAACTCATTCAACCCCTCCGGCCCCATGTCCGGAATATAGATATAACCGATCTTGCCATTCGACGCCTTGTCGACTTTCCTGATATTATCCTGCACCCAGTTATAGTGATACAGAGAATATTCTTCTTCCAGCGGGCTGATCACGATCTTGCGTGCCCCTGCCAACTGCGGTTTGCCGTTCAGCGCATCTCCGTCGGGACCTCCGCCTTGCCGACCAGCAACGAGTACATATCTTTCACACTGTTTGTCGGCACGCCGTCGATCGCCACGATAAACTCGCCAGCCTTCGCCCCGATCCCCGGTTCCGTCAGCGGAGAGCGCAACGACTTGCTCCAGGAAGCCCCCGGCAGGATCTTTTCCAAACGGAAGAAACCACTCTTGTCACGAGAGACCTCAGCACCTAACAGACCCGTCTTGATCCGGCCGGGCCGTTCCAGTTCACCCGGATTCACATACGCATGGCCACAATTCAACTCGCCGATCATCTCGCCGATGACATAGTTCAAATCCAGACGTGTCTTGGCATGCGGCACGAGCACCTCATATTTCGCCTTGACCGCCTTCCAATCCACTCCGTGCATATTCTCCAGATAGAAACCGTCGCGAAAAGCCCGCCACGCCTCATCGAAAATCTGTGCCCATTCCTTCGGATAATCGACCGTGATCTTCATGTTCGACAAGTTCACCGGATCGCCCAAGTCCGCCTTTCCCGAAGGAATATCCGTCACATAAAGGGTATTCCCCTTGAAGAAAAGCGCTTTCTTGCCGCCACTTCCGACCCTCATGGAAGCACCGTCGGCCACCACGTCTTCCTTCTGCATTTTCAGGTCGAACACTTTCGTTCCGCCACGCCCCCAGTAGTAAACCTTGTTGCCGTCCGAATAAAAATTCCCGTAATAGGAAGGAGCCACCGGCAGACGGACGATACGGTCCGTAATCCCGTCGAAATCGATCTTGGCAGCGGCAGACGGCTCACTTCTCTTTGCCTCATCTTCGGCCCCAGTGACTTCCGCATCCTTTTCCATAAAAGGCGAAGGAGTGTCTTTAGACAACAATGCCAGGTAAATCCCGTACATATTATTATATACATGATTCCACTCCAGCGATCCGTAGGTCGGATTGAAATCGCGGGCAGACGCAAAGACCAGGTATTTGCCATCCGCACTGAATACCGGAGAAGAAGAATCATACCACTTGTCCGTCACCGGATACTCTTTCTTGCCGTCCAGATCATAAACATACACGATACTATATTCATTGTCTCCCGTACGGGTATAAGTCAGCCACCTGCTATCCGGCGAGAAAGTCACGCCCCGCGGTTCGCCCATCGGGTCCTGCAACAAGACCGTCACCCGTTTTGTCGCGATATCCAACAGATTCACACGATTCTTGCGATCCGTATAAACAACCGTCTTGGAATCCGGGCTCAGTTCGAAACCACGGATATAGGTATCGTTGTCCTTCGTCAGCCGGACAGGTTCACCGCCGGCGGCATCCTGCATGTAGAGTTCCGTCTCCCCGGTCACATCCGAAATATAGACAATGAACTTGCCGTCGGGCGACCATTGTGCATCGCGTTCGTGCGCTCCCGGCGAACGGGTGATATTCTTTGTCACTCCCTTCCCGACCGGCAGATCGAACACTTCGCCGCGGGCAGTCACCACCAAGCGTCCACCCTCGGGCGAAAGGCTGGCCTCGGTTATATAACCGGCTCCGTCCTTGATTTCGCTACGGGCGTAGATGTTGTCCGAAGCCAAAGTGATCTTTACTTTTTCCGGCCTTTTGCTCCTGGCATCCATCTTATAGATATAGCCCCCATTCTCGAAGACGATCGTATGGCCGTTTGCACTCGGGAACTTCACGTCGTATTCGGTAAAGTCCGTAACTTTGTCCGTCTGTTTGGTCTTCGTATTATAGACAAAGATATTCATTGTCCGGTCACGGTCGGAAAGGAAGAAGATCTCATCGCCGATCCACATCGGGATAATGTCCTGGGCAGGATTGTCCGTAATGTTTTCGACAGTCTTCTTGTCGGGATTGTAGATCCAGATATCATCCGCCATCCCGCCTTTGTAGTATTTCCAGGTACGGAACTCGCGCATGACACGGTTATAAGCCAATTGCCTGCCGTCAGGGGAATAGCTGCAGAATCCGCCTTCGGGAAGCGGAATGACCTCAGACAGCCCCCCTTCTTTTTCCACCGTGAACAGTTTCCCGCTGAAGCCGTCGCCGATGCGGTTGCGGTACACGATACGGCTGCCGTCAGGCGTCCACGTCATCACAATATTGTTCGGTCCCATACGGTCGCCCAAGTCATCCCGGCGGTTCGTTGCCGTATAGGTCACGCGCAGCGGTTCCCCGCCCGCCACCGGCATGGTGTACACTTCCGTATTACCATCATATTGCCCGGTAAATGCAATCGTCTTGCCGTCCGGTGAGAAACGGGGAAACATCTCGTATCCCACATGCGAAGTCAGACGTCCGGCTTCGCCACCCGTAACCGGGACCTTGTAGAGGTCGCCTGCATACGAGAAAACAATCTCATTGCCGTTCGTAGCCGGAAAGCGCAACAGACGCGCCTCATCCGCCGCCACCAACAATGAAGGGACGCCAGCCAAAGCCAATAAAGAAAAGATCAATTTGTTTTTCATACCTATTATCGTTTAGTCTACCGACAAAGGTAAAAAAAGGAGAGATAAAGGAATCACATATTTACTTAAATTCGATGCGGAAAAATCTCATAGGCCCAACATATTCCCCAATCAGATGGTTATTATATAAGGAACGTGGGAATTAACAACATACACTCGATCAGGGACCTCGAAAACCTATAACTAGTTGTATGCGATAATTACCCACGTTTTTTATCTTGAATGCGCAAGTGCATAAACACCCGCCTTGCATGACAAGAAAAGACGCGAACAAAATCCACATACTATCCACTAGCTATTCAGAAATTTCGAGGTTTCAATCAAGAGATAATACATAAACTTTCATGTTCACCACCAAAGTCGTACCAGCGATAACGCTTTATCCGCCTACAGTACGCGGCAAAGATAAACAGAAGATTCAAAAAACCGATATTCCTCTCAGCTTTTTTTCACGGCCGTTCAGAAAAGCACAAAAAGCCGGCTACAAACAGAATATCATCTATTCCATCGTAGCCGGCCGTTTTTTATTACTACCTGTTTTCTATATCGCTTAACCTCCGAGCACAAACTTAATAGTAACCCTCATTCTGTTCTTCACTGAGTTCACCGACAGGATTCAAACGGTCGATATGTTTCTGCGGGATAGGACGAAGTTTATGATACGGTTTGATGTAGATTGCATCGGGGTTGTATTTCTTCACATAATCGTACAACACTTCACAACGCACCAAGTCTTCCCAGCGGTTGGTTTCTCCCAGCAATTCACGCCCGCGTTCGTTCAGGATAAATTCGATAAAGTCACCTTGTAGGTCGGCGGGAGAAACATTCAGTGCGTCATAGGTGCTCTTCGTATCGTTCACTCCACCTTCAAAAAGCCAAATCTGCTGGTCTTTCTGCTCACCCTCGGACCAGGCAGCACGCTTGCGAACCACATTGATATACTCGGCAGCCTTGTCGAAATCCCCTTTACGGCCGGCAGCTTCCGCAGCCAACAGATACGTTTCACCCAAACGCATACGCACCCATTCGCGAGAGCCCTTTTCTTCGGATACGGAAGGGCGGTTCGGATCGAGATATTTCACCAATGAAGGGAAATAACGGATCGAATGCATTTCACGGGGAAAATAAGAATAAGTATAGTTGGCACGGAACTTACGCATATCGTTGCTGTTCGATTCATATCCGGTCTTTTCCATCGTATAATAAATAGCTGTATCGCCATGCTGGAATTTCAGTTGGCCGATAACCTGCCCCTTTGAAGGATCCGGATTAAAGTAGACAGTGCCATCATAAGACAGGGATTCCCAAACGGGCAACGTATTTACATTATTGGCATAATATACCCACTTAAAACTCTTGTAAAAACGTGAGTCATGCAGGCGGTCATACAGATCATCCATCGTCTTCTTGGTAGCCACATGACGGCGATACGGGCGGCCGTTGGCAATGTCGCGCAACATGCCCGGTTGGTCTTCATACCAGGACAACCAATAGAGATGCTGCCTATTGCCATCACCGTTAAACATCGGTTCGGTCGTGAACTGTATAGCAAACACGACTTCAGAATTTCCTTGGTTACTGATATCCCACAGGGAAGAGAAGTTTTCCTGGAGAGTAAAAGCCCCACTATTGATCACCTTCTCGGCATAGTACAGCGTACTGTCCATATCGGTCGCTTTCTGCCCACGCTGGTCACTGACGGCGCTACCGCGAGTCAGATAAACCTTGGACAACAGATGTGCAGCCGAATAGCAGGTAGCCCGACCTTTGGTAGCAACCTTTTCAGGCAGATTCTCCACTGCATTGCGCAAATCGCTTATAATCAAATTATAGATATCGGCAACAGAAGCACGTTTGAAATCCGTACGGATATCAAAGCTACCTTCGGTAACTAAGGGAATGCGTCCGAATTGCTGTACCAGGTCGAAATAGAGGTAAGCACGGATAAACTGCATTTCCGCATAGCTCTGCGATTTCACATTCTCAAGCAAATCTTTTGAATCCAAGATCTTCTGCATGGCGATATTGGCATCGCTGATTCCCTTGTAGTGGTTTTCCCACATCTCATACAGAATACCATCGTCCGGGTTCAACTGCGTTGCATATTTATTATACGATTCGCGGTTATTGCCGTCTTCCCCTTCCGTGAACAGGTCCGTACCATGCTCGGTCAATACATCGAAACGTTCGCCACCGACTCCCCAACGGAGGAAACCGTAGGCCGCCGTAATGGCAGCATTAACCCCAGCTTCCGTTTCATAATAATCGTATGACATCACCGGAGCATCGTCTTCGCTCAACCAACTGCTGCAACCCGATGTGGAAAGCATCAGGCCTGCCAGCATATAGTAATATATAGATTTCATTTTCATTCTTTATTTATAAGATTAAAATTACAAAGTCATATTTATACCGAAAATCCAGGAGCTGACGCTCGGAGTACCGAAACCGCTACCGCCCGTTTTAGGATTACCGGCATCGTCCACTTTAGCAGCCTCCGGATCGATACCCGTGTAGTTAGTAAAAATAAACGGGTTCTGAGCGGTAAAGTAAACACGCAGTTTCTCAACCAGGAACTTCTTGGTCAGGTTCTTCGGTAACGTATATCCCATCGTCATTGTCTTCACACGCAGGAAGTCCGCCTTTTCATAATAAGTGGATGTGATGTAGATCGGACGCTCTTCGTCAATACTCGGACGCGGATAAGCGTTCGTCGGGTTGTTCGGTGTCCAGTAGTCTACCTTCACACCGCCGTTACGTCCGCAATGTTCCACCGCATAAATATCGTTATACAACATAGCGCCGAAGCTTGCATACAAAAAGACCGACAGGTCGAAACCTTTATAGTTGAAAGTATTCACCATGCTGGCAATCATTTTCGGACGCGGGTTACCCAGAATTTGCTTATCGGCATCCGTAATCTTATAGTCGCCGTTCACATCCTGTATCTTGATATCACCCGGAGCGAAATCCGTTCCGTTGGCGGCAAATTTCGCCATCTCGGCAAGGTCGGATTCCGTGTTCTGCCAGATCCCTACTTTCCGGTAGTCATAGTGAACATTCACCGGCTGGCCAATGAACCATTTGCTACCGATATCATCATTCTTGCCATTATACAATTCCACAATTTCTTCCTTGTTAGAAGACAGCATCAAATCGGTTGTCCACTGGAAGTATTTTGTATTGATGTTCAAAGAGTTGATAGAAACCTCTATACCTTTGTTGCGTGTCTTGCCCACATTCGAAAGCACATTCGGGAAACCGGAAACAACCGGCAACTGGCGTTTCAGCAACAGATCATGCGTGTTCTGCATATACAAATCGATCGTACCGTTGATACGTCCTCTCAACACACCGAAATCGATACCCAAGTTCCACTGATCCGTCGTTTCCCACGTTAACTGGCTGTTCGCCATCGCGTTCGGAGCATATCCGATCGTTCCCGATGCACCGTTATCAAACGGATAACGGATCAACGACAAAGTACCTTTTGTCTGGTAAGGATCAACGGCCGAGTTACCGGTCTTACCGAAACCGAGTCTCAATTTCAGGTTATCCAACCATCCGGATGTACCCGACATGAAAGATTCTTCATTGATACGCCATGCCAATGCGGCGGAAGGGAAAAGCACCCATTTATGTCCGTCGGCCAAACGGGAAGAACCGTCGTAACGAGCGGAAACCGTCAGAAGGTAACGTCCCAAATAGTTATAATTGATACGTCCCATAAAGGAAGCCATATTCCACTTGACCATCGAGCTGCTGATCGTATTGGTCACCAATCCCGATCCCAAATCATAATATTTCAGGTTATCGGCCGGCAAGTTCTCCATTGCAACGTTCACGCTTTCCCTTTTGTCTTCCTGAATGGACTGCAACAAAGTCACGCCCAAGGTGTGTTTGTCATTGAACGTCTTATCGTAGAAAAGCATGTTTTCCAAAGTAAACATCGTGTATTTGTCAACGGAATTCTTCGCATAAGAAGTCCCCATGCCACGATTGCTCGTTTTAGCGGACCAGAACTCGTAGTCCTGTACAGTACGGGCATCGAGACCTAGGTTCGAGCGGAACTTCAGCCCGTCGACCGGCAATTTGATATCCAAAGAATAGCTACCTAAGTAACGAGTTGTCTTCACAGGACGATCCACAGCACCCGAAACAAGGTCCATCATCGTATTGTAGACATTATAAGAACCCGGCAACGGAATAATCTCGCCATTCTCATCCCACAACTGTGCCAACGGACTTAAGCGCCAGCCACCAGCAAGTCCGGCCCCACGTTGCTGGATGGCATGTGAATATTGTGTCTGCGCCCCAATCTTCACGTATTTGTTGATCTCGTGGTTCAGGTTCAAACGGATCGAATAGCGTTCATAATCCTCATCCTTGAAGATACCGTTATTCTTATTGTAGGTAGCAGAAGCCAGGAAATTCGTCCGTTCGCCACCGCCGCGGATACTCAACTGGTGGTCGGTCACCATACCGGTGCGGGTCACATGATCCATATAGCGGGTCGTACGTACACGGGACGGATGGTAAACGCCATCGTCACCCCAACCCATCATGACCGATTCCATAATCGACGGGTCACGTGTGAACCCCGGACAGACCATATCCTGCTCCCTTGAAGCCACATCCGAGTTGTAGCGGATCGAATTATTGCTCGTATTGCGATAAGACTCGCGCGTATATTCGGCATATTCCGGACCATCCCAGAAATCGAGCTGGTTCAGGATTGTCTGCGCCCCGACATATCCGTTATAATCGATCTGCGTCTTGCCTGATTTACCTTGCTTAGTCGTAATCAAGATGACACCGTTCGCACCACGTGCACCATAGATAGCTGTTGCCGACGCATCCTTCAACACTTCCATAGACTCGATATCCGACGGGCTGATTTCGCCGATACCGCCGGTAACGGGAATACCGTCGATCACATACAACGGATCATTGCTGGCCGTGATCGAACGCTTACCACGAATCATCACGCTCGGAGTCGATCCCGGCGACCAGTTGGCATTTGAAACGACAACCCCCGGAATACGTCCCTGCAAGGCTTCCGATGCGGTGGAAGTCGGAACGGCCGAAATCTTGGATGCGTTTACAGAAGCAACAGCTCCGGTCAAGTCTCTTTTCTTCACCGTACCATATCCGACAACGACCACTTCATCCAACCCCTGTGCATCCTCCTTCATCAGGATATCGAAGGTATTCTTGCTATCGACCTTCACTTCCATCGGCAAAAAGCCGATATAGGATATTTCCAACATATCCCCCAAAGCCGCCTCCAAAGAGAAGTTACCGTCCATATCCGAGATAGTTCCGTTGGTCGTTCCCTTGACTACGATATTCGCTCCGGCCACTGGAAAACCTGTTTCATCGGTAATCACACCGGATATTTTCTTGTTTTTTTGTTGTTTCACGGAAACCTGCGCTTCAGCTTTAACGATGACAATCGTCTTGTTGCTCACCTTGTAGGAAAGACCATGTTTTTCCAACACTTGGGACAAGATATCCTTTAACGGGCGATTGGAAGCGGAAACGACCACATCCGGATTCTCACTCAGGATGATATCCCGGTAAACAACTGAAAAATAAGTCTGTGCCTCCAAATTCTTAAAAAACTCTTTCAATGTGACATTCTGCAAATTTATTGACATTGTTTGCGAAATGTCTTGTGCATACAGCGTTGTACACAAAAACAGGAGTGCTGCACTCCGAAATACTTTCTTCATGACTATGATAAATAGACTTAAGTTAGAATTAAACAATTGATTTTTAAAAACACTCTTTCTTAGATTTCACATGTTCATCTCATAGGCTCATTTTATTTTTAATTGGTTAGACTTATTAATCGTAACATTGTTTCCTATGATCTCATAATTAAACCCGTACTGGAATTTGAGCGCCTCCATGACATACGGGAGTTGTTCGTCTTTGAATGAACCGGAAATCTGGTCGTTCGCAATCTCCGGGCAGAGCAGGTCGATATGTACTCCATACCACCTTTCGATCTTTTGAAGTACCGAACCCAACTTCTCCGATTCGAACACCAAAAGATTTTGCGTCCACGCAGTTTCTTTTACATTGTCTGTATTGTGAAAACTGATTTTTCCATTATTTTTCGAATAGATCGCTTTCTGCGACGGTTTCAGAATAAAACTTTCAGAAGGTGACTTGGAATCGTAGAGCCGCACGGAGCCTTCAATCAAGGAAGTCTCTACAAAGTCATTCTCCTCATACGAATAGACATTGAAGCAAGTCCCCAACACTTCGATATTCAGATTGCCGACCTGCACGACAAACGGATGTTTCCTGTCCTTGGAAACCTGGAAGTAACCCTCGCCCTTCAAGCAAGCGACACGCTTTCCGTTGACATAGGCGTAAGACAAAGAGCTTTCCGAATTCAATTTGACAGAACTCTTATCCGGCAAGGTCAACTGTACCTTATCTCCCGCCGGAACTTCCGCCAAGAAAGAAGAGTTCGCATTTTGCAGTTCATGCAGAAGAGAAAAGTTCCACGCCATAACGGACAAGACGACAACCACGACCGCCGCCGCCACGATACGGGACCAGCATATGGAGATTTTAGAAGGATGTATTTGCAAACGAAGTCTCTGATGAATTTCCCGCTTACGGCCAGCTTCCATAGGCGGATAAACCGTATTCTCATTCCAAAACGCTTCCATCCTTTCGGACAGTTCCTGATCCGAAAGATGA
Source organism: uncultured Parabacteroides sp. (assembly GCA_910577325.1). Classification (GTDB taxonomy): domain Bacteria; phylum Bacteroidota; class Bacteroidia; order Bacteroidales; family Tannerellaceae; genus Parabacteroides. The sequence continues at coordinate 69,228 of CAJTMR010000003.1, forward strand.
TTCAAGGACTCCTTGAAGCCCTCGAAATCTTTCCAGTTGGTCTTTCCGCTTAAGAATTGAGAATATAATTTATTAAATAAATCGGTCATAATTTATCGCTTGTTTATAGTTACACGAAGGAGTACCGAAAAAGTACCAGGCGTTTTCATATGTTCTAAAGCATATTTTCTGTTTCACCGGCATGGAATAACTGAAAAACTCAAAAAATCATTTGAGAATCAGGGAATGTTTTCTGATTTTCTTATATGAAAAGGGCAAAAAGATAATTATATTTCCGGAGTTCCTCACGCAGGATCTTCAAGGCGGCAGACAAATGATTCTTTACCGTTTGCTCGGAGATATTCGAAAGGGCAGCTATTTCGGCATTACTCATTCCCTCCTCACGGCTCATTTCAAAGATATTCCGTTGTGCGGGAGTCAGCTTTTGCTTGGCAAGCGCTAACTTGTCGACAAAGTCATCGTAATAGATTTTTTCAACTGAAGCATTGTCTAACAGGTTCTCATCTTCGCAAAAGCGGATGTAATCTTCAAAATCGGGACGGTTGATCTGTTGGCGGAAAGCATCGATCACCTGGTGCTTGGCAATCGTGAACAACATGGATTTGAAGGAACCTTCGACAGAAAGGGAGGCACGCATGTTCCACAACTTAAGAAACGTCTCCTGCACGATGTCCTCGGCCTGAACGACAGACTTGGTATGCAGCAAGGCAAAACCGTACAAAGAATTCGCATACATATTATATAATGTATCGAACGCTTCATATGAGCCTCGTTTAAGTTTTTCTATAGTATCGCTGTCATGCATATTCACCTCATTTTCCCCTCAATTTGAGTTCGTAAAGATAGAAATAAACTACATAACGGCTACTATTAAGCTTATTTATCTCTTTTTTTACAATAATACCGTATCTTTACGCCCACAAAAACACGAAGCATGAAATCATTATTAATCTTGACTTCAGCACTGTTCTTAACGACAAACGTGCTGGCCGAAAGCGATCCGTTATGGATGCGTTACCCGGCGATTTCTCCAAACGGTGAAACAATTGCCTTTACCTACAAAGGCGATATCTACACTGTTCCGGCAAACGGTGGCAAGGCTACCCAGTTAACAACCCATCCGGCTCACGACACGCGCCCGGTCTGGTCGCCGGACGGCAGCAAGATCGTGTTCGCTTCCGACCGGAACGGCAATTTCGACATCTTCGTCATGGACAAGGAAGGAGGCAGCCCGAAACAACTGACCACCCACTCCGCAAACGAATACCCGGAAACGTTCAGCGATGCAAAGCACATCCTCTATTCGGCCGCGATCCAGCAAGATGCCAAAGACAGCCAGTTCCCCTCCGGACAATTCCCGCAAATCTACCGGATCGGGCTCGACGGCGGACGCCCCGAGCTCTATTCCTCCCTGGCTATGCAAAGCCTGTCGTTCGACAAGCAAGGCGGCAAACTGCTCTACCAGGACATCAAAGGATACGAAGATCCTTGGCGCAAACACCACCAGTCATCCATCGCGCGTGACATCTGGCTATGTACACTCGGAAAGGAACGTTCTTTCCAAAAGATCACCTCCTTCAAGGGAGAAGACCGCAACCCGGTATGGGCGGCAGACGGTTCTTCCTTCTATTACCTTAGCGAGGAAAAAGGAAGCTTCAACATATTCAAGAACGACCTGACCGGCAAGAAAAGCCGGCAGATTACCCATCATACGACACACCCTGTCCGTTTCCTGACTTCCGACAACAGCGGCAACCTCTGTTACGGATACAATGGCGAGATCTATACGGTCAAAGAAGGCGCACAGCCGAAGAAAGTAAATGTGCGAATCGTCTCGGACAAGGTGGAAAACGATCTTATCCACCAGCTCAGGACAAGCGGGGCCACCGATATCGCAGTTTCCCCCAACGGGAAGGAAGTCGCCTTTATCGTGCGCGGCGACGTGTATGTGACTTCGGTCGATTACGAAACGACCAAGCAGATCACCAACACGCCGCAACAGGAACGCAACCTTGATTTCAGCCCTGACGGACGTTCGTTGGTTTACTCCGCCGAACGGGGCGAGACCTGGGGAATTTACCAGTGCAGCCTCGCGCGCAAGGACGAAAACTATTTCACATACGCACAAGAATTGAAAGAAGAACCGCTGGTAGTCACCTCGCAGACCTCTTTCCAGCCGATGTATTCGCCGGACGGGAAGGAAGTCGCGTTCCTTGAAAACCGGACTACCTTGCGCGTGATCAACCTGAAGAGCAAACAGGTACGTACGGTTCTGGACGGCAAATACAATTATTCGTATGCCGACGGCGACCAGTATTACCAATGGTCTCCCGACAGCAAGTGGTTCCTCGCCAAATACATCGCGGTCGGCGGATGGAACAACACGGACATCGTTTTGGTGAAAGCTGACGGCAGCGGCGAAATGACCAACCTGACCGAAAGCGGCTATTCCGACAACAATGCCAAATGGGTGCTGGATGGAAAGGCGATGATCTGGTCTTCCGACCGTGCCGGTTATCGCAGCCACGGCAGTTGGGGAGCACAAGACGACGTGTATATCATGTTCTTCGATGGTGAAGCTTACGACAAATTCCGCCTTTCCAAAGAAGAACAAGCCCTGCTGGACGAAGAAAAAGACAACAAAGACAAGGATAAAGACAAAGAAGGCAAGAAAGGCAAGAAAAAGGATGCCGACAAGAAAAAGGACGAAAAGGCCGACAAGGATGTCGAGCCTCTCAAATTCGACCTGGCAAACCGTAAAGACCGCATCATGCGCCTGACCGTCAACTCATCCTTCCTGGGCGACGCCGTCCTGACCCCGAAAGGCGACAAGCTGTATTACTGCGCCGCGTTCGAAAGCGGTTACGACCTGTGGGAACACAATTTCAAGGAAAATACGACCAAGCTGCTGATCAAAGGCATCGGCGGCGGCACGATGTTCCCCGACAAGAAGGGCGAGAACATCTTCCTCGTTTCAAGAGGCCAATTGAAGAAGATCGAGGTCAATGGCAGCAAAACGACACCGATCGCCTTCAACGCCGAATTTTCATATCGGCCGGCGAAGGAACGCGAATATATCTTCCACCACACCTGGCGTCAGGTATTGGACAAGTTCTACGATCCGAAAATACACGGCATCGACTGGGCAGGATATGAAAAGGCATACGCAAAGTTCCTTCCCCACATCAACAACAACCACGATTTCGCAGAAATGCTCTCTGAAATGCTGGGCGAACTGAACGGTTCACATACCGGCGCACGTTACCGCTCCGCCTCCTCCTCCCCGTCAACCGCCACCTTGGGCGCATTCTATGACAACAGCTACACGGGCGACGGCTTGAAGATCCAAGAGATCATCGCCAAAGGTCCGCTGACCAAAACGGGCTCCAAGATCAAAGCGGGTTGCATCATCGAAAAGATAAACGGCACGAGCATCAAGGGCGGAGAAGACTACTATCCGCTACTGAGCGGCAAGGCCGGCAAGAAAGTCCTGCTCTCCGTCTACGACCCGGCTACCAAAGAGCGATTCGAAGAGCAGGTCAAGCCGATCAGCTACGGCACTCAGTCCGACTTGCTTTACAAGCGTTGGGTGGAACAGAAGCGCCAGATGGTCGACAAGTTGTCAAACGGAAAGATCGGGTATGTGCATGTCAGAGGCATGAACAGCGAAAGTTTCCGCGATACTTATTCCGAGTTGTTGGGCCGTTGCCGCGAAAAGGCAGCTGTGATCGTCGATACGCGTCATAACGGCGGCGGCTGGCTCCACGAGGACCTGGCCATCCTGTTGAGCGGCGAAGTCTTCGCGAAATTCACTCCGCGCGGTCAATACATCGGCAACGACCCGTTCAACCGCTGGACCAAACCGTCATGCGTCCTGATGTGTGAAGACAACTATTCGAACGCCCACGGTTTCCCTTGGACCTACAAGACGCTGAAACTCGGCAAACTGATCGGTGCTCCCGTCCCCGGAACCATGACTGCCGTGTGGTGGGAAAACCAAATCGACCCGTCGATCGTCTTCGGCATCCCGCAGGTCGGCATGCAGGATATGCAAGGACGCTATCTGGAAAACCTGCAACTCGAACCGGACATCGAAGTCTACAACTCTCCCGAATCACAACTGAAAGGCGAAGACCATCAACTGGAAGAGGCGGTGAAAGAGATGCTGAAAGAGGTAAGCAGTAAATGAATAGGAAGAAGCAGATGTGCCCAATAGCCATCTGTTTCCTTCATTGAAAGGAGTTGAGGGGGTATGTAAGATACGGATTTGAATTATCAATGCAATCCGTATTTCACATACCCTCTTTTCCTTTTCTTATGCTCTTCTTATCCGGAATCTTCATCTTTCCGTGCAAACGGTATCAAAACGAGCAGAAGAACGACACAAGGAAGGGAACCGTAAAATCTACGATAATCCCATGAAAAATTGAAATGAAAACAAGGTCTTTTCCCGAATAGCGGGTGATGATCGGCAGGGTCGTATCCATAGTCGTGGCTCCTCCGACACAGATGGGAGACAGCCGGCCGAAGTATTTGACAAAAAGAGGCGCACCAAGAAGCGCCATAATCTCGCGCATGATATTTGCCATCAAGGCGATCGTCCCCAATTCGGTGGCGAACCGGATTCCCAAAGAAGGCTCCTTCAACTGCGTGATCAGGATAGACGAAAGGGAATAATAGGCAAAGCCGCTTCCTACCGCCAAACAGTCAAAGACACTCCACCGTGTAAGCAAGAGGCTGGCCAAAGCCGAAAAGACCAACGTTCCGGCAATTGTGGCAAAAGGGACCAAAAGCAATTTCGGACGAATACTGCCGAGGATCTCCTTTAGTTTCTTGTCGCTGCCTATACTAAGCCCGACCTGAAACATAAGCAGATACAGGACATATACCGTAATGTCGTTTTCGGTGACGGCATCAGGCAACCAACCGCTCCATCCCAACAGGCAACCGAGCGCAAAGAATCCAACAACGATCAAGCTTCCTTTCATCTGCGGCTCCTTTCTTTGAAAAACAGGTGATAGACTCCCCAGCCGGCCAGCATGCTCCCCACCGTGCCTGCCAAGGCAAGCAGGAAAGCCTGACCGCCCAACGTGGCAAGGTTATCGACAATTTCCTTATTCGCGCCAACAGATATTCCCAAAAGGAAAAGAAGCAAAAGGATCGTGTAAGAAATCGGCTTACCGATCTTTTGCAAAAGTTCGACTTCGCGCAAAAGATAGCCGGCGGCAATACCCGCGAACATAATACCAATAACAATGAACATGGACATATCCGTCTCCATAAAACAAAACAGGATCAAATTAGACTTAGTGCTTCAAAGATAGGTATTATCAACCAAACACAGACAATTAGGATGCAAACTTTTACAATTCCACGTCTTATCGGCCTAATCCTTCAATAGAAGAAATAGCAGAAACAATTTAAAAATGAATCCGAAATAACAGATTATCTCCTCAAAATCGTATATTTGCCGCCATCATGGCAAAATTTCTTATCACATATTTCGGATTATGCCTGTTCCTTAGTGTTTCTGTCAAGGCACAAATCAGCCACGGAGGACGTCCGTTGCCTCTCATGGCCACCAAAAGCCTGACAGAGGAAATGTTTGTCACGATGCCCCCGTTCGACCTGGAGGAACAACTCCGGCTCGACTCCCTCGAAGCGACCGACCTACGGAGCGCGTTTCGTTTTGCCTATAAATTCATGACGGACCATACGCCGGAGAACTCCGGAATACGCTTCACCCTGCCTGACGGGACAAAGGTCTGGCGGCTCGGAATACGTTCCGAAGGGGCGCTCTCCCTCAATATACTGTTCAGCAAATACCATCTGCCCGAAGGGGCATGCGTATTCCTGTACAATAACGATCAATCGGAAATATTAGGCGCGTTCAACCATCTGAACAATTCGGGGCGCGGCATTCTGCCCGTCGCCCCGCTCCCGGGAGACGAACTGATCATCGAATACCAGGAACCGGCGGAAGCCGCTTTCCCCGGCAAACTCGCGGTCGGCGAGGTAAACCACGGCTACCGGGACTTCAGGGTCTCGGAACCGCAACCCGACTTCACGGCTTTCAAGTGTATGCCGACCGTAGCCTGTTTCCAAGATACGACAACACGCTACAACGACATCGAACGAAGTGTCGTCCTCCTAATCATTGACGGGCAAATCGGCTGTACCGGTACACTTATCAACAACACGGCAAACGACGGAAGGCCTTACCTCCTTACGGCCTCTCACTGTCTGAACAACCAGTTCCAGATCAAGAATCCGGACTATGAAGAAGTGGCCGGCAAGATCATTTGTTATTTCAATTACAACAGCCCCCAATGCAGCCCGGTAGAACCCGGACGCACGGATCAGACGCTTGCTTGCGCCCATTTCCGGGCCGTGAACGAAAGAACCGACATGGCTTTGCTGGAACTGACCGATACCCCGCCCACCAACTACCGGGCCTATTATGCCGGCTGGAACGCGCAGGATGCAGGGCAACCTCCTTATTCCTGCATTCACCACCCAAGCGGGTCGCTAAAACGGATCAGTGCCGCCGAGGGACATGTAGAGCTTCAGACATACAAGATCGCGGCTACGGAGTTTGACGAAACCGCCCACTGGAAAGTAGCCCGCTGGGCAACAGGCTGTACGTTCGCCGGCTCGTCCGGCGCTCCCCTTTTAGACAGCGACAACCGGGTTATCGGAGGTCTGACAGGCGGTGCTTCCAACTGTCGCAATCCGGTCGAAGACTTCTTTTTCTCCATACAAAAAAGCTGGTCCATGCCGCAGGATAGCAGCAAACAGCTCAAATACTGGCTCGATCCTGTCGGAGTGACCGTTCCCGTCTGTACCGGGATGGACCCGAACGGAGGAGGTGAAACGGCCACTGAACGCATAGAAGCGGCAACAGATGTCAGGCTGTCGGTCGACAAATACCGGCATACGATCCGCATCGACTTTGCTGTTCCGGCCAGCCGGACTTCGCTCACCGTAGTATCACTTACGGGAATGCCCGTGCGCAACTATTCCATCGTCGGGCAGCAGGCGACCTTGCCGGTCGGCCCAATCCCGGCCGGGATATATATCGTAAAGATTGTCTATAACAACAAACTTTATACTCAAAAAATCCTGTTTTGATTAAAATTTGACAATAAGGGCAGACGACATCCGGAATGGTTCACCGTATTCACCTCCTATCTGTTTTAGCACCAGACAGGAAAAATGGATACAAGATTCATTAATAAGTATTAATTGGAAAGATTTTATATCTTGTTTGCTCTTCATAACAAAAAAATGCTTTAGTTTTGCACTTTGATGGCTAAGGGATATTTGAAAGTGAATATATAAACATAGTAACATTTTAAACTTACATCAAATTATGAACAAAAAGTATTTAATGCCTTTCCTCGTATTGGCTGCAATTCTGACTTTTTCTTCTTGTTCAAACAAGTTGAAACCGTTAGCTGAAGAGTACATCAAAGCCGAACCGCAGCCGCTTGAGGCCATCGGAGGCAAAGTTCCTGTGACTATTAATGCCACATTCCCTGCAAAATGGTTCAACAAAAAAGCAGTCGTAACCGTAACTCCGGTCCTTCGTTATGCCGGTGGTGAAGCATGGGGAACTTCCTACACTTACCAGGGTGAAAAAGTAAAGGGTAACAACCAGGTTATCCCGCAGAAAGAAGGTGCTAACGTAACCATGAAATCCGCTTTCACTTACAAGCCGGAAATGAAGAAATCGGAATTGTATCTGACTTTCGACGCAAAGATCAAGAACAAGACTGTTAAATTGCCGGATGTAAAAATCGGCGAAGGTGTGATCGCTACATCCGAATTGGCCGACGCTGCCACTGCCAACGCAGCTATCGCAGCAGACAAATTCCAGCGTATCATCAAAGAAGCTCACGACGCAAACATCATGTTCCTTATCCAGCAGGCTAACCTGCGTGCCAAAGAGTTGAACTCTGACGCAATCAAAGAATGGAAAGAACTTGTCAAGAACGCCGACGAAGCTCCTAACCAGAACGTAGCAATCGAAATCTCCGCTTACGCTTCTCCTGACGGTGGTGTCAAGTTGAACACCGGCTTGGCTGAAAGACGTGAAGGCAATACAAGCAAATACCTGGCTAAAGAATTGAAGAAAATGAAGGTTGACGCTCCGGTTGACGCTCGTTACACAGCTCAGGACTGGGAAGGCTTCAAAGAATTGGTACAGGCTTCCAACTTGCAGGATAAAGACCTCGTGCTGAGAGTTATCTCCATGTATCAGGATCCTGAAACAAGAGAAAAAGAAATCAAGAACATCTCTGCTGTTTACTCTGACTTGGCTGAAACGATCCTGCCGCAACTTCGTCGCTCTCGCTTGACTGCCAACATCGAAATCATCGGTAAATCTGATGACGAAATCAGCGCATTGGTTAAGAGCAATCCTTCTGAACTGAACATCGAAGAAATCCTGTACGCTGCCACTCTGACTAACAACGACGCAGAAAAGATGGCTATCTATACAAAGGCTTCCGAACTGTATCCTAACTGCTACCGTACTTGGAACAACATCGGTATGATGGCATTCCGTGCCGGTGACCTGGCCAAGGCAGAACAGATGTTTAACAAGTCAAACTCTGTAAAAGCTAATCCGTCTGCAAACATGAACTTAGGTTTGATCGCTTTGACAAAGGGTGACCAGGCTAAGGCTCAGCAGTTGTTCGGTAGCGCAGCAGGCGTTGCTGAATTAGGCGAAGCTCTGGGTGTTCTGTACCTGGAACAGGGCGAATGGGCTAAGGCTGCCAACTCTTTCGGTTCAGTTAAATCAAACAACGCCGCTTTGGCTCAGATCCTGACTAAGGATTACAGCAAAGCTTCTCAGACTTTGAACGCAGTTGCTAAACCTGACGCTACAACTTCTTATCTGAAAGCTATCGTTGCTGCACGTACTAACGACGCTAACGCAGTTATCAGCAACCTGAAAGCTGCTATCGCCGCTGACAAGGCTATGGCTAAAGAAGCTGCTATCGACCTGGAATTTGCCAAATATGCAACTAACAGCGATTTTGCTGCTTTGGTTAAGTAATAACAAACTTATTCCATATATCCGAAAAGCCGTCTCTATAAAAAGAGACGGCTTTTTTTGTTATATCCGAAACAATACGTACCTTTCGTAAGAATTAAAACGTCGGATATCATGAAAAAACTTATTTATATCTTGCTCATCTCCCTAACTGCCACGATTTCCGGGTTATCCGCCCAGGAAGGGAAATCAGAATACCTTTTTAACGGTTTCCAACAAGGCCTGATCTATTACAAGGACGGCAGAGTGTTCAGCGTAAAAGTCAACTACAATTTAGCAAGGAATGCCTTTATGTTTATTGATGAAAACGATAACAACAACATCAAGCTCTTTGCCGAGCCGGACATGGTAAGGACACTGAAAATCGGTAATCGCATTTTCCAATTGGCTCCGAGAGGCCTGGCACAGGAACATCTGGGTCAGGAACCTTATCTGTCCGTTACCTTCAGGGGACGATCCCGCCCACAGGGGAAACAGGTCGGATACGGAGGACGCTCGGAAACTGCTTCCGTCGACTCGTACTCGAGTATCCAGTCCAGCGGACATTCCTATAAACTCGAAACGGAGAAGATCATCATTGCCGATGTTGAAAAAAGATACACGATGAAAAAGAACGGGAAAGAGAAGACCTTCCAAACTCCCAAACAGTTTCTGAAACTACATCCTAAAGAACAGCAGGAGATGATAAAGGCGTATATAAAAAGTAATAAGATCAACTTTGACGAACCTCAGCAGGTTCTCCAACTGGTCAAATATGCAGAAACATTGTAGATTGCCGCCATTTAGCCAAATATCTAAATAAATCCGACAAAAAATACATTTGCATATTTGCGACTTTACTTACTTTTGGACATCCCAAAAAATAAGTAAAACACACAACAACGCACCATGAAATCACTTATAATCAACTATCTCTCCATTCTTTTATGTACACAGACTTTCTTTGCTTGTGCACCCAATGTTAAAAAAGCTCCCGAACGGACATTCCGGATCATTCATAATAACGACGGTTCCGACCTGTTAGGAAACCGCTGGTTCAAGTATCGTCCGCTTACGCTTGCCGATCTGGACTCCTGTGTCGATATGGTGGCGAACTCACAGGTAACAACCTATATGATGTGCTCAGGCAGCGATTTCTTCTATGTCCGTTCCAAATATGGGCATGTGATGGGAGACGATCTGGACGGGACGTTGGACTGCGGCTGCGACACGGCCCAATATAATTATTTCCGGAAATATTACCGGAACCATCTGAACCTGGAAAAAGAGGGGACGGACCTAGTCGCTTATACCTTGAAAAGGGCAAAGGAGAAGGGGATGGAAGCCTTTATCACCTATCGGATGAACGACTTGCATTTCAATGATACGACTACCCATTGTCCGATCTGGTATACCGATTTCTGGATTCAGCATCCGGAATACTGGCTGAATGACACGACACAAGGTTATAACAGCGGCGGAGCTTTTGACTTTGCCATAAAGGAAGTACGCGACCGCAAGCTGGCGATTATTTCCGAGCAATTGGAAAATTATGCCGACATAATCGACGGATACGATCTCGACTTCATGCGCTTTATCGTTTACTTCAAGTCAGGCACAGGACCGCAAAACGCACCGCTCATGACACAATTGGTAAAAGACATCCGTCAGAAAGTGGATGAAATTTCAGCCAAACAAGGCAGAAAGATCCTGCTCTCCGCACGTGTAGCTCCAACAGTCGAACAAAACAGAATGAAAGGACTGGACATACGTGAATGGTTGCGCCTCGGACTGCTGGACTTTATCAGTACAGGTGTCCATTGGAGAGGCGATCCCGCCATGCCGGTAGCCAAGTTCCGGGAAGAAATGGGGAAAGAGCTCAACATACCGTTCTACAGTTCGATCGACGACGGAGGCTACCGCCCGCGTGAATTCTGGTCACACGGCATGCACAGGGGCATGTGTTCCCACATCCTCTCGCAGGGGGCAGACGGGATCTACCTGTTCAACTACTATTTCGGCGCGTTCAATACCGAACATGACGGGAAGCTATATCTGGAAGACGGCGGCCAGGTTTGCCGGATCATGATGCCGGAACTGCTCAATGAATTAGGTTCGTTGGAAACTTTAAAAGGCAGGAATAAAATATATGCACTGTCCGACGGGGTTGTCCAATACAATATAAAGCCTGCTTCCCCACTCCCTCTAAAAATAGATAAAGGTGAACGGAAAGAAGTCGATATCTATATCGGAGATTCGGTAGAAGAAGGGTATCCGGAAGAAGTAATCCTATTCATCCGCACCAGTCGGCCGGCGATCTGCCGGTTGACGGTAAACGGGGAAGCGATAGAAAAGGAAATGCCTGCCTACACCCGTCTGTACGACAGGGAACGCGGGCTGGAAAAAGAAGAAAAGGAATATGCCTTTATCCTACCCGACAAAGTTCTCAAACAGGGATATAACCGCATCGGTTTCCAGTCCGAAGATGACGAGACATCCACCGTCAAACGGGTGGAGATAGCTCTCAAATACGGAGACGTGGAAACGCACGGGTATTTCTAAAGCCGTATTTATCACGAAAATAATCTACAAAAAGTAGGACATTGGATGGTATTCCTAATAAGATAGTTGTGATATATACATCTCTGGAACAGCGGCTGCAATAAAAGTTCCGCCCTACAAATCTTTAGCCGTAAAATTTTATCATACAATTATATAAGTATAAATTTCACCAGCAAAAAGGTGTATAGGGCGGAACATGCGGAAACGCGTTCTATTTTTTAATCCTCGTAGACTTGTAAGCGTGTATCTTTTCCTTCTTTCCGGCAGACGGTTCAACCACTTTGATCTTCGTAAATACACCGTTGTGCACATCATCCAAGACGATAGCCGGACGGTAGTCTTTCTTCAAAGCAGTCAACTTCACATTCTTGAAAGTGACCCCATCGGCATGGCGTACATAGAAGCCCCAGGCGGGCAACTCCTTATGCTGAGAGAACTCAGGATAAGCCTTCGGCATTTCCGGAACTTTATCCAGTTCGTCCAACCCAACTTTAGCATACAACGGGTTACCACCACCCGGACAGACGATCTCAACATTCTCGATAGAGACATTCGTAATCTTGTTATCCTGCAAGCCGACAATGCCGGAAGGCGATACATTACGCGGATTATCTTCCGTCGGCCCTTCGTAGTCGTATCCGGCATCCGGTTTCGTTGCCGGGACTTCGGCATAAACATTCGAAATATGCACGTTGTCCATCCGGCTGCGACGTCCCTCACGGCGTTCTCCCACGACCAAATAGATGGGATTTCCGGTATTGATGGAACGAAGGCTATCCACTACCACATTTTCAACCTGTCCGCCATCAACCGCCTGGATCGTTATGGCCGAGCGAAACGTGTCGAATACAGTATTATTGATGATCTTTATGTTCTTGAAGCCACCCGTCGAAGCCGTACCGAACTTGATACCGCTTGCACTTGAACAGGCCGTATTGTTGCGCACCTCGATATTCTGGCAAACGGCATCGGCACTATGGGATTTCAGGCAGATCGCATCGTCTGTCGCATCCACATAACAGTTTTGGATCCATGCGCCGTTACAGTCGACAATATCCATCCCGTCGTTATTCCAGTAAGCTCGGCTATGCACCGTGATGCCGTCGATCAACAGGTTTTCACACTGGTCGTAGGTCTGCGTCCAAAAAGCCGGATTCATCATCGTCACACCTTTTATCTCCACATTCTTGCATTCGCGGAAATAGACCAGCTTCGGACGGTTGGCAACACGTCCCAACTGCAACTTGTCCTTGATCACCCCTGAATAAACCTGGTTGATGAAGTTATTGGCAAGCTCACGTCCGCGACCGTCGATCACCCCTTTGCCGGTGATACCGATATGATCCTGCTTGTTCGCCAAGATCAAGCCATACCAAGCATTCAATTCCATATCATAATCATAAGGATTGGTGGAACCGACCAACACAGCCCCCTCTCCCAAGTGGATCGTCACATTTGACTTCAGATGAATACTGCCGGTCAGATAACGTCCGACAGTAAACACCAGACGTCCACCCCCGTTCTCGGAAATAAAGTCGATCGCCTTTTGTATGGAACGGGTATTCATGGTTGTCCCATCCGACTTGATCCCGAACATAGTCATCTGGTAATCTTTTGCCCACACTGGAATCACCATTCCTGCCAGCAAGCACAGAATCATTATTTTTCTAATCACATTCATAACTCTTCAAATTCCTAATTTCTCAATTTTTAATTCTCAACTTTTAACTCTATAAACAGTGACCGGCCCGACCAATCCCGCCGGCTGCACAACATCCTGCCTCCGGGTCCACGCCTGAGCGATCTTATTATCTTTCAGCGTCTTCATATAGTTTCCCATAACAGTTACTACATGTACCTCAACCATATTCTCCCCCTGTTCCAACCGGGCTGCGACCGGATGGATACGGCGGCCATACCATTTGACACCACAACTCTGCCCGTTCACGAATACTTCCGACACGCCATGTACCAATCCGAGGTTGAGCACCATCCCGGCAGGCGAAGAAACATTGACTTTCTTTCTATAGACAATCGTTCCGCAGAAATTCACATAGTCCGTATCCTTTAAATCCTGCAGCTTGTCGAAATGAGTATTCTGCACCGTATTCTCACGGCTGTGACGGAACTCCACATCCCAGTCAGACGAAAGATCTTTCAAATCCTCACCGGAAACCGGAAGCGGCTTGTAATCATTTCCTCTCTTCTGCTTATCGAATACAATCAGGAGAGAATCAGCCGGACCGAAGTCGAACAGGAAACTATTGGCAGCATCCAGCGGCAAGCGGTATCGTTCGCCCGTTTCCAGATCCCACACCCAACCCTGACGGCCTTTTACAACCTCGTTGCTGAAGGAAATACGGGTCTGATGCGAATTATAACGATGTGCATAACTGAAAAAGAACATTTCTTCTTTATTATCGCCCTGATAACGGTTCTGCATCAAGTAAGGATCAGGTTTTTCAATAATCATATACGGTGTCAATCCATAGTCTTTCTGCACCCCCTGATACCAACCGACAAAGTCTTTTTCCGGTTTATGGAGCAGTATGAAACGCCCGTCCATCTGCTTCATCTTTTCCACCCATTCCTGCACTTCCTTATCATGTTTGCCATGATCTTTGAGGCCGACCGATTTATGCGGATAAGCCTCGATGCAGAAGACACGCCCGCCTGAGACCACAAAATCATACAATTTACGTGCGGTAGCCGGTTCCATACTCTCCACCTCAATCAGGAAAAGCGTTTTATATTTACGGGGACCATAACACAGGTAACCGTATTTTATCTCGGCATCCCGGATAATCGATTCGGAAACATAGTCGCAACCGCTGCCGTTCTTATGGATCGCCTCCCATACCAATGTCTTATATTTCACATTAGTAGTGGCGGGGAACGGCTCGTTCTGCATCCCCAACGTGCTCCACATGTCGGCTATCGGATGCAAGATCGCGATATCCGCATACATGGTCCCGTGTTGCAGGGCGGAAGCCATACGGCCTTTATAAACGGTATAATATTTAAAATACGGCCACCAGTTGTTATTCTCGTTATAATAAGCCCCGTAACGAATCCATCCGGGAAACGGAGCTTCTTTCGGAGAATAGTTGAAACCGTGGAAAATAGAATGCGTCACACCGGAGATAGCCGTCTGGTCACCACCGATCTTCAACAGCTCCAATGTCATATTGAACACAGTATAGGTATTTGTCATCTCCTCACAACTCACCAGGCGCTTTCCACGCAAGTGGGCAGCAGAAGACACATATTTATTGACCATCGTATAGGCACGGCCCCGGCGATAATCCTCTTCCGACATCTCCTCGCCCAGACGATGCCGCAACCAGGTCATCGTCCAGGATTCACATTCGGGAATATCATAATCCAGACTGCTTTCGAGCGGGAAGAAACCACGCCCGTAGGCTTGTGCACGCGATTTCACATTCAGCCCTTTACACCAGTCCAAGTAAGTCTGTGTAAAACGCTCGCGCAGCAGTTCGGCTTTCGTATATTCGAAGTCATAGCGTACACGTTGGATCGTATCATCCAGTTCGGGAATGAACCGGACCTTCGGCTCATAGGTCAACACATTCCCCATGCTGCCCATCTTAAATAGGATGAAGGGCAAATAGGGTTGCACGTCATATCCCCGGCGTTTCTTGAACTCTTCCGCCATATCATACGACCAGTTCGAGCCTTCCAGCTCCATACTGTCGGTAAACAGGGAACGGATATTGCCGGACAACGGGCCTAAACGATTCTGAATCTTGTCCGACATATTATTCAGATACTTCTGCACGGCCGGCTTGTTGAAGTGGTTCAATACCGGTCCCGTAGCACCGGGAGCGCCATTGATCACTTCGAGGAAACCGCGTATCTTGACCAAGGCAAACAAGACATATTTCCCATCGGGCACTTTAAACTTGAACGTCCCGTCCACCTCCTTACCCATCAGGTCGATAACCTGGTCGAGACTGCCAAACGGTTCGGGAACCAGTTGCAGGGAAACCAGCTCCATCTTCCTTCCGAGAAAAGGAGAACTGATAGCAGGATCGGCCGCACAGAACAGACCGTCGCGAGAGACCTCATAATCGATCGGTCCACTCAGCTTCTCGGAATAGTTCACTATGACATCCGCCCGTTCATCTCCCGTCAGGAACTCCGCCCCAAACGGCCAGCCGGAACCGACAATCAGATCGCAAGTCATATCGAGCGACTTCGCCTCGTCAAAAGTCACCTTCAACATGTCAATCCATTCGTCGCTCAGCCAAGGTAGCGACTTCTTTCCCAAATCGTCCGTGTCATTGCCGGGAAATTTGACCGGATTGATCTCCACTCCTCCGATACCTGCTTCCTTCAATACGTGCAGTTCGCGTTTCAACTCGTCAGCCTCCACTTTATCTCCGTTCCACCACCAACGAACAAACGGACGGTAAATGGATTGCGGATCACGAAACAATTTATATAGCTCACCGGAACGCAAAGCCGTCCCCGCCACCTCACTGGTTGCATCGACCGCACCCCACAGCGGCATACGGCTACCGACGGCACAACCGGCTGTCCACAAAACACTCTGTTTGATAAATGATCTCCTCTGCATAGTTTTTCCTCCTTATTATTGATCGCTCGAGACAGCTCTGCCGTCTGGTGTCATACAATTTGTAAATATCAGGTTACGGGATGTTCCGGAACTCTCCAACGGGTTCCCCGTCATATTGAAGTAGCAATCCGTCATTTTCACTCCGTCACAGCCGGAAATCGAGATTGCTTTCCGGTCCGATGCACCTGCATTCACAACGACTCTGTCGACTGTCACATTATGGCAATCCTTATATATTTCAGCAATGTTCGCTGCATCCTGCAAGGTGACCTGTTCGATTCTCACATCCTCGCAACCTTCCATACAGATCAAGGCTGGTGCGTAACCGGATAGATTTCCTGCGATATGGCCTTTCTGCAACTGCTCTTCCACACTTGCCCGCACAGCGATGCTACGACCATCGATAATGCCTTTTCCACCGATACCGACATTCTTTTGCTTGTCTGCGTAAATAATCGCATTATATCCCCCCACCCCTTTAAAATCATAAACGGATGGAACTGCAACCAAAACGGCCCCCTCTTCGATACGAATCGTCACATTCGATTTCAACTCGATCGAACCGGTCAGATAGCGACCTACATAAAAAATAAGCCGGCCGCCTCCCTGTTCACTGATATAATCGACAGCCCGCTGGATAGAACGGGTATTGAGTGTCACCCCGTCCGATTTGATTCCAAACATCGAGACTTGGTAATCCTTTGCCGAAAGCCCCGCCACAAAAACCAGCAGCCCTATCACACTTGCAAATAATTTATTTCCATACATAATCCTTATTTTTTTATATTTTAATCTTCCGACTTTTTATTCATGTTCCCCCGAACATCGGTTACTTCTTTGTTATTTTCGACTTATAGGGGAATATTTGTCCTTTACCTTCGCTTTCCGGCTCCATGAACCGGACATTCTTGAACGTAACCCCCTCCGCATCATCCGTTACAATTGCCGGACGGTAATCTTTTTTCAAAGCCCTAAAAGTCACATTATCAAAAATGATTCCCTCGGCATGGCGGATATAGAAGCCCCAGGCCGGCAGTTCCTTGAACTGCGAAAACTCCGGATAAGAAGTCGCCATTTCAGGAATACTGTCCAGTTCGGCCGGTGTCAGTCCACGATAAGCATAGTAGGAATTGCCGCCTCCGGGAGAAACGATCTCGATATTCTGAAGCGTCACGTTCCGAATCTTATATTCCGGCAACCCGACAATGCTGGCAGGCGAGATATTACGGGGAAGGTCTTCAATCGGCCCTTCATAATTATATCCGGCATCCGGTTTATCCATCGGGATCTCGGCATAAACATTCTTGATCGTAATATTCCTCATAACCGGTTTCTTCCCAGCACTCCAACGGTCACCGATACGGAGGTAGATCACATTTCCCGTATGAATGGAGCGCACGCCGTCCACTTCGATATTTTCGATCAGAGCACCATCGACTGCTGCAAATGTTATGGCCGAACGGTACGTATCATATATCTTGATGTTTTTCACTTTGAAGTTACGGAAACCGCCTCTCGATACCGTCCCGAATTTCAGGCCACTGGCACTCGAACGCCCCACACAGTTCTCGACGACCACGTTCTGACACATGCTGTTCGCATCATGCGATTTAAAACAAAACGCATCATCTGCCGCATCGATAAAAGAGTTTTTCAGCACGACGCCGTCACAGTCTACCACATCGATACCGTCATTATTCCAATAGGATTTGCTATCCACGCGGATTCCGTCGACATAGAGATTCTTACACTGGTCATACGTCTGGTTCCAGCTTGCCGGGTCCCGCAAAGTGATATCCTTGATCGTCACATTCTCGCATTCACAGAAATAGATGTTCTGCGGACGGTTCGTCTCGTTCGGGCGACCCAGCTTCAGTGGGTCTTCGTAGATACCCCGTTGAATATAGTCCACCATATTGTTGGCTGTTTGAAAACCACGCCCGTTAATCGTCCCTTTCCCCGTTATACCGATATTCTGCTGCTTGACTGCGAAAATCATGGACATCCAGCGAATATACGGATCTTTTTCATAATCCCAGGGATTGGTCGACCCCAGCAGAGTCGCCCCTTCTTCAAGATGGAGTGTCACATTCGATTTCAGATAAATCGTCCCAGTCTGGTAATTACCCGCAGTAAAGACCAAACGCCCCCCACCTTGTGCATTTACAAAGTCGATTCCTTTCTGAATAGAGTTCGTGTTCAATGTCTTGCCATCCGCTTTCACACCAAAATCCGTGGCATAATAATCTTTGGCCGACAAGTGCAGTCCACACATCAAGCCAAGGCAAAGAGAGAAAAATTTGCATCTGTTCATCATGGATATGAATTAAATTAATACGTGCTTTCATGTATCTTTCATAATGGACAAAAATATCCACCTTCGTATAAACGAGGCCTATGCTTTTGACATTTATAATTAAAATTTTGGCAAAATCGTTCCAGAAAGAATGAAAATGTCACACGTGAACGGCTCGATATTTTCTTCAAAATCATACCTTACCATGTTCAAGCAAACAATTTTACAACTTCACTATGTGATTATTATTAAAAAACACGATTTCTCAACAACTTACTTATCTTATACTTGTCTATTTCCACCCTTTCTGAAGTCAATTCCGGGATGTTGTAAGAATACATCAGCCGCATGTAATAAGCCAAAGGATCCTTCTGCGGAAGTAGGAACGGCTTGCATGCCTGCCCGCTGCTGTCGATGTATGTAATGAAAGGGCGGGTGTACAGGCCATCCGTTCGCCGGCTGCTGAAAACCATCCAGCGGCTGTTGCCACTCCATGAATGATAGCTTTCGACATCGTCTGAGTTTGCCTTGTCGAGTGGAAACAACCGATTCGTCCGCAGATCGAGGAGGTAAAGGTCGGCATCTTTGTGCCAGATGGAAAAAGTCCCGTGTGCATGCAAAGTGAAAACCAAGAACCTGCCATCGGGGGAAACACGCGGAAAGGAGACGCTTTTGCCCTCGGAAGCAGCATCGTAAAGCGTATCGACTTCAGTCCCAAAAGAAATGCCCTCAGGATCGAAAGCGATGCGGCAAAGGTTGTAACGGACGTCTGCATATCGCCCGGGCAATGAGTCGACGGCATCTGCTGAACAGAAATAGAGGCTTCTCCCGTCAGGTGAAAATGCGGGGAAAGTCTCGAAAACAGAGGATGAGGCCAAGAGCGGCGAACGAATGAAACGACAGGTTTCAAGGTCATAGACCACCACATCCGAAGCAGTGTCGTAGACCTCGATCCGGTCAGGGTGGCTGTTGAAAAAACTTTGCCGCGTGCGATTAACGGAAAAGGCAATGTAGCGTCCTGACGGATGCCAGCAAGGATAGACCAAAGGACTAAGAGCAGGATCGCTTTCCGTGTCAAGTCTCACGGCCTCCCCGTCCCGAAGGACGACTGTCCCGTCGAAGCCGGCACGAGCATGGAACAACATCTTGCCGGGATCGCGGTCACAATAAGCATGACAGTTCACGCAGTTGCCGTCCGTAAGGCGGTTCTCGTAGAGCGGGACCTGCTCGTATGTCCGCAGGTCGCGCTGGTAGATTCCCATGTTCTTCCATCCTTCGTAGCCGGGCGGGATCAAGCGGTACGAAAGATACGAATCGATGGGATCGGGAGAAATATGGAAACAAAAAGGTTTGAGGGAAATCCACTGATCGCCGGAACGGATAACGAGGGTCAGTTCCACGGTCTTTCCTTTATTGCGTCCGGTCAATCGTTTCCAAAACGAAGGTGGAAAGGAGACAAGACCGTTTTTCATTTCCAAAAGCGTCTCGCCATCCGTGCCAGAGACAATCAAACAGCATTCTTCCTCACCCAGATAAGAAAAATTCAAAGGGGCGATATTGCAAGGAACCGTCACATCACGATAATCAGGAAACAGATCAGGGACAATCTCTGTCTCCTGTGCGATCCGCATATCTCTTTTCTCGCAGGCCACGCCGAAGAAAAAGAATACTGAAAGGAAAAATGGCAAAAAATTCTTTTTCATGCTTAGATTCGTATGAATAGTAAATAATACCAGAATGTATTTTTATAGGCCGAAAGGGCTTCGGGATCTTGCCGAGCCTTGCCATAGGCTGACCTAAAACTCCGGAAACGGGTCATCGTCTCACCGGCCACACCATGTCCATACAAAAAGTCGTCCGTCAGAAGCCGGAGAGCAAGCGAACGCCTTTCCTCCAAACCGTTCCGGAGGGCATATTCTTCATCCATCGTCTGATAATAATCCTGACAGAAAAGCAATGCCTCCTGCACCGGAAGCGGCAAGGAAGAAAGGGATGGCATACCATAATAACGTCGGATGAAAGAGCCGAGCCGGTCGATATCTTTCGACAAAAGCAGGTAGGAAAGAGCGTATTGCATGGCTTTACCGTCAGCAGGATTAGCGTCGAGCGTCCTATAGAGATCATCCAAAGGCGTGGTGGACAAGACAAAGGCTTCTTCCTGAGGGAAATCCCGACGGCCGGTTCCTAAAAAGGGATCGGCATTAACGGCTTGATCATCGAACAGGTATTTACGCTGACTGGCCGCCCAAGCGGAATAGTGCATGCTTTTTTCAAGGAGCTCTATATATTTCAAGGCTACAGGATACGCTCCCCGCATCAGGTCGATCTGCAATATCATCTTCAACATGGAGGGGTTGTAACCACCGGCGGTAAAGCAGGCATTGAAGGCGACGTTTTGTGCTGCCGCCATATTGCCCATTGCAAAGAGAATGCGGGCGAGCTTCACATCCGGAGTTTTATCTTTTGATATGAATATAAGCGAATTAGGGCCATACTGCGGATAGTTAAAAAGACGTTCGGCAAGCACTCCTTGTTGAGCCAATGCGAGATTCAAGTAGTTCAAAGCCGTACCGGTATGAAGATTTGCCGAGGTCTCATCGACCAACCTGTCCCATTGCTCGTTGACGGCGAGATATTCATAGCGGTAGCTATCATGGAGATTCGGATCACGGACCTCCCGATACTTACCCACAAAAAGGAACAAAGCCAAAGCAAAAAGAGCAAGGTTAATCACTACCGGCAGACGACGGCCACCGCACCGCAGCCGGAATATCCCGGCTATCAACAGGCAAAGCGGCAACATGAGCCAAGAAAGGCAATGAACGTAAGGCATGGTTTCACCCATTTCATAGTAGTAAAGAGGCGAACAGGCATACGTATAGGTTCCGCTCTCTCCCACACGCACGGAAACATAACCGACAAGGAGAAAGAGCAAAAAATAAAGCAATGAGAATGAAGCATGATCACGCCTCATCAAAATATCATACAAAAAAATAGAAACAGAAAACAAGACGGCAACCGATCCGGCGGCATAAGAAAGTATCAGGATGAAGGAACTTCCGAGAATCAACCTCAATCTCCAGTCAAGACGTCTTGGACGACTGTACACAAAGAGGGCAAGGACAGCAAACAGATAAGCGGTCACAGCCTCGTAACGATAGCAAATGTCGTACAACGACAGGACAAGAAACAGGGCCGGCAGAAAACAAAGAGGATACACCGGCAGCAACTTCCCCATCTTGCGGACGGTAAGCCATACCAACAAGGTTATAAGACCCAAAAGAATCAGGGTCAAGACAACCGCCAGAACAGGAGAATAAAAAAACTGGACCAGAAAACTGCCGGACAAAGCAGAAAAACCGCCCGGCCGGAACAATGTCTCGACAATATAGAACCTGTCGAACAAGAAGAGCTGTTGCTGTTCGCGCCAGAACAAAGCATATCGAAGAGTTTCCCAAAGAAAATATCCGAAATACAGCAAGCAGGAAAAGCCTGCGAAAAGAAGTATGGTGTTTCTTTTATTCATGGTACGGATGTCAACAGAGACATTGCTTCGTTTATACAGGAGTGATTCCTGCATGGCAGGATAGGACAGCCATATGCTGTCCTATCCTGAAGATTAAAAAACAACTTTCTACTTTAATAGCCGGCATTTTGCGGATATTCGGCTCCCGTATTGGACTGGATGACCTGAATCGGTATCGGGTACTGGTAATTATACGGATGAAAGTTCGATATGTAACGGTGCTCCGCTTCACTCCATTCACGCGGCTGGTCAGAACCGGACATGTTCTCATAGCCGAGACCGTATTTACGAACCCGTTCATAAACCGTGTTGGACGTCTTTTCATCCTGCACAGGATAAATATCCGTTACATAGGTCGCATTCGGATTTACGGACAGGCGGTTCAATGTGATCCAGCGCTGTTCTTCGCCCAAGAGCTCACGGACGCGTTCGTCCAGGATATAGTCGATATCTACATCGGCTGCCGTACAGAGCGGAGCGTTGGCGCGATTGCGCAAGACATTGATGTCGTCAGCGGCCTTGGCACGGTCGCCCAAAGCCAAGTAGGCTTCGGCACGAAGCAAATGGGTTTCCGCTACGCGAAGCATATACCAGTCACAATCGTAAGCCTTGTTGTCGCCGTTCGGATGACGGTCGTCCGAGAACTTCCAGAAACGGGGGAAAATGCTGATCGTGTCGGAAGCCGTAATCGTATATCCGTAAGCAGCCGCCCGTTCGAAGGCAGCCGCCTTCTCGTCCAACCAGCGAGTACCGCCCGGCGTATACCAGTTGCGTTGGATCATGATTTCCGATCCACGGAAATCTTCCTTGCCGCCTTGCTTGGAGTCTTTCCAAAGATCGGTATAGACATATCTTGTCGGCCACAGGACATTCCCGCTATAGGGAACATTCCCTCCGATAGAATCTCGCATGATATCAGCCTCATAACGTCCTTTGGCGGAAGGAACGGAAGAGATGGCACTGCCAACGATTCCGGGTTGAAAGCAAGCGGCATTGTCACCCCATAAGTAAAATTCGGTCCCGTTGTTTGCCGTCCTTCTGTCCTTGTTGAGACGGACCGTGTTGCACAACCAGTTGGACTCTGTCGTGTTGGCTTGTATACGATACCATTCGTTGCCGCCACCACCGGTAGAATACGTATTATAATTGTATTGACAAACCCAAATGGCCTCTTTGTTCCCTTCGGAATTCTGGTTACCCCCTTCACGGAACAAGTCCCAATAGGCTCCAGCCGGAGCAGCCAAAGAATTTCCATAACGGTCTGTAGACTCGCCTGCACGAGAACCGAAACGGGTCGTCATAACGTGGAAGTCGCCGTCAGTACCATCGATCACGCGGGAAGAGGCCTCCACTGCTCCATTGAAATCACCCAAAGCCAAATTGACCTCCGCCAAGTAATGGTCGGCAGCAGCCCGTACGATCTGACCGGGCTTTTCTGCTTTTGCCGGCAGGTTTTGCGCCGCATAAGCAAAGTCTTCCTTACAAAACTCCCACACTTCCTGGCGATTGGCAGGGACATAACCGGTCGTGATACTTGTCGCACGATGATCCAGTAAAGGGACATTGCCATACATTCCGGCCAGCACCCGATAGGACCATGCACGGAAGAAAACCGCCGTCGCACGAAGCTCCGCCTTTTTCTCTGCCGAAGAATACGTAATATAAGTACGTTCGTCCATCATGTCGATAACAGTATTGGCCCGGTTGATCAGCTTGTAGAGGTTATCATACCAGTGGCGCACCATCCCGTCGCTGGAATTCAAGTTGTTCCAATTCGCAAATGCCGAATTACCGCCGGTCTGCCCGAAAGTGTCAAGCCCCAGCCCCATGATCATCCAAGAGTGTCCGCCATGTGTCTGTCCCATCATCAAAGACTGTATCTGTCGATAACAAGCGTTCAACCCCATTTCCATATCAGCTTGGGAGGTATAGAAAGTCTGGTCGTCAAACTTATAAGAATGTTCCGTCAGGAACTCATCCGCCCCCTGACATCCGGCAAGGCCGGCAATTAATGCCGTGGCGGAAAATGCCATTAGTATATATTTCTTAATTTTCATATCTGCTTCTTTTAAAAATTATAGGATTAAAAAGACAAGTTCAGTCCCACAGAGACTGTTTTATAAGTACCGTTGCTCCCATAGCGGCTTGAAGCAGCATTCGAAGCGATCGTACCGCCGTTTTCAGGATCAAGCCCGGACCATCCGGTAATGGTAAACAGGTCCGTGGCAGACAAGTAAACGCGCAAAGAAGAAATATCCAACTTCTTCAATAACGAAGGGTTCACGCTATAGGACAACACCAAATCTTTTAATTTCAAGAAAGTTCTGGAGTTCCAGTACAGGTAATTCAATGGATTGCTGTAACCGTAACGCGGGTATTTGTCCGAATGGTTGCTTTCGGTCCACGGTTCGATGGCATCCAACTGTGCACCACTACCCATGGTCGTACCGAACGCATTCGGATCATATCCCAAGAAATGAGTATCACTTCCCTGCATCCAGCGGAAATTAAAATACAGAGAGAAATTTTTATAACTCAATGTATTACCAAAATTGACCGTAAACAGCGGATCCATGTCACCGATCCAGTGACGGTCGTCTCCCGTGATCTTGCCGTCTCCATCATAATCAAGGAACTTCAAATCGCCGGGTACAGCATCGGGCTGGATCTTGTTACCCTTCGAGTCGACATAGTTGTCGATCTCTTCCTGGCTTTGGAAAACGCCCAGTTTCTTCAGATCATAGGCGGAACCGATGGCATGACCGATCATCAGGGCATAATAGTTGTCGAAACCGTATGCGACGGCATTTGCCACGTCGTCTGCTTCTTCGCCCTTATAGTCTTTTCCATACAGGCTCTTGACCTTATTGCGGTTAAGGTCGAACACCAGTTCGGACGTCCAACGAAGTTTATCTCTTCCGTCGCCATCGATATTCACCGAATTCAGCGTTATTTCAATACCTTTGTTTGTTACCTTTCCGACATTGTCGTTAGCCGTCTGGAAACCTGTAGGATAAGGAACGGAACGGTTCATGAGCATATCCGTGGTATTTCCCATGTACAAATCCACATTCCCGTTCAAACGTCCACCCAACGTACCGAAATCGACACCTACGTTATACTTTTCAACCGTAGCCCAAGTCAGGGATCTGTTCGGCAACGAAGACGGAGTCAATCCGAACGCGCTGCCCGAACCCGTATCTCCAAACCAAGTATAGGTAGTACCTACCGTCGCTACCGTCGCATAAGGACTTACCGAACGGCTGCCGTTCTGTCCCCAAGAGAAACGCAGCTTCAGAAAATCAAGCCAGTCGGAACCTTCTTTCATGAATTCTTCGTTGCTGATAACCCACGCTGCGGATGCGCCATAGAAATTACCCCATTTATGCCCTGCCGCGAATGCAGAAAAACCGTCACGGCGGAAATTGAACGTCCCGTAA
The DNA here is from genome assembly GCA_910577325.1 of uncultured Parabacteroides sp. Classification (GTDB taxonomy): domain Bacteria; phylum Bacteroidota; class Bacteroidia; order Bacteroidales; family Tannerellaceae; genus Parabacteroides. The sequence continues at coordinate 94,692 of CAJTMR010000003.1, forward strand.
TAGGTATTCTTATAATTGTAATTGACACGTCCCAGATAGGCAATGGCCGAACTTTCGGTCCGTTCACGGCGAATAGTTTTCGTCGCAGCCAAATCCTGCTTGTAAACTCCTAAAACCGTAGGCACGGAGAAGTTCGAGAAATCCGTCCTGAGATATTCGTTATTGGAAGCCTCACGCGTATAACCGGCCATCAAGTCAAAATGATGCTTGCCCAAATCCTTCGTATATGTGAAAATATTGTCGACATTCCAAGTAGCGGAAAGAGACGAATAGGAATATCCTCCGGCTTTGGAACCGAACTGTGAAGGATCGTCCATCTGTGCCGGATTATTGGTGTCTACCCACATCCCCGGATTATTGAAAAGGTCACTCGTCCCGGTATTACGCTGTCCGTTCAAGGAAATACGATAAGACAATCCTTTCACAAAAGGAAAATCCACCTGAGCATAGAACACACCATTCACATTGAATCCATGATCCTCCTTGTCCGTCCACAAATAAGAATCGTTCGAACCGGTTCCCCAATAAGGACTGGCAACATTTCCGTCCGGCTTCGAGTTATACCAGTTTTCATATCCCGGCTGACGTGCATGGATATACGAATAAGGAGACATCCAAGTTGCATTCTGAATACGGGGAGAGACACCCCAGCTTTTCGAACTCAAGAAATTCCCTTTCAAACCGAAAGTCAACCATTCTTTCGCCTTGATATCCAATTTGGAAAGGATATTGTACTTTTCATAATCATTCCCTTTCATGATACCCTGCTGGCGATAATAATCCCCTGAAATATAATAATTCACGGCTTTTGAACGTCCGGCAACACTGACATCATATTTCTGCCCGACACCGACACGGGAAGTCTCATCGATCCAATCCGTATAAACCCCTTCATTATAAGCATCCAATTCAACCGTATTCAGCAATTGAGCCTTATCGAAAGAAGATGACCAAACGGCATCTGCCGGAATATCACCGGTCGCCCGTTTCGAATAAAAACGGTTCCGCATGAACTTTTCTTCATCAGACACCATTTGAGGCTGGCGTGTCCAGTCTGAAAAACTCCAATTCGTATTGACATTGATGGTCGGTTTTTCACTCACCCCTTTCTTGGTCGTAATGATAATCACGCCATTGGCGGCACGAGATCCGTAAATAGCCGCAGCCGAAGCATCCTTCAGGACATCAATGCTTTGCACGTCGTTGGTATTGATCTCGTTGATCCCGCCATAAGAAATAACACCGTCAACGATCAGCAACGGCTGGTTCACACTTTGCTTGTCCGAAGATACATCCGCAGGTATCGCATTCTTCCCACGCAGGGTCATGGAACCCATATTATTGGCGCCTGCACTGTTCGTCGGTGCATACTTCAATCCGGCAACTTTACTTGACAACGCCGCAATGGCATTCGGGTTCGGCAATGCCGTAATGTCGCTATCCGAAAACTTCACATTGGAAATAGCTCCCGACACGTCTTTCTTGCGAGCCGTCCCATACCCCACTACAACAACCTCCTCCAGTTGCTCTGAATCCTCCAACAACGTAACATTGATCGTTCGCTGACTACCAACTGTCAGCTCCTGTGTCTTAAACCCGACATAAGAAAAGACCAACACAGAATTACTCCCCGGAACTCCGGCAAGCGTAAACGAACCATCGGCACCGGTCATTGTACCGATCATCTGCCCCTTCACGGAAATGTTTACTCCCGGCAATTCAAGACCACCGGCATCCACCACTTTCCCCGATACCGAAATCTGGGCAAAAGCTTGTATCCCACACAACAGGAAACATAGCAAAAGCAGAATACGACTTTTCATAAACTCATATATTATTATCGTTTAACAAAATTTATTGCAAAAATCCTTATTCTGCACCTGCTTCAACATGGAAAATTGATATTTTTTTCTATTGTTTTGACTTAAAATGATGTTTTTTCTTTCTACATTTGCATTACCTCACTTCTAATAATAAAAAACAAATTAGAAAAACTAAAAAGCAAACAAGATGTACTCCAATCGAAACAAACACAACATCATCAAGTACTTGCCCACAAACGACAACGAAAATATTTGGGGAATTTCCATCAGCAGCATCGGATTCCAATCCATCAATCCCAAAGAAAACTACCCGCTTAAAGGGCACTCTTCCAAATATACCTTCAATCCTGAGCGCGGAAGGATCATCGATGAATTTGTCATGGTATATATCACGCGAGGAGAAGGAGTCTTCATGTCTTCAGACTGCCCCATGCAAAAAATATCCGAAGGCGATGTCTTTTTCGTCTGCCCGAAACAATGGCACACTCATCATCCTACATTCGAAGTCGGTTGGGACGAATATTATTTTACGCTCGGCGGGCCTTATTTCGACAATTTGCTATGCAAAATCGTCAATCGTACAAATCCCATACTTCATATTGGTATAAACGAAATATTAATCAATCATTTGAACGAAATGATTGATTCTGCCATGGCAGAAAAAGCCGGTTTCCAGGCATTGTTGGGCGGAACAGCCCTACACATCATCAGCCTGGTCTACTCGATCAACGAAACTCAAGATTACAGGACGGAAGCCATACAAAAGATGCAAAAAGCATGTATGCTGATGCGCGAAAACATTTATGAGAACTTTACCCCGGAAGATATCGCCAAATCCATCAACATGAGCTACTCCAGCTTCCGAAAAGCATTCAAAAAATATGCAGGAATCGCTCCTCATCAATATATGTTACAACTGAAAATCAGTAAAATCAAGGAATTGCTGGACAGCACGGAAATGTCCGTGCAAGACATTTCCTCCAAGCTGAGTTTCGAATCTCCCGACTACTTCTCCTATTTTTTCCGAAAGAAGACAGGCGTAAGCCCCATTTCATATAGAAAACATGTGGAAATACAAAGAAACAAAAACCTATAACCTAATCTAAACAGGAGAGGACCAATCAGAATCCTCTCCCGAACTTATGCCAAAGCTGTCCTTCCATTTCCTCCCAACAACGCAAGGTCGAATAGATGAAATCGAAGGAATAGCGGGTAAGATAAGCTTGCGCTTCGTCTTTCTTGCCTTCCCGGATAAGGGCTGATACCTTGTTTTCTATCAGAGGCATTTCATCGGCAGCTTTCTGCTCGAAAGAGAGGACGGCAGGCTCAATCAATTTACGACCATGCCCCCAACTCACTTGTGCCAAACGGTTTGTACGGCGATAGGTCCAAAGGGCGGCATCAGGACGGTATCGTTTATGCCCGCATACCTTAAAGCTTTCAGGGACATCCGTCATCCCGGCAAACAACGGGACACGGGGACTTTCGCCCGGGTTATCTTCCGACCACCAGCAAACGCCTCCCACCTCGTCCGGCAACCAGTCACGACACTGGATCACAAATGAATAAGCACACCAGACAACCGATATCGTCCGCTGTTTCACGATCTTCTTTTCACCGCGTTGCGCATTCAGAAATTCAAACATGTCGTTCGTCATCCAGTTTTGTGCCAACGGGCTTTTATATGTCGTATCACGCTCGGTTCCGTCTTTGTCTTTGATCTTCTTCGTGACCATCATATCTTTTGTCATATCCCATTCCGTTCCCTCGTACGTTTCACGCAGCAGACGGTTCACATCCGCCAAAGACACTTTCCATTCAGGCTTGACAGACAAAGGCAACTCTTCCATATCCATTGACAGGTCCAAAGAGGGAGCCAAGGTTTTCAAAACAAAGAAGTCGCGGATAGTGAACGGTTTCTTCCCCGTTTCATGGATAACTTTCCAGAACTTGAAAGGTTCTTTACCATCCCAATACCCTAACTTGCGTGCTTTCTCTTTCAACCCCTCGCTATACATATAATTATCCTTGTCTTCGAAATCGACATCGGAAATACGAGGTGTATTGGCCGAAACCGTCACATGATCGTCCGGTATACGTTGAGCTACCCACAAGGCCCCCCTGTCGTCCGGTCCCGCACCCGTGATCTCGAAAAACCAAAGTTCCTTCTTATCGGCAACCGTCAGGCATTCCCCACCGTCCCGGTAGCCATATTGTTCCGCCAAACGCCCCATGAGCAAGACCGCCTCACGTGCCGTACTGCAACGTTGCAAGGCGATCCCCTGCAAATCTTCGATATGAAACAAACCATTCGGATTGCGCAACTCTTTACGTCCGACGATAGTTGTTTCTCCCATTGCCAACTGCTTCTCGTTCATGCAAGGATAACCGGTATTCAGATAAGCAAATGTAGAAGATACCTGCGGAATAGAACCTTTCAGCGTCACTCCCAACCGATCGTTTTTACTCTCCGTGTGGCGGATATCCCAATAAATCTCAAGCATCGCCGTATCCGGCCAGTTTTGCGCCGGCACCACCTCCATCCAGGTACGCGAAGTACCGTCGCAAGTCTGGGAAGTCATGACCGAACCGTCGGCCGTCGCCTGCTTGCCGGCAGCGATACTTGTACAACTTTCATCCGGATTTGTTAATTCCACTACACGATCCTGAGCCGAGAGAGAGGTCGCGACACAACAAAGGCATACAATCGCCTTATATATTTTTTTCTTTTTCATCGATTTGTAAAGTTTATCAATTCGGGGCGCAAATATAAGACATTCCAGATATTCCCACTTCCTTCCGCCCTTTTATTAATGATAAGAATTATATACGAATCATAAATCTCCACCCTGTCTCAAAAAGCCTTGATTATAGATCAGATATATAAGATGACAAACAAACCCAACCCATACCTTTGCAAATTTATCACGGAGACGAACAAATCTTCACGACATATCAAAGAAAAAGCCGGGAGTGAATGCAACTCCCGGCTTTTCGATATATTCTTTATTTCAGAACAACTTCTTATCTTCCTTGACGCTTACGTTCGATTTCGTCAAGAATGATCTTGCGCATACGCATGTTGTTCGGAGTAATTTCCACATATTCATCGCCTTTGATGTATTCCAAAGCATCTTCCAGGCTGAACACCGTAGGAGGAGCCAAAGAGACCTTGTCATCCGAACCGGAAGCACGCATATTCGTCAATTTCTTGGACTTCGTCACGTTGACTACCAAGTCATTGTCTTTCGTATGCTCGCCGACAACCTGTCCGGCATATACCTCGTCTCCCGGAGCGATAAAGAAACGTCCGCGGGATTGCAAGTTGTTCAATGCGTATGCGTATGCAGTGCCCGTTTCCATCGCGATGATAGAACCGTTCGTACGACGTTCGATCTCACCCTTCCACGGTTGATATTCAAGGAAACGGTGCGCCATGATCGCTTCACCGGCGGATGCAGTCAAGACAGCATTGTTCAAGCCGATAATACCACGGGAAGGAATCGTGAACTCCAGATGCATACGGTCGTTCTTGCTTTCCATCATTGTCATTTCACCCTTGCGCTTGGTTACCATATCGATGATACGGCTGGAACACTCTTCCGGCAGATTGACTGTCAATTGTTCAACCGGTTCGCATTTTTCGCCGTTGATTTCCTTTATAATAACCTGCGGCTGGCCGACCTGCAACTCATATCCTTCACGGCGCATGGTCTCGATCAGGACAGACAAGTGAAGCACGCCACGCCCGTACACCAACCACGAATCGGCTGAATCTGTCGGAACCACACGCAAGGCAAGGTTCTTGTCCAGTTCCTTCATCAAACGGTCGTATATATGGCGGGATGTCACAAACTTACCATCTTTCCCGAAGAAGGGGGAATTGTTGATCGTAAACAACATAGACATCGTCGGCTCGTCGATGGCAATCGTCGGCAGCGGTTCCGGATCATTGGCGTCGGCAATCGTTTCACCGATTTCGAAACCTTCCACACCGATAATCGCACAAATATCGCCGGATTGGACAGCACTTACCTTCGTACGTCCCAAACCTTCGAACACGTCGATTTCCTTGATCTTCGATTTCACCATCGAACCGTCACGCTTGCAAAGCATGATGTCCTGCCCTTCGCGCAGTTCGCCGCGATGCACACGGCCCACAGCGATACGACCGACATATTTGGAATAATCCAATGAAGTGATCAACATCTGCGACGAACCTTCCAGTACCTGAGGCTCCGGAATATACCGGATGATGGCATCCAGCAAAGCGGTAATATCCTCCTTCGGTTCTTTCCAGTCTTCCGACATCCAACCCTGCTTCGCAGAACCGTAGATCGTCGGGAAGTCAAGCTGTTCTTCGGTCGCATCGAGACTGAACATCAGGTCAAACACCATTTCCTGTACTTCTTCCGGACGACAGTTCGGCTTGTCTACCTTATTAATGACCACAATCGGCTTCAGCCCCAACTGGATAGCCTTCTGGAGTACGAAACGAGTCTGCGGCATCGGACCTTCGAAAGCATCAACCAGCAAGAGGCAACCGTCGGCCATGTTCAATACACGTTCCACTTCACCTCCGAAGTCGGCGTGGCCCGGAGTATCGATAATGTTGATTTTATAACCTTTATAATTAATAGAGACATTTTTGGCCAGGATCGTAATCCCTCGTTCACGTTCCAGGTCATTATTATCCAGGAACTGATCCGGTTCTGCCTGTCCTTCACGGAAAAGCTTACCGGCTAATAACATCTTATCCACAAGCGTTGTCTTGCCGTGGTCTACGTGCGCGATAATCGCGATGTTTCTAATCTTTTGCATTGAAAACTAATTTATTGGGCACAAAATTACAATAAATTTGCGAGATGTAAACGAGTTTAATACTTCAAAATAAAAAAGACACATAAAAAAATTTGCCAATCAAAAAGTAATGCCTACCTTTGTGCCCGCTTAGATAACATAGTATTAATTTATTAAAGTACACAAGAATCATGTATTTAGATTCAGCAAAGAAAAAAGAGATTTTCGAAAAGTATGGCAAGTCTGCCACAAACACAGGTTCGGCAGAAAGCCAGATCGCACTGTTCACAGTCCGTATCGCACATTTGACAGAACACCTGAAAACCAACCACAAGGATTACAGCACTGAAAGAGCGCTGAAAATGTTGGTAGGTAAACGCCGTCGTTTATTGGATTACCTGATCAGAGTTGATATCGAAAGATATCGTGCTATCATCAAAGAACTTGGTATCAGAAAATAAAAAAACAATTTCTTCGCAGGAAGTTACAATAAGGATGATCTCTATGGGGGGTCATCCTTTTTTCTTTTACCAAATACCTTTGTTTAATGAAAATTTAATGTAATTTTGCGCCGTTCCGTTACAAATTAAAAGATTCAATAAACAATAAACATAATAATACTCATGGGAAACAACAAAATCATAGGAGCGAAAATCAAAAGTATCCGTGAATCCAAACAACTTTCTACCCAGGAAGTATCCGAACGCTCAGGCCTGAGCATCGAACAAATAGAACGTATCGAAGGCAATATAGACTTCCCGTCTCTCGCCCCGCTAATCAAGATAGCCCGCGTATTAGGCGTCCGTCTGGGCACATTCCTGGATGACCAGTCCGAACTGGGTCCCGTCATTTGCCGCAAAAAAGACAGCAACGACGTGAACGGCATCGGCTTCAGCAACAACGACAGCAAAGCGCGCAAGCACATGGACTACCATTCCTTGTCGCAAGACAAGTCCGGACGCCACATGGAACCGTTCCTGATCGATGTCGCCCCCTCTGAAGAAGGGGCGGATTTCGTACTCTCCACACATGAAGGGGAAGAGTTCATCTATGTACTGGAAGGCATCCTCGAAATCAACTATGGCAAAAACACCTACATCCTGGAAGAAGGCGACAGCATCTACTACGATTCGATCGTCGCCCACCACGTACACGCCGCAGCCGACAATACGGCGAAAATCCTCGGAGTCATCTACACCCCTTATTAATCGACAATCTCTTATGAAAATACAATTACAAGACAGGACACTCGGTCAGTGGATGGAGTATTGGGCCGAAACAACCCCCGACAAGGAATATCTGGTCTATTCCGACCGTGACCTGCGTTTTACCTGGAAAGAATTCAACGGACGTGTAGACCGGATGGCGAAAGGCATGCTTTCGATCGGGATCAAACACGGCACACATGTCGGCATCTGGGCGACAAACGTCCCGGACTGGCTTACATTCCTGTATGCCGCCGCTAAGATCGGGGCGGTGGCTGTAACCGTCAATACGAACTACAAGCAGAACGAACTGGAATTCCTGGTAGAAAATGCGGATATTCATACGATGTGCATCACTGACGGAGTGTTTGACGGCAGTTATGTCGACATGATGTACACCATGCTGCCCGAATTGAAAGAATCGCAACGCGGCTATCTGAAAAGCCAACGTTTTCCGAAACTGAAAAATGTGGTTTACATCGGACAGGAGAAATACAGAGGGATGTACAACACCCCTGAACTGTTGCTTTTAGGTGAAAACGTAAGTGACGATACGTTGATGGAAGCCAAAAAGCTGGTGACTCCGCACGATGTCGTGAACATGCAATATACTTCCGGCACGACCGGTTTCCCAAAAGGGGTCATGCTGACGCATTATAATATAGCCAACAACGGACTGCTGACAGGTGAGCACATGAAGTTCACGGCCGACGACAAACTATGTTGCTGCGTACCCTTGTTCCACTGCTTCGGCGTCGTGCTCGCTTCCATGAATGTGCTGACACATGGATGTACACAGGTGATGGTCGAAAAATTTGATCCGTTGGTCGTACTCGCCTCCATCCACAAAGAACGTTGTACGGCCCTTTACGGCGTGCCGACCATGTTCATTGCCGAACTGAACCATCCGATGTTCAGCATGTTCGACCTGACCTCCCTCCGCACCGGCATCATGGCAGGCGCTCTTTGCCCCGTGGAACTGATGAAGCAAGTGGAAGAAAAAATGTTCATGCGCGTAACCAGCGTATATGGGTTGACGGAAGCATCGCCCGGCATGACGCATTCGCGCATCGACGATCCGGCTGAAGTCCGTTACAATACGGTGGGCCGTGACTTCGAATTTACCGAAGTCCGCGTGATCGATCCGGAAACGGGCGAAGAATGCCCGGTAGGCGTCCAGGGGGAAATGTGTAACCGGGGATACAACACCATGAAAGGCTATTACAACAACCCGGTAGCCACGGCCGAAGTCATCGACAAAGACGGCTTCCTGCATAGTGGCGACCTGGGCGTGAAAGACGAAAACGGCAACTACCGCATCACCGGACGCATCAAAGATATGATTATCAGAGGAGGAGAAAACATCTATCCCCGCGAGCTGGAAGAATTCCTCTATCACCTGGAAGGGGTGAAAGATGTACAGGTTGCCGCCGTCCCGTCCAAGAAATACGGCGAGGAAGTGGGAGCCTTCATCATCCTGCATGAAGGCGTCGCCATGACGGAAGACATCGTCAAAGATTTCTGCCGTGGCAAGATTGCCCGCCATAAGATTCCGAAGTATATATTCTTCGTCGACACCTTCCCCATGACCGGAAGCGGAAAGATCCAGAAGTTCAAACTGAAGGATTTAGGGTTAAAATTATTGGCCGACCAGGGGATCACTCCGGTTTAAAGTTTTTTTTGTACCTTTGCGGCATTAACATTTTTAGTATCAATTTATGTCACAATTATTTCCAACTAATCTGCCTTATAAAGTAGCAGATATGAGTTTGGCTGAATTCGGTCGTAAAGAAATCGAAATCGCCGAACACGAAATGCCGGGACTTATGGCGCTCCGTAAGAAGTATGCCGATCAGAAACCTCTGAAAGGGGCTCGCATCACCGGCTCACTGCACATGACGATTCAGACCGCAGTGTTAATCGAAACATTAGTTGCGTTGGGAGCAGACGTTCGCTGGGCAAGCTGTAACATCTTCTCTACACAGGACCATGCTGCCGCGGCCATCGCCGCCGATGGGGTTCCCGTTTTTGCCTGGAAAGGTGAAACACTGGAAGAATACTGGTGGTGTACCGACATGGCACTACGTTTCCCCGACGGTAAAGGTCCGCACATGATTGTGGATGACGGTGGCGATGCTTCCCTGCTGGTTCACATGGGTTACCGTGCAGAGAACGATGCAGAAACGATCAACCGCAAAGGTGGCAATCATGAAGAACAGGTCATACTGGATACCTTAAACCGTATCCTGGCTGAAGACAATACTCGTTGGCATCGCACGATCGCCGAAATGAAAGGTGTTTCCGAAGAAACGACCACCGGCGTACACCGTCTGTACCAAATGATGGAAAAAGGCGAACTGCTGGTTCCGGCCATCAACGTCAACGACTCCGTTACAAAATCGAAATTCGACAACCTGTACGGTTGCCGCGAATCACTGGCAGACGGCATCAAACGCGCAACAGATGTTATGATCGCCGGTAAAGTGGTAGTGGTTGCCGGATATGGCGACGTAGGTAAAGGCTGTGCCCACTCCATGCGCTCTTACGGAGCCCGTGTCCTGATCACGGAGATCGACCCGATCTGCGCCCTGCAAGCCGCTATGGAAGGTTTTGAAGTGACAACGATGGAAGAAGCTGTCAAGGAAGGTAACGTTTTCGTCACGACCACCGGTAACTGCGACATCATCACCATCGAACACATGGCCCAGATGAAAGACCAGGCTATCGTTTGCAACATCGGCCATTTCGACAACGAGATCCAGGTCGAAAAGTTGGTCAACTATCCGAATATCCAGCACACCAACATCAAACCGCAGGTTGACAAGTACACATTCCCGACAGGCAATTCCATCTTCCTGCTGGCAGAAGGCCGCCTGGTAAACCTGGGTTGTGCGACCGGCCACCCCTCTTTCGTCATGAGCAACTCCTTCACAAACCAGGTCTTGGCCCAGATGGATTTGTGGACAATGCCTTACGAGATAGGTGTCTACCGCCTGCCGAAACGCCTGGACGAAGAAGTAGCCCGCCTCCACCTGGAACGCATTGGCGTCAAACTGTCCACTTTGACACAGAAGCAAGCCGATTACATCGGCGTTCCGGTCGAAGGGCCTTATAAGGCTGAACATTACAGATATTAATATATCTGAGGGTGTGCCCAAAAGCCATTATACTTTGAAGTGCACCCTCATTTTTACTTTGTAAATATGCAAAAAAGACACGCTGACAGACAACAATATTTCAACGAACAAAGTATTACGACACAAAAATATGTAATACCTTTCATTGAAAAACATAAACCGATAACGGCTAATTCTCATATTCTTGAAATTGGTTGCGGAGAAGGAGGAAATATAAAACCCTTTCTGGACCTCGGTTGCCAAGTAACAGGTATAGACATCAATGGAGGTCAGATTGCGATTGCAAAAGAAATCTACAACACACATCCCAACAACAAAAACCTGACACTGATCTGCGAAGATATCTACAAAGTAACCGAACTGCACAACCAGTTCGACATTATTATTATCCGGGATGTGATAGAGCACATCCCGAACCAAGAATTATTCTTGCCTTTTATAAAGAGATTCCTAAATCCCCACGGCGTTATTTTCGTAGCCTTCCCTCCTTGGCAGAATCCGTTCGGAGGTCACCAACAAATTTGCAACAACAAGTTCCTAAGCCATTTGCCTTGGTTCCACCTATTGCCCCGCTCTGTTTATAAAAAAATGCTGGAATGGGGAAATGTCAATCCCAGAGGACTTTTGGAAATCAAAGATACCGGCATTTCACTGGAACGTTTTCTCTCAATCGTGCACAAAGAGAAATATCGGATAGCCGAAGAAATCCTCTATTTCATCAACCCGAATTATGAAACTAAATTCAATCTCCATCCTCGAACACTATGGAGATTCCTGAATATCCCATATATCCGTAATTTCTATACAACTTGCGGATATTACATTTTAACAGACTGATTCAAATCGCAAGTACTATGCATTAGCCCCCTTAACCCATAGGGTTAGAAGGCGTAAAGCATAGGGTTATACCCGGGATACCGTTTCCCGGAAATATTCTCACGGACAATTTCCCCAAAAGGTGTCAAGCAAAACTTAACAGCCGCCTTCATACAAGGTCAGAAATAAACGATATAATCCCTTTTATGCAGCTTTTTGTTGAAAAACACGATTCCCATTGAATACAGGTCGACCGTCACCGTCACTTCAGGATGGCGACATACTTCCTGCCAGAATTCACGCATCTTGCGGCTGTTTTTGATGCCTTCGAAAACAAAAATCGTATCGCCATGCACATGTTTCAGGCATGCTTCAAACAGCCAGTAATTGTTCTGCTGTTCATACAGGGTGTTGAAAAAGACGAGATCGAGCCGCACCATGTCCTCCAAAGCATCCGGAAGCAAATCCTTGTACCTCCCGACACGCAGGTCGACCGGGTTGTGGGCGGCCTCGGCAAAAGCGATACGGGCGATGGAGGCAAATTCCGGCACGTTTTCCAGAGCGATACATTTCAGATCGGATGCGTATGAAGTCAGATACAAAGTGGACAGGCCCATGGAAGGGCCGAGCTGGAGGATATGCTTCGATTTGAAATAGTTGGCGAGGCGGAAAAGCAAAGCGCCGTGCTTGGGGCGTATCGCTTCCCGCTCGACGATCCGGCCGATCGCGCGGCGGCGTATCTTCCCCTTCTGGCGGCGATCGGGATAAGTAACCTCGTCCTGGCGGAAAAGCAGTCGCTTACGGACCAGTTCGATATCATAGAAGCTATAGTATTGGCAACGTTCCTCGATCACTTTCGTGATCAGGTTGAAGACAAAAGGAGAATGTACTCCGAAGCCTTTGCGGTAACGGATGCCTCGATATAACAGCACGCCTTTCCTCAAGGTATTAGCTTTGGGTATGATCTGCATGAGCTTTTTACTTTTGTGCAAAGTTAATCGTTTTCGCGAAAATCGATGCATCAAACAAGCTATGCGCCCTTAATCATGGAACATGTCCATGATCTTTCCGCTGAGCTGCAAGAGGGAAATCTCGCATATCTTGGTGGAATATTCGGCGATGGACTGGCGCTCTTCCGCTTCGAGCAGGCTGTTCTGGGCTTCACGCAGTTCGATTCCGGACAGGTCACCCAGCTTGTAACGATCGATTGCGATCCGATAATTCTCCTGTGCCGCGACCAAGTTCTCTTTCTCCAGGCTCCAGAGGTCGAGGTTATTACGGTAGGCCATCCAGAAATTGCTCATGTCGGCCCGCAGCCCCAGTTCCAGTTCCCGTGTACGCAATTCCTGGTTCTGGATCTGTATCCGGGCATTCCGTTGCTCACGTTTCCGGTTGAAACCGTCGAACACGTTGATGCCGACCGTCACTCCGTAATTCAGTCCGAGACGACGCTGAAGGTCGGTCGCTCCCACCTCATACCAGTTTGCCGTATAGCCGTATCCGGCATTCAACTTGACATACGGATAGTTACGGCTCTTTATCTTTTTGTAGTCCAGTTCGGAAATCACCTGGTTCTTCTTGGCGATCAGCAGCGAAGAGTTGGAGGCGAGCGTGCTTTTCCAGAGTTCCACTTCGTCTAAAAACGGGTTGGGGGTAATCAAGGAGTCCTTGATCTGTAGTTGTTCCTCCACATCCTCCAAAGCCATCAGCCGGTTCAGGCGGATACGGGAAGTATGGACTTGTTCCAACTGGTTCAGGACGTTGGAACTGTCGGCATTGAAATCGACCTGTGCCTGCTGGAGATCGAGGCGGGACATCGAGCCGATATAGTACCGCTCTTCCACGATACGCAGACGTTCACGAGACAATTCGAGCGTAGAACGGAGGTTACGCAGGCGGATCTTTTGCCGGATCAGGTTGTAGTATTCGCTTGAAAGGTCGGCGACGAAATCCTCGATCGTTATCCGGGTGTTCAATTCGCCCAGATGCTGCAATTCTTTTAGTTTTTCATACGTAGCCTGTATGCCTAAGCCGTCGAATACGGTCCAGTTCACGTTCAGTCCGGCGTTGGACGTCTCGTTATGGATACCATTTGCCTTTTCCGTCGTTCCGTCGGACAGTTTGTTATTGTTGTTGTTAAGCGTCCCGCTGAAACCGCCGCTCAGGTCGACGGTCGGGAGATAACCGGCGTTGCCCGGCGTCGCGTTGTTGTCGCTGATGTACTGTTCGTTCCGGATGATACGGATGGAATAATTGCGTTCCAATCCGGTTCGAATGCAGTCGTCCAGGCTGAACACCCGTTGCGCTTCAGCCGGAACAGCCGCCAATGCTATACATATTAATAAAAGAAACCTCTTCATATCTTAAAACTTTTATATTTATCCGTCTTAATCCTCAGACGGCATCTGTCGCAAATAACTTTCAATTTTCTCCCTTCAACTTTTTCTGCCTGTCCGTGGAAATGAAACTGTACATCGCCGGAACGATGAACAATGTCAGGAATGTCGAAACGATCATCCCTCCCACAACGGCGATCCCCATCGCGATACGGCCCTGTGCTCCTTCACCCGAAGCATACACCAATGGGACCAACCCCAGGATTGTTGAAATACTGGTCATCAGAATCGGGCGCAAGCGCTGCGTGGAAGCTGAGCGGATCGCTTCCGTCATACCTTGGCCTGCTTCCTGTCGTTGGTTGGCAAACTCCACGATCAAGATACCGTTTTTCGCCACCAAGCCAATCAGCATGATGATACCGATCTGACTGAAGATATTCATGGTCACACCCGAATAGCTCATGAAGATCAACGCTCCTGCAATGGCCAACGGAACCGTGAACATCACGACCAACGGGTCCTTGAAACTCTCGAACTGCGCCGCCAGAACCAGATAGATCATGCACAATGCCAAAATCATGGCAAACATCAAGCTGGACGAACTTTCGCGGAACTCTTTCGACTCACCCGACAGAGCCGTACGGAAACTATTGTCCAGTGTTTCGGAGGCGATACGGTCCATTTCGTCCAGACCGTCACCGATCGTATAGCCTTTGTTAAGACCGCTGGAAACCGTTGCCGACACAAAGCGGTTGTAACGGTACAATTGGGGCGGGGCGACGTCTTCCTTCAATGAGACGAGGTTGTCCAATTGAATCATCTCTCCGGCATCGCTGCGGACATAGATGGATTTCAGGTCCAACGGTGTGTTACGTTGCTGGCGGTTGATCTCGCCCAGGATCTGATATTGTTTTCCGTTCATGTAGAAATATCCCATGCGCTGGCCGCTCAAGGCATACTGTAATGTTTGGGCGATCGTACGGGTGCTGACGCCTAATGAAGAAGCCTTGTCGCGATTGATCTCGATACGGGCTTCGGGTTTCGTGAACTTCAGGTTCACGTCTGCCATCTGGAAGACCGGACTTTCGTTTACCTTCTGCATAAAGGCGGGCAAATATTCTTGCAACTTCTCCAGACTTGTTGCCTGCAAAACATATTGCACAGGCATTCCCCCGCGACGTCCGCCGAAGGTGGATTGCTGCTGGACGAACGCACGTGCTTCCGTTTTGCCACGCACATGCTTGGAAAGGACATCGGCGATTTCCATCTGCGAACGCTCACGTACCTTGATGTCGGGAAGCAGGACGGTGATGAACCCCATGCTATTATTCGCACGTACCGTCAGGGACTGCCGTTCGGGAGCCAATGTGTCGGCCATAATGGCGATCCGATCCGTAAAGTCGCGGATAAACTCGAAAGTCGCTCCTTCTTGTGCACGTATATTGATTGAAATGGATGAACGGTCTTCCAAAGGAGAAAGCTCGGAACGGATGGTCCGCCAGAAATAACCGATAGAGCCGAAAAGAATCACGACAATCGGTATGGACCACCACTTATGGTTCAGAAATGCGTTCAACATCTTGGCATACATGTTATTCATGCCTTCGAAGAACGGTTCGGTCTTCCTATACAGCCACCCTTTGCTTTCCCGCCTTCTGAGCAACTTGGTCGCCAGCATTGGAGTGAAGGTCAGAGCCACAAAGGAAGAAATCGTGACAGAACCGGCGATCACGATACTGAACTCCTTGAACAGGCGTCCTGTCATCCCTTCCATAAAGACGATCGGGAGAAAGACGGAGACGAGCGTGACTGTTGTCGAGACGACAGCAAAGAATATCTCCTTCGCCCCGTCTATGCCGGCCTCTTTCGGTTCCATTCCCTGCTCGATGCGGACATAGATATTCTCCGCCATCACGATCGCATCGTCCACCACCAATCCGACCGAAAGCACCACCGCCAACATCGTCAGCACATTGATGGAGAAGCCGGAAACATACATCACAAAGAATGCCCCTACCAGCGACACCGGAATTACCACCACCGGAACCATCGTCACACGCCAGTCGCGCAAGAAAAGGAAGATGATCAGCACGACAAGCAGGAAAGCCACATAAATGGTCTCTTCCACCTCCTTGATCGAGGCGCGGATAAAACGGGTATTATCATACACCATCTCGACTGTTACATCTTCCGGCAGATCTTTCTTCAATTGTTCGATACGTTTGTAGGCCTCATCAGCAATCTCGATCTGGTTGGCGCCCGGCTGCGGGATGATAACGTCAATGACCATCGGCTCGCCGTTCTTGCGCATTACGCTACGCAAGTCTTCCGGGCTTACCTCCGCACGTCCGACGTCTTGAAAACGGATGATGTTTGCACCATCCCGTTTAATGATCAGGTCGTTGAATTCCGCTGCCGTGTGCATGAGGCCCAGCGTACGGATAGACAAATCGATCGTGTTTCCTTCGATACTTCCGGAGGGAAGTTCCACGTTCTCGGCGTCCACTGCGTTCTTCACATCCAAGGGGGTGACACCATAGCCGGCCATCTTGATCGGGTCCAGCCACAGGCGCATGGAGTAACGTTTCTGTCCCCAGATGTCCACGCCACTCACGTTCGGAATAGTCTGAAGCCGCTCCTTCACGGTCAGCTCGGCGATTTCGCTCAGTTCCATCAGCGAGCGCTTGCTGCTTCGGATACCGATCTGCATGATCGGAGTCGCGTCGGCGTCTGCTTTCGACACCGTCGGAGGGTCACAGTCGCGGGGCAGGTAACGCTGGGCACGTGAGACCTTGTCGCGCACGTCGTTTGCCGCCGTCTCTAAGTCGACAGACAATTCGAACTCGACTGTAATACGGCAACTGCCTTGGCTGCTGACACTGCTCAATGAACGAATCCCCGGAATACCGTTGATATTTTGTTCGAGGGGTTCCGTGATCTGGTTCATGATTACCTCGGCATTGGCTCCCGGATAAGATACGTTCACCGAAATAATCGGGTTGTCCACGCTCGGAAACTCGCGAACCCCCAAGAACTTATAGCCGATCATCCCGAACAACAGGAGGATGAGCATCATCACGGTCGAAAGTACCGGCCTCTTTATACTGATTTCAGAAATATTCGCCATATCGTTTCGTTACTTCAGGTTATCAATCGCTACTTTCATTCCCGTACGAAGCTGCATTACACCGGAAGTAATCACCGTATCGCCCACGCTCAATCCTTTCAATACCTGTACATGGCTTTCCGTACGAAGCCCCAGAATGATCTCGGCAGGTTCCGCCACACCGCCCTTATACAGATAAACGATGTTTTTCCCCATTTCCGGAATCAGAGCCGCACTGGGGATCGCCAGCGCCTCTTTGATTTCGCGGCGTGTGATTTCGATTGACGTATAGCGTCCCGGCACGATTGATTCGTCTCGGTTCGGATAGGTCGCACGCACTTTCAACGAGCGGGTCGCCTCATCGATTTTACTTTCTACCGCATAAACGGTCGCTTTGTAATCCTGCATCATGCCGACAGATGAGTTCATCCTAAACACGATCGGTGTACCGTCTTTTATATCCGCAGAATATCGCTCGGGAACGGAAAACTCGATTTTCAGAGGAGATATTTTTGTCAATTTGGTGATAACGGTCGAAGGTGAAGCGTAAGCACCTTCGCTGACATTCCGAAGGCCGATGATCCCATCGAACGGCGCCCGGAGTTCTGTTTGTGCAATACGCGCCTTGACCAGCTCGATATCCGCCATCAGTTTTTCATATTCGGTGGCTACCTGTTCATAAGCTTCTTGGCTGACCGCGTCCTTTTCCAAAAGCGTATGTTGCCGATATACACGGTCTTTGGCCAGAGGTACTTGCGCCTCCAGCTTCTTCAGTTCCGCCTGCAACGGCTTGTCGTTGATCTTGGCTAACAAATCACCGGATTTCACATGCGTACCTTCCGTAAAATAGATGGCCACAATCTTGCCCGACGACTCGAACGAGAGATCCACCTCTTCGTCCGGTATCGTACTGCCGGTTACAATGGTCTTATCGGTAAGAGACTGATACTTCAGCACCTCCGCATTGATATTCAAAACTTGTTTCCGAACTTGGCTTCCGGCTGACGGAACCACTTCTGCCGCATTTTTGGATGCTTTCATACGGCTTTTAATCTGCGGGTAAACGATCATTCCGGCAATCATCAAAAGAATCGCCGCTGTCACGCCCCACTTCACTCTCTTCGTCATATTTTCCTGGTATTCTATAAAAACACTTATTGGTGCGTAAATATACATAAGCACGCAGAAATATAGACGACATTCTCGGCAAACAGTTTAATTTGTTTGCATTTTTTAGAAAACAAGAGCAGATGAAGCCTTCTTCAAATAACTATTCTCATGAACTTTCTATTCCTTGACCTCAATTCGGTATTAATAGAGGTCCATTAGGCCGTCATATTAGTAAGGATTTGATGTGCAAGTTATAATTCTTTGAAAAATAATTTGTTATACGAAAGTCTACATCGTTAGACAAGGTCGCCTCACCTATATAATTAAACAGACTATCCAAAATCATCAATACGGTTGGTTGTGTTGCTGGGATAAAGTCTTTTGCATTTCCCTTTTCAGACAAACAGGCCAAGTGGTAATGCAAATGTTTTCATGTAGATTGTATTAATGGCATGATGTTTAAAACATATATTCCATTACTTCGCAATATAGTCATGCAGTTGATGCTTTTTTAAGGAAGATTTGTTACGAAATGTTGAATATTATTCCTATAAAAGAATACTTGTTCTTCTTTCCCTTTACTCAAATTCCTCAACCAAAATAAAGCATTAACTGGAACGTTGTAATACAAGACTCTTTCTTTTGCAACCTGTTTTCCCAAAGAGAACCAACCATTGATGCCGTCGTTGTAAAATAGTTCATATTCATCACCAGGCCATATATAATTGTCATCATTTCGGGGAGAAAGTACTATTTTTTTTACGGAAATTTCTTTACCTATATCAAATAATAAACAACATGTCGTATCCTGAGATTCGAAAAAAGACAATATATCTTTATCGTTTATTTTGTCAATAGAATTAGCTGGATGAAGAGGCATAAGGTTGTTTATGATTTTTACTGGAATTTCTTCTCTCATATCTAAATCTTCCCAAAAGGAAATTTCTGCCAGTTCTATCGGACGCTCTAATGGCGAATTGTATCGGATATATCGGATAGAAAATGTGTCCAATGTCGCAAATTCATTATAATTAGTGGTGAGCGTATCCTGTAATGTCAGTAATTTTATTGGATTTTTAAATGATAAACTCTTGCTTCCTTCAATCTCACTTCCGATGATATACCGATATAAAAAGGATTTTATTCCTTTAGTTAATGACATTTTGCGAAGAAGTGCTATCTGTTCTGTACACCCCGTTTTAGGAATAAAATAGTGTATAGTGTCTTGTGTATATAAAAAAGGATAGCCCGCCATCTTCAATGAGTTATCGTTTGAATGTAAAGTCTGATAAATTAAATTTTGTTCTACATTATAGAATGTTACGTACCCTTCTATATTTTCCCCTATATCTATAGGAATCCATCCGTCTGGACTGAATACTCCCAAATAAATATAAGGGTCCTCAGTTTCTACTTTTACCGCTATTTTATTTGTTCCTGTATAATCTACTGTTACATCTTTTATAAATCGGTTTTTAAATAATGGAGGAACATTTTTTCGGCTCGTTATACCTTTAATCGCTTCTTTCTGCATACCAAAGCATTGTCGGTAAACTTTTCCTTTTTTTCGTCCATCGCCTTTCTTGTTATTATTCATTTCATACCAACTTGTCCAAAAAGGATAGAAGTGTCCATTTTTTCCTCTTACTACATTCCACTGGTGGCTTCCTTGATATTCAGGTGAATAAACAAACATATCGACAGTGACTGGAATGCCGCAAGCTCGCATTGCGTAAACAGCCTGATCACACATCTCACGGCAGAAACCAACATGATGAGTCAGTAAAAAACGGGCACTTAAATGTGGCATGTCAAAATCCGTGGTATAAAAAAACTCCTTCTTACTTAATTCTTTCGACAAAGTGTTACATAACAGTAATGGATCTGTACAGTCCACGAATGAATCAAGAGATGAAAAGTAAGTGTTGAAATAAGCTAATCTCCAATTACTCAATGGTTCGTCATCAATTCGGTAAGGTAAAATCAATTCGCAAAAATCTTCAAATGGTAAATCCTGGTTCCAAGGACATTCTTTCCACATTTTAAATGATAAATCAATGTTTTCAATCAGATAATCGGCTTTAATAACATGTGCATCGTATATTTTCGGAAGGGCATACAAAGATTGTTTTGTCCATTTTCGAACAATAGAATCATTTATAAAATGTTTCTGTTCGGCTGTTATCAAAATTCTTTGAATTGAATCCAGGCGCCATCCTTCATATCCATAATATCGGGGCATATTGCGGATTAGAAAACGGGCCGCTTCTAATCTTAAAGGATCTTTGGCATAATAATCCAATACCTTTTCAAGTTCTTTACGATTTTCTCCTGCAAAATCCAATGCATAAGCCAATTGCCTTTCCTCGAAACTTTGACAAGAATAGAAACAATAACCAAACAGAAAAAAGATAAAGTATTTCATTTCATCTAACATTAATCCTTAGGAGGATATATTTCCCTCAAAAATACGTGATCTTTCAATGCAATAACCTTTTTATCTTTTATCACGGCTACAATAGGATAGATGGATTCTTGAAACTCTTCAAAATAGAACTGATTATCATTATCAATCAAAACATTTTTACGTTGCAAATTCTCTTTTCCCATTCGTATACGCAAATCTTTTTTGGATATGACATGAGTAAATATGAATAGTATTTTATCATTGTCTTTATATTCTTTGAAGAAATATTCCGCTTCAGAAATACATCCTGTACAACCAGAGTTGGGTATCAGCATAATATATTGATACGAATATGTTGCCGAATCCAAATAATTTTCAAAACTTTTCTTTACAGCCTGTTCAAAATTGACCAGACGACAACCGAAAAGTGATAATAATATAAGAATATGTACAATTACTTTATTCATGGATATTAACTTCAAATTGATAGAATGTCATAAGATCTTCATTATCGGTTAGTACTTGTATATTTAGCCCATCTTTTGTTACAAAGCTATTTGTATATCTCAACTCGATATTGTCAGGTAATACGCATTCTCCCAAATAACGTAGATATTCATCCATTACAATTAAAATAATCGGGCGTATCCCGATTGTATATTTTTTCTTTAGTGTTTCATTGGCCGGTAGGCATGCTAAACGGTAATATAACTTTCGATATGGATCATAATGGATATTCCGGTAGGATGGCGTATTTAAATACCATTTATAAGCACGTTCTTGATCGATGATTTCTCCTTTTTTTTGGTCGTAAGCATTTATTTGCTTGATTTGATTACAACCTGCATAATATTTCTTCTGAATAAATTCATATAACGAATAAACATATAAATTGTGATCCTGCGGAAAGCTGACAAGAATTGTTCCATTATCTTTGTTGACATCGAAATAAGGCATCCTGAAAAAAGCGCCACCCCAATTGTATTGTTGGTATTGCGATGGGTAATTGTTGGCCAATAATACTGTGTCTTTCTGAAATTCATAAATGGTTGTAACAGGTAAATTTGATGACGATTCTTTTTCAGATTCAGTAGCACCGAATCCACCCAAGATCAATTTGTTATTCCAATAGACCATCGGACAATTTGTTTGAAGCCAAGGATATGCGGGCAAGAATCCCTTTTCGCTAATTTCATCCATTGGCAAACGCTTTTTCCATAAAACTGTAGCAGATGAATTTACTAAAAACAAAGTAAACATTTCGTAATTGTAAACAAAAATACTATCTCTATTTACATAACTAAATCCTTGGATTTCCCCAACTCCATTGTTTCCCTCTTTTCTTAACTGAATGCTTTTGTTTAAAGTACCCTGTTCATAGTTAAAGGCATAAATGGAATTGTCATATTGATTATAAAACAAAAGCAAGTCGTCTTCTTTTACATATTGTATATAGTTAGTCAAGACAGAAATACTATCTCCTATAGGAATGTCTTTCTTTAAAACACGATGGATCTCGCATTTGTTCTCTTTTTTACCGTAATACAAATTCTTTTCTGTACCACTATTTACACAAGAAGAAAAATAGAAGATGATAAATAGATATATTACTTTTTTCATATTATTAACTTAATCGGATTCAGGAAATGAAGTATGTACTGTTTTGTAACAATTTTTTGTTTCTCCTTCAATTGGGACAACGCAAGAAGAGCCCGTTCCTTCTTCCGCATTTTTTTTGCATATACCCGTATTATGGCTACATTCTCCCAAGCAGGCTGTTTCTGTTTTTGCTAATGAATCAAATGATAAGAGGAATGTAAAAAGAATTTTTGTTTCATTTAATTCCATATTCCATATAGATAATGCGATAACAATAACAAATGCTCCGATTTTTAACACTTTTTGTCTCATGTTTTATGGCTTTTTTAGTTACTCTTACAAAGATATAAATTTTTATAATAAAACAAGAGAATTGTGTGAGAAAATATTCTCACACATAGGCGTTATGAAAGCTTCTTTGGAGAAGAAAGCGTCTGCAGCCATCGTTCCGGATATGCTCTGTATCTTGTCTTTTCTATTGATAAGACAATTGTATATACAAACACACGAAAATGTCATCTATATTTTCGGCAAACGGTTTAATTTGTTTGCATTTTTTAGAAAACAAGAGCAGATGAAGCCTTCTTCAAATAACTATTCTCATGAACTTTCTATTCCTTGACCTCAATTCGGTATTAATAGAGGTCCATTAGGCCGTCATATTAGTAAGGATTTGATGTGCAAGTTATAATTCTTTGAAAAATAATTTGTTATACGAAAGTCTACATCGTTAGACAAGGTCGCCTCACCTATATAATTAAACAGACTATCCAAAATCATCAATACGGTTGGTTGTGTTGCTGCGATAAAGTCTTTTGCATTTCCCTTTTCAAGAAATACAAAATATAATTGCACTTAAAAATATTATTTTTTTCATCTGCGTTCAATAAGATTAAAGAGACAAAATAAAAATATGCGTTTTATTCATGGATGTCCACCTTAAATTGATAAAATGTCATTAGATCGTCATTATCCGTAAGAGCCTGTATGAAGAAGCCGCCATCCGTTGAAAAGCAATTTGTTCGGCGAAAATCTACATCTTCAGGTAGAACAGCTTCACCGATATAATTAAATTGACCATCTAATACGATCAGTACGATTGGTTGCGTTGCGGAAATAAATTCATCTGCATTCTTCTTTTCTGACAAACACGCCAAACGATAATACAAATCTCTCTTTTTATCATAAATAACACATCTATAAGAAGGTACGGAATAAAACCAGCGGAGCACCCTGTTCTCATCCGACTGGACTCCTTTTTTCTCATCATAGGCTTCAATCCTGTCGACCAACCGGCTACCGGAATAATATTTGCTTTGCTTTCCGTCCTGTAAGGAATAGACATACAGATTATGGTCTTGTGGAAAACTGACAACAGCAAGAGACTTATGTCTGTTCACTGTAAAATAAGGCCTGCGGCAAAATCCTCCACCCCAACTATATTTTTGATATTGTTCAGGGTAGTTCAAACGGAAAAATACAGAATCGGTTTGAAAATCATATATCGTCATGATCGGACTATTCGTTGAAGTTTCTAAAGGTGATTCAGAACTTCTCATGCCGCAAAAAAACAATTTACGATCTGCGTAGACAATAGGGCTGTCCGTTTCCACATACGGGAAAGCTGGTCTGAGGTCACTCCAAGCGGCATCCAATACCGGTAAGCTCTTTTTCCATAAAAGTTTCCCTTCCGAATTGACCATATAGGCATACCCTGTACCGTAATTATAGACAAAGATACTGTCTTCATTCACATAATCATATCCCTGAATCAAACCTACTCCGTTATCACCTTCCCGCATGAGTTGTATTTTTCTCTTTTGTTTCCCGTCGGGATAATCGAAAAAATAAATCGCATTGTCGTATTTGTTATACAAAGAAAACATGTTCAAAGTGTCGATATATTGGATGTATTGCGTCAAAACCGATATGTTCTCATTAACATGAAACTCTTTCTTGCCGACAAGATGTAAAACACATCTGTTTTCATGCAGATCACACTGGTCGTTCTTCACACCTTCGAAACGGCATGAAACCATAAATAAAAGCAATAAGTAAAAATAGCACATGCGAGCATGGGCCAAACCAAGTTGAAACATAGTCAAATATTTTTATTCATAAGATGCTGTTGCAAAACAATTAATCGGATCTGAATAATCCTCTCTTCGGGCACAAAAAGATCCTGCTTCTGGATTGATATCTTTTTTGCATATTCCACTATTTTTATCGACATCTCCGACACATACAGTCTCCAACTTGGCCATTGATTCCAATGTGAAAAAATCAGTAAACAAAACTTTCGTTTCATTTATTCCTACATTCCATACTGCTACCGAAGCAACTGCAACAATTACTCCAATTTTCAATACATTCTTTTTCATTTTCTATCCTTTATAAAGTGAATAAATATATTTTCTTTTAAAAGACAGCAAGGGCCTTCACAGGCGCCTGCTGTCCGACACAAATTACGTTGAAAATCTTAATCTTCCGTGATAACGGAGAATTCAGCAATTCCAACACGTTTCACATTATCTACTATGCGTGTTGCCTTAAAAACTAACTTTTGGCCCTTGACGGGGGCAAAACGTATTTCTTGTTCGATCGGGTTATGCTTGATGTTCGAAAATTCACCGGAAGCCACGACTTTGCCATCCACCAGCAATTGGTAGTTCGAGATATGCCCCTGTGAGTCGCGCCCTTGGTTAGGAGTATAGATAAAACCGCTGATCGTGTGAGGTGCAGCCAGTTCCACAGCTATTTCATTCCTGCCTTCGGGCAGATAATAGGTCGAATAGCCATTCCCGTCAAACATGAGATTCGTCCGTTCGTCAACGGGACTAACCACCTTATAGTCGGCAGCCGGCAAATCAAAATGGTGAATAGCAACAGGGCCGGTTTTAGCGGACTGGGCGTCGTAAGTAATCGCCTTGACAGTCCCTTTCTTGTCGAGTGTGAATGGGGCTTCATATTTTGCAGACTGCGCCGTCGGCTCCGTTCCGTCTGTCGTATAATAAATATCAGCTCCTTCGCTTTCCACGTCTATGCGTACTTCATTCTTCGTATTCCGCATGATACGCGGTTGTTCCAACAGCGGTGGAGCCAGGAAAGCTGCCACGTTATTGATGCACAACGGCCCTTTGGCCTCCGTGAAATGGATGCGCAAAGCATCAGCCGAAGTCGTCTTGAAACGGACGAGACGTTTGTAGCCCACTGTCGAAAGCGTATCGGCTGTTTCCACCGGCAACCATTTGCCATCCTTTTCCACTTCAAGCGTAAAGGCGCATACACGTTGTCCGAGAGGTATATACTCTTGAATCATCACTCGGTTCAGCGAAGTCCCTGTCGGTAACGGGAAAGTTAGTGAGCCCGACGTCACTCCATCGGAAGTAGCCCAATAAGAATCCCAACTGTCGTCCGTCACATTCGATGCCTTATAAGTACCCCCACGGGTTTCGCTTGCTTTTGGCTGGATACCTGCCAAAAGATTATCTTTCAACTCTGCCTGGATCGTATGATACCAGTCGACGGCACGCGCCGAATCGACCGGATGAATCTGTCCGCTCAGTGCTACCGGGAAATTCAGCAGAAAGTTGGCATTATGTCCCACACTGCGATAATACAAATCAACCAGATTCGGAACAGTACGAACCTGATGGTCTTCACGATGATGATAGAACCATCCCGGACGGATGGACACGTCGCATTCTCCCGGTAGCCACTGGTTTCCGTCTTTCATTCCCCATTGGTTCTGGGTATAATGGGTTTCCTTATCCAAAGAATAGGGCGACCAGTTTGTTTCGCCAGCCCAACCGGATTCATTGCCAATCCAACGGATATCGGGAACCGTTCCGCCGAAGATCATCGCTTCCGGATGTTTCGCTTTGATCATTTCACGGGCAGTCTCATAACCGTAATAGGTTTTCGGATCGATCGAACGCGTTTCATTCGCTCCGCCGTACCAGCCATTTCCTCCGTTCGCCCCGTCAAACCAGAACTCGAATAACGGACCGTAGTTGGAGATCAGTTCGTTGATCTGCTCATGATAGGTCTTTTGGTAACCTTCCCGCCCATATTCGGCATTATGGCGATCCCAAGGAGAGAGGTAAAGCCCGAACTTCAGGCCATGCTTCTTGCAGGCATCCGACAATTCGCGAACCATATCGCCTTTTCCGTCTTTATAGGGAGATTTGGAGATATTATAATCAACCGTTTTCGTCGGCCACAGACAAAAACCGTCATGGTGCTTGGCAGTCAGGATCACCCCCTTCAGCCCGGTGGCCTTGATGATCCGCACCCATTGTTCGCAATCCAGGTCTGTCGGATCGAATGTTTCAGCAGGCGTATTTCCGTACCCCCATTCCAAATCATTAAACGTATTCAACCCGAAATGCACGAATGCATAATTTTCCATTTTCTGCCATTCGATCTGTTCCGGCGTCGGAACCGGCAAAACAGGAGCAGGCGGCTCCGCTTCCTTACAAGAAAAAAGCAGTCCGGCAAACATACCGGTGATTAAAAGATTCTTTGTGTTCATGTTGTTATTTTGTAAATGAGATTTTCCGGTTTTTCCCTTCTTTTATTCGGGAGACTAATTTATATGTATCCGTTTTCACCTTCCCCTTGACAAATTCCGGGATGTTGTACGATTTGGTGAGAAGCGTATAATAATCCGTCGATTCCTGGGGTAAGACGAACGGCTTTGAGAGGACGCCGCCTTCACCGACGTGTGCGATGAAAGGACGTGTGTATAAGCCATCCAAGCGACGGCTGCTGAATACCACCCACTTGCTGTTGGACGACCAGGAATGATAGCTGTCCGTATCGGGACTGTTTGCTTCTTCCGTCGGGATCTGTTCACCTGTGTCCAAGTCGAACATACACAGATCCGCGTCTTTATGCCAGATGGGGAACGTTCCGTAGGAAGTCGTTGTACAGAGCAGATATTTCCCATCCGGGGAGACACGAGGGAACAGGATGCTTCGCCCTTCTGTTTCCGCCTGAAAGATCGTGTCGACAGCAGAACCGAACGTCCGGCTTTCAGGATCGAAGGAGATACGGCAAAGGCTATAACGGAGATCACACAATTCACCCGGAACTTTCAATGCCGGGGCGGAACAGAAATAAAGCTCCTTTCCATCCGGCGAAAAGGTTGGGAACGTTTCAAAACGGCTTTTCGAGAACAAAGTTTGCGTTGTGACAATCTCCTGTTTTTCCACATCGTAGACGACTACATCCGACGCCTTGTCATATACTTCCGTACGGTGCACGGGATGCGTGTCTTGTGTCGTGTTGTTGACCGAAAAAGCAACAAACTTTCCGGAAGGATGCCAGGAAGGATAGACCAAGGCCGAGATCGTCCGATCGGTTTTCGTATCAAGCGTTTCTATCCGGTCGCCATCCACAAACACGGTACAGCCATACTTTGCACGGACATGGAACAGCATTTTATCCGGGTCCTGCATGCAAAACGAATGACAGTTCATGCAATTATTATCCGTCAGACGGTTTTCCAGAATCGGTTCCTGATCGAAAGAGGATAATTCGCGTTGATAGATTCCCATTTCATTCCATAGCTGGTAACCGGGATCGATCAGACGGTAAGCGATATACGGATCGACCGGATCTTCGGAAACCCGGATATGAAACGGAAGATACGCCTTCCATACCCCCTTTTCTTCTGTCAGGACAGATACCTCCACCTGTTTACCTTTTGCCGTAGCCAATAACTTTTTCCAGTCTGTGCCGGGAATGGAAAAGGCTCCGCCGGAGGCATAAACGGCAAATGTATATCCTCCGTTTGTAAATACCGCACACGCTTTTCCATCCGTCTGCACGGCAAAATTCAAAGGTGCGATTGATTGCGGCACGGTTACGCCGGTATAATCCGGATAAATGGCCGGCAGTTCATCTATCTGCCCGGAGGCGGCAGGAGGTTGGTTGGAAGAACATCCTCCCAACAGCAACAAGAATATGCAGAAAAGTAATTGTTTCATTTGTCCATCGTGTTAAACATATAATAGTACCAATAGGTCTTGCCGTATTCGGAAGCCAAAGCCACCGCAGGATTCTGTCCCGAACGGGAAACCTCCTGCACCTTCTGCATAAAAGCTATCGCTCTGTTCCTTACTTTGATGCTCACCCCGTGTTCCAGCCAGAAATGCGGATCATTGGGACTGCAAATCACGATTGCCTCCTGCTGGCATTCCGTCATATCACGCCAAGCGGAAGAACGGTACAGGTTCTCCTGCAAGGTTTTATAAGTTTCAATATCTTTATTCAATAACAGGAACGAAGTCAAATATTGCAATCCGGCTTTGTTTTCCGGACAAGCCGGAACCAAATGAATCAAAGTGCTGACCGGATCTGTATATAATCCGGGAATAAGCGTTTCCGATTTCCAGCAACGACGCTTCATTCCCAATTCCTTATCTTCCTCTATAGCCTGGTCATTATAGAGGAAACAGCGATGATCGGCAGCCCAATCCTTATAATACCAGGTATTCTCCAATAACCGGATATATTTTTCGGCTACCGGATAAGCACCAGTAATGAGATTGGTTTCCACCAGCCTTTTCAACATCCGGGGATTTCCGGAAGGGTGTGAGCTGACGAAAGCCTCAAAAGCGAATTTCTGCGCCGTACTGATAATTCCCATGCAATAATAGAGATCGCTATGCAGCTCCGCTGTAAATACCGATTGATCCCAACGTAGCATCAATGTTTCGATACCGCGTTGGGGATAGTCCAATAATCTTTCCGAAAGTATTCCTTTACGGGCAAGTGCCAAGTTTAATCCGCACATACGACGTTTAGACAGAGTGGTTTGGTCAAATGATGTTATCACCTTATCCCACTCTCCATTGCGAATATAATAGTCTTGTTCGAGATGATCAATCGTATCCAACCGCCCCCAATGTATAATTCCCTGATAAGCGACGAATCCGACTGCCATCCACTGAATCCCGATCCAAATACATTTCTTCTTTACAGATACCGGTTCTTTCCATTTTTTCAAATAAGCGCCCCATACCATCATAATCGGTAAGGCATACCAGGAGTAATAGATTCGGGAAGTATGTAGCATCGGATCATAATAAGCATCCGGTAAAAAAGCAAACTTCAAATTTCTGCTGAATCCCAAATAAGTCCCGATAACAGCAGACAAAATGGCGACAAGGGGATAAATCAAACTTGCGTATTTCTTATTTCCATTGGTCAGGAATTCAAACAGCAAAGCGGAAAGAGCGAATAAATGAACAACCGGCCCGCCTATCCAATATAATGCAGGGATTAAGCAAACCCCATATATCAACCGAATCTTGGGCTTCAGATTCGTGTACAACCATAAGAAGAACAATAAAAAA
Organism: uncultured Parabacteroides sp.; assembly: GCA_910577325.1. Taxonomy (GTDB): domain Bacteria; phylum Bacteroidota; class Bacteroidia; order Bacteroidales; family Tannerellaceae; genus Parabacteroides. The sequence goes on from CAJTMR010000003.1 coordinate 124,395, forward strand.
AGATAGGCGATCGTCCCTTGTTCCTGATAGTCATAATCCAATTGCATAATAAACAAAGAAAACCAAGGGAGCAGGCTAACAAGAAGAAGATCGTCCCGTAATGATATTTTTTTCAAAAAAAGGAAAGAAAAAACAGCAATTCCTGTCAGAACAAATGCTGCGAGAACAGGCCCGGCACCTATTAAGACATAAAACTGAGAAAGAAATTCTGAAATATAAAGAGCAGCACCACCGGCTTGTCCCAACGTCATAGCTGCATATCGGCCTGTATACTGAAACATTTGTAACTGTTCCTTAAAAGGGAACAAGTAACAAAAGACACAATAGAACACTACAGTCTGTAGAAAGAACAAAAGAAGTCCGGATATTAAACGGTTATACTTCATAAGGAATATATGGATGAAAAAACAGAAAGGGGCTGTACCCAAATTGGTACATCCCCTTTTTCTGCTAACTATTAATTATTGCCAACCGGGGTTCTGTACCAAATTGGTATTTAAAACCAACTCGTCTGTAGGTAACGGACTTAACCAACGCTTGTCGTTGGAAGACCATTTACGGCCTGCATCGTTCAAGCTCTTGCTCGGATATTGGAACAAATAAGTCTTGCCTTGGTATTCGATAGTAGGACGACCATCCGTGCCACCAAAAACCACATTACCTTCGTATTGTTTCTTCACAGCATCTGTGATACGGATACCTAACATTGTTTTCGGGTTTTCGAATACCTTCATCGCATTCCAACGTTTCAAATCGTCCAAACGATGGCCTTCAGCGATCAACTCGATACGACGTTCACGGCGGATTTCATAAATCAGAGGCGTTACCGTATAGCCATAATCGATGGCAGCCGGGTCAACAACCGGATTTGTCGTCATGTGGGGCATACCGACACGGTCGCGTAACTGGTTTACGGTTTTCTCCAGAACGTCTTGTGTGCAAGAACCCAGTTCTGCATGGGCTTCCGCATTGATCAACAAGACTTCCGCATAGCGATAAACGAACCAGTCATAAGTAGTCTTGTTCGCTTCCCACTGTGCCTGAAGCGGTGAACGGTACTTGACACAAGGATAGCCCGTTACTGCGTCATTCGCACCACAAGCAGGATAAGGATTCACTTGCTGTTCACCATTAATGATCGTATAAGGCTTGTGCCGGTTATCAATAATTTGATACATACGGGGATCCCGATTGACGAATTCGTCATCAAGGTTTTCGTCACCTTTATACAAGCTGCTGATTGAAATCGGCTGTCCGTCCGTACATAAGAACGACTCTACAAAGTCTTTTGAAAGTCCTGTTCCGGAAGATCCCGCCTGACGGCCAGTTTCGTGCATCAAAACGCCGTTTTCATAATAACGGGCCAAAATGGCCTCTTTATTGGAAGAGAGATCTTCTTGTACAAACTGGTTAGAGTAATACAAGGGATATCCTTCAAACGGAGACTGTCCGCAACCGGCATCTGTCCCTTTCACAATGGCGTAATTATTACTGTTGATGATCGCGTCAGTCAAAGTAACAGCCTTGTTCAACAGGTCGTCGGAAGAAGGTGTCCCGGATTCATTATGATACTTTTTATAAGTCCCATAATACAAGCAGATGCGAGCCAATTGTGTCCGTGCCGCATCTTTTGTCAAGCGACCGCTTTCCTGTCTGCCGAAATCGGGTAGCCAAGTGATTGCAAACTCCAAATCCTCGATGATTTTGCTCAAAACGTAATCCCGGGAATCACGTGCTTTGTAAAGTTCTTCCGTATCTGTTGTCTGCAAATCCTTTTCATACCAAGGCACATCCCCAAACGATTTGATCTTGCCATAGTAATCCAATGCGCGGAAAAACCGGACTTCCGCTACATACTGGTTGATTTCACTTTCGGTTCCGCTTACGGATTTGTAACGCTGCAAGAAGAAGTTACAACTACGGATGTTCGTCCAGGACCATCCTGCACTACTTGCCGTAGCAGGAACAGTCGATTCATTGAACAACCATGAACTATAATTTGTGGTCACACAATTATCACTCGTATTGTCTTTCGTGACGCTGGGTGCATCCAAATTACCATACAAGCCGTTGGCATACAATTTCAAGTCTTGGACAGTTTTCCAATAGGAAGCATCTGTCAAAGAATCAATAGGCGACTTGTCAGTCACATCGCAGGCCGTAAAAACGCCCGCAAAAGCCGCCATGCACATTATATATTTCAGTTTCATTGTTTTATTTCGTTTAGAATGTTAAATTAAGACCTACAGATACTTTTTTGGTAATAGGGTAAGTCATATTGTCGATAATTTCCGGATCAAAAGCGTCGATGAGCGGAGTGAACGTCAGCAGGTTTTCACCTTGCAGGTAAACTCTCAGACGGCTGATACCTACTTTTTTCAAGACAACATGAGGTATCGTGTAGCCCAACGTGATGTTCTTCAGCCGGAGATAAGCGGCATTCTGCAAATAACGGTCGCAAGTCTGCCTGTTACCGCCATTGTTCCAGTTCGGACGCGGGAAATAAGCGGCAATGTTATCGGCCGTCCAATAATCCAAAGCGGATTTCAGAGGCGTGTCCCATTCCGATGTGAAGCCCCAGAAAGCACTACCACCCGGCATGAAATCACGCTTACCGACACCTTGCCAGAACATTTCGAAGTCGAAGTTCTTATATTCAAAGCCGGCTGTAATACCGTAACTGTAACGCGGGGTAGAGTTACCGATAATCGTTCTATCACCCGGATCGGCCAATGTATTCTTACCGATATCAATCTTACCATCGTTGTTCAAATCGACGTATTTTACATCACCAGCGCCCCATTTTCCACCATATAAGTACGACTGATCTACATGACTGTCCGCTTCGGCATCGGATTGGAACAAGCCTTCCGAGCGGTATCCCCAGATTTCGTTGATTTTCTGTCCGACATAACGGCTGCTGAGCGAACCGGCGTCATTCGTGAATTTCGTGATTTCTCCCTGATAGTCGGAAAGCACACCTTTTACCCAATAAGACAACCCGTTAGACAAGCGATCGGTCCATCCTAAAGACAATTCCCATCCGGTCGTCTTCAAGTCGGCTGCGTTTTCTACCGGTATATTGGTTCCCAATACAGCGGGTAAAGATTGACCTGCCGTTAACATGTCTTTCGTATCACGACGATACCAGTCGAATGTCGCACTTAGACGATTATTCAACAAGACAGCATCGAAACCGAAGTCCATTTGTGTTACAGTTTCCCAAGTAAATGCACCGCTGACTAATCCCGAAGGAGTAACCGCAACAGGTCTTGAACCACCCAACAAGTAAGCATAACTTGTATTTACACCGTAACTTGGCAAATAGGGGAAATTACCCAATTCGTCAACCACCTGGTTACCCAGAGATCCCCATGAACCACGAATTTTCAAATCATCGATCCATTTCTTTGCAGGAACGAAAAATGCTTCTTCTGACATACGCCATGCAGCAGATACAGAAGGGAAAAATGCATAACGATCGGCTTCGGCGAACTTGGAAGAACCGTCGTAACGTCCGTTCAATTCCAATAAATAACGTTGCTTATAGTTATAATTGACACGTGCAAAGAAACCGTTAATAGCCCACTGGCTTTCAGAATATCCCAAATTCTTTTCACCCGTGGCCTGATTCATGGCCGGATTTGAGTCATTAATCAACTCTTTACGGCCTGCCCAGTAATACTTCGTGTGCTTGTATTCTTGGTTGTAGCCGGCCATGACTTTGAAATTATGCGTATCATTCAATGATTTCGTATATTCGGCAAAAGCATTGAATGCAGTGTAATAATCTTCATTGTTCGTCATTGTCACACTGCTCGGATTCGTCCAAGGATAATAGCCCTCCGTTCCTGCTACGGCCGTATAATCATAAAAACGCTGTACATGCTGTTTTTGCCCTTTATTGTAGAAATTGAATGTATAGTCGGCATTAACAACCAGACCTTCCAGCGGTGTAATGCGGATGGCGCCAGTCATCCATAAGTCATTCTGCTTGTAAAGACCGTTACCTCCCTGCTCCTGAATAGCGACCGGGTTGGTGTAACTGCCCTGACCGGCATAATAATGCTTCCCATCGTCTTGATAAACTTTACCTCCGGAACTAATAATGTCAGACTGATTTATGGCCGAAGCACCAGCAGACGTATACAGACGGCCCGTATGCCCGTGGCGAATCGGCATCAATGGACTCAAGTCGTTCTTCATCATACCGCTATAGCTTGAAAGTCCTGACCAAGCCGTTGAATTCATCGCAGTAGTACCACCTGTAGGATGCTGTTCTTTCGTATAGGTGTGCATGATTTTGGCAGAGACATTCAACCATTTTGTGATGTCGGATGAAACATTCACGTTCGCATTGAATTTCTTGTAATAATCATCTCCGGCTTTCAACATACCACCGACATCATTAAAGCCCAAAGAAGCATAATAGGTCGTTTTTTCCGAACCTCCGTTCAAATTGACGTTATACATCTGAGAGAATGAGGTCTTATACAACTCCTTGAACCAGTCTGTATTACCACAATATTGCCACTTATTCGGGTCAATGGATTCATTATAAAACTCGGGATAAGCATACGTGCCATTATAATAATCTTCTGCATATTTATAAATGGCATCATTATAGTAGTGCCCGCTACCACCTCCGTTTTGATAAGCCAAGTCCTTCATTGACAGAAATTCCATTGAGTTCACATTCGTAACTCGTACGGCAGGACTTTGCCAATAACCGTTTGCAGAAAAAGAAACTTGAGGTTTTTGATCCTTCTTACCATTTTTGGTTGTGATCAAAATAACGCCATAAGCAGCACGCGCACCATATATGGCAGCAGAAGCAGCATCTTTCAAAACCGATATGGATGCAACATCATCAGGGTTGACCAAATTGGCATCCATCTGAACATTATCAACCAACACCAACGGACTACCGCCATTCAAAGAAGTCGTACCACGGATGTTGAAAGAAGAAGACTGTCCCGGAGCACCACCACCGACTGTTACATTCAAGTTTGGAACAACCCCCTGCAAACCTTGTCCGATATTGGCGATAGGCCGATTTTCCAAAACATCACCTGCCACTTGTGCGACTGCACCGGTCAGGTTGGCTTTCTTTTGTGTACCATAACCAACAACCACAACTTCATCAAGAGCCTGTGAATCTTCTTTTAAATCCACTTTCAAGACGGACTGTCCGGTGTACTTGATCTCTTGAGTAACATACCCGATAAAAGAAATCTGAATAATGTTTCCTTTGTTTACGCCTTCCAATGTGAAGTTACCGTCCATATCTGTGACAGTCCCATTAGTAGTACCTTTTACTACCACAGATGCGCCGGCAACAGGGCCTAAGGCATCTTCTACAACACCGGACACTTTCCCGTTTTGCTGGGAAATGTTCGTTTCATGCTTTAATGGTGCAGTTTCGGCAAAAGCACCTACGGGGACAGCAAAGGTTCCCGAAAGCAAAATCAAACTGATTAATTTAGTTTTTTTCAACATAGAGTATATATTTAAAAGAAATAATACATCCTACGAAAAATGGCTTGCATCCGTTGAGTGTCTTGTTAGATCAGGCTCATTAGATTTGACATGCTTTTATTGCGTTTTTCTGTGTTTTTATAATTAGTTCTATCAGAACTAATGCATTTGTAAGGAATTATATATAATACATGTAAAATTTTTACAATTCAATCGATTGATAGATAAGCCTCAGATAGGTTTTAGTGGGGAAAACGAGCTCTTATGCCTGTTTCCAAGTATTTGTTAGAAATCTGTAAAATGGAATTGTTAAAATCAACCCGAATATGAACTTTTTTAAATAAAAAACACACAACAAAATAAAAAATTCATATCTTTGACCCGGATATGAGGTATCCAAAAACCATAGTTCTGATAGAACTTATGCCTCTTATTCGACTCTGTCATAAAAAAATAATCTTATTTTTGCAATATTGCACATTTGTATCAGGGCAACCGCACCAATAATTGCTATCCGGAATCACTTCTCTGTTTTCCATGAAAATTTCGCAAAACAACCATCATGCATCTATCATAGAGCATCTGATCACGATTGGGCATAACCCCAAGGATAAGCCATGTTAGCAAAACAGACAATAACCCTTATCGGAAGGTTTTTCTATTTGGAATGAAATCCCGGACGATTCGTGTCTGACATTTTCCTCTTCCAGACCGGAATTAATAAGCAACCGCTAAAACAAGCACGGCAGGAAAAAGGAAAGACAAGATTCCTTTGTTATCGAAAAGCGGAATATCCTGACATTTTGGAAAAGCCGAACTCCCGGAGAATCGCCTGTAGCAAACAAATGTTGCCGCAGTCTTGAATAGCTCAAAAGAGATTTCCCTCTTTGCCGGCATGAAGACGGTCTTCATCGCCGTGATAACCGTCTTCGTTGTCATGACGACCGTCTTCATAGTGCATGATCCCGGCAACTCACGGTGATGGCGACCGTCTTCGTTGTGAAAAACCGCGCACCTCATGGCAGAAAGCCCTTTTTCGCCGATGAAGAACCGGAATTTACTGCTATTCCCAAAGAATGTGCTTTGTTGTTAACAAAACAATATCATACAATAACCCCCTTCCCGGATCAGGACAAGAAGGACGATTCTTGTTTAACCGTCCGGAGCGTCGCCGGAAAAGAGGCAAAAACGGGGCATAAAGTACCTCCAACATGGCAGATAAACATCTGCCGCATCTCCGGAAAGGTCTCATGTAGACCCGGGGCCGCACCTCTCCCGCACCCGGGCCTCCGTGGTGGGCACACCCGGATCTCAAGCGGCTCTGCAAGCCGTTTTTGACAAAAGAAAAGCCTGTCTTGATGAAAAAAGAAGCCGTTTTAACAGGTTTTGCACCTGTTCCCAGACGGTCCCTGTTTTTATCGTATAACTGATACACAGGATGTTATCGTTTTTCACCATGATAGTTATGACAGATGAATGATAGTTCAAAACGGCAACTATCATGCCATAACATATTGGTTTAAACCGATATACAGACAGATATGACAGTATGACAATAGAATTTACTCGCGCTTGAAATCGGACAGCGTTTCTGCCGTAGTGGCGTTGATTTTCTTGTCCAACACATAAATACGATAAGACAGACTCAGTTCCTTGCCTGATTCCAGAGTAAATGCTTGTTGCTTGGTCGGCGAAAAATTCCACATGACATCACCGGCAGGTTCGTTGACAGTCTTGTCCCATACACGCAAAGGTTCGGGGTAATTCAGATTGGAAGGGTCCGCGACGATCAGGATACATGCTGTTTCATTTCCTGCTTTTCCCTGATAATAACACCAACGGGCTCTCGAACCGTCTGCTTTGTCACGGGAAAGCCCCTCCGAGGTAAGCATTTCGGCTGTCTGATCGTTCCAGTCTTCACGTGTACGGATACATATACCGCCGTAGCGATAAGCCTCCATAGTGATCGGGCTGGAGCCGGCAAGACGGATAGTGGTATGATAGTCGATATAATAGCCCGGTAAAGATGTCGTCCCGATGTTGATCTCCAGGCGTTCGTTCATCGCTACCTTTTCTGCGGGAGAATCGGGGTAGACCACATGGTCCAGTGTCGCAACAAAACCGTTGTCGGATATGCGCTCGAAACTATGGAAGCGGACCGTTCCTTGTTTTTTGTGGAGATTCCAGAAGTCGATCTCGTTTCCTTCGAATGTAGTTTTCGTCCAAGCATACCACAAACCGAAGTGATGGTAATGGTCGGCGGGAGAACAATTGGTCATAGTTTCGCCTTCCAGAGTCTTCAAGGGATGGATAAAACCGCTACGTTTATAAACTGAATCGACGTTCGGAGTCGGGTAAACCGTGGCATAATTGTAAGAGAACAACAATTTATCTCCCATCCTATAGTCCAAGGATTTCCCTGTGTCGACAACGGAACAGGATGTCTCGGATGGACGACAGGAACCTAAAAACAGAGAAGCCCAAAAAACACCAATGAAAAAAACAGCAGTTTTCATAATATGACAATTAAATAATAATCAGTTATCCGGCACTTTTGCCGATATCGATTACAAAAAAACGATTTTTTTTCGTTTCATACAATCCGTTCGCAATATCTGACGAAAATAAAACCTCCGGAAAGCCGAAATTCTATTGGCGAAATATTTCTTTAATCGTTTGCGTGATATGGGGATTTAGCATACCTTTGCATAATAATAACCAATAGATTGGAAGAAATTTTTAAATACAATTAAATAACTTAAATTATTATCTTATGTGGTTACTTAATTCTTCTATCGGGAAGAAGCTGATAATGAGTGTATCAGGCCTCTTCCTAATTCTGTTCCTATTGTTCCACCTGTGTATGAACATAGCGGCAGTTTTTTCTGGTGAAGCGTATAATATGATTTGCGGTTTGCTGGGATCCAACTGGTATGCTTTGGCCGGTACATTGGTGTTGGCCGCTGGTGTGGTAGTACATTTCGTGTATGCTATCATTTTGACTCAGCAAAACCGTAAAGCACGCGGAAATGACCGCTATGCAATCAATGCCCGTCCGAAAGGCGTTGAATGGGCATCACAGAACATGTTCGTCTTGGGACTGATCGTGATCTTATTCATGGTTTTGCACTTCACGCAATTCTGGTATAACATGATGTTTGCCGAGTTGGCCGGACATCACGAAGTAGAACTGGGCGGTGCTATGATCGCAACGACGCATGGAGCCGAATTCATCAACTACTTCTTCAAAGGCAATATCGTGAATACGGTATTGTATCTGATCTGGTTTGCCGCTTTGTGGTTCCACCTTACTCATGGTTTCTGGTCGGCTATTCACACGATCGGTTGGAACAACACCGTTTGGTTGGGCCGTTGGGAATGTATTTCCAAATGGGTAGCTACTATCATTTGTGGCTTATTCGCTGTTATCACGGTTATCTTCTTCCTGAACGGCGCAGGCGCTTAATTTCGGATATTATCTTTTCAATTTGAAAAAAAAACATTATGACTCAGATAGATTCTAAGATCCCTCAGGGCCCGTTGGCTGAGAAGTGGACAAATTATAAAAATCACCAGAAGTTGGTGAACCCCGCAAACAAACGTCGTCTGGACGTGATTGTCGTTGGTACCGGTTTGGCCGGTGCTTCCGCTGCTGCCTCTTTGGCAGAAATGGGATTTAATGTGCTGAATTTCTGTATTCAGGACTCCCCCCGTCGTGCACACTCTATCGCTGCACAGGGCGGCATCAATGCTGCAAAGAATTATCAGAACGATGGTGACTCGGTTTACCGTCTGTTCTACGATACGATCAAAGGAGGCGACTACCGTGCCCGTGAAGCTAACGTATATCGTCTGGCAGAAGTCTCCAACAATATTATCGACCAGTGCGTGGCACAGGGTGTACCTTTCGCACGCGAATACGGTGGCCTGCTGGACAACCGTTCATTCGGTGGCGCCCAGGTATCGCGTACGTTCTATGCCCGCGGCCAGACCGGACAGCAGTTGTTGCTGGGTGCTTACTCCGCTTTGAGCCGTCAGATCGGTTTGGGCAAGGTGAAGATGTACACGCGTCACGAAATGCTGGATGTCGTCAAGATAGACGGCCGCGCCCGTGGTATTATCGCCCGTAATCTGATTACCGGTCAGATCGAACGTTTCGCCGCTCATGCCGTTGTTGTGGCGACAGGTGGCTATGTCAATACATTCTTCCTGTCTACCAACGCTATGGCATCCAACGGTTCTGCCGCATGGCAATGCTACAAGAAAGGCGCTTACTTCGCTAATCCTTGTATGGTGCAGATCCATCCGACTTGTGTGCCGGTGAAAGGAGATTTCCAGTCCAAATTGACTTTGATGTCCGAATCCCTGCGTAATGACGGCCGTATCTGGGTTCCGAAGAAACTGGAAGATGCGAAGGCTTTACAGGCAGGAACCAAGAAAGGCAAAGATATTCCCGAAGCAGACCGCGACTACTATCTGGAACGCCGTTATCCGGCATTCGGAAACTTGGTTCCGCGTGACGTGGCTTCACGTGCCGCCAAAGAACGTTGTGATGCTGGTTTCGGTGTAAACAGTACAGGCTTGGCTGTATTCCTGGACTTCTCCGATGCAATTAACCGTCTGGGCAAAGAAGTCGTTAAACAGAAATACGGTAACCTGTTCGACATGTACGAAGAGATCACGAACGATGATCCGTATGAAACTCCGATGATGATCTACCCGGCTCTGCACTATTCGATGGGAGGTCTGTGGGTAGACTATGAATTGATGACTTCTATTCCGGGTCTGTTTGCTATCGGTGAAGCCAACTTCTCCGATCACGGAGCAAACCGCCTGGGTGCTTCCGCTTTGATGCAGGGATTGGCTGACGGTTATTTCGTATTGCCTTATACGATCCAGAATTATCTGTCCGACCAGATTCAGGTTCCGCGTTTCAGTACCGATCTTCCTGAATTCGTCGAAGCAGAAAAGGCCATCAAGGCTCGTATCGAAAAATTGATGAATATCAAAGGGAAGGAAACAGTCGACACCATCCACCGCAAATTGGGTCATATCATGTGGGAACACGTAGGTATGGCACGTGATGCCGAAGGATTGAAAGAAGGTATCCAGATGTTGAAAGACTTGAAGAAAGAGTTCTGGAGCAATGTCAAGATACCCGGAACAGCCGGTGATTTGAACACGGAACTGGAAAAGGCATTGCGCGTGGCAGACTTTATCGAGATCGGTACTTTGATGGCACACGATGCGCTGGACCGTGCAGAGTCTTGTGGCGGCCACTTCCGTACGGAACACCAGACAGAAGAGGGCGAAGCCTTGCGTCATGACGACAAGTTCATGTATGTATCTTGTTGGGAATACCAAGGCGAGGACAAAGATCCTGTCATGTTGAAGGAAGATTTGAACTATCAGTTCGTTGTTCCTCAAACACGTAACTACAAGAAGTAATAATCATCAATCTCAGAAAAAATTAGAATCATGGATAAAGATATAAGTGTAACACTTAAGGTTTGGCGTCAGAGAGGTCCGAAGGAGAAAGGACAGTTCGAGACATACAAGATCGAGAAGATCAATCAGAGTGTATCTTTCTTGGAAATGTTGGATATCTTGAATGAACAGTTGGTCAACGAAGGAAAGGAACCGATCGTTTTCGATCATGACTGTCGTGAAGGTATCTGCGGTATGTGTTCATTATATGTAAACGGACATCCGCACGGACCGGCTACGGGAGCAACTACTTGCCAACTTTATATGCGCCGTTTCCACGATGGCGAAACGATCACGATCGAACCGTGGCGTTCTGCCGGTTTCCCGGTAATCCGCGACTTGATGGTAGATCGCTATGCCTACGATAAAATCATTCAAGCGGGTGGTTTTACATCTGTCAACACAGGTGGCGTGCCCGATGCCAATGCGATACCTATTCCTAAGAAAGATGCGGATCTGGCTATGGATGCGGCTGCTTGTATCGGTTGCGGTGCTTGTGCAGCGGCTTGTAAAAACGGTTCGGCAATGTTGTTTGTTTCTGCAAAAGTCAGCCAATTGGCTCTGTTGCCTCAAGGTAAAGTGGAAGCAGCACGCCGTGCAAAAGCTATGGTAGCTAAAATGGATGAACTGGGCTTCGGTAACTGTACGAACACTCGTGCTTGCGAAATGGAATGTCCGAAGAACATCTCTGTTAGCAACATCGCTCGTTTGAACCGCGAGTTCATCTCAGCCAAGTTGAAAGACTGATACATTATATATATGTATATGGAAAAGCCCGCTGCCGATGGCAGCGGGCTTTCTTTATGCTCGTTCAAGTCCACAAAAAAGCCGCACTCCCTATAATAAAACGGATGCGGCTTTTTTGTTGCTTTCCAGTGAAACAGTCTCCCGATTCCCTCCCTGCAAAGACTTTGTTAACCTTAGATCTAAAATACTATGAAAAAAACTCACTGCAAATATAAAATATATTTACTGGATATGCAAGAGTTTTTGATTGCATTTTATTGCAAATTTGTCACTTTTTGTTTTAAATTTGCCACTGTGTGCGGATTTATACTGCTATTATATCAATAATTTGCCAAATCAAATATTCTTGGGCCGTCTTAAGATCCGCTTCCTGCCTGAAATTTGCCGGGAATGGAATCCAAGATGTCGAACAATGCCTCTACTGTCTCTGCGCGCAACATCGCGACACGTGTCTGCTTGAAATCGGCAATTCCCTTAAACAACGGAGTCGCAGCCAAATGGCGGCGGATATGAAGAATTCCCCGGCGCTCGTCCAAACGTTCCACACTTTGTTCCACCTGTTTTTTCAATATGTCCAGATACCAAGAGAAGGATTCGGCAGGCAATAGCTCGCCTGTGTTCAGATAATGCTTCACTTCCCTGAAAATCCAAGGACGGCCGATGCTGCCCCTGCCGATCATGACGGCATCCACACCGTATTGCTCGAAACGTTGTTTGCAGATTTCGGCAGAAGTTACATCACCATTACCGATGACAGGAATCCGCATGCGAGGGTTTCTCTTTACCTCTCCGATCAATGTCCAGTCCGCCTCCCCTGTGTACATCTGCGCCCGCGTACGTCCATGAATGGAAAGGGCGGCGATGCCGCAATCCTGTAGCTGCTCGGCCAAATCCACAATAATCCGGTTGTCGGCATCCCAACCTAAGCGTGTCTTTACGGTAACCGGGATGTTCACCGCTTTAACGACTTCGCGGGTAATCTCCAACATCAGCGGGATATTACGCAGCATGCCGGCGCCAGCTCCTTTACCTGCCACTCGTTTCACCGGGCAACCGAAGTTGATATCGAGAATGTCCGGATGAGCGGCTTCACAAATTTGTGCGGCTTCGACCATTGTCGGAACATCACGGCCATATATCTGGATGGCGACGGGACGTTCTTCATTTGCCACGTTCAGCTTTTGCTGTGTCTTATTTACGCTGCGGATCAGGGCGTCTGCCGAAACGAATTCGGTATAAACCATATCCGCACCGAAACGTTTGCACATCAAGCGGAAAGAAATATCCGTAACATCTTCCATCGGAGCCAGGAAGACGGGGCGTTCGCCTAAATCTATTGTACCTATTTTCATATTTATATCATCAATAACGGGAACAAAGGTACTGATTTCCTGCTAAAAACAGGGATAAAAGAGTGTCTACTAAAAAATATAGTAAAATAACTATACAATATAGTTGTATTACTAAATAATATAGTAATATTTGTGCATTCCTCTAATAAAAAACGGATTATGGTCAGATTAACATCAAAAGAAGAAGAAGCGCTCACGATCGACGAGTTGCAAGAGCTGATCCGGCAGATCAAGAACAAATAAAAGCCAACGCTTATGGAAGCCTTTCTTCTATACATATTAAAATCCGGCATTTGCCTGGTTGTATTCTACGTCTGTTTCAAGGCATTGTTCAGCAACGACACGTTTTTCCGGCTCAACCGCTGGATATTACTGGTGGGAACAGGGATTTGCATGCTTCTGCCACTCTGCCGGATCAAAACGTTCCGGCCTCTTCCTCTTAGCCGTCCGGTCAGTCAACTGGAGATGGTTTTCCATGAAGAAGATGAGGCGATGGTGCTTCCGGTTCCGGAAAAAAAAGGTTTGCAAAACCCATTCCGGGAGAGTGAACGGGGAGGAATAACCTTTTCATGGAAGAGATTGTCTATTGCGGAATGTTAGTATCTTTACTCCTTCAAAAGAAGGATTCGGATGATATATAAAATAGAGATACTCTTTCTCATTTGCCTTCTCACGACTTGTTCTTCCGCCGGAGAGAAGGAGGTTGCGACCACCGGTGAACTTCTCCGGCAGGCGGCTTTTTATGGAGAGAGGTTGCAGTTTCAGCCGGCGTTGGAGACTTACCGGCTGGCAATCAGGCAGGCAGGGAAGGGAAAAGACAGCGTTGCCCTTTCCGTTGCCTATCTGGAAACCGGGAAAATTTACCGGAAGCAATCATTGAAGCGGAAAGCGTTGGAAAACGGGCAGAAAGCGTTAAGCTATATCAAAAGCCCTACCGCTGACTCGTTGCGGCTGGAGCTTTATCGGGAAATAGGGGATGTTTACACCTTGTCCGGACAGGCAGACAGTGCCTTTCACTATTACGAAATGGCCGGTTGCCGAATAAAACAGGCGACGATCCTGCGGCAGTATTCCCGCTACCGGCAGAAAAGAAATGTCGTTTCCCTGTCCGAGGCGGACTTCCGTTCTTCGGAAATCTACCTGCGTTTCCACAGCAAAAAAGAATGGAAACCGGTTCCCAAAGACTGGGAAGAATTGTTGCAAGCTTTCAACCGGGCCTATCCGGATTTCCGGGAACGGCTGAAAAGGAAAATACCAAAGTTAAGCGAACAGGAATGGCGCATGTGCTGCCTGATCAAAATGGAAGTTCCCCCTTCTACTGCCGCCATGCTCCTTTGCTGCACGAACCAGGCGATTTCGATGCGCCGCGTACGCCTGTACCAGAAAATCACAGGCGAAAAGGGCACTCCTGAACTGTGTGACTCCTTTATTCGTGATTTTTAAGCAGATGTGAACTGATGTGAAACCGGAGAAGTAGCCGTATCTTCTACTTTTGTCTGAAAAAACGTATGAAAAAGATGTTGTTCGGGCTTATGACAGCCATTGCCACTTTTACCGGATGCGAATCCAAACAACCCGCCGGAGAACTCCCCCGGATCGATCTGACAGCAACAAGTTTTGCTTCCGATCAAGTAAAGATTGCAGACGAAATCGAATCCATCGAATATGTTCCATTGGAACTGACGGATGAATCTCTGATCGCAGACGTATTGGATCTGTGCGTTTCAGACGAATATATCTTCGTCTATTCCACACGCCAGGACGGTGTCTTGCAGTTCGACCGGAAAGGAAAGTTCCTGCGCTGCATCGCTAAAACAGGAAACGGGCCGGGAGAAACCGGACAGATCATTTCGCTAACCATAGACGAAGAGAACCGCCTCTTCTGTGTCAGCGAGTACTTCTCCACCTCTTTCTACTCCTTTGATGGAGAATTTATCAAAAAGATAGAGAATCCGCGCCCTTACTCGTACCAATTCTCTGTCGGCCCGAATACGATGGCGGAATTAGGGAGAATGCATGTCCCCATGAACACACCGGGCATGTTCAGTCTCGGAGTCTTTAACTGGGCCACAGACGATACGGTCGCATTCCGGCATACGATCGGAAATATGGATCTGATGCCGTTGGAAGAAACGAGCCTGAAAGGTTGGATATTCAGCGGCAGTAAGGACGGCATGCTATGCTATTCGGAAGGGATAGACACGGTCTGGGATGTAAATGCAAGAAATATCGCTCCGGCTTTCCTTATCAACACGGGATATTCTGCCGAGGAAGAAAAAGAAATGCGCTCTTCCAAAACCGGTAATGAGGCGGTAGACGGAAAATATAGCATCTTCAGTTTCTTCGAGACGCCCCGGCATTACTTCGTTAAATGTTTCGAAGGTTCCAACCAATCCAAATTCTATTTATACGGTTTGGATAAGGCTACCGGTGAGTTGAAACGTGAAACTTCTCCGATCAATGCCCAGGAATTATTCAAAAACAACTGGACGCTGGCAGGAATAGGCATCCGGAATACGAAAGACAACGGTCTTCCTATCTGGCCTTACCTGTCTTATCCCGGCAAAAAACAAATGGTACAGTTTAATACAGCCGTGGAAATCGAATATCTCAAAGAGAAATATCCTGATCTCAAGAAGCATCTGGTCCTGCAACAGATAACGGAAGATTCGAATCCGCTCATCACGATTTATCATTTGCGCTGATCTTCTCGGATATTATTTTTACCTTTGCGGATAAATCCGTAAATGTATAAGAACTTGAACGAGAAAGATTTTGAAATAATGGCGCCTGTCGGTTCGTACGAATCACTGATGGCAGCTATCCAAGGGGGAGCCGATTCTATCTACTTCGGCATTGAAGGGTTGAACATGCGTTCACGCTCTTCCAATAACTTTACGACAGACGACTTGCGCAAGATCGTTGCGATCTGCCGCGAACATGGTATTAAAAGCTACTTGACCGTCAATACGGTTATTTATGGGGAGGATCTGCCTCTGATGCGTGAGATTATCGACGCAGCAAAGGCTGCGGAAGTTTCAGCGATCATTGCAGCCGATGTGGCGGCCATGAACTATGCCAACAGCATCGGACAGGAGGTGCATCTTTCCACACAACTCAACATCTCCAATGCGGAAGCGCTGAAATTCTATGCCCGTTTTGCCGACGTTGTCGTCCTGGCACGCGAACTGAACCTGAAGCAGGTACATGAAATCTACCGGCAAATCATCGATGAACAAATCAAGGGGCCGAAAGGAGAACTGATCCGCATCGAAATGTTCGCTCACGGAGCCCTCTGCATGGCCGTTTCCGGCAAATGTTACCTGAGCCTGCACGAAATGAACGCTTCCGCCAACCGGGGAGCCTGCATGCAGATCTGCCGCCGCGCTTATTCGGTAAAAGATAAGGACAGCAATATTGAACTGGATATCGAAAACCAGTATATTATGTCGCCCAAAGATCTGAAAACGATCCATTTCATGAACAAAATGATGGATGCAGGCGTACGAGTGTTCAAAATCGAGGGACGTGCCCGCGGACCTGAATATGTCCGTCTGGTAACCGAATGCTATAAGGAGGCCGTACGTGCCTACTGCGACGGGACTTTCGACGAAAAGAAAGTAGCCGATTGGGACAAACGCCTCGGCAGTGTCTTCAACAGGGGATTCTGGGACGGTTATTACTTAGGACAACGACTGGGCGAATGGAGCAGCAAATATGGTTCAGGCGCGACTAAAAAGAAAGTATATGTCGCCAAAGGAATCAAATATTTCGACAAGATCGGCGTGGCGGAATTCGAAATGGAATCCGGCAGTCTGAAAGTAGGCGACGAGATCCTGATTACCGGGCCGACAACAGGTGCGGTCATGCAGACGATAGACGAAATCCGCGTACACTTGAAGCCGGTGGACGAGACCGTCAAAGGCGAACGTTTCTCCTTCAAGGTAAGTGAAAAAATCCGGCCGTCCGACCGTTTGTATAAAATGGAGAAAGTTCAACTTGAAAAAGTATTTGAATGATGAAAGAGTATATTTTTAAAGTGACAGACAAGGTCCGTGACTATGAATGCGACCTGCAAGGAGTGGTCAACAACTCCAACTATCAACATTATATGGAACACACCCGGCATGAATTCCTGGAATCGCTCGGAGAGAACTTCGGAAAAATGCACGAGAAAGGGGTTGACGGGTTTGTATCGCGGGTGGAAATCCAGTATAAGACCTCCCTCAAGAGCGGCGACAGCTATATCTCTTGCCTCAACGTCTATAAAAAAGGGGTCAAGCTCGTATTCGAACAGGACATTTACAGGGCTTCCGACAATGTACTGGCGACAAAAGGAATCGTCGAGTCGGTTATTGTCGAGAACGGAAAACTGACACGTGGCGAATATTTTGACGAAATGCTAAAAAGAATAGAACATACATGACAGACAAACGGATTTACCAAATCGGCCTTACTATGATAAACGGCGTGGGAGATATTCTGGCGCGCCATCTCTTACAGACTTTGGGAGATGCAAAGGCTGTGTTTGCTGAAAAGCGGCAGTTATTGGAAAGGATTCCCGGCATCGGCAGCAATATCGCTGCCGAAATCAAACGTCCGGAAATCCTGCAACGGGCGGAAAAGGAACTGGCCTTTATCGAAAAAAACAATATCTCCTGTTTTTTCCTGACGGATACGGATTATCCGACCCGCCTGAGGGAATGCCCGGACGCCCCCGTTCTTTTCTATTTCAAGGGAAACACGAATCTCGATGCAGCCCGGATCATCAGTATCGTAGGTACTCGTAATATGACCGATTACGGGCGGGAACTTACCGAATCTTTCATAAAAGACCTGGCAAAGTCAATTCCGGACGTGCTGGTTGTGAGCGGACTGGCTTACGGCATTGATATCTGTGCCCACCGGAGTGCCTTGCGCAACCGGTTACCGACCGTTGCCGTGTTGGCACACGGCTTGGACCGCATTTATCCTTCCGGACATCGGAATACGGCTGTGGAAATGTTGGAGTCGGGTGGCCTGTTGACCGATTATCCCTCCGGAACAGAGCCGGACCGCCCTAACTTCCTCCGGCGAAACCGAATTGTCGCCGGTATGTCGGATTGTACGGTCGTGGTCGAATCGGCTGAAAAAGGAGGCTCTCTGGTGACTGCCGATATCGCATTCTCATACGGGCGGGATGTCTACAGTTTTCCGGGACGTATCGGCGACACCCATTCCAAAGGCTGCAACCACCTGATCCGGGAAAACAAAGCCGGCTTGATCACTTCTGCCGGCGACCTGCTTTCGGCTCTCAGTTGGGATATCCAAACCAGCGCTACTCCCGTGCAAACGGAACTGTTCTTCTCCGATACGGATGTCCCCGCCCCGGAACAAAATCCGGTTTTAGCCATCATACGGACACGGAAGGAGGTTCATATCAACGAACTTGCCTTGGCACTGGAGATGCCTGTACACAAACTTTCCACACTATTGTTCGAACTGGAAATAAACGGGAAGATAAAAGCGTTGCCGGGGAATATTTACAAACTCTCCTGACCGGCTTTTTCATATACGGCTTGTACGTGAAAGAGAAAATGAAGCCCCTATAAACAATTAAAGGCTGTCTCACGACAACCCCTAACCAACTTTGTTAACCTTAAATCTAATACTATTATGAAAAAACCACAGTGCAAAGATACACCCGTAAAGTGCATTTGTCAAGCGTTTTACTACTAATACTTGTTAATCAACAAGACGTGAATAGCAAAAAGATTCTAATCAGTTCAAAAGAATCTTTCAAACCACGCTATTTTGCTAAATAGGACCCTGGAAACGAAGATTAGATATGCAGTGAAAGAGGCAGGTATATAAAAAAATTAAGGATTGTCATCCCGACAACCCCTAACCAACTTTGTTAACCTTAAATCTAATACTATTATGAAAAAACCACGATGCAAAGATACACCTGTAAAGTGCGTTTGTCAAGTCTTTTACGAATAATATATGTTAAGCACAGGCGGTCATTTTGTCAAAAAATGTTTGCTATTTTAAAACTATACAGATTACATGCAAAAACTGCTAATTTTAACACTTCCTTTTCATTCCGGAAGAAAGATAAATGGGGCAAGTAACTATGAATTAAGTATCTTTTCCCAACAGGTTGCAGGAAATGGATTCCCGTATCAATCTATTAATACAAATTAACGCATCATCTTTTGCCTATTTACGACATATTCGTAGATTTGCGATATGATCGTAAAAACAGTATGGAAAATGGAAAGATTGACAAGACAGGAAGAGGATGTGATGCGCTGGATCTGGCAGATCGAGCCGTGTTTTATCAAAGACATCCTGGCAAAGTATGAAGAGCCTAAGCCTCCTTATACGACACTCGCTTCTATTGTGAAGAATCTGGAACGTAAGAAATACGTGAAAGCAAAACGATACGGAAATACTTACGAATACAGGCCGCTGATCCCACAGGAAGAATATAAACGAACGTTTATGGGAAGCGTGGTGAACAACTATTTCGAGAATTCTTACAAAGAAATGGTATCCTTCTTTGCCAAGGAACAGAAGATTTCGGCCGATGAATTGAAAGAGATTATCGACATGATTGAAAAAGGACGAGAATGAACCGTTAAATACAGAATACCATGACACCGGAATCTGCCTACTTCTTGAAGGTAAATGTAGCTTTTATACTCCTTTATGCCTTCTATCGGCTGTTCTTTTACAAGGACACCTTCTTCAAGTTGCGCCGTACCATCCTGCTGGCATTCTTCGCAGTGTCATTGTTTTATCCGCTGATGAACATTCAGGATTGGGTCCGGGAGCAGGAACCGATGGCGGAAGTCATACAAATGTATTCGGCTATTTTGCCCGAAACGACAATAACTCCCGGCAATGTTCCCGAAACAAACTGGCATGATTTGCTGCTTTCCGGTACTTTTTGTCTCTATTGGGGCGGTGTTATCGCTTTGTTGCTTCGTTTTTTGATACAGTTGGGCAGCATATTGTTGCTGGCGCGGCACTCGGAAGTGACATTAATCCGTAATGTACGTGTACATCTATTGAGTAAACCGGCCGGGCCTTTTTCCTTTTTCCGGCTGGTATTCCTGCATCCCGACAGCCATTCCGATAAAGAGATCGATGAGATCCTGACGCACGAGTGCACACATGTCAATCAGTGGCATTCGATCGACGTGATTATCTGCGAACTGGTTTGTACCTTCTGCTGGATGAATCCGTTTGTCTGGTTGTTGAAGCGGGAAGTGCGTCATAACCTGGAATATCTGGCAGACGATACGGTACTTGAGTCGGGCTATGACAGCCGTAGCTACCAGTATCACCTTTTAGGGTTGGCACATACGAATAAATCGGCCGCCTCTTTATCCAATCACTTTAACATGCTGCACCTGAAAAACCGGATCAGCATGATGAACAAGAAACGTTCCCGGAGTATCGGGCGCACGAAATACCTGATTTTTATACCGGTTGTGGGCGCTTTGCTGATCCTGAGCAACATCGATAGGCTGGCTCGTGTCACAGACGAGCTGACGGAAAGCACGTTTGCCGACATCCTGCAGCCGAATGCCATCCTGCCGTTTCCTTTTGCCGGTGATGCCTCTCCTGCCGAAAAACGTGAGGAGTATGTGCTATCGGAGGAAGAGATCGAAGTAGCCAAACGCGCCAGTAACCAGATATTTACCATTGTAGAGGTGATGCCGGAGTTCCCGGGCGGACAAGCAGCTTTGCTGGAATTCCTGAAAACGAATGTCAAATACCCGGAATCGGCCATGAAAGACAGAATAGAAGGAAGAGTCAGTTGTTCTTTCGTTGTCGGAAAAGACGGGATTGTCTCGGATGCGGAAGTGATTCGCAGAGCAAGTCCGGCACTAAACGAGGAAGCCTTGCGTGTGATAAACTCCATGCCGGCATGGTCGCCGGGAAAACAGAGAGGCAAAGCGGTCAATGTCAGATATACGGTTCCGGTTACTTTCCGGCTCTCCGAAGAAAAGAAAAAGACATCTGTGTCATACGCGAAGAAACAGGCTAAAAGAATCGATACATCCGGCCGTATCTTTACAGTCGTGCAACAGATGCCGGAATTTCCGGGCGGGCACACTTCGTTGTTGAAATATCTGACAACACGGATAAAATACCCGATTATTGCCCAGGAGAATGGAATACAAGGCCGTGTTTCTTGCTCTTTTGTTGTCGATACGGATGGAAGTCTGAGAAATATTAAAGTAACCCGTGGGATCGATCCTTCGCTGGATGAAGAGGCTGTCCGGGTGATCCGGGAAATGCCGAAATGGAATCCCGGCATACAAAATGATATGGCTGTAGCCGTGAAATATACGGTTCCGGTTACTTTCCGTTTGCAGTAATTGACCGGAATAGGTCATAAACACGATACCATTATGAAATGTAAGTTTTCTCTATCACTGTTTCTTTGCATACTGTCCCTTTGCGGGCAGGCGCAGAGTTTGACGCTCCAGGAATTGGTCAATAAAAAACAATTCCAGGAAGTTATTGCACGTACGGCCAGCCTTACCCCTGCCGATTCGGCCGATTACGCCACAATGTCGGCAATCGGGCAAGCGTATGAGGGATTGTTGCGCTATAAGGATGCATATCGGTGCTTTTCTTATTGCCTGAAAATGGATACGAACAACGTGGATGCGTTGAATGCCGTAGCCCGAAACGCGATCAATTTCGGAAGGATAGCGGAAGCTAAACGCTGCTATTATAAAGTGTTGGAAGCCGACAGTATGAATTTCTATGCCAATTACCAACTGGCACGACTCTATTACCAGTTGGGAGATTATGGTAAAGCAACGGAACACTATCATATACTCGCTTCCATCGAAGGTGAGAATTCTTCCATCCTGACCGGACTGGCTGACTGCCATATCAAAAGAGGGACCGGTCCAAATACGATGATCGCCCTCTCTTTGTATGCCCGTGCCTTGGAACTGAACCCGGAAAATGTGCGTGTGGCATCTTCCCTGATCAATACGTTGCTCCGAATGGGAGACGGGAAAGGAGCGTTACAAGTGTGCGATACCGCTTTGCTTTACAATCCGGATAACGGTCAGATACGGCAGAGCAAAGGGATGGCTCTCTATATGACGAAAGATTATGAACAGGCTGATTCGGTCTATACCGGTCTGTTGGCCGATGGCGATTCCTCTTTCTTGAATCTTAAATATGCAGGTGCGGCCCGCTATATGTCCGGCCATGCGCTTGATGGGATCGAACTGTTGGAAAAAGCCTATGAAATAGATTCGACGGATGTGGAAACAGCCATGCTGTATGGCGCTTCCCTGGGAAAAACATACGACCGCAAGCGGGCTTACGAACTTTTTGACCTGGCAGAAAAGAACATGCAACCGAAAAAGTTCCTCGTTAATCTGCTGACCACTTTCCGGGGAGACGTATTGAAACGGGACGGGCGTTGGCCAGAGGCGGAAAAGCTGTATTATGCGGCTTGGAAGAAAGATCCTACTCAGTTGAACTTCCTGTATGAGATCAGCAGACATTATTGGGATGTCGATCCGGGACTGTTCCAGAAAGAGAAAGAATTGCAAAAGACAATTTTCAGCAAATATACTTACCTGACAGCTTATATGAAGACGGACAAGTCGCAGAAATATCTATATAACTATCGCCCTTTCCTGGAGGCGGTTTGCGAAGATGCTTTTTTCAAGAATGCCGACGAAGTGACGATGTTGGCTCCTGATGGAAAGAAAACGAAGTTAGCTGTCTCCGATCTGCGTGCATTGGTCGCCCAACTGCCGCAAATGCCGGAAGACGAACTTCTGAGGCGCAAGAAGATGCAGGAACAAATGCTCAAAGTACAGAAAAGAGAAAAGGATTTGCGTAAAAGCGGTGCTAAACCCGACACGCTCGCCCTGAATAAGGAAAAAGAAGAGAAAGCGCGAAAAATGTTGAAAGACGCCGGCTTGGAATAGGCAGAATATCCGAACAATATAATCGATATAAATATGGAATATAGAAAAGTATTCTTGTTTAGTGTAGTCGTGTTTCTTTCGGCCTGTGCGGGAAAGAATGCCGAAAAACCGGTAATAGCCAAAGTTGAACCTGTGGAGCCGGAGTATCCGATAACCATTCCGTTCGAGGCAGGAGTCGGTGTCGAGCGGGAAATTAAGTTGAGCGATATTGCCGATTCCGTACAGTATGTTCCGTTGGAAACGAATGATAAGTGCCTGATCGATTTTATAAATTCGGGGAAGGTGGTAAAGACCGGTAAATATTGGTTTGTATCCAGTAATACGAGGTTGTATCAATATACGGCGGATGGGAAGTTTGTCAGGGACATCGGTTCGAGAGGCAGTGGCCCCGGACAATTCAACTATTTCCAGCAGATAGATGTGAACGAGGATACGGGATTGGTCTTTATGCTGACGACCTCAGGGAAGATCAATGTCTATGAAATGGAAACCGGAAAATTCCTTTATGACATAAAGATACCGGATAAGGAAACGGCACAATTTGCCATGTTGAATGACACCCTGGTGGCGACCTTCATGTTGAATAGCAGCGGGCAGCAAAAAGAACGTATCTATATCTCCAGTCAAAAAGAGAATATATTGAATACCTTTTATCGTTCGGACCTGTTTGAAGTCAAAAGCGGAACCCGGTGGCTGATGATGAGTGGCATAGACAGATACATGTTCCGCTATAAAGATTTGATTTGCTACAAAGAGTTTTACAATGATACTTTGTTCGTTGTGACGGAAAAGGAGCTCCAACCCCGTTATATCCTCGATTTAGGCAAATATTCCATCCCCATTGAGTGCCGCATGGAAGCCTGCGATGGTGACTGGAAAACCTACAACACGATTGCTGCTCCATATATCCGCAACCAGGTGATAGAAACCGATTCATTGCTTTTTATGCCTTATAATTATTGGGCGGGAGAAAAGCAACGGGAGCGTCATATGGTGCTTTATGACAAAAAGGCGAAGGAATGTTTTTCCATTCCGGGCGGTTATATCAAGAATGACTTCCCCGGTGCTTTGCCTTTGCGTCCGGCGACTTCTTTGGACCGGAACACTCTGGTCTCTGTCTGGGAGGTCGGTGATCTTATGAAAGAAGCAGAAAAGAATCCGGCAGTCCTGGAACATCCCCAATTGAAAAAATTGACAGAAGATGATAATCCGGTATTGATGGTCGTTTATATGAAATAAGCTATGATGCGTTTTCTTGGATTAGTACTATGGATCGGACTGGTTGCCGGCTGTTCGCCTAAACAACCGGTCCCGGTCCATATCGGTTATATGGAAACGAATGTTCCGTCAAGTAGCCAGTGTGTGGAAAGAACCGGTGCTTTGCGCGAAATACCGGTAGACGGGAAATTACTACAGGGCAGCAGCTATTGCGATATACGGAATGCCAAACTGCCGCCGCAAGAGTGGCATAAGACTTTTGGGATTTATGTTTTAAATAATATATTAAGGTATGAATGCTGAAATAATACAATTCCTGACGGAACTGCGTCAGAACAATAACCGGGAATGGTTTCAGGCAAATAAAGACCGTTACGATTCCCTTCGTAAAGGCTTTATCGACGAAGTACAACAATTGATTGAACGGATTGCCCTGTTCGATCCGGAAATAGCCGGATTGGAGGCGAAGGATTGCCTGTTCCGTATCTACCGGGATATCCGTTTTTCACCGGACAAGACTCCTTATAAAATTCATTTTGCAGCCTATATGGCTTCCTGTGGCGGACGGGGTAGCGAGCGTGCCGGATATTATATCCATCTTGAACCGGGCGGTTGCCTGCTTTCGGGTGGCGTTTGGTGTCCGCCGCCGGCTTTGCTGAAAGCGCTTCGTAAAGACATCTATGAAAATATAGAAGATTTTGTAGCCATCATGGAAAAGCCGGCTTTCAAGAAGACATATCCGACGATGGAAGGCGAAGTACTGAAACGTATGCCTGCCGGTTATCCTTCCGACTTCAAATACGACGAAATCCTTCGTCACAAAGATTTTTGCGTTGTCTCCTATAAACCGGATGAATTCTTTTTCGAACCGGACTGGATGGATAAGGCCATTGAAGATTTCAAGCTTTTGCATCCATTCAACCAATTTCTGAATTATACGGTGGATGAGTATCTGGGAAGAGTGTAACCGGTCCATTCATAACCGGTCTGTTGCAAACCAGACAATCCATGTAGGGGCAGGTTCCAAGCCTATCCCTACCGCCCCCTTCATTCCCCATTTCAATATATATTTTTATGTAATTCGTAATATTTTTATCGTTTTTCGATAAAAATATTTGGTAAAGTCAAAAATAACATATTCTTTTGCATATCGAAAAACGATAAATATTATTTGAGAAACGAACAACAAAATACATAAAACATTATGAAACAATTTTTCAAAACAGTATTTGCATCCACACTGGGCGTACTGATTGCTTTAGGAATCGTAATGATGGGTTCCATCTTTTTCGTCATAGGAGTAGCTGCCAGCGCTGACGGATCTTCGGAGTACAAACCGGACCAGAACACAGTATTCAAATTGTCTTTGAATGGTGTCTTGGTCGATCAGGCCGTGAAGAACCCTTTTTCGGAACTGATGGGGGAAAGCAGTAACCAAACGGCAGTGTCGGACGTGATCAAAGCGATCCGCCGTGCAAAGGCAAACGATAATATTAAAGGTATTTATCTGGAAGCCGGATCGCTTTCCACAGGCTTTGCCGGGATCGAAGCGATCCGCCGCGAGTTGGCGGACTTTAAGGATAGCGGTAAGTTTATCGTGTCGTACGGCGATTATTATACGCAGGGAGCTTATTACCTGTGTAGTGTGGCCGACTCAGTTTTTCTGAATCCGCAGGGAAGTATCTCCTTGGTCGGGCTTGCATCACAGGGCCTATTCTTTACCGGATTGGCTGAAAAGTTAGGAGTGGAACATTATATCTTCAAGGTAGGAACTTATAAGAGTGCGGTGGAACCGTTTTTCCTGAAAAAGTTTAGCGATGCCAACCGTGAACAGTTGACTTCTTTCTTGGGCAGTGTATGGGGAAACTTGACAACTGCTATCGAGAAAAGCCGTAATATCTCTTCCGACGAATTGAACCGTTACCTGGACGAAGGTCTTGCAATGGGCCAGGCCTCCCATGCTGTCGATTACAAATTGGCGGACGGACTTCGCTATCGGTATGAGGTAGAGAACTGTGTGAAAGAAATGGCCGGACAGGATGTGAAAGGCAAGCTGAAAACGGCAGGAGTGGACAAAGTAGCCTCTATCAAAGTAAAAGAAAAAGACAGTAAGAATAAGATCGCAATCTTGTATGCGGAAGGTTCGATCATGGAAGACAATTCTTCCCCTTTCAGTGCCGACGAGCAAGTGATTTCGGAAGAAATGGCCAAAAAGCTGCGCAAGCTGAAAGATGATGAGGATGTAAAAGCCGTTGTTTTCCGTGTGAACTCTCCGGGAGGCAGTGCTTATATCTCCGAACAGATCTGGAAGGAAGTGGTGGAGCTGAAAGCCAAGAAGCCGATCGTTGTCTCAATGGGTAACTATGCCGCTTCCGGTGGCTATTATATCTCCTGTGCCGCCAACAAGATTGTGGCCGAACGTACGACACTGACAGGTTCAATCGGTGTATTCGGTGTCGTTCGTAATTTTGCCGGAACCTTCGACAAGGTAGGTGTAACCACGGATATCGTTAAGACAAATACATTCGCCGACCTGGGAGACATCAGCCGTCCGATGCGTGAAGATGAAAAGGCGCTGATCCAGCGCAGTGTAGAACAGACATACGATCTGTTCCTGACCCGTTGCGCAGATGGCCGCGGCATGACAAAGGCCGAGATCGATTCGATCGGACAAGGACGCGTATGGACAGGCGAACAGGCGTTGGAAAGAGGCTTGGTCGACCGGTTGGGCGGCATGGATGATGCAATCAAGGAGGCTGCGACTCTGGCGGAATTGACTGATTATTCTGTAACAGTAGCAGACGGCCCGAAAGATTTCTTTACCAAATTCATGGAGAAACAGATGGATGAAGCAAAAGTCTCCATCGCCAAATCCGTAATGGGCGAAGAGCAATTCAAACTGTTCTCGGCTATCCGCCGGGCAGAAACGGAATCCGGCATTATTGCCCGCATGCCGTTTGATATAAAAGGTTTATAATAAACATAAGTGCTGGGGCTACCCGGCACTTAAAGAAAGCTATAGATTATGAAAAAGCAATTGAATTTAATCTGCATATTGATATTTTTCTTTGTCGGTTTGTCTTTAGTCCCGAGCATCTATTCGATGGGCAATGGTTTTGTGGACGGTTTCAAAGAACAAATGTCACAAGCGGAAGAAGCGCATGGGCAAGGAACAGCACATATCAATGCGGAAATATTAAGTCCGCTGGCTCTTAATTTATGGCCGAAGTCTTTGACCTCTGACAAATTGCTCAACCAGAAGGATCAGGAGTGGTATCCGGCTTCACATATCAAAACATTGGTCTGGGCGAAATCCAAAGATGTCGGAATAGCGAGATATGTAAGTTTCCTTGCACTGATCGGTCTGTTCTTTATCATAAAGGCAATCATCCAATTCTACAAGCTGATTAATGCGATCAACCACGAGGTGATATTCGATTGGATGAATGTGCGCCGTTTGAACCGCATCGGACGTAATCTGCTGATCTCTTTCGTGATGACCCAGACTTATATGCTGATGAATTACTGGACGGCAACCCGCCTGTTCGAGTTGGAAGGCTATGAGCATAATCTCTGGTGCGACTTCCAGTCGATGACGTTGATAATGGGGCTGATCGCTTTATTAGTAGGCCGCATTTTTGCAATCGGTCTGCAGATGAAGGAAGAACAGGAGTTGACAATTTAAGATGAACCGGAGCTTAAAGGTTCCGGCTTGGCAAATATCGGAAAACAAAGACAGTGAAACTGACAGTATCGTAATTAACGGATAACCAAAGGAGTAAGATATGGCTATAATAGTGAATTTGGATGTGATGATGGCAAAAAGAAAGATTGCTTTGGGCGATTTGGCCGATCGTATCGGCATTACTCCGGCCAATCTTTCAATCTTAAAGACAGGTAAAGCCAAAGCCATACGCTTTTCTACTCTTGAAGCAATTTGTAAGGAGCTTGATTGCCAACCGGCGGATATACTCGAATTTAAGGAAGGTTAATCGTGATATCCGAGGGATGCCTGACTATTTTCTTACAATACGCATGAGATGAGCGAGCACTTGAATAGTGTTAAATAAGCTATATTCAGTGACAATATGCAAGCAGATGTTTGGCCAATTAAGGAATGGAACCTATATTTGCATCGCAAATTGAAAGTAATAATGTTCAGAATATGGTTGCCCCGGCAACAAGTTATGACGACATTTTTCTCATAATACCTATTTTAAAATATTTCATAGACACAACCGGAAATGGCGCGAATAACAAAAGACGTGAGTCCCTGTTATTAGCGCCATTTTCATCTTTTACGATTTTATCAGAGCCTGTTTTCAATATCGTATATACCTTTCAGTTGTTGCATATCATTTTGTCGAATTGAAAACAACCATCCCCTTTACCGTCATCTGAACAGGCTCTCTTAGGGTTGAAAGTTTCCGGTCATTTTCGCGAGGCCACGAAAATGACCGGCTTTTATTGTTCTTACTTGATGATCTTCTCGATCTCCGAAAGATTCTTTTCCACATCGGCATCTGTCACCTCGTAGTTGGTCAGGTCGCCAGCCAAGTACTGGTCGTAGGCGGCCATATCGATCAAGCCGTGGCCGGAGAGGTTGAACAGGATCGTGCGCGGCTTGCCTTCGATCTTGGCCTGTTCCGCTTCGCGGATGGCGGCAGCGATAGCGTGGGAAGATTCGGGAGCCGGTATGATGCCCTCACTTTGCGCAAAGAGCGTGGCGGCCTTGAATGTTTCAAGCTGCTGGATATCCACGGCATCCATCAGGCCGTCCTTCTTCAGTTGGCTGACGATCGTGCCTGCACCGTGGTAACGCAGGCCGCCCGCATGGATATTGGCCGGCGAGAAGTTGTGTCCCAACGTGTACATCGGCAAGAGCGGGGTGTAGCCGGCTTCATCGCCGAAGTCGTACTGGAACTGCCCGCGTGTCAGTTTCGGGCAAGAAGCCGGTTCGGCGGCCACAATGCGGATTTCTTTTCCTTCCGTCAGCTTGTGGCGCAGGAACGGGAACGCGATACCGGAGAAGTTCGAACCGCCACCGAAGCAAGCAATCACCACATCCGGATATTCCCCGGCCATCTCCATCTGTTTTTCGGCCTCCAGCCCGATCACCGTCTGGTGAAGCATCACGTGGTTGAGCGAACTGCCGATTACGTATTTGCAATTCGGCGTCTGCGTTGCCAGTTCGACCGCTTCGGAAATGGCGGTTCCCAAACTGCCCTGGTAGTTCGGCTGATGCGTGATGATGTCACGTCCGGCACGCGTGCTCATGCTCGGCGATGCGATGACGGCAGCACCGAACGTCTGCATGATGGAACGGCGGTAGGGTTTCTGGTTGTAGCTGACCTTTACCATATAGACCGCCAATTCCAAACCGAAATGTTTGGCGGCCATAGCCATCGAGGCTCCCCACTGTCCGGCGCCCGTCTCAGTCGTGATGTTGGTCACGCCCTCCTTCTTGCAGAAATAAGCCTGCGGGATGGCTGAATTGAGCTTATGCGAGCCGACGGGGCTGACACTCTCGTTCTTGAAATAGATGTGGGCCGGCGTGTCGAGCGCCTTTTCAAGCCCGTAAGCGCGAACCAGCGGAGTCGGTCGCCAGATCTTATACATGTCGCGCACCTCTTCCGGAATTTCGATCCAAGCATCCGTCTCGTTCATTTCCTGTTCGACCAACCCTTTGGCAAACAAAGGGTAGAGATCTTCGGGCGTAAGCGGTTGCTTTGTCTTGGGGTGCAGCGGAGGAAGCGGTTTGTTCTTCATGTCAGCCACGATATTGTACCAGGCTGTAGGAATGTCTTTCTCCTGTAGTAAAAATTTTTTACTTTCCATGATGTGTTGTTATGTCGTTTACATTATTGATCAATTTGGCCTTTAAGGCTTACAACTTGGAAGCAAAGTAACAAATAATATTTCGTTCTTCAAATGAAATACAGGAAAATATATATCTTTGCGGCTCAACTCTGTTAAACTGATAACAAGCTATAAGGATGAAAAAGCTGATATTCCTGCTGGCCGGCATCTGCACGATGTTTCCGGCGATGTCACAGAAGAAGGACTTCACTTACAAGTTCTACGGTTTCGTCCGTGGAGACCTTTTTTATAATACACGTGCCAATATGGCTCCGGTGGACGGAAATTTCTACCTGTACCCGCTGGACAAGAAGCCGGACGCGGACGGACGCGACCTGAATGCCGGTCCCAACGGCAGTTTCTATACCTTCACTTCGCGCCTCGGAGTGGATGTGACCGGCCCGGATATCGGCACGGCCCGTTCTTCCGCAAAGATCGAAGTCGATTTCGGAGGTTTTTCTTCCAGCACGACGATGCTGCGCATCCGGCAGGCATACGTGGCGTTGGATTGGGAAAAGAGCCAAGTCCTGATCGGGCAGACCTGGCATCCTTTGTTCGGAAGTGTCTGCCCGGATATCCTGAACCTCTCCACCGGCGCTCCTTTCCAGCCGTTCAACCGCGAGCCGCAGATACGTTACCAATATAAGGCGGGCCAGGTGAAGCTGACGGCTTCCGCCCTCTGGCAGTTGCAATACCTTTCAAGCGGCCCGAACGGGATGAGCGAGGAATATATAAAGAACAGTTGCGTGCCCGAGTTTTATCTCGGAGCCGATCATGCTTCCGGCAGCGGATGGCTGGCGGGCGGCGGCGTGCATCTGATCTCCCTGAAACCCCGTACTTCTTCGCTCTGGAATGAAAAGACTTATAAGGTGAACGAACGTATGACGACGCTTTCCTACGAAGCCCA
The DNA here is from genome assembly GCA_910577325.1 of uncultured Parabacteroides sp. Classification (GTDB taxonomy): domain Bacteria; phylum Bacteroidota; class Bacteroidia; order Bacteroidales; family Tannerellaceae; genus Parabacteroides. The sequence continues at coordinate 155,405 of CAJTMR010000003.1, forward strand.
TGTCAAATACACCGGACGTCGTTTCTCCTTTGCCGCCAAGAGCCTGTTGGCTTCCTGCCTGGACCATACGGCGTTGATCGGCGGTTATGGCATCAGTTCCGTCCGTCCGGACAACGGCGAACAGGAATATACGCCTTTCCGCCATTCCACTTCCTGGGTCAACTTCACCTGCGGGACAAAGTGGAAAGGGCACTTCTTTGCCGGTTATACCAAGAACCTCGGAACGGCCGACGCCTTGGTTTCCGCCACCAAGTACGGCATGGGATTGGACATAGACCAGGTTTTCTCTACCAATATCGCTTTCTCCTACAATCTGCCTCATTGGCAGATCGGCTTGGAATATATGCCGACGACGGCTTGGTATGGCGATACGGACCGCGCATCCGGCAAAGTCGTGGACACGCACAGCGTCACGAACCATCGTGTGCTGGGACTTGTGATGTATTACTTTTAAAGGCCGGAAGAATTTCCCATCCCCTTTTCCCAAGCGGGTTTCAGAGTTCCAATAATTTTCTCGGCTTGAAACTTTCGGTTTCACGCGATGAAACTAAAAGTTTCCGCACATGAAACAAAAGGTTCCACACAATGAAACGAATGTTTCCACCAGATGGAACTGCGGACCGCCGGGCGGGAACGTATTAATAATGCAAAGGCGCTCTTGCCCGGGATATCTCCTGTTTGCGGATAAGGTTGCAGTAAAGCCCTTTCCATTTTGCAGAAAGCCCAAACTTCCTTACCTTTGCGATCAATTTTGAAAAGACAGAAATGAAAAGATACTTACTACTCTTCGCGGCCTTGTGTACGGTCATGGCCGGTCATGCCCAGAAAAAGAATTTTTCTTATACCTTTTACGGACAGGTACGTGGCGATCTGTTTTACAATTCACGTGCCAATGCTGAAATTGTGGACGGGCTATTCCATCTTTACCCGAAAGACAAGAATTCGGATGCCGACGGGAACGACCTGAACGCCACGGCCAACGGGAGTTTCTATCTGCTCTATTCCCGCTTGGGAGTGGATGTGACGGGACCGAACATCGGGAAAGCCGTGACGACAGCCAAGTTGGAGGCGGATTTTCGCGGCTCCGGGAGCAACTGGGCGGTCTTGCGTATCCGCCATGCTTATGTCAACTTAGATTGGGGCAAATCGGCGGTGTTAGTGGGACAAACCTGGCATCCGTTGTTCGGCGACGTGTCGCCGCAGATGTTGAACCTTTCGACCGGTGCGCCTTTCCAGCCGTTCAACCGTAGCCCGCAGATCCGTTACCGGTACACGTCGGGCAAAGGGTTGCAACTGACGGGAGCCATGTTGTGGCAATTGCAGTACTTGTCTGCCGGCCCGAACGGAAAGAGCGAGGAATATATAAAGAACAGTTGCATCCCGGAAGTCTACGTTTCGGCCGATTATAAAGCGGACGGTTTGATTGCCGGCGTCGGCATGGAAGTGCTGTCCTTGAAGCCCCGGCAGCAGACGACAGTGGACGAGCGGGTGTATAAAGTGAATGAGCGGGTCACCTCTCTCTCTTTCGAAGCGCATGCCAAATACACGGCCTCGAACTGGTTGATTGCCGGCAAGACCTTGCTTGCATCAAACCTGACGCAAGCCTGTATGCTGGGTGGTTATGCGGTTACCTCCACCGACCCGCGTACAGGAGAGCAGGAGTACACGCCTTACCGCCATTCCATGACCTGGCTGAACGTGGTCTACGGCAAGAAATGGAAGCCGGGAGTCTTTGTCGGATATCTGAAGAACTTAGGGACGGGAAAGGAGATCGCCGGAGCGACATACGGTGTCGGGCTGGATGTGGACCAGGTGTTTACCACCAACCTCCAGCTCTCTTATAATCTGCCTCACTGGAAACTGGGTGCGGAGTACAGCCCTTCGCTTGCCTGGTATGGCACAATGGATACCCGAAACGGTAAAATAAAGGATACCCATTCGGTGACGAACCACCGTGTGCTGGGTGTCCTGATCTATATGTTCTGATGAAAAAGATATTGATTGTAGGTGCAAACGGGTTTGCCGGGCGGAGAATCCTGGACAAACTTTCGTCGAACGGAGAATGTGAAGTTTTCGGCTGTTCCCTTCACCCGGATATCCGTCCGGAAGGGAACCATACTTTCGTCCGGTTGGATATCAACGACTATCCGGCGGTGGAAAGCTTGTTCGACCACGTCTGTCCGGATGTCGTCGTCAACTGTTCGGCTCTTTCCGTTCCGGACTATTGCGAGCAGCACCACGAGGAGGCGTATGCCCTTAACGTGTCGGCGGTAGAGAACCTGGCTTATTGTTGCAAGCATCAGGGAAGCCGCCTGATCCATCTGTCTACGGACTTTGTGTTTGACGGGAAAGGCGACCGTCTTTATACGGAAGAAGACCTGCCTGCCCCGCTCAACTACTACGGCGTGACCAAGTATCAGGGAGAACAGGCGGTAGCAAGTATATGCCGCGACTATGCGATTGCCCGTGTGGTGGTGGTCTACGGGAAGGCGTTGCCGGGACAGCATGGCAATGTCCTCCAATTGGTCAAGAACCGCCTGGAGTCAGGACAGGAGATTCGCGTTGTTTCCGACCAATACCGTACGCCAACCTGGGTGGCGGATATCGCCGACGGAGTGGAACGGCTGGCATATTCCGGCAATTGCGGTATTTATCACATCTGTGGCGAAGAACATCTCTCTATCGCCGAAATGGCGTATCGCGTAGCCGATTACTTCGGGCTGGACCGTTCCCTGATCCGTCCGGTCACGACACAAGAGATGAAGGAGGCGACCCCGCGCCCACGTAACAGCGGACTGTCCGCCGAGAAAGCGAAACGCGAATTGGGCTATCGCCCGCATACGCTGGAAGAGGGGCTGAGGGAAATGAGGTAAAAAAATACGGGCTATCTTTAGAACAAGACAGCCCGTAATGGAAAAAATCATTTTGACTTTGACATGTATCAAGATGCAGATCAATAGCCTTCGTTCTGCTTCAACTGACCATTCGATTTTGTAACTTCTTCACTTGGATACGGGAATACGATCATGTGCGCCCGGTATTCGTTCTTGTTGGTATAGTCTTCGTAACCGGTGATTGTGAATGCAGATTCCGGATTTGCCCGGTCTTCGTATCTGCGGATGCGCGGATGCGCGTTCAATTCTTGGTCCGCCAACATTTTTATGTCAGAATTGGAAGAACGGTTCCAACGCTTTAAGTCGAACAGATGATCCGTAAACTCGAAAGCCAACTCGCACCGGCGCTCGTGATACAGGTCTTTCATCGTTACGATACCGGCAAGAGGCGTCAAGTTGGAACGTTCGCGAATACGGTTGAGGTCCGCTTTCGCCAGTTCGGCCTTCCCTGTCATCAGATACGCTTCGGCACGGAACAACAACATTTCCGCAAAACGGATGATCGGGAAATTGAGACGGACCGTCGGCCAGTCCCCGTTGGCACTCGCGGCTCCTTCCGCCACGGGATCGGCATATTTGAACGGCTCCATATATTTATTGATCATGAAGCCTGCCTCCAAGTCGGATGTAGACCAAAATTTGCGCGTCTCGCCGAAGAACGGGAACTCTTGGTTGTATTCCAGAATCGAGCGGACCAGGCGCTCATTCCCTTCACCGTCTTTGGCCATCTCTTCATAAATGTCGTAACTGGGTTTCATCTGTCCCCAACCGTTATATTTGCCCCATCCTTTGTTTTCAAGAACAATACCCGGAAATTCGGTTCCGCCTCCCGTCGCACCGCCTATGCCCGGAATACTCCAGATATATTCGGCGTTCCAGTAATGGCTCATGTCAGACGAGAAAACCTCTGTCAACACCGGCGCCAGGTCACGCTGATACTCTTGTTCCAATTGGTTGACCATTTCAACGACTTGATTCCATCGGGTCGCGTCCCAAGTAGCCCAGTAAGCGTATGCTTTTGCCTTGAACGCAACAGCGGCAGCCTGATGTGCACGGCCTCGGTTATCGGCATCATAAGATTCGAATTTCGGGAGATAGGAAACCGCCCGGTCCATATCTTCGACAATCAGTTGGTAATTGTCCATGACGGTCTTCCGCTGAAGAGGTATAGAGTTGTCATAACCGTTCGGGAAGTCCTCATAACGGACAAAAGGCACTCCCTGTTTGTCCGTACCGTAGCGGTAGGCGATTAGAAAATGCGCCCATCCCCGGCAGAAAAAGGCTTCTCCCAAACTACGCTTTTCAACGGCGGTCAACTCTGTCTCTTTTTCTTTCTTCAGCAGTTCCTGAATGATCCAGTTTGCACGCGACATGGTGGCATACATGCGGCTGAAGACATCCCTCAAAGGAGATTCGTCGCCGGTGTAGGCAAAAGTAGCCAACGTATTGTAGCTGCGGGTACGTCCCCAGACAATGTCGCATGCGGCGCCCTGTTCCCAAAACAGCTCACGCCCATAGCAACCTTCTTGCTGGAATACCATATATAATATATCGATCGCGTCGATCGCTTGTTCGTCATTCTGGAAATAAGTGGTCGTAGTCGGGGTTCCTTCCGGCTGGACGTCGAGCAGGTTGCCACAGGAACTGCAAACCAATGCAAATAAAGCTAATACAGTAATATATCTTTTCATTTTAATCCTTTGTTAAGTTGAATATCATTTAAAAACTCCCGGTCAGTAAGTCAGTTTGACCCCGACAGAGAACACACGAGAAACCGGATACTTCAAGGCATCCCAGCCGCCTGTCTCCGGGTCCATGCCGGAATAGTTCGTGAGCGTGAAGAGGTTCTCGCCGCTGAAGTAAACCGACATCGTGCTGTTGTGTTCCTTCAGGTGGGCGCATTTGCGCAGTGCCGCGCTCAAGTCATAAGATACGGTGACGTTCTTCAAACGCAAGTAAGAGGCGTCTTCCAGATACCAGTCAGATGGCGTGTTGAAGTTGCTGTTGGGATCGTTTTTCGACAAGCGAGGGATGTCAGATCCCGTGTTCGATGGGCTCCAAGCGTTCATGATTTCCTTTGAGCGGTTGAAATTGCCTTCCACATCGCTTAATGCCATGTATTTGCCGATGTATAAGGACTGTACTCCGCCTACGCCTTGGAACATGGCATTTACGGACAGTTTTTTCCAAGTGAATCCGCCGGAGAACGAGAATGTCGTTTTGGGAGTCGAACTACCGCAATATTGACGGTCTCTATCGTCGATAACCCCGTCACCGTTGGCATCTATGAATTTCAAATCACCGGCTACGGCGTTCGGCTGGACCCGCTTGCCGTTTTTATCTACATAAGCGGCTGCTTCCGCATCGCTTTGGAAGATACCGTCCGTCTTGATCAGGTAGAATGAACCCAACGGTTCTCCTTCGGCGGTCTGGTACATATAAGGAAGACTGCGGAAACCACCACCGCCGGTCCAAACCCCCGGATTGCCCTCAGAATCTTTTACACCGATATCGGATACCCAGTTTTTCAGATAGGAAAAGTTGCCGGAAACGAAATACGACCAATCTTTATTCACTTGTTGGTTCCAATTGACTTGAGCCTCGAAACCTCGGTTACGGACTTCACCTTGATTGAGCAACATCGCTTCGATACCGATTGTCCCCGGCCAGTTCATCGTTTGTGACTGAATTAAGTTGAAAGTGCGTTTATCGAAATAGTCGAATGCCATGCTCAAGCGGTTGTCAAACATGTTCATGTCAAGTCCCAAGTCCCATTGTTCGGAAGTTTCCCAAGTCAGGTCAGGATTCAATGCGGTGGAGTTGTAGACGTAGTTGCCCCAAAGCTTGTTCGACTCAATACCGTATTGCGCATGATCCGACAAATAGCTTTTTCCCAATGATGCCGATTTGTAATTATACCAGATGGAACCTAAATTGCCGACACGTCCCCAAGATGCACGGACTTTCAACAGGTTGAGTGTCTCGTTTTGAGGGAAGAATGATTCGTTGGAGATCTTCCAACCAGCTGTTACGGCAGGGAAGTCTCCGTAATTGTTCTCTTTCGGCAAACGCCCCGCATAGTCGCGACGCCAGGAGGCTGTGACAAAATAACGGTCGTCAAACGAATAAGCCAAACGGGCTATCAAGGACACGTTTGCATCGGGACCTGTCAGATAGTCTGTTGCGGTGACGGTATTGGCGTAAGCCAGATATTGCAAATAGGTCGATTCGTCCGACAGATCTTTTCCGTTCACCTCAAAGCCACGTGATTGGTAGTGATCTGCGGTGGTGGACAACAAGGCTCCCACGGTATGTAAGTCGTTGAACGTATTGTCATAGGTAAGTGTATTCTCTGTTTTCCACGCATCCGAACGGTATGTCGTTTCATCCAGATTGTTTGTCAGGGCCGGTTTGCCTACTTCGTCACGGACCGGGACGAATCTCTTGTAATAATTGGTCATCAGGTTGTACGTAAAACGACTGGTGAACTTCAAACCGGTCAGGATATTGGCAATCTGCAAGCTGGTCGTGCTCCAGATGTTGCTGGTCCGGTTATAGAGGTTTTCAGCTTTCAACAGACGAACCGGATTGACTGCATCTCCGTGGATATCGGCAAAGTTGGAGCCATATTGAGCAATATAAGCCGGATCTTCGGTCGTTGTCCCGCCGTACGTCCCGTCCAGCGGATTGTAGACCGTGGCACTGGCGGGCATATACATAGCAGCCGAAACGACACCGGTGTAACCGTCGCTCGTGTCTTTCGTACGGCCTTCATTGTTTTTCCAAACGAAATCTTCGGTAATTGTCACCCATTTGTTCAGATTGTACTTACCGTTGTAGCGGAGTGAAAGATTCTTATTGAATGTATTGATCAATACGCCCTCATCTTTGTCGTAGGCAAAGGAAACACGGTTAGAGGCATTTTCCGAACCGACGTTCAAAGCGACGTTATGCCGTTGGTAGAAGGCGGTGCGGAAGATCTCGTCCATCCAGTCAGTGCGTGTCGTTCCCACCCACGGGTTTTTGGACAAATCCCAACCGGTCGGTAACGTAAGTCCTGCATTCGCGTAAGAGAGTTTTCGCATCTCAAGCTGCTCCTCCGCGTTCAAGGGCTGGATTATGTTGCTGGCCTTGCGAAGTCCGAAAGTGGCATCGTAGCTCAACGAAGTCCTGCCAGCTTTCGCCTTCTTGGTAGTCACCAGGATTACGCCTCCAGCACCGGACTGCGCTCCGTAGATGGCGGCCGAGGCGGCATCTTTCAACACAACAATCGATTCGATGTCGTTCATGGATGCAATGGGTGCGCCGGGGACACCGTCAACAACCCACAACACGTTGTCGCCATTCTTGGAACCTTGTCCGCGGATCACGATCCAAGGAACAGACGTCGGGTCTCCGCCATTGGCCTGCACGGTGACACCTGCCAATTGTCCTTGCAACATTCCTTCCGTGGAAGTCACCGGACGCACTGCAAGATCTTCCGTATTGTTCAATATGCCGACAGAAGCGGATAAGTCTTGTTTACGTTGTGCGGCGCCATAGCCTAACACGACTACCTCATCCAGTTTTTGGGTATCTTCGTCCAATACGATATTGAATATATTCTTGCCGCTAACCGAGATGTTTTGGGTTATGTAGCCGATATAGCTAATCTCCAGAATTGAGTTTTCCGGAACTTCCAGTTGGAAATTGCCATCCGATCCGGTCGTTACCCCGTTTGTGGTCCCTTTTACGACCACGTTCGCCCCGATAACGGGAATACCGTCCGGATCTTTGACGACGCCCGAAATTTTTTTTGTGATTTGCTGCTTGGCGTTAGCCTTGGCTACTGGTGTATCTTCCTTGTAAATCAATACAATCCGGTCTTCAATCTTATATTTGATTTCAGTACCTCGGAACGCCTGCTCCAGAATGGCCTCTATGCCTTTGTTTTTCGCCTTGACCGATACTTTGTTTACTCGCAAAGATTCCAAAGCGGTATCGTATGAGAATACAATATCCGTTTGTTGCTTCAAAGAATTGACCACAGCTTTCAATGTCGTGTTGTTGAGAGATAACTCGACGTCAAACCGTTGGGCGAATACATCGGTTGTCGAGGCCGCTTGGACACCTGCCACCATGCAGCATAAAGACATTCCTATGCACGCACGTTTGACGGAGGCAAAATCATAAAAATTTTTCTTCATAACTTTTTCTACTTTATCTTTAGATTAACCAAAATATGTTTTTCCTGTTACGTATTTAATACAACTAACAGGGAAAAACCACCTATAACAAAACGGATTTTTTTTATTTTGACTAATATTTTATTCAAGGCGTTGGATTTTAGCAGATTTTCCAGTTATATAATAGAGTTGTTCCAGCGCTGCTTCGGCTCCTTTTGAACGTTTGAAAGAGAAATTGTAAAGCCGATTGCCCAAAGATACGGTATCCATCCGGATTCTTACTTGATAAGTCTTTTCCAAGCAATCCAAAATCTCTCCACATGTGACATTCGACAGTGATATCAAACCGAACCTCCAGGATGTAAGCGCATTGACATCTACATTCTCGATTTCAACATCGCCGGTTTTCTGCAAATATCGGGCTTGTTGTCCCGGTTCCAATACGGCCAGTTTGTTCCCGGACTTGTCTTGAAGCTGTACGGAACCTGTCATCAGGATCGTTTTGCAAATACCTCTCTCCTCGTCCGTACTGACCTCGAAAGAGGTTCCCAGCACTTGTACTTCATGTAGAGCCGTCTGAACGACAAAAGGATGGGCGGCATCTTTTTTTACATCAAAGAAAGCTTCTCCGTCCACATACACCCTGCGTTCTTTTCCTGTAAAATTTGAAGGTGTTTTCAATAGGGTTCGGTTTCCAAGCCATACGACCGTTCCGTCGGAGAGGCGGACTTCGCTTACAGACCAATCGTTCGACTCGTTCACGTAGGTGACAAGATCGCGATCGGATATCATTCCGCCTTTCAAAGTACTGGTGTACCAATAAAATAAACAGAGCCCGACAAACACGGCGGCAACGCCGGCATACTTTAAATAAAGAGCGGTGGTTTTTCGCTTCCCCGACCCGATGAGCGTGTCTATTCGCCTGTTCAGGTGTGCCAATGAGTTTTCAACGTCATTTTTGCCTATCCGAGAGACGACTTGTTGGGCATTATGGATCGCTTTTATCTCGAAAAAGTAGGCTTGATGTTGCGGAGACTGCTCCAGCCAGTCTTTCAGTTGCGCTTTTTCTTCTTCCGTTGCTTTGCCGGATAAATATGTATGTATGATAAAGTCGTTCATCTTGGTATAAATTTTCTTTTTATAAATATACAACTAACTATTTGAAACTACCTAAAAGAATGATTACGATTTTATGCAAATGTTCCTACCTTCATATAATAACCGGCAAGTTCCTGACCATGAAAGCAGGCTGTCGCACCAAAGGATTCAATACAGGAAATAGCTGATAATCAAAAGTTCGACTATTTTTAAAGGAATGTTTGCATAATGAACTTTCAATTTCTCACGCAACAGTTTTAATGCGTTATGAATATGGTTTTCAACCGTACTTAATGAAATGCCCAGTTTCAAAGAGATTTCCTTGCCGGGCATATTGTGAAGATAGCTCAGGGTAAAGACCTCCCGGCATCTTGCAGGAAGGCTATTAATTGCGGCGTCTATATCTGCCCGCAACTCCTGATTATAGAGTTTGCGTATGATGTCGTTGGTGTCCGGATCGTAATATTTATATCCGATCTCCTCGATTTCACATTCATATATGGACCTGTACTTGTCGGAGTGGCCTTTCTTTTTCAATGCATTCAATGATGTGTTATACACGGAACGCAACAAATAGCCATGTAAAGACTGGGAACCGTCCAGTGTCTCTCTTCGTATCCATACGTTCAAAAAAACATCTTGTACCACATCTTCTGCTTCCTCCTCATCCAAAAACAGTTCCGCATACGCACGCAAAGAGAGATAGTATTGCTTGTATAGTTCGTTAAAAGCGATACGATCCCCTTCTTTTATCTTTCCTATGAGTGCTGTATGCATAAATCCTGTCAATCTGATATCCCTAAAGGCAAAGTTAAGACTAATTTCCCAAAAAGCAATCCGGCTTATGCTTTATCAAAATATCACCGCTCCGGTCAAAACTGCCGGTTATCCAATCAAGTCGGTCAGATACAAATTGCTTGGCAATGGGAACAAGAGACCTCGAAGGCCGAAAAGACTAACAAAGGGTTATTTTAGGCAGAAAAGGAGGTGCGTCAAAATAAAAACGGGATACAGATATCACTGACCTGTTTTTGACACACCTCCTTTTTGTTTTCTTAAAAAGGTAAAACCTGTTATCCGATATTCTTTACCTTCAACAAATATTCTGCAATCTGTACGGCATTCAGGGCTGCCCCTTTCTTGATCTGGTCGCTGACCGTCCAGAAAGTCAAGCCGTTCGGATTCGTGATGTCCTTACGGATACGGCCTACGTAAACAGGGTCTTTTCCGGCGATGAACAACGGCATCGGGTAGTCTTTCTTTGCCGGTTCGTCCTGCAGGATAACTCCTTCGGCTTCGGCGAAAGCCTTACGGGCGTCTTCCACGCTGACCGGCTCTTCTGTTTCGACCCAGGTCGCTTCGCTGTGGGCGCGCATGACCGGAACACGTACACAAGTGGCACTCACTTCGATGTCGGAGTGCATGATCTTGCGTGTCTCGTTATACATCTTCATTTCTTCTTTCGTGTAGCCGTTGTCCGTAAACACGTCTACGTGCGGGATGACGTTGTAGGCCAATTGATAAGCGAACTTTTCCACAGTCGGCTCTTCGCCTTTCAACAGTTGTTCATATTGTTTCACCAGTTCGGCCATGGCCGTTGCGCCTGCACCGCTGGCAGCCTGGTAGGTCGATACGTGTACACGCTTGATGTGCGACAAGCTTTCTATTGCCTTCAATGCAACGACCATCTGGATGGTGGTACAGTTCGGATTGGCAATGATACCGCGCGGACGATTCAGTGCATCTTCCGGGTTCACTTCGGGAACAACCAAAGGTACGTCGTTATCCATGCGGAATGCGCTGGAATTGTCGATCATCACAGTACCATGTTTCGTAATGGTTTCTGCAAATTCGACAGATGTACCGCCACCGGCCGAAACAAAAGCAACATCGATTCCCTTAAAGTCGTCGTTGTGCTTAAGCTCCTTGACGGTAATCTGTTTACCACGGAAAGTATAAACACGTCCGGCACTGCGAGATGAGCCAAAAAGCACAAGCTCATCCATCGGGAAGTTTCTCTCGTCGAGTACGCGCAGGAATTCCTGTCCTACGGCTCCACTCACTCCAACAATTGCTACTTTCATTTTGAGCACTAATAAATTTGTTTATAAAAAAATAGTATATTTACAGCGAGTATGGAAAGTTCTACGCTCTTTCCGTTACAACACTTTGGGGTGCAAAGATATACAAATTACAAACAAAATCAGAAGGCTATGAAACAATTTATTCTTTTTCTCTTCGTATTACTTCCTTTTTGTGTGACTTCACAGGTAAACGAAGCGTTTGACGGGTCGGAGTTGGGCCCCGACTGGATCGGCAAAGACCGGGATTCGTTCAAAATTAATAAAGAAGGGAGGCTCCAACTTGTCATAAAGCCCACCCGGGCGGGAAATCTGTCTATAGGAAAGGATATTCCGTATTCGGCAAATATGCAATGGGAATTTGATGTATATATGCAGCAGGCTCCAAGCAACGAGAATAAATTATGTGTGTATTTGTATCAGGAAAACGAGGAACGTTATTATTATGTGCGTATTGGGAATACCGGGACGAAAGAGCTGGGATTGATGCGTCATGGAAAAACCGAATTGGTTGCACCGCGCACGGACTTTGCAGACATGCCGTTGTCTCTACATATCAAAGTGACATTGGAAAATAATGAACAGTGGACATTGTACAGCCGAACCGAAGGAGCGGCCAATTATAAATTGGAAGGAAGTGGCACGTATGCGATTGACGTTCCTCCGGAACGGGGGTATATGACTTTCACATTCTATTATACGAAGACGCGAAGCGGTTTATTCAGCATTGATAATGTGTGTGTTTCCGACCGGATCACACCGACTCCGCTCGAACCGGAAGAATCCGGCAAACCCGGACCATCCCCTGCGGAATTTCCAAAATTGCTTGACATCAGCCCTGTATCGCCTTCCATATTACGCTATACTTTTGATAAACCCGTTGAAATAGAGAAGGCCGTTTTCCGTATCTCCGGCATTGGAGAGGCTTACAGGAAAACTTATGTGGATGAGGAAAAGAAGACTACGGTGAACGCTCTTTTCGAGGGAGAAATGGAGGATGGCAAACAATATACAATCTCTTACCAAGGTGTGACGGACCTGTCGGGTAACCATATTTCCGATTTTTCGGAAGATATGAGATTTGAAGTGGAAGGTGAAGAACCGGATGGCGAAGACGGAAAAGATACTGCCGATGTCCTGCCCGGTTCTATCCGGATAAATGAGGTAATGGCAAAGCCGGGAGACGCACAGGGCATGGTCGAGTATGTGGAATTATACAACAAAACATCCGTGCCGGTGTCCTTGAACGGATGGGAATACAGGAACGTGACAGGCAAGAAAGTAAAAGGACTGCCCGATGTGACGCTGGATGCAGGAAGCTATGCCGTTTTGTATGACAGTGGAAAATCTTTACCGGCCGCAGGCAAGGCTTTACTTATTCCGATAGATAAGTTTCCGGCGTTAAACGATCAAGGAGCCTTGTTGCACCTGTATAGTGATTCGGGAACTTTGATCGACTCGGTCACCTATGCCAAAGCCACAACCGGTAGATCTTGGGAACGATCTGTTTCGGGCTGGCATCTTTGCACTGATCCGCGCGGAGGAACCCCAGGGTTCGTTAATTCCTCGCCCGATAAGGAAGAAGAGCCTTCGACAGATCCGGACCAGCCCGACATGTCGGATAAACCCGATGATCCCGACATTCCGGTAATCACGAATCCGGTTCGGCCCGGAGAAATCATCATCAACGAATTACTCCCTGACCCGTATGCCGGAGGCAGCGAATATATCGAGTTGTATAACCGTTCGGATCACCCTTTGTCTTTGTCTGCCCTTTCTGTTGCCATCCGTAAATCGGACGGTACACTCAACACCCGGTATCCTTTGGCCTCTATCCCACATAAGTTGAACGCAAAAAGCTACCTCCTCCTGACCAAAAGCCAGGAAGGCGTCACCTCTTTCTATGATATAGCCGACCTATCCGTTATTTGTGAGCTGGCCAAGCTTCCGGTTCTTGCCAATACATCTTCCATCTTGGTATTGTTCCGTACTGCGGATGAAACAGTAATAGATGAAGTCGCCTATTCATCGAAATGGCATGCCCATTCCGTCAAAAACAAAAAAGGAGTCGCTCTTGAACGCATCGATCCGGATGCTGCCACACAAGATCCTGCGAATTGGACTTCTGCTTCGGAAACAGCCGGCTACGGCACTCCCGGTTATCAGAACTCCCAATACAAGGATGCGTCGTCTGGTGGTTCTACAGGGATAGAACCTCCTGTGTGGATAAAAGAATCTGGCAGCTATTCCATTTCCTACCTGCTCGACCGCCCGAGATATAACTGTCGTGCCTTCGTTTTCAACACCTCCGGTCTGCGCGTAGCCGAGATATCCGATCATGAGTTGTTGGGTACTTCCGGTAAAATCACATGGAGCGGTATTGCCAGCAACGGAAGCCTGCTACAAACAGGTGTCTATATCTTTTATGCTGAAATATATCATCCCGAAGGTGTGGTAAAGCGTTTTAAAAAGGCTTTCCTGATCCGGTGACAGAGGGGTTATTCGTAAACAGCCTTGTACCAACCAACCCTTTGTTTATACCATTCGAACATTTTGGGAAGGGATTCTTTCGGGGCGAAAACGGTCAGGCCGCAATAACTTTCTACCGGCAATGCCTGTTGAGGTATGCCGTAGTAATAATAAGATTCAGGAGTATGTTCCTTGTATACAACCGTTTTATCCAGACAACGGATGAAATTGTTGTACTGTTCGGTTGTCGCCAGTTGCTTGATATAGTCCGCCATGTCATATAACATCCCGGGGCTGCGGTACAAGTATTCCAATCTTTGCACCTTCTTCAGATCGAGGTTGTAAATATCGCTTTCGGTCTTATCGGCCAAGATATCGCGGACTGCGTTTTTCAGATCATCCAGCCCGCTTGTTTTTGTAAGCGATACGGTGGCATACGAATAGGAATCGTTTAAATAATAGTTGTAGAACGTTTTGCCTACCTTTTCCAGTTGCAGGTTAGTGGCGAACAGTAGCGGCATCATCTCTGCATAAGGCCATCCGTCTGCCAGTGTTTCGGTGGGAGAAGCCAAAATATATTCGGCTTTATTTCTAAGTTCGTAAACGCATTCGACGCTTGCCATGTAGCAGGCGTCGAATAAAATAAAATCAAATACGTTATCCGGCAATCCCTTTGCCAGGCCATCAATCTCCATCCAGTTGTTACCGTCTTGTCCGAATGCTTTCAACTTATTCTGGTAATCGGAAGGAAGCCAGGCAGTCCCGTGGCTCCATAGCACCAATCCGTAACTGTCTGCCGGATATTGTGAGATCACTTCGCCGATCACATTCTTCATCACGTCCGGATCAGCCGAATTTTGCTTTTCATAATCTTTCAGATGGAATTTCCTGACAATACCATTTTCTTCTCTTATCTGAAGAAGTTCCGGGTTTGAGCCGACAGGGGCATAATAAACGATCAGGTTCCCTCCGTTGAGGTTTCTGCCGGTTGCCCCCTTGATCATGCTCTCTATGTTTTTTGAGGCGAAACTGTTGAGGCTGTTATTGGCCATCATATAGACCAAAATGGTACGGGTTGTCCGGGATTCCGGAATCTCATTCTTTGAACAATTTGTAAATCCTATAGAAAGTATGACAGACAGAGCGATAAGTTTAAATTTCATATTTTCCCAATAACTAAATGGTTTATTTTACAAAGGTATGGATTTAATTTGTCCGGGATTATGTATTTAGAGCCTATTTAAATTTTCTTCAAAAAGTTTATTTCAGTTTCTTTTGAGTTTCTTTCCGGTCTGTGTTCCTCTTTTTATTCGTCACATAGCCCGCTATGCTCCTTATAAAAACAGAAAAACATACTCTAAAAGGACTCTCTAAAGAATGCTGAACAAAATTTAAACAGGCTCTAAGTATCAATTATGTTTATAAACATTTCCTACGAAACGATACTTCATATTCAAATTGATCACATCAAGAGGATTTTCTTTCCGATAATTCTTACGAATATGTATTTTTGCACAAAACTTATTGATCGGAAAATAAATATGGCAACATCCCATTTATCCCTTATCATCCCAGTCTACAACCGTCCCAACGAGGTAGAGGATTTGTTGGACAGCCTTACGCGGCAGAGTGAAACAAACTTCGAAGTCGTCATTGTTGAAGACGGCTCGAAAGAAACTTGCCAGCATGTAATCGAAGCTTTCAAGAATAAGTTGGATGTTTCCTATTTTTATATTCCGAACGGTGGTCCGGGCAATGCCCGCAACTACGGGGCGAAGCAGAGCAAAGGCGATTACCTGATTGTTCTCGATTCGGACTGTATCCTGCCTCCCGGCTACATCCAGTCGGTAAACAAGGAACTGAAAGAAACCGGTGCGGACGCTTTCGGAGGACCGGACAAAGCCTCTGACAGTTTTACAGATGTGCAGAAGGCCATCAACTACTCCATGACCTCCTTTTTTACGACAGGCGGCATTCGTGGCGGGAAAAAGAAGATGGATAAGTTCTACCCCCGCAGCTTCAACATGGGGATCAGGAAAAGCACATACGAAGCGTTAAGCGGCTTCTCTCCCATGCGTTTCGGAGAAGACATCGATTTCAGTATCCGCCTGTTCAAGAACGGCTACAAAGTATGCTTGTTCCCCTCGGCCTGGGTCTATCACAAGAGACGTACGGATTGGCGCAAGTTCTTCCGCCAGGTTTATAATTCCGGCATCGCCCGTATCAACCTGTACAAGAAATATCCGGACTCGCTTAAACTGGTGCATCTATTGCCGGCGGTCTTTACTTTAGGAGTGCTTTTTTTCCTAATCGGCAGTCTCTTCTGCACTTGGAGCTTATTGCCGCTCGGACTTTTCTGTTTGCTGATCTTTACGGACTCTTCGATTCAGAATAAAAGCATCAAAATCGGCTTCCTGTCGATTATCGCCTCCTTTATCCAACTGTTAGGATACGGTTGCGGTTTTTTAGATGCTGCCTGGAACAGACTGGTTCTGAAGAAAGAAGAATTTTCCGCGTTCGAGAAGACGTTCTACAAATAAAACTAATTGACATAATTTAGGCACGGATTACACGGAAAGAAAATATCCGTGTAATCCGTGCCTGAAAGATCGTGATAAAGGAGTTCAGACATACTCCCCTATGATATTATTCTTTACTCTTTTTCCAATATTTCCATCCCGACCAACCGATCGCAGCGATCAACAACAACAGGATCAGGAATGAGCTGTAGGAAGAAAGGTATGCTGCCGTCACATAACCGGACGGACGGAACTCAAATACAATCGTATGTTCACCAGCCGGCACACGCATACCGCGCAATATCCAGTCCGCACGGAAATGAGGCACTTCCTTGCCATCGACCGTTGCCTTCCAACCCGGATGGTAATAGACTTCGGAGAAGACTGCCAGTTGTTCCTTATCCGCTTTACTCTTATAGGTCAAACGGTTCGGACGATATTCTTCCAACACGATCGTTGCGGCAGCATCTTTCTGCGGAACAAATCCTTCCAGCTCTTTTTGGAAACGTTTGTCCACAACCGCCGTTTCCAACGGATCGATCGTATTCAAGGCTTCTATCTCGGCATCCGCATCATCCACCATATCCAGCTTGTCCACAAACCAGGCATTCCCGAATGCATACGGATTCTTCAACGGCTGCTGTTCCGGGTTATAGATGACATAGCGGGTATTCAACATATTCAAGGAAGGACAAGCAGCCAGCGCAGACATCACGTCTTCGACCGTCTGTGCCTTCTGCAAAGCACCGATAATCCCACGCAACTCACCATCCAGCCGATGGTCGATCAACTCCTGGTAACGGCGCAGTTTGACGGCATGATACCCTCCGATAGAATGATGAAAATAGGAAGTATTCGTTTCCTGCCACGGGTTATTGATGTTCAAAACACGGAAAGTCGAACCCGTATCCTGCAAAATCGCCTTGTCGGCAACTGTTTCCTTATACATCTCCGCCGGCTGCTGCTTAACAAAATTACTGTCATTCAGATAACGACGGTCCACCATCCAAAGATCGATCAAAATAAGTACCGCCACACCTGCGCTCACGAAAGTAGCTGTTGTCTTCTTGTCCTTCGCCTTCCAGAACCAGACAAGCAACCCGGCTCCCAACAGAATAAAGACCAAAGAACGCAACGCATCAGCCGAAGCCAGCGAAGCACGATCCATCAACAAGGCCGTATAATACCATTCCGGAACCTGGCTTTGGAACTGCGCATCGTATGCAGACCGAAAATCCAATAACAAGGAAGGCATCAGCCAAAGGATCACACAAAGGCCTCCGGTCAGCCCCAAAGCCCAAAGAAATCCTTTTTTCAAACGAGCCTTCTCCACTTTTTCTGCCAAGATTTCCCGCAAACCCCAAATAGCAACGATCGGGAATACCAGTCCCGGTATCACCAACGCCATCTCGACCGTACGGAACTTATTGTACAAAGGCAGATAATGGAACATCAGGTCGTTGAAAGAATCGAAATTACGTCCCAACGCGAGGAATGTCAGGAACACCGCTCCTGCCAACAACCACCATTTCATCGAGTTCCGAATCACGAACATACCCAAGACGAACAGGAAGCAGACCAAAGCCCCGAAATAGACCGGCCCGGAAGTGAATACCTTATCACCCCAATAAGTATAGGTTTGTACTTCTTTTCCCACTTGGGCTCCGTTTTTCTTCAACTCCTTATATAACTCGGAAGAGCTGTCCAACGTTCCTCCCGAGCCACCGCCATATACATTCGGTACGAGAACGGTCATCAACTCTTTCCAACCGTAACTCCATTGAAAAGCATAATCCTTATTCAAGCCAGTAGAAGCTTTCTCCACTTTTCCCGTTGCATCCGGTTTCGGCGTCAACTCCGAAGCGCCACGGATGGAGTGTTGTCCCAGATCCCAATTGGAATACATTCCTTGCGCGTTAGGCAATACGGCCAATACGACACAGGCCACCATAATCAGGGAAGTCTTCAACCATTCACCATACGCTTTCTCCCTGATCTTTTTGATCGCATACCCTAAATAGATCAGAACACAAAGCAGTACCAGATAATAAGTGATCTGGATATGCCCGTTCGCCAAAGACAAGGCTACCCCCAACAGGAACAAGACACTTCCCCACAAATAGGAACGCCTGAAAAGCAAAGCCATACCTGCCAACGTCACCGGCATATAACCAATCACGTATGCTTTCACGATATGCCCCGCCTCGATAATAATGATATTATAGGATGCGAATGCAAAAGCAAACGCTCCGGCAATCGCAAGCCACCAGTTTACCCCCATGACACACATCAGCAGGTAGAAACACACCAATCCGACAAATACCATAGCCGCATCGCCATACCCCACCTTTTTCAACCAACCATCCACTATCGAATAAGAAGGCATTTTCGGTGCAGCCTGGCCATATTTGGAAACGTAGGGCATACCACCGAACATCGCATCCGACCAGACACTGAACTCACCCGGCTGTGCCGTCTTGGCGTATTGATCCATCTGGCTATGCCCCATCCCGACCGCCTTGATATTATCGCCTTGCATAACCACTTTTCCATCAAAAACCGCCGGTGAAAAATAGACCATCACCAGTCCCAAAAACAAGATCAGGGCAACAACGTGTTTCCCCCACTGCTTTAGCAAATCCTTCATATATGTCTCATTAAAATTTATATTCCTTACACTCGCCCCTTCAAATATCTTACATTCTAATAAATTTTTCAAGAAAACTTCTCAACGGTATCAATGCATCGGCTTCCAAATCCCAATATTCGGGATTGTCAAAAAACCAATTGCCATCTTTAAATGCCCTGTCTTTACTACGGCTTTTTACCATAGCATCCACATAAGAATACATCTTGGCCTTTCTGTTCGGCGCTTTATATATAGGTGCTTCTTCCGGTTTATTCCTTGTCTTAACGCAAGTTTCATATCTTTCAAAACAAGTCAACAATCCCGAATGATCTTTATTGACAATACGTTCCAACAATGATTCAAAATCTCCATCATCTTTGTTATTAGGAAACAGAAACAATTCAGAAGTGATCCCCAATTCTCCGAACTTCTCCAACAAAGCCTTCTGACGTACCTCAAATCCACCTCCGTCAACAGCCTCATCTGCATCGAAAATCGTCAAGTTACGACCTCCAGACAAAGCACATTCCTCATATTGATTAACAACCAAATGCAATTTATCCTTACCTCCAACCGGTATTACTTGGCATTCCAATTCCTTCAAATCAGCAAACAGATGATTCAAATAAGCATCAAGAAAACTTTTCTCGATACTCGTCACCCGCTTGGGCGAAATGCTCGTTTCCAGATATAGACGTATCATCGAATCTCTATTTCCTGGTTAATAACATAATTAAACTTCTCAAAATCATAACGGAATGCCTTCAAATCCTCATTTTCCAAACGTCGAAGCGTATAAGTTATTGTCTTATCCCGCATATCTTGTTGCCCTCCAGACAAAATTCGCTCCAATCCGATTAAAGAATCGGCATTATGGGTAGAAACAAAGACCTGCACATTATTCTTTTTAGCCATCAACAAAACCGCTGACCACAAAATCGGGATTGACTTATAATGAATGCCATTATCAATCTCGTCAATCAAAACAATCCCATCCTTACTCTTGAATAACGTTACAATAACAGCTAAAATCTTCCGGATACCATCACCCATTATATTGATCGGGACTCTTTGAGATAACCCGACATCAACCATAACAGCTTTTTCACCCAACATGATATCCTTGATCCGAGGTTCTACTTGCTGCAATATTTCGACAATATGATGTTCTTCCTTATTTTTTAATATCTTATCCAATATTTTCACGGATTCCCGCAAATCATAATTGGGTGATACATACTGGGCTACAATCTGCTCTTTGTAACCGGAGGCCGGATACACTTGTGCTTCTCTCTTTTCCCTACCCTCAGGAGTAACGATTAAAGAAGACTCGTAAGCTTTTTTCTCACCATTTGTCGTAAGCCGATAATCGAAAACAAAACCATAGTTTGTAGAAGTTTCTTGATTGGAAGGTGATGTTTTTACCATATCCGTCATATTCACCACTTCCTTTTGGGCAAGCAACGGGCGAATTGACAATTCTCGGGAAGAAAGTCCGTCTTTCATATCCGCAGCAATATTGATCGGTACTGAAGAATCCAAATTATAATAATTCAGTAATAAATCATCCGGTTCAATCCTATCATAGTTACGAAGGCTGTTGATACGAATATTCAAAAGAGGATTTGCCGCTCCGGATATAAGAAACAAAGCATCTAAAACAGACGATTTTCCACAATTGTTACAACCGAGCAACAAATTAACTTGCCCTAACTGCTCCAAGGTCAAATGTTTTATTCCTCTAAAACAATTTATATGTACATCCTTAATCATACTTACCTCTTCTTTATCTTTAATTTCTTACACCCGCCCCTTCAAATATTTAGCCGTATAAAAACGGACAGCGAACCACCCGTGAAGCAAAACCGTAACAAAAGTACCATAATATTTGCACATAATCGCATATCTCTCCCGCAAGGACGCTTTTCTTTGCGTCGTGCTCGTCCCACCGTCAAGGGTGAGATCACATTTACTGTGCATTTACTGTGCATTTACTGTGCATTTACTGTGCATTTACTGCAACATCATTTCATAATATTGTACTGGGTCATTCTTCTTTCCATACCGTTTCACCAAACCATATTCAATCAGACGATTCAGCCTCAGCAAAACCGTACGTCTCGCTTTGCCCGTATACGCTTCCAATTCCAAACGAGTCACCCTGACCTTACTACCCATATAGATCAAAATAGTCCTCTCCAAATCATCAAGAGAATTCCACATGTCCGTACTTACATTTACTTCTGCACGTGCAGATTGGCGCATAGTACGCATTACAATATTATTCTTCAGCACAAGTTTTACAAACTGTTCAGGTTCTGTGTATATGGGTTCATCTAAAAAAAGATCTTTCATATCCGAATAAATACGCTTTACTCCCTCATTTAACTCACGAACCCATCCAAAATCGGTCAGCACACGGGCTATTCGAGGATTTCTTGAATAACGTGTAACTTGTATATTGCTGACTGTTACAATATTGGGCAATCTGCCAGGACTCAATATTTCCAATCTATCATCATACATCGTCACCTTTATGTAACTCCCGCTCATACCATATTCCCGATGCGTAACAGCATTGACAATCCCCTCAAGCCACGCGAACTCCGGATATTCAGGAACTATCTGGAATTTACCGGATCGTTGGTCCAAAGCCGTAAACTCCCTCAGCTGCGAGCCTATGAATCTTTTGGCTTCATCTATAATCTTAACAATTGAACATTCAATATTGACATCCCTAATGATATTTATATTTGTCCCTACTTGGGCGAAATTACCCTCATAACGGACAAAACGGATTCTGCAATTAGGATAGAACTGTTGGACATTTTGAGCAAACAAAAGGACAGCCGCATTCGTCAAATATTCTCTTCCTCCCATCTTTTTTAGAAAACCACGGGCACGCAACACTTGCTCCGTCGACAGATGAGAGGCTTTAATATACCGTTTGTATTCCATGATACTATCGTTATCCAAATCAGACAACGATGCATCCATATTACATTCATCCTCATAATGGCGGGTGCTTTTGCTATACTCAAGATTCCGCAAATCGACGCCTTTCAGTTCTTTCGTCTTATCACCGATCCTCAGATAAGTCGAATCGTTTACCGTCCGTATGATTTGATCGATACTTGCATGAATATGTAAAAGTAAAATCCGGTCTTGCTCTCCCTTTTTATTAATGACATCCAAAAATTCATCATCATAGGCCGGCATCGGCTTACAACAATCTTTAGGTGCATTCAAAAAATTATTGATTTTTTCTACGCCACAACTATTTATGCCTTCTATTGCTTTAGTTTTATCACTGATACCTATAACAACAGTCCCACCCTCCGCATTCGCAAATGCAGAGATCAAATCTGCAATATCAGCTACTTTTATTTTTGCGGACTTCCTGTCAAAATGTTTATTTTCATCTTGAGAAGTCAAATAGTCCAAGGTCAGTATCGGATTTATTTCGGATCGTATCATACCAATAAATTGAAATTCATACTATCAAACCCGCCCCTTCAAATATTTAGCCGTATAAAAACGGACAGCGAACCACCCGTGAAGCAAAACCGTAACAAAAGTACCATAATATTTGCACATAATTGCATATCTCTCCCGCAAGGACGCTTTTCTTTGCGTCGTGCTCGTCCCACCGTCCAAAAAGTCGGACAGGATGAGATGCGTGTTGCAAAACGAACGGGCCTGTTTCATGCAACGGATACACCAATCGAAATCGGCCGAATAACGATACTGCAAATCATATAACGGGGCAACCGCACGTTTTGGAATGAAGGACTGGTGGCAAACCAACATCCCCATCCTGAAACTCTTCCACGAAAGTTTTTTAGGAGCCTTTAGGCGACGCAACCCTAACGAGCGTCCCGCCTCATCGACGATATTCGTCTCGCCATAGATAATATCCGGCAAAGCCTTCCTCCTCTGAAGTTTGGAAACGACCGACTGGACCGTATCGGACGAACAAAGAGAATCGCCGGCATTGATAAACCAGACATAATCTCCCGTCGCCTTTTGAAGCCCCTTGTTCATGGCATCGTATATCCCTTTATCCGGTTCGCTCACCCAATAAGCAAGCCCCGATTCATACCGTCTGATGATATCCACCGTCCCGTCTGTCGAACCACCGTCTATCACGATATATTCAATATTCGGATAGGACTGGCTCAGCACGTTCAACAACGTCTGCTCTACCAGACGCACGGCGTTATAGGTAATCGTTATGATTGAAAATGTAGGTTGTAACATCAAATATCCTTTATTTCTTGTCATTTATCATACTCCTTCCGTAAACTCGTCCAACTGCAACAACTGTATAAAGGCATCATGCTTAGACTGCCCGATCTTATAATCGCTCGCATTCTTCACGACGACAGTCCCGGCTTTTCGTGTAACGATCTTCCAATTCCGATACGGGATATTATTGATTATATAAGGATGATGGCTGGTAATAATGAATTGCACATTCCGTTCGGAAGCTACCAGATCTTCCGTCAACTCATCCATACAATTCACGCCCAAACTGTTTTCAAACTCATCAATCAAAATAACTGCGCCATCCTCGCAAAGATACAACTCTGCTATTTGCAACAGACTTTTCAACATGCCCGAAGAAATCATCGGTTGTAAAATCCAATCTTTTACTCCTTTTTCTTTCAATTGAATTACAGGATAGTCACCATTGGCATCTGAAGAAATGCCGGGAACCACCTCTACTTTTATCTGTTCAACTTGAGGGAATATACGAATAAAATGATTTTGTATTTTTTGGAACTCTTTTTTATCCACATAATATAGCAAACAAAGTTTTACATCCGTTCGCAAACCGGATTGACGGATAACCTCTACAGAAATAAAATCCGATAACACACTATCCAAAAAAGATTTATTCAAAAAAGCCAAAGACAAAATCTCGGCATTAAAAGTCAAGTCTCCAATTTTAAAAAATCCATTAAACGCAGGAGAAATATCAGGTTCTTCCTTCAACAGCGCAACCACACTCTGCTCCGAAGGCAACTTGACAATCTGATTCCCATTAAAAAGAATCGTCTCCGGAGAACGGTCTATCAACAAATTATCCCCTTTCCACAACTTTTCTTGCAAAAACGCATACTTATCCTTTTTCTCTGAAACGATTTCATCCAACTGAATTTCATTCCGGCTTCCGAACTCTCCACTCCAAATATACTCTTCACCATCGATCGTGTCAAAGGCGACATTCCATTTCAGGCCATTGAAAGACTCTCCTTTTGCGATCCTCTTCAATTTTTTGATTGCATTCAATATTTGCGTTTTCCCCACACCAGAGGCTCCTACCAACAAAGTCAGTTTGTCATTAAAACTCAATGATTCAAAATGCCAGTTCCGAGATTTATCTTCAAAGCTTAAAGTCTTTATCCGCATATCCGTTATTGTTTTATTGTCCTACACCACCATATTCCTCCCCAGCCACATCGTCACACGTGAAAGGCGGGATTTCTGTTTTATGAGCAAAGATAACAAAGATATTCGGTCTTCGTATGAAAGACAGAGAGATAAATCGCTTATGGTCTTCACGATCTGGCGATGAAAACAGACGAGGTCTGATCCATGCAGCAGACTGTTCGTATCCTCTTCCCACATCTCTAAGAATCTTACCCCCCTACCCGCACCGTAAGCCTCCGATAAAATGAACAAGAGCCATGTCCCCCAGAACACAGCTCTTACCCGCTGTTGATTTATCCTCCACTACCTATACTCCCTTATCTTTTCAAATCTATAGCACACTGTTTGAACAAACAGCATTCACGTAGCCATTCAAACAACCAACATATTCAACCAACCATGTCTTATTCATGCCCCGCTTTTATATAAATACATCTATTAGGCAAAATAATTCACCTTGTTTCATCGTCACTTATTTTTCCTGTTGTTCTTTTGCTCTTATTATATTCATATTAAGTCTTCGAAAGTCATTTTCGTCTTTCCTTTGATTGGCCTTCGTACCACCTGTTATTACGATTTTTCCGCCAAGCGGTCCAACACCATAAACACGAAGATGTTAACTCTTAAACTCAAATTCCCGATATTCCCCCTTTACCTTATCATAAGGTTCTCTTTCTTCAACCTATAAACCGGATTTTTCCTGTAACAATCTTTCGTACAATCCAATATACTGTTTCGCGACCACCTCCTCCGTATAACTCTCCCGCACTTTCTTCACACAAGCATCCGAAAGAGCTTGCCTATCCTCATGCTCCAAAATCCACCGGATACCGTTGGCAAGATCGTTGGCATCCTTATAATTGGCTAAATATCCGTTTATTTTATGATCAATAATATCAGTCTGTCCACTATTATTAAAACTAACAGCAGGACAGCCACATGCCATCGCTTCTATAATCGTCTGCCCAAACGTTTCATAAAAAGAAGAGACAACCGTAACATCTGCTGCCGAATACAACTCTGCAATTTGATTATTATCACTTAACAGACTCAAAGACAAATAAGGAATAGACAAATGCTCAAAAAAAAGTTTATCGCCTTTGATTGCTCCGAACAATACTAACAAAACATCATTTCGATCACAAGACAAAATATTTAAAGCATCTTTTAGAAAGTCAAAACCTTTAATTGGATCATCTAACCGAGCTGCTCCCATTAATACAATTTTCTTATCCAAAGGGAAAGAAAACTTCTTACGCATTTCTATTTTCTCTTTTTTAAAGAAGACAGATACATCAATCACATTAGGTATAACTGCTACTTCCAAATCCTTAGTTAAAGAACTTTTCTTTGCTTGTTCAGCTAACCAAGAACTCACAGCGACTAATTGAATACCAGATGTTTTAAGAAAGCCTTTCCTCTTCCAAATAGAATACGACAAATCATGCCGATTATTTGATTTTAAGAAAGGGCACTTTCCACATTCATTATAAAAACGTTCACACCCCCAAGCATGATGACAAATACCTGTACAAGGCCACATATCATGCATAGTCCACACGATAGGCTTATTCAGTTTCACCAATGCTTCTATATCCTTTAATGAAAGAAAACCCTGATTAATCCAATGAAGATGAACAATATCAGCATCTCTTACCGGAGGATACCCGGACAAATCCGTTCCGGTATTGGCGATTGAAACCGCAAACAGATTCTTACGGTTTAAATGGTTACATAAAAAAATAATCAACCGCTCCCAATAGAATCGGAAACGGTTCAACCAAGTACCTTTCCTGACAAGTTTATCAACCTGTATTCCGGATTGTTTCAATGCCTTGCCCAAACGCCCGGCGGCTACGGCTGCTCCTCCGGTACGTTCGGAAGTGTTTATGATAACGACTTTCATTCTCCAAACTTTACATTCCAATACTCATTTTTTCTATGTCAAAAAACTTGATTTATATCATTCTCTATCTTATCCATTTCAAGATAACCGAAAGATAAATGATCTAACAACGTCTTTTTAAAAGATACATGTTTTTGATAAATTGAAGCATGTTGTGACTTGGGCAACTTACCTTTCTCCTGTTTTATATGCAGATTAACTATTTCTTCTCCCAAAGAAGATAACACAGAATACAAATTATGCCCCCGTATATAAAGATAGGCTGTTTCCTTGTTCAGACCAAGAGGTTCATACCGCTTAGCCTCATTTTTCCAAGAGAAATTAGGTAATAATGATACTAAACGAGCCAAATCTATATCGACTTTCTGTTGCAACAGCGATAGCAGCACTCGGCCATTATTTACCACAGACCGGTTCATTTTTGGAGGTAAATCCAAAACCCGAACAAAATCTTCTTTTGTGTAAGCATTATTACGCGTCCGAATACAATATAACAAACTGATAAATAATGGATAAACAATCAATGCATATTGCTTTAGGAATTTCGAAAATGAAAACAAATTTCCTACATTTGAATCCTGACAAGACATACATAGCACCTGTTCCATATTCTGCCCACAACAATAATGATTTTCAAAAGAATATGTATATGTCTGCAATATATAATGGGCTATATCTATTCCTGCTTCTTGCAACAAATAACGAAAGTCACTATCTATTGCAATCAAAAACTGTTTGTCCAAAAAATCCTTATATTTGAGACACTGGGTACATCCGCTTCCCGTCGAACGAGAGCCAAATACCCAATAGAAAGAGTCATCCGGCTTAAATTGCTTCAACACCCTTATCCAAAAAGGTTCGTCATTCTTATCTTCCAAATAAATCACCGCCTTTTTACTGGACAAAGCGAGAGATGCCTTATAGCGTTTAGCCTCCAGTTGACGATATGCATATTCACCAACAGTCATACTTCATTTCAAAATTTCTTCCATGAATACCAACTTATCTCCCCAGCCATCTGCAAAAATATTTGGAGAATGGGTAGTCAGCAATATTTGACAATTCGGATTGATTTCCAATAAATACTCTATCAATTTGTCTTGCCAAGCCATATGCAAAGAAATTTCCGGTTCGTCCAACAATAAAATAGCCGGTTTTTGTTTCATGAGAAAAACCGTGAAAAGAAGAATCAACATTTGCTTCTCTCCGGAAGATAATTGATCGATAGTCAATAATACTCCTTTTTTATTAAAGACAATCTCATTTTGCTTGATTTCAATCTTCTTCCCAGTAATTGAAAATAAATTATCAATCAACGCAAAAAGCGATTTTATACGGGATTGACTTACACCGGCATGATTTGAAACGATATCCAAACGATAATCCGTAAAAGAATACATTCCTTTTTGACGTTGATAAAGCAAGGCATCCAATTGCTGAGTCAATTGCGATTGGGCATTCTTCTTAGCAGACGGAATATCAAACGTATTGACATAACAAGTTTTGAGCGGGAGAATATCTTTAGTACGCTTTATCACACTTCCATCGAACGTGGCAGTTCCTTTATCAAACTCCACTTCTACCGTATGTGCCACCTCTTTCAACTCCTTTGTTCCTCCCATCAACAAAAAACGAAGTGCATTCAGCAAAGTACTCTTCCCTGAACCGTTGTCACCCACTAATATATTTATCTTCGGGTCAATATCCATCCAATGAATATTTGCCGCACCTTTCCAAATACCGCCTATGTGTATATTTTTAATCGTCATTTAACTTTTTGATATATATTCACTTTTGCAAATGAAACCATTGTTCCGCATTCTGCCTAACGATAAGGCATTTTTCAATACATGAACTCAGCAATCACCAAATCCTCCCTGTTTTAACTATAGCAACACATGGGTTAAAATTGCTACCCTATACTTTAACCCTTGTTAGCTACAGCCTATGTTTTCACCAATCAATACATCTCCAAAATATATCGCAGTAATCTCTTATATGAAAAAAAGTTATTCTTAACAACTTCCCTATTAATTCGCTTATTATCCATTACCCAACCAGGATGTTTCAATGGAATCGTCATTTTATGGGCAGGGACATACAATTTACTTGAGGCTTTCGAAGTATGGGTTGCGTTCACATTATTCAACCCAATATTGGAGACCATATTCACAGCCGGATAAATCGATAACTGATGTTGTAATCTCAAAGTATAGTAATAAAACACCGCCCACGGATTAAGGCCATTCTTATGCGCCAAAGCATCAGAGATAAAAGAAGTGAAATAAATTTCTTCCCACTTATTACAGAACAAAGAAGAACGCCTATCTTTATGTTCAGTCCAAAACGGAAAATCCACATCCACGTTCTTCCACACACGCCGCCAAGTAGCCCATCCCCAAATATGTGTAATGGAACAGAAATCATAACTTAAACCATCTTTGACAATTCCCGGTAGAAAACAATTTCCACCGATATGCCCGATTCGTTCATCATCTTTGTACTTAATCAACAACTCCTCGCAAAAAGGGAAAAAGGATAAATCAGGAAGACAATCATCTTCCAAAATAATACCATACTCTTCATTTTCAAAAAACCAAGAAATAGCTTCCGAAACAGCACGCTTACAACCTAAATTCTGATCTCGAAACAGGGTTTTCAGTTCACACGGCCAATCAATTTGGTTAATAATTGTCCGAGTTTGTGAACAAGCCTCTTGTTCACCAGCTTTATACTCTCTCGCCCCATCAGCAGCTACATATAGACGTGCAGGCTTGATTTCACGAATACGATTAAAAACGACTGATGCATTATCAGGACGATTAAAGATTAAAAACAAAATAGGAACAGAGAACATTGTTTTTATTTTTTGTAATCTTTTGACAAATATCGGAAATAGTCACTACATGAAATTGGGAAATATACTACTCTCAAAAGTGCAAACAATAAATTGTTTACATTTGAAGTTTTTCCCAATACAGAAAAATCTTCATTTATATATGGATAACGCACGGATTACTCTTGCAAAATATTATATATCCCATCGGTCGAACAACCGTCTTGAATAATCAATTCATGAATTGGATATATTTGATTTATGATTGATTCGATTTGTTCTTTCAAAAATTTTTCGCCATTATAGGTACACATTACAATAGAGATTTTTTTCTCTCATAACAGAAACAGAATACTTAATCATTGCTATTAAGAACAATTACTATATAAGTATCATTTTTATGTCACAAATATTCCTTTATTTTATTAATAATATTTTGAGATGCAGTCATACCATTAGGTATATTCAAATATGTATCAAAAAACAATTTTCTTTGAGCATACATAGAGTCATTATCTTGTATAACAACTTTTTCTATAAAAGTTGTTATATCATCTTCATTATTAACTCGATAATGAAGATTTAAAGCCTGTCTTCCAAAATAATTTAAGTTCTTTCTTCTATTAGTGAAGGATGAAAAAAGTACAGGTTTTAATGTATACAAGTATTCAATTAAAAAAGACCCACTGTCATGCATTAAAGCATCCGAAGTCAAAAAAAGATCAATATATTCCCCCTCTGCTAAAAAAGTATTTTCCGAATTTTCCCAAAAATCATAATAAGAATCTGTTCTTTTACTTCCCCACCCTTTATGATTATATAATTTAGGCTTTAATAAAGGATGAGGTTTAAAAGCAATTTGAATTTTATCTTTATATTTAATTGCCAAGTTCATAAATAGATCTGACACTTTTAAAAAATCCGTATAACCATTACTTTCAATAGAATGATGTGGAGCCCATATTATTCTTTTAATCAAAGGATTTTTAATTTTCCAACAATCATTAATAACTTTATTTTTCAACAAAAACAAATCACAACCAGGATAACCACTAACATATACATTTTTTGCTTTTATAAACTCTTCTGAATACGATATTTGTTTATGAACTAATGTTTCAGCAAAATGAATCCATAACAAATTATGAAACAAAAGATCAAAATATGCCCTTCCTTGAATTTCCATAAAGGCATATGGGACATAGCAAGTCAATACATTTGGGAAATTACTTATCGCATACTCCTTCTTAGAAATACCCGAATATGGTCTCGAAAAAAATATAATATCAGGATTAATTTGAGCATGAACATCAATCCAAGAATTGAGAACACTATCAAATGATTTTATAACTTTATATCCCTTAGATTTCATTAAAAGATATGTTTTATCCATATTTTCCCACATGAACTCATCACCTCTTGCCAATTCAGGAACAACCAAAACCATTGGTTCAAAGCATGGATCATCATTCATTAGTTTATATAATAAATCATATTTCCAAATAGATGATAACTGAGCAAAAAATACAACCTTAATTGACTTTTTTCCTTTTAATGCAAAAGCTAATTTTTCATTTCTATTTTGCTGATCAAAAATAAGTTTCTTTTCAACAGTGTGTCTTCTAATTACGGATTTTATAACAGAAACTTTATAACGATATTTTTCTGATACATATTTAGCATATAGACTATGAATCACTTGCATATCACAACAACTCTTTTAAACATTTTATTATCAAATCATTGTCCTCTCTATTTCGAACAGCTATACGGATATAATTAGATGAATGAAAGGAAGATTTTGAAGCACAATCCTTAATCAGAATATTATATTTTAGTAATAAAATATTAGCCAATGAAGTTGATGTAAATTTATTCAATACTTCACAAAGAAAATAATTAGCCTGCGATGGCAACACTCTTAAGTAATTTATAGATTTCAATTTATTGAAAAATCGTTTTCGTTCATCAACAAAAGAAATACATCCTCTTTTATATTCGTTTTCATACTTAGAATATATCTGTAAATAAAATTCCGCAAAAGAATTAATATTCCAAATCGAAATACTTTGCTTAATTTGAGACAAAAATAATTGATTTGAACTAGCTACTACTCCCAATCGCAAACCTGGCACTCCAAATGATTTTGAAATACTTTTAACTACTATCAAATTGGAGAATTGCTCAAGAATATCATTTTTAAGCAATGAATTGGATGTTCCCCCTTCTGAAAAATCTACAAATGATTCATCAACTACAACAAAAATATTTTTTTCCTGCGCCCATGATAAAATTTCTAACAAATCTATAATCTGAATAAAATTCCCTGATGGATTATCCGGATTAATAAGTATTAAATTCTGAATATTCTTATCATCAAAATAATTAATAATATCTCTATACGTATATGAAAAATCTCTATTTGAAGGAGTATATACCAAAAGGTCTTCTGACTTTTTTCTATTTGGATATTCTTCAAATGTAGGTTTAATAATACCAATAACACCAGATAAAGACTCCATCAAACATTTTATTAACTCAGCAGCACCATTTCCCACACAGACATATTCGCTCTTAATAGAGAAACATTTAGCAGCCAACATATTATTAACAGTCTGGCCAGAAGGATATTCTGTCAACAAAGATATAAAATTTGATTTAATTTCATCAATCATTTTTTGAGGAGGAAAATAAGGGTTTACCAAATAACAAAAATCGACTAACTTAGGAAAACGCCAATATCCCCCATATCTTTTCTGTAATAATAAAAGCCTTTCATTTTCAGAAGAAAATATAGTTTCTGCAATATCCAAATCTTGGACATCATCAATCTCATACCAATTTTCATTTTCCAATACAAAAGCTTTTAACTCTGTCTTATGTATTGCAGTAATAACCTTTAAAACTTCCTCATAATAAGCATTTTTTCCAAATGCAGTACTATATGCTTGTAAAAATGGAACATAATATTTTTGAATAAAATCTTTACTAAATTTATATATATTAACAGTTTTGTAATAATTATGAATTTCATTATAACTAAATGAATCCTTCGAAATAAAATTCAAGATCTTCTTATTTTCATCAATATCAACAACAGTTCCATCCATCCAATTTTCATAACTTGCTACAGCAACAAGATTTGGATATGGATCCAATATCATTTTTTTTATAATCAAAGGATCAAAAATAACATCTGACTCTAATAATAAGGTATCATCTAATAGCAAATAGTCCTTTGCTAAATATAAAGAATAAATATTATTTGTAGTTTCATATATTTCATTTTCAACATATTCGATATTTAGTTCATCATACCTATTACCTATATATTTTTTTAAGTTATCACCACCATATCCTACAACAATTACAACCCGTTCTAATGAAAACGGTAATAACGACTTTAAAGTACGATCAATTAAAGTCACATCATTCACCTTAATCATGCACTTTGTATTATGTTTAGTCAATGTTCCCAAACGCCGTCCCATCCCTGCGGCCAATATAACTGCTTGCATATTAATATAAGTTTTTAGTTAAATAAAATCCGCTAACATTCTTTTCTATCTCTTTTCTCAAATCCATTCTACTCATATCAAAAAAAGACAAAAAATTCAATTTTGAAAAATCTACAAAAAAAGATTTTTCAAAATTAGTACACATAATATACCGACTAGGATTAGATGTTATTGTTCCCAAAAATAATTCACTATTCTTTAGCAGCTCAATCGATGCAAAAAATCTCATCATTTTTTCTTTCTTTTTAACAGGATTCATTTTAGAGAACTCTCTATTATAATAACCATTTTCCGAAGATTCACAAAACGAAAACCAATTATATTCTGGAGCCTTAGACCTTAATAACTTCAGAACATTGTAATCATCCGTCAATACAAACACGTTCTTAATATCAGATATTTTTTTAATATTTTCCAAATAAAAATCAACAGAATGCAAAGAATGCTCAATACATTTATCCCCCCCCCTGATTTGACAGGAGATATATCCAACAGGGAGAGATAATTCTTCAATTATTTTATTTATAGCCTGTCTTGTTGCTGAATTAAACTGCCACACTATGGAATCTAATAATTTAAAACTTTCCACATAATTACCTTCAAAGCCCAAACCTGGAAAAGAATAGTTTTTATTTAGAAAATCAATCTTTGCTCTTATATCTTGACTAAAATATTGAATATCATTCCTGAAAAATTTTATTATTTTTCCGCATAGATGATAAAAATCCAGTTTTAACTTCCATTTCAATGTAGGAGATTCTGATTCAGCACGAAAATTCCATATTGAAGAGAGAGTTTGCCTCTTATGAAAATTGACATAAGAATGAAATTTATCATGTACCTCTTCACAAAATGGTTGAAAATAATCACTCCAACCATCCTTAAACCCAAAATTTGAATCTTGAGAATACAATCTTAACTGTATATTATTTTCCAAACAATACATCATTATTTCAATCATATAGCTATATTCACAAAAAAAGCCTGCATCAATACCTACATGAAAAACACAATTCTTACTATAAGATTTATTTAATTCTTTATATTTTTCTGTTATATTCATATCTGTTATTTCCAAATTATTCTTTTATTCAAGCAATCGACCTGTAACGAATCAAAGGTTTATCATAATAAAATAATCCCCTAATCCTCATATGATAATAACCAGCCATCTATTGTGACAATAAAAATAATGAAGAAAGGATATATAGATTTTCTCAGTTGAGATGTCTTTCAATATATAAGTATTAAACGAATAACTTACAATATTCCTTTCTCTCGACATTAAAAAATCTCCATTACATATATTACATAATCCGTATACATCAAAATCCTCTACTTCCAACTAAGCACTTAAAAAAATCTCTATTTTATGGATTTCTCGAATATCTTCTTGGTCACAAGCACAATATACTTCCCTAAGATTAAAATAACATCTGCTCAAAATTTCAATTTAACCTTAAGACATTCTTGCCATTTTTTTTAGATATTCAACTGATTCATAAAAAAGTACAGATTTACTACATAGCATTATTAAAACATAAAAAAGCACAGAGGTCAATATCTTTACAACTAATGAAAAAACATGATTTTCAATATCTTTTGTAAATAAATAGGCTATAGCAAGAACTACTCCTGTTATAAACAAATAAGGTTTTATATCCCTTAAGATCATAGTAACTGTTAAGTTTATTTCCCTATTTACAAAATACCCCCAATAAACCAAAAACAACATATAAACACCAACATATACAAATGCCATAGCCAAAATACCCCATTGACAAACAAGAAAAACAGAAACAATTTGTACAATTCCCTGAAAAACATTGCCCACAAGAATAAGATCCGACCTTCCACGAGATATTAATAATTGAATGTATAAGGTATATATAAAATTAAATGCACCCCATACACACAAAATCTGCAATATAGGAACAGAAGGCAACCATTTATCACCAATTGCAACTAAAATAAAATCTTCTGCAATAAATGCCAATCCAAACATTAAAGGAAAAGAAACAAATGAACCAAATCGTAACATCTTACGCACTACACCCAATTGCCGTTCGGTATCAGAAAATATCTCTACAAAAACAGGTTGAGCCACCATATTCAACATACCAGAAATAGGTTGCACTGCCATTACTAACCATTTATTACCTTGGGTATAAAATCCAACTTGCCTTGCATCATAAAAACGGCCTAGCACTACCGAAAAAATATTAGCATTCACTTGCTGGACAATACTTGTCAAAAACAACTTCATACTAAAAGAAAACAGCCCCCTTAACGGACTAAAATCAATATCCAAAGTAGGTTTCCAAGGAGAAATTATCAAACGTAACACTGCTCCTCCTGCCACATAAACAAAATTTTGTAAAGCCAAAGCCCAATAAGCATATCCATATGCTGCCAAAATAACTCCAACTACACTTGAAACTAATATCATGATGATATCAATCATAGCTTGCAATTTTACAGCCAAACGTTTAAACAAAATGGTATATGATACAGATGCTATACCCGAAAAGAAAAAATTCAAAAAAACAATACGAGATAAAGAAATTAATTCTGGACGTTTATAAAATTCAGCAATTAAAGGAGCACTAAAAAACAATATCAAGTAACAAAATAATCCGACAAAAAAAGTAAACCAAAATACAGCATTATAATCTTTATGATTAGCATCTTTCTTATTTGTCAGAGCCACAGAAAAACCACTATTAATTATTGCATTTGCAATACCCGAAAAAACAGCAAGCATCCCTATAAGCCCATAATCTTCAGCATTTAAAACACGAGCTAAATAAACTCCAAAGCATGCCCCTAATATCTGTTGCACCCCCTTACTCAATCCTCCCCAAAAAAGCCCATTAGCAGTCTTTTCCTTCAGTGTCTGTTCCGCCATCAACTCCAAAATCGTATAATCGCCGAACGCATTTCCTTCTCAAAATACAAATAACCCGGCTGTATACTTGTCTTCAAATTAAAATTCTTCAACTCTGATTCTATAACCTTTTTGTCATCATGCAAATGATAAATACAAACTGATCCACCGATCAGCTGTCCATGCCCCAAAATATGAGCAGCCCCTTTCAATGCCTTTCTCTCATACCCTTCTATATCCATTTTAAAGAATAAGTTATCGATAGATCTTCCTTTACTTTGAAAGAATGTATCCAATGTTATATTGTTATCATCATCCACATCACTTACATATTTGCGGACAATCGTTATTTTATCTTTCCAAGGAGCAAATGTTGCCTCCAACGCCTCTATCCAGTTTTCGTCACATTCAAAAAGATAAGCATGATCGATATAATCGATAGTATCAAGCGTAAATATAGCCTCGGCTGCACCAATATCCAATAATGTTTTACCTTTCAATTCTTCATAAGAATCAACATACCGATGCGCAGAACGTTGATCTTGTTCAATCAAAAGCCCTCGATATGAAGCTTCGGCACGTGCCTGCATATCCCGTTTAAAATAAAGTTTCTTTCCATTATGAACCACATACGGCAAACCATTCGTATTATCTACATTCACTTCATAATGCTGCTCGTCATACTCTTTTTTCCAAACATACGGATATGGGGAATTGCCAGCAATTCCCCAAGCTTTATAAGCTTGCTCTATTTCATTTTTAGGAGAGAAGATGGAATAATACAATTTATACCGATACCATCTTATTGTCCCAAGGAAATTACGGATAAGCAACAGTAAATGTCCTAAAAAAGCTTTATAAATAACCTTACGTGTTTTCTCTGGAACCATTTTTCTATACAATTTTGCAAACATAAATAATTAAATTATAAGATTTAACCATATAACTTCTAATAAACAAACACCTCTCATTTTGTATACTCCTGCAAAAAAGATACAAAACTCATATTAGAAAGACAATCTTTATAAAAATCATCTAACCGATCTTCACACAATTTTTTATCAATCTTATCCCAATTTATTTGTAATAACTCTGCAATTACATTATCAGGGAATCTATATTTTATGACTTTTGCAGGACAACCCCCAACTATAGCGTAAGCAGGAACGTCTTTTGTAACAATAGAACCAGCCGCTACAACAGCTCCATTTCCGACTTTCACCCCTCCCATAATGAGAGCATCAGTTCCAAGCCAAACATCATCTCCTATTTCAATATTTCCTTTTTTGACAGGATCCACATAAGTATTACTCTTCGTGATAAGGGTATCCATTGGATAAGTACTTATTGTTGAAATATGATGATCTGCACCTATTAAAAAAACAACACCCTCGGCAATAGAAACAAAATGACCAATTTTTAATCGTTCTTCATTATTAAAGAACCTAGCAACAATTCGACCATAGGAAAAATTACCAACCTCTACTAACTGGAATGGAAATAGATTTCCCATTGTCGTAAAATTATGAGCATTTTGTCTTCGCCATTCTCTTTGGCGAAGACGATTTTTTAAAATCGTCTTACACTTACACCACAAATTCATCTTTTTCTTTTCCCTTCAACTTCAAGTCACTTTAAATTATTTAGAATCGTACACCTTCTTACAATTCATATCGTTTCCATTCGGAAACTCGGCTTATCCATCATCTCCCTACGCAATGATAAACAAACCCATTCTCCTCTTGGCATGATTTGTTTTACTTTGGTTCTAATAGCCTGTAATATTTCTTCTTTTTCCATACGCTTAATCCTCTCTTTTCTTATTTCCCAACCTCAACCCGCTCTTCGCGTTCAGCGGAGAAATCACCGAATGCCCCAAATCGCTCTCCAATTGTTTACGGGCTGCTTCAGCAGCTTTTCCGCCTTGTTGGGCGATTCGTGCGTGTTCCTCAAATTGTTGCGGGTCTTTCTCTTTGGACAACTCCGTAGTAGCGGCTTCCGCCAACATATTAAGGGCAAGCTCGGTGTTCGTCATATTATCGCGGAGGTTTTCCTTTTTCAGGCCTTTGAAACGTTTGTATTCTTTGGAGGTTTTACCGGACCATGTCTTGTAGATAATATCTGTCAAAGTAGCGAATTGTACACCTTCTTGCAGCCCGTGCCGTTTCCATTCGTCTGTCAAATCTTTACGGATCTCGATGCTTTTCAGACGTTGGTTGATCCAATGATCGGAATATCCTAATGCTTTATACTCCCTCATTGCCCGGTCAATCGTCAGTTCAGGGTCCTGCATTTCGTCCAAACGTTCTTTGGCAACCTGCGCCATCCAGAGTTTGAACGGCTCGGCTTTAGGGGACGGGATGGACTGAATCAGGCGGAATAATTGCTCTGTTGTGGCGACATCGGTTACTCGCATCTTTCCATCCAACGCTGGCATTTTCAAACCGTGACAATTTGTCACGGTTTCATTACCCTCTTCTTTTAATCTTTGTTTCAGCTTACGCCAATAAGCCGCCGGATCCACGCTGTCCGTCAGCACACTCACCACATCTACAACAGAAAAATACCATTCTTCCGTCTCGTCGTCCCAAAGGGTGCGTACTTTCTTTTCTTCAAAGATTTTGATTGCTTCTTTCTTTGTCATGGTCTTGTTTTTTGAGTTGTTCCTCTATCACGACAACAAACTCTTCTGCTTGAGGTCTTAGTGCAACAAGTTGTTGGATATTTTCATCATCTAACTGTTGTTTCACAACCTGATTTCTTCATTCATTACAAAAAAGGGGGTCGAAATGGCCTGCTCTCCCACTGCTTTTTCGTATAAACCAACGGGCTGATCGTCACGTTTTCAGTCAATTCCAAATCATAAAGCGGATAAGTA
The DNA here is from genome assembly GCA_910577325.1 of uncultured Parabacteroides sp. Lineage (GTDB taxonomy): Bacteria > Bacteroidota > Bacteroidia > Bacteroidales > Tannerellaceae > Parabacteroides. Next base: position 193,721 of record CAJTMR010000003.1, read on the forward strand.
ATCGCTGCCACATCTTGATAAGACAATTTTTCTTTATCAACAAGTCTATATCCGAATTCCCTTTGGCTTGTACCGGAGTAACCTCAGATGGGATAAGATTCTGTTTGACAGCATCGAATTGCAAGATTTCATCTTTTATCATCTTCCTACGCAATGATAAACAAACCCATTCTCCTCCAACTCCTTCACATCATAAATATTACGGCCGTCCAATACCAGCGGTGTTGCCATCAGTTTTTTGACAGCCGACCAGGAAGGCATGCGGAATTCTTTCCATTCCGTGACAAGCAAGAGGGCATCGGCATCCACTACCGCGTCATAGATATCTTTGGCATAGTGGACGGCATCTCCCAAGCGGCGACGGGTTTCTTCCATCGAGATAGGGTCATATACATACACTTCGCAACCGGAAGCCAATAACTTATCTATCAGAACAAGAGACGGTGCTTCGCGCATATCGTCCGTTTCCGGCTTGAAGGCCAAGCCCCACATGGCGATACGCTTGCCTTTCAGATCACCTTTGAAATAATCGTCAAGTTTGCGGAACAAGATGGATTTCTGATCTTCGTTAACCTCTTCGACAGCCTCCAAGATACGCATACGGTAACCCTTCGACTTGGCTGTTTTGATCAACGCTTTTATATCTTTGGGAAAACAAGAACCTCCATAGCCGATACCTGCATACAGGAAACGGTTGCCGATACGTCCATCCGAACCGATCCCCTTACGCACCATATTCACATCGGCTCCGACGATCTCGCACAGATTCGCGACATCGTTCATAAAGCTGATACGGGTAGCCAGCATGGCATTAGCCGCATACTTCGTCATCTCGGCAGACGGAACATCCATGAAAATCACACGGAAATTATTCAACAGGAACGGACGGTACAAACGGCTCATCAACTCCTTTGCACGCTCGGATTCGACACCTACAACCACACGGTCAGGGCTCATGAAATCCTTGATGGCAGCACCTTCCTTCAGAAATTCGGGGTTCGAAGCGACATCAAACTCGATCTGCAAACCTCGTTTATCCAACTCTTCCTGAATCGTCTCGCGAACCTTGCGGGCCGTACCTACCGGAACAGTGCTCTTTGTCACGACAAGGAGATGTTTTGTCATGTTGCGACCGACGGTACGGGCCACTTCGAGCACATACTTCAGGTCGGCACTTCCATCTTCGTCCGGAGGAGTACCTACGGCGCTGAAGAGGACTTCGACCTCGTTCAGGCATTCTCTCAAATCGGTTGTGAAATGGAGACGGCCGGCTTGCTGGTTACGATGGACCATCTCTTCAAGGCCAGGCTCGTAGATAGGAATGATACCTTGCTTCAGGTTTGCGATCTTTTCGGCATTTACGTCGACGCAGAAAACTTCGGTTCCCATTTCTGCAAAACATGTACCGGAGACAAGCCCTACATAACCTGTCCCGACTATAGCTATTTTCATGATCTTATAATCAAATAAATGTTAGATATCAAGCTTCCAAACAGAGTTTGGGGCACACAAAAGTTCGTCACTCCCATACCGGAAATAACGAAAACGCCACAAAGATAAGAAATTGGAATCATTACAAGCCTTAAAATCGTATTATTTGTACAAACCTGAATCTTCATAAGGACAACCCGTGGCTCAAATCAGTTCACAACAGCCAAATATCAAATGAATCCACTGAATGGTTTCAAAGAAATTTGGAAGGAAAAAAATCACAATAACCCCCATTTCAGGCAATTTCTATTTCAGATAAAATTCCCGCTCAATCAAGTCTGACATTTTGATTGTTTAATCCGCTATTACATTGACAATAAAAAACCGAGATAGGCAGAAAACAGAAAATAAAAGTTTCTTTGTCACAAAAAACACACGGAAACAAACATGATGAAAAACCTCAACTCCCGGAGAATCGCCTATAAAAAACAAAGGCGATGACGAACCCGAATATTGCAAAACAAATCCGGAGCGTTACCGGCATGAAGACCGTCTTCATCACTACGACGACCGTCTTCGTCGCCATGACGACCGCTTTCATGGTTGACATCCCCGACACTTCACAACAATAAAGACCGTGTTCATGGTAAAAAACTGCGCACCTCAAACCCGAACGACCGTTTTTAATAATAAAAAGTTGGTATTTGCTGTTATTCATAAAAGATACAATCAATAATTAATAAGATTTAATTATACAATAAGAGATTAAAATCAGTTCCAAAACTTCCGTCCTTGGATACCTAAGAGCCTGTTTAATTTTGTTCAGCATTCTTTAATGATGCATCCAACACGGCGGATAAACATCCCCGCACCCCCACAAAGGCCTCGTATAGACCCGGGTCTGCACCTCTCCCGCACCCAGGTCTCCATACTGCTTACACCCGGGTCTCAAGCAACTTTAAAAGCTGTTTTTGACAAAAGAAAAGCCTGTCTTGATGAAAAAAGAAGCCGTTTTAACATGTTTTGCACCTGTTTCCGGACGGTCTCTGTTTTTATCGTATAATTGATACACAGGATGTTATCGTTTTTAACTATGATAGGTGTGATAGATGAATGATAGTTAAAAACAGCAACTATCATTCCATAACATATTGGTTTAAACCGATATACAGGAGAAAATGATAGTATGATGGTTGTTTTTGCAAAAACAGATGAGAGCTTTATGATTTTGGCGCGGTTGCCCTGTAGTTTCCATACACCACCCCTGCTTATGCCTCATACGGGAACCTACTCCAAACAATTTCTTCTTGCCAACCGGCACTAAAAATGAATTAATTGTGTAAATTTGCCGTTCAAACTAAATGACCGATGAGCGTAATAATAAAAGAAGTTACCAGTAAGAAGGAACTCAAAAAGTTCGTAAAATTCAATATCGAATTATATAAAGGCAACCCATATCACGTGCCCGGCCTGATCGAAGAAGAGATGATGACGTTGGATAAAAAAAAGAATCCGGCGTTTGAAGTCTGTGACGCAATCTATTTCCTGGCATACAAAGACGGAAAGGTTGTGGGACGTATCGCAGGGATGATCAACCACCGGAGTAACGAGACCTGGAACCAGAAACATGCACGTTTCGGGTTTGTCGACTTTATTGACGATATCGAAGTTGTGGATGCCTTGTTCGCAGCCGTAGAGAAATGGGCGAAAGAGCAAGGCATGAACGCTTTGCACGGACCAATGGGATTTACCGATATGGACCACGAAGGAATGCTGATCGAAGGATTCGACCAGATCGGAACAATGGCGACCATCTACAATTACCCTTACTATCCGAAGCAAATGGAACGTATGGGATATACGAAAGATCAGGACTGGCACGAGTTTAAGATCTACATCCCGGACGGAGTACCGGAAAAACATTTGCGTATCGGTGAGATCGTAAAGAAGAAATACGGGTTGAAAATCATGAAGTTCAAGAACGCGAAATCGATCATGCCATACGCCCAGAAAGTATTCCGTACATTGAACGAGTCGTATGCGCCGCTATACGGGTTCGCACGTCTGACCCAAAAACAGATCGATTATTACATAAACATGTATATTCCGATGCTTCGCTACGATTTGGTGACACTTATCGTTCGCGAAGAGGATGACGAAGTAGTCGGCTTCGGAATCTCGCTTCCCAACCTGTCAAAGGCGATGCAGAAAGCGAAAGGGCATCTTTTCCCGTTTGGCTGGTTCCATCTGCTGAAGGCTTTGAAGAGCAAACCGAAAGTGATCGACCTCTATCTGACGGGAGTCTTACCGGAATATCAGAGCAAAGGAGTAAACGCGCTACTGTTCAACGACCTGATCCCCGTATACAAAAGTGTCGGAGCCGTTTATGCGGAAAGCAATCCGGAACTGGAAACAAACAATGCCGTACAGGCTCAGTGGGATTATTTCAAACGTGAACATCACAAGACAAGAAGAGCTTTTATAAAACAATTATAATCTATGGACGAACTAAATTCAACAATGCAACAGCCGACAGCGTACAACGATGACGACATCAAAACGCTTGACTGGATGGAACATATCCGTCGCCGCCCAGGTATGTATATCGGGAAGTTGGGAGACGGCAGTTATGCCGATGACGGTATTTATGTATTGCTGAAAGAGGTGCTGGATAACTCCATTGACGAATATATGATGGGGTACGGTAAAACCATAGAAGTAACCGTTGAAGAAGGTACCGTCTCCGTACGCGACTATGGCCGCGGCGTTCCGCTGGGCAAGGTGGTCGACGTCTCAAGCAAGATGAACACCGGGGCGAAATACGACAGCAAGGCTTTCAAAAAGTCGGTCGGATTGAACGGGGTCGGTATCAAAGCTGTGAATGCTTTGAGCAGTTATTTTCTGATCACCAGTCACCGGGACGGCGAATGCAAGCGGGTGGAATACAGCAAGGCGATCATTACGGAAGAAGCTCCGATCCGTCCGACGGAGGAAGCGAACGGAACGCTTACTTATTTTATACCGGACAAAGAGATTTTCAAAGATTACCAATATAAAGAAGAATACATCGAGAGCCTGCTAAAGAATTACGTGTTCCTCAATTCCGGGTTGACGATTGTCTTCAACGGCAAGAAGTTCCATTCACGTAACGGTCTTGTGGACCTGTTGAACGAAAACATGACGACAGAACCCCTCTATCCGATCGTTCATCTGAAGGGAGAAGACATTGAAGTAGTCATTACCCACAGTAACCAATACGGGGAAGAATATTACTCGTTTGTCAACGGCCAGCATACGACACAGGGAGGTACACACCTTTCCGCCTTCCGCGAAGCGTTGGGACGTGTCATAAAGGAATATTACAACAAGAACTTCGAATACTCGGACATCCGCGCCGGCGTAGTAGCAGCCATTAGCATCAAGGTGGAGGAACCGGTGTTCGAGAGCCAGACTAAGACCAAGTTAGGCTCGAAAGACATGGGACCGGACGGTCCTTCGGTCGGCAAGTTTATCGGTGACTTCATCAAGAAAGAGCTGGACAACTACCTGCACAAGAACGCGGAGACATCGGATGCCCTGCTACGCAAAATCCAGGAATCGGAAAAAGAACGTAAAGCGATCGCCGGCGTGACCAAACTGGCCCGCGAACGTGCGAAGAAAGCCAACCTGCACAACAAGAAGCTGCGCGATTGCCGTATCCACCTGAACGACACGAAAGGCGACAATCTGGAAGACAGTTGCATCTTCATCACCGAGGGAGACTCGGCAAGCGGTTCCATCACCAAAAGCCGTGATCCGAACTTGCAGGCCGTATTCAGCCTTCGCGGTAAACCGTTAAACAGTTTCGGACTGACGAAGAAGATCGTGTACGAGAACGAAGAATTCAACTTGCTACAGGCTGCATTGAACATTGAGGACGGATTGGAAGGTTTACGTTACAATAAGGTGATCATCGCGACTGATGCCGATGTGGACGGCATGCATATCCGCCTGTTGCTGATTACCTTCTTCCTTCAATTCTTTCCTGACCTGATTAAGCGGAATCATGTGTATATCCTGCAAACACCGTTGTTCCGTGTACGCAATAAACAGAAAACCTGGTATTGCTACAGTGAAGAAGAACGTGTAAACGCAATCGCTGCCGCCGGAAAAAATGCCGAGATCACCCGGTTCAAAGGTTTGGGAGAGATCTCGCCGGACGAGTTCAAGCATTTTATCGGAAAAGATATCCGCCTGGACCCGGTCACGATGAAGAAAGAAGACCTTGTCAAAGATATGCTGGAGTTCTATATGGGCAAGAATACCATGGAACGACAGAACTTTATTATAGATAATTTAGTTGTAGAAGAAGATGTCGTCAATTGAAAATAAGCGTATCGCGCTTTTCCCCGGGACGTTCGATCCTTTCACGATCGGACACGAATCACTGGTAAGCCGCGGGCTCGAACTGGTGGATGAAATCATTATATCGATCGGTATCAACGATACGAAGCGGACTCATTTCTCACTGGAAAAACGGCTGGTGGCGATCCGGGAGCTCTACAAGGACGAACCGCGCGTGCAGGTCATGTCGTACGACTCGCTGACGGTCGACTTCGCCCAAAAGATGAATGCCGGCTTTATCCTGCGCGGCATTCGTACGGTGAACGATTTCGAATATGAAAAGAGCATAGCCGACGTGAACCGTAAGCTGAGCGGCATAGAGACATTTATTCTTTTTACGGAACCGGAACATACGCATATCAGTTCCAGCATTGTGCGGGAACTGCTGCGTTACGGCAAAGATATTTCCCAGTTTGTACCGAAAGGGACAAACCTATATTAAAAAAACAGAACAATGAAACGAATTTTCCTGCCACTCCTTATATTGAGTGTGTTTGCCGCTTCGATGTCGGCACAGCGTGGTAACAATACGGATGCCCGAAAGCTCCAGTTGGCTTTGTATGCCATTTCCAATTTATATGTGGATTCTACAAGCGAAACAAAGTTGGTAGAAGATGCGATTGTCGGCATGCTGGAGAAGCTGGACCCGCATTCTACATATACGGACCCGGAAGAGACAAAAGAGATGACAGAACCATTGCAGGGCAACTTCGACGGGATCGGCATCCAATTCAATATGCTGACGGATACCTTATATGTCATCCAGGTAATTCCCGGCGGACCTTCCGAGAAGGTCGGTCTGATGGCAGGCGACCGTATCATCATGGTAGACGATACGCTGATTGCAGGCGTCAAGATGAAGAATACGGATGTGATGAAACGTCTTCGCGGCCCCAAAAATACGCAAGTACGGGTAAAGGTATTGCGCAATAAGGTTCCGGATCTGATCGAGTTCAAGATCACACGCGGAAAGATTCCGGTATACAGCCTCGATGCCGCTTATATGGCGGATAAGACGACCGGATACATCAAGCTGAACCGCTTTGCCGCTTCATCGGCCGACGAGTTCCGGGGAGCATTGGAGAAACTGAAGGAACAGGGCATGAAGAACCTGATCCTCGATTTGCAGGGAAATGGCGGGGGATATCTGAATATCGCGATCGACCTGGCCGACGAGTTCTTGGGCAAAGATAAGCTGATCGTTTACACCGAAGGGAACAAGCAGCCGCGCGAAGAAGCCAAATCGACTACCCGTGGAGGTTTTGAGGAAGGCCGTTTGGTCGTGCTGGTAGACGAGACATCCGCATCCGCCAGTGAAATCCTTTCCGGTGCGGTACAGGATTGGGACCGTGGCGTCGTCGTAGGCCGCCGTACGTTCGGAAAAGGATTGGTGCAGAAACCGATCCCGATGCCCGACGGTTCGATGATCCGCCTGACGGTTGCCCGCTATTACACCCCGACAGGCCGCTCTATCCAGAAGCCGTATGTAAACGGCAATCAGGAGCAATACAACCATGACCTGATCGACCGTTACAACCGGGGTGAGCTGATGAGCGCGGACAGCATCCATTTCCCCGATTCGATGAAATACAATACGCTGGAGACAAAGCGCATCGTGTATGGCGGCGGGGGCATCATGCCGGATGTATTTATCCCGGTCGACACGTCCCGCTATACGGATTATCACCGTAGCGTGGTGGCCGCGGGCCTCGTGAACCGCATCGCCATGAATTATCTGGACCGCCATCGTGCCGAACTGAACAAGGAATATCCGAAGTTCGCCCAATACAAGCAGAACTTCAACGTGACAGACGAGATGATGCAGGAACTGGTCGCACTGGCCAAAGACGACAAGATCGAGTTCAACGAAGAACAATACAATCGTTCCAAGCCGCTCATCATGCTCCAGATCAAGGCACTTATCGCACGCGACCTGTACGACATGGCCGAATACTTCCAGGTCATCAACGATGAGAACGAAAGCTTCCAGGAAGCCTTGCGCCTCATCAACGACGAACAGCGGTACGAAAAAGAATTGGGACGGTAAACACAAATTTAGTTTATGTACTGGACACTTTTTCTGACATTCGTCAAAATAGGGACTTTCACTATCGGGGGGGGATATGCAATGCTGCCCCTGATACAGCGCGAAGTGGTAGATAAAGGATGGCTTTCGAAAGAAGACTTTATCGACCTCTTCTCCGTAGCCCAATCCTTGCCCGGCATCTTTGCCGTGAACATCTCTATTTTTGTAGGATATAAACTGAAAAGAGTGCCGGGTGGCGTTGTTTGTGCTTTGGGAAGCATCCTTCCTTCCTTTTTCATCATATTGGCCATCGCTCTGTTCTTCACACAGGTGCAGGACAATATATGGGTGGAAAAAGCATTCAAAGGACTGCGCCCGGCGGTTGTCGCCCTGATTGCCGTGCCTTGCCTGACAACGGCACGTTCGATCAAGATGAGCTACAAAGAACTGATTATCCCTATCGCCGCCGCACTGCTGATCTGGCTGGGAGGATTGTCTCCCGTGTGGGTCATTCTGGCGGCCATCATAGGAGGACTTGTTTACGGACTGAAAATAAAGAAAGACTGATATGATCTGGTTGCAATTATTCTATGTATATCTGAAAATCGGGATATTCGGTTTCGGTGGCGGCTATGCGATGCTCTCCCTGATACAGGCGGACGTGGTGGACCGCTACGGATGGATCTCGTCGCAGGAATTTACGGATATCGTCGCCATCTCGCAGATGACCCCCGGGCCGATCGGGATCAACAGCGCCACTTATATCGGATATACAGCCATCCACAATGCCGGCTATTCGCCCGCGATAGCCGTATTAGGCTCCTGCCTGACGACATTCGCCGTCTGCCTGCCCTCTTTCCTGTTAGTGCTGGCCATCTCATACGCCTTTGCCAAATTCAGGAACAACAAATATGTGGCGGCCGCGTTCTACGGGCTTCGTCCGGCTACGGTCGGCCTGATTGCGGCGGCGGCTTTGCTATTGATGAATAGCGAGAACTTCATCGACTATAAAAGTTTCCTGATCTTCGGGGCTGCGTTTATCCTTACCTGGAAGTTCAAGATCAACCCGATCCTGATGATCATCCTGGCAGGGATTGCCGGGATTGCTCTCTATTGGTAAGTTTCACCGCAAAAGTCAGGACTTTCGCTCGCAAAACACCCTTATTCCAAGTCTGGCTTTCATCGATAGAAATCCCCCCTTTGTCGAGGAAACGATCCTCTTTTTCTAATCCGGTTGTATAGGCTTTCATCCTGTTGTAGTTTTGCTTTCGTAAAAAGGTAAAAAGATTGTCAGGTTACAAAACGAAAGCATCATGAAACAGATTTCTTCCATACTCCTCTCCTGCCTGCTTCTCCTGCCCGCCGGGATGAAAGCGGAGGAAGACGCCCCCAAGCAATGGACGCTTCGCGATTGCATCGATTACGCGTTGGAGCACAACATCTCCATCCAGCGGAACCGCATCAGCGTAGAAAGTGCACAAGAAGACGTAAAGACAGCCAAGGCGGATTTCCTGCCCTCCCTGAGCGGAAACATCAGCCAGCGTGTCGTCAACCGTCCGAACAGCGCAAGCGGTACGATCATCAGCGGCGATAACATCACGACAAGCGAAAGCAAGACTTCATACAACGGCAGCTACGGCATCGACGCCAACTGGACCGTATATAACGGCAGCAAACGGCTGAACACCGTCAAGCAGCAGAAACTGAACAACCGCATCGCCGAACTGAGCATGGACGAAAGCGAAAACTCGATCGAAGAAAGTGTCACCCAATTGTACGTACAGATCCTCTACTCCGCCGAAGCGGTCAAAGTAAACGAATCGACACTTGAAGTAAGCCGGAAAGAGTTTGAACGGGGACAAGAATTATTCAACGTCGGCAGTATCGCCTCGAGCGACCTCGCCCAACTGGAAGCGCAGGTAAGCAGCGACAACTACCAGTTGGTGACCTCCCAAGCCACCCTACAGGATTACAAGTTGCAACTGAAACAGTTATTGGAACTGGACGGGGACATCGAAATGGATCTCTACCTCCCGCAACTGAGCGACAGCAACGTCCTGATCCCGCTTCCCGCAAAAGACGATGTCTACAGCACCGCCCTCAGCCTCCGTCCCGAAATAGAAGCCGGAAAGCTGAACGTGGAAACCTCGGACCTGAGCATCAAGATGGCACGCGCAGGCTACCTCCCGACCTTGAGCCTCAGCGCAGGTATCGGAAGCACGAATGCCAACGGCAACGACTTCAGCTTCAGCGAACAGGTCAAACGGAACTGGAACAACTCGCTGGGGCTGACCCTCAGCATCCCGATCTTCGACAAACGGCAGACGAAAAGCTCCATCAACAAGGCGAAGTTGCAAAAGCAGACCAGCCAACTGGACCTGCTGGACAACCAGAAAACGCTCTATAAAACGATCGAAAGCCTCTGGCTGGCCGCCAACAGCGCACAACAGCAATATGTGGCAGCAGCCCGGAAGTTGAAGAGTACGGAGACCAGCTACTCCCTCGTCAGCGAACAGTTCAATGTCGGCATGAAAAATACGGTAGAACTGCTCACAGAGAAAAACAACCTCCTGAACGCACAGCAGGAAACGCTCCAGGCCAAATACACGGCCATACTGAACGCCGGTTTGTTGCGCTTCTATCAAGGAGAAGAGATCAATTTATTCTGAAACTCTTTTTGTTTCGGTCCCCGCTTCGATCCACTCCGGCAGGGACCCCACAAAAGGAACCGCTATCAAAGAAGAAATAAAAACAGATAAAGATATGAACAACAAGAAACTAATCATCTGTATAGTAGGCGTACTGACCGTAGCCGGCGGCATCTGGCTCTTCACTGGCAAAACGTCGAAAGGCGGTATCCGGCTCGAAACCGCCAAAGCAGGCCGCAGTTCCATCTCGAACACGGTAACGGCAACCGGGACAGTCGAACCGGTAACGGAAGTCGAAGTCGGCACGCAAGTATCCGGCATCATCGACAAGTTGTATGCCGACTACAACGACGTGGTCAAAGCAGGGCAGTTGATCGCCGAAATGGACAAGGTAAACCTGAAAGCCGAACTCGCTTCCGCCGAGGCACAGTTGGCAAGCAGCAAGAGCGAATACGAGTACCAACAGAAGAATTACGCCCGCAACAAGATCCTCTTCGAAAAGAAGCTGATCAGCGATGCGGACTACGAAACGTCCACTTACAACTACGAGAAGGCAAAAGCCGCCTATGAACAGAACCAGGCGGCAATGGTCAAGGTGAAACGTAACCTCGAATATGCGACGATCACCAGCCCGATCGATGGCGTCGTGATCAACCGCGCTGTTGAAGAAGGGCAGACGGTAGCCGCCGGCTTCGAGACCCCGACCCTGTTCACTATCGCCGCCGACCTGACCAAGATGCAGGTGATCGCCGATGTGGACGAAGCCGATATAGGCAACGTGGAAAACGGGCAACGCGTCTCCTTCACCGTCGACGCCTACCCGAACGACGTATTCGAAGGCACGGTCATGCAGATCCGCCTCGGCGACAGCGAAAGCAACAGTTCCACTTCCGCCTCGACCTCGACGGTCGTCACCTACGAAGTGGTGATATCAGCCGACAATCCCGACCTGAAGCTGAAACCCCGCCTGACAGCCAACGTGACGATCTTCACGTTGGAACGCGACAACGTGCTGACAGTCCCGACCAAATCGCTCCGCTTCGTGCCGGACGCACAGATATTGGCACAAATAGGCTACATCGTCTCTGAAGCCGGCAAGGAAGCCCTTGCCGGGAAACGTCTCGTATGGATCAAGGACGGGCAGGAGCTGAAACCGAAAGCCGTTACCGTCGGTTCCACCAGCGGAAACATGATCGAGATCACCGACGGCCTGAACGAAGGCGAAGAATTGGCTGTCGATTTCGAAGCCTCCTCCGTAGCTCCGGCAATCGAAGCCGAGACGGAAAGAAGCCCGTTCATGCCAGGCCCTCCGGGAAGCAACAAGAACAAAAAGAATGCGAAGTAGGAATATGAAAGAGATAATCAAATTAGATAACATCAAGCGCGACTTCAAGGTCGGAGACGAAACGGTCCATGCCTTACGTGGCGTCTCCTTCACGATCTACGAAGGCGAGTTTGTCACCATCATGGGGACATCCGGCTCAGGGAAGAGCACCCTGCTGAACACGTTAGGTTGCCTGGACACACCGACCAGCGGGGAATATTACCTCGACGGCACATCGGTCCGCACGATGGGAAAGAACGCCCGCGCAACCCTGCGTAACCGCAAGATCGGGTTCGTCTTCCAGAACTATAACCTGCTGCCTAAGACAACAGCGGTCGAGAACGTGGAGCTGCCCCTGATGTACAACCCGTCCTACAGCGCAGCCGAACGACACAAGAAAGCAGTCGAGTCGCTGGTTGCCGTAGGTCTGGGCAACCGCCTGATGCATAAAAGCAACCAAATGTCCGGCGGACAGATGCAACGCGTCGCCATCGCCCGGGCACTGGTAAACGATCCCGCCGTCATCCTCGCCGATGAAGCGACCGGAAACCTCGATACCCGTACCTCCTTCGAGATACTGGTTCTTTTCCAGAAACTGTATGCCGAGGGACGCACCATCATATTCGTGACCCACAACCCGGAGATCGCCCAGTACAGCAGCCGCAACATCACGCTGCGCGACGGGCACGTCACCTCCGACACAGTCAACCGGAACATCCTGAACGCGGCAGAAGCGTTGGCGCAACTGCCGAAAATTCATAATTCATAAATCATAAATGAACACAACAAACCTAATAAAAATAGCCGTCCGGGCACTCGCCAACAACAAGTTGCGCGGTTTCCTCACGATGTTGGGCATCATTATCGGCGTGGCCTCCGTGATCACGATGCTCGCCATCGGACAAGGCTCGAAACGAAGCATACAGGCCCAGATCAGCGAGATGGGTTCCAACATGATCATGATACATCCGGGGGCCGACATGCGTGGCGGTGTCCGGCAGGATGCCTCCGCGATGGAAACCCTGAAACTACAGGATTACAAAGACATTGTAGACGAAACACGCTTTGTCTCTGCCGTCTCTCCCTCGGTCAACAGCAGCGGACAGGCGATCTATGGCGCCAACAACGCCCCGACCACAGTCTACGGCATCAGTCCCGACTACTTGGAGATACGACGCTACAAAGTCGAGGACGGCGACATGTTCACCGAACAAGACATCCAGACGGCCGCCAAAGTATGCGTGGTCGGCAAGACCGTCGTCGATAACCTCTTCCCCGACGGCAGCAACCCGGTAGGCAAGATCGTACGTTTTCAGAAATTACCTTTCCGCATCGTAGGCGTGCTGGAAAGCAAAGGATACAACAGCATGGGAATGGACCAGGACGACCTAATCTTAGCTCCATACACAACTATTCAGAAAAAGGTCCTGGCCATCACCCATCTGCAAGGCATTACCTGTTCGGCCCTCAAGGAGGAATACACCGACCAGGCCATCGACGAGATTACCGAAATACTCCGCCGCAACCATAAGTTGAAGGAAAGTGACGATGATGATTTTACCATCCGTAGTCAGCAGGAGTTGAGCACGATGTTGACAAGCACTACGGATATGATGACCGTGCTGTTGGCGGCTGTGGCGGGTATTTCGCTCCTCGTAGGCGGTATAGGAATTATGAATATCATGTACGTCAGCGTGACGGAACGTACACGCGAAATCGGCCTCCGTATGAGTATCGGGGCAAAAGGCATCGACATCCTGGCACAGTTCCTGATCGAGTCCATCCTGATCAGTGTGACAGGCGGTGTGATAGGTGTAGTCTTTGGAGTGAGCGCAGCCCTTGTCGTGAACGGAGTCGCCCACTTTCCGATCTACATCCAGCCCTGGAGCGTCATCCTGTCGTTTGCCGTCTGTACCGTCACCGGCGTATTCTTCGGATGGTATCCGGCCAAAAAGGCGGCACAGCTCGACCCGATAGAGGCCATAAGGTATGAATAAGCCGGTAAGCGAACAACCAAAAAGGCAAAAGGATAAGGAAAGAAAGGTAATTATCATAGATAAAAACGACAAAGAATCACTATCTTCGCTCGTATGAAAAACGAATCTGACACACTCGGCCTCACCACGCCTTCACACCCTCCGTTGAAAGGGATGGGCGGCGTTATACATATCGCAGCCTGGGCCATTCTCTTCGGGCTGCCGTTCTTCTTCACCGGACGCGAATCGCAGACAGTGACGGTTTTGAGCTATATGCACTCCATAATCGTCCCGCTATCGTTCATGCTGGTATTCTATGCCAACTATTCCGTGCTGATCGACCATTTCCTGTTCGCCAAGCGTCCCTGGAAATACTTCCTGTACAATGTCGTGCTGATCGCTTTCGCTATGGGAACCGTCCATCTGCTGTTCCAATTGCTTCCGCATCCCGAATGGAAACAGCCGAGACCGGAAAGGGAATGGCAGGAGACAGTCGGCTTCTTTATGGTGAACGCCATGCTGTATATGCTGGTGGCAGGGCTAAGCGTCGCCATCAAGATGACCGGAAGCTGGTATCAGATGGAATCGTCCCGCCAGGAATTGGAGAAAAGCCGTGCCGAAGCAGAATTGCAGAACCTGAAGAGCCAGTTGAACCCTCATTTTCTCTTCAACACACTGAATAACATCTACAGCCTGATCGCTTTCAGCCCGGAGAGGGCGCAAGAAGCCGTGCACGACCTGAGCCACCTGCTCCGCTACGTGCTCTACGACAGCAGCCAACCGATGGTTCCGTTGGAAAAGGAACTCGACTTTATCCGGAACTATGTGGAACTGATGCGTATACGCCTACCGGAACATGTAAAACTGACTACCGATATATCGGCAGTCACGTCTGAAACCCAAGTGGCACCTCTCCTTTTCATCTCCCTGATCGAGAATGCTTTCAAGCATGGGGTAAGCCACAACAAATCCTCTTTTATCGACCTGAAGATTCACCAGGAAGGGACACGGATCGTCTGCTCCATCCGCAACAGCCACTTCCCGAAAGACAACGGACAGGACAAGAGCGGCTCCGGCATCGGATTGCAGAACCTCAGCAGGCGGTTGGAATTACTGTATCCGTCGCATCATATTTTCACGTACGGGCAAAAAGAGGACGAATATGTTTGCCGGTTAGAGTTGCAGGCATAAGGATTTATTGTATTTTTGTCCGGTACATCAATACAACAAATTATGACGTTAACGTGTGCAATCATTGATGATGAACCACTGGCCATCAATCTGCTGGAAAATTATGTGAACAAGACTCCGTTCCTCCGCCTCACGGCAAAGTTCAACAGTGCCCTTGAGGCACTGCCCGTATTGAGCGCCCATCCGGTAGAGTTGCTTTTCCTCGATATCCAGATGCCGGAGCTGAGCGGCATGGAATTCTCGCGGATACTGGAGGCGGACACCCGCATCATCTTTACAACGGCTTTCGAACAATATGCCCTCGACAGCTACAAGGTGAACGCCCTCGACTATCTGCTGAAACCGATCAGTTACCCGGATTTCCTCAAAGCGGCCAACAAGGCGTTGCAATGGTACGAGCATATGCAAACGCCTGCGGCAGAGATCGAGTCAATCTTCATCAAGACTGAATATAAACAGGTACAAGTCGAACTGCGCAAGATACTCTACATCGAAGGGCTGAAAGATTATGTCAAGATATTCGTCGAGGACGAACCGCATCCTATCCTTTCACTGATGAGCATGAAGTCACTGGAAGAGATGCTGCCGGCCAGCCGCTTCATCCGTGTGCACCGTTCCTTTATCGTACAGCCGGAAAAGATCAAGGTGATCGAACGGAACCGGATCGTGTTCGGAAAAGAATATATCCCGATCTCCGACAACTACAAACCGAAGTTCACCGAGTTCCTGACACAGCGGTCACTTAATTTCAGTTGACAATTGTCCAGCAAAAAGTTGCAGCATCAACTGTTCCAAAGCGCCTGTCATCCGGCTCATAGGACAAGAATAGTTATTCGAGAAAACAGCTACCGCATACGTCTTTCCATCTTTCATGATATAGCCGGCATAGCTCCTGACGCCCGTAATGCCTCCGCTTTTCAGGCGGGCTTTTCCCTGCAACTTCGATCCTTTCAAGAAATTGCGCACCGATCCCTCTATCCCGGCTTGCGGCAAAGAGGCAATGAAGGCATCCGAAACGGCGGATTCCGTCGCCATATAGACCAACAACTCTCCCATAAATCCGGCCGATACCTTATCCGCCGGAGCCAAGCCGCTGCCGTCGTTCATCCGGAGCGGAAAGACATCCAAGCCTTTCTTCTTCCAATATTCTTTCACGACCTGCACGCCACGACCGAACGAAGAGATCACCTCGTTCCTGCGCGGTTTGTATTGCAACCCGACCGTTTTGACCAAAGCATCCGCATAGAGGTTATGGCTGACATGATTACACACGCTTGCGATCTCCCGCAGCGTGGGCGAATAGGTCGTGACAATCTCTTTCCGCTCTCTCCTCTTCCACCGGTTCTCTTCCGCCTCGATGCGGAAGCAGGAAGGTGCTCCGTCCACCCGGAGCCCTTTCTGTTGAAGCTGTTTCGTCAGATAGCGTGCCAGGAACAGGGCAGGATCGGGTATATCGCCTTTCAACACATATTGTTCGCGGTTGGCGGGCAGGACACCATACAGATACCGTACGTTATCGAGCGGAGCACCGATTATATAGGCACTATCCGAAGAGACCGGAGCCGCTTTCAGGTAATTCTTAAACCGGAGCGAAGGTATATCCGGATCCGTCCTTTTTATGGAAGGACGTGTCCCGGAAGTACCCGTTTGAAACGACAGCTTATACATATTATCGAAAACGGAAAGTCCATAACTTCCGGGAGCATAATAATTCCCCATATCTTCCCTAAGCCATTTGATGGACGCTCCTTCCGTATCGAAAATACTCTCGTCGGATATTATAGAGCCGGTTATATGCCGAATGCCTGCTTCCTGCAAAGCGGCTATCCAGGTAGTCAAAAATTCATTTTGTCCCGGAGCAAAATGTGAAGAACCCAAGGAAGGATCACCGCTACCCTTTATATACAAGTTGCCCTGCAGAGTGCCATTCTCCAATATCCCGTCATATTCCAACGTCGTCGGATAACGGTAGTCTTCTCCCAATAACTCAAGCGCCGTCGCCGTGGCTACCGTCTTCAATACCGAGGCGGGAGACTGTAAACGATCCGTATCATAACTGTAGACCGTTCTTCCATCCTGCACGTCTTTCACGACCAGAGAAAAAGAGGCTCCCTGCATATAAGGAGCCTGCAATAACCGTTTAACAGGAGCGGGAGTCTGTGCATCCGCCAGCAGTTGAAAGCAAATCAACAGGCAAAGCGGTAATATTTTCTTTCGTATTATCTTTTCCATTTGATTTTATTCTTCTTTGTCCACAGACAATTCAAAAGCCAATATCAAATTGATTATCAGAGCAAAACAAGAAGAGTAGCGTTTTATGCTAATAATTTAGCCTAAATACGAATTCACTGATATACTGCGTTTTGCTACTCCTAACAACTCCATTGCAAAAGTAGATATTTTATCTGAAAAGCCAAAAAATTACAAGACGATGGCAGTAAAATCCGGAAATCGTATGATAAAAATTCTAATTTTGTATTTGAAAACAAATGCCAATGAAAACGCCCGACGAATTCTTCATACCAGACAACGAAGTCAAGCTCCCGGAAGAACTTGATTATAGCTGCGTGAATGAATATATCCGCTCGGCTGAGGCGTTTTCGCATTCGACTTACCAAAGTGTCTATATCATAGACTATTTCAAACAGAATTTCCTGTATGTTTCACCCAATCCAATGTTTCTATGCGGTCTTTCGCCGGAGCGGATGAAAGAATTGGGTTATCGCTTCTATTTTGATTATGTACCACAAGACGAACTGCCGCTGTTGCTTATGCTCAACCGTATCGGTTTCGCCTTTTACAAAAATATAGCAGTTGATGAACGTAAGGACTGGTATATATCCTACGACTTTCACATTCTCAATAACAGACGAAAGATTCTTGTCAACCATAAGATGACTCCGCTTGCTCTTACCTCTGATGGCCGAATATGGCTCTCTTTGTGTGTTGTATCAGCAGCCACACATACCGATGCCGGGCATATCGAAATGCACCGCATCGGCTTATCCGATTATTTTGAATACAATACCATCTCGCACCGATGGGACAAAAAAGTGATATGAATATTTGTATCTCAATCATATTATTGTTATTTGTGACATATACTTCATGGGCACAGGTTAACATACACGGCACAGTGATTGACCGTGAAGCAAACGAGCCTTTGGCTGGGGCTTCGGTCATTGTCAAAAGCGCGGATGGCAAAATCAAGAAATTCGCCTCGACCAAAACCGACGGAACATTTGCCATACAGGTGCTTTCTGTTACCGGCTATCGTCTTGAACTTGCGATGATGGGCTTCGCCAAACAGTCTCTGCCGCTCGATAGCATCTCGTTTCCGCTGACTATATATATGGAAGTTGGTACGATTTTGCTCAAAGAAGTAACCGTAAAGGCAGACCGCATACGCGAACAAGGCGATACCATCACATACAACGTGGGCAGTTTTGTACAACCGCAAGACCGTTCCATCAGTGATGTTCTGAAGCGTATGCCCGGCATTGATGTGACCGACAACGGCAGAATACAGTATCAGGGCGAGGATATCAACAAATTCTATATCGAAGGCTCCGACCTACTTGGCGGCAAGTATGGACTTGCCGCCAACGGCATAAGTCACGATGATATCGGATCTGTCGAAGTGATGGAGAACCATCAGCCAATACAAGTACTCTCCGACATCTCATTCTCCGATAAGGCTGCCATCAACCTCAAACTGAAAAACAAGGCAAAAGCCTCTTGGAACTTTCACGGCAATACCGAGGTCGGCAGGTCGTGGCAACCTGAAGAAACGATATGGGACGGAGAACTGTTTGCAATGGCTGCAATGCCCGGTTTCCAAAACATTACTACATTTCGCACCAACAATACGGGCGAAAGCCTATCAGCCTATAATACCGACTTTTTCGCAGACAGACGTGGCACCGGACTAAGCCGTTATGTCAACATAGAACTGCCCAAAATCCCGTCGCTCGACAACAAACGTACTCTTTTTAACCGCTCTTTCCTTGTTTCGACCAACAATCTCTGGAAACTCGGACACGGTGAATTCAAGGCAAACATCGATTATTCTTTCAACCGCGTTATCACCGACGCATCAAACATCACCACTTATTTTTTAGACGAAGGCAATCGCATAGTCACTGAAAACCGCGACGGCACGGAACATGAACACTCGCTGAACGGCAAGTTCACCTACGAACTCAACAAAAAGAATGTGTTCATCAACAATACATTGCAAACAAATATTGACTGGAACGACATCAGTCTGTACACAACCGGTTCGATGCCCAATTTCCAGTCGGCCAACTTGCCCGATTACTACATCAGCAACAGGTTCAAAACGATAGAGCGGTTCAAAGGCAAGCATCTTGTAACATTCGAGAGCCGCAACGAATGGGAATCGCTGCCGCAAGTCCTCAGCCTCAATATCAATGGCTCGCCTTACCGCCAGCACATCGGCGACCATGCTTTCCAAACTCAGGAGAGCGCGACATACACCTTTATCCTCAAAGGCTTATCTGTAAGTCTTGAAGGAGGCATAAAGGGCTATTGGCGGTCTATGAACTCCGACTTGCCCAATAGTCCGGAGAAACTGCCCGGTATAACCGAAAACGTCATACGTACAAACTCATTCACAGCCTACGCCACCCCAAAACTTGAATATTGGATACACCGCGTCAATATCGCTCTCAATCTTCCTGTCAGTTACGCCCATTATTCTTTTGACAAAGCTATCGACAACCGCGACGAAATGTATTTCTCCCCGTTGTTGAATTTCAACTGGAAACCGAACAATCGATTTTCCGGCTCAATTCATGGCGGCATAAACCGTTCGCCGATGGACCTCAATCTGATTCATCCGGGACTGATAATGACAGACTACCGCACCCTTAAATCCGGCATTGACAATTTCTATAATTCTTCGTCACGGAATGTATCCGCAAGTTTCAAATACAAGCACATCCGACATGGGCTATTTGCCAACGGCATGGCACTATTATCTTGGAGCCACCTCCCTTATACTTTGGCGCAACAACTATATGGCAATTATGCCGTGTACAGCTATTCGGATGCTGATAACGACGGCAAATCACTTATGGCGATGGGAAGCCTCGGCAAAACTCTTGACTTCATACGCAACGGAAGTTGCAACATCAACGGTTCATACAACCATAATAAATCAAGGCTTATATCACAGCGACAGTCTGTACAATCGGTCAGTTCCGGCTGGAACGTCAGCGGAAAAATCAACGGCTCACCGTGGCAATGGTTCAACTTCGACTATACCATAAGATTCTTCAATAGCCGTCTGACGATGAACAAAGTTTCGACACCGTGGTTGTCCGCAATGACAAACGAGTTGAACCTGAACTTTGTCCCTCACTCCAAATGGCAGTGGCAAGTCTGCGGCGAGCATTACCGTAACGAACTGACAGAGGGGACACACAAGAATATCGTGATACTCGACACCAGACTCATATTCAAGCCGACAAAACGCATCGAGCTGTCTACCTCGCTGACAAACATACTTGACAGGCAGCAATACAATTACACGACCTATTCGCAACTGTCATCTTTCGAGTGTCAACGACAACTCCGTGGCCGTCAGTTGCTTTTCTCAATAACTTTAAGAAAATAAATCCACTACAAGATGAACAGAATAATTACATTCCTCACATTGTGCTTCGTAGCGATAGCTGTAACCGCACGAACCGCCGACATCGAAGTCAGCTACAACTACAAACATTTTAACCGCCGTGGTAGCGAACAAAATCATCAAATGATTTTGCTTGCCAATCCAATGTATTCCAAATTTTACAATCCTATAACAGAATATCTTGATTCGTTAGAAACGACACCACAAGGAAAAGACGTATATAATCAAATGAAAATGAACGCTTTTACCTCCGGCAATGTAAAAGATATCCCTTCTCGTATCGTTCCAATGTATGTATTTAAGCACAAGGAGGGAGATATGGAGGTATTCGACGGGAATGTTGCATCCATGTTCAGATACACTGAACCTTACGAGACCCAAAAATGGATGATTAGCGACTCTACAAAAATTATCCTGGGCTATGATTGCATTATGGCAGTTGCAGACTATCACGGCAGACATTGGACTGTCTGGTTTACACCCGATATACCTATACAAGACGGTCCATGGAAATTATCCGGTTTGCCCGGACTGATACTTGAAGCTGCTGAAGATTCGGGACAGCATCATTTCACTGCAACAGGAATAATCTCGACTCAAAAACAGATAACAACTAATCTCGGCGCCGACCATTACGAAAAGACCGACCGTATTTCGATGCTGAAAGCACTTCGCAAGTTTGAAGACAACCCCGAAGTTGCTCTTGGAATTTCATTAGGTATAAGCATTAACGTTCACAATAGAACCGAGAGCGATAAAACTTTCGATTTTCTTGAAACGGATTATCACTAAACAATAAATCCACCCGACTTCGTAAACGTAGTTCCACAGAAAGCCGACTGTAGCTACATAACTGGATTCTATTTCTTTTGTGCTTATGCCCAAAAGGTGGCCGGGAAGTTCATCTGATTCGCTAAAATGCTTTATTCCAACGTTCTTTCACCGATATTCTCTCATTCTCGTTTTTTTTGTAGTATCTTTGCCTTCAAAGATAAGAATTTAATATGAACCCATTGTTTGATAAACCATTCACATTCGACAGGGTGGCGCGTATCCTGTTCGGCCTGGCTGTTATCAGTGGCATCATCTATCTGATTGCCATCCTGCGAAATGCTCTCCTACCTTTTCTTATTGCCTGGCTGCTGGCTTATATGATGCAACCGTTTGTCAAGTTCTTCCAGTATAAAGTCAAGCTGAAAAGCCGCTTGCTGTCAATCTTGGCCGTTATCATATCCACCCTTCTGATTATTTCGCTGGTCGGTGTCGTAATCGTTCCCTCCGTCACCCAGGAATTCAACCGGACTTTGGAATTGATGCAGGAACATAACAGTGGTTACGGGCATATCCCGATGCTTCCCCGGTCATGGACAGAATATCTGGAAAAGAATATCGATCCGGACCAATTGGCACAATTCATGAGCAAAGAGAATATAGAAAAAGCGATTAAACAAATCGCACCCAAAATGTGGGTAGTCTTGACCAACACCTTCTCTATTCTTTTCAGTATTACGATCGTATTTGTAATCTTCCTCTACTTTATCTTTATCCTGTTGGATTACGAACGGATTGCCAACGGTTGGTTTCGCCTGATCCCCGAACGTTACCGTCCCTTTGCCCAAGGGCTGGCCGATGATGTCGAATACAGCATGAACCGCTATTTCCGCGGACAATCGTTGATTGCCTTATGTGTTGGTATCCTCCTCGCGATCGGATTTAAGATCATAGGTTTTCCCTTGGCCGTTATCTTGGGATTATTCATAGGTGTTCTCAACCTTATCCCTTATATGCAAACGATCGGTATCATCCCAATGATTTTGCTGAGCCTACTCAAATCTGCAGAGACTGGAGAAAACTTTTGGCTGGTCTTTGGATCGGGGATTCTTATCCTTTGCATCGTACAGTGCATACAAGACTTGTATCTCACGCCCCGCATTATGGGAAAAGCAATGGGCCTGAATCCGGCCATCATCCTTCTTTCTTTATCAATTTGGGGAACATTATTAGGTTTTATCGGTTTAATCATCGCTCTCCCTCTGACAACCCTCTTTCTATCTTATTATAAACGTTTTATACTTATGGAAGAGGACCTGTCTCTCGTAAAGAAACACGAACTATCAAAGACTCAAAAGAAAAAAATTTCACCAAAAGAGTAAAAAAAATCGCATCATCTATTGCATATATAAAAAAAAGCCTTACCTTTGCACTCGCATTACAGAAGTAACGCAAACGATGATTCGCTAGCTCAGCAGGTAGAGCACAACACTTTTAATGTTGGGGTCCTGGGTTCGAGCCCCAGGCGGATCACAGAAACGCTGGACAGAAATGGACAGTAAATGTACAACTCCTACAATATCAAGGTATTGTAGGAGTTTTTCTTTATATAATGTCTGTGACCTAAGACACGAAAAGGTCACAAAAAGACACACTTTCGTGACCAATTCGTGACCTGTCCACCCTCTAAGATTTTAGGTCACGGAATGTCCCAAATTGGCGGTTTGTTGTCTTGATTTGTCCGTACTGCAAATATCTCATTTTCAGTTTATCAATTTAAGTTTGTAACTAAAAAAAAGAGATTATGAGAAGTACTTTTAAGTTACTCTATTTCGTCAAACGAAATGCAGTAAAGAAGAACGGTAATGCACCGATTATCGCACGTATCACTATCGACCAAGTTGTAGCCCAGTTTAACACCAAACTGGAAATAAATCCGGCTCACTGGAGCGTGGAATTAGGCAAGGCTTCCGGCAGAACCGCAGAAGCCGTACACATCAATTCCATGCTGGAAAGTATTCGTAGCACAGTTCATCAACATTACCATGCGTTAATGGCGCAAGACGGATATGTAACCGCAGAACTGGTAAAGAACGCTTTTTTAGGCAAGATAGCAAGGGAACGGACTTTGATAGAGTTTTTCAAACAGCACAACGAACAGTATTTGCAAAAGGTCAAAATGAATACCGCAGACAAGACCTATTCACGTTATGAACTGACAAAGAAACGGCTTATGGAGTTTATGAAGTTTAAATACTCCGTTTCCGATATGCTCATTAAAGATATAAATGTGGTATTCATTGAAGATTTCCTGTTGTATATCAAGAATAACTATGGGTGCAGCCATAATACGGCTATGAAGTTCGTACAACGTTTTCGCACGGTAGTAAACTTTGCCAAGAATACGGGTTTAGTGACTGCCGACCCTTTCGGGAGTTATCGGGTAAGGTTTGAACGTACCGATAGGGATTACCTGACTATGGAAGAAATTACCACCATTTACAACCACGAGTTTAGCTCTAAACGGTTGGAGCAGGTACGTGATTTGTTCATTTTCAGTTGTTACACGGCACTTTCCTACATTGACGTATGCGAGTTAAAGCAGGAGGACATTCGCACCGGATTTGACGGTAATTTGTGGATTATACGGAAAAGACACAAAACAAATGTTACATCTACCGTCCGATTGCTGGATATACCAAAAGCCATATTGGAAAAGTACAAAGACAAATTGCCAAACGGTAAGATTTTACCAGTTATCAGCAATCAGAAAATGAATGATTACTTAAAAGAAATCGCAGCCATTTGCGGAATTGAAAAGACCTTAACCTACCATGTTGCGCGCCATTCGTGTGCCACTTCGGTACTGCTCGCCAATGGTGTACCTATTGAGACAGTATCTAAAATTTTAGGTCATACTAATATCCGGACTACTCAAATTTATGCGAGGATTACCGATTTGAAAGTAAGTGGCGACATGGAAATGTTGGCTCAAAAACTGGACGTTCCAAATCGTACTGCCAGCCGTTAAAATCGTGTTATCGTCAGATAACAGCAAGGTGTGATTTGTGGCACACAAATCTGTTTTCCGTGCCGCAAAACACCTTGGGCAAATTCACTCCGAAGTCGTGTTGCCAATGAAAGAAAGACATTCCCTAACTAAAAATTTTTTCGCTCGTCGGGACGGGTGGTCCCGCCCCTTGCCGCTGGGCGTTCCCCGACCGATGAGTTTATTTCTGTAATTCTACAATCTTGTTTTATTGAAATATTGATAGCTTGATTGATTGAAAGCAAAATTTCAATATGGCAGGATTGAATGAAAACAATAAACCATTCAATATTGATTGAAATACTGAATGGTTTATTTATTGCCAAGAATATAATTACTTGCGAAAAGAAAATAAAATAAAACTCGCATCATGTATCGTTTTCATCCATTCTTCGGAGCAGACTTTTTTGCAATGTTTCCAAATACCGAGTTCTATTTATCTTACGGCTTCGCATTTCCAAATAAGAATGATATAAATCACCAATATCTATACTGAACACATTTTCAAAATATCCTGCAATCTCTTTTAAAGTAGCCGTTCCTTTATTAAAATCCCCATTCGCTTCTAAAGCATAAATCAGTTCTACCAACGCCCTTTTAGAGCCAGTCCAACGCAAAATAGTTTCTACAACCTGTCCGTTATCCGCTTTGCGCTGTACAATACGCTCCAATTCTTGCAATCTGTTAGTCAAATAGATTTTCAACAGTTCGTTAGTAATAATTTTAGCCACTTTAAAATCATATCCGGTTGAATATAGAGGGTCTTTATCAATATGGGAACTGTCTGTACATATTCGTAAATCGTTTTGGTTTCGGGTAAAATAGTATCTATCCAAATAAGTAGATTTAGAACGGTAATACTGGTAAAAGTCCAAATTCCTACTGAAATAGAATGTTAAACTATTTAGTTCATTGTACAGATATTCTTTTTGCGCAACATCACTACCTGTTGGGAATTTACTTTCTATAACATAAATTTTGTTGTAGTACATATATTTACTTAATACTTCCGGCTTTAGTTCTTTAAAGAAATAGATTTCTTCCGCCTCGTCCCTAAACTGATAATTTACTGTATACTTCCTAAGTTCATCACACAAAGGTCTAATAAAACGCATCATGTGTAACGCCCTATCAATCCCTATACATTCGTCAGAATTAGAAATATTTATTTCGGTCTGTATCTGAAAGAGTAATTTACTAACGTAGCTTTTAATTGCTGCATATTCCATACTCACAACATATTGCGGCTATAACACAATGTTATAAAGATAACCTAACATAATAATAAATAAGGTTATCAATCCAAAAAATATCCCTATCAGCCGCCAAGTCATTACTTTTTTCAACAGCGTAGCTTCGGGCAATGACAGCCCAACAACTGCCATCATAAAAGCAAGCGCAGTCCCTATGGGGATACCCTTAGCTACAAAAACTTCAATTACCGGTACTATTCCGGCAGCATTGGCATACATTGGAACAGCCAACACTACTGATAAAGGAACTGCAAACCAATTATCCTTAGACATATACTGCTCAAAAAATCCTTCCGGCACATAGCCGTGCATAAATGCACCGATACCGATTCCGATAAGGATATACAGAAGTACACCTTTGACAATGCCCCATGCTTCTTGCATGATAATCGGCAATCGTCTAAAGAACGGAGTATGCT
>CAJTMR010000004.1:0-177133 GCA_910577325.1 uncultured Parabacteroides sp.
TCTATTTATTAGGCAATTATAAGATAGCGGTTTTTATAGTGACGAAGTCAGGAGTAAAGACTTTTTTAGCTTCGCGTGCAATAATTGCGAGGTTTTTATGTCACAAAAAGTCTGTTTGTCTCAAATAAAAGAGATAAGATTTTTATTGAACTAAAATAAGAAACAAATGGAAGATAATAGGAAGGTGCTATATGATATCGTTTATGAGAAAATGTTTACTGTGATGAATAATTATCATCCAGTTTCCGAAAGTTTTCGTGAGCTGATTTACGATAATAGTACTCCCGTCCGATTTACAAAAGGTGAATTATTGCTGACTGAAAACAGGGTGTGTAATGTGCTGTTTTTCATTGCGGGTGGGTTCTGTTCCTGTTTCTATAATAAGGACGGGAAAGAATGTGTCATGCGATTTGCCGGTGACGGGAATTTTTGTACGTCATGGCATAGCTTTTTGGGGAAACAACGCTCCTTGATTAATATTAAGGCTACGGAAGATACAATGGCTGTTTGTTTTAAGCGAGAACAATTTGATAAACTATGGGAAGAAAGTACTGATTTTGTCGCTATTATTTGTAGAGTTCTTGAAATGTATGCTATTGAAAGTGAGGAAAAAACATTCAGGATGCGTAGTAATCAGGCTGAGGGGAGGGTCAGATATTATATGGATACGCGTGAAATCCATTATTTGATGAAGCATGTCCCTCGTTATAATATCGCCTCTTATCTGAATATGACGCAAGAGACTTTTTCTAAAATATTTACTCAGTTGAATAAAGAACAAAAGTAAAGAACGGCTAAACCAAAAAAGAGGGTGTCGCTATGCGTATATACAAACTTACCCAAGAATACGTCAAAGTTCGTAGACTTGGGTAAGATTTTATATCTATATTTGGAGATGATTTGGAGTTCAGCTCCTCTTTATGTGAAATCGATTATCCTAAGAATCCCAATAGGATACCGGCTGCTACGGCAGAACCGATTACACCGGCTACGTTCGGACCCATGGCGTGCATCAGCAAATAGTTGCTCGGATCATATTCCAAACCTACATTCTGCGAGATACGTGCTGCGTCAGGTACGGCCGATACACCGGAGTTACCGATAAGCGGGTTGATCTTGTTTCCTTCTTTCAAGAACAAGTTGAAGAATTTGACGAACAATACACCGGCACAAGTCGCGATCACGAATGACAATGCTCCCAAGCCGAAGATCTTGATGGAGTTCAGTGTCAGGAATTGCGTGGCTTGTGTGGAGGCTCCTACTGTAATACCCAATAGGATTGTGATTACGTCGATCAACGGACCACGTGCCGTTTCTGCTAAACGGCGGGTGACACCACTCTCTTTGATCAGGTTGCCGAAGAACAGCATGCCCAGCAATGGCAGGCCGGATGGAACCAAGAAAGCAGTCAGCAACAGACCTACGATCGGGAAAATGATCTTTTCAGTCTGGGAAACGGCTCTCGGCGGTTTCATGCGGATCACACGTTCTTTTTGCGTTGTCAACAAGCGCATGAACGGTGGCTGGATAATGGGAACGAGAGCCATATAGGAATAGGCCGATACTGCGATTGCTCCCATCAAGTTTGGAGCCAACTTGGATGACAAGAAGATTGCCGTCGGGCCGTCGGCGCCACCAATGATACCGATGGCTCCGGCTTGGCTCGGGTCGAATCCCATTTGTAAGGCGATGATGTAAGCGCCGAAGATTCCGAATTGGGCGGCTGCCCCGACTAACATCAACTTTGGGTTGGAGATCAGGGCCGAAAAGTCGGTCATGGCTCCGATCCCAAGGAAAATCAGTGGCGGATACCAACCTTGTTTGACCCCTTGGTAGAGGATATTTAATACGGAACCTTCTTCATAGATACCCAGTTGCAATCCTGCATCTTTGAATGGAATGTTACCAATCAAGATACCGAAACCGATCGGGATCAGAAGCATAGGTTCGAATTCGAACCGGATGGCCAGGAAGATGAACAACAACCCGACCAGCAGCATGACGATATGTCCGGGGGTCGCGTTTGCGAATCCTGTGTAGGAGAGGAATATCTGAATGTTTTCCATCAAGAATTGCAGAAAACTTTCGGATGCCCCTGCCGCTTGTAATAATATGGATGTTAACATAGCCTTAACCGATTACGACGAGGTCTGCCCCTTCCAGTACAGAATCGCCTTTGTTTACTTTTATTTCTACAATCTTGCCATCGCGGTCGGCATTGATGTTGTTTTCCATCTTCATGGCTTCAAGAACAAGGATCTTTTGTCCTCTTTTGACCGTATCACCGACTTTACAATCTACACTCAGGATTACGCCGGGAAGCGGAGATTTGACGGCCCCTGCTGCGCCGGAAGTTGCCGGACGGCTTACTACGGGAGCGCCGGAAGCTGTCGTAGGCGCTTGAACCGGTCGTTTGAGTGTCACCATTTGTTTTTTAGCCGGTTTTTCCATCTTTACGCTATATGGAGTCCCGTTTACTTCAACTTCAGCAATGTCATCCATGACTGAATTGATATGTACTTTGTACACGTTACCGTTTATGGTATATTTAAAACTTTTCATTCAATTGGATTTTAAGAGGTAATTACTTTTTATTGGGAGATTGACGCAATGTATAGATTTTGGAGCTCCACGGAGAATAGCTGCGTTGAACTTTGCGGATGGTCAATACGGTATTTTCAATATCGTGGTTGTCATCGCTCATTTCATACAAGGCAGTAGCGATTGCAGCGAAAATTTCTCCTGATTCCTGTCCGGCATTGGCAGCAATGGCTGTTCCTTCTCCGGCGGCTTTCTGTGCATTACGTTTGCTGGCACTGATTGCGACGTTTCCGATCTGCTTGAATACTAAGAACAAGATGAGCAAGCCTAGGAACACGACGGCCATTGCGGTAACGGTCATGCCTATACCTAACGAGTCGTTTCGCTGGAAATTCTCGATCTTTTCATTGGAATCCAACGTTACATTGTTGGTATTCGGAGTCACTTTGCTCAGTGTGCTCCATTTCCCCGTACCGTCGACATCCAGACCGTAACTTACATCCGCTTTTTGACCGGCAGGGATGATGATTTCGTCAATCAGTGTCGTACCGTCGGCATCGTAAAGTGCGATGTAGTTGTCTTTGTCGGGTGACAAGGTGAAGTTTATATGGAACGTTCCTCTTGTCGGTTCGTTGTCTGCCCAGAAAAGCGTATGTTGGCGAGGAGGGATCTTTGTCAACACGTCCCCTTTCGGGATCATATACATTTTCTTTGCATCCGGTTTTTTGCCTTCCCAATTGATATTGGTCAGGTAGCAGCCTCTTAGGTCCACTGTCCCCGCCGAGTTGTTGAAAAGCTCGATCCAGGGATGGCGCTTGCCATAGTCATCGACGAAATTGTCTTCGTTGACAACCAGCACTTCGTTTATCTTGACGGAGGTAGTCAACTGCGCCTGGGCACCGAATGAAAACAGTACCATGAGCAACAGCAACACCCCTATTTTTTTATTGATCATATTCATTTCCTGTTTTAAGAATTATAGAGGCAGATTGTCATGTTTCTTAGCAGGATTGCTTAACTTCTTAGTCTGCAATTGTTGTAAAGCACGAATAATACGGAAACGAGTGTTACGCGGTTCGATCACATCGTCGATATAACCATATTGAGCGGCATTGTACGGATTTGCAAATGCTTTTTTGTATTCGGCTTCTTTTTCTGCTGCACAGGCTTTCGGATCTTCTGAGGCAGCCACTTCTTTAGCGAAAATGACTTCCACGGCTCCACTCGGGCCCATTACGGCGATTTCGGCTGTCGGCCAAGCGTAGTTCATGTCGCCGCGCAGATGTTTGGAGCTCATCACACAGTAGGCGCCACCGTAAGACTTACGCAATGTCACGGTTACTTTGGGCACTGTCGCTTCGCCGTAAGCGTAAAGCAATTTAGCTCCGTGCAGGATCACACCGTTATATTCCTGACCTGTACCCGGCAAAAATCCCGGTACGTCAACCAATGTAACCAAAGGAATGTTGAACGCGTCGCAGAAGCGGACGAAACGGCCTGCCTTACGGGAAGCGTTGCTGTCCAGACAACCGGCCATTACTTTCGGCTGGTTGGCTACGATACCGACAGTCTGGCCGTTGAAACGGGCGAAACCGACGATGATGTTCTTTGCATAATCTGCATGTACTTCCAGAAATTCGCCGTTATCGATGATGGTTCCGATCACTTCATACATGTCGTATGCTTGGTTGGGGTTGTCAGGTATGATTTCGTTCAGGTTGTCATCCAGACGGTCGATCGGGTCTTTGCATTCGATCAGCGGAGTTTCTTCCAAGTTGTTTTGTGGCAGGAAGCTGATTAATTTGCGGATCAGTTGCAAACCGTCTTCCTCTGTATCGACTGCGAAATGAGCCACTCCGGATTTTGTGGAGTGTACACTCGCGCCGCCCAACTGTTCCTGTGTCACGTCTTCGCCCGTAACGGTCTTTACTACTTTCGGACCGGTCAGGAACATATAACTTGTTCCGCGAGTCATGATATTGAAGTCTGTCAAGGCAGGCGAATAGACCGCACCGCCGGCACACGGGCCGAAAATACCTGAAATCTGAGGAATCACACCGGATGCCAAGATGTTACGCTGGAAAATTTCAGCATAACCGGCCAACGCGTTGACACCTTCCTGGATACGGGCACCGCCGGAGTCGTTCAAACCGATAACGGGAGCACCCATCTTCATGGCTTGATCCATTACCTTACAGATCTTCATTGCCAGTGTTTCTGACAAAGCACCGCCGAATACGGTGAAATCTTGTGCATAGATATATACCAAACGTCCGTCAATCGTACCATATCCGGTCACGATGCCGTCACCCAGAAATTTGGTCTTTTCGATACCGAAGTTGGAACAACGGTGCTTGACGAACATATCGAACTCTTCGAAACTACCTTCATCCAGCAACATGGCAATACGTTCGCGTGCCGTATATTTTCCTTTTTTGTGCTGAGATTCGATTCTTTTTTCTCCACCACCTAAACGAGCCGTCTCGCGAAGGGCGATAAGCTCCTTTACTTTTTCAAGTTGGTTACTCATTGTACTATAGATTTGTTGTTAGAAATGAATATTTAATTGTTGGGGCGGTTAGCGACCTTCCCCCGTACTTTATTTTCCAGGCATGCAAAGTTCAGTCAGAACACTGCAAGTTGATTTTGGGTGAAGGAATGCAATGTTCAAGCCTTCTGCACCTCCGCGCGGAGCTTTGTCGATCAGCTTTACACCTTTTGATTCGGCTTCATCCAATGCAGCCTGTACATCGGGAACAGCAAATGCGATGTGGTGGATACCTTCACCTTTCTTTTCGATAAATTTAGCGATTGTGCTGTCTTCGCTTGTCGGTTCCAGCAACTCGATCTTGGTTTGGCCCACTTTAAAGAACGCAGTTTTTACTTTTTGATCTGCAACTTCTTCGATGTTGTAGCATTTCAATCCTAAAACTTCTTCATAATACGGCAGACAAGCTTCGATGCTCTTTACCGCGATACCTAAATGTTCGATATGTGTAAGTTCCATGTCAATAATAATTTAGTAATTTAATATTGTTTTTTGTTCTATGTGGGCAAAGGTACACTCTTTTTATTAATAGAGAAATAATTCGTTAATATTTATCAGCATGATCCGGATATGTTTAAAAAGCATATTTTTAAAATCATGCGGCTAAAAATCAACGATAAGGCGAACATTCAATTGCCGACCGGTCAGGTAATTCGGAATTGCGTACTGGTGGTTGTCTATGTTGGTAATCCAATAATAGGAACTTGTGTTTTTTATATCGAACAGGTTGAAAATGTCGAGTCCGAGCCAAATGTTCTTGAGATTGCGGAAGATCCCGCGGTCCATGATCGCATCCGTTCCTCCGGCAAGTTGGTAAGAGAACCCAAGGTCCACACGTTTGTAGGTCGGAGTACGGAAATAACCGTCCTCGTAGCCTGTTCGCGGGGCTGTGACGGGAAGACCGCCGGACAGTACGCCTTTCAGATTCAGTTTGACGCGTTTGTAACCGGGGAAATAATCTTGGAAAAAGAGCGAAACATTATAGCCTTGGCTGTTGGGCATCGGTACATATTCACTGCCCCGGATGCTTTGTTCCGCTTTCATCAGGGAAAAACTGATCCAGGAGTCCGTACCCGGAACAAATTCGCCGAAAAATTTGACATCGAGGCCCATTGCGTGACCTTCCCCGCAGTTCTCGCCATAGTAACGGATTTTGACATTGTCCACCGTATAAGGGTTTAGATTATCCAGTTTTTTATAATACATATCGGCACTAATCTTGAAGTTCCGGCCGGATGCCCGGAAGGTATAATCGCCACCGGCAATGACATGGATAGAACGTTGGGATTTCAGATTATTATTCAGTTGTATGATACTGTTACCGTGCTCGTCCTGTACGGTCGTACGCAATTCCTTGTAGAAAGGCGATTGGTAATACAGGCCGGAAGCCAAGCGGAAGGTCAGGTTCTGGTCGAAATTAGGAATGAAACCGATTGAAGCACGCGGGCTGAATATAAATTCCTTGTTATAGCTCCAGTAGCTGCCGCGTACACCACCGGTCAGCGTGAACAGTCCTTGTTTGGTACGGAACTTGAATACATCCTGCAAATAGCCGGAAATACGTGTACTTTCCAGTTTGTTATCCGAGAACAGGTTTGCGATCACGTTGACATTCCCGCCTCCTTGCGGTAGCGAATATCCGGCAGAGTCGCGTTTTTCCCACTCGCTGATCTTATCGTTTATTTTTTCCATCTGGACGGTGGCGCCCCATTTCAATGTGTTGTTTTTCAAGCGGGCGATGCCATAATGCCCGACGTTCATGATGTTGGAATGCAGGCGGTTGCGGGCATGCTCGTTATAGCGTGCTATGGATAGATTTTGTATTTCCCCGCCTCCTTCTTCAGCTGCGTCCCCCAGCCAGTAATCGCCAGCAATATCGTAGCCTTCCTCTTCTTTGCTGGTGAAAGCGGATGCCTGAAGGCCGAGTTCGGTGTTCTCGTTCAGATTGTGTTTTAAGGTAAGGGCTCCGAAAAGCGTTTCGAATTTATCCCGTTCCTGTCCGTTCATGAACACTTTGAATTTTTTAGCGTTGGCTGCTGTGCCGAAGGAGGTTTCACGGGTATGGGGAATGAATTTATAATTGTTTATAGCTAAGTTTCCGAGGAAATTGATTTCCCATTTGGGGGCAAACCGATACGTCATATACGTTTGCAAGTCGATAAAATTAGGATCGTATTCGGCATCCGTATCGGTTGTTTTCAGGAGGGAACGCCCTGTCTTGTAGCGGAAGCCGGTCACCTGCGTGAATTTGCCGGAGGAGCTACCCACATAGGCGTTGGCTCCTAAAAGACTGGCTGACGCCGAACCTTCGAACCCTTTCGGTCTCTTGTAAGTAATATCCAGCACGGAACTCATCTTGTCTCCATAGCGGGCCTCAAATCCTCCGGCGGAGAAGTTGACGGCTTCCGTCATATCCGGATTGATAAAACTCAGCCCTTCCTGTTGCCCGGAACGGATGAGCAGCGGGCGGAACACTTCCAGTCCGTTGACATACACGATGTTCTCGTCATAGCTTCCGCCACGTACGGAGTATTGCGAACTTAATTCGTTATTGGATGTAACACCCGCAAAAGTGACGACCAGACTTTCGATGCTTCCTCCGGCAGGGTCGGGGAGTAGTTTGACACGGTCGGCATCGAGAGTTTGGAGGGTGGATGTCTGTCTTCGGATAGCGGTCGCTGTCACTTCTCCCAATTCGATGGAGGTGTAGTTCATCTGCACGTTGAGCCGCATATCTTTGGTTACCTGCGGGATGATCCGTTCGGCCTTGTTGTAACCCAGGCATGAATAGATAAGCGTTACCGAGTCGCCGGTAGCAACCAAGAGCGAATAATGGCCTTTTTCATTGCTCATCGCACCGTTTAACGTATTCTTGACCCGGATATTGACCAAATCCAGCGGATTACCGTCTGCATCGCGGATGTAACCGCTGATTTTGACACGTCCCTGTCCGAAAGCAGGTATTGAAAATAATATAAATAGTAGCGTAGCTATCGTACGAATCATCATAATATATTATAGTTATAGCTTTACTAACGTGGAAAACAAAAATTTATTTTTCTTTATAGCGTTAGTCCGGAATACTCCCTCCCTCTCAAAAAACATCGGAAGTTTGAAAACATGGGCGATTTTTATGGTAATATTATTGATAATTAATGTATTAATAGGTACTAAGATAAACGCATTGGCATGATTGCAGGAAGTGAAGTTACTGAATTTTTTTGTATTTTTATATTCGTTTTTACATAAAATAATCGGCTGTTTTGTAGAGACGCAAATAGAGTGTTTGTTACTTATCCTAATTTATAATATGCTTATAAACAATTGTGTACAGATATACTTTCTGTGTTTCGTCCGAATCGCCGGTGATAGAAGATACGAAAAAGCAGTTTATGGCAAGGTCTTGTTTTTCTTCTTAGGCAATCTGTCTTTTTTTCTGTTAAATAATTATCTTTGTCTTTTCTTTCGCACTCTATAAAATAAGATACGTATGGAAAGTTTCGCAACATTAATAAAGAGTAGGAGAAGTACCCGTAAGTTCACGGACCGGTTACTGAATCCCGATCAGGTGGAAATGATTTTGAAAGCCGCATTGATGGCGCCTGCTTCCAAGCGGAAAAACCCTTGGCAGTTTGTCGTTGTGGAGGACAAGGAGATGTTGGCTAAGTTGTCGGTATGCAAACCGGCGGGAGCCGCTTTCCTGAAAGATTGTGCACTGGCTGTCGTTGTGCTGGCGAATGTGATGGAAAGTGATGTCTGGGTGGAAGATGCAGCGATTGCTTCTATCTATATGCAATTGCAAGCCGAAGACTTGGGATTGGGCAGTTGCTGGTGTCAGATCCGTAACCGCCAGACGGAAGACGATGTGGATGCCGCTCAGTATGTGCGGGGGCTTCTCGATGTACCTTATCAACTGGAAGTCCTCTCTATCATAGGGATCGGTTATAAGGATCAGGAGCGTAAACCGTTTGACGAATCGCACCTGCAATGGGAAAAGATACATATCGGGACTTTCCGGATGCCAACCGAAAACGGACAGGAGGAGGCATGAAAATCATATTTTTAGGCTCGGGAAACTTGGCAACGCGTCTGGCGCTTGAAATGCAAAAGAAAGGGATGCGGATCGGGCAGGTGTATAGCCACACTCCGGAAAATGCGGAACGGTTGGCTGCCTGTTTGGACTGCCATTGGACAATCGATCCTGAAGCTGTCGAGACGGATGCCGACCTGTATGTCTTTTCGTTAAAAGATACGGTTTTAGCCGATGTGATTGCCCGTATACCGCCGAACAACGGCTTGTGGGTGCATACGGCGGGCAGCATACCGATGGATATCTTCAGCGGTTATACCGCCAATTACGGAGTTCTGTATCCAATGCAGACATTTAGTAAGACGCGCGAGGTGGATTTCAGTGTCATTCCTTTTTTTCTTGAGGCCAATACGTCTGAAAATGCTGGCAAATTGCAGCAATTGGCACGGAAGCTTTCGGGAAATGTCCGTTTCCTGTCGTCCGACAAACGTAAAAGTTTGCATCTGGCGGCTGTATTTGCCTGCAATTTTACCAATCATATTTATGCGTTGGCTGTTAGATTATTGCAGGAACAGGACATACCGGCCGATGTTCTGCTACCGCTCATCGACGAGACGGCAGCCAAGATACATACGATGCCGCCGAGGTTGGCGCAGACCGGTCCGGCCATCCGGTACGATGAGAACGTAATCAATAAGCATCTGGCTATGCTGGACGATCCCGATATGCGGTCGATCTACCGGCTGATCAGCCAAAACATACATAAGGAGGCACGACATGAGTAGTATCAATTATGACTTGAATAAGATAAAGGCATTTGTCTTTGATGTAGATGGCGTTTTGTCTTGTGATGTAATCCCGTTGCATCCGAACGGTGATCCCATGCGTACCGTTAATATAAAGGATGGTTACGCTTTGCAGCTCGCCGTCAAGAAAGGTTATCATGTAGCCATTATCACAGGGGGGTATACGGAAGCGGTGCAAATCCGTTTTTCGCGTCTTGGTATTTCTCATATATATATGAGGAGTGCCGTAAAAGTCCATGATTACAAGGATTTTCTGGAAAAGACCGGTTTGCAGCCCGAAGAGGTGATGTATGCCGGAGACGATATTCCCGATTATGAAGTGATGACAATGGTCGGTCTTCCTGTGGCCCCTGCCGATGCGGCTCCTGAGATCAAGCGTATCGCCAAATATATCTCCCACAAGAGCGGGGGAGCCGGCGTTGCCCGCGACGTAATAGAACAAACCATGAAAGCCCAAGGTCGTTGGATGGGTGACGAGGCTTTCGGCTGGTAGGACTAAACAGATAAAATAGGATAATGAAAAGCATACTCCCCAATCTGAGCCAATATAAAATCGTATTAGGCTCCAACTCTCCCCGGCGGCGCGAATTGTTGGCGGGGCTGGATATTGAATTTGAAGTACGGACGGTTCCGGGCATAGATGAATCCTATCCCGAAACGTTGCGTCCGGATGAGGTTCCACTTTATATCGCCCGGAAAAAGGCGGAAGCCTACATTTCTTCCATGCCGGCGGACGAGTTGCTGATTACGGCCGATACGGTCGTGTGGGCTTCCGGTGAAATTTTAGGGAAACCGAAAGACCGCGAGGATGCCGTCGCCATGCTTCGGAAGTTGTCGGGACGTACGCATGAGGTGATAACCGGCGTTTGTATTACGACGAAAGAGAAAACGGTTTCTTTCTCCGCTTCGTCGTCCGTTTGTTTTGCCGCCTTGGATGAGGATGAGATTGCCTACTATGTCGACAAGTACCGTCCTTTCGATAAAGCCGGCAGCTACGGCATACAGGAATGGATTGGCTATGTGGCAGTCGAATCCATCAACGGTAGTTTCTATAACGTCATGGGATTGCCGGTCCGGTTGCTTTACCAAGAGTTGAAGAGTTTCTTCGTTTAGGCAGGTACTGGAGCATCCCTTTCGAATATTCGATCCGGTGCTCTCCATTCTCGTCAGCATATATCACATAGTATTCGATCCCCGGCAGGGAGTCGGCCATTTGCCGGGCTTTTTCCAGCCCCATCGCCATAAATGCGGTGGCATAGGCGTCGGCAGTCATGCAGTCATCTGCAACGATTGTCGCACTTAATACGCTCTGTTCGGCAGGATAACCTGTACGGGGGTCGATCGTATGGGCATATTTCTTGCCGTCTTTTATGTAAAAGTTGCGGTAATTGCCGGAAGTTGCGATCGCTCCCTTTTTGCATAATTGGACGATTTCGTCATAATTATTCTTGATACCGGTCGAATCTTCTTCCGGTAGGTTGATGCCGGTACGCCAGCATATACCATTCTGGTTGACTCCCTTTACCACCACTTCGCCACCTATTAGGACCATATAGTTCTCTACCCCTTCCTTTTCGAGCAGGCGGGCGATTACGTCGCAGGAATATCCTTTGGCTATGGCGGAGCAGTTTAGTAGCAGGCGGGGGTCCTCTTTTACTATTTTTTTGCCTTCCAGATGGACTTTCCGGTAGCCTACAAAAGTTTTGAGGCTGTCGATCATGGCAGGGGTCACGCTGTCTTTCTTGCTGAACCCGAATCCCCAAAGATTGACCAAGGGAGCACAGGTGATATCGAAAACACCGTCTGAATTGCGGGAGACTTCCATCGACTTGTTGAATACTTCCGTAAACCATTCGTCCGCTTCTACCGGTTCATTATTGTTTACTTTGGCGATGATCGAATTGGGGTTGAAGGGATTTAGGGATAAATTGAACTGTTGCAGTTCAGCGTCAATTTTATCCGTTAGAACCCGTGGCGCTTCATATTTGATTGTATATAAGGTGTGAAACACAGTGCCGCTTTCTTCGTAATATTGTTTTTGGTCTTTACAGGAAAAGAAGGACAAAATCCCCAATATAGTCAGTAAGTAAAATTTCTTGTACATCTTTGCGTCATTTAATTTTTGCAAAGATAATGTATCTTTTGTCCGTACGGATAATTCCAAGTTCGATTTATCAAGCTTTCTTGTGCTTTAGCTGAAAATCAAGTGCATTTGTTTCGGTTTTTATCCTTTAGCGCACATCCCGGACATCCGTGGCAAGGACTGTTTGTTTCGGTGGGATGTGCCAGGAGCCTGTATATTTTCCTTCCGACGTGAAGAATGATGATAAGTCCAATAATGAGAATTGCTATTTCTTGCCACATGATTAAATACGATTCTGCTGTTAATTAAATAAATTCATGAATAAAAGCCCTGTCTGGTAGACTACACATGAGACGATCCATGCAAGTATGCAGGTATAAATGATTACGAAGATACCCCATTTCTTGGAACCGGATTCGTGGACGATGGCCGATATCGTAGCGATACATGGGAAATAGATCAAGACAAAAAGCATGAAACTCAGTGCGATCAAAGGGGTGAAGATCGGTTTCCCCTCGGCATCCTTATCCTGTTTCAATCGTTCGGTCAGGATTTGGTTGTCATCCGCCTCTCCTGTGTATAAGACGCTCAACGTGCTGACAACGACTTCCTTGGCGGCCATTCCGGTCAACAGGCTGACGCTCATCTTCCAGTCGAAGCCCAGCGGATGGAGTACCGGTTGTATGGCTTGGCCGATACGGCCGATATAGGATTCCCGTTGGTGGTCCATCGATTTCAGGCGTTCCAATTGGGCGATTGTTTCGGCTTTATCTTTTATATTCATGTCCGACTGTTCCACTTCGGCGATCCGTTTGTCAAAAATACCGCTGTTTTCCGAGTGGCGGGGAAAATATCCCAAAAACCAAATGATGACGGAAGCAACCAGAATAACCCCCCCCATCTTGTGCAGATATTGTTTGGCTTTTTCCCACATGTGGATCATGATAGACTTTCCTGTCGGCATGCGGTAAGGGGGAAGTTCCATTACGAAAGGCACATCTTCACCATTGAAGAGGAAGCGTTTGAATAGGCGTGCCATCAAGACGGCGAGCAGGATACCCGAAGCATAGAGGGCCATCATGACTGTTCCTGCTGTCTGCGGGAAGAAGGCGCCTGTCAGCAGAACATATACCGGAAGACGGGCGCTGCAACTCATCAATGGGTTTACAAGCATGGTAATCATCCGGCTGTTGCGGCTTTCGATCGTGCGAGAGGCCATGATGGCCGGCACGTTGCAACCGAATCCCATCACAAGTGGGATAAACGATTTGCCGTGCAATCCCATCTTATGCATGATCTTATCCATGATGAAGGCGGCACGTGCCATGTAGCCGGAATCTTCCATGAAGGAGATGAAGGCATACAGTATCAGGATGTTGGGCAGGAATACGATAACGCCTCCCACGCCTCCTATGATGCCATCGACCAGTAAGTCCTTCAACGGGCCTTCGCTCATGTTTCCGCGTACGAACTCTCCGAGCCTGGCCACGAACGATTCGATCCATTCCATCGGGTATTCTCCCAACCGGAAGGTCGCTTCGAACATGATCCACATGAAAAGTATGAAGATCGGGAAGCCCAGTACTTTATGGGTTACAAACAGATCAATGATTTGTGTGTTTGTTGCTTCTTTTATTTTGTTTTGTTCGTAGGTTTCCCGCAATGCTCCGGAGATGAAACCGTAGCGGGCATTGGTGAAAGCCGTCTCACAGTCTTCTTTCAGAAGGGCTTCTATCTGGGCGACGTTGCGGTCACGTTCTTGGATGACAGCTTCGGGGCCGGGCATTGACTTCACGAACGATTCCACTTCCGGATCGCCTTCAAGCAGTTTGATGGCAAGGTAACGTTTGGACAGGCTTTTGGATACATTTCCGGTTAGTTTTAAAGCATGCCTTACCGGATAAATGGCTCTTTCCAGTACATCGCCATAGTTGATATGTATGTGGCGGAGCACGGGATCTTCTTCTTCGTAGACTTTTATGACACGGTTGAAAAGATCTTCGATACCGAACCCGGTCTTGCTGATGGTCGGGACAATCGGCGTGCCGATCATTCTTGAAAGGGACTTATGGTCAAACTTGTTACCGTGCCGTTCCAGTTCGTCGTACATGTTGAGGGCAATCACCATACGCACGTCCATGTCAATCAGTTGGCAGGTCAGGTACAGGTTGCGTTCCAAGTTGGAAGCATCGACGACATTGATCACGATGTCCGGTTGTTCTTCTTTCAGGTGTTTGCGTACATAGAGCTCTTCAGGCGTGTAGGCCGAAAGGGAATAGGTCCCCGGCAAGTCTACGATCTTGAAAGTGTAGCCGTTCTGATGGAATGTCCCGGCTTTGGCATCGACTGTCACGCCACTGTAGTTGCCGACATGCTCGTGTGCGCCGGATGCGAAATTGAATAAGGATGTTTTACCGCAATTGGGATTTCCGACTAATGCGACATTGATGGTTTTGCCTTTGTGCATTGCCATAGCCTGTAAATTATTGTCGGATGTTTGAATATAGGAATCTACCGGGCGGTTCTCCGGTTGCCCGGCGCAGGCTTCCGCGAATTCAGCCGCACTGACGACTTCTATCATTTGCGCGTCGTTCCGTCTCAGTGAAACGTCATACCCCATTACACGATATTGTATAGGGTCTTTAAGCGGTGCGTTCTGGATGACATCAACCTCTTTTCCTCTGATAAATCCCATTTCGATAATGCGTTTGCGGAAGGCTCCGCGACCCATTACCTTTACTATAACCCCTTTTTCGCCTGTACAAAGTTCTGATAGTCTCATCTTTTTTTAATCTTGTGCAAAGGTAGTATGAAATGGTAATATGGTCAATACCGTATTGTAGGTATTTTTTGTTAGTTTTGTCGCTGTAAAGACTTTAAAAGACGACTATGCGGAACAAAGTTATATTATGCTTGGGGTCTAATACGGATTGCGAGGCGAATCTGAGGTCGGCGGCGGATTTGCTGCGTGCCTATTTCGGCTCGATCCGGTTTTCAGAACCGATCTATACGAAACCGATAGGTTTGCCCGGTTCCGGTTTATTCCTGAACCAGGTGGCTGTTGCCGGTACGGATGCTTCGCAGGAAGAGGTGGGGCTGGCTTTGAAAGACATGGAAAAAAAATTGGGACGCAGGTCGGATAGCAAACGGAAAGGAAAAATTCCGATCGATATAGACCTGCTCCTTTGGAATGGAACAATTTTGAAACCTGCAGACTGGGAAAAAGAGTATGTGCGACGACTCTTTCGGTCTGTTGCGGATTAGGAGGCGTAACCCCTAGCTTTACGAAGGCTAAAGCATAGCTTTAAGCATCGTAACTCATAGCGTTTGCTATTGTAACTCATCGCCCCTTGTTATCGTTCCGTAGGTACAGGGTTATAAACGGGGCAAATAGGAAACCGGCTTTCCCGCTGATCCTGATCAGACCGTTGATGCCTGAGCTAATGAGAGCGGAGATCGGGTTGGGACGATCCGTGTTGTAGAAACCTTTTCCTACCTGGACTTGATAACCGAAAGGTTTCGCCAGCGAGCGGTATGTCTCGATGGGCAAAATGCG
Source organism: uncultured Parabacteroides sp. (assembly GCA_910577325.1). Lineage (GTDB taxonomy): Bacteria > Bacteroidota > Bacteroidia > Bacteroidales > Tannerellaceae > Parabacteroides. Next base: position 15,565 of record CAJTMR010000004.1, read on the forward strand.
TTCTGTCCAATTCCCGTTTCGTGGGTCACAGGTGTTGAAAGCATCTTTCAATAGTGGGTAAGAACCGTTCTCGACAGCTTTGCGGATATGCGGAAAAGTAAGTCCGCGCGTCTTTCGTGCAGCTTCTTTCGCTTCGGCAGGGGAAAGGGCCGGAAAGTGCAGGTGGATATAATGCAGACGTAAGGCATAATATTCCTTTTCCCAAGTGGTCATAAGCCGATGCAGCTTTCTTTTCACGTACGGATTAAAGGGCGTGGAAGCCGTCGTAAACAGCATTTGCATCTTGTTGTCGATGGCAGCCAGGTTGGCGAAAAAAGCCGACAGGTCGTAAACGTGTTCGATCAGGTCTGTCGCGATCAGCAATTGTGGTTTGACTTTATTTGCCGAGCACCAATCTGCTAAGGTGTCCGAGTCTCCGTGGAGAATGATGTCGGGACCCGTGCCTGCCAACGCTTTCAAGACGCGGATCGTATCAACGGAGTCCGGGTTGAGGTCGATGTAGATGACCCGGCCGATTCCGGCTTGTTTGGCAAGCATGCTCAAGAAGCCGCTTCCGCCGCCATAGTCGATGAATGTTATGTCCTTTGGTGCGCTGCCGACGGACTCCAACCCTTTAAGGAGACAGTCCGCATAGATTTTCATGTAATAGGATAAAACGGGTTTCAGCCGGGCGATATAACACTTGTTATATTTACTGATAGGCAATCGTTCGTAATCGATTGCCTTTAGTTGGCTGACCAACGTTTTTGCTGCTTGTCGGATGTCATGCTTCATAGATCAAATGTAAGAGGTGTTCGCCTTGATATTGATTGGAATAAGTTGGATAAAGGAAGTCGCGGCGTTGCTCAATCAATTCCGGAGCCATATCGGTATGTATCAATTCCTGACAAATGCGGACCATTTCGTCCGAAGAGTCGGCGATATGGCAGAGCGGTTCCAGTCCGCTGCCTGCTATCATCAGCCGGTTGACCACTGTATGACGTCCGGAAAACAGGCTGTTCAGCAGTTTTAGCTTTAGCCCGGTCGCCTGAAAAGTGATTAAGGCATGTATTTGTGCATTGTGTATCAACTTGTTCATCCGTTCTTCTGACGGATTGGCTTCGATATGTATATTCGGATAGGGAGCTGCTGCTTTCAACAAAGAAGCGGGCGGGTTCATACCGGCAATGATACAACGGTTGTCCAGTTTGCTGAACACGTTCCGGATGAGGAAGAGGGCCGCTTGCGTATTCTCTATCACGGATAGTTTACCGTGATAGAGTATAAAATCGGAAGAACCCGGCTTGACTGCAATTTGGTTGTTGGTATGGAAACAAGGCATGAACTCGACCGGCTTGTCGGGGAACTGGCATCGGAGGTAGTCGGCGTCGGTCGTTGAAACGGCAATTATCAGGTCGGCATGTTTCAGTATTTTCTGATAATGTTTGAATCGCCAAGCCTCTATCCGGAAGAAGGTTTTCCTGATCGGATGGCTCTCCGCCTGTGCCAGGTGATAATAATAGTCATGTTCGATGTTTGCTTCCCGGTAAATCTTTTTCCTGTTTTGCAGTCGCGGGTCGTTTATGTAATAACAGCAATGGAGTCCTTCGAACAGGATCGGGTAATCGTTCTTCAACAGATTGGCGATCAGTTCGGGATGCTTGCGGCTGTACACGTTATAAGGCAACAGGGTCATGTTGGCACACAACCCCGTATGCCGCTTGTAATAAAATACCTTTTCGCAGATGGCTTCCAGTTCGGGTGAATGTGCGCGTTCGTATTCGAAACAGTGTAAGATGATCTTTACACCGCACTGATGTAGGGCTTTCATCTTATAATATACATCGATGATTCCCCCGTAGTTGGCAGGCCAGGGAATATTGAAAGCTATGATGTTCAGATGTCTTTCCATGTCTGTCATTTACTATTTAGCCGGGTAAAGATACGCATAAATTGTTCCGCTTGTTTTTTACGGGAAAAAGATTCCACTGCTTCTTTGTCCGTATTCATGTGTGTGTATCCCTTATCTTGCCAGAACTGATAATGGTACAGGATGAAACGATAGGCTTCTTCGGCTGTCCGGGCTGCCAGCCCGGAACGGGTATCCCGGATGGTCGCTTCGAGGAAACTTTCGTCACTCTTTACGCAGAGTAAAGGTTTACCGACAGCCATTGACTCGAAAAGTTTGGTAGTCATGAATCCTTTCGGCCCGTCGGATGCGAAGGTATTGGCGAGCTGCAGCAAAATGGAACTACGGTTTAACACGCCGGGAATCTCGGAAGCGGGTACATAATCGAAGAAGTCCATATACCGGGCGACTGGGTAAGCGGTTGCGGCTTGCATGATGATCGCTTTTGATCCGGCATCGACATACCATCGGATTCGGAACCGGCTCGGGTCAATGAGTTTTTCACGATCCAACCGGCTAACGGCTTCGAAAAGCAACCGAGGGTCACGTGTCGCCAAACTGATCAGACGTCCCGTATAGGTGATGACGAATTGGGAGGTCTGATGTCGTTCGGGATAGAAGATCTCCGGATCATAACCGTTGTAAATCAGCTCCGTATTGGGATTGTATGTTTGGAGTTCTTTTACGTGCCAAGGGGAAATGGTTGTGACCTGATCCGCCTTGGCCAATGCGTTGTTCCTGTCCCGTAATAGTTTCTGGCGGAATATTGCCGTGATTTTCCTATCCAGCCAAGGAAAGGTGTGGAAGCTATGGGCGATATATTCGTTGGATGCATATTGTTCGACTATATCCCGTAGGTCGATTACTAACGGCAGATGATATTTTTCTGCTATGTATCGGGCGGCCGGTAAAGGGAAAGCCCGGTATGAGCTGCACAAGACACCTGCATACTCTCCTTCTTCCAATAAACGGGAGGCGGCTTTAGCCATTTTCTTGTCTTTGTAATGGAAAAAGTAATCGAGTATGAATATGTATATCCATTCTAACTTTTGTAGGATTTTCCTTTTGCAACGAAAGAAATTTACGTATGTGACGGGAGTTTCTTCCTTCAGGAAAGAGAAGGTGTTGTCATTGATTTGCTCAGTGACAACAACAGGTTTCCATCCGGCGCGCTTCATGTATTTGCATAAATAACCCATTCGCGGTCCGAATGCAGGGGGAAACATATCACATAATATCAGTATCTTCATGATTTTATCAATTCTTCAATGATGGCGGCGAACAGTTTTCGTTGCCAGTCGACAGAGATATTCGGTTTGATCTGGGTGCTGATAGAGTCGTTGTGCCAGAGCAACACCAGTTCACCATTGCTACGTGCTACTTGTTTGGTAAGTCGTATTGAGTAGTCAAGTGCATCCTCATAGTCGAGATTCATATAAACAGGTTCGTTCAAGCTGCATTCCATGATTGTCAACGGGTGGAGGACAAGCGGCGAGATGCGTCTGTTTTCGGGGTCAATCCAATGTACCGGACGGGAGGTGCCCAGACGAAAACCGGCGACATCCGGATAGCCCATCGTAAAATCGTCTGTAATTCCCGCTTTTTCCAGCCATGCCATATCTTCCGGTTCGCGTGAAGCCAGATAGTGATGCCGATTATAAATGACGGATTTTCCGGTTTGTCTTTCCAACAATTCTTTTTCTGTCGAGATAAGTGCCGGGTTTTTACCGGCATCATAGCTGGTATGCAGTCCGATCCGTGCTTTTTCGGTTTTACAAAAGAGTAAGAGCTCTTGTAAGTCATTTGAATACAAATTATAATGGGGCTTGTCATAAACAGATAAGCCGCCGGACTTAATAAAAAACAGGGATTCGCAACGACCTTCTCCGATAGCCGCCTTTAATTTGTTTCGTTGTTCCAAGAACCAAGGAAATGTGTAGAACGGATCTTTCTGTAACGGACCGTGAAACATTTTCCAGGCCTGCTTCAGTCCCGTGCCTTTGACTGTTTCCCGTATCAAGTTACGTAAAGTCCGGCAATAGAAAGGTGCATCCACATCATGGGTCAGCCATATTTTTTCTATGTATGGGATTGGGTCGGTGGCCGACTGTACGCGCGCTTGGCGTAACCAACGGCGTAGTAATCTCCCGTATTCATCGACTATTGGACGATTGATGAATCCTGCTTTGAAAGGCAGGGATTCTTTTCCCGGGAAACGGCCGTGAATGTCCCGTATGTTTCGTTTCCGTATTTCTTCGTATCGTGTCAGCAGGAAATAGGCACTGGCGATAATGTCGGCATGAACCACCCAAATATCGCCTTGCCATTCTACTTTGGGAGAACCGAAGAGCAGGGGTACGCCTTCTATCTCTTCCAGTGGCAACTTGGGCATGGACTCGGCTGTCCCGTAAACTTCATTCCGGAAAAAAGGGGAGGGGATGATGACTACACGGTAGTGGGAAAATTTGTTCGGGTCTGATGTATAACCGACAAATCTGCTCAGCGCACCGGCTTTTTCTCCTCCTATCAGGAATTTGATGATATAAGAAATAACGGCTTTCATGCTGTTTTAGGGGTTTACAGGAACAGACGGATCACCTCGAATGCTTCTGCATAAGGACAACCTGCTTGTACACCGCGTGTTTTCGCCAGCGAAAAGATGAACTCTTCAGATAGATAGTCGCGTGTTCCTTGTGATTCGTATGCCTTTAACGCTTCGACTTTGGCTTGAATGTGTTCCTTGTTTAGCTCGACAAAGCATTGCGTGTTAAATGTCAGATTGTTCCAGATCAGTTCGTAGCCCAGTAACGTTGTGTTTTTGAATGCGCGTAGGCCTTCTTGTGCGATCGTCGTATGGTCTTGATGAATGTCGTGCAGGCTTGGAATGAAGACCAGATCAAAACTGTTCGTCTTTTTCAGGCGGATCAATTCTTCCAATATCTCCTGCCGGACATATCCGAGTTTACGGACTTCGTAGTTGTAGATGATGAGATTTTCGGGCGATATCCCCAACTGGGCAGTCGCTTTCTTGACTTCCGTCTTCAAAATGTCTTTCGGGAAACCTTCGGGCACGGACTGCTGGGCGGTTGAAAAAGCGACATAAGTCACCTTCTTTCCCAGTTCGATAAGTTTGCTTATGGTTCCCCCCAGTCCTAATTCTCCGTCATCCGTATGGGGCGCTAAAACCAGTATATTGTTATAACTGTTTAGTATCATAAATAATCTATCTGTTTATTATTCTTCTTATTTTTAAACAGGCTTTATTTAATAAACTTAATTTTCCTTTGGTTATTGTGAAGAAGGGGGTTTGAATTGCTCCGAATTCGCGGAAAAAACGTTCGACTCCCGGAATCATGGAACCTTCAAAGTCGAAAGTATTGGTGTATTGTGAAACATAACGTATACATTCCCATAATATTAGACTATGAGCTCCGGATTCTCGAAGAGCAGGATTTCCTCCACCGGCCAGATACCAAGCGGAACTTTCTTGCCAGACAATAAAAGCAGCAGCGTGCAAACGACCTTGTTCGTCATAACCGCCCCATACATCTCCCTGATTCCGTTTGCGGCAGGTATCGATCAGTTTGATCAGAACCTTTGTGTCTTCTTTGTTCGTGACCTGTTGACGTTCGAATGTCTGTGCCTGTACCAACAAAAAATCTTCAATAGAAATTCCTTTTTTTACTGTGATATGATATTTTTCTTTAGCTTTTGTGATGTTCCGACGGATATTGGAACTCATGTTTTCCAACATTATTTGTGTGCTTCGGATATCTTTCAACAAATAAGTGTAGCGTGTGGTTTGCCGGTAACCTTCCCAATAGAAAGGCAGCCAGTCGGTGATCCCGTAATGAAAATTCTGCATAAAAAGCGGATAGCTTTTAAGTGTGCCTAACAGTTGCTTGCATAAAGCTTGCCGGCGGGCTAATGTTTTGGTGTATTTTGTATCTTTTGACTCCGGTGCGAACCAGGGACCCATTGTCTGTGTGTAGGAAGGCATGGAGACAATTCCCTGTTGAGGGCAATAAAGGGGCATCGCTGCCGTAATCCTTCCTTTTTCTTCAACCAGCAAAATTTTCCATTTATCTTTGCCACAAACCGTATCGAGCCACCAGTCACGGGAGAAGATAGGAATGCTTGTTTCTGTATTACAAAGCAAATGGTATTTGTCTTTCATGCTTATAAATGATTTTCAATTTAATCATGGAGGTGTGTCAAAAAGACAATATTTACCGGACGCAGATTACACAGTTGAGTGCAGGGTGACGCAGATTGTTAGCCCATAAAATAAGCCAAATCTGTGCCTTCTGTGATATCTGCGTCCAGTTTATTTATTTTGACACACTTTCTTTTATCCTTTTAACGCTTCGAATATAAGGCCTGATAGTTCTTCTGCCAATTCGGGGTTGTCGGCAACGCATTGTTTGGCGGCATCACGTCCTTGTCCTAACTTCGTGTCGTTGTAGCTGTACCACGAACCGCTTTTCTTGATGATATTCAGTTCTGCGCCCAAGTCGATTATTTCACCGGCTTTGGAGATGCCTTCGCCGAACATGATGTCGAACTCTGCTTTCCGGAAAGGAGGAGCGACCTTGTTCTTGACTACTTTTACGCGTACTTGGTTACCTTTGATTTCGTCGCCGTCTTTCAATTTGCCGATGCCGCGGATATCCAGACGGACGGAAGCATAGAACTTCAACGCATTACCACCGGTGGTTGTTTCGGGATTGCCGAACATTACTCCGATCTTGTCACGCAATTGGTTGATGAATATGCAAGTCGTGTTTGTCTTATTGATCGCAGCCGTCAACTTGCGAAGCGCCTGAGACATCAGTCGTGCTTGCAATCCCATCTTGCTTTCACCCATATCGCCTTCGATTTCCGCTTTCGGAGTCAGGGCGGCAACCGAGTCGATCACAATGATGTCCACGGCTGACGAACGGATCAACTGCTCGGCAATTTCCAACGCCTGCTCACCATTGTCCGGTTGGGAAATCCAAAGATTTTCGACATCAACTCCCAGCTTCTCTGCATAAAAACGGTCAAAAGCATGTTCAGCATCGATAAATGCTGCAATGCCCCCGCTTTTCTGTGCTTCGGCGATCGCATGGATAGCAAGGGTCGTTTTTCCGGAAGATTCCGGCCCGTAGATTTCGATTACGCGACCTTTGGGATAACCGCCTACCCCTAATGCTGCGTTGAGGGAGATGGAACCGGTTGGGATCACTTCTATGTTTTCTACACTTTCATCGCCCAACTTCATGATCGAACCTTTTCCGTAGTTCTTTTCGATCTTGTCCATTGCTGCGCGGAGCGCTTTCAGTTTGTCTGCGTTTACAGCCGGTTTATCGGTTGCAGACTGTTTGCCTTCTTCAAATAAATCTTCTTTTGCCATTTCCTTTTTATAAATTAAGGATTTGATTTGCATGGTCTTTAGTCTTCACCTCTTTGGGCCCGATGATGTTGGTCACGATGCCTTCTTCATTGATGATAAAGGTGGTGCGGAGAGTCCCCATGTATGAACGTCCGCACATTTTCTTTTCCGCCCAGACCCCGAACTGCTGTTGCAGGGTCGTGTCCGTATCAGCGATGAGGCTGAAAGGAAGTGCTTGTTTTGCGATAAATCCTTGATGAGACTTGGCGCTGTCTTTGCTGACGCCAACCACTTCGTAGCCGGCCGCCTGTAATTCATTGTAGCCGTCCCGCAGGCTGCACGCTTCCGCCGTACAACCGCTGGTATTGTCTTTCGGGTAGAAATAGAGGGCGAGCTTCTTGCCTTTGAAGTCGCTCAGCTTGATCTCTTTCCCGTTTTGGTCGAGCCCCAAAACTTCGGGGACTTTATCTCCTATTTGTATTGCCATATATTTTTTACTTGATATTATAGTTCATCTTACGTGTTACATCCGCTTTCCGGCGGGTCTTCCGTCCGAAAACTTTTTGGAGCAATTTTCTTCCCATGTGATGGTCGGCGGCATACGACTCGAATGTTTCCGTCTGGTAATCAAAATCATCTTGCCAACATTCCTGAGGAGAAACATAACAGTATGTAATCTTTTCGATACTTTTGTCATCCGCTTCGTTTTCCTCCAACACGATGAGATTCTGCTTGTCGGGAGCCAGGCAGGTGATATGCCTGCGGCGACATTCTTCTATTAGCGGAACTAACACGGTATCGTACCTTGCATGGATGTTGGTCAGGTCGAAATCCTTATATTCACTTTCTCCTATCTTCTGTATCGGACGGAGTTGCAGGATATCCAGTTCATCGCCGACGACTTCCCATATCCGGCTTAGTTCTTCGAGGTTGTCGTTGTTGATCGTATAATTGATGCGTAATTTGAACTGCGGATGCTGTTTCTTTATTTCTGCGACGTTGGCAAGCAGCTTGCGGAACAAGTCGAATTTGCCGTTTGTCATCAGGTGCTCGTATGTTTCGCGGGTAAAACCATGCGCCGAGAGTGTCAGTTCGTCCAGCCCGTTTTCTACGGCAGCGGCCAACTGTTCTTTTGTCAGCAGGTTTCCGTTTGTCGTGAGTGAAACGTAAGGGACGTTGTATCGTTTGCCCAACGCGATGATTTTTACCAGATCCTTGTGCAAAGTTGGTTCTGCTCCGCAGCCGACCTGAAGTTTCAGGGCACGGTGGAACAGGCTTCCTGCAATGGCTTCTATCTCTTCATATCCCAAGGTTCCCCGCAGGCTTTTCCTTTTTTCCTCGTCGCTGAAATAACACATCTTACAGCGGAAGTTGCAGGCAAGCACTGGGTCGAGAAAAACACCGATATACCGTTTCCCTAATACATGAAACAGCCAAAGGCCCAATAATTTGAGCCTTCTGCTTTTGATTTGTGTACCCAGACGTAGTATGTTGTAAATATTACGAGCCATTTGGTTGATTGATAATTGAGAATTGTAATTCTCAATTGTCCATTGTTTACAGTTCCAGATCAATATTGAACAGTTCGTGCCAAGGCAGCCCCTGTTCGTTCAGCTCTTTCATGAACGGATCGGGATCGAACTCTTCTACGTTCCAAACTCCCGGTTTTTTCCAAACTCCCTGCATGAACAGTTTGGCTCCGATCATGGCTGGGACGCCGGTCGTGTAGCTTACGCCTTGTGCTCCTGTTTCCAGGTATGCGGCGTGGTGGCTACAGTTATTGTAAACGTAGTAGGTCATTTCCTTGCCATCCTTGATACCGCGGATACGGCAACCGATGGAAGTCTCGCCCGTATAGTTTTCACCCAGGTCACCCGGATTAGGCAGTACGGCTTTCAAGAACTGGATCGGAACGATCTCCTGTCCGTTATACATGATCGGATCGATGCGGGACATACCGATGTTTTGGATCACACGCAGGTGAGTCAGATATTCCTGTCCGAAGGTCATCCAGAAGCGGGCGCGTTTGATCGTCGGGAAGTTTTTGGTCAGGCTTTCCAACTCTTCGTGATACATCAGGTAAGACTCTCTCGGGCCTACATTCGGGTAGTTCAACGGCTGGTGTACGGACAGAGGGTCTGTCTCTTTCCATTCCCCGTCTTCGAAGTATTTGCCCCGTTGGGTAATCTCGCGGATATTGATTTCCGGATTGAAATTTGTGGCAAATGCTTTGTGATGGTCTCCGGCGTTGCAGTCCACAATATCCAGATATTGTATTTCATCGAAATGATGCTTGGCTGCGTATGCTGTATATACACCCGTTACGCCCGGATCGAACCCGCAACCCAGGATAGCAGTCAGGCCGGCATCTTCGAAACGTTTCTTGTATGCCCACTGCCAACTGTATTGGTATTTAGCTTCATCCAGCGGTTCGTAATTGGCCGTGTCGAGATAGCTGACGCCGTATGCCAGACAGGCATCCATAATATGGAGGTCCTGATAGGGCAAAGCCAGGTTTACTACTAAGTCCGGTTTGAAGGAATTGAACAAGGCGACGAGTTCTTCCACGTTGTCTGCATCGACCTGTGCTGTTTGTACCTTTACATTCTTAATATCGGCGGCAATCCGGTCGCATTTGCTTTTTGTACGGCTGGCAACCATGATATCGGTAAAGACATCCGCGTTCATCGCGATCTTCTTAACAGCAACGCAACTAACGCCCCCTGCACCAATAACTAATACTCTTCCCATTTACTAATAGAATTAATCTTGTTAATATACAGTTTACAAGGTTTTAAACCTAACCACAAATATACGATGAATCTTTGAATAATCAGATAGGGTTGGAGATAAAAACAGTTTCATACCTGAGATGCTGCAATTCGAAGGGCATTTATATTTTTAATGCTTCCAGCAGTTTGTCAACGGCTATAGCCACTGTTTGTTCATTCTTCAATAATTGCATGAATTTGCTGCCGATGATAGCTCCTGATGAGTTCGTAGCGGCAGCATCGAAGGTGGCTTTGTTCGATATGCCGAAGCCGATTAAGCGCGGATTTCGGAGGCTCATCCTGCCAATGCGTTGGAAATAAGCCTGTTTATGTTCGTTGAAACTCTGTTGTGCCCCGGTAGTGGAGGCGCTTGATACCATATAGATGAAACCGCTTGTATGTTTGTCGATCAGGCGGATGCGTTCTTCGGAGGTTTCGGGTGTGATGAGCATGATCATTTTGAGATCATATCGGTCGGCGACGGCTTTATAGTCCTCCATATAATCGGCGAAAGGCAGATCCGGGATGATCATGCCGTCCACCCCTGTCTGTACACATTTCCGGCAAAAGGATTCGAAACCATATTGCATGATCGGATTCAGGTAGCCCATCAGGATAATCGGGATATGCACATCCTTACGGATCTCTTCCAACTGGTCGAACAGGAGATGCAGCGACATCCCGTTTCGTAACGCGGCGGTGGAGGCTTCCTGGATTACGGGACCGTCTGCCATCGGATCGGAGAAGGGGATTCCGATCTCGACCATGTCTATCCCTTTGTTTTCTAACTCTTTTAATATCTTTGTCGTGTCATCCGGTTTCGGATATCCGGCGGTGAAGAAGACGGAAAGGATTCCGTTCTTTTTTGTGTTGAATAAGTTTGTGATACGGTTCATATTTTGATTTCAGATTTATGAATTATGATTTTGAATTTCTTTTAAGAACTCCTTTAGTTTTTCAGTGTCTTTCCGCCCCGGTCCGATCTCGAATCCGCTGTTCAGGTCGATCCCGGCAAGGCGGGAATGTCGGAAAGAGCGTATAGCCCCGGCACTTTCCGGCCGGATACCTCCACTTAACAAAAAGGGTGTTTTTCCCTGATAGGCTTCGAGTACGGACCAATCGAATTGCTTGCCGGAACCTCCATAACCGTTGCATTTGGTATCGAAGAGGAAGTAATCGGCACGCCCCTCGTAATCGGAGGCCTGCTCCAAGTCGCAGGCTGTTGCAATCCGGAATGCCTTGATCAGCGAATAGCCGCGCTTTTGCAGGATATGACATTCCTCTGGTGTTTCCTCTCCATGCAATTGCAGGTAATCGAGCCGGAAAAGTGCCGCTGTTTCCGTCAACTCTTCAAAGGAAGCATTGACGAAAACACCGACCTTTTTTAATGGACAATTGGAATACCATTTGCCGCCATTGTCCATTATTTTTCGCGGGCTTCCCGCGAAAAATATTAGTCCTATCCAGTCGATTCCTAAGGCTGCGACCTCCCGGATATTTTCGGGATCACGCATTCCGCATACTTTGATGATCATGATAATCCTCCTATGAATTGTGCGAGCGTGTCGCCCGGCGCATCGGTTTTCATGAACGTTTCGCCAATCAGGAACCCGCGGAAACCGGCTTCCCGGAGGTTTGATACGGTAGTTGTTGCCGAAATACCGCTTTCCGATACCAACAAGGGAGAAAGATTTCTTTCACGAGCGACCGTTTGTATAGCTTTTGCCAGTCGGAAGGAGTTTTCCACATCAGTATGAAATGTTCCGAGGTTGCGGTTGTTCACGCCCAACATGTCAACAAATGCATTGAGGTGTCCAAGCTCTTCTGCGGAATGGATTTCCAACAGTACTTCCATGTTGAGGGTATGGGCTAACTCTGCAAATATAAGACATTGCTCCGGGGTAAGGCAGGCGGCAATCAGCAGGACGGCATCGGAACCCATCACGCGTGCTTGAAAGAGTTGATATTCATCAATGATGAAGTCTTTCCTCAACAGGGGCAGGCTTATTAGGCTGCGTGCTTTGCAAAGGTCACCTAAGGAACCGCCGAAAAAGTTCGAATCGGTCAGGACAGAGCAGGCGGAAGCGCCTCCCTTCTCATAGGCGGGCAACACATCGGCTACGGCTGCATTGGGATGTAACCAGTCTTTCGAAGGACTTTTTCTTTTAAATTCGGCAATGATACCCGACGAAGATGTTGCGAGAGCCGCTCGCATGGAACGGGTAGGATGTTCGAGCCGTTCACTGCCCAATCTCAATAAGGTCTGCAACCGGACAGCTTGTTTTTGCCGCTCCACTTCGATACGTTTATTCGCTATAATATCTTGTAATATATCTTTCATTCGTTGTTTTATTATAATCTGTTATTCAAGTTGATAAACGTATTGAATGTCTGCAATGCTTTGCCGCTGTCCAATGCTTCGCGGGCTTCGTCCAGGCATTCTGCAATTCTTTTTTCCGGGCAGATGACTTGGATGGCGAAAGCGGAGTTGGCGATTACGCAGTTTTTTTGTGCCGGAGTCGCCCGGTTGTTCAGGACATCGTCAAAGATGCGGGCTGCCTCGGCGACTGTCTTACCGCCATCCAGTTCCGCTTCCGTTGCGCGGGGGAAACCTAACATTTCCGGTGTGTAGAGTTTCTCTTTTTCCGGCATTGCTACCTTGAATTCCGCTGTCAGCGAGATTTCATCATACCCGTCGAGGCTATGTATGACGGCAAAACGCGTTCCGCTCTCCTGATAGGTATAGCTGTAAAGCCTGAGCAATGGCAGGTTGTACACACCTAACAATTGGTAGGCCGGCATCACCGGATTGACCAGCGGGCCGAGCATATTGAAGAAGCTGCGCACTCCCAGGCTCTTCCGTACCGGAGTTACGGCTTTCAGTGCCGGATTAAACAGCGGTGCATGCAGGTAGGCGATATGGCAGACTTCCATCGAACGGCGCAACCGGTCGATATCAGTTGTAAACTTCACGCCATGTTGTTCCATTACATTGCTGGCGCCACTGACCGATGTCGCCCCATAGTTCCCATGTTTCACAACGTTATAGCCAGCACCGGCTACGACAAAACAGGAGGTCGTGCTGATATTAAACGTATTCTTCCCATCGCCTCCCGTCCCCACGATGTCGATCGGCTTGAACTCTGACAGATCTACCGGGACACGCATTTCGAGCAGCGCCTCCCGAAACCCGGCCAACTCCTCTACGGAGATATTGCGCATCAGGTAGACTGTTATCAAACTGGCGATTTGTGAATCATTATACTTGCCTTCCGCTATATTCTGAAGAATCGTCCGCGCCTCATCATGTCCTAAATATTGATGTTCGAATAACCTATATAATATATCTTTCATCTTTTTAATTCTTAATTCTTACTCCCGAATATCCAGTTCTGTATGATAGTCTTTCCCTTTGGGGTCAGTATGGATTCCGGGTGGAACTGGATGCCGCGAACATCGTATTTGCGATGGCGGAGTGCCATAATCTGCCCTTTCTCCATATCTTCCGCCGTGATCTCCAGGCAGTCGGGAAAATTCTCTTTTGAGACGACCCACGAGTGGTAGCGGCCGGCACGGAAAACAGGCTCCAGGCCCGCGAACAACGGATCCGGAACTTTCACCCGTATATCCGAACAGACTCCGTGATGCACATCCGTCAGGTTGATAAGCGTTGCCCCGAATGCTTCCCCGATGGCTTGCTCTCCGAGGCAGACGCCTAAGATACTTTTGGCCGGCGCATAGCGTCGGATCAATGGCAACAGAATGCCGGCCTCCTCCGGGATACCCGGACCTGGTGAGAGGAGGATTTTGTCAAAACGTTCCACTTCGTCTAATGCTATCTTGTCATTGCGATGTACTTCTACATCTGCACCCACTTCCTTCAATATATGCAACAGGTTGTAAGTGAAGGAATCATAATTATCGAATAGTAATACTTTCATAAAGCTTTTAATTTCAATTAATCAATGTTGTTGCCAGATCGATCGCTTTTTTCAACGCACCTAATTTGTTATTGACTTCTTGTAATTCCCGTTTATCATCGCTTTTGGCGACAATGCCGGCTCCCGCTTGGTAATACAGGACGTTCCCCCGGCTGACGAATGTACGGATCGTGATCGCCTGGTTTAAATCGCCGGCAAACCCGATAAACCCGATACAACCGCCATACGCGCCTCGATTATGCTTTTCTATATCCGTAATCAGTTGCATGGCACGTACTTTTGGCGCTCCGCTCAATGTCCCGGCAGGGAATGTATCTATATAGGTTTTGACCGGATTACTATCAGTATTGACTTCACCGCTGACACGTGATACCAGATGAATGACGTGACTGTAGTATTGCACTTCCTTATAGAAATCTACTTGTACGTCATGTGTGTTGCGCGATAGGTCGTTGCGGGCGAGGTCGACCAACATTACATGTTCGGCGTTCTCTTTCGGATCGGCAAGCAGGGTTTCGGTGTGCTGTCTGTCCAACGCAATGTCTCCCGTGCGGAAAGCTGTGCCCGCAATCGGGTCGATGCTTGCATGTCCGTCGGCAACCTTGCAGTGCGTTTCAGGTGAGGAACCGAAGATACGGAATCCTCCGAAGTCGAAGTAAAACAGGTAGGGAGAAGGATTTATACTCCGGAGGGCTCGGTAGACCTTGAAATCGTCTCCTTTGAACGGTTGCTCGAACCTGCGGCTCAGTACGATCTGGAATACATCTCCGCGAAGGCAGTGACGGATGCCTTCCCGCACCATCGCTTTGTATTCTTCTCCACTGATAGGAGAGGTTTCAGGGCCGATGGCCTGGAAGTTATAAGAAGCATAGTTCCGGTTTTCGATCAATGTCTCTATCTCCTGTAAATTGGAGTTCTCGCCAGATTGCAGCAGTTCGACCAGTGTCAGTTCATTTTTGAAGTGGTTAAACACAAGTACATACTTATATAATATGTAAAGCATATCAGGAGCATCATTTTCTTCATGATGCGTTTCCATCACCGGGATGTTCTCAAAGTAACGTACGGCATCAAAAGCAGTATATCCGAATAAACCGCAGATTTTCTTATCGGGTCCTTCAATCGAGAAGCGTTTCAAAAACGCATTCATGGTTTCCGGCACGTTAAAAGTTTCCGTCAATGTCGTGATTTCGCTTTCCTTATCAGGAAAAATAGCAGTACATTCTCCATTGTTGATTCTGATACTTGCCAGTGGATAAAGTGCTATATAGGAAAGGCTGTTTTCGTTTCCATGAAAATCGGAACTTTCCAATAGAGCCGATTCCGGATAGATATCCCGTACCTTCAAGTAGATGCTGACGGGTGTGTGAAGGTCACCGAGAACCTTCTTGCTTGTTGTTTTGAATGTATAGTCCATGCTTCATTATAATTATCTTCCCGAAAGAGGAAAAAACGGTTACTTTTTATAATTAATATAAGTCTCCATATCTTTGTCTCCCCGGCCCGATACTGTCAGGACGACGATATCTTCCGGTTTGAATTTTATTTTAGGCAATGCTCCTAATGCGTGCGCGCTTTCCAATGCCGGGATGATTCCTTCGAGGCGTGTCAGGCAAAAAGCCGCATCTAACGCTTCGTTATCATTGACAGCCAGAATCGTAGCCCGATGGGTTTCCGACAGGTTGGCGTGGATCGGGCCGATACCCGGATAGTCCAGTCCGGCAGAGATGGAATAAGGCTCTTCGATCTGCCCGTCTTCGTTTTGCATCACTAACGTACGTGCCCCGTGTATGATTCCTTTCTTGCCTAACTGGATGGTTGCCGCGCTTTGTCCGGTCGTAATTCCCAAACCGCCTGCTTCGGCAAGGACGATTTTCACTCGTTCATCATCAATGAAATGGTAGATCGTTCCGGCCGCATTGCTTCCGCCGCCCACACAGGCGATCAGATAATCAGGATAGTCACGCCCTTCCTGTTCCGACAATTGCTTTTTGATTTCTTCGCTGATGACGGATTGTAAACGTGCTACCATATCCGGATAAGGGTGGGGGCCGACTGTCGATCCGATGATATAGTACGTGTCGGAAGGGTGGCAACACCAGTCGCGGATCGCTTCATTGGTCGCATCTTTCAGTGTCATATTGCCGGAAGTCACGGGGACGACCGTTGCACCCAGCATTTCCATCTTCTGCACGTTTGCATGCTGGCGTTCCACATCTGTCTTGCCCATATAGACGATACATTCCATATTCATCAGCGCACAGACGGTAGCGGTCGCCACGCCGTGCTGTCCGGCTCCCGTTTCGGCTATTATACGGGTTTTCCCCATCCGTCTTGCCAGCAAGATCTGTCCGATCGTGTTGTTGATCTTATGAGCGCCGGTATGGTTCAGATCCTCACGCTTCAGATATATCTTGCAGCCATACTTATCACTCAGTCTTTTAGCCTGGTAAAGAGGGGAGGGGCGACCGACATAGTCCCGGAGCAACAGGCCGAATTCTTTCTTGAAACTGTCGCTTTCCAATACTTCCCGATATTTCTTTTGCAGGTTTTCCACACATTGGTGAAGTATTTCGGGCACGTATGCCCCTCCGAACTCACCATAATACCCGTTTTCGTCAACTTGATACGTTCTCATCGTTTTATCCGTTATTATTGTTTTTTATCTTTTCGAATCTTTGTAATTGCTTTAAACGAAAAAAGGTCTGTCGCAAGTGCGACAGACCTTTTTATTATATCACGATAGTATATACATAGAGGACTGGTTCCTTACGACCTTATGAGTTGTAAAGAGTGCCACCACCAATATGTATTTACTATAATTGTTCTCATGACTTTTGTTGTTGTTACGGCAGCAAATATATGTGTTTTCTGACAAACTGCAAATAATCCGGTTGTTTTTTTGTTTACTTTATTTTGGTAGCACGGTTCTTGACTGGGTAACCTATGTTTGCATGGGCAAAAATAGCCATCGGCGAAAAAGATGCAAAAACAGGGCATAAAAACGCCTCCAACATGGCGGATAAACATCGGCGCATCCCCGTCAGGGCTTCGCGCAGACCCGGGTCTGCACCTCTTCCGCACCCGGGTCTTGGTGGTGGGTACACCCGGGTCTTAAGCGGCTTTAAAAGCTGTTTTTGACAAAAGAAAAGCCTGTCTTGATGAAAAAAGAAGCCGTTTTAACATGTTTTGCACCTGTTTCCGGACGGTCTCTGTTTTTATCGTATAATTGATACACAGGATGTTATCGTTTTTAACTATGATAGTTGTGATAGATGAATGATAGGTCAAAACGGCAACTATCATTCCATAACATATTGGTTTAAACCGATATACAGGCAGAAATGATAGTATGATGGTTGTTTTTGCAAAAACATGTATGTAGTTAGTCCATATCGGTCGGTGGCGAAAACAGATGGAAACTTTATGATTTTGGTGCTGTAACCTTTGCTCTTATAGAGCGTGAGGATTGTTTTGTGATGATACTTTTTAACAAACGTGCATTAACTTTTAGATAAAGCGCATAGTGAATTTCTTTTTTCCTCTTGTCTTTATTTCTGAAATCAAGCAGAAAAAGTATGAAACCTACACACGATCATTTGGAAGAGATGTTGGACAAACTCGCTGCCTCCACACGTTCACCACGCGGGAGCTATTCTGCTGCCGAAAGTTGGAAGTTATTGGAGAAACGGGTTGTTTCTCCTCGGACGAAGCGACTGAAACTGTTCCGTCTGGCGGGGGGAATTGCCGCATCCGTCCTTCTTTGCCTTGCAAGCTGGTTTATCTATGATTGCCGGAAGCTGGCAACGATGCAAACAGTTTCAACGGGTGCAACCCTATCGGTAGTCACTTTGCCGGATCAGACGAAGGTGACGCTGAACCGCTATTCCTCTTTGACTTATCCGGATCGTTTCAAAGGGGATAGAAGGGTAGTTCAGTTGTTAGGAGAGGCTTATTTCGAAGTCGAAAAAGACGCTCGGCATCCTTTTATCGTGAAAGCGGAGCCGGTCGAGATTGAAGTGCTTGGAACACATTTCAATGTGGAAGCTTATCCCGCCGATTCAGAGGTAAGGACGACTCTGTTGGAAGGTTCCGTTGCTGTCAGTGCACCGGCTGTTTCCAGCCGGATTACGCTTTCTCCGGGAGAAAGCGCCATTTATGATCGAGCCGATAAAACACTCCGGGAAGAAAAAACAGAGAGAAATGATACGGCTGCCGGTTGGCGTGATGGACATTTTCATTTTGACTATCTGCCGTTGCGGGAGATTGTACGGGAGTTGTCAAATGCTTTTCAAATGGAAATCAGGATTACGGATAAAGATATAAAGGATTTTCGTATCAGGGCGCATTTTACCCAAGGCGAGAGTTTGGATCAGATACTTGATCTGCTTCAGTCTGCCGGTAATTTTAGTTATAAAAAGGTGAATGATACGATCGTGATCCATTCTAAACTTGACTAAGTCATGAATTATTACCTATTTTGTCTCCGCCGGCTCGTCCGGCTTGTTCTTTTATCATTATGGATCGTTTCTGGAATTGCGCCGCTCGCTGCTCAAGATCGGGCGGCGCGTCTGGATTTCCGAATCCGGCAGGCTGCACTGGACACTTTTGTCCGCCAATTAGAGGATTCCACTGGCTTCTCGTTTATTTATGGCGAAAAGGTACGGCTCTGGCAACCCGTCACCCTTGATGTCCGTCAGAAGACGATCGAGGAAATTTTGCAGTGTGCATTCGCTCAGGAGGCGGTAACATTTAAAATATCAGGATCGTATATCTTGTTAGGTGATAGGACTGTTTCCCGTAAATATACGATCAGTGGATATGTTACCGATTCTATATCGTCGGAAACGCTGATCGGTGCCAATATTCTGGAATCCGGTCATCATGCCGGGACTTCGACGAATCCTTTCGGGTTCTACAGCCTCACCTTGCCGGAAGGAGAGACCGGCCTTTTCTTTTCGTATTTAGGATATGAAACCAAGCATTGCCGTTTCCTGTTAAGCCGGGATAGTGTGATGAACATCCATCTCCGGGCTAACAACCAGTTGGCGGAAATTGTCGTTCTTTCTGATAAAAAAGAGACAGGTATCCGGGCAACGGCCATGAGCACATTAGATATTCCGATGACGCAGATCAAGAATACTCCGGCCATCTTGGGGGAGGCCGATATCCTCAAAACGATCCAGTTGATGCCCGGTGTACAGGCTGGAACGGAAGGTTTTAGCGGATTGTATGTACGGGGTGGCGGACCGGATCAGAATCTGATCCTTTTGGACGGCATCCCCATCTATAATGCCGACCACATGTTAGGTGTGTTCTCCATTTTCACCCCGGAAGCGATGAAAAAGGTCACGCTTTTCAAAGGGTCGTTTCCCGCCCGTTACGGTGGCCGTTTGTCTTCTATAGTGGACATCCGGACAAACGACGGCGATATGCAGAAATACCACGGTACGGTCAGTATCGGGTTGTTGACCAGTAAGCTGCATATTGAAGGACCGATCCTGAAAGATAAAACATCCTTTTGTCTGACCGGTCGCCGTACCTATTTGGATCTGGTGGCAAGGCCGTTTCTGCCGGAGGATAAGAAATTCAATTATTATTTTTATGATATCAATGCTAAAATGAACCACAAGTTTTCCGACCGCAGTCGCTTGTTCCTTGGTTTCTACAAGGGGAAAGATCATTATGATTATAAGCAGGACAAGGAATATGACGGCTATTCGAATAACTATGGTACAAGTATGTTTTTCTACAATAGCCGGATTGATTTCAACTGGGGGAACATGATTGCCGCCGGACGGTGGAATTATGTATTCAACAACCAATTATTCAGCAATACGACCATTGCATACAACCAGTACCGGATGAGCATGGCGGACGCTTATCGGAAAGATATCGTCGAGACGGACAAGGACGGTAATCCGATAATCGATAAGAACGAATCGTATGTCTATAATTCCGATTACCGTTCCGGCATACACGATTGTAGTTTTCGTACGGATTTCGATTATATGCCTGTTCCTGACCATCATGTCAAGTTCGGGGTTACCTATCTGTACCATACGTTTCGTCCGGAGGTGACGACTTCGCGTGTGAAAGAAGCAGCAAACGGCCAGACAACACAGGATACCGTTTACAATGATTCTTCGAGCAGCTACCTACATGGGCACGAGTTTTCGTTTTATGCCGAAGACAATGCCGATATCGGTGACCGTCTGAGCCTGAATGCCGGCATTCACCTTTCCTTGTTTTCCACACAAGGGAAAGGCTATCTGTCGGCACAACCTCGTCTTTCTGCCCGTTATCGCTGTCATGACGGTTTTGCGTTAAAGGCCTCCTTTACACAGATGGAACAGTATGTACATCTGTTGTCATCTTCACCGATTTCGTTGCCGACAGATTTGTGGGTTCCGGTTACTAAAAACATTCGACCGATGCGTTCCTACCAATATGCTGTCGGCGGTTATTATACAGGTGTGAGAGGGTGGGAGTTTTCTTTGGAAAGTTATTATAAGGATATGTATAATGTATTGGAATACCAGGATGGCGCCACTTTCTTCGGTTCATCCGGAGGATGGCAGGAAAAGGTGGAGATGGGCCGGGGACGTTCGTTCGGTGTGGAGATTTTAGCCCAAAGAACCATCGGGAAAACAACGGGCTGGTTAGGATATACGATTGCCAAGAGCGATCGTCAGTTTAAGGATGGGACGGTCAATAACGGCGAGCGTTTCCCTTATAAATATGATCGTCGCCACAACATTAACCTCTGTGTGAACCATACTTTCAGTAAGAAGACGGATGTAGGGATCACCTGGATTTTCAATACGGGCGGGACGGCTACGGTTGCCGAACAGCGTACCGGGACGGCATTCGGTAACTTGATCGACTACATTTCCCATCGCAACAATTACCGTCTTCCTGTCAGTCACCGGTTAAATCTGAGTATCAATTTCCATAAGAGACTCCGCCGGGGCATGCAGACCTGGAATATTTCTATCTATAACGCTTATAATGCCATGACTCCGAGTCTTGTCTATAAGGAAGAAGAATATATCGGAGTAGAGTATATTAAACCGGACGGTAGCTACGACACAACTTGGAAACGGAAAACGAGGTTGATAAAACAGACGCTTTTGCCTTGTGTCCCTTCGATTACTTATACATACCGGTTCTAATGAAAAGGAGTAGAATATGAAAAAGAATTTATCCATATTATTCATGCTGGTTTTCATGTTGTTGCCGGCTTGTGAGAATGAACTACCATACATGGACAAGCCGCAAGCTCCGCAACTTCTGATGAATGCTTTTCTTGAAGCCGAGAAGGAAGAAAACGGTGTTTTTTTGTGCATAATAGATGCCGACGGGCAACAGATAGATCGTGTTTCCAATGGTTTCATTGTAGTATATGTCAATGGTGAGAAGACCGAAACGGCGCAAGTAGAAAAGCTCTATGGTTCTTTCAATGCTCCTAATTGCACATTGAAAACTCTTTTCCGCCCCGGTGACCATATTCGCTTGGAAGCGACGGCCGAAGGCGGACAATACCGAGCCGACTGTGAGGTGGAAATCCCGTTGCCGATCGAGGAAACCATCCGGGTGGATACGCTCCGTACGCAATTGAGGGGTAGTTCCGGTATGAAGGACTGCATGCAATACAAAATAACGATTTGTGACCGTCCGGACGAGAAAAACTATTATCGTCTTGTAATCGAAGAAAATATATACCGGATCTCATCGGAAGATGGCGTCAGGTACGGTCCCTTTACCTCTTGCCCCGAAATTATCAACCAAGAGGATCTCGTTTTGACCGATGGGCATCTTACGACTGCCGACGACGACAAATTCGGCATTCTGGATTTGGCTGTCCGTAACCTTGGCAATGTTTTCACGGATGGTCGTTTTGAAAATGGTTCGTATACCCTTAAAGTTTACACCTCTATCCCATATATTAGCGGGATAAATGGAAAAGACCATAATTATTTGGATGTTACGGTTCGCTTATTGAGTATATCGCAATCTTATTATCGTTATTTGCGTGCGATGAACTGCCTGAATTCCGAAGATTATAACGAAACTTTTATGGAGCCGGTCATCGTCCCTCAAAACGTATCGGGCGGTTTGGGCTTTGTCGGAACTTCCTCCGAACAGCGGATAATCTTGCGGATGATCGATCGGATGCCTTTATAGTGACATATTAAGGTAGTCTGCCGCACCAAATCTGGAAATTTGAACCGGCTTCGATCCGGCGGAAGAAATATTTTGTAGCTGTTGCCCTTGATAATGATTTGTTAGGCCTGTAAAGTGAATTATTTTTAATACATTTGCCCTTCGTTATATATAAAGGATTTATGGTTTTGGATTTATGAGCTATCGTTAGATGCATGGATTCGAAATCATAGGTTATAAATCATAGAAGATTATGAAAGGTATTGTTTTAGCAGGAGGATCCGGTACGCGTTTGTATCCGATAACCAAAGGGGTTTCAAAACAGTTATTGCCTATTTATGATAAGCCGATGATCTATTATCCGGTGTCTGTATTGATGTTGGCGGGAATACGTGAGATATTGGTGATTTCTACACCGCAGGATCTTCCCGGTTTTCGTCGTTTGTTGGGAGACGGTTCCGATTATGGTGTCTGTTTCGAGTATGCCGAACAACCTTCGCCGGATGGATTGGCACAGGCTTTTTTGATTGGGGAGGAGTTTATCGGAAATGATTCCGTTTGTTTGGTGTTGGGTGACAATATCTTTTACGGACAGAGTTTTACCGCGATGTTGCAGGGGGCTGTGGCAAATGCTGAAAACGAACGGAAAGCAACAGTCTTCGGTTATTACGTCAATGATCCGGAACGCTACGGCGTGGCCGAGTTCGACGAGGCGGGAAATGTGTTGAGCATTGAGGAAAAACCGGTATGCCCGAAATCGAATTATGCGGTTGTCGGTCTTTATTTCTACCCGAATAAAGTGGTGGACGTTGCTAAACAGATTAAACCTTCCGCCCGTGGCGAACTGGAGATTACGACTGTCAACCAGGAATTCCTAAAGGATGGCGAATTGAAAGTTCAACTATTAGGACGTGGTTTCGCATGGCTTGATACCGGTACGCACGATTCTCTTTCCGAAGCCTCTACTTTCGTTGAGGTGATAGAGAAACGGCAAGGATTGAAAATAGCTTGTTTGGAAGAAATTGCTTATCGGAACGGCTGGATCGATGCGGAAAGGTTGAGGCAGATAGCCATTCCGATGCGAAAGAACCAATATGGACAATATCTGCTGAATATGGTAAAAGGAGAGAATGAATAAGGATAGTAAAATATTTGTAGCAGGTCATCGGGGACTGGTCGGTTCCGCGATTTTGAAAAACCTGAAGTCAAAGGGTTACACAAACTTTGTCCTACGTACGCATGCGGAACTGGATTTGACAGACCAACAGGTAGTTCATGATTTTTTTGCGGCCGAGAAGCCGGAATATGTGTTTCTGTCGGCGGCCCATGTCGGCGGGATTATGGCGAACAGCCGTTACCGGGCCGACTTTATTTATCAAAATCTGATGATTCAGAACAATGTGATTCATGCCTCTTATCTGAATGAGGTAAAGAAACTCCTGTTCTTGGGAAGTACTTGCATTTATCCGGGAAATGCCCCGCAACCGATGGCGGAAGATTGCTTGCTCACTTCGCCTCTTGAATATACGAATGAACCTTATGCGATTGCCAAAATCGCCGGGATCAAGATGTGCGAAAGCTATAACCTGCAATACGGGACTAACTATATCGCAGTGATGCCGACTAATCTGTATGGCCCGAATGATAATTTCAATTTGGAGACTTCCCATGTGTTACCTGCCATGATTCGTAAAATACATCTGGGTAAATGTCTTTCTGAAGGGGATTGGGATTCCGTGCGGAAGGATCTGAATGCACGTCCGGTTGAAAATGTGTCCGGTGATGCTTCCGAATCTGAGATATCGGATATTCTTGTCAAGTACGGTGTTTATCCTGGTAAAGTGGAATTGTGGGGTACAGGCGAACCGCTCCGTGAGTTTCTTTGGAGCGAGGAGATGGCGGATGCTTCCGTTTATGTAATGGAGAAGGTTGATTTTGCTGATGTTCGCCCTGTTGCCGGAGATATCCGGAATACACATATTAATATAGGTACGGGAAAAGAACTTTCTATTCGTAAAGTAGCTTTTCTAATTCGTGAAAAGGTTGGTTTTACAGGTGATATCGTATTTGATTCGTCCAAACCGGATGGTACGATGCGCAAACTGACAGATGTCACGAAATTGCACGCCTTGGGTTGGCATCATACGATTGAAGTGGACGAAGGTGTTGAACGCCTTTATAAGTGGTACTTGGAAGATTAAAATTGATAATTAAAAATAAAAAAAGGAAGATGTCGTATCTTTCGTTTAATAATGATGAGTAAAGTTGCTTTAATAACAGGAATAACAGGACAGGACGGGGCTTACTTGGCCGAATATCTGATCAAGAAAGGATATGTCGTACACGGTCTCAAGCGGCGGTCGTCTATGTTTAATACGGATCGTATTGATCATCTTTATCAGGATCCGCATGTGGAAAATCGTAATCTGATCTTGCATTATGGTGATCTGACCGACAGTTTGAACCTGACTCGTATCATCGGTGAGACACAGCCGGATGAAATCTATAATCTCGCGGCCATGAGTCATGTGAAAGTGAGTTTCGATACTCCTGAATATACGGCTAATGCCGATGGCTTGGGGGTTTTGCGTATCTTGGAAGCGGTTCGTCTGCTGAACCTGATCCCCAAGACACGTATTTACCAGGCTTCTACATCCGAACTTTACGGCTTGGTGCAGGAAGTTCCGCAGAAAGAAACGACTCCTTTTTATCCGAGAAGTCCGTATGCCGTGGCCAAACTTTACGGTTACTGGATTACGGTGAACTATCGTGAAGCTTATAAAATGCATGCATCGAACGGTATTTTGTTCAACCATGAGTCTCCTTTGCGAGGAGAAACTTTCGTAACCCGTAAAGTGACGCGGGCAGTCTCCCGTATTGCTTTAGGCATGCAGAAAAAAGTTTATATGGGGAACCTTTCTTCCAAGCGAGACTGGGGACATGCAAAAGACTATGTCCGTGCGATGTATGCCATTCTCCAGCAAGACGAGCCGTCCGATTATGTCATTGCGACGGGGATTACGACAACCATCCGGGATTTTTTGAAAATGGCGTTTGCTGAGATAGGTGTGGAAATTGTTTTTAAAGGAGAACATGTAAATGAGGTTGCTGTTTTAAACTATATTGACGAAAGAATGTTTATTGAAAGGGTCGGCGAAGCTTATCTTGATAATTTTAAGAAACGGATTGGAGATGAGGTTGTTGGTGTCGATCCTCAGTATTTTCGTCCGACTGAAGTTGATTTGCTTATCGGCGATGCGACAAAGGCACGTACCTGTTTGGGATGGGAACCAAAGTACGATTTGGCTGCTTTGGTAGAGGATATGATGTTGAATGATATCAAGTTGATGAAGAAAGAATCGTATCTTAGAAAAGGGGGGTATGAAATATTGAATTATTTCGAATAAAATCGAACTTTTATTGTTTTTATTTGTTATAATTAGAAAAAGAGTTAATTTTGCAATATATTTGAGCATAATTATAGGTAATTGATTGTTTAATTAAAATGTTGATGAATATGAAGACTAAAGTATTACTTTTAGCTTTGTTGTCAGGTTTTGTTTTCTCTGTGTCTGCACAGGAATTTAAACCGCAGGTTGGATTTAGTAATGAAGCTGGTTATAAAACAAACTTCAAGAAAAACAAGGCAAAAGACAACTGGTTTATTTCTATTGCCGGTGGGGCAAGTGTTTTATTCGGTGATCAGAATGGCGAAGCCGATTTTAAAAATCGTTTGAATTTTGCTCCTCAGTTCTCTGTCGGTAAATGGTTTAATCCGTATTTGGCTCTGCGTCTCCAGTTGAATGGGGGTGTGTTGCACGGGTTTGTAGGTGATAATGCTCAATTGATGCAACATAATAAATATATGGCTGCTCATGCCGATTTATTGTGGGATGTGACTAATTTTTGGGCTCCTTATAATGAAAAGAAAGTATTCCGTTTGATCCCTTGGGTCGGTATTGGATACGCACAGCGTTTCAAAACTACGGAATCAGCTGAATTTGCAAGAACAGAATCTCCTACGGTAAACTTCGGTATTTTGACTGCATTCCGTTTGAGCAAACGTGTAGATTTGAATATTGAAGTACAGGGCTCATTATTGAATGAAGAGTTCAACCGTGTTTCCATGTATCATCTGACTGACGGTATCGGCCAGTTGAGCGCAGGTTTGACTTTCAAACTGGGTAAGACTGATTTCGAAGTTTTGGAACCGATGGATTACGCTTTGTTGAACGACTTGAATGGTCAGATCAATGCTTTGCGTGCTGAAAACGACGAATTGAGCAAACGTCCGGTTTCTTGTCCTGAATGCCCGGAAGCAGTAACTAACGTTGTGAATAACTATGTGGACAATGTGGTTTATTTCCGTCTCAACAGTGCCAAGATCGATAAGAACCAGCAGATCAATATTTACAATACGGCCGAATTTGTAAAAGAGAACAATGCTCCTATCAAGGTTATTGGCTATGCTGACAAAAAAACAGGTACAAGTACATATAATATGCAACTTTCTGAAAAACGTGCAAAAGCTGTTGCTAAGGAATTGATCGAGAAATACGGCGTTTCCTCTAATCAGATCACAATCGAATATCGTGGCTCTGATGAACAGCCGTATAGCGAAAACAATTGGAACCGTGTCGTTATCATGCGTGCAAATAAATAATACGGATTTATTTTGAAATGACCCCCTAAAAAATGGGGTGGTTAAACATTATCCAGTTATAGAAAGAGTCCGGTATTGTACCGGACTCTTTCCTTTTAACCGGGGCCTGATTCTTTTATTGTTATAATAATCTATACATTCTTCCAAAGCCTTTGTGAAGTCTTCCTGCTCTTCAAGCCTTTTCCGATATCCGAAGTATTGGTGTTCAATTTCCACAGCCTTATTTTTTTGCTCGGAAATAATGCTTATATTTGTATAATTTTAGTGCATTGTTATGGAGCTGAACAAAAAACATGGTTATCTGATTCAATGGCTGATAGGCGTTGGGGATCTGGTCGTCCTGAACCTGATTTTCTTTTTTGTATATTACGGGTTGAATCATTTATATACGTCGGCTATCTCCGGAAGCCTGCGGGAAGTTGTGCTTTTGCTGAATTTCTGTTATTTCTTCTCCCTCTATTTTGTTCCGTTGCAGTTGCACTTGTCCATTGTCTTTATTGACAAGATTGTACAGAGGGCGTTCCTTTTGGTTACGATTATGATTTTCCTGTTTGCCACCTGTCTGGTTTTCTTGAATGTCGGGGATGTGTTGGCAACTTTTCTGTTGATTTATTACATTGTTGCGGTTGTTATATTTTCTTTGTGGCGTGTTATCGTACGCGTGACGTTGAAGATGTATCGCCGGAAAGGATATAACTTTAAGAAGATCGTGATTGTCGGGGCTGGAAAGAACGGGATGGAGCTGTATCGGGTGATGAAGGACGATTTGTCGTACGGTTTCAATATCCTGGGGTTCTTCGATGATAATCTGTCTTTAAAATCTGTTTTGCCGAATTATTTGGGAATGACGAGTGAGATGGAAAGTTTTGTGCTGGCAAATGATGTCGATGAAATTTATTGTACTTTGCCTGGTACAAATGATGAAAAGATCGTACGTTTACTGAATTTTGCGGAAAAACATATGATTCGTTTTTATATCGTGCCGGAATTTTATCGAAACTTGAAGAAGAGCTTGGTAATGGAGGTTTTGGAGTCTATCCCTTTGATGACTGTTCGCCGTGAGCCTTTGCAGGCCGCTTACAACCGAGCGTTGAAGCGTACGTTTGATATTATTTTTTCGATTATTATTTTGGTGACTATATTCCCGGTATTATATGTCGTGGCCGGCATCATGATCAAGCTCAGTTCCCCAGGACCAATCTTGTTCAAGCAAAAAAGAACAGGGTTGTACGGGCAGGATTTCAGATGTTATAAGTTTCGAACGATGAAGGTCAATGCACAGGCAGACTCCTTGCAGGCTGTTAAAAATGACCCGCGTAAGACGAAGGTAGGAAATTTTCTTCGTCGGACGAACCTGGACGAGTTTCCCCAGTTTATCAATGTGTTGAGAGGAGAAATGTCGGTTGTGGGACCGCGTCCCCATATGCTGAAACATACCGAACAATACTCAGCGCTGATTGATAAGTACATGGTCCGTCATTTGGTTAA
The DNA here is from genome assembly GCA_910577325.1 of uncultured Parabacteroides sp. Classification (GTDB taxonomy): domain Bacteria; phylum Bacteroidota; class Bacteroidia; order Bacteroidales; family Tannerellaceae; genus Parabacteroides. The sequence goes on from CAJTMR010000004.1 coordinate 43,856, forward strand.
GCCTGGGGTGACAGGTTGGGCACAGGTGACAGGATACAGGGGAGAAACGAAAACGTTGGAACAAATGGAAGGCCGCGTGAAACGAGATGTTTGGTATATCGAGAACTGGTCTTTCTTCTTGGATCTTAAGATTATAGTAGTAACAGTCCTTAATATGTTTAAAGGAGAAAAGAACGCTTACTAATCATTAAATTGCACACTTTTAAAATATATGTGTAATTAAGTGTTGAATTTATGTTATCTTTGTACCCGATGGGAAGGATTATAGCAATTGATTATGGCCGGAAACGTACCGGACTTGCCGTTACGGACACCTTGCAGATGATAGCAAACGGATTGACGACCGTACCGAGCGGCGAACTGACAAAGTTTCTGGTTGATTATGTTTCGCATGAATCTGTTGAACGCTTTGTAGTTGGACTTCCTAAACAAATGAACAACGAACCTTCAGAAAATATGAAATACGTGGAGGCTTTTGTAACGCATTTGAAGCGGACCATTCCGACCATTCCGGTAGAGTATTATGACGAACGATTTACTTCCGTTTTGGCACATAAGGCAATGCTGGATGGAGGATTGAAGAAAAAGAAGAGGCAGAATAAAGGGCTGGTGGATGAGATCAGTGCCGTTATTATCTTGCAATCATATTTGGAAAATAAGAAATATCAGTTATAAAAGTTATGATTTTACCAGTATATTTATACGGACAGCCTGTGCTAAGAAAAGAGGCTGAGGAAGTTCCGATGGACTATCCGGACCTGAAACAATTGGTCGCCAATATGTTTGAAACGATGTATAATGCCGATGGCGTAGGATTGGCTGCTCCACAGGTCGGTTTGTCATTGCGTCTTTTGGTAATTGATGCCGATGTGATGGGGGATGATTTTCCCGAATGTAAGGGGTTCAAGCGTGCGATGATCAATCCTGTTTTCCTTGAAAAAAGCGAAGAAGAAGTTGCGATGGAGGAAGGTTGTCTGAGCTTGCCCGGGGTACATGAGAAAGTGTCCCGTTCGATAAAAGTGTGTGTGAAATATTTGGATGAAGATTTGATAGAGCATGAAGAAACAGTGGAAGGATTTGCAGCCCGTGTCGTGCAACACGAGTGCGAACATTTGGATGGTCATGTTTTTATCGACAATATTTCCGGGATTCGTCGGCAGTTGAATAAAAGCAAATTAAATAGTATTATTAAAGGTGCAGCCCGTTGCTCATATAAGGCAAAAGCGGTTGGTAAGTAATAAGAACTCTATTAATTAATCAGTATGACAGATTTAAGTAAAAACATTCAGGCCCTCAGGGAAAAGAAAGCCGTCGTTGAGATGGGTGGAGGCGAGGCTGCTATCGAAAAGCAGATCGCGATGGGTAAATTGACTGCCCGTGATCGTATTCTATCCTTGTTGGACAAAAATTCTTTCCATGAATATGACCTGTTCGTGAAGCATGATGGTCGTGATTTCGGTATGGATAAGAAGGATTTACCAGGTGATGGTGTGGTTACGGGTACAGGTACGATTTTCGGTGCTCCGGTTTGTATCTATGCGCAAGACTTTACAGTTGCCGGTGGTTCGTTGGGCTTGCAGCATGCACGTAAGATCACGAAGATCATGGATCATGCTCTGAAAATGAAATGTCCGATTATTGGTATCAACGACTCGGGTGGTGCGCGTATTCAGGAAGGTGTAGGTGCATTGGCGGGTTATGGTGAAATATTCTATCGTAATACAATTGCTTCCGGTGTTATTCCTCAAATTTCTTTGATTTTGGGACCCTGTGCCGGTGGTGCTGTATATTCTCCGGCTTTGACGGACTTCGTGTTTGTAGTAGAAAACATTTCCAAAATGTTTATTACTGGTCCGAATGTGATCAAGACCGTGTTGGGCGAAGATATTTCTATGGAAGATCTGGGCGGTGCACGTGTTCATGCGGAAACAACCGGTAACGCTCATTTCTATGCACAGAGCGAGCAGGGATGTTTTGAACAGGTAAAACGTTTGGTTAGCTTTATCCCGTGGAATAATCAGGAACGTGCGAAAGTAGTAGAACCGAAGGAGCCGGCTGCGAGAATGAACATCGAAGAAGTGGTTCCGGCAGATCCGAAACAGCCGTATGACGTGCGCAACGTCATCAAATGTATCGTGGACGATTCCGACTTTTTGGAAGTGCAAGAGTTGTGGGCCGCTAATATTGTGATCGGTTTCGGTCGCATGGGGGGTGAAACTGTCGGTTTCGTTGCCAATCAGCCGATGGTATTGGCTGGTGTGCTGGATTGTGACAGTGCTGATAAAGCTGCACGTTTTATTCGTTTCTGCGATTCTTTCAATATTCCTATTATCACGTTGGAAGATATGCCGGGTTATTTGCCGGGTGTTGACCAGGAACATGCTGGTGTGATCCGTCACGGCGCGAAAGTATTGTATGCTTATTCCGAAGCGACAGTTCCTAAGATCACGGTTATTCTGCGTAAGGCTTATGGTGGTGGTTATATCGCCATGAATTCACGCCATTTAGGTGCGGATTTTATGTTTGCATGGCCGAGTGCGGAAATTGCGGTGATGGGGCCGGAAGGTGCAGCCAACATTATCTTCCGTAAAGAGATTATGGAAGCTGAAGACCAGAATGCAATGCGTCAGGAAAAGGTAAAAGAATATATCGAGAAGTTTGCGAATCCTTATGTGGCAGCCTCCAAAGGATTTATTGATTCTGTTATCGAACCGAAAGAAACACGTTCATTGCTGCTTCACGCGTTAAAACTTTCTGTATTGAAAGAGGAATACAGACCGGCTAAGAAGCACGGATTGCCTCCGTTCTAATTAACGCTGTTAAAACTTTTGAATATGGAAAAGAAAGAGAACGAGTATGTGGATTTTGTAGTAACGGCTCGCAAATACAAGACGATGCTGACTGCAAAATATAAGAACCGTAAAATGTGGCATAAGCCTTTTGTCGGTGATGTGATTTCTCATCTTCCCGGAACGATCGTTAAAGTGGAAGTACGACAAGGGCAGGAGGTCGAAGCTGGTCAGTTGCTTTTGATCCATCAGGCGATGAAGATGTACAACCGGGTGGTAGCTCCCGTTGCTGGTACGATTGTCGAGTTGGGTGTAACAGAAGGTGATAAGATCCCTAAGGACCATTTGATGGTCAAGATTCAGCCGAAGTAAATTGTAGAAGTAAGCAAATATAAAAAGCTTTCACACTGTTTTGCAGTCCGTGAAAGCTTTTTTTATCAGGGCAACCGTACCAAAAATTGCTATCCGGGATCATCTCTCTTCTTTCATGAAAATTTCGCAAACCAACTATCATACTATCATATCCGGTTGTTAACTGTTGTTTCACAATGTGTTAAGGTATGATAGTTGCTGTTTTCTACTATCATGCATCTATCATGCTTTTTACATGATTGTTCATTTATGTAGCTGACAATATGCTGTTTATGTTTACATAGGCAAGAATAGCCATCGACAAAACAGGGGCGTTTTTAAACATAAAACGACCTTTTTCGCCGGATAAGATGCAAAAACGAGGCATAAAAGTACCTCCAACATGGCAGATAAACATCCCCGCATCCCCGGAAAGGTATCGCGCAGACCCGGGTCTGCACCTCTCCCGCACCCGGGTCTTGGTGGTGGGTACACCCAGGTATCAAGCAGCTTTAAAAGCTGTTTTTGACAAAAGAAAAGCCTGTCTTGATGGAAAAAGAAGCCGTTTTAACATGTTTTGCACCTGTTTCCGGACGGTCCCTGTTTTTATCGTATAATTGATACACAGGGTATTATCGTTTTTTACCATGATAGTTATGATAGATGAATGATAGTTCAAAACGGCAACTATCATTCCATAACATATTGGTTTGAAACAATATACAGACGGATATGATAGTATGATAGTTGGTTTTGCAAAAACATGTATGTAGTTAGTCCGTATCGGTCGGTGGCGAAAACAGATGGACGCTTTATGATTTTGGTGCGGTTGCCCTGCTTTTTTTATAGATTGGTTTTAACGGCTAAAATTATTTATTTACTTTTGCGACCGATCAATGTTGAATATTTTTGTACATAGATGAAGAAAGCGATTCTTTTATTTATATTCCAGTTGTGTTCGTTAGCCATGTTTGCACAAATTAATACAGATCGTGTGTTGACTATCGGACGTAACGCTTTGTATTTTGAGGACTATGTTCTTTCAATACAATATTTCAATCAGGTTATTAAGTCGAAACCTTGGTTGGCCGAACCTTATTTCTACCGTGCTGTGGCAAAAATCAATCTGGACGATCATAAAGGAGCTGAAGAAGACTGTACGCTTTGTCTTGAGCGGAATCCTTTTCTGGTACAGGCTTATTACGCACGTGGTATTGCTCGGCAGAGCCAGGAGAAATTCAACGAAGCAATCGAAGATTACAGAAAGGGGTTGGAGTTTAAGGCGGAAGATCGGCAAATGCTGGTGAATATGGCGGTTGCCAATATCCAGAAGAAAGATTTTAAGGAGGCCGAAAAGATATTTGAAGAATTGATGACGGCCCATCCCAAGTATTCCATGAATTATTTGACGCGTGGTGCGATGTATAGTGAGAAGGGTGATACGGTCAAGGCACTTGCCGACTATGATAGGGCGATCAGCATGGATCCTTATTATGCTCCTGCCTATGGAAACCGGGCGATCCTGCATTACCAGATGAATAATCTGGAAGACGCGCTTGTCGATCTGAACGAGGCTATTCGCTTGAATACTCGTGAGAGTGGTTACTATATCAATAGAGGTTTGGTTCGTTATCAGTTAAAAGATTTGCGTGGTGCTATGGCAGATTACGATCAGGTGGTCGGCATGGACAGCCATAACCTGATAGCGCGCTTTAACCGAGGATTACTCCGGGCCCAGATCGGCGATAATAACCGGGCTATCGAAGATTTTGATGTTGTGATCGAGATTGAACCGGATAATTATATGGCTTATTACAACCGTGCGTTGTTGCGTTACGAGACAGGGAATTATCAAGGTTCCGTATATGATTTCGATGTTGTGTTGCAGGAGTATCCGAACTTTGTGGCGGGTTATTACAGCCGTGCGGAGGTGAAACGGAAAATGCATGACGAGGTAGGCGCTGACCGTGATTATTGGACAGCCTATAATATGGAGCAGAAAAAGAAGAACGGAAACAACATTGCGGGGAATACAGTCGCTTCCCAAAATGGCAACAATGCCGGTACGCAATCGGTTGATCCGGTATCGAAAGATGAAAATACGCGGGAGCAGTCGGATAAGAATATAGATAAGTTCAACCGTCTTGTCGTGTATGATGAAGAAGAGGTACGTAAGACAAAGTATAATAGTGAAATTCGCGGACGTGTACAGGATCGTAATGTCCGTGTGGATTTGGAACCGATGTTTGTTTTGACCTATTATGAAAAAGTTGATCCGGTGAAAAAGCTGGTTTATTATGATAAGATGGTGGAGGTCTACAATGCTCGTCAGGTATTGGAGCGTAAGTTGCGTATCACAAACGAGGAAGCTGCCCTTACGGAAGATCAGGTTGCTATACATTTCGCCTCTATCGATAACTTCTCGGCACGGATAGCACAGAACCCAAGTGATGTGGATGCCTATTTTGGGCGAGCTTTGGACTTTATGCTTGTGCAGGATTTTGCAGAAGCGATAAAGGATTATACGAGGGTGATCGAACTGGATCCGAATTTTGCTATGGCTTATTTCAATCGGGCTGTCGTTCGGTATAAGCAACTTGACTATAATATGTCGCAGGCTGCCAGTTCACAAAATGATTTTTCTTCCATGAGCATGAATCTTAAGATGGGTAAGAACCCGGCGGTTGTCCGTACGCCAACCTCCGATCCGGTTTCTGCATCTCTGAAAGACAATAAGCGAGCTTATGAGCATGAAATGATTACACGTGATTATGACATGGTAATCAAATTGAATCCGGGTTTCGTATATGCTTATTTCAATCGTGGAAACTTGCGTTGTGCACAACGCGATTTCCGTGCAGCCATTCAGGATTATAGTGAGGCAATCCAGCGTGATCCTGAATTTGCAGAGGCTTATTTTAACCGTGGATTGGCACGTCTTTCGCAAGGTGATGCCAATCGAGGGATCGCTGATTTGAGTAAAGCAGGGGAGCTGGGGATCATCAATGCTTACAGTATCATCAAACGTATGACAAGCAATTGAGGAGGTTTGTTGTGAAAATATCTTGAAAACAACTCGAAATCCTTCCGGCAAGTGTTTTCTGAGCAGTTGTTTATGAAGTTGTATGTTTGCTTTTTTACTCCCACATGGCAAGCTGTCTGTGGTTTGGTTGGATATCCAAGTCAAAGTTGACTTGGGGGGTGTGGCAAAGAAACAATATGCTCCGATTGCGGCCAACTTGTTGATCAGGAAATCATGCAAGCTGCATCCTATTTTTTGGACTGACCCGAAAAAATCTTTTTGATAAATAAAAAAACACTCTTGATTATCATTTATTTATCTGATAATCAAAGAGTGCTTTTGGGAGAGCGGTAGGCGAGGCTCGAACTCGTGACCCTCAGCTTGGGAAGCTGATGCTCTACCAACTGAGCTACTACCGCGTTTCATGTTGCAAATATATACAATTATTTTATTTTTTAGTACCTTTGGCACAAAAAATTGAAATAATATATAGAAATGGAAAAACTTACGCTGATTAAGGTGGGAGGAAAGATTGTGGAAGAAGAAGAAACACTCTGCAATTTGTTGAACGATTTCTCGCGTGTGGAAGGGTATAAAGTACTGGTTCACGGGGGTGGACGTTCTGCTACAAAACTTGCTGCACAGTTGGGGATCGAGAGTAAGATGGTTGGTGGTCGCCGGATCACAGATGCAGATATGTTGAAAGTGGTAACAATGGTTTACGGAGGACTGGTCAATAAGAATATTGTCGCAGGTCTTCAGGCTTTAGGTATAAATGCATTGGGGATGACTGGGGCAGATATGAATCTGATGCGGTCGGACAAACGTCCGGTGGGAGAGGTTGACTACGGTTTTGTCGGTGATGTGAAAGAGGTGAATGCAGATCTGTTGGCATCTTTGATTCATCAGGGAGTTGTCCCTGTATTGGCTCCTCTTACACATGATAAACAAGGACATATGTTAAATACCAATGCTGATACGATCGCAGGCGAAGCTGCCAAAGCTCTGGCAAAACATTTTGAAGTGACTTTGATGTTCTGTTTTGAAAAGAAAGGGGTTTTGAAGGATGAGAATGATGATGAAAGTGTGATACCTGAAATAGACCGTACGGCTTTCAAACGGTATGTGGAAGCAGGTGTGATTCAAGGGGGAATGATTCCTAAGCTCGAAAATTCGTTTCAGGCGATCAATGCCGGGGTTAAGCAGGTGATTATAACACAGGCTTCGGATATTCATTTGAGAAAAGGTACACGTGTCTTTTAATGACTCCGAACATTTAAATATTGAAGGGGGAACTTGGGAGAGTTCCCCCTTTTCTGTTACCTTTGCTTTGTGTAACAAAAAGACGATGGAAAATAGGAAAATAATAGTGAATATTCGGAACGTCGTCACGCGTTTGCCGGAATTGCGTTTTGAAGAACCTCTTAATTGGATAATAGAAGAGGGACAGCAATGGGCTGTAATTGGTCCGAACGGTGCAGGCAAAACATTGATTGCCGATGTTATGCAGTGTAAATTTGCACTGAAGGAAGGAGAAGTTTCTTTCGGATGCGAGTGGAATAACAGTCTGGTGAAAAGCATCGCATTTAGGGATATTTATTCTTTGGCCGACTACCGTAATTCTTATTATCAGCAACGCTGGCATTCGACTGAAACAGACGAGGTTCCTACAATAGAAGATATATTAAATGAAGATGCAGAAGCGGAAGATTATGATAAAGTGTTATCTTTGTTCGACATGGAAGAGCTTTTGTCGAAGAAACTGATCTTTTTGTCCAGTGGCGAATTGAGAAAATTTTTGATTATCCGTACATTATTGAAGCATCCCCGTGTCTTGATACTGGATAATCCGTTTATTGGGTTAGACGCTTCTTCAAGAAATGTTTTGGTGGAGATGTTGCGGCAAATGGCGAAGTTGAAAGGTGTACAGGTGGTTTTACTGCTTTCCAATCCGGATGATATACCCGAAATGATTACACATGTTTTACCGGTCAAACAGCGTAGATGCCTTCCGGTTTATAGCCGCAAGGAATTCCTGAAGCAAACGGATATGATTGCCGATTTGTTTTCTTTCGAAGGAAAAGGTGATCCCATATCGAGCAGATCGTTTTCGCTTCCCGTTGAGGAGCAGAAAGAACCTTCTACCCATCTCGTTACCTTTAGGATGGAACACATTTCGATCAAATATGGCAACCGTACGATCTTGAAAGAACTGGATTGGGAAGTGAAAAACGGGGAGAAGTGGGCGTTGTTTGGTCCTAATGGGGCTGGCAAATCGACTTTACTGAGTTTGGTTTATGCCGATAATCCGCAATCGTATGCCAATACGCTTTATCTTTTTGATCGCAAGCGCGGTTCGGGAGAAAGTATCTGGGATATAAAGAAACGTATTGGGTATGTTTCTCCGGAAATGCATCTTTTCTATAGGGAGAATGTGCCAGTGTTGAATATCGTTGGTTCTGGCTTTTTTGACTCGATTGGGCTGTTTAGGAAATGTACGGAGCGGCAGTTACAGGTCGCTTTGGCCTGGATGCGTGTGTTTGGTATTGAAGAGTTGAAAGAACGTTCTTTCCTTACGCTTTCTTCCGGTGAACAACGGTTGGTACTTTTGGCGCGTACGTTTGTTAAAGATCCGGACCTGATTATTCTGGACGAACCGTTGCACGGATTGGATGTGAGCAATAAGAAGAGGGTGGCTGCCATTATCGAGCAATTCTGTTCGCGTCCGGGGAAGACACTGGTCTATGTTACGCACTATCCGCATGAATTACCGGACTGTGTGGATAAACGTTTTGAATTGGTTAAACACGTTTAAGGATTTGTCTGATGAAATATAAATTTATAGCCTTTTGGCTGATCGTTTTTGGAGTTTTGTTTGCTTTCTTGCAAACGAGTTTCCAGTATCACTTTTACTATATAGAACAGAGTCAGTTGTTTTTGTTTTCCGAGTCGTATATAGGAAATAAGTTGCTTCTTCCGGGTGGTTTTTCTATGTTGGTGGCGGAATTCTTGGTGCAGTTTTTCATCAAGCCTTATATTGGGGCGTTAGTCACTGCGGCTTTATTGACAGGTGTCGGGATTTGTACAGCTGGTATTGTGAAACGGGCTGCGTCTGCTTCTGGGCTCTTTGTCCTCTATGTGCTGCCGATGCTGGCTTTGCTGTTTGTTCATTTCGACTTTAATTACCGGGTACAGGGTACTGTTTGCTATCTGATGATGACGGTTTTGCTCTGTGGGTATATGCGGATACGGGATGATCTTTATCGTTTGGTTTCGGGTTGGCTGTTGGTTCCGAGCTTGTTCTGGTTGGCAGGTTCGATCGCTGTGCTGTTTGCCGGAATGGTTTGCCTGTTCGAAGGGTTGCGGAAGACACCTAAATGGTATATCTCGTTGATCGGGGTTACGGAAGTTTTGCTTTTGGGGGTAGGAACAGTTTATTTTTCTTTGATGGGGGAATATCGGTGGGTTTTCGGGCCGGATCTGTATTATCATTATACGCTACATCCAAAAGAAATCGTTTATTATTCTTGGATTTGCTTGCCTTTGGTTTATCTTGTGGCTTTCTTTTTCCCGAATAAAAGTGGTTGGTTCGGGAAGAAATTGTTAGCGAGGATCAGTTGTATTGCTCAATTGATTATGATTAGTGCCGTCTTGTGGTGGGGAATTTCCAAGTACAGCGATGCAAAGACACTGAGGTTAAAAAAGCTGGATTATTTTGCGCGTACGGAACAATGGGATAAGACGATGGAAGAATGTAAAGGGAAACTGACTAACTTTTTATATATGTGCCATCTGAATATGGCATTGGCCAATAAGGGGGAACTTTCGGATAAAATGTTCAACTTCGATCAGCGGGGACCTCAGGGATTACTTGTACAATGGAATAAGTCGGAAAACATCTCTTGCATGCTCAGCGATATCTATTTTGCAATGGGAGCAACCGCTTCATCGCAGGAAATGGCTTTTGAAGGTTATGTGAGTGCTATGGGTGATGGCAATCCTCGTATGCTAAAAAGGTTGGTGCAGACGAATCTGATTTACGGCACATATCTTGTAGCTGAAAAGTATATTTCGATACTTGAGAAAACGTATGCATACCGGGACTGGGCTCGATCGCAGCGCAGATTTCTTTATAATGACGAGGCTGTCGAAAGCGATCCCGTATTGGGAACCCGCAGGTTGATGTTGCCGGACCGGAATTCATTGGCAATGATAAATGGATTGGCAGGAGACTTGGAGCTTTTTTTGGAAAAGGGACCAGCCAATTCTGCCGCTTTGCAGTATTTGGGTGCTATGTATTTACTGGTTAAAGATTTGGAAGGGTTTAAAGCGTTGGTGGAGAAATATTACGGAACTGAGTTCTTGCCTGCATTACCCGTACATTTCCAGGAGGCCGTTATTGTGATGTCTGAAAAAGAACCGGATTACTGGAAATGTTTCAATATCTCCGAAACTATTGTGGCTCGTTTTGCCGATTATAAAAAACAGGTGCTTGCAAACCGCAATAACACCGCCCTTGCCGGGCTATTGAACCGGTCGTACGGAAACACTTACTGGTTTTACTTTATGTTTAAATGATGCGTAAGAACATGGAAAGAAAAAGTATATATTTGTGTATGTTGGCGTTTTTGTTGTCTTGTTCCGACTCTGTGAAAGTGAGTCGTACACTCGACGAGATGCCCGTTATTATTCCGGATTATAACGGCGTGGTTGTTCCACCCAATATAGCTCCCCTGAATTTTGCATTGAACAATCAGAGTGCCGCATCACGTGCTGTTTTTTCTTTTGAAGGGCAACAATTCGAGGTAAAAGGAGAAAAGGGTGGCTTTGTGATACCTCCTTCCAAATGGAAAAAAATGCTGGAATCGGCTGCCGGTAAGTCTATACAGGTGACGATTCAGATGAAACAGGACAATGAATGGGTAGCCTATTCTCCTTTTGTTATCCGGATTGCTCCGGAAAAAGTAGACTCTTATCTGGTTTATCGTCTGATTGATCCGGGATATGAGTTGTGGAACAAGATGGGAATCTATCAGCGGGATCTGGAGAGTTATACGCAAACTCCCATTATTGAAAATAAAATGAGTGGAAACAACTGTGTGAATTGCCATTCGTTTTGTATGCAGAATCCGGATAAGATGCTGTTCCATATGCGCGAGACTTTCCCCGGGACGATCTTTGTCGATGGCGATAAGATTGAAAAACTGAATACGAAGACAAAGGAAACGATTTCTTCTTTAGTTTATCCTTCTTGGCATCCTTCGGGTAAATATGTGGCTTTCTCCGTGAATGTAACCAAGCAGGCATTTCATCTGAATGACAAGAATAGGGTGGAGGTATATGACGAGGCTTCCGATGTTGTGGTGTATGATGTGGAAAAACACGAGATCGTAACGGCTTCAAATATCTTTTCAAAAGATGCTTTTGAAACATTTCCGACTTTTTCTCCGGATGGAAAAACACTCTACTTCTGTACAGCGGAGGCCCGGCCGATGCCGCAGGAGTATTCGGAAGTCAAATATAATTTATGTTCTGTATCTTTTGATCCGGCGACACGTGCTTTCGGGACGCAGGTCGATACGCTTTACAATGCGAAGAATGGCGGAATGAGTGCTTCTTTTCCGCGTGTTTCGCCTGACGGACGTTATCTTTTATATACATTGTCCAGTTATGGAAACTTTTCTATCTGGCATAAAGATGCAGATTTGTATATGGCGGACCTTCAGGCAGGCACGAGCCGTCCGTTGGTGGAAGTGAATAGCGACGATGTGGAAAGTTATCATTCTTGGAGCAGCAACAGCCGTTGGTTTGTTTTTAGCAGCCGGCGGATGGATGGTTTATATACACGTCCGTATATTGCTTATGTTGGCGAAAATGGCAAAGTCGGCAAGCCGTTCCTGTTGCCTCAGAAAGATGTCAGTTTTTATCAGGCCTTTATGAAATCTTTCAATATCCCGGAATTTGTAACTGGAAAAGTAAAAGTGCGAGGTCGGGCCTTGGCCATTAAGGCAAAAGAAGATAAAGAGACGAAAGTAAGATTTGTGGAATGATGTCCTGTGTCGTATTTGTTCGGAAATGGTGGAAACGGAACTATGAAGGGACATCCAGTAAATGTCCCTACATAGTTTCATGGGCGTAAAAACAAGATGTCATGCCCATGAGATGAGATCTCCTTATTTTTAATATACTTCTTTTGCCACCTTATAAACACTATCCGATGCCATCATTGTATAGAAATGTAGGCTTGGAACACCATAGGCGATCAAATCTTTACATTGTTGGATACACCATTCGACGCCGACGGCCTTCGCTTCATCGTCCGTTTTACATTTACGAAGTTCCGTGGCGAACGGTTCGGGAATATCTGAACGGAATATCTTAGGTAGTACGGTAAGCTGGTTCTTGAATACGATTGGTTTGATACCCGGAATGATGGGGACCGTGATTCCTTCTGCCCGGCAACGATCCACGAAAGCATAATATTTCTCGTTGTCGAAAAACATCTGTGTCACCAGATAATCCGCTCCATTTTTTACTTTCTCTTTCAGAAAGAAAATATCCGATTCCATATTGGGAGCTTCTTCGTGTTTTTCCGGATAGCAAGCCATTCCGTAAGAGAACATGGTTTCATTGGCTTCGAAAGTAGATCCGTCGACAGCAATTCCTTTGTTGAAGTCATTCACTTGCTGCTGGAGATCAGTTGCGTGTTCGTGATACATATCTGTTTTTTGTCCGACTTCCAGTGTCTTGACATCCCCACGGAGCAACAATAGGTCGTAAACGCCTAAAAAATTCAGATCGATCAGCGCATATTCCGTTTCATCTTTTGTAAATCCTTTGCATATAATATGGGGAACAGCCGTTATACCGTATTTATTCTGGATACTCGAAGCGATGGCAACTGATCCTGGACGTTTACGGATGTTCACTTTCTGAAAACTGCCATCCGGCAAGGTCTTATAAATATATTCACTATGATGAGACGTTATATTAATGTATTTGGGATCAAACTCGATCAATTTGTCAATGACATTATATACTTTCTGTATGCTGTTTCCTTTCAAAGGAGGAAGTATTTCAAATGAAAAAGCAGTGTTCTTACTACTGTTGATCAGGTCGATTACTTTCATGTTATTATTTTTATTTTGGTGACAAATGTAGGGAAAATTTAATTCAGTTGTCCCCTTAAAAATATTTTTTCAAAAAAACTTTGGAAAAAGTTTGCGAAGAAAAAATAAACTCCTATCTTTGCACCCGCAATCGAGAAACAACGATGGCATGAATGACTTGGTAGCTCAGTTGGTAGAGCAAATGACTCTTAATCATTGGGTCGAGGGTTCGAGCCCCTCCCAGGTCACTCGATATAAAAATGACTCGGTAGCTCAGTTGGTAGAGCAAATGACTCTTAATCATTGGGTCGAGGGTTCGAGCCCCTCCCGGGTCACAAGTTGGCAATAATTTAATAGACAACATTTTACAGTATTCACTGTGAAATGTTGTTTTTGTTTATAGTGTCTTTTTGTAGGACAAATGGGGGCTCGGAAGATGAAGAATTTGGTGTCGTTGACGCCGTGTAGCTTGGCTCTGAATGCTTTGATTTTTGAGTTTATTGATTCGGCAGAAGCGTTTGTCGAACGATTGTCAAAGAAGTTCAGTATCTCTTCGGAGTGCTCGTAGAATGTAGCGGCTATTGTGTTGAATTCCTTGAAGCCTGAGTCTGCGACGCGGTTGTACCAGCGGGCGAGATTAAGCCGAGCGCTATCTTTGGTTGAACGTTTGTTGAATATGGTTCTGAGATTCTGCATCCTTCGAGTTTTGCGGTCTCTCTGGCTTCAGTGTCTGCATTTATGGCATCCCAGCGATGCTTGATGCAGATTTCCTGAACTGCGCAAGTGCGAGCCTCTGGGCGTGGAACCTGTTTATAACGCGTGATGCCCGCGGAATGCCATGCACCAAATTCCGATCATGGTAATACGTCCGTAAACGAATGGTGCTTCCATAGAACAATCTTTTTATTATAGACAAGCGTAGTGACAATAGTTGAATGCCATAAATATGAAACCGACTAATTTGGAATCAACTCGTTTCAAATTAGTCGGTTTCATGTATATTACTTAAAAGAATGCGCTCCCGGATCAAGTCCGGGATTACAGGATAGTGAATTATGACACGACCCTTTTCATTCAGATTCTATTTTTTAGAAGTACCCTTTGTTCTGTTTGATATTAGGATTAACGTCTATTTCAGCCTGTGGTATTGCCAAAATCGTACGATAATCCTGATAATTCGGAGATATAAGATCGGTATTGTTCAGGAAGTGATATCCTCCCTTACGAGTCACCGTGATTCCCAAACGCATGATGTCATAAAAACGATGACCTTCCATTACCAATTCTTTACGTCTTTCTTTCAAGACCAATGCTTCGGTGGCAGTCACATCTGAAGCGGAAGGAATAGCACGTTTGATAATCGCATTCAAATATTTATTTGCACTTGCCTGATCTGCAGAAGATTTTTTTAATGCAGCCTCGGCAGCAATCAGATAAATATCGGACAGACGAATTACACGGATATTGTTTACAGCACTTTTGCCATTGATGCCCGGATATTTATTCATGTAAGTACGGCCTTCAACCGATGTGGCAGCTAACAAATTGCGACGGATGTCATCCGGATTCTCATTAATAAGATCCTCAAATTCTTTTGTGTTGGAAACAGCAGCATATCCTTTAGGATCGACAACATAACCAAACATTTCACGATTACCGGCATCCAAGTCCGATATTTCCAGATCGAATACAGATTCCGAAGAATATCTTCCTGACCATGCCGCTACATAATCTTCTGTTTTCAGCAAAGAATACGGAGAATTGTTAATGACATCTTCAGCATAAGAAAAAGCCTTGTCCCAATCTCGTTTATATAGATTGACACGTGCCAGCAAACCTTTTACAGCCCAACTATTGAAACGTCCGTCTTTTACTTCTGTTCCAATATATTTCAAAGCTTCTTCCAAATCGTTGATGACCATTTCATATCCTTCTGCTACAGTCGAACGACTTGGTAGATCGTCTGCATTCAAAACCTCTTTCACTAATACGACGCCCAGAGTGGCTCCATTATCTACAAAATAGGGTTTCCCGTATGTGATCAGGAGGTTAAAGTGGCATAAAGCACGAAGAGCCAAAGCTTCTCCTTTTGCATTATTGAGTTCATCTCCGGCAGGAAGATCGCCAGTTTCAATTGCGTTTAGCAATACATTGGCGCGATTAATGATCCTATACGGAAAACTCCACAGATTTTCCGGCGAGTTATTCTGACGATGTGTGAAACGGTAATAAGTATCTGTTCTTAAACCACCGGAAGAAATCGTCTGTACATCTTCACCTCCGACTTCGGCACGTGAAACAAAGTCACAACCGTAATAGCTGTCATCTTTTAAACTGTAGTATGTACCATTCAATGCTGTTTCTACATCTTGCAAAGATGTGATAGCATCTGTACTGACCAATGAATCTGAAGGGAGAGTTTCCAGATATCCATCACAAGATGTAAATGTAACTGAAGCTATTGCAGCAACAAATATAGATTTTATATTTAGTCTATTCATCATTGTTATTATTTATAGTAAAACGAATTCCGGATTACAATCCGATTTCAATACCAAATGTTACTGATTTCAAGTTAGGCAATGCCCAAGTAGCTACACCATTAACCGGTTGTTCAGGATCAATGTTCTTATAAGCCGCCCATGTCAACAGGTTATTACCGGATGCAAAGACTCTGACATTTCTCATTCCGGCAGCCTGCATCCATTTTGAAGGCAAATTATAAGATAATGTCACGGTTTTCAGACGAAGATGATTTGAGCTTTTCATATGGCGGGAACTTCCGTAACGAGCATATTGGTAGCTATTGATACGTCTCGGAACATCTGTGATATCGCCAGGCTTCTGCCATCTGTCCAACTGCTGGATACCGATGGATTGATATGCTGTTTCACCATCCGTATCAGTGTACAGCAACGCAGGATCATCCATTATATGACCACCTAAAGAGAATGAAAATAAAGCATTTAAATCCAATCCTTTCCAAGAAAGAGTATTTCTCCATCCCCCGGTTATTTTAGGGTCCGGTTTTCCAACGATAACACGTTGAGCCTGTGACGGGTCTTTAGTCAATTCACGATTAATTGTTCCATCTTCATTTTCTGTGTTCAATACCCATTGCTCTTCACCTGTTTGCGGATCAACGCCGGCCCATTCACGACTCCACCAGGAATAATAAGATTCACCTTCTCTTAAAATAGTAGTTCCGTTAATGATGTCTTTTCCTCCATACAGTTTGCTGACCTTATTTTTATTGTGAGACAAAACAATACCGGTAGACCATTTTAGAGCAGTTTCGTTGAATACGTCATAGTTTACATCCAATTCTATACCGCGGTTATTCATAGCACCCACATTTTTCAATGTGTTATTGAAACCTGTGGTCATAGATACCGGAACATCCTGCAGCAAGTCTTTTGTTTCACGATTATAGAAATCGAATGCGACGCTTAGACAACCGAACAGTCTGGCATCAAAACCGATGTTGAAGTTTTCATTTTTTTCCCATCCCAAATCAGGGTTAGGGATAGTCTTAGGTGCAGATCCCGGTTGATCCTGATAGTTATAACCATAACCGAACAGACTTAAATGGGAGTAAAATTTAGAAGGCAAAGTACCATTTATACCGTATGAAACTCTCAGCTTTAAATCATCAACATAGGTCAAATCCTTCATGAAAGCTTCTTGGCTCAATCTCCAAGCCCCTGAAACAGACCAGAAGTTACCCCAACGTTTGTTTGTTCCTAATCTCGAACTACCGTCACGACGGTAATTTGCTGAAATATAATACTTGTTATCGTAGTCATAGTTGATACGGGAGAGCAAAGACAACAGGTGGTCTTCCGTATATCCGGACGCTGCCGTCATCGGTTCCGAAGTGTTCTCCAACTCCGGCAGTTTATCGTGCGGATAGTTAGCTCCGACAGCTTGGACATATTGTTCTTTTCTATCATCGACATCCCAACCGACCAAAACATCCAAATTATGTTTGTCGGCAAATGTATTGGTATAATTCAATACTGTTGATGAATAGATATTGTGATGCTGATATGGATATTTGATCATCAAACCTTTGTAAGCTTCACCGTTATTTGAATTCATCGGCCAATAAGTCGTAGACAGGTTGTCGATAAAGTCATAACTTATTGTTTCCTTGATTGTCAAACCCTCGATTATTTTATAAGAAGCCCACAGGGAGTTGGTGCTTCTCAATACTTCCGAGGTGTTTTTGTCCAGCCCTTGGTCTTTTAATGGGTTAGGCACATTTAACTGAGCCAATGGGAAACCGTCGTAAAACGATCCATCTTCATTATAGATAGGAATGTTAGGTATAGCATACCAGTTTTTAACGAAATAGGCATTGGCATAAGCTGTACCTTCTGAAGCCATTTCTGATTTTTGTTTTGAAAATGAGATATTTGCTCCCATTTGCATCTTCCCATCTTTTGATCTGTGGGTAACATTAGCTCTACCGGTAAAACCTTCCATACCGGTTGTATTGATCATACCGTCTTCTGTCTTGTAGTTTAATGAAGCAAAGAAACTGGTCTGCTCGCTACCTCCCTGTGCCGAAAATTCATAATTCTGGTTGAATGCTGTTTTCTTGAACAATGCATCTTCCCAGTTTGAATAGCGATCTCTCAAAGGGGCGAAAGTATCTGCACCATCCTGTGCATAAGCTCTTGCTTCCTCTTCTGACATATTCTTGTACAGGATACCTTCATTGTAATAAGCTTCATAGGTAAGTTCATGTTGCTGTTCCCCGGAAACAGTTTCTCTGTTTTTAACAGCCCAGTCGGAAAAGCCCCAGTTTGCTTTAAAATTGATTTGGGTCTTACCTTCCTTACCTCTTTTCGTTGTAATAAGGATTACACCATTTGCAGCACGTGAACCGTACAAGGAAGCAGCTGCCGCATCTTTCAAAACCGTAATGTTTTCGATATCGCTCGGATTGATTGAAGACATGATGTTGAATGCTTTTGAATCATTGCCTACTCCAGATACAGCAATATCACCGGAAACAACGGGTACTCCATCAATTACATAGAGAGGTTCATTTGTGGCGTTCATGGAACCTGTACCACGAATACGAATACTTAAACCTGCACCTGGCTGTCCACTGCTCGAATTTACGGTCAGACCTGTTGTTGCGCCTTGCAAGGCTTGCTCAAAAGATGTAACAGGTACATCTTTTAATATTTTCTCTGTATTCACAGATGAAGCTGCTCCGGTAAAGGATGATTTTTTAGCAGTACCATAAGCGACAACCATAACTTCGTCAAGCATTTGATTGTCTAATGCCAACAGGACATGTAACGTCGGTTTCACCCCGACTTCCTGGGCCTTCATACCCACAAAAGAAACTACTAAAGTCTTTGCAGAACTTGGTACATCCAGAGAAAATGCACCGTTAAAATCTGTTACTGTACCTATAGTCGTACCTTTAACAACTATAGATGCACCAATAATAGGCTCGTTGTCTTCCGCCGAAGTAACAGTACCTGTTACTTTCGTCGTCTGAGCGTTGGCCATCCCAATACCTAATAATAGGCAGAATAAAAGGAAAGTTAACCTTTTCATAGACACACTTTTTTTGTTTAACTTATAAATAACTAATTGCTATATTTGTTTTTATTATGCACAAGCAATATATAAATATTCCTAAGAGGGGGCAAATGTAATAATAAATTTATTATAACAACCCAAAAACTAATAGGATTTTACAAAAATGGGGATAAAAATTAACAAAAGATTATGTGAAATCGATATTTTGTATTGATTTTGCATGGAATCTCTTTTTATTCCGCTCCTTTAAAATTTCCTATTTTTAACCCTTCGTTTTTGAGTTATTCCAAGAGGGGGCAAAAAGCAGTTAAGGGCCACCTGGGTAGAAAATCCGAAAACCTGATACAAGGATGTAGGACTTGGAACTGTTGGGAGAATGAGACACAGCATCAAGTTTGTGTGTGCAAAGCTATGCTTTACGGTCACTAAAGCATAGCTTTATCTATCGTAACCAATAGGGTTTCGGATCGAATACTTACCAGTAATAAGCTTACTCGTTTTTATTTTTGACAATTTGCCATTTTGAATTGCAAAACATGATATTTAGCCTTGTTAAAATATTACCTGCTATATTAATTCCAACATATATGGGGTACTAATTCGATTTTGACAGGCAAGTAGTGACATTTTAATAGATGGTTTTCTTTCAAATTAATGCAGTAGAAAAATATCTTGTTTTTAAGTTCTTTGAGAATCCGGTACTCTTTTTAATTTAGGGATTACAATAAGTTGATTATAAAACAAATAAAGTTTATCCTGCCCATTCAACCATATTTCAGCAGGCAAAGGAGGATTTAAATTGAGTAGAACTAAAATTCGATAATAATCAATGATTTACAGCTAAACATAGTTCTGCAAAGACTCTGGTAGTTTCTTTCGTGGGTATGAAGGCCCAGGAAGTTGGAGTCAAAGCGAATTTAAATATCTTATTAGAGAGTGATAACCAGATGCTTGATGAGGTTATGGTAATTGCCTATGGGACAGCGAAGAAGGAATCGTTCACCGGTTCGGCTGAAGTTATCAAAGCTGAAAAGATCGGAAAAAGACCTGTCGCCAACATTACAAAGGCACTGGACGGACAAGTAGCCGGTGTACAGACGACTTCCGGTTCCGGACAGCCGGGTTCAGGCGTATCAGTCGTTATACGTGGTTTTGGTTCGATCAACGCATCTATGAACCCTTTGTATGTCGTAGACGGTGTTCCTTATGACGGCAATGTCGTATCCATCAACCCGAACGATATTGAGTCCATGACCATTCTGAAAGATGCTTCAGCCGGAGCCTTGTATGGTGCACGCGGCGCCAACGGTGTCGTGATGATCACTACCAAAAAAGGAGACAAGGGTAAAGTCAAGGTAAATCTGAAAGCCAATTGGGGTGTGGCATCTCGTTCTATTCCGCGCTATGAAATGATGGACGAAAGAGGTTTCCTGGAAACAGTCTACCAATCTTACAAGAATGACTTGATCTACAACAATGGGTTGCTCCCTTCTACCGCTGCCGTTGTTGCTTTGGACAATATGAAAAGCGGTCCCACCGCCATATTTGGAAAAAACGAACAATACAACCCGTTCAACTATACCATTACGGAGCTGATTGATCCGGCAACCGGCAAGATCCGCCAAGATGCCGTCTTAAAATATTCGGAAGACTGGATGGATGAAGCCATGGCCAACAGTCCATTGCGCCAAGAATACAATATTTCAATTACCGGAGGACATGAAAAAACAAAATATATGTTCTCTTTGGGCTATTTGGATGAAAAAGGTTTGTTGAAAACAACCGGTTTCGAACGTCTTAACGGACGTATGAATATCGACTCGAAAGTCACAAACTGGCTGAAAGCAGGCATGAACGCAAATTTCTCACGCAATGAAAGCAACACGGCTGTCGAAAATTCTTCCGGTTCTTCCAATATCTGGTATACCGCACAGTTAATGGCTCCGATTTATCCGGTATTTGAAAAAGACGCAAACGGACAGACTGTCATCGATGAACTGGGCAATCAGGTTTTCGATTACGGAGCTAATCGTCCAGCCGGCGCCAATTCCAACTGGAACACGATTGCAACCCTCTATGATGACAGATATTCTACAGCGAGCGACAACCTGAGCGGTCGTTTGTTTGCTGAAATCGGCGATTGGGAAGAAGGTCCTCTGAAAGGTCTAAAATTGTCTGTCAACTATGGTTTCGACTTAGTGAATTCCGCCCGTATGACTTATTATAATCCTTATAATGGTAATTCTGTTGCCGTAAAAGGAAGCCTTGACAAGGAGACAGGACGTACATTCAGCTACACGTTCAACCAATTGTTGAGCTACAGCCGTTCTTTCGGCGATCACAGCATTTCCGCACTGGTCGGTCACGAGTTTTACAAATATAATTATCAATACTTGAACGCGACAAAAACCGGTTTTCCTTTTGGCGGAATGTATGAACTGGATGCTGCCACTAACATTACGGATGCCTCTTCATACCAACACAACTACGCTGTAGAGTCGGTTCTTTCACGTTTGGAATACAACTATGCTGACAAATATTATTTGTCAGCGAGCTTCCGTACCGATGGAAGCTCACGTTTCCATCAGGACAGCCGTTGGGGTAACTTTTGGTCTGTCGGTGGAAACTGGCGTATCTCGCAAGAAGAATTCATGAAAGATTTGTCTTGGATTAACAACCTGTCCGTAAAAGCCAGCTATGGAGTCCAAGGCAATGACAACATTTTGAAATCAAACGGAAGCAGCGACTATTACTTATGGCAGTCTTTCTATGACTTAGGTTACCCGAACGCCAACATGAGCGGTGCTGCTTTGTCTTCTCTGGAAAACAGAGACTTGAAATGGGAAAAGAACGGAAATTTGAATGTCGGTTTGGAAGGCCGCTTCTGGGATCGTGTATCTTTGGGAATCGAATGGTATAGCCGTAAAACTTCCGACATGCTGATGTCATACCCGATGGCTACCTCTTTAGGTTTTGACGGATATAACAAAAATATCGGTAGCATGCGCAACACCGGATGGGATATCACCGCTTCGGCCGATATCTTCAATGGCAGCGGTTTTAACTGGCGACTGACATTAATGGGGTCAACCGTCAAGAACAAAGTTCTCCATTTGGCTGACAAACCTGAAATTATCTCTGGAACCCGTATCATCAAGGAAGGCGAAGTCTTGAACTCTTTCTATATGGCGAACGCAGCCGGTGTCGATCCTGCCACAGGTGAACAATTGTATTGGGCATGGGACAAAGATGAAAACGGCGTGCCCGGCGAACGTTACATCACAAACGACCAAGCGAAAGCCAACGCTTGCAAAGAAATCCAAGGAAGTCGTATTCCGGCTCTCTACGGTTCTTTCAACAATGAATTCAAATATAAGAACTTCGACTTGAGCGTACTTTGCACCTATTCAATCGGTGGTAAAGTTCTGGATGGGGTCTATCGTACATTGCTTTATGGTAATTATATCGGAAACGCGAGAAGCCAGCATTTGGAACGTGCTTGGACACAGCCGGGAGACATGACCGACATTCCACGTATTGAAATCGGCAAAAGTTACATTTATACAGACAATGACTTGATCAATGCCTCCTATTTGGCCATCAAAAACATCACATTAGGATATACGTTGCCAGTTGAACTGACAAAAAAACTGAAACTCGAAAATGTACGCTTTACAGCGACTGGAGACAACCTCGTATTGTTCAACCATCTGAAAGGTATGGACCCGCAGTATAACTTCACGGGAGGAACCAACTACGGATACGTACCAGTCAGAACCGTTTCTTTCGGTATCGATGTAACATTTTAAATAAAATATCAGCATTAAAAATATGAAAAAGAGTCTTATATATATATGTTCATTGGCAGGTCTCCTGTCTTTAGGTTCTTGTGCCGATGATTTGAATACCGAACCGACCGATAAAGTATCGGGATCACAAGTTTTTGCGGACGCAAGCAGCGCCGAAGCTGCCATTAACGGCATATATCGCATGTTATACATAGCAGGATGGAGTGCAAACTGGGGCAGCGAAAATTGCGGACAAACCGCCATCCAATTGTTAGGAGACCTGATGGGAGAAGACCATCTGATGAAAGAACAAGGACAAGGATGGTTCTTCGAAGATTACCGTTTGAATGTGCATGGCGATTATGCCGGGACATCGGGCCGTTCCTATGCAATCTGGAACTTTTATTATACATTGATCAGCAATGTCAACTATATCATTGCCTCGGAAGAAACGATGGGAGGCGATCCGAATGCAGTCAAAAAACTGTTGGGACAAGCCTACTCCTTACGTGCTTATTGTTATTTTTATCTGATTCAGCTATACCAGCAGACTTATGCGGGAAATGAAAATGCACCAGGAGTACCCTTGTATGTGGAACCGACAGTGGCTGGTTCGACTGGTCAGCCGAGAGGAACTGTACAAGGCGTATACGACCAGATTAACGCTGATTTGGATAAAGCGACCGAATTATTGCAAGGTTTGGCACAATCTCATATCTCACACATCGATTATTACATAGCCAAAGGCATTCAGGCACGTGTAGCTTTGGTACAACACAATTATGCCAAGGCAGCGGCAGCGGCGGCGGAAGCATTGACTAAAAACGGTTTGAAACTGGCCTCTGTCGGTGATTTGGGCGGAAACAACAACGTATCGGTAGGAGATGTCATGTGGGGTGTCAATATTACGGCAGACCAATCCAGCCAATTCGCCAGTTTCTTCTCCCACATGGATGCAGATGCTCCGGGTATGTATGGTAGCCAAGCCCGCCAGTGTATCAGTACTGGCCTCTACAACCTGATTCCTGAAACGGACAGCCGCTTGGCTTGGTTCCGTGGGCAATTGGAAGAAGAAGAGAAAGGAAACTCCAATACCAGTTATTGTCAGCTTAAATTCAAAATGGCTGATTATACGACTCGCACGGGCGATTACATTTTCATGCGTGCGGAAGAAATGGTATTGATCAAAGCGGAAGCCGAATGCCACCAGGGATTGTATGGTGAAGCACGTGCCACTATTAAGCAGTTGGGAGATTTGCGTGATTCCGATTTTACTGAAAGACTTGGCAAACGTACGGATTCCAAAACATACAACGAAAATACCAACGCTCCGCTAATCACGCTGATGGACGAAATTCTGTTTCAACGCCGCGTCGAACTATGGGGAGAAGCCGGACGTATTTTCGACTTGCAACGTTTAGGATTAGGATACAACAGAGCTTACAACGGTTCCAACCATACACAGACGGTCCAGACGAAAAATACCAAAGCAGGTTCTCCGTTGTTCATCCTTCCATTGCCCCAATCTGAAATAGATGGAAATGAAAATATCACGGATGCCGACCAGAATCCTATTGTTCAATAATAAAAAATGTAGAAATGAAAAAGTATATATTGAAATTAACAGCTTGTGCTGCCTTGAGTTTGAGCTTGTTCTGCTCTTGCGACACAGATGCGGAAGGAATTTTGTACGAGAGTGGTAAAACTGAATACGCTTTTGCGAGCACACTTTAAAAAGTCGAACTCCTGCCATCCGATGGAAACAAAATCTCCGTTCCGGTTTACCGGAACACGACTGTCGGTGCCAGCACGGTCACGATCTCGATCGAGGCAGTATCTGAAAATGTAAAAGACTTATTTTCACTGGTTACCCCGAACGTTACATTCGAAGATGGAAAATCCATGGCAGAAGCGGTTGTGTCATATCAAGACATCAACCTGTTGGGAGCGGCAGATGTTTACCAGTTTTCTTTAAACTTCGACGAAACCGAAGCTTCTCCTTCGAAACAAAATTCCATACAAGTGTCTGCACAACGCAGACTTACTTTCAACGAGGTTGGAACCGGCATATTCAGTACCCAATTTTTCGGTGATGAAGACGGCACCCCCTATCTTATGGATATCGTCGTGGAAAAAGCGGAAGAGGCAAACGTATATCGCTTGCTGGATGTGTACGAAGTCGGTTATCCGCTCCTTTTCTCCGTTGACGACAATGGAAATGTCATTGCATTCGGAGATCAGGAAACAGGATATGTGCATCCAACCTACGGCATGATTTTCGTCAGTTTCGTAGATGCGAAAAAGACAGGCAACACTTACGTCTTCACTTTGCAGTTCATTGTTCCGGGAGTCGGCTCTTTCGGATCTTTTGAAGAATCAATCCAACTTCCTGAATAAGTGAGATAGAAAACATATTTGTTCATAAGGATAAACGGGAAGTCGGACATCATTTGCCAACTTCCCGTTTTTTTTCATAAGGAGATTCAGTAAATGACATAAAATCAGCCGACTGATTCATGCTTAAGTTGTGAATCAGGGCAACCGCACCAAAAATTGCTATCCGGAACCACTTCTCTTCTCTTATGAAAATTTCGCAAACCAACTATCATACTATCATATCCGGTTGTTAACTCCTGTTTCACAGCATGTTAAAGGATGATAGTTGCTGTTTTTTACTATCATTCTACTATCATGCATCTATCATACTTTGTACATGGCTATTTGTTTATGTGGCTGATAATATGATGTTTATGTTTGCATAGACAAAAACAGCCATCGGCGAAAAAGATGCAAAAACGAGGCATAAAAGTGCCTCCAACATGGCGGATAAACATCCCCGCACCCCCGGAAAGGTCTCGCGCAGACCCGGGTCTGCACCTCTCCCGCACCCGGGTCTCCGTAGTGGGTACACCCGGGTCTCAAGCGGCTTTAAAAGCTGTTTCTGACAAAAGAAAAGTCTGTCTTGATGAAAAAAGAAGCCGTTTTAACATGTTTTGCACCTGTTCCCGGACGGTCCTTGTTTTTATCGTATAATTGATACACAGGATGTTATCGTTTTTAACTATGATAGGTGTGATAGATGAATGATAGTTAAAAACGGCAACTATCATGCCATAACATATTGGTTTAAACCGATATACAGGCGGATATGATAGTATGATAGTTGTTTTTGCAAAAACATTTATGTAATTAGTCTGTATGGGTCGGTGGCGAAAACAGATGGACGCTTTATGATTTTGGTGCGGTTGCCCTGGTTGTGAATGATGTTTTTTCATGAGTTATACGGTGCATTTCTTGTTTATAAAGTTCTTATCACAAACTGGCGTTATTAGATTTTATTAATGATGCGACTAAGTTGGTAATTATTTTCATATCTTCGCCTCACGAATTAATCGTTGTGTATATAACAAAATGGAAATAGTTATTATTATAGGCCTTATCTTGTTGAACGGCCTTCTTTCTATGTCGGAAATTGCTTTGGTGTCGGCACGTAAAGCGCGCCTCGAAGTAGAAGTAAAGCGTGGTAACAAATCAGCCAAAACGGCTTTGAAGTTAGCAAACGAACCGGACCGGTTTCTTTCAACCATTCAGATCGGGATTACGCTTATCGGTATTTTGACCGGTTTATATTCGGGCGAGGCTTTTGCTTATGACTTGGCCGAGCATGTTCGTCTTATTCCTTTCTTGGAGCCTTATGCCTTGGGGGTATCTAAAACCACAATCGTCGTGATTGTCACTTATCTGACGTTGATCATGGGTGAGTTGGTTCCCAAACGTATCGGTATGGGCTATGCAGAACGGGTGTCGATGTTGGTTGCCAAACCGATGAATTTTCTTTCGTTGATCGCTTCGCCTTTCGTGTGGCTGTTGTCCAAAAGTACAGCATTGACTGTCAGCCTGATCGGCACTGATGCCACTGAAGAATGCAAAGTGACGGAGGAAGAGATCAAAGCGATTGTCAAAGAAGGATTTGATGTTGGCGAAGTGCGGGAAGTCGAGCAGGATATCGTGGAGCGGGTGTTTAACTTGGGTGATCGTAATGTGGGTTCTATCATGACACACCGCAGTGAACTTGTGTGGTTGGATCTGACGGACAGTATTTGGCAGATACGCGAAAAAGTACAGGAAAATCTTTTTAACATCTATCCGGTTGCCTCCGGAAAGTTTGACGATATAAAAGGTGTTGTCTATCTGAAAGATCTGTTTGGCCGTATTGATGAACCAGATTTTTCTTTGTCTCAGGTGATTCGACCAGCGGAATTTATGCCGGAAAACCAAAGTGTGTATAATGCATTGGAACAATTCAAGCAGGCACGGGTAAAATATGGGATCGTCACAGATGAGTTTGGTGGTATTCAGGGGATTGTTACCCTGAAGGATATCATGGAAGGCTTGATCGGGCAGGTTCCTGATGTGGGTGAAGAGGTCGAGATCATCGAACGGTCCGACGGAACTTGGTTGGTAGACGGACAATATAGTTTCTATGACTTCCTTGAATATTTCGACATGGAAGATTTGTATGCCGAGCATGACTATAATACGCTCAGTGGGTTGATCCTCGAGATTCTGGAACGGGTTCCGAAGACCGGCGAGAAATTAAGTTGGCTGAACTTTGAATTCGAGATCATTGATATGGACGGGGCCCGTATAGATAAAGTTTTGGTGTCCAAGGTGCTGCAAAAAGAATAAACAGACATTGGATCTATATTATCTCAAAATCGGAAGTTTGGAAAACTCCCGATTTTGAGGGCACTTATCCCGAACTAATGTTTTAAGGTTTGTATTTCGAATCGGTCAGGATCGTTTGGCTATCGTTGTTTTGCATCAGGGCTTCCGGGGTCGAATTCGTTTCCCGCATATATTTGTCTACAATCTGCCAGCCGAGCCAACTGCCGAGGTTGCCGGGAGCCTCGCTTGCCAGGAATGTGCAGGGGACGTTATCGAAATATTTCCCTGTCGTCATCAGGTCTGGAGTATAAAGATGCTTACGCTCTATGATAGCTTTCCACAGGTTGGGTTCATTCTCTTTGCACCAGTTATAGGAGGTTTCCGTGTAGCCCATGAGTGTCTCGGGTCTCAGTTCGGGAAATGCCTGGTGAATCATATATTTTATTTTACCCTCATAGATCATTCGGTCGAGCAGTACGTTTTCATTTCCTTCAAACGGATATTCGGACATCAACCAGCCGGCAAGGTAATCGGAAACAATCTGTTCAGGTGTCATCAGCCTGCGTTGGAAATCATAAAAGAAATCCTGGTATAACGGATATCCCTCGCCTAAATATTTATCTATTGAGATGGACAACAAGCTATCGCCCACCAACACGTTCTGGTTGAAGCCGGAAACGTGCATATAGATTGCCGGGATCAGCATCGAAGGAAAGCAGGTTTTTAGCCATGTGAAACCGTTGCCGAGAGCTTGCTCGATTTGGGAAACATCGTCATATTGACGGACAGCATCGGCGTATAATCCCTTCAAAGTCGGTTCGGAATAGTAGTTGACCAATTTGTTGAAGAAACCGGGTATTGCCGGAGACTTCATGTTCAGAATGCCTTTTCCCAATATGTCAAGCATTTGTGGGTATTCGCGGACAAGCCTGGTTTGCAGGGCGGAGTCGTTCGTTTCGACCAACTCCAAAAGGACCTTGTCGAAACGGTTGATTTTTACTGGATCTGCTGAAGTGACAGCGGGCGGAATATGGGAATTCTGTCCGTTACAACTAAAGAGGCTAAGCGACAGAGAGAATATCAGCAATAGTTTCGTTTTCATCATGAATACCATTAATAAATATATACACCATTGTGCCGGTTCATTTTCATAAAAACGAATATTGCCCGGTTATATTGTGCAATCCGTTCTTATTATTATCTTTACACCCCTTTTTATCAAACGATATGCAATTCAAGAACAAACAAATTCTGCAAATAACATTCCCCGTTTTGATGAGTCTCCTGATGGAGCACATGATCGGATTGACCGACACGGCCTACTTGGGTCGGGTAGGGGAAGTCGAGTTGGGAGCGTCGGCATTGGCTGGAGTCTATTATCTTGTGATTTATATGCTCGGTTTTGGTTTCAGTATTGGCGCGCAGGTATTGATAGCCCGGCGAAACGGCGCACAAGAATATAGACGGATCGGGCCGGTCTTCCTGCAGGGAACGTTTTTCCTGTTGTTGCTTGCGGCGCTGCTGTTTACGGCTTCACGTCTGTATTCGCCTTTCCTCCTGCGCAAACTGATCGGGTCCGATGGTGTCTACCAAGCTACGATGAAGTATGTGGACTGGCGTGTCTATGGCTTTTTCTTCTCCTTTGTAGCCGTTATGTTCAGGGCTTTTTATGTCGGTATTACAAAGACAAAGATCCTGACGATAAACTCGGTCGTGATGGTGTTGGCCAATGTAATGCTGAACTATGTCCTGATATTCGGGAAGTTCGGATTACCGGCGTTGGGAATTGCCGGAGCGGCGATCGCCTCCTCGGTCTCGGAGGCAGTTTCGGTGTTGTTCTTCATTCTTTATACGTGGAAGAAAGTCGATTATAGGAGATACGGGTTGTTTGAATATTCGGGGATGGATTTCCGGATGTTAAAGCAGATATTGGATGTTTCTATCTGGATTATGATTCAGCACGGGATTGCTTTTTTAGGCTGGTTCGTGTTCTTTGTCGTGATGGAGCATCAGGGAGAGCGGCCGTTGGCGATTACAAATGTGGTGCGAAGCATTTCTTCGTTCCTGTTTATGTTTGTCAATGCCTTTGCTTCGACCTCCAGTTCGCTGGTCAGCAATCTGATCGGCGCCGGAAAGCCGGATCAAGTGATGGGATTGTGCGGACGTATGGTACGGATTTGCTACTGCTTCGTTTTGCCGCTCGGTATCCTGATCGCCCTGTTCCCGGAACTTGTATTGCGTGTTTATACGGATAATACGGATCTGATTGCCGGTTCTGTATCGTCCCTTTGGGTGATGCTTTCCTCTTATCTGATTGCAGTGCCTGCTTTTATCTTCTTTTTCAGCGTGTCGGGAACGGGAAACACGCAGACGGCATTGCTGATTGATATGGCGAGTATCTTTGTCTATGTTCTTTATGCACTCTGGGTCGGCATCCGGATGCATGCGGATGTGGCGCTCTGCTGGACAACTGAACACGTCTACGGTTTGATGATCCTGTCCGCTTTTTTCTATCTCTGGAAAGGAAACTGGCGGGATAAAAGGCTGTGACCGGTGATCCGCAATTACCGTTTTATCAGTACGGTAAGCCGTAGGGAAAGATCGAAGAAGACCATCTTCGCATTCACATTTTGCGTCACATGCCGTTCCGCTTTTGCCAGTTCGTCCATGATGTCGATCACGTTCCGTTCATTGATGAAAGGGGCGAACTTCACGGCAAAACCGGCTTCGTCCATATTCATGTAATTGAGTTCCGGCGACTGGAACCGGTACATGAAGTTCTCGCGTATCAGATGCTGGCAATAAGCAAGGAAGTTCTTCTGCCGTTCGCGCCCGATACTTGCCAGTACATCTGCCATGTCTTTCATGCCTCTGACATTACGCGCCCAGGAATTGCGCATCATGCCTTTGAATTGTTCCAGGTAGAACTTGTTCTCTTCTCCCAGGCTGATGGCCTCGACCGCTTTCAGGTAACTGCCGTTTGCCAGATGGGCGACATGCTTGGCATCTTCGGGAGTCAGGTTGAACCGGGAAATCATGGAGGAAGCGATATCTTCCGGATGGATTCCGCGTATGTTGATGCGTTGCGCACGGGACAGGATCGTTCCTAAAACCAGGTCGGGAAGTTCCGAGACCATCAGGATCACCGTGTTCCGGGGAGGTTCTTCTATGATCTTCAGGAGTTTGTTGGCGCAGGTCGGGTGGAGTTTTTCCGGTAGCCAGACCAACAGGATGCGGTAAGTCGCTTCATATATCTTAAGACTCAGTTTTCGGATAATCTCGTCGCTCTCTTTCGAGTAGATCAGGGCCTGTGAGTTGCCGGCATCGATATAATCCAGCCAGCCGTCTATGTCGAAATAGGGGCGGTCTTTCAGGAAACCTCTCCATTCGGTGAGGTAATCGTCGCAGACTTCCTTCTTCTTTTCTTTTTTGGATACGATCGGGAACACGAAATGGAGGTCCGGATGGGCCAACTCGTTATACTTCAGGCATGACGGGCAATGCCCGCATGAATCCGTTTCCGTCCGGTTCGTGCAGTTCAGGTAACGTGCGTAAGCCAGAGCGAGAGGAAAGGCGCCGGCACCCCCCTGTTCCGTGAATAGCTGTGCGTGCGGGACGACACCTGTCTGTGCCGAATGTATAAGCCGTTTTTTTATTTCTTCCTGACCGATAATATCCTTGAAGTACATGTTGCTTCTTATTGAGTTGATAGAGCAAAGGTACGAATAATCGGGGAAATAGGAAACCTCATTTTAATGTGCGATCTGTATTTTCTCTTTAATACATTTACCGATAAAAAGCACAAGCAAAAAAGGATATAATGCCAAATCCATTGCGATAAATAATATGTATTTCATTTCCGTAAAATATATTGTTTCGTTTGATAAGACCAAGACGCTTGGAAAACCCCCTACTCAATAACAAACTTTTTTTCCTTTTGTTGCATGTTTTTGTGTGTATCGCTTATTTCCATTGCCTGATCGATAAAAACGGGAGCGATGATTTATCTTTGTGCAATTGACAAAATGCAATATTTTGTTTGTGTGTAATCTTGTTGTATGGACTTTTGAATAAACTTTAATTATTTTATTTGATATTTGATTTCAAAATGATAGTCGTTATCTTTGTGTCGTAAAAAAGGAAAATCACATAAATACGGATTGTATTATGAATGTATGCAAAGATGACGCTTCTATTCTGATTATATATACGGGAGGTACTATCGGAATGATAGAAAATCCTGAGACAGGCTCTTTGGAGGCCTTTAACTTCAAGCATTTGGAGGAGCATGTCCCTGAACTGAAAAATCTCGGATATAAAATATCGTCTATTCAATTCGACCCGCCGATGGATTCATCGGAGATGGGGCCGGATTCGTGGATGAAGATCGTGCATGTCATTGCGGAACATTATCATGATTACGACGGCTTTGTCGTTCTGCATGGGACCGATACGATGGCATTTACCGCTTCCGCTTTGAGCTTTATGCTGGAAAACCTGAGCAAGCCGGTGATCCTGACCGGTTCGCAGCTTCCGATCGGCATGCTTCGTACGGATGGAAAGGAAAATCTGATTACGGCGATAGAGATTGCCGCTGCCCGTGAAAACGATATGCCGCTGGTTCCTGAAGTCTGTATTTTCTTTGAGAACGACCTGTTGCGCGGGAATCGTACCAGCAAGACGAATGCGGATAATTTCAATGCGTTCCGTTCCTATAATTATCCTTCGCTGGCGCATGCCGGTATTTCTATTAAATATGATATTCCCCAGATCTACCATCCGGTATCCAGAAAACCACTGAAACCGCATTACCTGTTGGACCGGAACGTTGCTATCCTGAAAATATTCCCCGGAATTTCTCCGCAGGTTGTGGAAAGCATCTTGAATATTCCCGGCTTGAAAGGCGTCGTGATGGAAACATTCGGTAGCGGGAATGCGCCCGGATATGATTGGTTGCTGGAAATGTTGAAGGAGGCAGTCGAACGGGGGATCGTCATTGTCAATGTCACCCAATGCCTTGCCGGTAGCGTGGAAATGCACCGCTATGAAACCGGTCGCAAATTGTTGGAGGCCGGCGTGGTGAGCGGTTACGACAGCACGACCGAATGCGCCGTAGCCAAACTGATGTTCCTGTTCGGGCACGGCATGACATCAGACGAAGTAAAAGACCATCTGAATTGTTCGCTGATTGGAGAGATAACGATTGCGTGAAACATACATAGGGATATTCAGTAAACAACATAAAATTAGCCAACTGATTCATATTTATCTATTGTGAATTAGTTGGCTTTTTTGTGTCTTCCTTCGGCTTCGGAGTGACTAAATGCTCCGTCCTGATTTTCTTTTCCACGGTATATTGTGTTTGATAGGGGATATCTAAAAGGTAATAACAAACTTTTAGTTTGTCTCATACGAAATGAAGAGCTTATTATTGTTCCTTCGTGTTCTCATTCAGAAAAAATGTATATCATGGAAAAAGTTATTTACAATCTGGTGTTCAATCGGAAAAAACGGTTGAATGCAGAAGGAAAGGCTTTGATTCAGGTAGAGGCCTACCTGAATAGGCAAAAGAAGTATTTCTCAACGAAAATTTATGTTAAGCCTACACAGTGGGACAGCAAGAGAAGGGCAGTGAGGAATCATCCTAACATGGATGAGCTTAATCAGTACATTGAGAATTATATTACTTATTTGGAACGGATAGAATTGGATATGCTTCAAAGTGGGCGTCCGTTTTCTTTGAGGCATTTAAGAGAGAGGGAAGATTTTGACTCTTCTTCTTTTGTCTCTTTTATGAAAAATGAGATCGATCATAGCAATTTGAGACTTTCCACATTGAAAAACCATTTATCTACTTTGCAGGTCTTGTGCCAGTACCAGCCACAAGTCTCTTTTGACGATCTTACCTTTAATTTTCTTTGTGATTTTGAGCGTTTTCTTCTTGATCAAAAATATCACCGCAATACGATAGCCAAGCATATGAAACATCTGAAAAGATATGTAAACCTTGCGATTAATAAGGATTTGTTTGAATTGCAAAAATATCCTTTTCGTAAATATAAGATCAAATATATGGAGAGCAAGCGTGGCCATCTGACGCCGGAAGAATTGTGCAAGTTTGAGAAAATTGCTCCTAAATTGCAACGAACACTCAGGCGGACACTCGATATGTTCCTTTTTAGTTGCTATACCGGGCTTCGTTTTTCCGATATTGTAAATATACGGCTGGATAATTTCCACCTGATCGATGATAAGCTGTGGCTGGTTTATTCATCGGTCAAGACGGATGTGAATGTCCGGCTTCCTTTGTTCTTGTTGTTCGATGGAAAGGCCCTTGCTGTCTATGAACGTTATCGCAAGCGATATTCAAGAACGCTGTTTGGAGTTTCCGTCTCGGCAAATTCGAATGTGAATAAACAATTGAAAAGGATTTGCCGGCTGGTGGGGATAGATAAGAGGCTGTCTTTCCACATGGCCCGCCATACCAATGCAACCTTGTTATTATATAATGGAGCGAATATCACGACAGTTCAGAAGCTGCTGGGACATAAAAGTGTACGGACAACGGAGATTTACAGTGATATAATGGATATGACTGTTATACGGGATCTGGAAAATATTACGTTGAAATAAAACAGAGCAGTAGATACAGGAAGACAAGCCGTATTGGACGGAGGTCCGGTACGGCCTTGTTATGGTTTTATTTAGCCGACAAGAATCGTAAATATGACAAAATGTTATTGTTTCTCGGTCTTATCAGGTATGTGTAACAGTCTGTGCTTACTTTTTATTATGTTTTTCTGTTGTCAAACATCAAAATGGATTTGAATTTTTACGGTATTTATACTTTGAAAAGTAAATAAAATATACGATTTTTGCTGGCATGATGAGTCAACCGTTAGCAGAGAGATTACGTCCGAAAACGTTGGACGATTATATCGGGCAGAAGCACCTGGTAGGCCAGGGAGCTGTCCTTAGAAAGATGATTGATGCGGGTCGTGTTCCCTCTTTTATATTGTGGGGACCTCCGGGAGTAGGAAAGACGACGCTGGCACAGATTATTTCAAACAAACTGGAAGCCCCGTTCTATACGCTGAGCGCGATCAGTTCAGGAGTGAAAGATGTGCGGGAAGTAATAGAAAAGGCAAAGAGCAACCGCTTTTTCAATACCGTTTCACCGATCCTGTTTATTGATGAAATACATCGTTTCAGTAAGTCGCAGCAGGATTCCCTGCTCAATGCAGTGGAAACGGGAGTGGTAACCCTGATAGGAGCCACGACGGAAAATCCCTCGTTCGAAGTGATCCGCCCGTTGCTTTCACGTTGTCAGGTGTATGTGCTGAAGTCATTGGAGAAAGCTGATCTGCTGACCTTGTTGAATAAGGCGGTTACGGAAGATATCGTATTGAAGGATATGGATATCGTGCTGGCCGAGACAGACGCCATGTTGCGTTATTCCGGTGGAGATGCACGCAAACTGCTGAATATCCTGGAGCTTGTAGTAGCTGCAGAAGAAGGAAATGAAAAAATTGAAATAACAGATGAAAAGGTGGTGGAGCGTTTGCAGGAGAATCCCGCAGCGTACGATAAAGGAGGGGAGATGCATTATGACATTATTTCCGCTTTCATCAAATCCATCCGTGGAAGCGATCCGGATGCGGCCGTCTACTGGCTGGCTCGCATGGTTGCCGGCGGTGAAGATCCCGAATTTATAGCCCGTCGTCTGGTTATTTCAGCTTCGGAAGATATCGGATTGGCGAATCCGAATGCTCTATTGCTGGCAAATGCTTGTTTTGATGCGTTGAAGAAAATCGGCTGGCCTGAAGGACGGATCATTTTGGCTGAAACGACCGTCTATCTGGCATGCAGTCCTAAAAGTAATTCGGCTTATATGGCGATTAACGATGCCTTGGAATTGGTGAACCGTACAGGCAACCTGCCTGTTCCCCTTCATTTGCGAAATGCACCGACAAAATTGATGGCGGAGTTGAATTACGGGAAAGACTACAAATATGCACACGATTATGAAAATCATTTTGTCAGGCAAGAGTTCCTTCCTAAGGAAGTTTTGAACGAACGGCTGTGGAAAGGACAGGAAAATCCATCCGAGCACAAACTAATTGAACAAATGAGACGTTTGTGGGGAGATAGATATTAGAATTTGAGAATTGATAATCGAAAGACGGAAAATGAAAGATAAATGCAAACATAATAGCTGTTGTCGTGACATTTTGTTGATGTTTTTCGGGTTTTGGTTTTCATTTCTCGATTAAATTCGTACATTAGCCGCCTGTTTTTGGAAAGTTAGTTACTTAAATTATATTTAACATTAAAAAGACATTGGTATGAAGAAGCACAATTTTTATGCAGGTCCCTCTATCCTGAGCGAGTATACAATTAAAAATACGGCCGCTGCAGTAGAGAATTTTGCGGGTATGGATTTATCTCTTCTTGAAATCTCCCACAGAAGTAAAGAATTCGTCGCCGTGAACGATGAGGCGCGTGCGCTGATCAAAGAATTGCTGGATGTTCCTGCCGGTTATGAGGTTGTTTTCCTGGGTGGAGGTGCAAGCATGCAGTTCTGTATGGCTCCTTATAATCTTTTGAATAAGAAGGCTTCTTATTTAGATACCGGTACATGGTCGTCCAAAGCTATCAAGGAAGCCAAACTGTTCGGAGAAGTTGAGGTTGTAGCCTCTTCCAAAGATAAGAACTATACATATATTCCGAAGGATTATACGATTGCGGACGATACGGATTATTTTCACATTACGACTAATAATACGATTTACGGAACGGAGCTCCACGAAGATCCGGATGTGAGACAGCGATTGGTTGCCGATATGTCGTCCGATATTTTTTCTCGTCCTGTCGATGTGTCCAAATATGACCTTATCTATGCCGGAGCACAGAAGAACCTGGCTCCTGCCGGCGTGACATTGGCCATCGTTCGGGTGGATGCTTTGGGACATGTGGAACGTCCGATCCCGACAATGCTGAACTATAAGACTCATATTGACAAGGATTCCATGTTCAACACTCCTCCCGTGCTGCCCATCTATGCTGCTTTGCAGACATTGAAATGGTATAAGGAACAAGGAGGTGTTGCTGCTATGAAAAAGAAGGATATGGAAAATGCGGCTATCCTGTATGACGAAATCGATCGCAACAAGTTGTTTAGAGGGACTGTCGCTGTTGAAGACCGTTCTATCATGAATGTATGCTTTGTGATGAATGACGAATACAAGGAACTGGAAGACGAATTCGGTAAATTTGCTGCGGCCGCAGGTATGGCCGGTATTAAAGGACACCGTTCTGTCGGTGGTTTCCGCGCCTCTCTGTACAACGCAATGCCTAAGAGCAGTGTGGAAGCTTTGGTCGCATGTATGAAGGATTTTGAAAAACAGCATTGATCATGGCAAAGATATTAGTAGCAACAGATAAACCTTTCGCAGCGATAGCTGTGAAAGGTATCCGCGAAGTCGTGGAAGGCGCAGGTGATGAACTGGTCCTGTTGGAGAAATATGGTGAAAAGGCCAAACTGCTGGATGCTGTCAAGGATGCGGATGCTATCATTATCCGCAGTGACATTATTGATGCCGAGGTGTTGGAGGCCGCTAAGCAATTGAAGATTGTCGTGCGTGCCGGAGCCGGTTACGATAACGTCGATCTGGCTGCTGCGACAGCGCATAATGTCTGTGTGATGAATACACCGGGACAGAACTCCAATGCTGTTGCCGAATTGGCGTTCGGCATGATGGTAATGGCTGTCCGCAACTTCTATAACGGCACTTCCGGTACGGAACTGAAAGGAAGGAAACTGGGGATTCATGCCTATGGCAACGTCGGCCGTAATGTGGCCCGTATCGCGAAAGGTTTCGGAATGGAAATCTATGCATTCGACGCTTTCTGCCCGGCTTCGGTCATTGAAGCGGATGGTGTGAAACCGGTTGCTTCTCCGGAAGAGCTTTATGCTACGTGCGATGTCGTTTCCCTGCATATCCCTGCAACTGTCGAAACGAAGAACTCCATCAATTATGCTCTGGTCGGCAAGATGCCGAAAGGAGGGCTGCTGGTCAATACGGCCCGTAAGGAAGTCATTGATGAAGCGGGACTTATCAAACTGATGGAAGAACGTGCGGACCTGAAATATGTGACCGACATCACGCCTGCTGCCAACGAAGAGTTTGCAGCCAAGTTTGCCGGCCGCTATTTCTCCACTCCTAAAAAGATGGGGGCACAGACTGCCGAAGCCAATATCAATGCCGGTATTGCCGCTGCCAAGCAGATTGAAGGCTTCCTGAAAGAAGGATGCGAAAAATTCAGAGTAAATAAATAGAAAATATCATGGCACAAATTAAACCTTTCAAAGGAATCCGCCCTCCTAAAGATTTGATCGAACAGGTGGCTTCCCGTCCGTACGATGTATTGAATTCCAAGGAAGCGCGTGAAGAAGCAGAAGGCAACGATAAATCCCTTTATCATATCATTAAGCCGGAGATCGACTTTCCGGCCGGGACGGACGAACACGACCCTGCCGTTTATCTGAAAGCTGCCGCCAATTTCCGGATGTTCCAGGAAAAGGGCTGGCTGGTGCAGGACAAGGAGGAATGTTACTATGTGTATGCCCAGACTATGAACGGCAAGACGCAATACGGCCTGGTTGTCGGTGCGTACGTGCCCGATTATATGAATGGCGTTATCAAGAAACATGAGCTGACGCGCCGTGACAAGGAAGAAGACCGCATGAAACATGTCAGGGTGAACAATGCCAACATCGAACCGGTGTTCTTCGCCTATCCCGATAATGCGGAGTTGGACAAGATTGTCGCCAAATATACATCCCGCAATCCTGAATATGACTTTGTAGCGAAAGATGACGGGTTCGGCCATACTTTCTGGATTATCGATGAGGCAACCGATATTGCCCGTATCACAGAGCTGTTCGCTGAAATGCCTTCCTTGTATATAGCCGACGGCCACCACCGTTCCGCCGCCGCCGCACTGGTCGGTGCGGAAAAAGCGAATCAGAATGCCTCTCATAAAGGGGACGAAGAGTATAATTACTTTATGGCAGTCTGTTTCCCGGCAAACCAGTTGACTATTATCGACTATAACCGTGTAGTGAAAGACCTGAACGGCCTGTCGGAAGAGGAATTTCTGGCTGAATTAGGAAAGAACTTCGTTGTGGAAGAAAAGGGGGCGGATGTGTATAAACCGGCAGCTTTGCATAACTTCTCCCTCTATTTAGGCGGAAAATGGTATTCGTTGACAGCCAAGCCGGGAACATACGACGATGACGATCCGATCGGTGTCCTGGATGTGACGATCTCTTCCAACCTGATTTTGGATGAAATCTTGGGTATAAAAGATCTTCGCTCGGATAAACGCATCGATTTTGTAGGCGGCATCCGTGGCCTGGGAGAATTGAAGCATCGCGTGGACAGTGGCGAGATGAAGGTGGCTTTGGCTCTTTATCCTGTCACCATGAAGCAATTGATGGATATTGCCGATACCGGTAATATCATGCCTCCCAAGACAACCTGGTTCGAACCGAAACTGCGTTCCGGCCTGGTTATCCATACGCTCGAATAAAATAATCATAATCTCGTACTTGCAAGGTCATTTCGGACTTGTATGATACGGATTTACAGTGAAGGCTATATACGAGGGTGGTTTCACTCTGAGTATATAGCCTTTCTGGAATTGAGGATACAAGCTCTACGCTTGGTTTCTCTCGAATCAGAGTTCTCCGGGCCTTTCCTCATCGCCATTTCCTGACGTGCCGCCGCCTGGCGTTGTCCCGCCGGTTTCGGCTGTCGCTTTCTGCCCCAGCACCTCACGTTTGTAATGAACGATTTCCGCATTCACGTAGTCGATAAACGGCACATAGTCGGTTTCTCCCTCCACGAGCGCCAGGGCGTTCACCATTTTCACCAGCATACGGTAAGCATCGTCCGATGCCTTGCGTGAGGTTTTCAGCGCCCCCACCGTGATGCCCGCTTTCTCGTCGGTGCGGCTTGCGGTGAGCGTGCGGACACGTTCGTTCGCCGCTTTCAGGTTGGTGACGAACGGGGTGAGCGAGAGGGTTTCCACTTCCGGCTTGTATTTTCCTTCCAGATCGGTGATGAGGTTCAGCAGGAGTCCCGTCTCGCGGTCGAGTTGCATTTTGGGGTCGATGGCGTAGTCCTTGATGTGCTGGTTGAGCACTTTGGCGGCTTGCGCAATGGCTTCGACGGGGAGGTTGAGGAAGCCTGCAACCGCTTTCTTGTAACCGCTGTAAAGGGCGTCGCGCTCGGCGTCCGCTTTGGCGATGTCGTCGGTCAGCAGGCTTTTCTGCGAGGTTTTCAGGTCTTTGTCCTCCTGTGTCACGGCGGCTTTCAGTGCGGCTACTTGTGCGGCGGCTTTGGTTTTCACTTTCGAGTCGGCTTCGGCACGCGTCAGGATGTTGCTCACGTAGAGGAAGTGTGCGCCGTTGTTCATGCGCTCCAGACTGATGGTTGAGATTTCTTTCATGTTTCTCTCGATTTTTGATGATGAATATTGGCGGAAACGGCGTGCAGGGCACTGCCACGGATAAGGGAGGGACCGGATACGGCGTTTCCACGTTGTTTTCTCTCTGAAACAAGCTGGAGACGCTGCTTTTAGCATTTTTCCGTGTGGAAAGAAACGGGAAACGGTGTTTCTGGCATATTTCGGAAGCGAATATAGGTATAATCTTTTGATTCTTGATGTTTCCGGAGGGGAATTATGCAGGAGAGCGCGTTTTTTCTTTCATGACACAGGCGGAAATACTATCTTTGTGGTAAATATGTCAACATCATGGCTTATAGAAAATTCATCATACTTCATCTCGGAATCTTGTTGTTTGTCCTGTTATTTGCATCCTGTGGCAGTAAGAAGCAATCGGTACTCTTGCCCTCGGATTTTAAAGGGCCGAAAGAACTGTCTCGTCTTTATGGTGTCCGGCTGACTCCGAATGACAATATATTTTTGTACAATGAAGGAGCCAAATGGCTTGGTGTCCCTCACCGGATGGGAGGATTGACAAAGAAAGGGGTGGATTGTTCCGGTTTTGTGGTGATCGTGTTTCGTGAAGTATATGGAAAACAGTTGGCACGTTCGTCGGCCGATATGCTGAAACATAATTGCAAGAAAGTCAGCCGTGCTGATTTGAAGGAAGGCGACTTGGTATTTTTCCGGACGGACAAGGGAAAGAAGAAAGTGCCCAACCATGTCGGCATCTATTTGAAAAACGGCAAGTTCATTCATACCAGTACTTCCAGAGGTGTGATCGTCAGTAGCTTGAGTGAACCTTACTATGTCCGTTCATGGCTTACCGGTGGCCGGGTGAAGAATTTATGATTTGTGCGTCGATGATAAATCATAAATCTTGATTATCTTTGTGGCTCAAATAAAAAAACATCATTAAAGTATGTTGACGCTTAAAGTTATTACGGAAGAAACAGACCGGGTGATTCGTGGTCTGGAAAAGAAACACTTCAAAGGTGCGCAGGAAAGCATCGCAAAAGTGATTGAATTGAACGACAAAAGACGTGGTGCGCAAAATCAATTAGATAAAAATCTGGCAGAGGTGAACCAGACTTCGAAAATCATTGGCATGCTGATGAAAGAAGGTAAAAAAGAGGAAGCCGAAACTGCCAAGCAACGTGTTGCCGAGATCAAGGAAGCCAATAAGGCTATCCAGGCTGAAATGGATCAGGCGGCTGAAGATATGCAGAACTTGCTCTATACGATCCCGAATGTTCCTTACGACGAAGTGCCCGAAGGTGCGGGTGCTGACGATAATAAGGTCGAAAAGATGGGAGGGATGGAGACTGAACTGCCGAAAGACGCGCTGCCTCATTGGGAGTTGGCGAAGAAATATGACCTGATCGATTTTGACTTGGGCGTGAAAATTACAGGTGCTGGTTTTCCGGTTTACAAAGGACAAGGTGCACAATTGCAGCGTGCGTTGATAAACTTTTTCCTGGATGAAGCCCGCAAGTCCGGTTATGTGGAAATCATGCCGCCGACAGTCGTGAATGCTGCTTCCGGTTATGGTACGGGCCAGTTGCCTGACAAGGAAGGACAGATGTATCATTGCGAAGTGGATGATCTTTATCTGATCCCGACAGCCGAAGTTCCGGTTACCAATATCTATCGTGATGTTATACTCGACGAAAAACAGTTGCCGATCAAGAACTGTGCCTATACGCAGTGTTTCCGTCGCGAAGCCGGCTCTTACGGAAAAGACGTGCGTGGATTGAACCGTCTGCACGAGTTTTCCAAAGTGGAATTGGTTCGCATCGACAAGCCGGAACATTCCAGAGAGTCTCATCAAGAAATGTTGGATCACGTGGAAGGGCTGCTTAAGAAATTGGAACTTCCGTATCGTATCTTGCGTCTTTGTGGTGGCGATATGAGTTTTACGGCTGCCCTCTGCTTTGACTTCGAGGTTTATTCGGAAGCCCAGAAACGTTGGTTGGAAGTGAGTTCGGTTTCTAATTTCGACAATTACCAGGCAAACCGCTTGAAATGTCGTTACCGGGACGAAAACAAAAAGACGCAGCTTTGTCACACGCTGAATGGAAGCGCATTGGCTTTGCCGCGTATTGTTGCCGCCTTGCTCGAAAACAACCAAACCCCTGAAGGAATCCGTATTCCGAAGGCGTTGATTCCGTATACGGGATTCGATATGATTAAGTAATTTCAAGATGCGAGCTTAATAAAAAACACGGATTGATTTTATTATCTTTCCGTGTTTTTTATGTGATATCGTGTCTGAATCGTGTCTGTTAAATGAACAGGTTCACGTTTGCTTCTTCTGCCCGTTCGAGGTAAGAAGCCACACCGCCCAGCGTCACGTTGTCCAGTAGCTCTTCCTTTTGAATGCCCATCACATCCATGCTCATGGTGCAGGCGATCATTTCCACGCCGTTGTCTATGGCTTGTCGGATCAGGCTCTCAAGGCTGTCGATCCGGTTTCGCTTCATGATAAGACGCAGCATCCAGCTACCGGCGCCTCCCATGTTTATTTTAGACAGCTTTAGCTTACCGCTGTGTGCCGGCAGCATCCAGTTGAACATTTTACCGAAAATATCTTTGGAGACTGTCGGCTTATGCTGTTTCTTGATGACATTCAGTCCCCAAAAAGTAAAGAACATTGTCACTTTCTTGCCTGTCGAAGCAGCTCCGTTGGCAATGACAAAGGAGGCGAGCGCCTTGTCCAGATCATCGCTAAAAACGATTAGTGTCTTGTTTTCGGCATTGTTTCGCGGAGTATTGCAGGGAGTTGTTTTCTCCTGCTTGCGGATGGTGGCGGCGACTACCCCGTTCTTGTTTTCCAACGCGATCAGCTCCGCTCCGGTTATCTTGCACCAGGAAGCGACGTCTTTGCCGAAAGCCTGGTCGGTGGCAGTTATCTGAAGTTGTGCGCCGGCCTTCAATGTCTCGTAATTTTTTTTCAGTTGCATCACTGGCCCGGGGCACATCAGTCCGCAGGCATCTACTTTTAATGGGGTGGCTTGGGTTGTGGGGCATTCGCAACTCGTGTTTACCGGTTTGCAGGGTACGGTTTCTTTTACCGGTGCAGTTGCCAT
Organism: uncultured Parabacteroides sp.; assembly: GCA_910577325.1. Lineage (GTDB taxonomy): Bacteria > Bacteroidota > Bacteroidia > Bacteroidales > Tannerellaceae > Parabacteroides. Next base: position 86,750 of record CAJTMR010000004.1, read on the forward strand.
GCTCCATGTCTTGTATCCTCCGGATAGGTTGCGCACATTCTTAAAACCTTTTTGCACCAGGATGCGGTAGGCCAGGTAACCACGCAGTCCGACTGCACAAGTCACGACGATCGGTTTCTCTTTCGGCAGCTCGTCTGAATGTTCGCGTAATTCATCTACCGGTATGTTTATAAATCCGGGGATCGTACCTAATTTATATTCGTCGCGCGTACGGACATCGATCCGGATTGTGTCGGCTGGAAGTTCGGCAAGCTCGCGCCACTGGATGATACGGGACCTTTCGTTCAAAATATTTTCTGCAACGAATCCGGCCATATTCACAGGATCTTTAGCTGACGAATAGGGAGGGGCATAGGCGTGTTCCAGTTCCGTTAGGTCGTAGACGGTCCCGCCACGTTGTATTACTTGCTCCAGCATCTCGATACGTTTGTCTACTCCGTCGAAGCCGACAACCTGAGCACCTAACAACTTGCCGCTTTGCGGAGCGAACAATATCTTGATAGACAGTGGAACGGCATTTGGATAATATCCGGCATGCGAGACTCCGTGAGTGTAGGATGATATATATGGAATATTGTTCTGTTTCAGTAACTTCGCATTGGCTCCGGTTGCGGCGACCGTGAGGTCGAAAACTTTCGCAATGGAGGTCCCTATGGAGCCTGCATATTTCTTTTTATTACCGAATATGATATTGTCCGCCACGATACGTCCCTGTTTGTTTGCCGGTCCTGCCAGTGGTATGAGAGCCGGTTGTCCGGTTATGAGGTGGCGTACTTCGACGGCATCGCCGAGGGCATATATGTTCGCGTCGGAAGTTTGCATATAATCGTTTACGGCAATGCCGCCCCGTTTTCCGATGGCTAACCCTGCATCTTTTGCGAGTTTGGTTTCCGGGCGTATCCCGATACTGAGCAATACCATGTCGGTCGCGATCTGTTTACCGCTGTGAAGGTGTACTGCCACACCCCCGTTTTTTTCTTCAAAGCGGCTGACGCCGTCTTCCAGGTGTACCCCGACTCCTTTATCGGTTAGTTGCTGCTGTACTATTGCCGCCATCGAGAAGTCCAATGGAGCCATCACCTGGTTTGCCATTTCCACTACGTCTACTTGGATACCCAAATCGTGCAAGTTTTCCGCCATTTCGAGTCCGATGAAACCGCCGCCCACAACGATAGCGCGTTTCGGTTTTTCGGTATTGACATAATTCTTGATCGTATCAGTGTCCGGCACGTTTCGGAGCGTGAATATTTTCTTGCTCCCGATTCCTTCGATATCCGGTCGGAGCGGTTCGGCTCCCGGTGAAAGGACCAGTTTATCGTATGTTACGGTATATGTTTCGTCTGTGGATAGTTTTCTGACTTCTACCTCTTTTCTATCCGGATGGATGGCGGTTACTTCCTGTTCTGTACGGATGTCGATCCGGAAACGGTCTGTGAACCCCTTGACTGTCTGAACGAACAGTTTCTCCCGGTTGTTGATCGTGTCACCTATATAATAGGGCAGACCACAGTTTGCATACGATACGTATTTTCCTCTTTCGAACAGAATGATGTTTGCCTTTTCATCCATTCTGCGTAGACGTGCAGCGACAGTAGCTCCTCCGGCTACTCCTCCTATAATCAGGTAGTTCATGTTATGATAATAATTTATTTGTGTTATACATATTTGCTAATAGGAAATATTAGGGTAAAAAAGGGTTCAACCTTTTGACATGCAAGTTTTCAGTTTCTCGAACAGTCCGTCGAAATGAAGTTTTGCATTCATCATCTGCTGTATTTTCTCTTTTCCGGTAGGAGTAAGGGAGAAACACATCTGCCGTTTATCGTTTTTGTTGATGTTGCGGCGGATATAACCTTTATTCTCTACGGCCGTGATCACTTTCGACACGCGTGAGTTGGACAGACCTATGTATTCGCAGATCATACCTGCGGATTTTGTTTCTCCGTCTTTTAGGCAGCATAGCAGCATGGCTTCGTTGATCGTGATATCGTGTGCTTCCGAAAAATCTTTCTCGAACTGGTATAAAGCTTTATATATGTCTTTGATTGCACAAATTGATTCCATATTCTATATATTTGACGGATGCAAAGATATATGATATTTTCAATATAAATAATGTTTAGTGGAAAATATTTATCTGGTAACAAAAGGAAGGTGTGCCGGAAGTGTACATGTAGCCATTCTTGTCTTCTGCTGAATGGTTGCCTTTACTTTTGTATTAACGGTCGTTTATAACCGTTCCGAAATCTTCAGACAAGTTAATTAACACTCTTGAAAAGGGAGAATGCAAACCTTTTTTAGTTCATGTTGTTTAAATAATAACTTATATAAGTGCATAAATAATAGTATAAACTGTTTTAAACGTTGAATGAGATGAAAAAGATTCTTCCTCTTTTCTTATTGGTCCTTTTGCTGGCCTCTTGCCAGAAGGACCCGGACATGTCAAAACTAAGCAATGATTTCGTAGTGTTCACAGATCATAACAAGGGTGCTGGCTTCGAATCGTTTGCTACTTTCTATATCCCAGATAGTGTAATGGTTATCGGCAACAGTGAAAAACCCGAGTTCTGGAGTGTGGCAGAAGCTGGCGATATCGTTTCTACATTGGTGGGCGAAATGGAAAGTCGGGGTTATACGCGTACCTCGGATAAAGGAGCTGCAGATCTGGGTTTGCAGGTCTCTTTTGTGAAAAATGTAAATTATTTTACCGATTATCATGAAAATCCTTACTGGTGGTGGGGGTATCCCGGATATAACTGGTGGTATGGCTATTGGGACAACTGGACCGGAGTATGGAATGGATGGTACTATCCGTATGCTGTGGTGTACAGTTATAGCGTAGGCTCTTTGTTGGTTGAGTTGGTCGACTTGAAAACTCCGCTGCCGAAATCTGAAGATGCTAAGCTTCCGGTTCTCTGGACCGCTTACATGACTGGTTTGTTGTCCGGTTCCGACAAAGTGAATATCGAACTTTCTACTCGTGCTATCGAGCAGGCTTTCGTGCAGTCGCCGTACTTGAACAAATAATTAAATGTGTATTAAAAGATAAATTGGAATCTTATGAAAAAGGTATATAGATCAATAAAATTAATCGCTTTGCTTATTGCCTGTTTAGCGATACCTTCCCTGGCTGGCGCTCAGATTGTAAAGAATATGTATTTCAACGTGGACTGGCAGATCAACTCTCCGTTCGGGCAGGATTTTTCTAACAAGACAAGCGGTTGGGGCGCACATGCGGAAGCGGGTTATTACGTAATCCCTAATTTCTCGGTAGGTGCGTTCATCTCTTATCATACCAACAATAAGTATGTCGATCGTCAGACATTACCGGTAAGTCCTACATCGGCAATCACTTCAGACCAGCAGCATTCTATCTTCCAGTTACCTTTCGGTGCGGCTTTCCGTTACAATGTGGCTCCCGAAAGTCAGTTCCAGCCTTATGCTGGTATGCAGTTGGGGGCAAGTTACAGTGAAATGTCGACTTATATGAATGTAATGAAAGTCTACGATCGTAACTGGGGGTTCTATGTATCTCCCGAAATAGGTATGAATATGTATTTTACACCTCAGAAACAGATCGGTCTGCATATTGCGGCCTATTATAATTATGCAACCAATAAAGGCGAAGTTCTGAGCTATTCGATCGATGGGTTGAATAACTGGGGAATCCGCTTAGGTCTTGCTTTCTAAAGCGAAGTTTGTTCTTTTAAATGTTTTGTGTAGTTTATTGGGAACGGGAGGCAGTCGTAATGACGTCTCCCGTTTTTTATTTTATAGGGAAAGAAATGCTTTGCCGGCATATCGGCACATTATTTAATGTAATTATAATATCGGTTGAAGAAGTTTTTGAACCAGCCGGCCTTCATCAATCCTTTCTCGAAAATCAGTATTCCCAAGAGGGCGCAACAGATTCCCAATGTTACATCTATAATGTAATGATGTGAGGTATAAACGGCCGTTCCCCAGATTCCTGTCATAATGATGGCAAACAGGACAATCACAAATTTGTTACATTTATTGATAATCGCGTAACATAGCGCGACTACCATATATGCGGCATGTAATGAAGGAACTGCCGCGAATACGTTCGCGTTACGGCCATAAATGGAATCGAAGATTGAAAGGCCTGTCAATGCGTCGAACCTGCCGAGGCCGGCGACATTGCCCGGTGTGTCAAGTACCGGTGTAAAACCATAATTGATTGCATACCAGGGAGGCGCTGCCGGATGGATATAGTATCCGGCAAAGCCGATCAGGTTGACGAACAGGAAAACCATAGAGAAACGAAGATACAAGTCACGCTTCCCCTTGAGGTAGAGCCACAACCCGAAAGCGATCGGTACGGGAACCCAGCAGAGATAAAAGATACCGGCAAGAAAGTCTGCTGTCTGGCAATTGTGAGACACGAAATACTCGCAAGGAATCAGGATGTTCCCGTTGTCGTTTATGCCGAACAGGCTTTTTTCCAGATTATACAGGCTTTCTACGTCGATCGGGTTCGCCTCGTAGTTCGGGAATACACGCATCCAGTCGTATGAAATGCCAAAAAGAGCAAACGGCAACAAGGCTACAGCCAATTTACGGGTTGTCTTACCGGCGAAGAAGAGGAGCAGGTACAGGCCGGTCATGAATACATGCTCCGGGCGCAATCCGATACATACGGCTGTCAGCAGAAGAAACAGCACTGTCAGGCCGATAACAGTCCCTGTCTCCTTCTTTGACGGGAGTACAATGGTTTCTTTCATTCGTTATCTTTGCTATTCAATAGTTTTCGACAATGGTTCAGGCGTGCGAATGCTGTAATGTTGGAGAATATCGCGACGATCAGCAAAGGGATGACGAATATCAGGATCGGTTCGAATGTCTCGTTGTGTTTCATCATGGGAGCAAAGATGCCACAGCAGAGGGCTCCTAATCCGGTCAATACCACACGTTCGGGACGTTGCATGAAACCGACTTTGCACTCAAGCCCCAGTCCTTCGGCACGGGCGCGTACATAGCTTACCATCAGTGAACCGATCAAAGCGACGAAGGCTACGATCGAACTGATTATATATCCTTGGTTGATCAGGTAGAAGCAGATACCGAAGAAAACCGTCAGTTCGCTGTAACGGTCCAGTACCGAATCGTACAAGGCCCCGAACGTGGAACTCATTTTACCGATACGTGCCACCTGGCCGTCCATCATGTCGAACAGCCCGGCAAACAGGATGATGCCGCCACCCCAGCCGATGTAGTGGAAATCTCCTTGCTCTCCCTTCATGCCGGCATAAAGGAATATGCAGGCAACTACAATATTCAGGATTAATCCTGTCGTTGTAATAAAATTGGGAGTGATCCCAATTTTAATCATTCCATGTACGATCGGGTTGATGATCTTGTAGATCGTCTGTTGCAACCAATCTCTGAAGACTTTGAATTTCATATCTTGTTATTTTTATTTTGAATTTGCTTTCTGGAAACGGCCTCTGATCCTACAGTTTTTGTAGACAAAGACACGTTGCATATTGTAGTTCCAAAGAAATCCGACGAGTAGCGAGACTACTATCTTGGAGAAGACGAAGAGGTTGGCGGTATAATGCTTCAACGTCTCCCTGACCCAGGGATTCTGGCTGATTGCTTCCGTCATGAAGTAGATTCCCCAGGTGTTCAGTAGGATGCTGCCGATCCAGACCAGCAGGTACTTGATCATCACGTGCCGTTTCTTGCAGTCTTTGGTCTTGAATGTCCATTTATAATTGATGATGCAGTTCACGATCCCGCCACAGATGGAACCTGTGAAAGTTGCATAGACATAATAGATCCCGAATAGTTTTACCAACAAGATCGTGACCAGAAAATCCGTCGCACTGGCAACTTGCGAAGAAAACTGGGCGCGCATGAACATGAATATCCCGCCTTTCTCTGAAAACGCTTTTACGTTCTTTTTTATCCAATCACCCATTTTGCACCGATTAGCAGAATAAGACTATATATTCCCGCCAGAATGTCATCCATCATTATTCCGACACCGCCTTTGAAACTCTCCATCTTGCGGATACCCAACGGTTTGAAGATGTCGAACAGGCGGAATAGTACGAACGCGGCCAATGCATACCACCGGTCGCCTGCCGGTGCAGCCAAAAGCGGAATCCAGACACCGACCATCTCGTCTATTACCACCCGTGAGGGATCTTCTCCCCAAATAGGTTCGACTGCGTTTGCCGAACGGATGCCGGCGATCGTGAAAATACCGATCAGCAAGGCGGTCATGATAAGGAGCAGGGTAGGAGATACGGCGCAAGACAATGCAAGCCAGATCTGTGTCGCCAGTAAAGCTCCCGCCGTTCCCGGAGCGATCGGAGAAAAACCGGAACCGAAACCTGTTGCAATAATAATATGAATTAGTGAAACTCTTTTCATCCTGTCAGTAAAATGTATGCAAAGTTATAAAAATAATAAAACTTTCTTCCGGATAAGGAGGAAAGTTTTATTGAGAATTCCATGCTGATGGAATTTTAGTTTCATAGGCATGGAACAAAAGTTTCATCCCTATGAAACTAAATTTGTATTACCTTGGATTTTAGTCCAGGTAGCTGGGCGATTTTTCTCCGATCATGTCGCGCAATGTCTGCTTAACCATTCTCCATTGCTGGAACAGGTCATGCACAGGCTGATGTTCGAAGTCATGCATCGGGCTTTTGCAGAAGAACGATAACCAGGTCTGGATGCCACACATGCCGGCACGCAGGGCCAGGTCACTGAATAACACCAGGTCTAATGCGATAGGTGCGGCCAAGATGGAGTCGCGGCAAAGGAAGTTTACCTTGATTTCCATCGGGTAGCCCATCCAGCCGAAGATGTCGATATTGTCCCATGCTTCTTTATTGTCCTTGCGGGGAGGATAGTAGTTGATGCGTACCTTATGATATACGTCGCCGTACAGGTCTGGGAATTTTTCGGGTTCGAAGATGTTGTCGATGACAGACAACTTGCTGACTTCTTTTGTCTTGAAGTTTGCAGGATCGTCCAACACTTCGCCGTCACGGTTTCCTAAGATGTTGGTGGAGAACCAGCCGCTTACGCCTAACATACGCGTTTTGAACATCGGGGCCAGCACTGTCTTCATCAAGGTCTGCCCGCTCTTGAAGTCCTTGCCGGAGATAGGTACATTCATCTTTTTGGAAAATTCCCACATGGCGGGAGTGTCTACACACAGATTGGGAGCACCCATGATGAACGGAGCACCTTCTGCGATGGCGGCGTAGGCGTAGCACATGCTCGGAGAAATCGCTTCCGTATTGTTGTCCTTCATCGCTTTCTCCAAAGCGGCGAGCGACATGTGTTCGTCAGACAGCGGGATATAGATTTCCGTACTTGCAGCCCACAGGACGGAGATGCGTTCGCAGTTGTTGGCAGCCTTGAAATCACGGATGTCCTGGCGGAGCTGTTCAACCATCTCCCAACGGGTTGCAGCCTGTTTGATGTGCGTGCCGTTCAAACGTTTTGCCCAATTATGGTCAAATGCGGCCGGCATCGGTTTGATCGCCTCCAGTTCGTCTTTTACGCCGTTCAGGTCTTTTTCTTTCAAGACTTCTGCGTACATGGCCGCTTCGTATGCATTATCAGGGAAAATATCCCATCCGCCGAAAACGATGTCATTCAGGTCGGTCAGAGGAACAATATCTTTGATCGCTTTTTCTTCTCCGTTTTCTAAACGCATTGTTGCTAACTGTGAGATAGAGCCGATAGGCTTTGCCAATCCTTTACGTGCAGCCAATGTGCCTGTAATCATGGTCGTGGCGACTGCGCCGCCTACCCCGACAACCAGAATGCCAAGTTTGCCTTTGGCTTCTTTAACTTCGATTTTTTCCATGTCAAATTAAGTTCAAAATGATTGCGCAAAATTAGACTTTCTGAATGAAACATGAAAGGCTATATGGTGGCTTAATTGGTTTGAAATACTATAAAATAGGCCTTTTTTACATGTCGTTGCATTGAAGTTTCTTTTTATAAATCCCTGCGGATGTGCCGATGTTTTAGGCGGAAAGTCTTTTTCGCCATCTCTTTTTTGAATTGTTATGAATTAATTTTTCGGTTTTATGGTGCAATATCCATTTATAATGCTTTCCTTTGTACCCGACAAGCAAAACTGTTTGTGTAGTTCTTTATCTCCGACTTAATATTCATCGCAGAATATGATTTAGCAGACATTGATCTTTCCTTAAAGTTTTATTGTTTCATTTTTTTATTAATTATTTTATATCATTTTTTGTTATGAATATTTACATTGGTAACCTGAACTATCGGGTTAGAGAATCAGACTTACAACAGGTTTTGGAAGAGTACGGTACGGTTGAATCTGTTAAATTGATCATTGATCGTGAAACTCGTCGTTCCAAAGGTTTTGCTTTCGCAGAACTTCCTAACGAAAACGAAGCAAGAAACGCTATCGAAGAATTGAACGGCGCTGAATACGAAGGCCGCCAGATGGTTGTAAAAGAAGCAACACCGAGACGCTAATAAATAATAGTATCAAAGTATATGAACGGGGATATAGGCAAGATTCTATATCCCCGTTCTTCGTTTATTCCTTTTTAATTGTTACGTTTGCATTTAATTTGCTGTAGATGAAAAAGTGTTTTAATTTTTCCTGTTTGCGTGTTTGCCTGTGCCTCTTGTTCTGTTTGGCGGAAATTTCATTTGTCCCTGCACTCCGTGCCCAGATTCCGGACCGCGTTTTCAAAACGGACTATCAGATCGACCCGGAAAAGAGGGGAGAGCTTTCGGTCGAAATAGATAACTTGAGTTTCTTTAAAGATGATGAATATACCGGTTCGTTTATGAAAGGTTATACGTTGCCGGGGCTTTGGTTGCAGGCAAAGGCGGTCTACTATCCGTTAGGAATGCTGAAACTCGAAGCCGGTGTGCATCTGCAACGTTTCTGGGGAGCGAATCGTTATCCGAATATGGCTTATCAAGATATTGCGCATTGGAAGGGCGAGCAGTACCAAAAAGGTTTTCATGCACTTCCTTGGTTCCGTGCGCAAGTGGCTTTGTCCGATCATGTGAATATCGTGCTGGGCGATTTGTATGGGGCGGCCAATCATAATCTGATAGAACCGTTGTACAATCCGGAATTAAATATGGTTGCCGATCCGGAGATGGGATTGCAATTGCTGTATAATTCCCGCCGGCTCGATTTGGATGTGTGGGTGAACTGGGAAAGTTTTATTTTCAGGGAAGACGTCCACCAGGAAGCATTTACAGTCGGATTGTCTACACGCTTCAAGTTAAACGATCCGGATTCGCGTTTCCACTTCTATATACCTGCGCAGGCTTTGGCTCAGCACCGGGGGGGGGAGATCGACACGATTTTGACCAATTCTGTCCAGACATTGATGAACGGTGCTGTCGGGCTTGGAGGCGTGTGGAACACTGGTCGTAAGATATTCAAGAATGTAAATGTGGAACTGGATGTTGCCGGCTATTATCAGCAGGCCGGTAAGTTGTGGCCTTTCGATAGCGGCTATGGTGTATATGCCCGTGCGTTTGCCGATATCTATGATTTTCGTGTAAAGACTTCCTACTGGAGATGCCATCAGTTTATTTCCATGTTCGGCAGTCCGTTTTATGGGGCTGTCTCGACATCTGATGAAGGTCTTGTTTTCGACGATCCTTCCATGTTGCACTTTGGTCTGGAGTATTCGCGCGAACTGGCGAGAGGCTTTTCGCTTGGCATCGACCTGGATATATATGAACATCTGCCTGCCGTTTTTCGCGGTACGGAACAGGATGGTTATAAATCGTTTGCCCAAACCAGTTTTTCCGCGGGGATCTATCTGCGGGTAAATCCCTCTTTCCTGATAAAGAAATTCTAAGAGTTAATGGTTGTCCTGTTTTCTATACTTTTGGAGTGTCTTTTGCGAGAATATTAAGAAATATCGTTCTCTTGTATTATTATCAAAGGAGAATATCAGGACAACCGCATCAAAATCATAAAGCGTCCATCTGCTTTCGCCACCGACCGATACGGACTAACCACATAAATGTTTTTGCAAAACAACCATCATACTATCATATTCGTCTGTATGTTATTTAAAACCAATATATTATGGCATGATGGTTGCCGTTTTGACCTATCATTCATCTATCATAACTATCATGGTGTAAAATGATAACATCCTGTGAATCAATTGTACGATAAAAACAGAGACCGTCCGGGAACAGGTGCAAAACATGTTAAAACGGCTTCTTTTTTCATCAAGACAGGCTTTTCTTTTGTCAAAAACAGCTTTTAAAGCCGTTTGAGGCCCGGGTCTGCGCGAAGCCCTGACGGGGATGCGGGGATGTTTATCCGCCGTGTTGGAGGTACTTTTATGTCCTGTTTTTGCATCTGTCATGCTTTAACACATTGTGAAACAATAGTTAACAACCGGATATGGCAGTATGGTAGTTGGTTTGCGAAATTTTTCACGGAAGAAGAGATGTGGTTCCGGATAACAATTTTTGGTGCGGTTGCCCTGAGGAGAATATCTGTTAATAAGCAAAGTTTGTAAAATATTATTATTTTTGCGGGCGAGATGTTAATAGAATGGTTTTAAAATCGCTGGCAATATGTTCGATATTTCTTTATTGCATGAACTGAAGGATGGGAATAGAGAAGCCTTTAATGGTGTTTTTCGTTACTATTATCCCCGGATGATGGCGTATGTTGCTTCTATGGTAGAGCAAAAGGTTGCGGAGGATATTGTCCAGGATGTTTTTTTGTATGTTTGGGAAAACCGCGAAAAGTTATATGTCAGTGATGGTTTCCATTCCTATCTTTTCCAGTCCGCTTATACCCGTTGTCTCGACTATTTCAAGAAAAACCACTTGGTTGAGAAATGCCATTCTCATACTTTCGAGCAGTATTTAGAAGATTGTCATGATTTGTTAAAAGACGACAATTCTATTATAGAAGAGCTTTCCGTTAAGGAATTTTATTGCCGTTTGTATGAATTGCTGGAATATCTGCCGGAACAACGTCGCGAAGTTTTCATCCTCGCCTATATAAAAGGGCTCACAACTAAAGAAGTTGCGGAACAAACCCGGATGCCGCAGCGTACGGTGGAGAGCCATGTGTACTTGGCCCTCCGGTTCTTGAAAGAGCACATGCCTAAAGGGGATTTCTATTTACTGACTCTTTTGCTGTGCCAGGCAGGATATAAAAACTATATTTGAATGCGATTCCGGTACGGTTCCTTTTTCCTGTCCATTGATTTGCGACTGAACCGGTTTTAATGTAGAATATTTATTTTCAGTGATTTGCATATTAAAAAAGAAAGCCGTATCTTTGAACTTTGGTTTTAGGTAGGCGGCAAACAGCCAAAAAGTGACGGAAAAGTGTTTTCTCGTTATTTAAGTTGTACTCCCCTAAGGCTTTGATATAATGATAGGACATTGGATTTAAAGGATATTGGGAGAGTGGGTTCAAAATCTTTGCTTTCCGTAGAAAAGAGGATGTGCCGTTACTGATTTTAGCGCCGATATGGAACTGACAACTTCACACATACAGTTTATAAAAGATCATGCAGCAGATGATTTGGCCCGCCTGTTGCTTTCCGCCGCCAAGTACCCCGGAATGGATATTCCCTTTTTGGCCGATCAGATTGCGGCCCGGAGGCAGATCCGGGAGAAGCTGCCGTCGTGGTATGATAACGAACGATTGGTTTTTCCGGCTAAGATTGCGGCGGAACAATGTTCTTCCGAACAGACGGCTGCCTATAAGCAGGAACTGATAGGCCAAGACTGGACCGTTTGCGACTTGACGGGTGGTTTGGGAATCGATAGCTATTACCTTTCCCGCAAGGCGAAACATTTGACTTACATAGAACGTTTTCCGGTTTATTGTGAAGCTGCGAAACATAATTTTTCCGTCTTGGAGGCTGACAACATAACGGTCGTGAATGCCGATACCGCCCAATCAGCCGATACCCTTCCGGAGGTCGACGCTTTCTATATCGACCCTGCACGCCGGGGAGAATCCAACAAGCGGGTTTTCGCCTTGCAGGATTGCGAACCTGACCTCCCCGGGCTCTTGCCAAAGCTTCTGAAACGCTCTCCGCGTGTCATTGCAAAGCTTTCGCCGATGGCGGATATACAAATGACTTTGGACTTGTTGCCGGGGACGACATCCGTGCATGTCCTTTCCGTCAGGAACGAATGCAAGGAACTGCTTTTTGTGACGGAACGCGAGGCGGATGGCGAAGGACCGTCGATCCGGTGTGTCAATTTCGGACCGGATGGCATACAATCTTTCTTTTTCACATTGGAAGAGGAACGAAACGCCGTGCTGGTTCCCGCCGGTCAGGTCGGTGCGTATTTATACGAACCGAATGCCTCGGTTTTAAAAGCCGGCGCATTTAAGCAGATAGCTGTCCGGACGGGAGTGAAGAAGTTGCAGGTGAGCAGCCATCTATATACATCGGACCAGTTGGTTCCTGACTTTCCTGGCCGTCGATTCCGGGTAGACGAAGTACTGCCTTTTACCGGAAAACTCTGTAAAGGACTTTCAAAAACAATCCCTCAGGCAAATATAACCGTGCGCAATTTCCCCCTTTCTGTAGAGGAATTGCGCAAGCGGACGAAGATCTCCGACGGCGGTCATCCCTATCTCTTTGCAACCACATTGGCGGATGGAAAAAAGGTGCTGGTCAGGTGTTCCAAAGCCTGATTAGGTGAATAACATCAGTACCAACTGCGCCGAAATCACACGGATAAACATCGAAAGCGGGTATACGGTGGCATAAGAAACAGATGGTTCGTCGCCATCGACAGTCGTGTTGGCATAGTTCAATGCCATCGGGTTTGCCATGCTCCCGCAGAGCATCCCTACGTTATGTGCATAGTCGAGTTTGAAGAATTGTGAAGCCAGGAAACCGATGATCAGTACCGGAACGATTGTTAGCAGGAATCCAAGCCCGATCCAAAGCAATCCTTCTGCCCGGAAAACCGTTTCGAAGAAATGCGCACCCGAATCGATTCCTAATCCTGCCAGATAAATGATGATCCCCAATTGGCGGAGCATCAGGTTGGCACTCATCGTCGTGTAGGTTGTCAGATGGAAACGCGGGCCGAATGCGCCCATCAGGATACCGACGATGATCGGACCTCCGGCAATCCCCAATTTGACCGGCGTGTTCATTCCCGGCAGTGTGACCGGCAATGCCCCCAACAGCATCCCCAGCGAGATTCCGATAAAGACCGCCAGCAGGTTCGGGTTGTTTAACCGCTTGATCTCGTTCCCTAAAATCTTTCCGACTGTGTTCACCGAATTCGCTTCCCCCACGATTGTCAGCCGGTCGCCGATCTGCAGGCGCAAGTCGGGAGAGGCCAGCAGGTCTATACCGGCACGGTTCACACGTGTAATATTGATGCCGTAGAGGTTACGGAGGCGGAGGGAACCCAGCTTCACACCATTCACCCGGTTGCGGGTCACCGCGATACGGCGGGAAATCAATTGGCTGTCGATGGCGTTCCAATCGATATCCGCCTTGTTCCAGTCCACATTCTCCTGTTCGCCGAAGAGGACTTTGATGTTTTCTACATCCGATTTGACGGAGATAATCAAAAGGTGGTCATGCTCGTGGAGCAGAGTATCCGAAGTCGGGATGCTTACCCTACCGTTTCTCCATACGCGTGAGATGACGAAATGCTTGTCTGTCAGTTTCATCACATCTTTGATGCTCTTTTCGTAGATAGCCGGATTGCTTACGTGGAACTCGGCGACGTAGGTAGTCGTGTCGCGCTGTTCCTTTAGGTCTTTCTGTTTCTTGTCGGCAAACAAGGCTTTCAGGATGATGATCGCCAAGATCACGCCCACCACGCCAAGCGGATAAGTGACGGCACACGCCAAAGCCATGTCCGTCACCCCTTTGGTATTGTTCGGATCTATCTGCAACAGAGCTTGTTGTGCGGCTCCCAAAGCAGGCGTATTGGTTACGGCTCCGCAAAGCAGACCAACCATGTTGGAAAGGGAAACACCTGTGGTCCAGTGCAGTCCGACCGTCATGATGAGTCCGAGCAGGATAACGCCCAATCCCATCATATTCATGGCCACGCCTCCTTTCTTCAACGAAGAGAAAAAACCGGGTCCGACTTGTAACCCCAATGCGTAAACGAAAAGAATCAACCCGAAACTTTGGGCGAAATAAAGCATATCCTTATTAACGACGATACCAAAATGTCCTGCCAGGATACCGGCAAAGAATACGAATGTGATACCCAGTGAAATCCCGAATATCTTGATTCGGCCTAAATATAATCCAAGTGCAGAGACCAGTGAAATAATGATAACTGCTTGCACCATCGTAGGCGCTAAAAAGGCCTCTTGTAACCAATTCATAAGTTCTTTTTCATTTATTGAGGGGGCAAAGATAGGATAAATTTTGCAAGTTGCGGTTTTTCTTGATAACTTGCTCGCCTTATCGACCTTTCAATTGGATGAAAGGTTTGTAAATTTGCAAACAAAACAAAGAACCAATGTCATTGAAAATAATACATACCTCCGACTGGCATCTCGGGCAAACCTTTTTCGGTTATGACCGCGATGAGGAGCATGAGGCATTTCTTTCGTGGCTGACCGATACGTTGTCGGAGCAGCAGACCGATGTCCTGCTGATAGCCGGCGATATCTTTGATGTCGCCAATCCCTCGGCAGCCGCCCAGCGCCGTTTCTTCCGGTTTCTGCGGGAAGCGAACCGGCGTAACCCGCATTTGCAGGTCGTGATCATCGCAGGCAATCATGATTCGGCAGCCCGTTTGGAAGCGCCGATACCCTTGTTGGAAGAATTGAATACGTCAATTGTCGGAACTGTCCCGCGAACAGACCTGTGCAAGATCGATTTCGACTCGCTCCTGATTCCCTTATATAATAAGGAGAGAAGGCGGGAGGCACTCTGCCTGGCTGTTCCCTATCTGCGGCAGGGAGATTATCCGGCTTCAGATGAGGGAAAGGATACGTATGTGGAGGGAATTGCCCGGATGTACCGCCAACTATACGACTATGCCGATAGCCGGAGGCAGCCGGGCGAATCTCTTTTAGCAATGGGGCACTTGCATGCGACCGGAGCCGAACTGTCGGAAGACGACCGGAGCGAGCGGACCATAATGGGAGGGCTTGAATCCGTGTCTGTAGAAGCTTTTGAAGAGGGCTTGGCTTATACGGCTCTCGGTCACATCCACAAGGCGCAACGGGTAGGGGGGCGCGAGAATATACGATATGCCGGCAGCCCGTTGCCGATGTCTTTCTCCGAACAACATTATCACCACCAGGTCGTTGCTTTTACGGTCGAAAACGGATGCTTGTCGGATCTGAAAGCGATGCCTGTCCCTTTACGAACCGCCTTGCATCGGATTCCGGCGGAACCGGCATCGCCGGCCGAAGTCCTTTTGCAACTTTCCAACCTGCCGTTGGCAGAGGAGGGAGCCGACCGCAGCCTGTGGCCTTACCTGGAGGTGCAGGTGCTGTTGACGGAGCCTGATCCGGGGTTTCGGCATCGGGTCGAAGAGGCGTTGGCAGATAAGGCCGTACGCCTGACTTCCATCATCCCTTCTTATCCGAAAAAGGAGGGGGAGGAGGAATTTCGTCCTTTATCTTATACGGATTTGCAAAAGATCGCTCCGCTGGATATGCTACGCCATACCTTTACGAACCGTTTCGGAGGCGATTTGCCGGAAGAGTTGGAGAAGATGTTTAACGATGTAGTGCGGGAGGTTTCCTTATGAAGATATTAGCGATAAGAGGTCGCAACTTAGCCTCATTGGAAGGTGATTTTGAAATTGATTTTACGGTGGAACCGTTGCTCTCGGCCGGTATATTTGCTATTTCCGGGCCGACGGGAGCGGGGAAATCCACGCTTTTGGACGCGATGTGCCTGGCTCTGTTCGCCCGTACGCCCCGTACCGACCAGGCAAAAGAGAATAATGTCAAGCTCCAGGATGTCAGCAATGAACAACTGTCGCAAAGTGACCCCCGTTTCTTGTTGCGGAGGGGGACGGCTTCCGGTTTTGCGGAGGTGGATTTCATGGCCTTGAACGGACACCGCTACCGGGCGCGCTGGTCGGTGGCGCGGGCTCGAGAGAAGGAGAACGGGCGGTTGCAGAATCCGCGTTTGGCTTTGTACGATCTTGATAAGGAGGAGGAAGAGCAGGGGACGCGTTCCGAACTGCAAGCCCGCATCATCGAACTGATCGGCCTGACCTTCGAACAGTTTACGCGTTCCGTATTGCTGGCGCAGAATGATTTTTCCACTTTCCTGAAAGCCGAGCAGGGAGAAAAGGCTTCCTTGCTGGAGAAGCTGACCGGAACCGAACTCTATTCCGCCATTTCCCGCCAGATATTCGAAAGAAATACGCGGGCGAAAGAAGCCTTCGACCTGATCCAATCGCGTATACAAGGCATCGAGTTGTTGACGGATGAGGAGGAAAACGACTTGCGCATCCGTCTCGCCGGAACGGAAAGGGAATTGCAGCGGGTCGAAAAGGCGAAGGCGGAGCAGCAAGCCCTTCAAGAAGCTGTCCGCTCTGTCGAACAGCAGATAACCGTCCGTCGGAAGCAGCAAAAAGAGGCAGCCGACAAACTTGCACACGCAACGGAATTGTTGACGGTCGCCCGCCGCGAATTTGAAAAGGGTGTGGAGGAGCAGCAACAGTCCGAAGTCTGTTTCAAATCCCTTCAACAGGAGATATTACAAGCGCGTAAGCTGGATATTCAGTTGGATACGGCCATCCGCGACTTGTCCCACTCGGAACAGCAGTTGAAGAATGTAACGTTTCGGAAGGTAGAAGCTGAAAAGAAATATCAGGCTGCCGTCTTCCGTCAGAAGCAGGGAGCGGAGGAAATTGCCCGGCTGACCGCTTGGCGCGAACGTTATAAGGAGAAGGAACGTATCGCGGAACAGCTTTCCGCCTTGCTGCTCCACTTGGATGCAGCATCGGCCGCCCGTTCGGACATGGAAACGGCCGCCCGTTCGATCGAAACGCTCCGGCGGGAGGTTGTGGCGTTGAATAGGCAACTTGCCGGTCTGCAACAGACCAGTGCAGGCAAACAGCAGGCGTTGAAGCAGGCGGAAGCAGACTACCGGAGCTTGGAAGAAGAACTGAAAGCGACCGATGCGCCGGCTTTGGACAAGCAGATCGAGAAACTGCGCCGGGAGCGGGAACAACTGCTTATCGAACGGGCTCGCTTGGAGGCTTCCGGCAACATAAAGGATTTGCGTGGCGGGTTACAGGAAGGAGAACCTTGTCCGGTTTGTGGAAGCACGCATCATCCTTTTGCCAATCAGGCGCCCGTCGCTCCTGTTTCCACCCTTACCCTTCAATTGCAAGAATTGTCAAAGAAAAAAGAAGCCTACACGGCCTGTACCCACCGGCTCGCCCGTCTGCAACAGCAATTGCTTCAACTCCATAAAGAGTTGGCAGACAGCGAAGCCTTATGTAAGGACATGATCGGCAAGCAACAGCTCGCCGTCAGCCGGCAAGAGCGGGAAGAAGCCGTTGTGAAGGAACAGTCCGCCCGGTTGATCCAGTCTCTTTCGGCTGCCGACCGCTTGTTCGGCAATGGCGAATGGCAGAAAGCGTGGTTGCAGAATCCGGAAGTCTTCCGTAAAACATTGACAGACTTTGCCCGTCAGTGGCATGAGAATACCGAGAAGCTTCATCAACTGGAACGGCAGGAAAGCGCCCGGAGAGCCGAATGCGAGTCATTTGCCTCTTTTCTTCCTTCTCTCGGGAAGCAAGTCGAAGAGGCCGGGCAGCTCCATGAAAAGAACCGTGCCGCTTTTTCCTCCTTGCAGGCGGAGCGAAAGAAACTCCTGGACGGCCGTTCCGCAGATCGTGTGGAGCAAGAGTACACCCGGCGAATGGAAGAGCTGAAAGAACGTCTGAAGAAGCTGTCGGCCACCCAGACCGAGCAATCCGGCATCGCCGAACAGACGCGCGGCATCGTCGGCCAGATCGCGAAAGATTTGGACGAAGCCGCGGCTGACCTGCTCCTACGAAAGGCGGCTTTAGATAAATGGAGTGCCGCTTATCTGGCCTCTTCGGATGGACAGCCGCTCGAAGCGATGCTGCTCCGGTTCACACAGGAAAAGACTGAATTTGTTTTCCGCCTTCGTATCCAGACGGAGAACAAGGCGAAAGTCTCCGGACTACAGGAAGAATTGAATGTCCGGCGCGTGGAAAGCGAACGCTGGGCGAAGTTGAACGAACTGGCCGGCTCTGCCGATGGCGCCAAGTTCCGTCGTGTGGCACAGGGATATACGCTTGATATTTTGTTGAACTATGCCAATGTGCAGTTACGTGGACTGACGAGGCGCTATCGTCTGGAGCGGGTTCCCGATACACTTGCCTTGCAGGTGATCGACCGGGATATGTGTGATGAGGTGCGTACCGTCCATAGCCTTTCGGGAGGCGAATCGTTTCTTGTCTCATTGGCACTTGCACTCGGTTTGTCTTCTCTTTCGTCCAACCGGATGCGGGTCGAAAGCCTTTTCATCGACGAAGGTTTCGGCTCTTTGGATGCCGAGACGCTTCGTGTGGCGATGGATGCTTTGGAAAGTTTGCGGACGCAGGGACGCAAGATCGGCGTTATCTCGCATGTGCAGGAAATGACCGAGCGCATCCCTGTCCGTGTCCGGGTGAGCCGGGCCGGCAATGGAAAGAGCACTTTGGATGTTGAAGGAGGTGTGTAAAAAAGACGATGTTTTAATTACACACCTTCGATTTCATCGGATCACGATCCTGAATCCCACATTCATCGGCCGTTGCCAGGGCAGGTAGGCTTTGCGGACGGCTGATGTGGAGTATTTGGGACGTTCGCGCCAGGAGCCGCCGCGTACGACTTTCTTTTCGGCTGCATCTTTGTTTGCTTTTTCCTTTAAAGGATAAGGAAGGTAATCGGATGCCGTCCATTCCGCCACGTTTCCGTTCATGTCGTATAATCCCCAGGGATTGGGACGGTAGGAGGCGACCGGGCAACTGATCAGTTGATGGTCGTTTACGTTCAAGACTTTCGGCAGGAAATCCCAGAACTTACGCATGGGATCGTTTGCCTGCATCGGCTTCGGGTCTACGCCTGTTACCGCCAAGTCGACAGTCGTGCTGTCTGCCAAGTTTTCGAAAGTACCGAAGTCACTCTCCGTCGATCCGAACCAGAAATCATCCGCGCTACCTGCGCGTGCTGCCCATTCCCATTGTGTCTCGGTAGGTAGAGACACTGTGTTGCCTGACATTTTGCTGATTTTCTGACAGAAAGCGTTCGCTTCGTCCCAACTGACACGCACGACAGGCTGTTCGGGCCGGTTGGCTGCATAGCCGGGAGTCGTATGGTCCTTCCAGGTCTGTCCGATGTATCGGCTGTCGTGTTCCGGGAAAAGCGCGCGGAACTGTGCATTCGTGATTTCGGTCGTGCTCATCCAGAAGCCTTCCTTCACGTTAGCCTTGAATGCGGGCGAAGCGGAAGGTGTCTGGTTGTTGCCCATCACGAAGCTGCCTGCGGGAATCCATACCAGGTCGATGTGGATATCCGGGGTTATGGTAAGGCGGCGGGTCGTTTCGCCTTTGGCTGCTTGCCGGGCAGCCGCCGTCTGCGTGTCGAACGGGAATCCCTTTACTTTGGCCGGGCGGACCGGTTTGGCAGGCTTTTTTATTTCGACTGTCTTGTTGGTCGTTGCTCCGGTGATGCCGTCTGATTTTTCGTTTTCTTTCAGCCAGTTGGCATAGTCGGCAATCTCTTTTTGCCAGTCTACCCGTACGCCGCTGTATTTCCCGGCCAGTTCCATACGGCGATCTACTTGCCGTGCCGGCGATTGCGGTTTTAGGTCTATCTGTGTGAAAGCTCCGCTGTAAGGCGCGTTGAGGTCGATCCAGGCATAGAGTGTCCGCATGTCCTCTTCCGGAACCTGTACTCCGTGATGTCCGGCTTGCAGGATGCGGATCAGCTCGCTGTTGCTTGCGTGGAACTCGGCCGGTTTGAGAACGTAGATGTCCGATTCCGGTCCTTGGCGGTACACATAGGGGTGCAGGTTCAGATAGCTTTGGTCGAACTGCTTGTTGATTTTCGTCAATATTCCTCTTTTATACGTGACCATCTGGTCCTTGCGGAAGTCCGGCTCGGCATTTTTCCCGTTGTGGCAAGACACGCAGTTACGGTCCAGCACCGGTTGCACTTCCAAGCGGAACGTGAACGGGCGGACACCTCCTTCCGGTGTTTCCAGCCGGCGTGCCTGTTTGGCCGAAGCGATCGTGCGTTTGGGAATCGGTATGCTGTTCTGATCCTCGTGGCAACCGACACAGGAGACGATCTCGCCCGGCATTCCCGTCAGCCAACTGCGCATCCACTGGATAGCTGCCCCGTCTTTGTCCAACGGCTGAATGGAAACCGGTGTGTTGGCGGGAATGGTGAACAGTGCGGAACCGTCTTCTTCGACCGGGACTGTCCCGAGTATGCGTTTGATGTCCCATCCGCTTTGTATTCCCTGTGCATCGTGATCGGAGGGAGCCAATATATAAGCATACTCGTATGCGAAGATACGGAGTGCCTTGATCGTGCCTCGGGGAATGCCCTGCGTACCCTCTCCTTCGTAAATATCTTGGATAAAGACCGTAGCTTCTTTGCTGTCCGGCTTGATCTTCGAAGGGATGACGGGAGGCGTTTCACGTTTTACCAGCGGGATGGGAGCGGTCAGGCCTTCCCCTTCCTGTTCGGCGATAAGTGTCAGGTTGTCGAAGACATCGACCAGGTAAATTCCCCAAAGTGCATCCTTGGCCGGTTTGCAGGCGACTATAAAGTACTTCTCACTGAGCGGAAACGGTTTCATGAACTGAGGCCAGACGCCTTTCACCAATTCGTCTTTGATGATCGGGACGATCGGCCGGTCTTTGAACGGTAGTTCCTGTATCATCCCCTTTTCCTCTTTCCGGCTTTTGGCTGGGTCGAAGATGACGAGCCGTCCCGAACGGGCCGTCCCGTGATGGCCGGAGATGATGCCGATGAAGCGGCTGCTGTATTTGGAAAGCGGCTTCATGTCGAACGTGCTGTTCGGGAAATAGGAACCGCTGCCGTAGAGTGCTTTGTTTTCCGTCCCGTCAGGGTTCATGTGCATCACGATACGGGAGAAATAGTGTGTCAAGTCCGTATATTCCCAGCGGGTGTACATGATGCGTCCGTTCGGGATGACGACCGGCGACCAGTTCCCGTCCTGGTCGAAGGTGAGGCGGTGCAAGGCGCGCGTCTGCGGGTCAAAGGATACCAGATTGGCTACCACGTCGTCGCCATGCACGCAAGGCACGCCGTTGTAACCGATATTGGTCGTTGCCACCACTTTTCCGTCCGGCAGGTAATTGGCATCGCAAAATTCCAGGTCCGGTTCGTCGACAGTGATCTTTTGGTGAAGGTTGCTTCCGTCAATGTTCATTTCGTAGATCTGCCATTTCCGGTTTTCGTCGAGCGAGGAGAAGAGAAGGCGGTCGGCATTCCAGTGGAGTTGTATGTCTGAAACGGGGACATCGGCCTTGGGTTTGTAGATCCGTTTGTTTTCAATGGTTCCGCGCAAACCCGTGAGCAGGTCGATCTCGGCGTCGTAGCCTTTGCGCGGATTAGAGAAGAGCGAGTTGTAGTTGGCCGTCGAAGTGCCCATTGACGGTCCCATCGCCTTACGAGCTTTGTCGCCTAAGCGGTAACGGGCTACAATGATCTTGTCCATATCCAGTAGCGGATTGGCGAGGATGATCTCACGCTTCAACGCAATTATTTCTTGAGCTTGGCCGATCATTTTGTCGACCGCGTTGCCGGAAACCTTGCCGGACAAGGCCTGTTGTACTTCGGGCAGAAGCGTTTCCAGGCGGGAGAGTTTTTCGTAAAGTGCGGGAGCTTTCTCTCCCAATGCTGTTTTTGTATCGTCCAGATAGGCACGTATGGCAGTAGGGTTTACCCACCGGATTTGCACTCCCAGATCATTTAGCTGAATTTGGCGTAATGAATCCTGCCCGTTCGTTGCGGAAATACCGGATAAGGAAAGGGAGAGAAGTGCGAAGAGTAAACAAACTTTATGTTTCATGTCATTATTATTTTTTCAAAATCTCTATCATACAATCATTCTACTATCACTCCATCTTTTTCTAATATAGTAGAAAAAGATATAAACATATTGCTTATTTTCAATAGGATAGTGGGATTTGACACTGAACACCCGGATGTTTGTTTTCTGTACATCCGGGTGTCAAGAGGACAAACACCCGGATGTTAAAGGCGGGTTTACCCAGGTGTCCAAGAGCTTTTACTGGTACTTTTATGAAAAAAAGAGCCTTGTTGTGACTTATTTTTCTGCTAATTGGTAAATTTCCGATGCAGCCATCAGGAATGCACCTGTACCATAGAGTTCGGTCATGTCGCGTGTCACCTTTTTCGGATCGGCGCCTACCGGCTGGACCCAACCTAATTTCCCGTCCGTTTCAACGGCGCGGATCAATGCCTCCCAGCCTTTTTTTACAACAGGCAGGTATTTGTTTGCCGGCAGATAACCTTGGTTGATTCCGTATGCCAGGCCGTAGACGATAAATCCGGTCGCGCTTGTCTCGGGTGAAGGATAGCTGTCCGGGTCCAGCAGGCTGGCATGCCAGTAACCGTCTTTTCCTTGCAGCCCGGCGAGGCGTTCGCTCATCTCTTTGAAAAGGTCGAGGTAGAAGGGGCGGAACTCTTTGTCGTCTGCCGGCAGCGTCTTCAGGATTTCCGCCAGCCCACCGATTACCCAACCGTTGCCGCGTCCCCAGAAAATCTTCTTGCCGTTGGCTTCTTTCTGTCCGATGTATCGGCTGTCGCGATAGAAAAGGTCTTCGTCTTTATCATACAGGTGGTTGTATGTGGCACGGAATTCGCTGTCGGCAAAGTGCATGTATTTGCGGTTGCCGGTCAGCGTGTAGAGCCGCGTGTAGACTCCGGGTGCCATGAAAAGGGCGTCGCACCAAGTCCAACGTTCGATCGTGCTGCCTTTGCTGTAATCGAGGTCCATGCTTCCGTTGGAAGGATTGTTCAAAACCCAGTCGGCGCGGGCGATGGTCGGCTTCAACATGTTCTCGTTCTTTTCCTTATTATAGAAATCGATGTAGGTTTGTGCGATGCAAACGTCATCGGCATGATACATCCGGTTGGCAACCTGCCAGTTCTGTCGGTTGAAGATTTTCCGGAGCCAGTCATAATAGGTGTTGTCTCCGCTCAGTTCCGCCCAGTCGAACATTCCCATATAAAGTGCTCCGGCAATCCATCCGCGCGGTTCGCTCTTGGCATATTTGTTTTCGGGATAATCCTTGATCTGCCAGTCCGCCACCCGGCGGGCGATGTCCATGACGCTTTGCCGGTTCCAGTTGCTGCTGGCAACAATGTTGGAGGTGGTGTTATTTTTCGTTTCGGCCTGTGCGGGCAAGTTGTTTACTAAACAGGTACAGGCGCAAAGGGAGAGACCCATGCAGAGGTGCTTGATTGTAGTGTTCATGATACTATTCTTGAAGTCATTTTTAAATTTGCATCAAAAGTAAGAAAGATTGGTGGAGATTTGATTTAAAAATATCTCAAAATTGATGAGAAATGTCTCATAAAAAAAACAATATCAACAAACCTTTTTTATTGATTGGTCTGTTGATATTGTTTTATTTAGGTCTTATCTGTTTTCCCAGCCTTTGTTTTGAATCAAATTAGGGTTCATTACCAACTCTTCTTTTGGAATAGGCCAGTAGTAACGATAGTCATCCCAAGGCAATGTACCTTTGATTGTGTTTTGATACGGACTTTTCGGATAACAAATCAAGAAGCCTTCGCTATCCACAAATACGGTTTTGTTAAGTTCAACTTGCTGGGCAATTTCCGGTTTTGTCGTATGCGTTCCGTCATACAAATCCTGAATGGCTGTGAATTTCATACCTCGTAATGGGACTGTCAGTAGCTTGCCTGCTTTCCAACGCATCAAATCTTCGTAACGACGGTTCTCAATCGCCATTTCAACGCGACGTTCGCGACGTATTTCACGTAATAACGGAGATACTTTGTAATCGAGTTTTTCCGCATAGATTTTGTCCAAACGAGGGTCTTTCGGTTCATTCCCGACTACTAATTTTGCTGTGGGATATTTATTGAAATCATATCCTGCACGTTCACGCAGAGCATTAATTGTTAAATCTACATCAGCTTGGCTTAATGTTCCATTCAGTTCATATTTGGCTTCTGCATACATCAGCAACAGTTCGCCATAGCGGAACTCTATGGCAGCTTGGATGCCTTGTGTCGTACGGTCTTCTTCTACGATATCACCCATCCAGTGTTTGATAACGCGATAGCCCGTAACGGTTGAGCCGCTGGCATTGTAGTTGAGGTCTGGGTATTTGATACCGTTTCTTTCTTGATCCACGATGCCACCTTGGTAGATGGTCACGTGTTCGCCCGGACGACAGATAGTCTGTGTCAGACGTGGATCACGGTTTTCCAACTCTGTCCATTTTCCATATCCGAGGAAGTTCGGGTTTTGTTCATAATTGCCTTCATTTCCTCCGGTATAGATGGGACGGCCGTCTATACACAGATATTCGTCTATTAAGCCGCGTGTCGCTCCCATTGACTGGCGGTTGGAGTTGTTTTGATTGAAATAACGTTGTGCAGCATGGCCTACTTTGTTTTCCAGATAGACACGTCCGAGAATTACTTCAGGATTGGAAGACAGATTGGTCGCCGTAAACATTTTCCAATATGTTTCTTCCCCGTCTTTATATAAGGAATATTTGCCTAACAGTGTTTCGCAAGCTTTGACTGCTTCTTCCAGCCAAGTATTGGCTGTGTTTTGCAAGTTCAGTTCCGTGTGGTATTTACGGAATGTACCCTCAAATAGGCAGATGCGGGCTTTCAGGAAGTTTGCTTGCTCTTTGTTGAGCCGGTCTGTTTCCTGGTCTTTCTTTTCCGGTAACCATTGGACGGCTTTATTGATACACATCAAGACGGAATCCATTACTTCTGCCCGTGGAGTACGTGGTGCATACAGTTCTTCCGATGCTTCTGTCAGATCGTATACGATCCAAGGCACATCTCCGAAAAGAAGAACTTTCTTGTAATATTCCCAAGCCTTGAAAAAATAAGCTTCACCGGCGTATGCATTTTTCTTTTCCTGATTGAGATCTGCTTTTTTGTAATGGCTTAGAAAGAAATTGACTTTCCGCAAATTGTCCCAATTCCATCCGTTCGTGGCTGATGCTCCGGTCGGAACAATTAATTCTCCGGCCAGACTGCTGGGCTCGTTGCCTGTCTTGACACAGTTGTCGGAGTAGAAGTCGCCGTACATCAATGGACTTCCGGTAACGTTTAACGCCGGGCTTTTGTCTTGTGCCCAGCCACTTTGATGGCCGATAATGTACAAGGGGTACAGACTGTTTAGCATGAGTTTGAGGTCTGTTTCTGTTTTCCAGAAACTTTCGTCTGTAATCTCGTCTAACGGATAACGTTCCATGAAGTCGTCATTACAGCTTGGCAGTAATACCGAGGCTATTCCGAACGTCAATATATATTTTTTTAAATTGAATTTCATGATTGATATTGTTTGTTTATTTGATATATAGATTTATTTAGAAACCGACCTGTAAACCAAATGCCACAGAGCGCATCATCGGATAGGCCGATGAAATTTGATCTGGATCGTAAAGGTCCGGAATCTGGCTGATCTCAAACAGATTGTATCCGGATAGGCTTAAACGAACGGTAGACAATTTGGCTTTGCTTGTCCATTCTCTTGGCAATGTATATCCCAATGCCAATGTTTTCAGGCGTAGGTATGCTCCGTTGAATAAGTAGCCGGTCTGTTGTATGGATGAAATACGTCCGGCATACATTGGATATTTCGCATTTGTGCGTTCAGGTGTCCATGAATTGTTGTACATTTCCCAATTTCCGGCAGTATCGGATCCTCCCCAAAATACGTTATCGCTAATCCATACGTCTCTTTTGGCAATACCTTGGAAGAATATATTCAAATCGAAATTTTTCCAAGAAATATTACCTGTAATACCATAATGGAAGCGAGGTGTGGAATTCCCAATGATCTTACGGTCTCCGGGATTATTTACTGTTTCGTCGCCTTTGCTGATTTCACCGTCATTGTTCAAATCTGCATAACGGATATCCCCAGGGAAAATCGTAGATTGAATTTTTGTTTGGCTAGGCCCGATCAGTGTATATTTCCCATTTTCATCAACCGTGAAATCACTTTCTTGCAAGATCCCTATAGTTTCATATCCCCAGATTTCTCCCATTTTCATGCCGTCGTAGAGAGATGATAACAATTTGTTCGGATTTCCTGAGAATTTTACAACTTCAGACTGATAATCGGACAAGACAAGGCCGACATCGTAGCGAATGCCGTTGCTCAGTTGATCCTTCCATTTCAAGCTTAGTTCCCAACCGTTGGTTTTCAATTCACCGGTGTTTCGTTTGGGGACGGTCGCTCCCAATACGGCAGGAAGTTTTGTCCCATTCATTAAGATATCGACCGTACGACGTGTGTACCAATCAAATGAAGCATCCAATTTCCCGTTCAAAACAGTCGCATCAATACCGAAATCCAGTGTCTTGGCTGTTTCCCATGTTAAATCGGAAGCAATTAGGCCTGTCGGGCTCATGCCTTTGTTTTGTTCGCCATTCATGACCCATGATATATAGTTGGCAGCGCCATAGCTTGCGATGTAAGCATAATTGGCAACATCTTGGTTACCCAGTGACCCCCAGGACCCACGTACTTTTAAGTTGTCAAGCCAGATACGTGTGTTTTCCATGAACTTTTCTTCTGATAGTCTCCATCCGGCAGAGAAAGATGGGAAAAATTTGAAACGTGAATTTTTGCCAAAACGTGAAGTCCCGTCATAACGTCCGCTGAATTCAAACAGGTAGCGTCCTGCATAGTCGTAATTAGCACGTACGAATGCTCCGCGAATTGCCCAATGTTCAAAATTATCTCCTGTATATTGAGCTCCGTTTGTCATGCCTAAGGTTGGAAGATCGTTTGTAATGACGTCTTCTGCTTCTCCCCAGGTTTTACGGAATTGGAACCATTCCTGGTTGAAACCGGCTACGGCGGAAACGTTGTGTTGGCCGAACGCCTTATTGAATGTTGCGTAAGCGTTGATTGTGTAGTAATCGGAATGTCTGGATTCCTCTCTCACGCTGGATGGATTTGTATGGGTACTGACTGTACTTGCCCATGAATCGACAACATAGTTGCGGAGAGGAATGAACCTCTTTTGGAAATATTCAGTCGGGCGATAGGACAATTCAGCCTTTACGTTGAATTCTGGACAGAATGTGATTGTTGGAGTTATGTTGAAGACCGTGCTGGTGTTTTTAGTCTGCTGTGTTGCTCCGTAAGCCAACCATCCCAGGATATTGTCCGTATATGTGTTGGGAATCGGGTCGTTCGGACTTGTCATGATCGGCATGTTCAAGTTACGGTTGGGTTCGTTCTTCATTACAGCCCAGACGGAACCTTTTTGTGGGTTCATATATGGTTCGTTGTAGTTACTGGAATTGAATGATATTTTAGAAGCAACATCGAACCAATCCGTAATTTTGGAGTTGATGCTCATATTGATGTTGTATCGGTTCTGGATATCCGTGTTAATCTTGTACATACCTTCTTGGCGTTGGTAACCCAAAGAAATGTAGTAGCGAGTTTTAGCCGAACCACCGCTGATCGAAATGTTATGACGTTGGAGAGGAGTCCAATCCTTTACTCCGGTTTCATACGGGTTCATGTTGGCAACCCATGTCATGTTGGTCGTACTACCTTCGTTATAGATCCATGCGTTTTCCGGAGTCGGGTTTTCCATGTATTTCTTTTTTGCAGCCAAGAGGGTTTCCTTCCAGGGAGTAATGGTTCCGCCAGTCATTTCCGTCTGTCTGTTGGAAGCCAGCTGGTGTGTGTAGGCATCCAAAATATCCGGTGTATGTGACGGTGTGTTCCACTGTAGATTCAGATTATAAGTGACAGTGGCTTTCATGTCGTTTTTACCAGATTTGGTGGTGATCAACATGACACCATAAGTCGCACGTGCACCATAAATAGCGGATGCTGAGGCGTCTTTCAGTACGGAGATGTTTTCAATGTCGCTCGGATTCATCATGTTCAAGTAGTCGGCATCTACTTGGATTCCGTCAACAATGATTAACGGGCTTCCTGTTTTCACTTCCCATTCGTTGGTTTTGTTTTCTTTTAGACCGATAGATGTACCACCACGGACATTAAAACTCGGAGTCGCATTGGGGGAGGCATTGGTTGCCGAGACATTCAAGTTGGGCACTACACCCTGTAGAGCCTGTCCCACATTGGCTACCGGTTTGTTTTCAAGGACTTCAGCACCTACGGAAGCGACAGCGCCTGTCAAGTTTACTTTTTTCTGTGTACCAAAACCGACGATTACGACTTCTTCCAAAGCTTGTGAGTCCTCTTTCATGGTAACATTAATGGTTGTTTTCCCTTTTACGGGAATAGTTTGGGTTTGGTAGCCCATGTACGAGAATACCAATTCTGCATTGGTTGGAACTGACGACAATGTGTAATTACCGTCTACATCTGTGATGTTCCCGATCGTAGTTCCTTTAACTTGGATGGCAACACCTATCAGAACTTCACCTTTTTCATCTTTTACATTACCCGAAATAAAAACATCCTGGGCAAACAACTGGTGGAAAAAAAGGAAAAATCCCATCAGCGTAATTAGAATTTTGCTTTTCATTATGAAATGATTTTGAATTTGGTTAACACTTGTTTAACTTTCGATGCAAAAATCTAATTTCTGTAGTTAAGAAAAGGTTGTTTTTGTCTCTTAAAAGATAAATATCGTCTTTTATTGAGAAATTTTTTTACATCTTGTTTGCATTTCGATATTCTTTAGGAGATACTCCGTACGTTTGCCGGAAGCAGGATGCAAAGTATCCGCTATTGCTGAATCCTACTTTTGTCTGGATTTCTACAATGTTCAGTTCCGTATCCCTTAACATCTGAGCAGCAGCTTCAAGACGTAGCTTTTTGATCATTTCGGCAGGAGAAAGGCCGGTCTGTGCTTTTGCTTTTCGATAGAATTGAGCCCGGCTGATACCGATGCTTTTGCAGATATCATCAATGCCAAAATCCGGATTTGAAAAGTTCTCCTTTATGATATTGGTGTATTGGGTTAAAAATATTTTATCTGTATCTCCTGTGTGTATACCAAACGTCTCCAATTCGAGTTTTTTCTCAAATTTTTTCTGTATCTGTTTTCTGTTTTCCAACAAATTGTCGATTCGGCTACGAAGTTGCACGATGTTATACGGTTTGATAATATATTCGTCTGCTCCGGCCTTATAGCCTTCCGTTATTTGTTTCGGCAGTGTTTTTGCGGTTAACAAGATTACCGGAAGGTGGTTCCATTTGGAAGTGCTTTTGATTCTTTTACAAAGTTCGAGACCATCCATACGAGGCATCATGACATCGGAAACGATAATGTCCGCTTTATGGATGTCAAGTAGGAGTAATGCTTCTTCTCCGTTGGATGCCTTTAATACGTTATAATGATCTTTGAATTGTTGTTCCAGATAGCATAGGACATCTTCATTGTCTTCGGCGAAAAGGATCGTCTGTTGTTTTTCTGATATGGTGTGCAGATGGTTGATGAAAAAGGATGGTTTTGTAGTGATGTCTGTTCGTTCTATGGCTGGTTTCCGGATGATCGGCTTTTCAAGAAGAGGTAACAGAACGTGTATTTGTGTACCTGTCCCTTGTGTACTTTTCACCCAGATAAGACCTTGATGTTGTTCTATGATAAACCGTACAAGGCTTAGTCCGATGCCTGACCCTGCGATTTGATGATGTAGATCTTGTGAAGAACGGTGGAAGGGCTGGAATATATTTTCCAGTTCTTTGGGGGCTATGCCTGTCCCGTTGTCCGTGACTTCGATGTGAAGGTAATAATCTTCTACGAGCATAGACTTTTGGGTTTCGTCAACAAAGGAGGCGCTGTTTTTCCGGGAAACAGAAGAAAGCCGTAGTTGGACATTTCCTGATTCCGGGGTAAACTTGAACGCATTGGAGAGCAGGTTGAATATGACTTTTTCCATCTCCTGCTTATCATAATAGACTTCATACGATTCTGGAATCTTGTTTGTCAATGTAAAGCGAATGTTTCTCTTTTTGGCGATGGATTCAAACATGTCGTATGATTCTTTTATAAAGAGAGACAGGTTGAAGTGTTCTTTTTGTAAAGTCATTTTGTGTGCATCGTATTTTTGGATGTCCATTAGGTTATTGACGAGTAGGAGCATCTTTTTCGTGTTTTTTTGCATCAGGTCCAAGACTCTTTTAACTTCGGATGAAAAAGCATTGTTTTGTATAAGATCTTCTAATGGATTTGATATCAGAGTTAAAGGTGTACGGAGCTCATGAGAGAAATTAGTAAACAAACGCATCCTTTCTTCATTCATTTCCTTGATTTTTTCCTGTTCCATTTGTTTGTAACGGATATCGTTTTCAAGTTTGTTACGGACATTGAAATAATGGATAATGCCGTAGATGACTATGCCAATTCCTACGATATATAAAAGGTAGGCTATGTTGGTTTTGTAAAAAGGTGGAAGGACTTGGATGGATACGCAGGTTTCCTTCGGATTCCATTTACCGTCGCTATTACTTGCCTGTACATGGAATGTATAAAAACCTGGAGCCGGGTTGCTGTAGTAGGCGATTCTTCGATTGCCTACTACGGCAAAGTCTTCATCGACTCCATCCATTTTATATTTGTACTGTATTTGTTCCGGCTCGACATAATCCAAGGCGGTATAAGCAATGGCTAAGTTTGTTTCCTCAGATTTTAGAATTAGAGGTATGGAATCATGAAAATTGATAGGTTTGTTATTTATTGTGATATCTGTCAAATGGATAGGTGGCAGGTGGTTATTTTCTCCCAATCGGCTTGGATTGAAACATAAGATATCTTTGTTGCCAGGAAAGTAAAGGATGCCGTTATTATCCAGTGACCCGCCTTGGAAAGTGTAGTTGTGTTTGATAAATTGTTTGTTGGGAACATAAGTAAATGTTTTTTGTTGGTATTCTTTGTAATACAAACCATTTTCGGTCAATGTCCATAACGTATTATGTTTGTCTTTTACGAATGTGTAGATGTAAGGTGTCGTGAGTCCGTCATTGTTTATGTAATGTTTTAAAAGAGTTAGTTGCGAGTCAAAGGTGAAAAGTCCATTTCCGAATGTAGAGACATATATATATCCATCCGGATCAGTTTCAATGCCTGTTATTCGTCCACTTCTTTTGCTTTTTCCGGAAAGTTGGTTTAAAGCAAGGTGCGTAATAGCCTCTTTGTGCATATCATATAGATATAGTTCCTGTGTAAGGGTCCCGAACAAATATTTGTTTGGAGCAAGTTCTTTGATAACAGTTATATAATGTATACGTTGTTTTTTCCCGTTTATAGGGAAACTATTTGTTTGCTTTCCATTATCAATTAGTATCAGACCTTGCTTGCTGTTTGTCGGTATCCAAAATCTGTTTTTGCAATCTACAAATATGGTATAAATGTCTCCTCCTCCGAATTCATAGAGTAGCTCATACTTTTTCCGGGTACGTGAAAACAGGTAAAGGCAACCTTGGTTGGTTGTGCATAAAATACTGTCTCCTTTGATATAAAGTGCTTTGAGTATATTTTTATTATAGGCATCGGGTGCTGGATTTAATAAATATGTATTTTGTTCTTGTGTTGCAGGGTTGTAACATAACAGTCCGGCTCCTTCTGTTACAAACCAAATGTTTCCCTCTTTATCTTCTTGCCCTTTTCCAAGTACTCCCGTGAATGTCTTAGGAGTTAATGTGCTAATTTGTTTTCGTAAAGGATTATGGTAGTTAAGTCCATTCCAAGTACCAACCCATAATCCCCCAGTATTATCTTTTAGAAAGTTATGGATTGAATAATGTCCCAATGATCCTATTTTTTGCGGATCAAAATCGAATGTTTGAATTTCGAATGTATTACAGTCTATTTGGGAAAGTCCGGAAAAACTACCTATTAATATTTTATTCGGTTGAATTTCGATCAAACAGCGAACAACATTACTTTTAAGGCGTGAGTTGCTCTGGTCGAATCTGATAAAACTGTGTTTGTCTGGATTTAGAAGGCTGAAACCATCTTTCAGTGAAGCGATCCAGATACGGTTATGGCTGTCAATATACAAATCGGATAATTCTCCTCCTGGCAAGGAATTTTTGTCATGTAAAGTATGCTTGTAATGGTATCGGAGCTGTCTATTTGAATCTATGACAATCACTCCGGAATTTTTGGACGCGATATACAAGTTCCCGGCCTGGTCTTCTTCCATATCGCAGACATTGGAATCGAAAGGAAGTGGAGACAGAGATGGTTGTCTGACAAGTGAATCCAGTTTCGGATCGTAAATGAACAATTCTTTTTCCCCTACAAACCATAGTTCTCCGTTTCGTCGTTGTTTGCAATGGTGCATGAATTTGACATTCTCCATACCGTATTTATGTATTCGTTTGCTTTGCCGGTCTATTTTGTGCACATGATGTTCGGTTATGATCCAGATGTTTTGCCTACTGTCTTCTTCTATGCACGAGATCGTGTTGTCTCCTAAAGTGTTTGTATTATCAGGTCTGTTACGGTAGACTTTACAACTATATCCATTGTATTTGAATAGTCCGTTGTTCGTACCGATCCAGATGTATCCTTCTGAATCTTGAAGTAAATCTGTGATTGTATTTTCTGTTAATCCGTTTTCGTTCCCAATCTGAGTAAAAAAAAATGGATTTTTCTCTGCCATTATATAAGAGGAAGAGAAAAATAGAAAAAGGAATGAGATTATGGCTTTTAGATAATGTGTATACATGAAATCTTATATTGTTGGGCAAATATAGGAAAGATAAGGTTTAGGATATAATAATATCATCTCAAAATGATTAAAAAATGTACCATGATGATTGTTGTGCTGTCGAAATAGAAGCTTTTTGGGTGAGAAGCACAGGTGCTTTTGAAAAGTGTCTCGATTGCTATTCAAACAGATTGGTATGTCTTACAAAAAAGGCTTACATTTTTTCTGAGAAGATGCAAAAACAGGGCATAAAAGCGCCTCCAACACGGCGGATAAACATCTCTGCATCCTCGTCAGGCCTTCACACAGACCTGGGTCTGCACCTCTCCCGCACCTGGGTCTCCGTGGTGGGTACACCCGGTCTCAAGCAGCTTTGCAGGCTGTTTTTGACAAAAGAAAAGCCTGTCTTGATAAAAAAAGAAGCCGTTTTAACAGGTTTTGCACCCATTCCCGGACGGTCTCTGTTTTTGTCGTATAATTGATACACAGGGTATTATCGTTTTTCACCATGATAGTTATGACAGGTGAATGATAGTTCAAAACGGCAACTATCATGCCATAACATATTGGTCTAAAGCAATATACAAACGAATATGATAGTATGATAGTTGTTTTTGCAAAAACATGTATGTATACAGTCCGTATCGGTGGTGAAAGCAGATGGACGCTTTATGATTTTGGTACGGTTGCCTTGGATTCGACAATGTACCAATTATAACCTTTTGCTGGGATTTGTATTTTTAGAGAGATCGAATAATCACGTTCGAGTGTGTATTCGCGATCGTTCGTTCCTTGTTCCTTTACAATGGCTTTATTGGATATTCCCGTATAATATAAGGGAATTTTGATTTCTTTTTCGATATCCTTGTCTAAAGGATTGTAAATTGAAATGAATGCTTTTTCTTTTAATTTTGGGTTGACGTGCATGATACCATCCCAGTCTTGTCCGTCTGGACGTCTCAGATGGATGATGTCCGAATCAAGGATTGCACGGTGTCGTTTGTAAAAATTCACCCATTTTTTTACTAATTCACGAGTCTTGTCTGTGTCGTATAGACGTGGTCCTCGGTAACAGGCTTGAACACCTGCTCCGAACAAATTGCGAAGTCGGGTCTCGTAATGATCCAGATGTTCGTTTAACGGTTCGATGGTGGCAGCGGCTCCACCTCCATGATATTGGGTGAGGGGAACAAACATGAATCCCATGCTGGGTGTTTTCTGCCAAGTACCATCGTAGATATTCTGTCGTTCGATAATTTCTTGATAGGGTCTTGGCAGGGACCAGTTGGTTTCGACATATCCCATCGGGGTTTTGTTGGAACCACTCAAAAAGTACCAGTCCGGAACATTCAGGTAAATACCGTTTGCCCGGCACCACTGATAGAACGAGCGAATCTTTTCCCATTGTTTCCATTGTGAATCTTCGTAGCCTTCATGTCCACTATGCTGGATGGAGGCGCATGGATCGCCTGGGTAAGAGCCATCATTTTCGAACACGTTCATTCCGGTCGTGTTAAAGAAATTACGTAGACGTTTGAAATAGAGGTCTCCCCAATCAGAAGCGATACAAGGAGAAATTCCGAAGCGGCTTCCTTCTGCGCGTGTCTCTGCCGGACGGCCTGTATGGTGGCTGATTGCAGCTTCTTCCGGTTTGGCTCCACGGCTTGCCAGTAGCGAATAGCCGCCGATAGCGATGCCTTTGTCTGCGGCATAGCTGTTCAAAGCCTTCATGCGTTGGAGATAGGAGGCCGAATCGTTTTCGATCTGGAAACCGCTACTGAAGGTCATGATTACCATTTCGAAACCGATAGCCGCACATTGGTCGATTGCCTGTTTGACAGCTTGATCACTTGATTCTCTTACGTGCATAAAGATCGGGTTTTCTTGTGTCCAAGGAGCCATCATGCGCCAGAATCGACATTCAGCAAGCCCTCGTCTTTCACGGTCTGTCGCGTCGCGAAGCATTTCGAAGGTACGGTAGGAGGTGAAACTTTCTCCCACTGCGATCTTTTCGGCTGGTCCTAACAGTGGTGTCACTTCCAACCGTGCCGGCTTGTATTGCCCGTAATAGCGAATACCGGTAAACTCGTATTCTGGATGATCAAATACCCAACGGACAGCTGGATTGTCTTTCATTGCTTCCATGTCTCCACCCATCGCATAGTCCGTAACGACGAACAGTTGGGTGAAGCGATCGATATAATCACGCGGAGCATCTGTCTGTACTGGTTTCTTGCGGTAGTCTTTCGTATAATGTCCCGGTTCTTGTGCCATCATGCGCACCTCGTGGGGTTCACCGTAGTGTACTTTCGGAGCGGTCTCAACCAATGCAAGAACTTCTGATTTGAAGGAATCCAGTGTGACTGCCTTTTGTCCGTTGTTTTCGATCTTGATCCATTTGGACAGGATCGGAGCACCGTCATACAGTTCGTAGACGATGCGAACGGTTAGGCCTTTACATTCGTCTGCTATTTTCCGGGGAGCCTTATAAGTGAAAGTGACGCGTTTTCCGGGTGCAGGCCATGAATATTTGTTGCTGATCCAAGATTCATTCGGTTTCCAAGGGAAATGCTCTTTTGTTTCATCGATCTCATAATCTGTCAATACGAAAGCGGAATCGCAAAGTTGCATGTCGGATAGCATGTCTTTTGTCAGAAAATTGTGGACCGGCTGTCCTGCCAATCCACCTATTGGATATTCTTTCCCATTGATGACAAGTACAGCCTCCGGCCGGACGGCACGTAGTTCATTCTGACCGGTCATCAAGTTGTCTAATGCGATAGTGGCGCCATTGGGGGTTAACGAAAAGATACGGCGAAGCAAGCCATTTGTTAACTCGACTTGTTTCTTGTCTGGTGAGAGATTTACTTCAGCCTTATAGGAACTTCCATCGATCAACCAGTCTTTTTTTTCAGCAAAAAGCGGTTGCATCAAGGCGAAAAAGCAAAATATAAAAATAGTTTGTCTCATATATGATTGAATTATTTAAATATCATTAGTACTGTCTCTTCTGATTGGTTACGGATGATCGTGACAAATACTTTTCCCTTCCAGCGATTCTCTTCTGTCAAGGCAAAAACTTCTTCTATAGTCGAATAGAATAAAAAGAAAAAGATAAGCTGCCTTTGGAACTTGATCCAGGCAGCTTATCTTCATTATTTAATTATATCCCGGATTCTGTGGAAAGTCTGCTCCTGTATTAGAGTCGATGATCGTTTGTGGAATAGGCCACAATGTGTTATGTTCATCGATTTCTTTACTGTAGGGGTTATATTTTCTTGTACGTTCCACTAACTTACCTGTGCGAACCAATGTTAGGCGACGCAATTCTTCGCCTACTAATTCACGGATGCGCTCATCCAGTAAGAAATCGATGGTTGCTTGGCTTGCTGTGATTTCAGAAGCATTGGCACGTTTGCGAACAACGTTAATAGCTTCAGCTGCACCTGCTGCATTGTTTTGTTGGATGCGGGCTTCGGCCAGTAACAGATAGGTTTCTGCCAAACGGAATTTCATACGGTCTTTGTTGTTGCCACCGTAAGAAGGATCGTCGTCTGTTTTTCCATAAAAAAACTTCGTAACAGCTGGATAAAGAGTACATTTAGATCTTGTGAGTTCTGTCATTTCAGCAGGCTGGCCCAGAAGTTCCGGTGTTTCCGGATTGTTGTAGTACCAATGTCTCTTTATGTTAGCTTCCGAGTTACGAATATCGGTGGCATCGAAGAAGTTTGTACTTTCGATCCACCATTGGAACGGTACGATCTGTGCCAGTCCGCGCCCACCTAAAGAATCGCAGAGGGTGAAACCTGTTTCATCCCAATATTTTGGAACCCATGCACGTTTGGTCCAGTCTTCATAAGCATCGCCTCCCCCAGGAGTGTTGTATTCTAACTGCATGACCCAAATCGATTCTTTGTTACCGGAAGGGCGATTTTGGTTGTATTCTTTAAACATATCCGAGAACACATCCCCTGGCTGGTTTGTTGCCGAACCGAAACGTTCTGTCATCAGTTGGAAGTAGCCGGAGTTGATAATTTGCAAAGCAGCGTCTTCGGCATCTGCATATTTTCCGGCCATCAGATAGACTTCGGATAAGAGATGTAATGCAGCCCATTTGGTTAATTTTCCTGTCTCTTCTACATTATCCGGATTTTCAGGCAAATTTTCGGCAGCAAATTTCAAATCGTCGATCATGTGGTTCAGTACTTCTGCTTTCGGTGTACGAGTGAAATCGATACGGAATTCGCTTTCGATTTTATCAACGTAAGGTACATCCCCATATAAATATACCAAATAACGATAGGCATACGCACGGAAGAAGCGGGCTTCTGCTTGGAAACCGGTTTTGTCATTCGGTGTATCCCAGTTCTCGTTTTTATCGGCGTATGCCAAGATTTCGTTGACGTTGGCAATCAAACCGTATGACCATTTCCAGTAGTTTTGGACGAATGTACTGGATGATGTGTAAGATAAGTTTTCGAAAGGGACAAGGTTACCGTCTTTATGGCCTGTGTAAACAATGTCTGTTGCCACTTGAAACGATTCGTATGGACAAGCCTGTCCGAGAGTAGTGGGAGCATCTCCCCATGTGTTGAACTCGGAGCGTGCCCATGCATACAACCCCGTTATACCTACTTTAAAGCCATAGCTGCTGGTATATGTATTATCCGGAGCCAGCTCTTTTTTTAATTCTTCATCCAGGAAGCCCGAACAGCTTGTCCCTGAAAATAATAAGAATGCTGCAACTGCAGCCGCTAATATATTTTTCATTTGTAATCTTTTTATTAATTATTAGAATGTAAGATTTAATCCCAACATATAGGAACGTGCGGTCGGGTAACAAGAAATGATATCTGCATTCGTATCCGTACCGTCGAAGTTCATTGCATTTTTTACATTACTGAATGTGCATACGTTGTTAATACTTGCATTGACATTTAGTGCAGTGATGCCGATCGGATTCAAGATACTTTTCGGCAGATTATAACCTAACGTGATGTTTTTCAGTTGTACGTAGTTCATTTTTTTGTAAAATTCATGTTTGTCATACGGAATATAACCTGCTGATGTATATTCGGTACTTGGGTTTTCTGGTGTCCAGTAGCCCATGTTTGCAAGATAGTTGTATTTTTGTCCCCAACGTTCGATGTTTTGGTCTCTCATGATTTTAGTGACACCGAATGTTCCGTTGAACAAGAATGAGAGTGTAAAGTCTTTATATGTGATCGTGTTACCGAGAGACATAATAAAACTTGGCAGTTTGGACCCGATGATCTGTTTGTCTTTGGCTGTGATCGTACCGTCTCCGTCAGTATCTTCCATCTTGGCATAGCCTGGTTTTGCGCCTTTTTGATATTCAATGCCTTCTTCATTTAAGAATTTCTGGCTTGTAGCATCCCAACTGATGGTATGTCCGTTCATTTCGAACGTTTCGTTTTCCTGGAAGATACCAGCTACATTATAATCGTAATGAACACGTAACGGTTCGCCGATAAACCATTTGTTTGTTATATCATCTTTACCGTCACCGCGCAATTCGATAATTTTGTCACGGTTCAAGGAAAAGTTGAAGTTTGAGCTCCAACGGAAATCATTGGTCGAAACATTGATCGAATTTAAATTCAATTCCACACCCGTGTTACGTGTTTTACCGACATTGTCCATAATGGAACTGTATCCGTTCATGATGGGAACTGTACGACTCATCAACAAATCGGAAGTGTTAGCCACATAGAAGTCGATACTGCCGGACAGACGGCTGTTGAAAAAACTGAAATCCACACCTGCATTGACTGTACGTGTGGTTTCCCACTTTAAGTTAGGGTTTCCGACACCGTTGTTAGGTAGGAGTACGCCATTGACAGTCGTTCCTTTGTCTCCCCAAATGTAATTGGTTAGTTGTAGGCGGTCGAGTGTCTGGTAAGCTTTGATGGCTTGGTTTCCATTTGAACCCCATGAAAGGCGTATTTTTAGCATATCCAAATAATTGGAAGTACTTTCCATAAATTCTTCTGAAGAAATATTCCAAGCGGCAGCGACAGAAGGGAAAAATGCGTATTTATTATTTGTACCGAATGCAGAATAACCGTCTGAACGACCGGTAACAGTTAGTAAATATCTGTTTGCGTAACTGTAGTTTAAACGTAACATATAGGATAACATGGCTGTTTCTGTTAGTTCGGAAGTCAGTTCTTTGTTTTCTTCTGCACCAGCCAT
Source organism: uncultured Parabacteroides sp. (assembly GCA_910577325.1). Classification (GTDB taxonomy): domain Bacteria; phylum Bacteroidota; class Bacteroidia; order Bacteroidales; family Tannerellaceae; genus Parabacteroides. The sequence goes on from CAJTMR010000004.1 coordinate 125,880, forward strand.
GTTATGATATTCGGAGTCATCGTTTACGAAACTTGTACCGGATTGTTTGGATTTTTCCAAAGATGTCTGCTGCATACTGAACAGAGCTGTAGCATCGATCTTATGTTTTCCAAATTCACGTGTGTACTTCAGTAAGTTTTCCCATGTATAATCCCAATAATGTTCGTTCAAGATAGAAGCACTACCATTTTTAGCTTTACCGGACAAAGTGTTTCGTCCATAATATTCACCTTCAAATTTGCTACGGTAGTTATAACCGAAATTAGTACGGAAAGATAAGCCTTTTATAGGCAGCATAGCTTCTGCAAACGTTGAAATGAAAATGTTGCGAGCTGTTTTGTCGCTGGTCGCTTCCATATTAGCTAATGGGTTGGGATGTAAAGTTTCATCCATCGGATAATCACGCAAAGAACCGTCTTTGTTATATAATACACCATAAGGGGATTGCAACATGGCATCGCTTATTCCAGCTTGTACCCCTCCGTATTCTTTTTGTACGGCTTGTGTACCCATACCGATTGTCAACCAAGTACCTAATTTTTGAGAAACATTTAATGCTATGTTGGTACGTTTGATACCTGTATCTTTCACGACTCCTTCTTGGTTCAGACGAGAAATTGAAGCCATATAGGTCGTTTTTTCCGTTCCGCCGGAGATACTGATCTGATGACTATTGGTCAACGCTGTCCGGAAGATCAAATCCTGCCAGTCCGTTTCTACACCATTCCGATAGTTTTCCAGTTCGATGGCATGCAAGATATTTTCCGGCAATAGTGCGTCACCTGTTAAGTTACTTAATTCTTTTTTCTGTTGGGTTATGAATTCTAAATATTGAGCCCCGTTCATCATATCGATATGGCGTTCCGGTTGCGAGAAACCGACCTGCCCTTTGTAAGATACAGTAGCAGCTCCTTTTTTACCTTTCTTTGTTTGGATCAGGATTACACCGTTTGCACCACGTGAACCGTAGATGGCTGCTGACGAAGCATCTTTCAATACCGATAAGTTTTCAATGATATCCGGATCGATGTCACCCAATGAACCGCTGTAGGGAATACCATCCAATACAATCAGAGGAGAGTTGTCCGCACTCAGTGAATTTTCTCCACGTACACGTAAAGTTTGGTCTTCGGCAGGGTTGGCTTTACTTGTCGTTATATTTAATCCCGGAACTTGTCCGGCTAATTTGTCAAGCAAGTTGTTTGTCGTGACCATCTGGAGCTTTTCTTCGCCGACAGCCACGATGCCGCCCGTCAAATCCGATTTGCGTTGCGAACCGTAACCGATAACGACAACATCGTCCAAACCGATCGCATTGTCTTTCAAAACAATGTTCAGTGTTTTTGCTCCCGTAATCTTGATTTCTTGTGTTTCGCAACCGATGTAAGAGATAGCGATTGTTGAGTTTTGGGGAACATCAAGTGAGAAGTTACCATCTATATCGGTAACAGTACCGATCGTTGTACCTTTTACAACAATGTTAGCTCCGATAATCGGAAATTTGTCAGCTTCCGCGATTACCGTACCGGAAACTTTTACATCCTGCGCATATACCTGTACAGATATGAACGCCATAAAGAGTAGTAATAAGGGAAGAAATCTGTTCTTTCCGTTTGCCTTTTCATTGGGAGGCAAATTCCCTCGTAGTTGTCTTTTCATGCTTTTCATAATTTATTAGCACATTAAACAATTAATAATTTAACCTGTCGGTCTTATTTGTTTTTGCGTCAAAAGAATGAAAGATGCAAACCAAGCACGTGTAATTTTATTCCAAAAGGGGATAAAAACATACCAATGTGCTAAAAAACATTTATTTTGATAGATGTACCCTTAGTTTTGAGATGCTGTTTCCTGGTATTCCGTCGGCGACATTCCATAGACAGCCTTAAAGCTGCGGGCAAAATACGAACGGCTGCTGAAACCGATGTGCTGGGCTATTTCGGAAACGTTCATTCCCGATTCCTTTAAAAGTTTCGCTCCAGCCTCCAGGCGGATATTTTTGATCAGTTCGATAGGAGAAAGCCCGGTTGCCGTCTTTACTTTTCTGTAGAAGTTAGTCCGGCTCATACCCAATGCTTCATAAATGACTGACACATCGAGTTCCGGGTTCGATATATTGGCTTTTACAATCTCAATATACCGGCTCAGGAAATCATCGTGCTCTTTAGGCTCTTCCACTCCGAGCTGTTTGAGGGAAAGCGTTTCCCCGTACATCGTTTTCATTTTCTCGCGCAAGGAAAGGATGTTTCGGATGCGGGCTTTGAGTAAAGATATCTGGAACGGTTTGACGATATAGTCGTCTGCGCCAGCATCCAAACCTTCTTCGATCTGTGATATCATTGACTTGGCCGTGAGCAGGATAACCGGTATATGGCAGTAGTTTTGGTTTTCCTTGATGCGCTTGCAAAGTTCGAGCCCGTTCATTTCGGGCATCATGACATCGCTGATGACGATATGAGGGTATGACTCTTCGATCATTGCCAATGCTTCTTTTCCATTGAAAGCCTTGACCACGATATAATCGAGGCTGAGCTGTTGTTCCAGGTATTGAAGCACTTCCTGATTGTCATCGGCCAGCAAGACCGTTTGCTTGTTTCTGTTCTTGGTCTCTTCGACCAGTAGGTCGAACTTTTTGCTGATTTCGGCAGACTTGGACAGGACGGGAGATCCGTCTTGTTTTTCTTCTTGTTTCTCGGTGTCGGGAAGAAGGAACATAATGCGGGTTCCTTTCGTTTTCGAACTTTCGGTCCAGATGCAACCGTTATGCTGCAAAATGATGGAGCGTGTCAGGCTGAGCCCGATACCTGTACCGGAAATTTGCCGGTGTATATCTTCCTGAGAACGGTAGAAAGGTTCGAAAATCTTTTCCGCTTCCTGCTCGCTGAAACCTTTTCCGGTGTCTATCACCTCAATAAACAGGTAGCTGGCTTCTATCAGCATGGAGCTGTATTGAGCCGGGAAATGGGGGAGCAGTTCGCATTCTGCCTGCGTGACCGTGCTGACACGGATGGTTACCTGCCCTTCCGAAGGTGTGAATTTGAAGGCATTGGAAAGCAGGTTGAAGAATATCTTTTCGATCTCTGCTTCGTCGAAACAGACCAGATATGTTTCCGGCAGCTTATTGTTTAATGTGAAACGGATTTCTCGGTTGTCCGCCACGCTCTTGAACGAGTGATACATCTCGCGGAGGAAGGCGGAGAAGTTGAAGCTGGTCTTTTGCAGGATCGTTTTACCGGCCTCATATTTCTGTATATCCATCAGATTATTGACTAAGAGCAACATACGTCCGGTGTTCTTTTTGATCAGTTGGAGTGTTTCCTTTATTTCGGGCGAGAACGAGACGTATTGCATCAGGTCGTTTAGCGGGTTGATGATGAGTGTCAGGGGAGTACGCAGTTCGTGGGAGAAATTGGTGAACATGCGCATCCGTTCCTCATGCAGTTCGTTGACCTTGTCCTGCTCCATTTGTTTGTAGCGGAGTTCCCGTTCCCGTTCATGTTTATCGTGCTGGTGGCGGATGATTTTCGCGATGACGAACGTAATCATGCTGAAGTATAGGAGATAAGCCCACCAAGTCTTGTAGAAGGGCGGATTGATCGTGATGCGTAGTGTCGCTTCTTCGGGATTCCATACGTTGTCGTTGTTAGAGGCTTTGATCAGGAACGTATAGGTGCCGGGGGCCAGGTTGCTGTAATAGGCTTCCCGCCGGTTGCCGACCGTATGCCACGTCGGGTCGGCTCCTTCCAGCTTGTAGGCATATTGGTTTCTTTCGGAATGGATAAAGTTTAGCGCCGTATACTTGAACGTGATGTTATTTTGGTTGGAAGCGAGCGTAATGTCCCCATCCTTGATGTTTCCGGTCACGTCTTCTTCGTTGTTTACGATCAGGGAAGTAATATATATGGGCGGAATGTTGGGATTTACCATAATCTTGTCCGGGTTGAAGAAAAGGACTCCTTTGTCTCCGGGAAAATAGATACTGCCGTCGGCAGAAATGCTGTTACCTGAAAATCGTGTAAACTCCATTGCCGGAATGTCGGCTATCTTCATTTCGCTGAAAGTATCGGTCGTACGGTTCAGTTTGTATAGGGATTTTCCTGTCGTTACCCAGATGTTTTCGTGCCGGTCGATCGTAAGCGAATTGATGTAGCTGTCGGACAGCCCATCCTCTTTCTGATAATGTTTAGCCAGTTTCAGGTTCCGGTTCAGGCGGTATAAACCGTTTTTATTGGTTGCAATCCAGACGTAGCCTTCGTTGTCCTGCGTAATGGCCGTGATATTTCCCAATTTCTCAAACTTGGAGTTCGGTTGTAGTTCGGTGAAAAGGTTACGGATGGTTTCTTTCTTTTTGTCGTACAGGTAAAGACTGTCGGATAATGTACCGAACAAAAAAAGGTCCGGTTCGAGTTCATGAATTACGGTAACTCCTTTGAATGGGCGCGAAAGTCCATCGGCTATGAATTGGTTAGTTTGTCTTCCTTTGTCGACCATCACTAAGTTGTGGTCGCTGTTTGTTGGTATCCAGAGCCGTTTACTTTTGTCGATGTATAGGGAGAGAATGTCGTTATGCCGGAAATTGTATAGCATTTTATATTGTTTGTTTACAATGGAGAACAAATACACTGACCCGAAATGGGTGGAACAAAGGATAGAGTCTCCTTGTATTAAGATTGATTTGATAATGTTGTTTTCGTAATTTCTTTCTTGAAGAGGTTTGATAGGATAAAGCTGCTGTTGTCCGTTTATGGGATTATAATAAAACAATCCTGCACCTTCTGTTGCAAACCACATATTTCCGTCTTTATCTTGTTGGCCTTTGCCGATGATACCGGCATATTCGTTTGGTGTGATATAAGAAGCCGGTCTATAAAAAGGACTATGATAGTTGATTCCTGCCGAATAAGTCCCGATCCAGAGTGTTTGGTCTTTGTCGACCAGCATGCTGTGGATGGAGTAATGGCTCAATCCACCCTTTCCGGCAATGTTGATATTGGCCGGTGCGACGGTCAGGGCTTTTTTATCCAGGATATTCAAACCCCGGAATGTCCCGATCAAGATGGAACTGTCGCTATAGGGAACGAATGTGCGTATCGAGTTGTTGCTGAGTCCGGTGTTGTCCTTGTGTAATCGGGTGAAGGTTTGCTTTTCTTTATTGTAGTGACAAATCCCTGTCTCGTCCATTCCAAGCCATATATCCCCGTTGTTGTCCGGCAATATGGTAGCTATGGCGTCATCGACCGGAACATATTGTTTCAGTTTCCAGTTCTCGGAATAGATGTACAAGCCGCTGTTCTCCGTCCCGATATAGATGTCCTTGTCCGGAGCTTGTGCTACGGAATAGGTCGATGAAGGGATTGCCGTGTCGGGAAAGACCGCTTCGACCGTCTGGTTCATGCTGCATTTGAATATGGACCGGTTGCAGAAAGCATAGACATTCCCGTCCGAGTGCTTCAATAGGCGGCTTATGATGTTTGTGGTGCATTCCTTGTCGATATTTTTAGGGTAGAAGCGGGTTATCTTTTTGGTTTTATAATCGATACAGTTGATCCCGTTCGAAGTCGCGATCCAGATATTCTTCCATTTGTCTTCGGCAAATCCCCGGATGTAGTTGTCGCTTAATGTTGCATTATTGTTGACTTCGTTTTGGTAGACAACAAATTCGTAGCCGTCATAGCGGTTTGCGCCGTTGCGCGTCCCGAACCAGATGTAGCCATCCGAATCCTGGAAAATATCAAGAACAGAAACTTGCGACAGGCCGTCTTCTACTCCCAAATGGGAGAAGAAGAAATTTATACTATATGCCGGGGTTGCATATAGTATAACCATGTATATTGTGAGTATGGTATAGACTCTTTTTATCATCTGCGGTTCTTATTAAATTAGACCTTTATGAAGGCATAATTCTGCAAAGATAGCCATTTGGAGACGATCTTGAACAGGATTGAGATGATTTTGCACGGTGGAACAAGTTGATAAGCCTATTTTTGTAACTCAATCAATTAAAACATCATGAATAAACGAGTATTGAGTTTAACCTTATTGTTGACCTGTTTCAGTTTGGTGATGCAGGCGGAAGGCCGGATTGTTGAGTCGTTCAATTCCGGCTGGGTATTTAAGAAAGCGCCGGCAGGCAAAGAACTGGCAGTGAATGCGCCGAAATGGGAGAGTGGATGGACCGAAGTCGAGATCCCCCATACGTGGAATGCAAAAGATATGCAGGTGCAGTATGATAATTTCTACGAAGGGCCTGCTTATTACAAGAAGCGATATTTCTTCCCTTCCGAAATGAAAGGGAAACGCGTGTTCCTACGCTTCGAAGGGGTGGGAGCCGTTGCGGAAGTGTATGTGAACGGTTCGCTTGTGACAACTCACAAAGGAGCCTATTCCGCTTTTTCATGCGAGATCGGCACGGTGCTGAAACCGGGAGCGGAGAACGAGATCATAGTGAAAGCCGACAATGCGTCACGTCCGGATGTGATTCCTATCAACCATGTGCTTTTCGGCGTTTACGGCGGGATGTACCGTCCGGTTTGGTTGATCGTGACAGATCCTTATAATATATGTGTGACCGATTGCGCTTCTTCGGGCGTGTATATCACCCAGAAAAATGTTTCTAAAAAGCAAGCGGATGTAAAAGTAAAAGTAAAACTGGATAACGGGACATTGCAAGCTGCCCCGCTTATCTTGCAGAATACGGTTTACGATCAGGCCGGCAAACAGGTTGCCACACGGAGCCAGTCATTCGACCTGGCAGCTCAGGGGGTACAGGTTTTTGAAGCTGATTTCAAGATTAAGAATCCTACTTTGTGGCAAGGCCGTAAGAATCCTTATTTGTATAAAGTAGTAAGTCGTTTGATCCAGAACGGAAAAGTAATCGACGAAGTTGTGGAACCGTTGGGTTTGCGTAAATACGAGATTGTAGCCGGAAAAGGTTTTTACCTGAACGGAGAAAAATATCCGATGTACGGCGTTACCCGCCATCAGGACTGGTGGAAGTTAGGTAGTGCATTGAAGAATGAGAATCATGACTTCGACTTGGCTGCCATTATGGATATCGGGGCGACGACTGTTCGTTTTGCCCATTACCAGCAATCCGATTACCTCTATTCCCGTTGTGACAGCCTGGGACTGATTATTTGGGCAGAGATTCCTTTCGTGAACCGTGTGTCCGGGCAGGAAGCGGAGAATGCCCGCAACCAACTCCGTGAACTGATCCGCCAGAGCTTTAACCACCCGTCTATTTATGTATGGGGATTGCATAACGAAGTTTATCATCCGCATGAATATACAAAGGAACTGACCAAATCTTTGCATGATCTGGCAAAGACGGAAGACCCCGACCGCTACACCGTTTCGGTAAACGGTTATGGGCATATGGAGCATCCGGTCAATCTGAATGCCGATATCCAGGGGATGAACCGTTATTTCGGTTGGTACGAAAAGAAATTGCAAGATATTGAACCGTGGGTGGAAGGCTTGGAAAAGAATTACCCGAATCAGAAACTGATGTTGACGGAATATGGAGCGGATGCCAATTTGGCTCACCAGACCGAATATCTGGACAATTCGCTTAACTGGACCAAACCGTTCTATCCGGAGACTTTTCAAACGAAAACGCACGAATACCAGTGGAGTGTGATTGCCAAGCATCCGTATATTGTCGCCTCTTATTTGTGGAACACGTTCGATTTTGCCACTCCTCTGGCGAACCGCGGTGACCTTCCGGCCCGTAATATGAAAGGCATGGTGACTTTCGACCGTAAGATTAAGAAAGATTCTTATTTCTGGTATAAAGCAAACTGGAGCGAAGATCCTGTCCTGTATCTGACGCAGCGCCGGAATGTGGATCGTGAAAAGAAAGTTACTTCCATCACCGTCTATTCCAATATCGGAGAACCGAAAGTTTTCTTGAACGGACAAGAACTATCCGGCATGCGTAAAGGTTATACAGATGTACATTATATTATAGATAATGTCACCCTAACAGACGGAAAGAACATTGTAAGGACTGTTGTCCGCAAAGATGGCAAGATGTATGAAGATACTATCGAATGGATCTATACCGGAGAGAAAAAACGGGAAGCGGATTCCTTTTCCATTAAAGGCGTTCATGCCGGATTTGAATAAAAAACAACATACTAATTAAATATAGCTGACCTTGACTGTAAACGTCACTAAAGCTTACTTGAATCGGGTAGCTTTGGTGACGTTTTGTTTGGAGTTCTCGGATTAAGACGGTTTCTTATTTAGAATCAACGTTGACGGCATTTTCTGAAGTGCCTCTTTACGATGTTCGGATACGTCGTTCCAAGTGTTGTAGCTGATCAGCATGAAGTTATAGCCATTGAATAATCCCGGTGTCAAGTCTTTGTCGGGCAACAGCTTCGCTTGTGAGACGGTGGCAGTAAATTCTTCGATCGTTTCGATGATTTTGCCGTATCCGGGAGTCGTTGTACTTGCTTTGTAGATGATCCCGACAGAACCGTGAGTCGTTTTCAGCAATGTCTTCGTATAGTCGAGCAGGAAGAGGTCTTCCTCGGAGCTGATGACGACTAATATATTGGATGCCTTTACGAAATTACGATTGATAAACACGCCGACATCACAATTGCTGCGGGCGATGAACATCTTTGTCTTGTCTTTCAGCAATGCACCGGGATAGAACCAGGATTCGGGTGCATTGAAACGTTTGAAATAGCGGTTGTAGAAAGAAGTGCGGTAACGGGTAGCCGCGATATCGTCCGGCGAGTTGCTCATGGAGATACCTGAACCGACCAGCAGGAAGTCGAATCCTTCGTTGTTGACGATGTCGCAAATATCCTGTCCGGCGTTGTTCGAAACTTCATAGCGTGTATGGATGTGCATGCCTAATTTTTTGGCTCCATACAGGATAGGGCCGAAGCTCACTTCCTCGAAGTTGTCCGTATGCAGCGGGTTGACATCGGAACCGACAGTCAGGTGAAGTGCCGTCAAGTCCAGTTTGTTTTTCCCACGGGCAAACATCTGGTGGGCGACATCGAGCATGATCTGTCCGTTTCCGGCACGTCCGAACGAAAGCAATACTTTGAATGCGCCATCGGTCGGTTCTGCATATATCCGGTGTTCCTTGATCTTGTCATGAGTTTTGAAGCAGAATTTGATGAAAGAAACCAGCGGAGTCGTCATGAAGGTCGTGACCAATGTCATCAAGACCAGCATCACGAAAATGGAAGGCGGCAATATCTTCATTTCATAGCCGATTGTCAGCACTACCAGTTCCATCAGACCGCGCGTATTCATCAAGGCTCCGATGTAAAGGCTGTTTTTCCAGCTTTCACCGACAAAGCGGGCGGAGAACATGGCGCCTCCGAACTTTCCGATGATGGCAACTAAGATAAAGATCCCGCACATGGCCCAAAGTCCCGGTGTGTTCAACAGGCCGATTTCCGTGCGGAGACCGGTCGAGACGAAGAAAAGCGGCAAGAAGAGCGCCAATGACACGTCTTCCACTTTTTCTGTCATGATCTTGCGGAATTTGATGTTTCCCGGCATGACCACACCTGCAATAAAAGCTCCGAAAAGAGCATGCAATCCTAATATCTCGGTAAAATAGGAGGAAACGATCAGCAATAGGAACATCATGGCTACCAGAGCTTTGTCGATTACCTCTTTGTTATGGTATATATGCCCGATCATCCGAAGGAAAGGACGAACGGCCAAAAACATGAAGAGGATATACAGGATAGAGAATAATATATTGTATATGGCACTCAGCATACTGCCGGCCTGGGCGATGGCGATCACGACAGCCAGCAAGCACCAGGCGGTAATGTCTCCGTTGGCGGCACTTGCCAGCGAAATGGTTCCCAAATGTGTTTTGGTTAGCCCCTTTTCCTGAATAATACGGGCCAGGACAGGAAAAGCCGTGATACTCATCGCAATTCCGATAAACAGGGCGAAGGAGAGGAACGGTGTCCCTTTATGGGCGTATGATTCATATACGTAATAGGCTGTCAGCATACCGAAGAAAAACGGTACGATCGTACTGGTATGGCTGATAAGAATGGTCTCTTTCAGTTTTTTACGGACTTCTTCGATATCCAACTCCATACCGATGGCGAACATGAAAAGGATCAGGCCGAATTGGCTCAGTATAGTAATGTTGCCTAATGATTCAAGTGGAAAAAGAAACGCGGATACTTCCGGCAACAGATGTCCGAGAACGGACGGGCCGAGTACGATCCCGGCTACGATTTCACCGATGACGGTGGGTTGCCCGATCTTTTGGAATATCCAGCCGAACAAGCGGCAGACGATTAATATCGCAATGATTTGCAAAAGGAGGATTCCTATTGAAGATTGGATATGATGAGCGACCGAATCCCAGAATACGAAAAATCCTTCTCCCATGTCCCGGGGCGTGTTTTGCATGGTCTGAACGACTGTCCCGACCTCTTGACTTTCTCCTTCTTTGACTATAAAATACATGAGTGAGCCAAAGACTAAGATCATCATCAAATAGAAGGCTATGCTTTTTGTTCCTTTACTCATCTGCTATCTTTAAACGGTTTCTTGCAAAAATAAGAAAAGGAATTAATATACGCTAATTCGGGATAAGAATTTTACAAACAAGAAAAGGAATGTACCGTATGACTCATGAAAAAATATGGGTATTATATTACTAATTAGCATTGAGTTTCCGGATTTGAAACCATTTTGGTAGTGGGAAAGTATCCGGACTTTTTGTATATATGTAAGTTTTTTCTTCTATCTTTGTGCGAAACCAATCTCAAAAAATCATGGAGTCGCTAAATCTAATAAAGAATGACCCTTGGCTGGCCCCCTATAAGGAGGCGATAGAAGGACGGAACCAATATGTAGTAAGTAAAGAGAAGAGCTTGACGCGTAACGGAAAACAGACGTTGTCGGAAACGGCCTCCGGGTATCTTTACTTCGGATTACATAAAACAAAGGATGGATGGGTGTTCCGTGAGTGGGCCCCCAATGCAACTGCTGTTTATCTTATCGGAACTTTCAACGGATGGAAAAAAGATGACCGGTATATGTTAAAACGGTTGGTCAATGGCATTTGGGAGATCGTGCTTGCAGAAGATTTGCTGCATCATGAAGACTTGTTCAAGCTTCTGGTTGAGTGGGAAGGAGGGGCCGGAGAGCGTATTCCGGCGTGGATACGGCGTGTCGTTCAAGATGAAAATACCAAGATTTTCAGCGCGCAAGTATGGAACCCGGCGAAACCCTATGTGTTCAAGCATAAGCGGTTCAAGCCTAATGTCTCTCCTTTGTTGATTTATGAATGTCATATCGGCATGGCTTCGAACGAAGAGAAAGTCGGCAGTTACGACGAGTTCCGTCGTCTGGTATTGCCTCGTGTCGCGAAGGAAGGATATAACGCCATTCAGATCATGGCTATCCAGGAACATCCTTATTATGGTTCGTTCGGTTATCATGTCAGCAGTTTTTTTGCCGCATCTTCCCGTTTTGGCACGCCGGAAGAGCTGAAGCAGCTGATAGACGAGGCTCATGGCATGGGTATTGCCGTGATCATGGACATCGTCCATAGCCATGCTGTCAAGAACGAAATAGAAGGCCTCGGACGTTTCGACGGGTCTTACACGCAATATTTCCTGGGCGATGCCCGTCGCGAGCATCCGGCATGGGATTCCCTTTGTTTCGATTATGGAAAGAATGAAGTGCTTCATTTCCTGTTGTCGAACTGCAAGTTCTGGCTGGACGAGTATAAATTCGACGGTTTCCGTTTCGATGGCGTGACCTCGATGCTTTATTACAGTCACGGACTGGGCGAAGCATTTTGCAATTATGGTGATTATTTCAACGGTCGTCAGGATGGTGATGCCATTGCGTACCTGACGTTGGCCAACAAGCTTATCCACGAAGTCAATAAGAACGCGATCACGATTGCCGAAGAAGTAAGCGGTATGCCGGGACTGGCCGCCAAATATGAAGATGGCGGTTATGGCTTCGATTACCGTATGGCAATGAATATCCCTGATTATTGGATCAAGACGATCAAGGAAAAGAAAGACGAAGATTGGCATCCTTCTTCTATCTGGTGGGAGACGACGAATCGCCGTGCCGACGAGAAGACGATCAGTTATGCGGAAAGTCATGACCAGGCATTGGTGGGCGACAAGACGATCATCTTCCGTCTGATCGATGCGGATATGTATTGGCACATGCAGAAAGACGACCACAACTTTATGGTGGAACGTGGCGTGGCTTTGCATAAAATGATCCGTCTGGTTACGGCTTCCACTATCAATGGGGGGTATCTGAATTTTATGGGGAATGAATTCGGCCATCCGGAATGGATCGATTTTCCGCGCGAAGGAAACGGTTGGTCGCATAAGTATGCACGCCGCCAATGGGATTTGGTCGATAATATGGACTTGAAATATCATTTCTTAGGTGATTTTGACCGCGAGATGCTGGAACTGTTTCGTAGCGTGAAGAACTTCCAGTCCACTCCGATACAAAAAGTCTGGGATAACGATGGAGATCAGATCCTGGCTTACATGCGCAAGGACCTGGTGTTCGTGTTCAATTTCAGTCCGACGAAATCCTTTACCGATTACGGTTTCCTTGTGCCTAAGGGCGAATATGAAGTGGTATTGAATACCGATGCCGTGCGTTTCGGAGGTTTTGGCCTTGCCAACGATGCTGTCCACCATTTCACGTTGTTTGACCCCTTGTATAAGAAGCAGAAAAAAGAATGGCTTAAACTATACATCCCGGCACGCAGCGCAGTCGTTCTGCGGAAAGTAAAGAAAAAATGAAAAGATTTATGATTTATGTCATGTCGGACTGGACCCGGCAGTCTCATCCTGGCATTGGAAAACAATCATAGGATAAGGTTGCCGGGCAAGCCCGTGATGACATGCTAAACACGAAATCATAAATCGCAAATCATAAATCATAAATCACTATGTTGTATCCAATGACATTTAAGCCTATCCTCAAGAATATTATCTGGGGTGGCTCTGACATCTGCCCGTTTAAGGGCATCGCTCCGGTACAGGAAGGTATCGGCGAAAGTTGGGAACTTTCACATGTGGAAGGTAATTATTCCGTTGTGGCTAACGGTGCGCTCGAAGGCAAAACACTGGATGAACTGATCCGTACGTATGGCGGGCAACTGTTGGGGGAAAAGGTAGTCGGGCAATTCGGTCCCACGTTTCCTTTATTGATCAAGTTTATAGATGCACGCGATGATTTGTCTATTCAGGTTCATCCCGATGACGAACTGGCAAAGAAACGCCATAATTCTTTCGGCAAGACGGAAATGTGGTATGTGATCAATGCAGCCGAAGGGGCAGGTTTGTATTCCGGGTTTTCAAAGCAGATCGATGCGGAGGAATACGTGAAACGTGTCGAGGACAATACGATCACGGACGTGTTACAGCGTTATGAAGTGAATCCGGGCGATGTATTCTTCCTTCCCGCGGGCCGTGTGCATGCCATCGGTGCGGGTTGTTTCATCGCTGAAATCCAACAGACGAGCAATATAACCTATCGCATATATGATTACGACCGTAAAGGACCGGATGGCAAAGGGCGTGAATTGCATACCGAACTGGCAAAAGATGCGATTGACTATACATTATGTCCGGACTATCGTACCCACTACAAAGCGCATACGAATGCGACTGTAGAACTTGCCGCTTGCAAGTATTTTACAACTAATTTGTTAGATATCGATACGATCATGGTTCGTGATTTTTCCGAACTGGATTCTTTTGTTGTTTATATATGTATGGAAGGTAAGGCTTCTATCCGTGACAATAAGGGGAATGAAATTTATATTCATCAGGGACAAACGGTGCTGATTCCGGCCGATACGGATGTCGTAACTGTTTCACCGGTTCCGGGAGCCAAGTTTATGGAAACGTATGTGGGATAGAAACCCTATGCTTTACGCCATCTAACTCTATGGGTTAGGAGGCATAAAGCATAGGGTTATCTCATGGAATGGATAACAACGAATGCCGCACGCTTTTTCGGAGGATCCGAAGGCTTGCGGCATTTGTTTTTTATTCGATTGTCAGCTCTAACTTCTGCAACGCCTTGTCGGCTGACGAACCGCCGTAAAGTATCTGGTACTTTCCGGGGCGGATTTCCGTCGTTTGCGTGTTGTCGTTAAAAGAGTGGAAAGCTTCGGGGGCCAGTTCGATGTTGACTTCCTGGCTGTCGCCGGCTTTTACGTGTACACGCTGGAAGGCCTTCAGTGTCTTGATCGGCCCTTCCGGATCATTCGGGTTTTTGATGTAGACCTGTGCAACTTCATCACCATCCGTTTTGCCGGTGTTGGCGATGTCGAATGTCAGTGTGACGGACTGGCCTTTGGCGATCTTGCCGAAAGACAGTTTGGCATTCCGGTAGGCGAAGCTCGTGTAGCTCAAACCGTATCCGAATGGGTAAAGCGGCGTTTCGGTCATGTAGCGATAGGTGCGGCCTTTCATGCTGTAGTCTTCGAAGTCCGGCAGCTGGTCGATCGATTTGTAGAATGTGACCGGCAAACGGCCTGACGGGTTGTAGTCGCCGAACAGGATGTCGGCAACTGCCGTTCCGGCTTCTTGTCCGCCATACCAGGCATTCAGGATGGCGTCGATGTTGTCGTTTTCCCAGTTCAAAGCCAAGGCGCTGCCTGTACAAAGCACGTAAACGACCGGTTTTCCTGTCGCTTTTAATGCTTTTACCATTTCTTGCTGTACTTTCGGTATTTCGATATGGGTACGGTCTCCTTTCTTGAAGCCTTCCACGTTGACAGGCATCTCTTCACCTTCCAGGCGGGGTGAAATACCGCCGACATAGACGATCACGTCCGCATCTTTGACTTTCGCGGCTGTGGCGGCATAATCGACAGCTCGGCGTGTGCCGATCTGGAAGTTGAGGTCGGCGCTACCCGTGCGTTGCATATATTCGATCTTGACAGGATAGCTTTTCCCCTTTTCCGCATTCAGTATATATGTCTTTTCCGCTCCGTATTCGTTTTCCCATACTTCGGCGACTTTTTCGTCTCCGATGAAGAGACGGAAGGCGTCGTTCCCCGATAGTTTGATTTCGACCTGTTCCGTTTCGGGTGCTTGAAACTCGCCGGTGAAACGTGCCGTGAAGTTCGTCAGGTTCACGTTCGGAGCAAACTGCGTGTTGCCGCCTGTCGTGTAATGCAATTGGCTTGCTAAACCTTTGTAGACGGCTTCTCCCTTGAATTCCGTATTGTTGAAGAACTCGGAGGCGAATCCCTGTCCGGCAGGAGAGGTGATATGGTTGCCCAGGTCTTGGATTACGAAGTCGGCTGCATGGTTACATCCTAATTCGTAGATTACTTCTGTACCGGGCACTTTGTTGCGGATGCCTTCCAATATCGTTACGGTATGTGTGGGGAAACCGTTGTAGTTCGCCCAAAGCATGGTCGAGTCGGCAGCATTGGGGCCGACGACTGCGATTTTCCGGATCGTTTTGCTCAACGGCAGTGTGTTGTTTTTGTTTTTCAGTAATACCATGCTCTTGTGTGCCATTTCGAGTGCTTGTGCCACATGTTCGGGGCTTTCCACTACGCTGTACGGGATTTGTGCGTATGGGACCCGTTCGTTTGGATCCAACATACCCAGTTCGAAACGTCCTTTCAACAGGCGGCGTAGGGAAACATCCAAGTCGTTTTCGGATATCTTCCCGTCTTTCAGGGCTTTGATCAAAGACCGGTAGCTGTTTCCGCATTCCAGGTCTGTCCCGTTCAGGACGGCATCTGCGGAGGCGCTTTCCGCATCGGGATGCGTTTCGTGGCGGGGCGTACGCTCGTCTTTTTGCCAGAAGTCGTTGATGGCTCCGCAATCGGAAAGGATGATGTCTTCGTATCCCCAGCTATTCCGAAGGATATCGATGAGCAGTTTGTCGCTGCTGCAACAGGGTTTGCCTTGATAGCGGTTGTAGGCACACATGACTTCCTGCACGTTTCCTTCTTTCACCAATGCCTCGAAAGCCGGCAGGTAGGTTTGCCATAAATCGCGGGGTGTCACTGCTACGTCAAATTCATGACGGTTCCATTCCGGTCCGCTATGGACGGCGTAATGTTTGGCACAAGCGTGTGTCTTGAAATATTTCGGATCGTCTCCCTGCAAACCTTTCACTACGGCGACGCCCATCCGTTCCGTCAGGTACGGATCTTCTCCGTATGTTTCCATGCCGCGGCCCCAGCGGGGATCACGGAAGATGTTGATATTCGGAGTCCAGAAGGTCAACCCTTTGTAGCGGTCGTACTCCTTGTCTCGTTGATACTGGTGGTATTTGGCACGGGCTTCATCACTCACCATCGTAAATGTCTCGTACAGGGCGTTGTCATCGAAAGTTGCCGCCATTGCGATTGCTTGAGGGAAAACAGTCGCCTTTCCGGCACGTGCGACACCATGCAAAGCTTCGTTCCACCAATCATATTCGGGAATACCGAGGCGTTCGATTGCCGGAGTCGTATTCATCATTTGCCCGACTTTCTCTTCGGGAGTGAGGCGCTTCAAAAGATCGTCTATACGTTCGTCGATAGAGAGATCGGGGTTGCGAAACGGATAGTCTTCTTGTCTTTGGGTGCAAGAAACAGACAGCAATAATGTCAAGGCTGCCACTGTCAGGTGTTTCATTCTCATGTTATTAAATTTTAGATATTGTATGATTTACGTTTTTGCCTTATTGTAAGATGTTTGTTATTAGGTGTTTATTGCGATAAATCGTATTGCAAAACTAATGTTTTACTTGTATTTCTTCAAGTAGAATTTCTTAAAATAGGTTACATCGTCCGTTATTTGGGCAAATGTCCTATTTTTGCAAACTTGAAATAATAAAAAGAAGAAGCAATGAAGAGATTTTTGAGTATGCTTTTGATAGCGGTGGGATTTGCGTCTTGTGGAGAGGATGACGAACCGTATGTTCCGGAGTTGAACAAGCTTACGAATGTGACATGTATGAAAGATGGGAAGGTGTTCTTTAACGCGGATATCACATACGACCAGGACGAGCAGATCAACCGGATCATGCTGAACACGGAAGGAATCCGGTTTACCGATAATTATATTGTCGTGGGCAATACGATATCCGTAAGCGGCGTGAAGATGATCAATGGTTCCGTGACCGATCCGTTTGTCCATACGGTTTACACGTTGGGCGGAAATATGATTGCGGCCAAAGAGGAAAAATCCGAAAACAAGAATATGGGCAACGCCGTCTATACGGCGGTAGAGAACAGGTACACCTATAATTCCAATTGGCTGAAATCGGTTTCGCAGGTTATCCAGTGGCCGAATGAAAACGGTTCGGGCTATCAGACGCGAGAAATGGGCGAAGTGGACCGCTATTCATGGGAAGACGGGAATGTGGTGCATTATGCTTATCTGCCACAGAAAGAGATTACGTATGAATACAATGCTCAATTGCGTCCGGAGAATTTCCCTTTCCGGGTTGTCAATTCACTCCAGCCGGTCGGTTTCGACGTGGTTTCGCCTGTCAACCTGCTGTATGGGAAAATGAACCGGAACCTGCCGACCCGTGCCTATTGGTATAATGTTTCCGAAGCCGCGGATATCTGTGCCGAATATACATTCCGTTACACGTTGACCGGCGATTATATCACCGGCATGACGGTCGAAGAAAAGATCAACCCCGTGAATGGCGCGACTTCGGGAAAACATACCTATGAGTATACGTTTACTTACAATTTCGTGGCAGGGCAGGAGTGAGGCTGCTTATTTCAACAGGTCGGGACGCAGGCGGGCTGTCCTTTCCTGGGCTTGTTGCAGGCGCCATTCCTCGATCTTGCGTTGGTGTCCGGATAGCAGGATTTCCGGTACTTTCCAACCGTTATAGTCGGCCGGACGGGTATAGACCGGAGGAGCCAGCAAATCATCCTGGAACGAGTCGGAGAGGGCGCTTTGCTCATCGCCAATGGCTCCGGGGATGAGGCGTACGACGGCATCCGTGATGATGGCGGCTGCCAGCTCGCCTCCTGTCAGGACATAGTCGCCGACGGATATTTCCTTTGTTATCAGGTGCTCGCGGATGCGGTAGTCGATACCTTTATAATGTCCGCAAAGGATAATCAGATTGTCCAGCATCGACATGCTGTTTGCCATCGGCTGATTGAAGGTCTCGCCGTCGGGCGACGTGTAGATTACTTCGTCATAATCCCTCTCGCTCTTTAAAGCCGAGATGGCACGGTCGATGGGTTCGATCTGCATGACCATGCCGGCTTCACCCCCGAAAGGATAATCGTCCACGCGCCGCCATTTGTTGGTCGTGTAATCTCGCAGGTTATGTAAGTGTATTTCTGCCAAACCTTTGTCTTGTGCCCGTTTCACAATGGAGCAGTTCACCATTCCTTCGATCATCTCGGGAAGTACGGTCAGTATATCTATGCGCATCATATTTTATTTCGGATTTATGGTGCAAATGTAGGAGATTTCCGATAGTCTGCAAAATTAAAGTTTCATGGGCATGCAACTTATTTTCGTTTTGCTGTTGCTCTACATATTAAATAATTATTTGTACTTTTGTCCGTCAATTTGGCGTCGGCCGGACGGCCCCGTCTCTTTACTGAATAAATTTTAAAACGATGAATATATCTTACAATTGGCTGAAAGATTATCTTGATTTTGATTTACAGCCTGATGAAGTAGCAGCAGCGCTAACCTCTATCGGTTTGGAAACCGGCGGAGTAGAAGAAGTTCAAACCATTAAAGGCGGATTGGAAGGACTTGTCATCGGTGAAGTCCTTACTTGCGAGGAACATCCGAACTCCGATCATTTGCATATCACGACCGTGGATGTAGGCGGTACGGAACCCCTTCAGATTGTTTGCGGCGCGCCGAACGTGGCTGCCGGACAGAAAGTGGTAGTTGCTGTAAACGGCACTAAATTGTATGATGGGGATGAGTGCTTTACGATCAAGCGTTCCAAAATCCGCGGTGTTGAATCGAACGGTATGATCTGTGCTGAAGATGAAATCGGTATCGGGACGGATCATGCGGGTATCATCGTGCTGCCGGCAGAGGCGGTAGTCGGTACTCCGGCCAAAGAATATTATAATGTAAAGAGTGACTACGTTTTGGAAGTCGATATCACGCCGAACCGTGTGGATGCCACTTCCCATTTCGGCGTGGCTCGTGACTTGGCTGCTTATTTGAAGCAGAACGGCAAGCCTGCCGACTTGAAACGGCCGAATGTGGATGCCTTCAAGATTAATGATGAAACTCCGGCTATCGAAGTAGTCGTTGAAAATACGGAAGCCTGCCTGCGCTATTCAGGTATTACGATCAAAGGGGTGACTGTAAAGGAAAGTCCGGAATGGTTGCAGAATCGTTTGAAGGTGATCGGCTTGCGTCCTATCAATAACGTGGTGGACATCACGAACTACATCCTGCACGGTGTGGGACAGCCTTTACACTCTTTCGATGCGGATAAGATCAAGGGAAATAAAGTCGTGGTACGCTCGGCAACCGAAGGTTCCAAGTTCGTGACGTTAGATGGTGTGGAACGTACGTTGACTGATCGTGACTTGATGATTTGCAATGTGGAAGAACCGATGTGTATTGCCGGTGTATTCGGAGGACTCGACTCCGGTGTGACGGAACAGACGCGGAATGTCTTTTTGGAATCTGCCACTTTCCATTCGACTTGGATTCGTAAGACAGCCCGCCGCTTTGGTTTGAACACGGATGCTTCTTTCCGTTATGAACGTGGTTTGGACCCCAATCAGACAATTGAAGTAATGAAACGTGCTGCCTTGTTGATTCAGGAAGTGGCAGGTGGAACGATAACGGGCGCTGTTCAGGATATCTATCCGGTTCCGGTTGCACCGTATCGTGTGGAACTGGCGTATGATAAGGTCAATACGCTGATCGGCAAGGTGATTCCGGTCGAAACGGTCAAGAGTATTTTGGAGAGTTTGGAAATGAAGATCGTTTCCGAAACGGCTGAAGGTTTGGTGATCGATGTGCCCGTATATCGTATCGATGTACAGCGTGATGTTGACGTGATCGAAGACATCCTCCGTATCTATGGATATAATAATGTGGAGTTCAGTGACAATGTGAAGTCCAACCTGAGTTATCAGACTCCGACCGACCGCAGTTATAAATTGCAGAATCTGATATCCGAACAGCTTTGCGGTTGCGGTTTCAACGAGATTCTGAATAATTCGCTGACGCGCTCGGCTTACTATGACAGCCTTTCCACTTATCCGGTTTCTCATTGTGTGATGCTGATGAATCCGCTGAGTGCCGATCTGAATTGTATGCGCCAGACGTTATTGTTCGGTGGTTTGGAAAGTGTCGAACATAATGCGAAACGCAAGAATGGTAATATCCGTTTCTTCGAATTCGGAAATTGTTACGATTACAATATCGATCATAAGAAAGAAGGTGAAACACTGGCTGAGTTCTCGGAAGATTACCGTTTGGGCTTATGGGTGAGCGGTAGCCGTGTGGATAACAACTGGGCGCATTCGAATGAAAAATCTTCCGTTTACGAACTGAAAGCGTATGTGGAAAATATCTTGGTCCGTCTTGGTGTGAATTTGCAGAAGGTTATCTTCGGCAAGTTGGTCAACGATATCTATTCGGCGGGTTTGAGCATTACGACTTCGTCTGGTCGCCAGCTGGGTACAATGGGTATTGTCAACCCGAAGGTTTGCAAGGAAATGGATATTGAAACGGAAGTCTATTATGCAGAACTTTCCTGGACATTGTTGATGAAAGAAATCAAGAAGAGCAAGGTCACCTTCTCTGAAGTTTCCAAGTTCCCGGCTGTAAAACGCGATCTTGCCTTGTTGTTGGACAAGAACGTCCAGTTTGCCGAAATAGAAAAGATTGCAACTGAAAGCGAACGTAAATTGTTGAAAGGTGTTACTTTGTTTGATGTATATGAAGGAAAAAACCTGCCGGCAGGCAAGAAGTCGTATGCTGTCAGTTTCTATTTGCAGGATGAAGGAAAGACTTTGAATGATAAGCAGATCGATGCTATCATGAAAAAGATCCAGACGAATTTGGAACAGAAGTTAGGCGCACAATTGAGATAAATTGAAAATCAAGAATTAAAAATTTAAAAATAAAGATCATAAATCATGGGAAGAGCGTTTGAGTTTCGCAAAGCGAGAAAGTTTAAGCGTTGGGGCAATATGGCCCGTGTATTTACTAAGTTGGGTAAGGAAATTACGATAGCAGCAAAAGCCGGTGGCCCGGATCCTGAGAATAACCCTCATTTACGTGCATTGATGCAGAATGCCAAGAAAGAGAACATGCCTAAGGAGAATGTGGAACGTGCTATCAAACGTGCTGTCGAAAAAGATTTCTCTGGTTATAAGGAAATGACTTACGAAGGTTACGGACCCCACGGTATCGCTATTTTTGTGGAAACGGCAACAGACAATACGACCCGTACGGTAGCAAACGTTCGTAGTTATTTTAATAAACATGGAGGTTCGCTTGGTACGAGCGGCAGCCTCGAATTTTTGTTTGACCATAAGTGTGTGTTCCATATTGCCAAAAAAGAAGATATTTCGTTGGAAGATTTGGAATTGGAATTGATTGATTACGGGGTGGATGAATTGGACGAAGATGAAGATGAAGTCGTGATCTACGGTGAATTTGCCCAAAACTCTGCAATCCAGAAATATCTCGAAGAAAATGGTTTCGATATCGTAAGTAGCGAATTTGTCCGTATTCCGAACGATCTGAAAGAGGTAACAGCCGAACAGCGTGAGGCTATTGAAAAATTGATTGAGAAACTGGAGGAAGACGATGATGTCCAGAATGTGTTCCACAATATGAAGGAAGACGAAAGCGAAGAATAAGTCCGTAATTGTTATAGAATAAAAAAGGGAGGGTGCAAGGGCTATGCTCTTGTACTCTCTTTTTTATTCTATATCAGTATTTATATCGAAAATTCTTCTTTACTTTGTCGCGTTATATTTTAAAACAAATACATTTTTTTAAAGTTATGAAAGGTTTTAGAACTCTGCTTTGCGTTATTTCGTTGGCCTTTTCAGGGGTGATTGTGAATGATGTGATGGCACAAAAGGAATTGGGAGTGTTTAATTCTTTGGCTGTAGGTGTGGGAGTCGGTACTACGGGTATTGATGTGAATGTGGCGACTCCCATTACTTCCCGCTTCGATTTGCGTGGTGGTTTTTCCGTTATGCCGAATTTCAGTATGAGCACGGATGTGGATGTTGATGTGGAAGCGGTGGAAGGGATGAATGTTCCTTCTACGATCGAAATGGAAGGAAGTATCAAGCGGGTTTCCGGTGAATTGCTTGTGAATTATTATCCGTTTAAAAAGGTTCCTTCTTTTTGACTGCCGGTGCATACTTTGGTGGGGGAACTTTATTGAAGATAAATGGACATAGCGATCAGTTGAAGGATTTGGTGGACGAGGCTGGAAAAGCCGGGGTCGTGATCGGTGATTACACGATTCCGGTAGACGAGAACGGTAATGTTTCCGGTGGTTTGAAGGTCTCCGCTTTCCGTCCGTATGTGGGCTTGGGATTCGGCCGTGCCGTACCGAGGAAACGGATGGGCGTGATGTTCGAATTGGGCGTCCAGTTTCATGGCAGACCGGATGTCTATACGGACTATGGCAATGTCGATAATTTGTTGGATGAAGTCGATCCGGACGATACGTTTTCGAAAGTTATGGATAAACTGACTGTTTATCCGGTTATGAAGATACGTTTTTGTGGACGGATTTTCTGAAAATGAAAGCCTGATCGTGAGAGGTCAGGCTTTCATTTTTACTATAAATAAGACTGGATTGTCTTTGTCTGACCGATCGGGAAAAGAGTAGGCGAGTTCTTTGCCGCTTTTATGATAGCAGTAGGTGTTGCTTTGAAGATCTATGGATTGGAGTTCGGGAATCTTGCCTGTCTTGTAGAAATTGTCTTCCAGCCCTCCTTGCACGTGATAGGCCTTTGTCTTTTGTTGGTCGTAACAAAATGTGTAGCTACGTTCCGGCAGTGTAGGATTGTAGTGGGTAGAGACCAGAAAACGTGTCCCGATCTGCAGAGGTAGAATCTTTGCATAGTCCTCCGTGATGGCTAATTGGTTGCGACTGATAAGATAAAGCGTGTCGTTCAAGATATGGGCAGGTTGTAAGGATGGAGCTTGTACATAGATATGGCCGTTGTTGACGGCTATTTCGAGGCCGGTCTTGTGATTGATGTCTATTCGTCCTAAGTCTGCTGTGGCCAGTTTACGTTTTCCGACTTCTTTGAAGTCGAGATCGAACTTATAGAGCCATTGTTCGACCGTCGGAGTTTCTTTGTTTTCAGCGTTGATCAAGTCGATCGCCGCCCATAGATGGTTGTCGTGGTAAGCCATGTGCCCGAAAGTTTTCCATGAAGCATCTTTGGGAAGAATGCTTTGGTAAAGGAGTTGTCCGTCATAATCGTAATAATAGACCTCGTGCCCGGTTCCGATAACGATTAGCCGGTCATGGACAGGGTCGACTGCATAATCGGCCAGTTCGACTGGTTGTCCTGCTCTTGGCCGGTGTGTTGTTATTTGTCCGAGAAATTTACCGGAACTGTTGAAATGGTAAAGTTGACGGTTGCAGACAAGGAAGATGTCTTCTCGGTCCCGCTTGATCATCTTAATATTTTTCAGTGAACAATATTCGTTCGTTTCCAAAGGAATGGCGATCACTTCTTCGGCGATATCGGATAGGCTTCCTTCCGAGTGACATTGAGGAAGGTCGGTATGGTGGATTATTTGGTATCCGATCCGGCCGTATAAAACTATCAGGCATATCAATAAAAAATTAAAAGATTTTCTCATCTTAAGTTTATCATTAAAAAAGTATCCAACCGTTTTTTTATGAACGGACGATGCCGTCAGTTTATTGCAAGCATGTTTTGGAATATGTTTTAATTTTTTCGTTCATGGTTTGAGATGTTAATAAAACAGGTTCTCAATCTTGCAAGAAAACCCAGTTGTTTTCGGAGGAGATATCTTCCTTATACCGGAATCCTTCCCAGATAAAACCTTTTAATGCTTCCGGATCGGTAATCCGGTTTTTAATGATGTAACGGGTCATTTGCCCGCGTGCCATCTTGGCATAGATCACGATTGTTTCGGCTTTGCCGTTTTTCCAGACTTTAAAGTCCGGTGTTATTACACGGACGCATTGTTCCACCTTTTTCCAGTCGAATGATGGTTGTAGGTCCATACTGCCCAAGTTGAGCAGCAGGTTGCCGTCGGCCTTTATTTCTTCAATAAACGGTTCTGTTTGACGGGTACGCCAGTAAGCATACATATTCCCTTCTCCTAATTCAGGCAGTTTCACATCATATTCCATCCGGTAAGGCTTGATCAGGTCTAACGGACGAAGAAGGCCATAACAAATGGAAACGAACCGCAAGTGATCCTGGGCAAAGCGGAAGTCTGCCTCTGTAAAATCTTTGGGATTGATGTTTTTGAATACGATACCCGTATAAGCCAACAAGGCCTGTAGCGGTTCTTCTTCCGTAGAATGGAAATTCTGGAAACGGTTGTAACTTTCCAGCATCAGTTTAGGACTGAGCTTTAGTATCCTGCCTAATTCTTCGGCGGGATATTGGGCCATGTGCAATGCGATCTCGATCGCTTCCTGGTTGAACCGAGGTGTCGTGCCGGCAGGAGCTTTTATTTTGGATGTCCCGGTCATCGTCTTGGCCGGAGATAAGATGATATGCATACTTGTATGATTATTGTTAACAGCAACAAATCCGAACTTACGCCGTTTTCAGACGCCGGAATGGGAATAAGAGGGATCAATCCGGGTGTGGCGGATGTGATAAGTCCGGTACAAAAATCCTTTAACCTTCATGTAAATTCACTGTCTGTTGGAATGAGGGGACAAAAGTAGCAAATTTTTCTGAACCTTTTCGGTATCTTGTTTAACCGGAGCAGGGCAATCGCACCAAAAATTGTTATCCGGAACCACTTCTCTTCTTCCGTGAAAATTTCTCAAACCAACCATCATACTATCATATTCGGTTATTAACTGTTGTTTAACAATGTGTTAAAGCATGACAGATGCAAAAACAGGGCATAAAAGTACCTCCAACACGGCGGATAAACATCCCCGCATCCCCGTCAGGGCTTCGCGCAGACCCGGGTCTGCACCTCTCCCGTGCCCGGGTCTACATGGTGGGTACACCCGGGTCTCAAGCGGCTTTAAAAGCTGTTTTTGACAAAAGAAAAGCCTGTCTTGATGAAAAAAGAAGCTGTTTTAACATGTTTTGCACCTGTTCCCGGACGGTCTCTGTTTTTATCGTACAATTGATTCACAGGATGTTATCGTTTTACACCATGATAGTTATGATAGATGAATGATAGGTCAAAACGGCAACTATCATGCCATAATATATTGGTTTAAAACAATATATAGGCGGATATGATAGTATGATAGTTGTTTTTGCGAAAACATGTATGTATTCAGCCCGTATCGGTGGCGAAACAGATGGGCACTTTATGATTTTGGTGCGGTTGCCTTGGTTTAACCGGGGGAAATAGATTCATGTACATTCGCTCTTCGTGTTAGTTATTACTTCGGTGTAAAGTGTGTGTATATTTTGGATTAAGAAGGATGGAAAGATATAAACTTTTTTTCTGTAGCCTTGTTCTTTTCCTGAAAACATGTAATGGACGGTGTGAAACAAGACTATTCGACGCATTGTTTAATTGTGGAATTTTAAAATATGCGACAAAATGACATGTTTTGTTTTTGGTACTTGTTTTGTAAGAATGTATGTGTGAGTTAGAAATGAAAATAGAATAAGAAGGAATATAACAATATGAATTTAAGTAATTTTACAATCAAATCGCAAGAGGCTATTCAGCAGGCCGTGCAGCTCGCTACTCAGAATGGGCAGCAAGCGATAGAAGCTGTGCATTTGCTGAAAAGTGTCATTATGACGGGCGAAAGTGTGGCCAATTTCATTTTTCAGAAACTGGGTGTCAATGTCCAGAACCTGAACCGTGTGTTGGATGCACAGGTAGGTTCGCTGCCTAAAGTATCGGGGGGAGAACCTTACCTGTCAAGTGAAACAAATGCTGTTTTACAGAAAGCAATCGGTTATTCATCCAAAATGGGAGACCAGTATGTTTCTCTGGAGCCGATCATTTTGGCCTTGTTTACGGAAAAGAGCATAGCTTCCCGGATTCTGAAAGATGCCGGTGTGACGGAAAACGAATTACGCCGGGTTATCGAAGAACTGCGGAAAGGAAATAAAGTGACCAGCCAGTCTGCCGAAGATACGTATGATGCACTGGGCAAATATGCAATCAATCTGAACGAACGTGCCCGTAGCGGCAAATTGGATCCGGTGATCGGTCGTGATGACGAAATCCGCCGTGTACTTCAGATCTTGAGCCGCCGTACGAAAAACAACCCGATCCTGATTGGCGAGCCGGGTGTCGGCAAAACGGCGATTGCCGAAGGCCTTGCCCATCGTATCGTGCGGGGCGACGTGCCGGAGAATTTGAAATCGAAACAGATTTTCTCTTTGGATATGGGGGCTTTGGTCGCCGGAGCCAAATATAAAGGTGAGTTTGAAGAACGTCTGAAAGCCGTAGTCAATGAAGTCACCAAATCGGACGGGGAAATCATTCTTTTTATCGATGAGATCCATACATTGGTCGGAGCCGGCAAGGGCGAAGGCGCGATGGATGCCGCCAATATCCTGAAACCGGCTTTGGCTCGTGGCGAACTGCGTTCGATCGGCGCGACGACATTGGATGAATATCAGAAGTATTTTGAGAAGGACAAGGCGCTTGAACGTCGTTTTCAGATTGTCATGGTAGACGAACCGAACGAATTGGATGCCATTTCTATCCTGCGTGGTTTGAAGGAAAAATATGAAAACCACCATAAGGTCCGTATCAAAGATGATGCAATCATCACGGCCGTCCAGTTGTCCACGCGATACATCACCGACCGGTTCTTGCCCGATAAGGCGATCGACCTGATGGATGAGGCCGCAGCCCGTTTGCGTTTGCAGATCGACTCAGTGCCGGAATCCCTTGATGAGGTATCCCGCCGTATCAAACAGTTGGAAATCGAACGTGAAGCGATCAAGCGTGAAAACGATAAAGGGAAACTGGAGCAACTCAATAAAGAAATAGCTGACCTGAAGGACGAAGAAACAAAGCAGAAGGCACAGTGGCAAAGCGAAAAAGAACAGATCAACAAGATCCAGCAGAACAAGATCGATATCGAACACCTGAAATTTGAAGCTGATAAGGCGGAGCGTGAAGGCGACTACGGACGAGTAGCCGAAATCCGTTACGGAAAGATCAAGCAGAAGGAGGAGGAGATCGGGGAAGTTCAGGAGAAACTGAAGACGATGCAAGGTGTTGCCGCTATGATCAAGGAAGAGGTGGACGGTGAGGATATTGCCGACGTTGTATCTCGCTGGACAGGAATTCCAGTCAGTAAAATGATGCAGAGCGAAAAGGAAAAATTGCTCCATCTGGAATCCGAATTGCATACGCGTGTAGTCGGGCAGGAGGAAGCGATCGGTGCGATTGCCGATGCCGTACGTCGTAGCCGTGCCGGATTACAGGACCCGAAGCGGCCGATCGGTTCGTTTATTTTCCTCGGAACGACAGGTGTCGGTAAGACGGAGTTGGCCAAGGCGTTGGCAGAATATCTGTTTGACGACGAGAACATGATGACCCGTATCGATATGAGCGAATATCAGGAGAAGTTTAGCGCAACCCGTCTGATCGGTGCGCCTCCGGGATATGTAGGATATGATGAAGGTGGCCAGTTGACGGAGGCGATCCGTCGTAAACCCTATTCGGTCGTCTTGTTTGATGAAATCGAGAAGGCTCATCCGGATGTGTTCAATATTCTTTTGCAAGTGTTGGATGACGGGCGTCTGACCGACAACAAGGGGCGTGTCGTCAACTTCAAGAACACGATCATCGTTATGACCAGTAACATGGGCTCATCCTTGATTCGTGAGAATTTTGAGAAGATGACCCCCGAGACACACGACCGGGTAGTGGATGAAACGAAGAACCAGGTGTTGGAGTTGTTAAAGAAGACGATCCGTCCGGAGTTCCTGAACCGTATCGACGACATCATCATGTTTACACCGCTTAATGAAGAGGAGATCCGCCAGATCGTTACCCTTCAGTTGAACAGCGTGAAGAAGATGCTGGCTCAGAATGGCATTGCCTTGAAATTCACAGATGCAGCCTTGGCGTTTATCTCGGACAAGGGATTCGATCCTCAGTTTGGTGCACGTCCTGTAAAACGTGTCATCCAGAAATACGTGCTGAATGAACTGTCCAAAGAGTTGCTCGGTGGCAAGATCGACAAAGACCATCCGATCACGATTGACAGTGACGGTGCTGACCTGGTCTTTAAGAACTGACCGAAGATGGTTTGATTCATATATATTATGTGAAAGGTTCTGCTCCTGAAAGGGGCAGGCCTTTTTTTGTAGTGCTGATTTATCGGTGTATAATATCGATGGCGTGCCGCATGCTCTTTTGGGCCGTCTGCATCAGCATCCGGATAGATGATTGTTCCGAATATTCCGTATATTTGTCCGATTAATAGATTGGCATGAATTACAAATCCCATATAGAGACCGTATTGCATTATATAAATATGCAAATACGGCATGATTGGTCTTTGGAGCCTGACGAAGCGTTTAATGAATCGATCAGCATTGATATGCTTTCCCGGGTGGCTTGCCTGTCAAGACGTAATTTTCAACTTGTTTTTAAATCCGTGACGAAGGAGACACCGAGGCAATATATCAATCGTGTCCGGCTTGAATATGGATTGCAGTTGCTGAAAGAAAAGCGTTATTCCCAAAAGGAGATAGCCGAGCGTACCGGTTGGACGAACGATACCGCTTTCTATAATGCTTTTAGGAAAAAGTACTTGCAGTCCCCAGCAAAATATGGGTTAGGAAAATTCAATTCCTCTATTGTTTCGGGTCCGGTAGGGTGTTCTCTTCTTGAATTTGCGGAAAGACCTATTGTCTTCCTCATTTATCAAGGTTGTTATGCGGATTATGCTTCCGGATGTTTTGAGGAAAAAGTTGGGAAA
This sequence comes from uncultured Parabacteroides sp., assembly GCA_910577325.1. Classification (GTDB taxonomy): domain Bacteria; phylum Bacteroidota; class Bacteroidia; order Bacteroidales; family Tannerellaceae; genus Parabacteroides. The sequence continues at coordinate 154,986 of CAJTMR010000004.1, forward strand.
GGCTTTATGATTATGCTCAATCAAATGGCTTGCTTCCTGAAAAAGAAGAGTATTGGGGCATATGTTATGATGACCGGGATATTACGGCTGATGAAAAATGTTGTTTTTATGCCGGGCTGACTGTTCGTCATTTGCCGAAACTTAAAGTGACAGATGAAATAAAAACGATGCTTTTGCCCAAGACCCGATATGCCGTATATGTGCATAAAGGCTCCTATGATGAACTTGATTCTTTTTATAATGCTATTTTGCAACAAATTCCCGAAGGATATCAATTGGGCGAAGATTTGATTTTAGAACGTTATTTGAATAGTGTAGCAGATACTTCGGAAGGGGATTTATTGACCGAAGTTCTGCTACCTGTTGTTAAAGTCAGTTCCAATCTATTGTAGATAGTTACTTTTTCCAATAAAATAGATATTCGGCATCAATAAAGTGAACAAAATTTAGATAGTCTTCTTTGTATTTGTTTTTGGCTTTTGCTTGGTTTGTTTCGTCATCTTTGTTGAAGTCTATTTTTCTCTTTTTGCTAAAGATCTCTTTCTCTGTTTTTTCATTATGGACGATTAATGGATATTCATTCTGCTTCATGTCGAAAGCGTCCAAAACATCAAATAGTATCCAAGTGCATTTTAAAGGACCGGAAATGATTTCATCGCCATGTTTGAGGCTTTTGATTAAAATCCCGCCGTAGTTTTCAGAATCACTTTTGAATGTCAGGTCTACACCGCTTTGGTGGAAAAACCACTTTCCGGCTTCTGTGATTCGTGGATAGGTTATGGCATCTCTATGTCCGTTTGTATAGTAATAGAATTCTATTTCATGAAAATCATATATCTCATTTCCTTTTTGGATATGATATTCTTGAAACAATAATTGGGCAAGATCTTTGAATCTGTTTTCGAGTTCTTCAACATTGACATCTCTTAAATTCAATAAGCTTTGTAATTCCATTTTGTATTCTTGATTTTAATGTTTGTATTCTTTCTTTTTCAATTCGTCCAATAACTTTTTTGGTTCTTGGCGATTTTATTGGTGTCGTTTATCCAGCATTGTCTTTGCCCTACATACATTTATGTTCCATGCAATACAATTGAGGACACCTCCGTCAATGGCGATTTCGTTGGATTTTATAGGAATGACTCTGCAATGTGGGAATAGCTTTCTTGTTTGTGTCAGAGCATAATCGTCTGTTTCCAAACCGAATAGAGGAAATAATATACAATTCTCGAGTTGTAAAAAATTGATATATGTTCCTTTGGCGGTATAATCTCCATCTTTATTTTTTTCATTTATGGTTTGGGACGGATATGGAATGATGTTTAATCCTGTTTTTTCTAATGCTTTGTCCATTTTTACGCGCCAGCTTTTGCTTTCGTTGGAATAATCGGCAACGAGCAAGTCGGTATCATTAATGAACCTAACCATTCCATCGGCGTGTCCGGTTATGTCATAGGGTAGTTGGGGAATCAGGAAAACATTGTTGATGTCGATTTCTTTTTTCAGTGTGCAGGTAATAGATTCTTTGCTGAGTTTTGGATTTTCTTTAAGGACTTTTTCTGTCAGTATGACATTGGATGCGGACTTGACAAAATTGCCTCCGTCAATGACCAAATTGATATGTTTGGGAGTTATTTTATCGTGAATCCTGATTTCGTCTTGTATCGTCAGTTTGGAAATATACTGTGGCATGAGATAATAGTCCGGAAAAAATTTAAATTGCACGAATTTGTTCGTATCAATTTGAATAGGCATATAATCTCTGCACCAAATATCACGTGTGTTTTGGATAAAGCCATAACCGGTTTTTGTTTTGACCAGAACTCTTTTCATCTCTTGCCAAAATGGGGCATATTGTTCGTGTTCTTTTATCAGGGAACTGAAATAAACGAAATTTGTTTCTTTATCTGTAATCATGTTCTTAAAGTTTTATATCGCAAAATTAGGCGGAAATGAAATAAGGGAGACTATTCAAAAATGCAAAAAGAATACGGGTTTTGCGACAAACCTTTCTTTCTTACTTCGGATATCCTATCTTTGCAGAAACGTTCGATAGTATGTACAATCCATTACAAATTCTGAAGCGCTACTGGGGTTATGACGGGTTCCGGCCGGGGCAGGCGGAAGTCATCGACAGTATTCTCGCCGGGCATGATACTTTGGCACTCATGCCGACCGGGGGAGGCAAATCCATTACTTTCCAGGTCCCTGCATTGGCTAAACCGGGTATTTGTCTTGTGATCAGTCCGCTTGTCGCTTTGATGAAGGATCAGGTGAAGAACCTGCAAAAGCGAGGAATTTTGTCGGCGTTTATCAGTTCGGAAATGCCGCATTGGGAGATTTTGCAACAACTGGATAATTGTATCTTGGGAGATTATAGGTTCCTTTATATTTCTCCCGAACGTATTTCTTCCGAATTGTTTCAGGAGAAGTTGAAGACACTGTCCCGCAAGGTGAATTTGCTGGTTGTGGATGAAGCGCACTGTATTTCTCAATGGGGGAACGATTTTCGCCGGGACTACCGTTTGATTGCGGATATCCGCGACGCCATACCGCATGTTCAGGTAATTGCCGTGACGGCTTCGGCCACGGCAGCCGTTGTCACCGATATCTGCGAACAACTTCATTTTCGCAAAGGATATCGGATATTCAAGACCTCTTTCGAGCGGAAGAACTTGTCGTTTGTTGTCCGGAAAACGGATAATAAGCTGAAAGAGATCTGCCATATCTTGTCATCCGTGCCCGGTTCGGCCGTTATCTATAGTCGTACCCGCAAAGGGGTGGAAGAATATGCCGGGAAGTTACGGGCGGCAGGCATTTCTGCCGAATATTTCCATGCCGGTTTGGACCCGATTCTGAAGACGGAACGGCAGGTCGCTTGGGTAAAAGGATTAACGCGTGTGCTGGTCGCCACCAATGCGTTCGGAATGGGGATCGACAAAGGGGATGTGCGGGTGGTTATCCATACGGAGTTTCCCGATTCGCTGGAGGCCTATTACCAGGAGGCGGGGCGTGCCGGTCGTGACGGAAAACGGGCTTATGCTGTGGCTTTGTTGGGACCACAGGACATAACGGACATAAAAAGGCGTCCTTCCAACGCTTTCCCTACGGTCGAATATATCAAACGAGTCTATGAGGCCTTGTGCAACCGTTTCCAGATCGCGGAAGGCGACGGAGAAGGTGTATCGGTCTATCTCGACGAACCGGAATTTTTGAGAGACTGGCATTTCGATAAAGGTCGTTTGCGTTCCTCCCTTGAAATATTGTCTTTGTCTAACTATCTTACTTTTGAACCTTATCCCAATACGCATCCTTATCTGCGTTACGACCAACCGCGTTGGAGCATGGATCGTTTCCTGAATGACGATTCACCTGCCGCAAAGATAGCCGTTGAGATTTTGCGCAATTACGAAGGACTTTTTTCAGCCGGAGTCTTTGTCAGTGTGGACTTGTTGGCACGGAAGACCGGGTTGGAACCGCGTGTTGTGGCGAAGACGTTGGGTTATCTGCGGAATGTCGGTTTCTATTATGTTCCTCCCCGGAAGGAACCACGGATCACGTTTAAGATGATCCGTGTCCCCGTGGACCGCCTTGTCATTACGACAGCTTCCTACGATAACCGTTTGGCTGCATTCAAGATGCGGATCGAAAAGGTGGTGGAATATCTTGAAACTCATGGTTGCCGCCAAGCGCTCATTTCCGGATATTTCGGTATGGAAGGGACGCAGTGCGGATGTTGTGATAATTGTTTGCAAAGGCGGTAAAAGGTCGTTTCTTCTAACCCTATGCTTTAGCATCCGTAAAGCATAGGGTTAGCACCCGTAATGCTATGCGTTAGGGAGGTCGTAGAGGCACAAATTTTGGGCAGCCTGTATGGATAACGAATATTTTTGTTTATGTTTGCAGTATCTATCAACCAAAAATAAAAAAAATATGAGTGACAAAGACGATTTGATTTATGATGAAGACGATTCTGTAGCATTTATCCAGAACTATCTTCCCCAAGAATTGAAAGGAAAATTCAGCAATGACGATATTAATTACATTGTAGATCTGATTTATGAATTTTATGAGTCGAAGGGGTTTCTTGATGAAAGTTCCGATGACAATGCCGAAATTGATATTGATGAAGATGAATTGATCGGGTTTGTAGTGAAAAATGCGCAAAAAGACGGGGTAGGTAAGTTTTCTCCTGAAGACATCACTTTTATTGTACAGGGAGAACTTGAATATTGTGATTCCATCAACATGTTCGACTGATAGACTGTTGTATAGTTACAATATAGTTTATAAAAGAATAAGAAGATGAGAAATTTTAAGTTATTATCAGTTTTACTGCTTTGTGCGGCAGTCGTTTTTACGAGTTGTGGAACATGGAACAATACCGCTAAAGGTACGGCTATCGGCGTTGGTGGCGGTGCGGCGGTCGGAGCCGGTGTCGGAGCCTTAGCCGGTAATACGGCGCTGGGTTCGATAATCGGTGCTGCCGTGGGTGGTACTGCCGGTGCTCTGATTGGCAAGAAGATGGACAAGCAGAAGAAGGAACTGGAAAAGGAGTTGGAAGCTTCATTGCCGGAGGAGGAATCCGTAACGGTCGAGACGATTAACGACGGGGAAGCTCTAAAAGTGACTTTCGATTCCGGCATCTTGTTTGCCACTAACTCAAGTACGGTCAGCACGGCTTCCAAAAGCGCGCTTCGTGCGTTAGCCACCAGTTTGGAAGCGAATCCGGATACGGATATCAAGATCATAGGGCATACGGATAATACGGGAAAGGTTGATTATAACCAGACCTTGTCCGAAAAACGTGCCAAGAGTGTCTTCGACTATCTCATGGAAGATCAAGGCGTCAGTAGCAAACGTATGACCTACGAGGGCAAAGGCATCCATGAACCGGTTGCCGACAATAGCACGGAAGCCGGCCGCGCACAGAACCGCCGTGTCGAGATCATCATCCTTCCGAGTGAGAAGATGGTTCAGGAAGCACAGCAGGGTACATTGCGATAAGAAATGGCAGGGATTTGATTCCTGTGGAAGGGATGTCCGAAAGCCGGGCATCCCTTTTGTTGATTTGGCGCGTTTGACTGATGAAATTTATCGTTATTTTTGTCCTGTAAATAAAACATCGCAAAATGAAAATAGAAGAGAACTACTCGTTAGAGAAACATAACACTTTTCACCTTCCGGTGAAGACCCGCTGGTTTATGGAGTATGCAGATGAAGAAGAACTGGGACGCATTCTTCGGGACGAATATTTCCAGGAATGTCTGTCGCTGCATATCGGAGGGGGGAGTAATCTGTTATTTATAAATGATTTCAACGGGATTGTCTTGCATTCTCAGATCAAGGGCATTTTTGTTGTGGAAGAGACGGACGATTCCGTCTTGCTTCGAATCGGTGCTGCCGAGATATGGGACGACGTAGTCGCTTATGCCGTATCAAAAGGTTGGGGAGGTATAGAAAACCTGTCCCATATTCCGGGCGAAGCCGGTGCTGCCGCCGTCCAGAATATCGGTGCGTACGGTACGGAAGTCAAGGATGTGATTGAGAAGGTGGAGGCGTATAATCAACTTACGTTTGAGAAACGCACGTTTACAAACGAAGAATGCCTCTACGATTACCGTCACAGTTTTTTCAAGAACGAGCATAACGATCCGTATATTGTCACTTATATATATATACGCTTGAACAAAAAGCCTCGGTTCTCTGTCAATTACGGTAATTTGAAAGAGGAACTGTCCAAATATCCTGAAATAACGTTGCAAACTGTGCGGGATGCCGTCATTTCGATTCGCCGTCAGAAACTGCCTGATCCCAAAGAGCTGGGGAATGCCGGAAGTTTCTTTATGAATCCGGTTATTCCGGTCGGGCGCTACGAGAAGCTGAAGGAGCGATTTTCTGATATGCCGTCTTACTCGGCAGGAGAGGGGAAGGTGAAGGTCCCGGCAGGCTGGTTGATCGAACAGTGCGGTTTTAGGGGGAAATCCCACGGGGCGGTTGGCGTTTATGAAAAACAGGCATTGGTCTTGGTTAATCTGGGCGAAGCCAAAGGACATGAGATCGCGTTGGTTGCCGAAAGTATTCGTACGGCCGTTTATGACCGGTTCGGTATCGAGATCATGCCCGAAGTAAAATATGTAGGATAAATGGACATTTTGTTTTTAGGAACGGGAACTTCTACCGGAGTTCCCGAAATCGGTTGTATGTGCGAGGTGTGTACCAGCTTGGACGAACGGGATCAGCGCTTGCGCACGTCCGTACTGGTGAAGACGGAGGATAAACAGATTCTACTGGATTGCGGCCCGGATTTTCGTTGGCAGGCGATTCGTTGTAAGGTATGCCGTCTGGACGCGGTACTGATTTCGCATGAACATTACGACCATGTTGGCGGACTGGACGATTTGCGCCCTTTTTGCCGTGAGAGAGGAGTGGACGTGTATGCGGAAGATAATGTGGCGGAAGCTATCGAGACACGCATTCCTTATGTGTTCCGTGCCCATAAATATCCCGGAGTTCCGAACTTGGAGCTTCATCGGATCGGAACTGTGCCTTTTGTGGTTGCCGGAATCCCGGTTACGCCGATCCGGGTGATGCACGGGAAACTGCCGATCTTAGGCTATCGTATCGGTAATATGGCATACCTGACAGATGTTAAATATCTTCCGGAAGAAGAATATGCCAAACTGAAAGGCTTGGATGTGTTGATTCTGACAGCTCTTCGCCAAGGTTCCCACCCTACGCACGAATCGTTGGAGGAAGCTCTTTCCAATATTGAACGGATAAGACCGAAAGAAGCTTATCTGATCCACATGAGCCATCGTATCGGATTGCATGCGAAGGTGGAGAAAAGGTTGCCGCCTCATGTCCATCTGGCTTACGACGGGTTGCATGTTTCCTGTTGAGCAATTAAGATACGCTACTGTCCATTATCTTAGTAATTGGCAACGTATGTTAATTAATGATTTTTTTCCTTTGTAAGTAGATATTGTTCGAATTACATTATGACGTATGTTGTTTTAACCTTATATTTGCGAAGAATCTTTATAATGATATTATGGAAACACTGGAAAATAAGTGTGAAATGTTTTATCCACATGTTTCAGTCGATTGCGTATTGCTTGGAACGAATGATGATAAACTCTGCGTGTTGCTTGTTGAAAGACAAGTTGCCGGTAGTAATGAGAAACACTACAAATTACCGGGAAGCCTGATTTATGAGAGCGAAGACTTGGATACGGCCGCTTATCGTGTCTTGAATGAAGCGACAGGCCTGAAACGTGTTACCCTGAAACAGTTCCGTAGTTTCGGGTCTCCTCTCCGTACCAAGAATAAAGAAGATGTACAATGGCTGGAAAATGCTTCAAAGCTGAAAATCACTCGGATCGTGACGGTTGCTTATCTGGCGTTGTGTAAATTCGGGAGGAAAATGACAATAGGAGAGAAGCCCGATACTCTCATTTGGGCGCCTGTCAATGAATTGCCACATCTGCCATTTGACCATAAGGAGATTATCGAAGCTGCCGGTGAGGAGATACGGCGGTGGGTGGATGTCGAGCCGAGTATCGTTTTCGATTACCTTCCGTCGAAGTTTACGGCCTACCAATTACGGCGCATTTTTGAGATCATTTATAATAAATCGATGGATGTACGCAATTTCCATAAGAAAATGATGACCATGGAATATGTCGTGCAGACGGATGAAGTGGAAACGGGAGTGAACCACCGGGCAGCCCGCTATTACCGGTTCGATAAGGTGAAATATAACAAGCTGCATTCGAAGTTTAATAAGATATAGAGATCATATTATGTGTTTATTAGGTTGTGATATAGGAAGCTCTTCGGTGAAGGCTTCGATTGTTGATAAAGATACGGGGTTGACGCTTGCCTCCGATTTTTATCCGAAAGAAGAGGCGGCGATCAAAGCCGTGCGTCCCGGATGGGCAGAGCAAAGTCCGGACGACTGGTGGATGTATCTGAAAAAAGCGATCAAGGGCGCGATTGCGAAGGCGGGCGTCAAGGGAACGGATATAGATGCGATCGGCATTTCGTACCAGATGCACGGGCTTGTATTAGTGGATAAAAGGATGCAGGTGTTGCGCCCATCCATTATTTGGTGTGACAGCCGTGCTGTTTCGTATGGAGACCGTGCTTTCAAGTCGATCGGCGAAAAGCAATGCCTGACACATCTTTTAAATTCTCCCGGAAATTTCACGGCTTCCAAGCTGGCATGGGTCAAAGAATTTGAACCTCAGGTGTTTGGACGGATACATAAGTTCATGTTGCCGGGCGACTTTATCGCCATGCGCATGACGGGTGATATCGTCACGACAGTTTCTGGGCTTTCGGAAGGAATTTTCTGGGATTTCCGGAATAATAATGTTTCCGAGGATCTGATGAATTATTTCGGGTTCAGCAAGGAACTGATTCCGGATATTCGTCCGACTTTCGGCCTGCAAGGGGAATTGCTCGGATCGGTTGCTTCGGAACTGGGCATGAAGAAGGGTACGCCGGTAACCTACCGGGCAGGTGATCAGCCGAACAATGCGTTGTCGCTGAATGTCCTGAATCCGGGTGAAATAGCTGCTACGGGAGGTACATCGGGGGTCGTGTATGGTGTGAATGGCAAAGTGAACTATGACACGTTGTCACGTGTGAATACGTTTGCGCATGTGAACCATTCCGCCGATCAGGCACGTTTAGGTGTTCTTCTGTGTATTAACGGTGTGGGAATTCTAAATTCATGGGTGAAGCGGAATGTGGCTCCCGAAGGTATAAACTATCCCGCTTTGAACGAGTTGGCGGCGACCGTTCCTATCGGTTCGGAAGGTCTGTCTATCCTGCCTTTTGGGAATGGCGCGGAGCGTATGTTGCAGAACAAGCTGGTAGATTGTTCCATCCACGGGCTGAATTTCAATATTCACGATAAAGCCCATATCGCTCGTGCCGCACAGGAAGGGATCGTTTTCTCTTTCAAATATGGTATGGATATCATGAATGAGATGGGGATTGATATCGGGGTGATCCGTGCAGGTAATGCCAACCTGTTCCTAAGCCCGATTTTCCGGGATGCGCTGGCCGGTGTGACGGGGGCGGTGATCGAACTTTATGATACGAACGGGGCGGTCGGGGCTGCCAAAGGCGCCGGTATCGGTGCTGGTATCTATACGTCGGCGGAAGAGGCGTTTGCATCCCTGAAAAAAATTAATGTGATAGAACCGGACGGCTTGAAGGCGGACAAGTATTGCGGGGCTTTTGAGGTCTGGAAAGAACGGTTGGAAAGCATTGGCGTAATAAACGAAAATATTGTGTAATCAAGAAAATATTTATTATCATGAATTACTTTAAAGGTGAAAAAGAATTTTTTCCGGGAATTGGAAAAATAGAGTTTGAAGGACGTGAGTCAAAAAATCCGATGGCTTTTCATTACTATGACGAAAACAAAGTCGTAATGGGTAAAACTCTGAAAGACCACCTGCGTTTTGCTATGGCCTATTGGCATACGTTGTGTGCGGAAGGGGCTGACCAATTCGGTGGGGGAACAAAAACATTTCCTTGGAATACCGGTATGGACCGTATTTCCCGTGCCAAGTATAAAATGGATGCTGCTTTTGAATTTATGACAAAATGTAACATTCCTTATTATTGTTTCCACGATGTGGATGTTGTGGATGAAGCACCGACGTTGGCCGAATTTGAAAAGGATCTGCATACGATGGTCGAATATGCCAGACAACATCAGGAATCGACAGGAAAGAAGCTGTTGTGGTCTACCGCCAATGTGTTTGGGCATAAACGTTATATGAATGGGGCTGCCACGAACCCTTATTTCCCTGCTGTGGCTTGTGCCGGTACGCAGATCAAGAACGCGATCGACGCTTGTATTGCCTTAGGTGGCGAGAACTATGTTTTTTGGGGTGGACGTGAAGGGTACATGAGCTTGCTGAACACCAATATGAAACGTGAAAAGGAGCATCTTGCCATGATGTTGACGATGGCACGCGATTATGCCCGCAAGAACGGGTTTAAAGGGACTTTCCTCGTAGAGCCCAAGCCGATGGAACCGACCAAGCATCAGTATGACGTGGATACGGAAACTGTTATCGGCTTTTTGCGTCATTATGGTCTCGACAAAGATTTTGCCATCAATATCGAAGTGAATCATGCCACATTGGCCGGACATACATTCGAACATGAACTTCAGGCTGCTGCCGATGCCGGTATGTTGTGCAGTATCGATGCCAACCGTGGTGATTATCAGAATGGTTGGGATACGGATCAGTTCCCGGTTGACATCTATGAACTGACACAGGCTTGGTTGGTTATCCTCGAGGCGGGCGGTTTGACAACCGGAGGTACGAATTTCGATGCTAAGACGCGCCGTAATTCGACGGATCTGGATGATATCTTCCTTGCTCATATTAGTGGTATGGATTCTTTTGCTCGTGCTTTGATGGCCGCCGCCGATATTCTGGAACACTCCGATTACAAGAAAATGCGTGCCGAACGATATGCCAGCTTCGACCAAGGTGATGGTAAGAAGTTCGAAGAAGGCAAACTTCTTCTTGAGGATCTGCGTACGATCGCTCTTGCCGGTAGCGAACCGAAGCAGATTAGCGGAAAGCAGGAGTTGTATGAGATGATAATCAATCAGTATATTTAATTAATATGTAAATGATGAATTATCTGTTACTTTTCTTTCAAGAGAAAAGTAACAGATAAACTTTTATAAGTCTCTATCATGAAAAACAACAACTATTATATTCTTGGTATTACCCTTGTGGCGACATTGGGAGGATTATTATTTGGATATGATACGGCAGTAATATCCGGGACGGTCGAATCGCTGCGTAAATTCTTCATCGAACCTTTCGGATTGCCGTTGGACCAGGCAAATGCGCTGGAAGGATTCGTCGTTAGCAGCGCCTTGATCGGATGTATCTTAGGTGCTTCTTTTGCCGGTTGGATCAGCCAGCGGTATGGGCGGAAACCTACGCTTGTGTTGGCTGCTATCCTGTTTTTGCTGTCGGCAATCGGTTCGGCATGGCCGGAAGTGTTTGTCGGGATGCCTGGTAGCGGAGATCATACGTATATGTATCTTTTTGTGTTTTACCGGATTGTCGGAGGGATAGGAGTCGGTTTGGCTTCTATGGTTTCCCCGATGTATATAGCAGAGATGGCGCCGGCGGAGAAACGGGGTAATCTGGTGTCGTGGAATCAGTTCGCGATCATTTTCGGTATGCTTGTCGTCTATTTTGTGAATTACAGTATCGCGTTGCAGGGAGATGCAGCTTGGTTACATGTGACAGGGTGGCGTTGGATGTTTGCTTCCGAGATTATCCCGGCTTTGTTTTTCCTCGTTCTTCTGATGTTTGTGCCGGAAACGCCCCGTTATTTGGTGATGTGTGGTAAAACGGATAAGGCATTGTCTGTGTTGGACCTTTTGATGGGAAAAGAAAAAGCAGCATTTGAACTGGCGGAAATAAAAGAAAGTTTCAGGAAACAGGAACCCTCCATGCGTCCCTATTTCCTATTTATGGGGATGTGGCTGGTACTGTTTTTGCTTTTGTACGGGGTATTTGAATTGGGCGGTAATACGAGTGCTTTGGAGATTGCTTTGATCGGTAGCTTTTTTGTATCACTGGTCTTCCCGGTACGTTCGTTTGGCATACTGATAATATTTGTCGGTGTCATGTTGTCCGGTTTCCAACAGTTTGTCGGGATCAACGTCGTATTATATTACGCGCCGGAGATATTTAAGACAATGGGGGCCGCCACCGATGCAGCCTTGTTGCAGCAGATCGTGGTGGGAGCAGTAAACCTTTCTTTTACCGTGCTGGCTATCTTTACGGTTGACCGGTTTGGACGCCGCCCGCTGATGATTATTGGGGCCTTGGTCATGGCTGTTTCGATGATAATTTTGGGGATGACTTTCTATACGCATTCCGTCGGCATCGGTTCGCTGGCTTGTATGTTGGTGTATACGGCTGGCTTTGCGATGTCGTGGGGACCGGTTTGCTGGGTGTTGCTGGCGGAGATTTTTCCGAATACGATCCGCTCGACGGTGATGAGTATTGCTGTTGCCGGGCAGTGGATTGCCAATTTTCTTGTCTCTTGGACTTTTCCGATGCTTGATAAGAACCGATATCTGACCGATTCGTTCAATCATGGCATGGCCTACTGGATTTATGGTGTCATGGGAGTTCTGGCCGCCCTGTTTATCTGGAAGTTCGTTCCCGAAACAAAAGGTAAGACATTGGAGCAGATGGAGCAATATTGGAAATAAATCCGTAAGTTTGCAAATCGAAAAGATAAGAATCGATGCGCATGCTGAAAAAAATACTGATAGGAAGCCGGAATCTGTTGCTGTTTCTGTTTGTTTCCAGTTTGTTGGCTGTGGTGGCATATAAGTTTATACCTGTTTATTATACTCCGCTGATGGTCATTCGGATATACGAACAGTTTCAGGACGGCAAGCCCTTCAAGTTGGAACATAAATGGGTTCCCATGAAGAAGATCGCCCAGCCATTGGTACAGGCGGTCGTGGCTTCGGAAGACAATCTTTTTCTCGATCATCACGGTTTCGATATGACGCAGATTCAGAAAGCCCGTGCCGATGCCGAGAAAGGCAAACGCGTGCGTGGTGCGAGCACTATCTCGCAACAGACCGCCAAGAACGTGTTCCTTTGGCCCGGAAGGAGCTATTTGCGCAAAGGCATCGAGGCCTATTTCACCATCCTGATCGAATGGATCTGGGGGAAGGAACGTATTATGGAAGTCTATTTGAACTCGATCGAAATGGGAGACGGTATTTACGGTGCTGAAGCAGTTGCACAAGCCCATTTCAAAAAGCCGGCCTATAAACTGACGAAGGCGGAGGCAGCTCTGATCGCCGCAACCTTGCCGAATCCCCGCAAGTTCAGCTCGGCAAAACCTTCCCCTTATATGCTGAAACGACAGATGCAGATTCTGTCGTTGATGGGTAAATTGCTTCCTGTCGAGATGGGGCACGGCGGCAAAAAATATTCACACATGCAAGAACGATAATCTTATGAGTCATTTTGTATACCACGATCTTGGACGTATCGAATATGAGAAGGCACTGGAATGCCAGACAATTGCTTTCAACGCCCTGTTGGAAGCGAAAGCACAAGGCTTGAGCGAGAAAAACCGGTTGTTTTTCTGCGAACACCAGCCGGTATTGACTATCGGGAAAAGTGGTAAGGATACTAACTTGTTAATCTCGGAGGAATTACTTGTACAGCGGGGAATCTCTTTTTACCATACTAACCGAGGGGGAGATATCACGTATCACGGACCCGGGCAAATCACCGGATATCCGGTCTTTGATCTTGATGTCTGGAAGTTGGGGCTCAAGCAATATATAGATAGGATGGAAGAGACGATTATCCGTTTTTTAGCGTTCTATGACGTTAAAGGGGAACGGCTTGCAGGAGCTACAGGTGTGTGGATCGACCCCGATGTACCGGGAAAAGCCCGTAAAATTTGTGCGATCGGCGTGAAAAGCAGCCGTTTCGTCACCATGCACGGTTTTGCTTTGAATATAAATACGGATTTGGATTATTTCTCCTTGATCAATCCTTGCGGCTTTAAGGATAAAGGGGTTACTTCGCTTGAAAAAGAGTTGGGGACAAAACAGGATTTCGAAGCGGCCAAAGCACGTCTTCATTCGCTCTTCATTGAAATGTTTTCGGAATGATGAAACCGTACGTTATTCATTTTGCTCCTTTGCAGGGGTATACCGACTCGGTTTACAGGGAGGCGCATGCACAAGTATTCGGGGGAGTCGAGACTTATTACACTCCGTTTGTCCGTCTCGAAAAGAACGGTTTCCGTAATAAGGAACTGCGAGATCTTACACCGGAAACAAATACATTTGCCTCACTTGTACCTCAGATGATTGCAGCTTTGCCTCAGGAGTTCCGGCGGATTGCCGGTTTGTTTCGTGAGTCGGGCTACCTGCGTGCCGATATCAATCTGGGTTGTCCTTTCCCGATGCAAGCACGACAACACCGGGGAGCAGGTATATTATCTTATCCGGATGAGGTGAAGGCATTGTTGGAAACGATCTTTGAATTTCCTGAGATACAGTTTTCGGTCAAACTGCGGTTAGGGTGGAATTCACCGGATGAAGCACAGGCTCTTCTTCCTTTTCTGAACAAGTTGCCTCTCGTGCACCTCTCGTTGCATCCCCGGATTGGTACACAGCAGTATAAAGGAGAGACGAATCGGGATGCTTTTTCCCGTTTTTACGATTCATGCACACTTCCTCTTTTGTATAATGGCGACATTCGGACCTTGTCGGATATTCGTTCGTTAACCGGACATTTCCCTCGTTTGAAAGGTATAATGCTCGGACGCGGTTTGCTGTCTTTTCCTTGGCTGGCAATGGAGCATGTATCCGGTACTTCGCTTACTGCTGGTGAGAAAAAAGAAAAGCTGTCTGCTTTCCATGCCCTGCTGGTTGCAGGTTATTCTTCCCGTTTGGAGGGAGGTGAACACCAGGTACTCGACAAGATGAAGGCTATCTGGGACTATTTGTTGCCGGATGCAGAAAAACGGCTTCGGAAAAAAGTACTGAAAAGTTCCTGTTTAGCGGATTATTTGGAGGCGGTAAGAAATTTGATTTATCACATCCCGGTCACTACTGGGCGATGATCCTTAAAAATATATTATCTTTACGCCTGAAATCTCAATGAAAAGTTGTATATGTCTTTAAAACGTTTTGGAGTCTCTTTGGAAGACAGCCTGTTGGAATCTTTGGATCAATATGTGAACGAGAATGGCTTTGCCAATCGTTCGCAGGCTATTCGTTTTCTGGTGGAGAAGAATGTCGCTGAAAAGAAATGGCAGTGCAACCATATCGTGGCAGGTACGATCATTATCATGTATGATCAGGTAAAAAAGGAGATTACTTCCCGGATTGCCGATATCCAACAGAACTATCAGGATGTTATCCTATCTTCTTCCCAATATTATGTGAATCGGAATTTCTGCTTGCACATCGCGACTGTGATGGGTACGGCCTATCGTTTGACTGAATTGTCGGACCGGTTGACTACGATAAAGGGGATTAAGCATGGCAAGTTGGTTATGAGCCGGGCGGATTAGATATATTTTTTACCCGTATGGTAACACGAATTACAAAAAGCGTAACACGGTTGAGCGTTCGACAATGGAAATTTTATACATAAAAGAAAGATGAAAAAAGTAATTTTACTTGTCTCCGGGCTTTTGTACAGTTCCTTGGTTTTTGCAATCGATCCGGTTGTAACCGATACCCTGATAAATTTGCAGGGGGTTGTGATTTCGGCGAATAAGGTGCAGGTGAATCGTAGCAGTGTACCACTTACTATCTCGGTAATCGACCGGGATCAAATCGAAGCCAGTAGCGAATCGGCTTTGTTGCCGGTACTGTCAGAACGTATACCCGGGTTGTTTGTGACAGAAAAAGGGGTTACCGGTTTTGGTGTTTCTTCCGGATCGGCCGGTACGGTGAATATCCGTGGTGTCGGGCAAAGCAACAAGGTGCTGATGTTGTTCGATGGGCAGCCGCAATGGGCAGGGGTGTTCGGACATTCTTTGCCTGATACTTATGTCGCTTCGGATATCGAGCGTGTGGAAGTGATCCGCGGACCCGGTTCTTTGCTGTATGGCTCTAATGCAATGGGAGGGGTTGTCAATATAATTACTCGCCAGCATAAGCAACAGGGACGTCGTACACAGGCACGTGTCATGTTCGGTTCGTATAATACGCAGAAATATATGATTAACAATGGGTATAATGTCGGGGACTTCAGTAGTTTCATTTCTGTCAATCATGATCGTACGGATGGGCATCGGCCTGATTCGAACTTTGATATCACGAATGGTTTTGCAAACTTGGGATACCGGATTGATGATCATTATAAAGTGACCGGAAATTTGAGTCTTGCTAAATATAATACGGAAGATCCGGGTATGATCACCGCTCCCAAGTTTGATCATGTAATGCATATCTTACGTGGAACGACCTCTTTTGCATTGGAGAATCATCATGAGAAGACAAGCGGGGCATTCCGTGTTTTTTATAATTGGGGACATCATAAAATTGACGATGGCTATTCGGAAGGGGAACAGCCGAGTCCGTTTTTGTTTTATTCGGACGACCACAATACGGGGATCCAATTATACCAGTCTTTCCGTCTGGTGAAAGGGAATACATTTACGGCTGGTATCGATTATAAGAATTGGGGTGGACATGCCTGGAATGATTCGATAAAAGGTGCGATCGGGGAAGTTGTCGATAAATCGGTTCATGAAGTGGCGGGTTATGCCATCATGCAGCAGGATTTGTTTGATATTTTGAGTTTGAATGCCGGTGTACGTTATGAACATAGTAGTGCTTATGGGAAAGAGTGGGTTCCACAAGCTGGTTTTGCGATCCGTCCGTTTGAAGGGAATACGATAAAAGGTTCTTTTTCTAAGGGCTACAGAAGCCCTACGTTGCGTGAATTGTATATTTCTTATCTTCCTTATTCGAAAGCCAATCCAGATCTGAAGCCGGAAAGCATGTTGACTTATGAGTTGTCTATCGGTCAATTCCTTCTGGATAATCGTTTACATACCGAACTTACAGCTTTTTATATTGATGGCAAGGACATGATTTCGGTTGTAAACCGGCAGATGTCCAATATCGGGCGCTTTTATAATAAAGGTATGGAGTTTGAAGCCGGTTATCGGGTTTGTAATAACTTGAATTTTGATATGAATTACAGCTATTTGTATATGAATAAGGAAATAGAGGCAGCTCCGGCACATAAATTATATGCCAGTGCCACCTATACGCCCGGGCGCTTTGCCTTTAATATGAGTGTACAATCTATTTTCGGTCTCTATACCACGGTCGGAAAGATACCGGAAGATAATAAAGAAGAGGACTACACGGTCTTGAATGCCCGTGTTTCTTATCGTTTCGGTTCGTTGGATAGAGGGGTGAAACTCTTTGTAAAAGGCGAGAATCTGACGGCTACCCGCTATTCTATAAACGAGGGATATCCGATGCCGAAGGCAACCTTTATGGCAGGGATCGATGTCACTTTCTAAACATTTTGTATACCTTTGCGCCTTGTAACATTTTAATAAAAATCATTATGTCAGTTGCAAAAAGGGATTTAGAGGATAATAGAAAGGTGACCACACATCGCCTGATAGAAATGAAACAGCGTGGAGAGAAGATCTCCATGTTGACTGCTTATGACTATTCGATGGCTCAACTGATCGACCAGGCCGGTATGGATGTTATATTGGTAGGCGATTCGGCTTCCAATGTAATGGCAGGTAATGTAACGACACTACCGATCACGCTGGATCAGATGATTTATCACGGTAAGTCGGTAATGAAAGCGGTAAAGCGAGCGTTGGTTGTAGTGGACCTGCCTTTCGGCAGTTATCAAGGTAACTCGAAAGAAGCGTTGGCGTCGGCTATCCGGGTGATGAAGGAAACGCATGCGGATTGCATTAAGCTTGAAGGCGGTTCCGAGATTCGGGAGTCTATCGAACGTATTCTGTGTGCGGGTATTCCTGTTATGGGACATCTGGGATTGACGCCTCAATCGATTAATAAATTCGGGACATATACAGTCCGTGCCCGTGAAGAAGCGGAAGCGAAGAAGTTGATCGCAGATGCTCATCTGTTAGAAGAGATCGGTTGTTTTGCCATTGTATTGGAAAAGATTCCGGCAACTTTGGCCGCACAAGTCGCTTCCGAGTTGACTATCCCGATTATCGGTATTGGTGCTGGCGGAGGTGTGGACGGACAGGTGTTGGTCATGCATGATATGTTGGGGATCAACCAAGGATTCTCACCCCGTTTCTTGCGTCGTTATGCAAATCTGGCAGAAGAAATAACTCGTGCCGTACAGGCATATATTGAAGATGTGAAGACTGAGGACTTCCCGAACGAGAAGGAACAATATTAATAACGTGCCAGTCCCATCTATCGTCTGTACCTTCCGGTATGACACGCAAATGGCAAGATCCGATACCTTTTGGGGAGGGAGATTGGCTCATATTACAAAAATAGCGGCAATATTATAGATAGGAACCGAGAAAAATTAAGAATAAATATGACATCCGTAAAAAAGTATATCGAGTCTAACAAAGACCGTTTCATCGAAGAGCTTTTCTCTTTGATCCGTATTCCGTCGATCAGTGCCAAGCGCGAACATAAGTCCGAAATGGAGGCATGTGCCAAACGCTGGACAGAACTCTTGCTTGCCGCCGGTGCCGATAAAGCGGTTGTGATGCAGACCGAAGGCAACCCGGTCGTGTATGGGGAAAAGGTGGTTTCTCCTGGGGCGCAGACCGTTTTGGTCTATTCGCACTATGACGTGATGCCCGCCGAGCCGCTTGACCTTTGGAAGAGTCGTCCGTTTGAACCTGAAATCCGGGACGGTCGTATCTGGGCGCGTGGTGCGGATGATGACAAGGGACAGGCCATGATGCAGGTGAAAGGCTTCGAAACTGCCCTGAATCTTGATTTGCTGAAATGTAATGTGAAATTTATCTTCGAAGGAGAAGAAGAAATCGGTTCGCCGAGCCTCGAAGCTTTCTGCCGTACGCATAAAGAATTGTTGAAAGCAGATGTTATCTTGGTTTCCGATACCAGCATGGTCGGTGCCGAAACGCCTTCGCTGACCACCGGTCTTCGCGGATTGGCCTATTGGGAAGTGGAAGTGACAGGACCCAACCGTGACTTGCATTCCGGCCATTTCGGGGGGGCAGTCGCTAATCCGATCAATGTGTTGTGTAAATTGATGGCCGACCTGACCGATGCTGACGGACGGATCACGCTCCCCGGCTTCTATGATGACGTGGAGGAAGTTTCTCCCGCCGAACGCGAAATGATCGCGCAAATCCCGTTTGATGAAGCCAAATACAAGGCCGCGATCGGAGTGGATGAACTGTTTGGTGAAAAAGGTTATTCGACCTTGGAACGCAACAGTTGCCGTCCGTCTTTCGACATCTGCGGTATCTGGGGCGGTTATACGGAAGAGGGCAGCAAGACGGTTCTTCCTTCCAAAGCATACGCCAAAGTTTCCTGCCGTTTGGTCCCTCATCAGGACCATGAGAAGATTTCCAAACTGTTTGAAGCATATATGACCCGTGTGGCTCCGGCTTGTGTCAAGGTGAAAGTGACGCCCAAGCATGGCGGTCAGGGCTATGTCTGTCCGATTGATATGCCTGCCTACAAGGCGGCGGAGGAGGCTGTTGCCGTAGCTTTCGGCAAACGTCCGTTGGCCGTGCGCCGTGGCGGAAGTATCCCTATTATCTCTACTTTCGAGCAGGTGTTGGGTATTAAGACTGTCCTGATGGGATTCGGTCTCGAGCAGAATGCGATCCATTCGCCGAATGAAAGCTGTATGCTTGATTTCTTCTACAAGGGAATCGAGTCGGTCGCCGAATTTTATAAACGATTCAATTGATATGACAAATAACGAGATAGTCACCCGTGCACTTGCCAATACCGGTATTGCCGCTTTGAACGAAATGCAGCAGGCGGTGCTGGATGCCGGGACGACAAAAGACATGGTGCTGCTCAGCCCGACAGGATCAGGCAAGACGTTGGCTTTCCTTTTGCCTTTGCTGACGACATTGACGGATGAGGACAAAAAGATACAGGCTTTGATCATTGCCCCTTCCCGTGAGCTGGCTTTGCAGATCGAAACGGTATTCCGCTCGTTGGGGGCCGGATATAAGGTGAATTGTTGCTATGGAGGACATCCTGTCCGCACGGAGAAAAAGAGTCTCGAACATCCGCCGACAGTCCTGATCGGGACACCAGGTCGCGTTGTCGACCACCTGGAACGGGGAAATATCGACTTGGATAATGTGCGTACGCTGATCCTTGATGAGTTTGACAAATCGCTCGAACTGGGTTTCCTTGCTGAAATGAAGGAGATTCTGGCACATCTCCCCGGCGTTCGCCGCCGGGTGCTGACTTCGGCGACGGCAGCAGTCGATATTCCTGCTTTCACCGGGATCACGGCTCCGGTACGATTGTCCTTCCTGAAAGATGTGAAGGAGTCGAGAGGACTGATGTTGCGTGTGGTCAAGTCTTCTGTCAAGGATAAGCTGGAGACGTTATACAAGCTTTTGGGCGAACTGAAAGGCGGTTCTTCCCTTATCTTCTGTAATTACCGTGAAACGGTGGAACGGGTGAGTAACTACCTGACCGAAATGGGCGTGGATAACGAGTATTTCCATGGCGGGATGGAGCAGCCGGAACGCGAACGTGCCTTGTCGCATTTCCGTAACGGCAGTGCTACCGTATTTATCTCTACCGATTTGGCCTCTCGCGGTCTTGATATTCCGGAAGTGAAGAATGTGATCCATTACCATCTTCCTGTGACTGAAGAGGCGTATGTGCATCGCAACGGACGTACGGCCCGTATGAACGCGGAAGGAGTTGCTT
The DNA here is from genome assembly GCA_910577325.1 of uncultured Parabacteroides sp. GTDB lineage: Bacteria > Bacteroidota > Bacteroidia > Bacteroidales > Tannerellaceae > Parabacteroides. The sequence continues at coordinate 175,459 of CAJTMR010000004.1, forward strand.
ATCTGATCTTGAATGCGGAAGAGACGGTTCCCGGATACATTACCCGTGAGCCGGATGAGTTTTTCCTGCCGGAAGTGGCAAAGAAGCCCCTCCGTTCCGAATGGGTGACGCTGACGATCAACCGGGGGAAACGGGACAAACTGAGTAAGAAGGATGTGGTTGGCTTTCTTTTCCAGAAAGGTGGACTGGAAAAGGATGATTTAGGCATTGTCGAGATAAAGGAAAGTTGTGCTTTCGCTGCTGTCAGGCGGGACAAGCTTTCCGGTTTGCTGGATCGTATCCGGGATGAAAGGATAAAGAACATGAAAGCCAAGTTTATATGAGCCTATTGATAAAAGGTGCTTTGCTGGATGGCGCTGTAACTGATGTTTATATTGTGAAAAAGGAGATCCGGCAGATCGGGGCGGATCTCCAGGTGCAAGCGGACCGGGTGATAGACGGAAGGCGCAAAGCCCTGATCCCTGGTTTCGTAAATGCGCATACGCATGCCGCCATGACGCTTTTCCGTGGCTTTGGCGATGATATGCCGTTGATGCCCTGGCTGGAGCAGAAGATCTGGCCGAACGAAGCGAAGTTGACGCGCGAGGATGTTTATTGGGGAACGAAACTTGCTTGTCTCGAAATGATAAAAAGCGGGACGACAACATTCTTCGATATGTATCATAAGTTCCGGGCCACGGCCGATGCTGTCGAAGAAATGGGGCTGCGTGCATTGCTTGCCGGCGTCTGTTTCGATCATTTCAAACCGGAGCTGGCAGAAAAGAGCAAACAGGAAAATGAGAAACTGGTTGCCGAAGTGGATCACTATGGCAGGCGCATACGATATGCGGTTGGTCCCCATGCCATTTATACCGTGTCGGGCGAACTACTGCAATGGATACACGGTTTTGCTGCCGAGCATTCCGTCCCGATCCATCTGCATTTGGCAGAGACGGAAGGAGAAGTCAGGAACTCGGTTGAACGGTTCGGCCTTACCCCTGTACGTTATTTATATAAATTAGGCATATTGTCCCCGCGTCTGATCATAGCGCACGGTATCTATGTCGATGATGATGAGATTCGTATGCTGGCGGATCACGGGGTGAAAGTGGTGCATAACCCCGCATCCAATATGAAGCTGGCTTCCGGTATCCAATTCAAGTTCTGTGAGATGCGAAAAGCGGGTGTGACCGTTGCTTTAGGTACTGACGGCTGTTCTTCTTCCAATAATCTGGATATGGTTGAGGCGATGAAGCTCGCTTCACTTTTAGGCAAGGGCTGGCGGAAAGACCCGGAAGCGATTCCGGCCGGTGAAATATTCAAGGCGGCGACAGAAGCCGGTGCTTCGGCTATCGGGTTGAAAGCCGGACGCATTGCCGAGGGCTATCTGGCGGATCTCTGCTTGGTCGATTTGAATATCCCGGCTTTTACTCCGAACCATAATTTCGTCTCCAACCTTGTCTATGCAGCGAACGGTAGTTGTATCGACACCGTTATCTGTGATGGTAAAATCCTGATGCAGGATAAAAAGGTTCCGGGTGAAGAGGAGATCATGGAGCATACCGCTGAGCTTGCCTACAAGTTAGTGAAAGAATCATAGGTAATTATAGTTCCCCTGCCATGAAACAAAAGTTTCCTCGGCATGAAACAAAAGTTTCCTCGGCATGAAACAAAAGTTTCCTCGGCATGAAACAAA
>CAJTMR010000004.1:177233-185756 GCA_910577325.1 uncultured Parabacteroides sp.
AGTTTCCTCAAAGCCTATCTATTCTCTTGTTCGTATAAAAAATAAATTTGAACCTATATGAATACAAATGACAATACTTATTATCGCGAAGCGGCCGATTACCTTTCATCACGCATTACCGGTAATCCGGAAACCGCTATTATCTTAGGCAGCGGCTTGGGTTCCCTTGCCGAACAGATCGAAGAGGCCGTGGTTATTCCTTACAGTGAGATCCCGCATTTTATGCATTCGACAGCCGCAGGACATAAAGGGAACTTCATCTGCGGCAGGTTAGGAGGGAAGCAAGTGCTTGCCATGCAGGGACGTTTCCATTATTATGAGGGCTATACCATGCAGCAAGTGACCTTCCCCGTCCGGGTGATGAAGCTCTTGGGCGTTAAGAACCTGTTGGTTTCCAATGCGGCAGGCGGTATCAATACGAGTTTCAAAGTCGGTGACCTGATGATCATACGCGATCACATCAATATGATGCCTAATCCGCTGATCGGCCCGAATGACGAACAGTTCGGAACCCGCTTTCCGGATATGACGCGCGCGTATGACCGCGAGTTTATCCGCCTTGTCGAAGAAATTGCCGCGTCCCACGGTATCTCGTTGAAGAAAGGCGTATATGTCGGACTGACAGGCCCTTCTTTCGAGACTCCGGCCGAGTATGCTTTCTACGGCAGGGTTGGAGGCGATGCGATTGGAATGAGTACGGTTCCGGAGGTGATCGTGGCCCGTCATGCCGGTTTGCGTGTATTCGGTATGTCCGTGATTGCAAACGAAGGCTATCATTTTGCCGATGATTTCGTCAATGACGGGGCCGATGTGATTGTCGCCGCCAATCAAGCGGCTGCGGTCATGACTGTCCTCTTCCGGGAATTGGTTGCCAAGATATAAGGAGGAAAGGAGATGAAAAAGTGTTGGATTATGGGGATTGCGGGGTTGGTGCTTTTTGCCGATTGCACCAATCAAGAGAGAGGCAAGAATCAGTATGCCGGTAAGTTGGAGGCAACGCAACAGCTGGTGGAGACCGGCATCAAACGGTTTCGCCTGAACACGGAGACAAAGAACAGGCCACCTTATCTGCAAATCTGTCAAGACGAATCGGGGGTACAACTGCTGACCTTTCTGAATCCACGCGAGAATGCCATCTACTTTTACCGGTATTCCGATACGACCTATTTGAAGCGGATTGTCTTTGAGCGCGAAGGCAGTAATGCAATTCTCAGCGCAAGCGGTTATTACGTGAAAAGCCCGGATTCCATCTATGTGATGAACCGTCCGATGATTGAAGTCGTATTGACAGACAGCTTGGGGCAGATACGTAACCGCACCGTCCTGTTGGACAAAAACGATAAAGAATGGGCGTTGACACATCCGCAATATATGTTATCGGCCGTCGTGCCGATGATGATGAAAGGTAACCATCTGCTGCTGCCCGGATTTGCCCCATTCCCGGAAACAATGGAGCACAGGGAGCATTTCCGTTTTACGGCAGCTATTGATCTTGCTACACAAGCCGTCTCTTATCATCATCTTTATCCGGAATCTTTGTTTGGCAATGGTTCCAACTGGGGTGGCGACCTGATGCAGATGGTTTATCCTGCGTTCACTCCTGAAGGAAAGATGATACATAGTTTTCCCAATTCGCATGATTTGTATTTCTCGGAATGGAACGACGATGCAATGACCTCCGTCTATGCCGGAAGCAATGAGGCTGGACCTATCCGTCCGCTGGAATGTAAACCGGGTGAAAAAGTTGCTAACGAACAGTTGCTTTCTTTCTATTTGGAACAAGATTGGTATGCCGCTATCTTGCATGATCCTTACCGGAAAGTGTATTATCGCTATTTGCAAAAAGCCATTCCGTCTGTTTCTTCCCGGACGCAGTTGAACAGCAAAATGCTTTCTGTCATTATCATGGACGAACAATTCCGCTATCTGGGTGAAACCGAAGTCGGTACGGGGGAACAATGGAACTGGAACAACTCATTCGTCACTGCCGAAGGGTTGCATATCGAACATTGCGGTACGGAAATAGAAGATGATGATTACCTGACTTTTGGAATCTTCCAACCGAAAGGGGAATAATAGGGTGGAACTATGAGTAGTAGGATACAGGGAATATTAGCGTTGCTTTTAGCTTCGGTTTCTATAGTCCGTGCGCAACACCAACCGGCAGAACAAGTTTATCTTCAGACCGACAAAGGCCTCTACGAACCCGGTGAAGACCTCTGGTTCAAGTCGTATGTGCTTGACCGTGGCTCTCTATCTCTTTCCGGAGGAAGCAGAACTTTGTTCGTTGAAATGCTTGATAAAAAGGACAGCATTGTCTGGCAAGAAAAGTATCCGGTACAAGCCGGCATTGCCGACGGTCACATTTATATAGATAAGGAACTGAATCCGGGAGACTACCGTATCCATGCCTATACCAGATTCTCCTTTTTGGACGATACCATCCGGCCATTCTATCCTAAGAAGATACGCATCGTAAAGACTATAGCAAACAAAGGAAATGATTCCTCCGCACCTTTGGATAGGCGAGTCGCCAAACTGTCCTTTTTCCCGGAAGGAGGTAACCTGATAGAGGGGATACCTGCAAAAGTGGCGTTCAAGGCGTTGGACGGGAAAGGCATGCCGGTTGCCGTAGAGGGTGTGTTGCAGGAGAACGGACAAACGGTAGCCCGTTTGGAGTCTGTGCACGACGGCATGGGGAGTTTCATGCTTCGTCCCCGTCAAGGTTCGTCTTACCAAGCCGTGCTGTCCGATGGAAGGACGTTCGCTTTTCCAAAGATAGCGTCTTCTGGACTGTCTTTGTTCCTTCGTAAACAGACGGATGAATATGTGGAGTTCTATATATCCCAGCCGAAAGGGGCTGTGGCACAGAGAATCCAATTGTCTGGAAAGATGCGCGGTTCGCTTTGCTGTACGGCAGAAGGCATGTTGCGCGAAAGCCTGAAAGTCCGTATTCCGTTGAAGGAGTTTTCCCGGCAGGGTATCGCAGAGTTTACCTTATATAATGAATCCATGCAGCCGGTGGCGGAACGTCTGGTGTATCTTCATCCGCAAAGAAAACTCCATATCCGATTGCGTCCGGATAAGGAGAGGTACAAGACAAGGGAGAAAGGCAAGCTTTCCATCCAGGTGTGCGACGGGAACGGGAAACCTGTGCAGGCGCATTTGGGGTTGAGCCTGTTTGATGTCGCTTACAAGAATGAGTCTGTCCCTGAAAATATGCTGTCTTATAGCTTCTTGTCTACGGAGATAAAGGGGCATATCCACAACCCGGCTTATTATTTTGATGAAGAAAACAAGGATCGCCTTCAAGCTTTGGACTTGTTGCTTTTGACGCAAGGATGGAGGAGATATGTCTGGGACAAGGACAGCACTTCTGTCTCTTTGCCTTTCTTGTCCGATGAAATACAGGGCAGGCAAGTCATAGGCAAGAAAAAGAAGCAGCAAGAAGTCGGTAACAACAGCCAGTTGCTTCAAATCTGCGGTCCGAATGCCGACAGCCGGTTTATCATGACGGATTCTTCGGGTCGTTTCACGGTTCCGACGGAACTGCTGGTTGCTCTGAGAGGCGGCTATGTGTATGTTAAACCGATGTTGGACAAGGATGAATATAAGCCGGAGGTGTTCTTTGACGGTGATTTTTCACGGGTGGATAGTTTGCGCCGCTATTGCAAGTCCTATCAGGCTTATCAGGACATCGCCTTGTTACCATCCGATAGATTACCGAAGGAAAATCTTGTGATAAGTCAGGACAGCAGTATTTTGTTGTCGGAAGTGACAGTGACAGGGACGAAAGGCAGGGTGTTTCGGGATAGGATGATGGGGCGGTTGGATAGTTTGGCACAGATGAGTCTAAATAATATTTATGTTTGTTCTTCTTGTGGGCTTCTCTTGAATTATAAATCAGATTATCAAGGACATCATGCTGTTAATAATTGTCCGGCAAAAGGGAAAAAACAACCGGTTGATGGTGAAACGTACCCAATAGCCAAATATCAACATTATGGGACTCAGAAAGGTGGGGTTGCCTTTACTGTTATTGATAGACAGAATGTTGTTTATCATGCTCCTAAACTAAGTGAGGAAGAACTTCTCCGCATGAATAATCTGTTCCGTGTCAAAGGTTATTATGGTAAAAGAGAATTTTACCAACCCGATGAACTTGAAATGCAAAGTCCGATACCGGATGCCCGGAACGTCTTGTTGTGGAAACCGGATATAATCACCGATGAACGGGGAAAAGCGGAAGTGGAGTTCTTCTGTTCGGATATCAATACTGGCTTTGTAGGAGTGATAGAGGGTACGGACGGTGTTGGGAATATAGGTTCGTCAGGGTGTGAATTTCGGGTGATGAAGTATTAGCTATGACTTATCCATCGAAATGCAAATCTTTCAGTATATTTGCCATAATCATATATAAAAGACATTTTCAAGATGAAAAAGAGTTGGATTATCAGAGTTTTTTGGGGCATTCTCATGTTGGGTATGGCGATGGGGGCGAAAGCGCAAGTGGCAGATATGCGTGTAGGTGAACTGCTCAACAGTAGTGATTGGTTTACGCTTGAAAAAGAATATCCTTTGCTTAAAGACAGTGTACAGACACCCTTGCTCGGGCTGATGTCCGAAGCCTTGTTGGGCTATTATTTCAATCGCCCGGACGAAACACTGGCATGCGTGGATTCGTTGTTGCGGTATCATCAGGAAGAGCTTGGACTGGACAATATCACGTCGATGTTGATGGTCAGGTCTGCCACAGAGGCTAAACGGGGTAATTATGCTGTGGCAGCCGATGTGCTGAAAGACTTTGCTTCTCAGTTGAGGGCACAAGGGGTGGAGATGGACTATACGCCGATAGACAAGGCTGTTCAGCATTATAACTATTCCCGCAACTACCTGCCGATGAGTGTGGAGCGCCCGGAGGGTGATGTTGTGATAGCGATGGCCAATGATAACATTGTGCTGAAAATAGAGAACGACACTGTGCCGAGGGGGACTACCCTGCAAGTGCCCGTGGTTGTGGGTGGCAAGGAGTACCAAGCGATATTTGATACCGGATCTGGTTCTACGTTTATGTCGGCAGCATTTGCTGAAAAGGTAGGTGTGAACGTGGTTGCCGATTCTTTCTTGATACAGGGGGGACGCCAGGTTTATGGATATTGGGGTTTCATGGATAGCATGCGGCTTGGTGGTATCACAGTGAGGAACATACCTGTGGCTATAAATCCGGATACGACATTGAACAAGGTGGCAGACATAGATTTCCTTATCGGGGCAGATGTGATGGCTTTACTGGGCGAAGTGCAGATATTCCCGCACGATGGCAAGATTGTGGTTCCGGCACAACCCACAGCGAAGCCTGCTGATGGCAGTAATATGTATATGGATGGCTCCTCGTTGATAATAAAGGGTGAAAGTGGCGGAAAGGCATACGGGTTTCTCTTTGATACGGGTAATGGCATGGCGGCTCTGTCATATAGTTTCTATGAAAGAAACAAGGTGGAGATTGATATGAAAGCCAAACGTGTGAGGCGGCTTACCGGTGGAGTGGGTGCCGTGGAGGAGCGAGATGTGCTGGTTCTGCCCGTATGGGCGCTCTCTTTTGGCGGAAGGAGCTTGGAATTCCGAGATATGGTAGTGACGATTGAAGGCGACAAACTTGTGCCATACGCAGGCAATATAGGCATGGCACTTGTTAATCAGTTCGAAAAGGTGGCTATCAATTTTGATGACTGCTTTGTTGTGTTTGAGTAGTTTGTTTCCCTTTTCTTTCATGGTCAAGCATGGGACTCGGAAGTATTATGTATTTTTGTAAGTATGAAAACATTTGTAATAGCAGGATGCGGACGGCTTGCCGGAATCGTTTCGGAAGCTGTCGTCAAAGGGTTGTTGCCCGAATATGAGTTGGTGGGAGTCTATTCGCGTACGGTAGCCAAGGCGGAACGTATTGCCGGCCGGATGGCAGAGGCAGGGAAAAGTTGTGCCGTCTGTACTACGGCGGATGAGTTGCTGGCCTTGAAACCCGATATACTGGTGGAGACGGCTTCTCCGGCCGCTCTTCGGGAGTTCGCTGTTCCGGCGTTGAAGAACGGGACTTCCATCGTGACCCTTTCGATCGGTGCGCTGGCCGATGATGCGTTTTATCGGGAAGTATGCGAAACGGCCAAGGAGAACGGGACACGTATCTATATCGCTTCGGGGGCTACCGGAGGGTTCGATGTCTTGCGCACAGCAGCCTTGATGGGGAATGCGACTGCCCGTTTCTACAATGAAAAGGGACCTGATGCCTTAAAAGGAACACCGGTCTATGAGGAAGCTTTGCAGAAAGGGCAGAAGGTCGTGTTTACCGGCAATGCGGTGGAAGCCATCCGCCTGTTCCCTACGAAAGTGAATGTCACGGTAGCTGCCTCACGTGCTTCTGTCGGTCCGGAAGCCATGCAGGTGACCATACAGTCGACCCCCGGATTTAAGGGGGACACCCAGCGGGTGGAGATCAGGAACGACCAGGTACATGCCGTGGTGGATGTGTACAGTGCGACGGCCGAGATAGCAGGATGGTCGGTTGTGAACACCCTGCTTAATATCGTTTCACCCGTTGTATTCTGAAAGATTGGCCAGTACCTTTTCGCTCAGACGGTCGAACGCCTGGCGGGTGCGGCCTGTCGAGGTCTGTACGCATCGTACATGCGGATGCTCCAAAAGGTGAGCGCCGCCCAAGGCGCCGACGGTATCGCAAAAACAAAGGTTATTGCCCGATAGCCATTTGACGAACGGTTCCTCGTCCCAGGCGGGAGACAGTCCTGTGTTGAACAGTATCTTCTTATCACCCAACTTCTGGAATTCGACCTCGTGCAGCAGGACGGTGTTCTTGTTCAGGCAGCAGAAGACGGCTTCGCTTTGCTCAAGGAGTTGTTCTAAGGGAAGGAAACGGTAGCCCTTTTCACAAGCCCATTCCTTTTCGCTACGGGCGAAATAAGATATTTCCGCACCGAAGAACCGGAGTGCATCGGCAATCATGCCGCCCGACTTGCCCAAGCCGATGATACCGGCTTTCAGTCCGGTAATCTCACGGACCTCGCCTTCCCAAGCCGGTTGGCCGAATCCGTGGAAGCAACGTACCAGTTCGCTTATGACATATTCGACTACTCCTTCGTCTCCATAATCCCGGATACCTGTGACTGTGATACCGTGCTTGTTGGCATAAATAATATCGACGTTGGCGCTTTCCGGAGAGTAAAGCGAACAGCACATACCGATGTATTTGATATTGGGACATCTTTCCATTACCTCGCGGCGGATACTCGAAGTGTAACTCAGCAGCACCGCGTCGGCATCGCCGATGCGACGGACGATCTCCTCGTCATCCGTCGGAATATCGGGGTACATCACTACTTCATTTGCAAACGTGTGCAACGCTTCTTCTGCAGACGGGATCAAACTGACCGGCTCTATCGCAACTATTTTAGTAAACATAGCAATTCTTTCTTTTTTTTGAAAATAAGATGAAACAAAGATACGTTTTTTTGTAAAGTTTCTATCTTTGTATTCAATTCATAATAATCAATGTAATAAAAAACTTATTTCTGCTCATGAAAAATTCCAGAAGAGACTTCCTGAAAAAGGGAGCATTGGCAGGGTTTGGCGCCCTGATGATCCCGGAGATCGCAAAAGCTGCTGTAAAAGAGAATACATCCGTACATGCTCCGAAGATTAATCTGAAGAAAGATTGCGTGATCCTGTTCCAGGGTGATTCCATCACGGACTGCGGCCGTGACAAGAATAGCAACCGTTGTAATACGATGGAGCAGTTCGGTAGCGGTTATGTGCTTTTTACCGCTACGCAGTTGTTGGAGAGGAAGGCGGCTTTGCAGCCGAAGATTTACAATCGCGGTATCAGCGGCAATAAAGTTTATCAGCTTCGTGAACGTTGGGAGATCGACTGCCTGGCTTTCCAGCCCGACGTTCTGAGTATCCTGATCGGTGTGAATGATTACTGGCATACGTTGACACATGGTTATAAAGGAACGGTCGAGACATACGAAAACGATCTGCGTGCTTTGTTGAAATATACGAAAGAAAAACTTCCGAATACGCAACTTGTACTCTGTGAACCTTTTACCTTGCGTGATGGGGCAGCTATAGAAGATTCAAGGTGGTATCCGATGTTTGATGAATTCCGCAAGTCGGCCCGTAAGTTGTCCGAAGAGTTTAATACGGTCTTTGTTCCTTTTCAGTCCGGTTTCGATGCAGCAGCCAAGTTGGCTCCGGCACGCTACTGGTCGAACGACGGTGTACATCCCGATTTGCCTGGTCGCCAGTTGATGGCGAATATGTGGCTGGAAGCAACTGGTTTATAGAAAGATACATGGTTTAATGGGTGCAAATTAAGAAAAATTAGTTCGAAATTAGTTTAAAAAAGAGCAGTCAAGTTTTGGTAAATAAAAAAATACCTCTATCTTTGCACCCGTTATCGCGGAAGTAGCTCAGTTGGTAGAGCATAACCTTGCCAAGGTTAGGGTCGCGGGT
>CAJTMR010000005.1:0-90980 GCA_910577325.1 uncultured Parabacteroides sp.
AATACAGAACGGAAGGTGTACTATAAATAGCCTGGAAGAACTTTGGCTACAAATGGCTTAGAGGCTCTAAATTTCTCTCACTTCATCAAGCAACCAAAACTATTTATCGCAACGAACTGTTTTCCTATCGTCATTTTGCTATAAACAATTCAAACAAAATATGGACATTTCGATTCGAACACAACAACTCAACGATCTTTTTTCGTATGAAAAAAAAGCAGATTTGGCAGAAAGCCATCTGGAAATCGTACCATTTCGCTTTACCCAGACAATAGGAGCCGACGAAATCGAGGAGTTTCAAAAAGGATTTGACGGTACTGAATTCTGCCCGATAGCCGACAACCATATCCTGGAAAACAAAAGTTTCACATATACCATCTTTACCCCTTCCAGCAAAGTAAAACGAGACAAAGCGATCATCTTGCTACACGGACTGAATGAGCGCACATGGGAAAAATATCTAACTTGGGCTGAATATCTGGCTCAAAATACGGGGAAACCGGTGATTCTTTTTCCTATCGCTTTCCATATGAACCGTACCCCCAACCACTGGTGTAACCCGAGAGAGACCTTATCGTGGGCGAATGTCCGGAAAAGCAAGATCAATGGTCTCTGTAACTCAACGTTTGCTAATGTTACACTAAGCAGCCGGCTTTCCAAAAACCCGTTACGCTTTTATGCGTCCGGCAGAGAGTCCGTTTACAACCTGTGGCAACTGGTACTCGAAATAAAAGAAGGCAAGCATCCGCTTTTCAAGGAAGATACGTCTATCAACCTGTTCGCCTACTCCATCGGAGCCCTCCTGTCACAAGTATTATTGCTCGCAAATCCTGAAAAGATGTTCAACGATACACGCCTATTCATGTTTTGTGGCGGTTCAATCCTTAGCGAGATGGACGGAAATGCACGGGACATCATGGATAAAAATGCGTACGAAAGCATACAGAAATACTACCGTCATTATTTTCTGGAAGAGCGTTTCCCCTCAACATCCTTCAAAAACGATTTCATAGAACAAGCATTCAAAGCTATGATCCGTGAAGACGTCATGCAAGATTACCGCGAGACATTTTTCCAAAAGGCCTGCAACCGGATACGGGCGATCTCGCTGAAAAAAGACAAAGTCATACCGACGCTGGGAGTGGTCAAGGCTCTCGGTAACATATCCGATAAGATTCTGGAAGAAATGGATTTTCCATTTTCATATTCCCATCAAGTACCCTTCCCCTTCCGGAATAAAAGCAATCAAACACTAGTCAATCAATCATTCCTAAACGTATTCGGAAAGGTTGCCGCTTTCTTATAAGAATGAGGGGCAGACGGAACTATACAGCCCAGAGCTGACATCCGGAGCCCCCCAGCAACCTATTCTACCGTCAAGATCTGTTCACCCGATTTGAGTTGATATTCTTTTCCTTTCCAAACGAATACACCGTCTGTACCTGCAGGTAATACAAGACGTGCCGTCAATTTGCCCTTCTTATCGAGCCGGTAGGAAGCTGTGACGCTACCTGCCGGATGTGGCATCGTTCCTGACACTTCTTTCAAATCACCCAGTGACGGAACAATGCGGATAGACTTGAATCCTGGCGCATTGCTGTCGATACCTAACAAGATACGGAAAAACTCGATGTTTGGGCTGGCTCCCCAGGCATGACAATCGGAACGGGTCGGTTCGGGCATTTCCGCCCAAGTCGTCAACCCTAACGCCATCTGATCTCGCCAAATTTGCAAATTGTCAAGCAAGCGGTCACCCATACCAGCAGCTTTCAACGCCTGATGCACATAATAACGGAAATAAATTGTCGCCTGTATCAGCGACGGATCATTCAATGTACGCTCCATTACCTCCGCAGCTTCCTCGCCCGTCACAACACCTGCCAATATAGCTAATGAGTTGACATGCTGCGAAAAACTGCGATGATCGTAAGTATCAGCAAACAATCTGCGAGCAGCATCCCAATATTTCGTCCGGATCGTCCTCCGGATAGCCGAAGCGATCTGCATATAATGATCCGCCATCGACGGGATACCGAAAGCTCGTTCCATCCCGGCTGCCGATTCGAGCGTCAAGATATACATCAAGTCCTGAAAAGCGGAATTGCCCTCCTTCTCACGCACCGGTTCACCCGACTCAAAACCGGCAGCCCAATCAGCAAAGAACCAATGCGGCACATACCCTAAGCTATGATCCGGCTTCAACCATTGCTCGTACCAAGAAAGCACCCCACGATAAGCCGGCAACAAAGTTTTCATATAAGCCTCATCCCCACGGTACATCCAGTAGTCATGCCCCATACAAATCCACCAAAGCGAGAAAGAAGAAATGAACTGATGCAGGCTTGATGGATAACGGCTCATCGTAATTCCGTCCGCCACAACCGACTGCCGTCCCTGTTCAATTGCATTCTTCACCATATAAGTATCATGCGTATTATATAAAGTAATCATCGCCTGGATACGAGTATCTCCAAAATATTGCAATTGCTCGTAATAAGGACAATCCATATAAGTCTCGTTCGCACAGAGGCGTGCCGTATGCCAGCCTATCTCAAGCATCTTATTCAACTCATCACGTCCGGGCGCCGAAAAAGTAATCTCGCTTCGGAAAGGATAAGCGGAGAACGTACCATAAACATCTTCCAGCACAAGCGGCTCATCAGCAGTCGAGATCGTCAGATCCACATACCGCCACGTACGCCACCAAAGAGTGGTAAAATCGCGTCCCTCTCCCCCGTCAGCAATCACTTTATCTTCATATCCTATAAATCTTTTCCCCTCCACCTTATCACGATTTCCTTTTGCCGGAAGCGAATAAGATTTTGTCGTACCTTGCTCCTTGCCTTCATAAAGAGCTTCCGCATAGGCAATCGCAATTTCGGCATTCTTGCCGCGACTGAACAAAAGGGAAAGATAACCAGTTGTCAGCTTACCATTGTCAAGCAGGAGACGCACCTTGCTATTTGCAGGAATCGCCAGTGAAGTTTTAGTTTTCAAGAACCCGGCCGGTACTTTCACCCCTTCGGAGATACGCACCGCTTCAAAACGTTCGGGCTGCAAGTCCATCGGAGGAATCGGACAAGGCACAAGCAAACGTCCGGGATAATCACGCGATCCCTTTGCTCCTCCCTCGATACCGACATGGGCAGGCAACCACTTACTGTCGTCATAAGCAGGCTGTTCCCACCCCCAAGGATACTTCGACGCGGAAAGCAGTTCACCAGGACCCGCCACATAGTAGCCCAAGACAGGCTTATGCCAAGAAACATAGGCCTCGTTCTTCATACACAACCAGGACGCATCCGTATTAACCACAGCCTCAACATCCGTATTCCCTTGCAGGAGAAATCCGGTCTGATTAAAACTGATTTGCGCGACCGGTTTCTGTTCTGCATAATTCCAGACCACAGCGGCCAACACGTTTTTTCCCTTTTTCAGGTAAGGAGCCAAATCGACCGTTTCATAATTCCAGTTATAGATATCCCCGCGTGCCGGACCGAGCGAAACGAAACGGCCGTTCAGATAGAGCTTGTAACGATTATCAGCCGTCACATGAACGATAAAGCGGGATGGCACTTCAGCCAGTTCGAACGTCTTGCGCATGTGGTAAACACCATACACATTGATGGGCTCTTCAGGCATGGAAATCCAGTGTGCTTTCCAGCGTCCGGTAAGAAGTTCAGGATGAATGTCGGCTTGCCGATAACCTTCCAAACGGATCTGGGCACCAAGCGACATACTGCAAAACAGAGAAAGAAAAATCAATACACGTGTCTTCATGATACATTAGTATTAGAGATTAAAACAAATTAAGGATAAAAACAAAAGCCGACTCCGCAGTTTCAACACAGAATCCCAAGGAATCGGCCATAAACTGATCTTTTAGAAAATCAAATAAACAACTCCGGTTCGCGACGAGCACTAAAATTTTTATGCAGCATCGCCGTATAAGGAGTATCGAACGTACGGGCATCTTCAGGACATTCCTTCACACAAGCACAGCACTTGATGCAAACCGCCGGATCACTGAACATGCGATCATCGATGATCGAAATAGCCGAGACCGGACACACGTCGATGCAATATTCGCATTGCGTACACAAGTCCTCATTCGTCACGGGTGCCTGCGGCGTGGAAGCCCCTTTCACCTTGTAGGGGAAATTCCCTTTCATATCCAACGGCTTCAGACAGGAAAGTTCGTCTACCTTTTCAAGCTTTTCCTTGACGGCACGCCCGAAGTTGACGGCAGTTTCATAGTCGGCATCATCGGGACGCCCGGCAGCAATGGGCATATCCTTACGGCTGAAAGAGTGCTCTCCGATAAAAGCACCGGCCGAAACAGGGACAAAACCGGCATCAATCAACACGTCAGACAATTCCTTTAACGCATCCTCATAATCACGGTTACCGTAAACCACAACCGGAACGACCGGAGCTCGATGTGCATGGAAAGCACGAAGGCGCTCCACCGCCACCTCAGCTACACGCCCGCCATAGACGGGGGCGGCCACAATGGTCAGTTCATCTTCATGAACCTCCAGTTCTTCCGCCGGAACATCGTAAGTGATATCCGACTCCAGCAGAACATCGCCTCCCAATCCCTCCGCGATCGCATAGGCAGTCTTAGCCGAAGTATGCGTCGGAGAGAAATAAATAATATGTATATTTTTATATTCCATATCCCTTATTTTAAAGCAGCTTCAATCTTGTCCATCAATTCGGCAAATTCCTCGTCGCTATAACCTTTGGTTGTATATATCACCTTACCGGTCTTGTCAACCAGAAAACTGCGCGGGATCAGATTTTTGGCAAAAGCACCATAGATAGCCCGATTCTTATCAGGATAAAGAGGAAAGGAAAAACCTTTCTTTTCGTTATACTTCTCCAACTCAGCGTCAGTATGCTCACGCCCGATCACCAACAAGGCGAAATCCTTATTATCCTTGTATTTCGGCCAAAGTATCTTTTGCACCTCGGCAAGTTCCTTCTGGCAAGGCGGACACCAAGTTGCAAAAAAATTTATCAAGATCACTTTCCCCTTCAAGGAAGAAGAAAGCACCTGCATACCATTGTCGTTCACTATTGTAAAAGCCGGCATCTCTTGTCCTGCTTTTACAAGGTCTCCACTCTCATCCTGCGCTTTTACAACGAGGGCAAGCAGAGCAAAAAAGGCAAGGAATACAAACGTTCTCATGTTATTGCTTTTGCATATTTTGCGCTACGTCGTAGCCGGCTTTCAGAGCCTTGAGGTTCATTTCTACGATTTCTTCGCCTTTGCGTCCGAAGATACGACGGATGCCATCGGCAATCTTATCATATTCGATACCGATAAAAGGAGTTGCCGCCCCCAGCATCACGATGTTGGCCGCACGGACAGAACCTACCTCTTTGGCTATAGCTTCGACATCCAGCACAACCTTGTGCGACAGTTTCTCCAGTTCTTCGTTCACTTTTTCCACCTCCGGATAGTTGGGAATATTGATGAACGGCTGTGAATTGGTCACCAACCACCCGTCTTTCTTCAAGTAAGGCAGGTAGCGGAGCGCTTCCATCGGTTCGAGTGAGATGATAAGGTCAGACTGACCCAGCGGGATCAAATCAGACGCAATCGGTTGGTCTGACAAGCGAAGGTTTGACTGCACATCCCCCCCACGCTGGCTCATTCCGTGAACTTCAGCCTGCTTCATGTACAACCCTTCTTTCAATGCGGCTTCTCCGATAACAGCCGCGATGGAGAGGATACCCTGTCCTCCCACACCGGATAATATGATGTCTGCTTTCATTTCTTGCTTGCTTTTTTCTTTCTTGTTAATGTCTGGATGCATTCACGGCGAGGGATCAGGACAGATACACCTTTATGTTCGATCTCTTCGCGGATAACCGCTTTCATCTCGTCGTAGTTTTTCTTCAAAGGAACCATGACGCGGATATGAGCCGGATCGACACCGATACCGGCACATATCGATTCGAGGCGACCTGTTCCTGCAGAATCCTGTCCGCCAGTCATAGCTGTTGTCTCGTTATCGGAAATAACGATCGTAATATTCGTGTTTTCATTGACACAATCAAGCAAGCCGGTCATACCGGAGTGCGTAAATGTCGAGTCGCCGATAACCGACACAGCCGGATAAACGCCGGCTTCGGAAGCACCTTTGGCCATCGTGATAGAAGCTCCCATGTCAATACAAGTGTCGATTGCCCGGAAAGGAGGCAAAGCTCCCAGCGTATAGCAGCCGATATCACCGAACACTTTGGCGCCTTCGTATCCGGCCAGCACTTCGTTCAACGCCTCGTACATATCCCGATGCCCGCAACCCTGACACAATGCAGGCGGACGCTGCTCGACAACTTCCGGAGTGGCGTAGTAGCTCTCGATCCGCTTGCCCAACGCCTCTCCGACAGCGTCAGGTGTCAGCTCGCCATCGCGTTGCAGTGTTCCGTCAAGACGACCATGCACTCTGATACCGATACCAAGGAAACCCTTCAGTTGCTCCTCGACTACCGGATAACCTTCTTCAAGGACAAGGATCTCCTTGCATTCGCCGGCGATCCTTTCGACCATCTTGCGAGGCAGCGGGTATTGGCAGATCTTCAATACCGGATGTTCGAAACCATCGGGATAATTTTCCGAAAGATAGTTAAACGCAATACCGGTCGTAATAATGCCGAGCTCTTTGTTCGGACCATCGAAATAGGCATTATAAGGTGAAGTTTCGGAAGAAGCGGTAAATATATCCTGCGCCGCGATCAACGTCTTGAAACGTTTACGGGCAAGTGCCGGAAGAAGGATGAAACGCTGACGCCCGTCTTCAGGAGTATGCATTTCGTTTTCCGCCTTCTGCTCACGTCTGACCACCCCTGCCCGGGAGTGAGCCATACGGGTTGTGATGCGTACCAAAACGGGGTAACCCAATTTTTCGGATAACTCAAACCCGTCATATACCATGTCGTATGCCTCCTGCTGGCTGGACGGCTCAAGCATCGGGATCATGGCAAAGTTGCCATACATACGGTTGTCTTGTTCATTTTGGGAAGAGTGCATCGAAGGATCATCGGCCGTAATGATGATCATACCGCCATTGATGCCACTCATGGCAGCATTCATGAAACAGTCGGCAGCAACATTCAATCCCACGTGCTTCATACAACAAAGAGCTCGCTTACCTGCATAGCTCATACCCAACGCAGCCTCCATTGCAGTTTTCTCATTCGTGCTCCAACGGCAGTGAATCCCCCTTTCCTTTGCAACGGCCGAACCTTGTATGAATTCGGTTATCTCGGTCGAAGGAGTTCCCGGATAGGCATAAACACCGGACAAGCCTGCATCGATTGCTGCTTGTGCCACGGCTTCATCCCCTAAAAATAGATGTTTTTCCATGTAACGTTTATTTTTGTTTTAACTGATTTTCGTGTTATCGCCTTACAAAGATAAGACTTTTACCCATACACGCAACAAGCAACCGGCATTGGATTTTAGTTCCATAGGCAGGGAACTGGAATTCCATAAGCAGGGAACTGGAGTTCCTTGCAGAGAAATTGTTTCTGCATCGCTTACCGAATTTTCCGTCTATTCAGTTCCGCCCGGTAGCGGTTAGCATTACGATTATGCTCGGCAAGAGTAGCCGCAAAATTATGTCGCCCGGAAAAATCTTCCTTCGCACACATATAAATGTAATTATGCTTCATGTGGTTCAATACGGCATCCAGCCCCCTGATAGTCGGAATACGAAGCGGTCCGGGAGGAAGTCCGGCATGTTTATAAGTATTGTAGGGAGAATCGACCTCCAGATGCTTAAACAGGATACGCTGGAGCGAGAAATCACCCACAGCAAACTTCACAGTCGGATCTGCCTGTAAGGGAATGCCACGTCGCAAGCGATTGATATATAACCCTGCCACGATAGGATATTCGTCCGCGGCTGCCGTCTCTTCTTCTACGATAGAGGCAAGAATGGCTACTTCAACCGGTGTCATTCCGATTTCTTGTGCTTTTGCCAAGCGGGTACCATTCCAAAAACTCTTATATTCGCGCTGCATACGCCGAACCAGTTTCTCGGCGGAAATATTCCAGTACACCTCGTATGTGTTGGGAATAAACAGCGCAAGGATCGTCTCGGTCGTAAAACCCAGCGATGCACAATAGACGGAATCAGCAAGTAAAGGAAACAGATCATTTTCCCCGATCATCAACTGTCCGGCAAGGCTTTCGACCAAATCTCGCTTGAAACGTATGTTGTTAAAAGTAATCCGAGTAGCCTCTTGATGTCCCCGACGCAAATTATTCAGCAACGCCAGGTTATTCATACCTGGCTCCACAGCATAACGTCCGGTACGCATGTTGGCGGGATATTTCAACATTCCGGCAAGCTGCCTGAAACTCCCGATACGCCGGCAACCGGCAGAGTCGACCAACTGGCGGCAGAGTCGGCCAAAATCTTTCTTCTCATCAATATAAACATATACGGTCTTGCGCGGCTCAAAACCTGGAGCCAATATCAAACGATATGCCCAAAAACCCGCACCTGCCAGCAAAAGGACAATAAACGAGAGGATTCCAACTAAGAAAGTACGCTTTCGAATCTTTTTTTTCTCCATATTTATTATTGTATACCGTATATCAGAACCAGCCACAAAAATAATATCTTTTTCCCGAACGCCCTACCTCTTTCTTACTTATTCCAGCTACCACAACCAAAAGAAGAAAAAATCTCCCACTTTTACAAAACAAAAAATCATCTGATTACCAACCATGTATAAAAAAAGTTTTTCCCTTTTGAAAAATTACACATCAAATACCTTGTATATTCAAAAACTTAAGCATATCTTTGCAGCGCAATTCTGAAAATGAAATGCGAAACTCATGGAAGTGTGGGTGAGTGGCTGAAACCACCAGTTTGCTAAACTGACGTACGGGTTACCGTACCGGGGGTTCGAATCCCCCCGCTTCCGCGATAAAGGCTGTTAATTGAAAGATTGACAGCCTTTGTTGTTTTTACGGATCATACCGAAAGCAGGGATCATGGGGTCACCCTGAAACTTTTCTACTGCCCCGTTTTTCCTTCCATCTTCAAAAAGATATTGAAACAAAGCACCCTTTTTCCATAGAATATCATTACTTTTGTTATGTGTTTACTAATCATAAAAACAAGAATATATGAAAAAGATGAAATGGATATATGTGATACCATTCGCATTCCTACTGACTAACTGCGTAACGTTTATGCAATCCTATCAAATGGACAACAAAATGAAAAATATTGAATTAGGCATGACCAAAAAGAAAGTGATCTCCATATTGGGCAAAAACTTCGAATCGACAGGTGCCCGCATGACTTCCGAAGGTTCGGTCGAAACGATCAGTTACAAGACGTATACGTTGTCAGACAATAATACAGAAGGATATTATTTATTGAGTTTTAAAGATGGAAAATTAGTTGAGTGGTTTAAGGAAAAACATCCGGTACATAATCACCGGCACTAATTGAAACAAACGATACAATACAGACAAGGCGGATGCCTTGTCTCCTTTACGATTATAAATCTTTTCCGACACATGCCCCCGGTTGAAACCGACCGGACGACCGTAATTCCCAATCTTCACGTTCCGGATACTGTTCACCGTGGTACAAATCAAGCCGTTCAGATCAGAAATTCTTCTTCTCGTCAATAATATATTCCGGACGCGCCTTAATCTCGTCAAACAAGATACCGACATACTGTCCTAACACGCCAACCGTCAACAATTGAACGCCGCCAAAGAAAATGACGGAAGTAATGATAGAAGTCCAGCCTGTTTCAGCATTACTGAATCCATATATCTTGCCTAAAGTAAACCAAATGGCCAATACAATGCCAACCAATACGGCTATAAAGCCCAAGCTCGTCGCTAAACGCAACGGTTTCTTGGAGAAATAAAGCATGGCGGTAGTGGCAAACTTCCACATCTTGCTGAACGGATATTTCGTCTCTCCAGCAATGCGCGCCTCCCGTTCATAATAAAAAGGAATCTGTTTAAAGCCAACCCAACTGATCAGTCCGCGAATATATTTTCCACGTTCCTGAAAACGGTCGAACTGATCCATCACCTTCCGATCTATCATACGGAAATCACCTGTATCTAACGGGAAACTCACATCACTCATATAGTTCAGCATACGGTAAAAAGCCTTTGCCGTCACCTTTTTGAAAAAACCTTCCCCATCACGAGACTTGCGGACACAATAAACCACGTTCGCTTGCTCCTTTTTCTGCAATTCCAAAATGGAGGGAATAAGCTCGGGAGGATCCTGCATATCGGCATCCAAGATAACGGCCAGGTCGGCATCACAATTATTAATACCTGCCGTAACGGCTGGCTGATGCCCGAAGTTTCGAGAGAAATGGATCACCTTCACCTGCGGATCGGCAACTGCGATCTCGTCGAGCATCAGACGCGTCCGATCTCGACTACCGTCGTTGATATAGATAATTTCCGTTAAAACGGAAAGCTTCCGTAATGCTTCCCGTGTACGCCGATATGATTCGGCAATAACCAATTCCTCGTTATAACAAGGGACTATAACCGCAAGTTTCTTCATCTGCCTTTAAGCCTTAAACGTATAAAACTTATTCATAATAAAATTAACCACTGTATAAAAAGCCATAGCTATCAATTGATTATAATATGAATCGATCGGCAGACATGGATTCAGGACATACACTAAAAGACCCAACTGCAATAGATAGCACACCCCGAACACGACACCGAAGCGAACAGCACTGCCGATCCAGCCTGCCGAACTTTGAAACGTCCACTGCTTATTCCATATAAAACTATTCAATACGCCTACCACATAACCGACTACATTCGAAACAACATCCGAACACCCGAACAACTTCATCATGATCCAGATGATGACAGCGGTTATCACCGTATTACTCACTCCCACGATACCATATCTAATGGCTTGCTTGACTGTTTCCTCCATTCTTTTTTATAATCTCTTCCACTTCTTCTCCCGACAGCTCCTTCACGTTCGTAATAGTGAAGACCTGCGAAAGAAAGTTTCCATACTGGTTACATTCATTGATCACCTTGTCCAACGTCTGCTTAATATCTGCCCGCACCGGAATCAGGAAAACCAGCTCCACGTGTTTTTCACCTATTGTCAAGCGCTCGATTTCACAATCCGCTTTTTCCAAAGAATAGGAAAATTCACGTTCGATCACCTTCTTCTGATACTCCAAAAACGATTTCAGTTCGTTTGCCAAGAGCAACACATAAAAGCGCAACTTTTCTCCTCTTCCTCCCAAACCGGTAGAAATATAAATCTGCATTTCGTCCGACAGTTCGGACTCCAAAGCAATACGGCTTTCCATCAAAGCCATATAAGCCCAATCCGCCACATCCGGAGCCGGAGCCTGAGCATATTCTTCCAGTATCCGGTATGCTTTTACCTGCCGTGAGGTAGCGAGCATAGACAATACATGCATCTTATGTTCCGTAGTAGCCCCGGGATCATCCAAGCTATTCTCAAAAATCGAAAAATCCGTTCGCGACATATCCGGTTTATCCTGATCCTTCTTAATCTTCTCCGAATATTTAAAATACTCCATCTGCCGTTCTACCGGTACACGCTGTTCTAATATATGGAAATGCCCGTCAATCTTACTAAAAGAGTCCCGGAACTTCTTGAAAATATCATTATTCTCTTTCATAAAGCCTGCTTTTTAGTTTTGTACATATCCAATAAACAAGAAACTAAGACAAATGTAAGGGTTTTTCGCGATAAATAACTTATCACTGGGATAAAACGCTTCAAAATAATCACAATGCCGTCCGGAATCATTCTTGTTTTTAACTTTACTGCCATACCCCGGTATAAAAAACAGAGACCTTATATCCACCCGGCCTGCACGACAGATTAATCTGAATCTTGAAAAGTCCGGAAAAAGACAACAAGCCGGTTATCATGGCAACCACACTCCAGCCCCAAACATAAAACAGCCTGATTAATGTTTATGCTCCGGATAAGTACGTTTGGGATTCTTTGGGAACCAGCCTTTCAAAACGCGTTCTTCCTGCTCAAAAACTTCCTTTATAGTCCAAAAAGAAGAAAAAGCAAAGACGCCGCAAACAGCGGAAATCAAAACATTCTCAAACAGCAGGGAAGCGATTGTCCCCGCAATTCCCAGAAGGAGAAAGATCCACCAGCATTTCGTACCCCAATAATATTCCGCTTTTACCACAACCGGATGAAAAAGCCCGATAATCAGAAAGGTTGCAATACCTATCAACAGTCCATCAAAATTAACCAAGTCCATATTTATTTACGATTTAAGACAAGCCTGTCATCTGTGTGGACAAAGATACGAAGAAATATGTATCGCCCACAATATATCAGGGCAACCGCACCAAAAATTGCTATCCAGAATCCCCCCTTCTTCTCTCATTAAAATTTCGCAAACCAACTATCATACTATCATATCCGGTTATTAACTCCTGTTTCACAATATGTTAAAGCATGATAGTAGCTATTTTCAACTATCATTCTACTATCATACATCTATCATGCTTTTTACATGACTGTTTATTTATATATCTGATAATACGATATTTATGTTTGTATGGGCAAAAACAGCCATCGGCGAAAAAGATGCAAAAACAGGGCATAAAAGTGCCTCCGACATAACGGATAAACATCCTCGCACCCCCGGAAAAGTCTCGTGCAGACCCAGGTCTGCACCTCTCTCGCACCCGGGTCTCCGTAGGGGGCACATCCGGGTCTCAAGCGGCTTTAAAAGCCGTTTTTGACAAAAGAAAAGCCTGTCTTGATGAAAAAAGAAGCCGTTTTAACAGGTTTTGCACCTGTTCCCGGACGGTCCCTGTTTTTATCGTACAATTGATACACAGGATGTTATCGTTTTTCACCATGATAGTTATGATAGATGAATGATAGTACAAAATGGCAACTATCATGACATAACATATTGGTTTAAACCGATATACAGACGGATATGATAGTATGATAGTGGTTTTTGCAAAAACATGTATGTAGTTAGTCCGTATCGGTCGGTAGAGAAAACAGATGGATGCTTTATAATTTCGGTGCGGTTGCCCTGACGGTATATTACCTTCATCCACCTATCAATATATATATAATTAAAACAAAAAAGAGGCATCCTTGTTGCAGGATGCCTCTCCATTATATCGAAAATTCGTTTCCTAATTAATTGGCCGGAGCTTCTTCAGAAGAAACAGGAGCTGTAGCAGGCTGCTGAGCAGTACCAAAGTCAGGAGCAACCGTATTCGGATCGATTGTTACTGCATTATTGATCTGTTCTTTGATTTCAGACTGAGTCGAATGTTGAGCTCTCGGAATAAAAGCCGTAATTATAATACTTAAAACAACAACAGTACCGGCAAGAGTCCACGTTGCTTTTTCAAGAAAGTCTGTAGTTTTGCGTACCCCCATAATTTGGTTGGAAGAAGAGAATCCTGAAGCCAGACCTCCACCTTTCGAGTTCTGGATCAATACAATCAAGATCAATAGTATAGATGCGATCAGGATTAAGATAGAAATAAATACGTACATCTTTATTTTATTTTTTAGTGTTAATAATCAACTTTTCCAAAAATCTGATTTGGTCTGCAAAGTAAACATTTTTTTCTGGATATTTCAAGTTTAAGTTTTTAATTATTTGCAATGCCTTCTCGTATCGCTTCTGTTTTACATAAATATGAGCCAATGTTTCCGTAAAATAGGAATCATCCAAGGGTTTATGCTGGCTCTCCTCCAGCTCTGCCAGGTTTCCGGGAGCAACTGTTCCTGTTGCCTCCGTATTCAGGTTCAGACCACTACCGGGAGTCCGCAGTTCTTCGTTTTTGATAAAAGAATCGATCAGTTCGTGGTGCTGCAAACGTACTTCTTCTTCTTTTCCCTCTGTCTGCCCGTTTTCCTTTGTCAGTGACCAATAAATATAATCAGATGAAACAGATGGCTGGAACAGAAGGGACGCATCCGCCTTCGGTTCTTCTTCCTCCCGATTGGACAGAAATGCATCGATCAGTGAAAAAGCATCTTCACCGGCAGGATTTTCCTCCTTCACTGGCTGGAGTTGCAAACCGAACCGTTCACCTTCTATCAAAGTGAACAACTTCCTGCGGTCAGGCACATAAATCGCCATCTTCTTCAATTCTGCGCCAAAACGTATATCGTTCAAGACAGCCAGATTCTTCAAATAAAGTATCCGGGCAATCTGGAAATACGGAAATTCATCGACAATCTGCTTTAACTGCGAAAGTGTTTCCTCAGTCAGCAGAGCCGGGTTTCCCATCAGTCGATATAGATCAGCAGCTTTCATTTACCAGTTGGCAACCGTTCCATTATAAATTTGATCGACAAGCTCGTCTATGATCTCTTCAGACAACTGGTCCTGTACTTGTTGCAACATCTGAGTCGCATCGAATTCACGATATGCCGAAAAACTCTGTTCGAAATCCTCATCCGGATTCACCCGGTTGGAATAACGGACCCGCACCGTAATTGTCAACTTTGTCTGCGACGCATAGGCATCTTCTTTGACAGCCATAGGAGTCAAGTCATAACCGGTTATTTCTCCTTCCAATTCCAAGTCGCCATTACTACCGACTAATTGCAAACGGGTCTGACGAATATAAATGTCCTTCAGTGCTTCCGTAAATTTTTGAGAAAGAGGCGGATATACTAATGGAGCCTGATTTGGAAAATCCTTGATCGTAATAGTCTTGACCTTCGTATAATCGATAGAAGCACCATTAAACTTATAGGAAATCGAACAAGCTGTTACAATAAGTCCAATCAGACAAAAAAGCCATATCTTATTACTTTTCAACATTTTTATTCCAGATTATATTCTTTAATTTTCCTGTAAAGCGTCCGTTCCGATATCTTCAGGTCGGCGGCAGCATTCTTACGACGACCGTTATGTCTCTCCAACGCCTTACGGATCATCTCTTTTTCAACCTCTTCCAGCGACAGGCTTTCCTCCTCTTCCACTGCTTCGGCTTCCTGGATGGAAGAAACCGGATGGACGGTATGGATCGGATGGGGATAGGCCGTCGATTCTTCCGGCACTTCGATCGGCAACTTGCCTCCCATGATGTCGTGCACCAGCTTCTTAAGTTCGTTGACATCCTTCTTCATATCAAACAACACCTGATATAAAATTTCCCGCTCACTGTTGAATATCTTCTGATCGGAATCTTGCTTGACTAAGACCGGATATTTTTCGATATTCAGATCAGGTAAATACAGACGAAGCACGGAAGCGGTGATATCCCGGTTTTCCTCGATAACAGAAATGCGTTCCGTTATGTTTTTCAATTCCCGAACATTCCCCGGCCAACGGTAGGAAAGCATCAACTGGCGGGCTTCCTCGTCCAAACGGACCGGCGGCATTCGATACTTTTCCGCACAATCGCTGGCAAATTTCCGGAAAAGTAAAATGATATCTTCTCCCCGCTCACGTAAAGGAGGAACCTGAACAGGAACCGTACTCAGGCGATAAAACAAATCTTCACGGAATTTACCTTCCGCTACAGCTTGCATCAGATTGACATTCGTGGCAGCGGCGATACGTACATTCGTTTTCTGGACTTTTGATGAACCGACACGGATAAATTCTCCCGTCTCCAAGACACGCAACAAACGTGCCTGCGTGGAGGTAGGCAGTTCTCCTACTTCATCCAGGAAAATCGTCCCTCCATCTGCCACTTCGAAATAGCCTTTACGGTCAGACAACGCTCCCGTAAAAGAGCCTTTTTCGTGCCCGAACAATTCCGAGTCGATCGTACCTTCAGGGATAGCACCACAGTTCACAGCTATATATTGCCCATGTTTACGCGGACTGTTCTGATGTATAATCTGAGGAAAAGTTTCTTTACCGACACCACTTTCACCGGTAATCAGCACAGACAAATCTGTTGGAGCTACTTGTAGGGCAACATCGATAGCCCGATTCAATCCTGCATTATTGCCGATAATTCCAAAACGCTGTTTTATCTGCTGCACGTCAACCTTTATCATATTTCTTCTACTTGTCTGTAATTATTTCAGTTTTATCTGCCAAAATTACAAATCTTAATCCAATTAACCGAATCTGCAAGCGGTTTCTACACAGGTTTGTTATTTTTTAGCATCGTATGTTCGTTGATATAAAAACTCAGCCAAATCTTTGTCGTTGGCAATATTTTGGATTTCTTCAGGAGAGACAGGCTCTCCGATATAAACATCGACCGTCCGTCCGCGCTTATTAAAGGCTTCAGCCGGTATGCGCAAGGTTCGGATACGCCAGTCGATTCGCCCCAACCAATAGAAAAAGCCGGAATTTTGGAAATCGAAACAGACGGGATATACAGGAACTTTCGCTTTCCGGATCAGACGAATCACGCTGTGCGTCCAAGGCAAATCCTGTATTTTTTTCGTACACTTGTCATACATAGAAATAGCGCCGGCAGGAAAAAAACCCATCGGATGCCCTTCTTTCAATTGCTGTAAAGACATACGAACTCCGTTTATGTTCTTGAGATTGGCCCCCTGATTACTGGAATCGGGCTTGACAGATACGAAATTATCCCCCATAGCCCCGATTTTGGTCAATACGCCGTTCACCATCACTTTGAAGTCCGGGCGGCGTGAAGCGAATATGTCGATCAACATGATCCCGTCTATCGACCCGATCGGATGGTTCGATACAGTAACGAAAGCACCTTCAGGCAGATGATCCAACACCCCAGCGTTATGCAGATTATATTTGATATCGATCAACGGGTCGCTCAGCAAGGCGGTTGTAAACTCCGCTCCCCGCAAATGGCAGTTATGGGCATGAGCTTTGTTTACCTTTTCGATACTCAACCATTTAATCAGCACTTTCCCCAGAAAAGTGCCGAAACGGCTTTTAAAGAACGGGGCAGCTTCCTGTAAATCATGTATGTCTACTACGCTCTCTTTCATAAATTCTTATTTATAGAATGTTGCACACATCTTTTCATGTTTCCTCATGGCAAGCAGCAAAACAATGTTCAACACGATTATCTCATACAAGAAATAAACCCAGACTTCACCGACCAGAACAACGATAAACATCACGATCGTACGTCCGTTAAAAGTCAGCAGATCTATCATGCGCATCAACTCCTTGCTCTGCTTGCGGAAACGGATACGAATATTTTCCGGAATATCATCCCCATACCGTTCATGCAGGCAGCGAAGCATCCTCTGCAAGCACGGAGTAGCTTTCACTTGCAAAAGCGTATAGCCGCGATAGAGAAAATAGAAGAATTTATTGATACCGTACTTCATCTCCTTATGACGGGCACGCACCTGTTCCAACGATTGGAACTCCGCACCTTTATCCTTGCTGATAAAATACAAATGAAGCGTCTTATAGTAATCCGTGATATTCGCCTGTACCAAATGTGACATACCGGAAAAAACCGCCAATGCAAAGAACCAGTCCGTCCCATAATCGTGAGACAGACGAAGAGCAAAAGCGACATAAATACAAGCGAACCAAATATCCCCGGCAAAGCCATCCAAAATACGTCCGATCGCCGACTTGATCCCCGTCAGGCGAGCCAACTGCCCATCCACACAGTCCAAAATATTCGCACACACCAACAACAAGATACCGCAAATACTATAAATCAAATTTTCATGATAAAAGAAGAATCCGACTGCCGCCCCTACAAAAATAGACACAACAGTCACCATATTAGGCGTAATACCTGTTCCTTTTAACATACGGGCAATACGAAAACCGATAGGACGATAAAAAATCCGGTCAATCTTATTTTCCGTTTCTATAGACTTCAACGAAGCCTCGTACTCTTTATCCAAGTCGCTCATCTATCTTCTATTTATACGAATAACCGCCATCAACGACGATCACTTCGCCATTCAAATAACTATTTTCCACTAACATTTTATAAACTTCTGCCAGTTCCTCCGGATCACAGAAACGTCCTAACGAAACTTTATTCTCTATATTACGGCGTATTTCGACAGGTTTCGTTTTCTGCCATTCGGTATCCACGAAACCGGGAGCCACGGCATTCACGCGCAACTCGTACGGAACCAAGAACTTCACCATATTCTTCACCAACGCATGCACGGCACTCTTCGTCACACCGTATGCCAATGAAACCGAATGGGGTTGTATTCCCATCAAAGAACCGGTAAAGACGATACTTCCTCCCTTATTAATCAAACCGACAATACGTTGCAACAGGAAAACCGGAAAATGCACATTGGCAAAAAAGACCCGCTCCCATTGCGCCATATCCAGTTGCTCAAACGGATCACGACAAGTCAAACCGGCATTAAAGACAACCGCATCCAAACGCAAAGCGCATCCACTCAGAAAGGATTCTATTTTTTCAATGGATTTCCGGTCGGCAATATCGGCCTGAAGCGTACGAGCCTCCACTTTGTATTGACGCATCAAATCGGCTGCCATCCAAATCGCCTCTTCTTTATCCGAAGCATAGGTCAGGACCAAACTGTAACCGGCTTTTGCCAGACACCCGGCAACCGCTTTACCTATCCCCTTCGTCCCACCTGTAATCAATACCCATTTTTCCACCATCGTCTTTATTCTTTTTCACTAAAGCCTTTAACGGATTCAGGTTTGGATTGCCGCTGAGACTTCAAATTCGCTTCGTATGAATCATGAATCGTTTTCTTCAGATTAGAAGAGGAAACCCCTGTCCCATACGGAAAATAGAATACTTGAACTCCCAAGTCCTTCAGATAGTCATACTTGCCATACCAATCATCACCCACGACAAAGGCATCGATATTCAACTTTTTGACTATTTCGGTATGATCCAACGTATGTTGTGGAATGACAATATCGGGTGTTTTCAGTGCTTCGATGATTTGCAGACGTTCTGTAAAAGGAATAATCGGCTTCGCCTTATAAGAAGACACCAATTCATCCGTACTTACCCCAACGATCAAAATATCCGCAAGACTGCGGGCATAATTTATCATCCGAAGATGGTTGTAATGGAACATATCGAATGTTCCTGATGTATATACAATCGTTTTATCCTTAAACATAATACTTATCCTTTTGAAACCGCAAACTTACATAAACTTTTCCTATCAAAAAAGGAATGTCAGGAAAAAGGGCACTTATTGAATGTGTAGAGCCCCCACATTAAAATCCTTTCATGAAAGCGACGGTGAACAATACTATCGGCAGACGTTTAGTCCGCCAAATGAAGATTATCCCCCTATGGAGAAAAATATTTCGCTCCATAGAGGGATAATGGGGAACATAGATCAATTCAAGAGGAACAAAATAACGGATTATTACTCCTCTTTTGTCAAATCCAATTTTTCATTGTCGCCTCCCTTATCGAAATACTGCTTGCGCAAGGGGTTGGCGGTTGCTTCCCGGTAACGGGTACGATTCCGGTAAATATCCAAAGCGGCATACAACGCTTGACGGAAAGATTCTTCAGAAGCGACATTCTGACCGGCAATATCGTATGCCGTGCCATGAGCCGGAGAAGTCCGTATGACTGACAAACCTGCCGTATAATTAACACCATCGTCCATTGCCATCGTTTTGAACGGAGCCAATCCCTGATCGTGATACATAGCCAATACACCATCGAATTTATCATACATCTGTGAACCGAAGAAGCCGTCGGCAGGATATGGCCCGAAAGACATCACGCCTCTCTTCTCCGCTTCCCGAATAGCCGGAATAATGATTTCCTCTTCCTCCTTGCCTAACAATCCGGAATCCCCGGCGTGCGGATTCAAAGAAAGGACAGCTATACGGGGACGTACGATTCCGAAATCCTGCTTAAGCGAGTGATTGAATATACGCAATTTGGACACAATATCTTCAACGGTAATCTTTGATGCGACCTGTGCCAATGGAATATGTCCTGTAACCAGCGCAATACGAAGATTATCTTTCATCAGAATCATCAAAGCCTTTTTCCCTGGGCCGCCGAAACATTGTTCCAAATATTCCGTGTGACCGGGAAAATGAAATTGTTCATTCTGTATGTTGTGTTTATTGATCGGAGCTGTTACCAATACATCTACCACACCACGTTTCAAATCGGTAACGGCAGCCTCCAAAGCCTGATAAGCGGCTTCACCGGCAACCGTTGTAGATTGACACAACTCAACTTTAATCTCGTCATCCACACAGTTGATAATATTCACCCTGTTAATCCCGGCATCTTCAGCCTGTGCAATGATGCTCAAATTCACAGCCGCCAACTCCAAAGCTTTGCGGTGATAAGCGGCGATTTTAGACGAGCCGTAAATGACCGGCGTACAAAGTTCAGCTATACGAGTATCCGACAATGTTTTCAGAATCACCTCGTAACCGATACCATTTATATCTCCGTGGGTAATGCCCACTTTTACCAATCGTTCTTCCATATATTTTGATTTATGTTCTATGATTTAAAACAACAATGAAATAAATCACAGCTCTTTCAATTAAGTTCGTTACTTTTCTTCAGGAACATCCGGTTTCTCCCCCTGTGCCTCTTCAAATTCACCCGGCAGGCGCAAAGTGTACAATGCGGATTCGACACGACGGATAAAATTACGCTTATCCGTCTCCGGAGCAAACACGAAACCTTCGACAACTACAACCCTGTTGTTCTTTTCATCCAAGCGTGCGTGGCTGACAAAGGGGCCGCCCATCATATCGCCTTTCATGTGCCACAAACCACGCAACACACCACAATACTTACCATTCACCGTCGCCGGGGCATAAGTAACCCAAGCTGCATCCGTAGCCATATAAGATCCGGGAAACGTCCCCGGCATATTCTGCTTCATGACAGAATCACGTTTTGCAATCAAATAGTCAGCTGTAAAGGTATCGGCATCCTTATATGGGAAATCATAGACAACTATATCCGTACGTCCTGTATTGGCATTATTTGAAGCCCAGAAAAAACCGGTCGTATCACGGAAATAAGTCATATTTGCCGGAGCACTCAACATGACGTTGAAACGATCCTTCACATGATCCATAACCACCGGACTGTATTCTTTCTCCAACTGTCCGATCGTACGGTTTCTTTCACACTTGGTAAAAAACTCGACCACGTTCCGCGGATGAGCCTTTACATATTCAAGGATGGATTCATCATCGGGAGCCGTCAATGTCATCACGACCTGGCCTTTCGCCCAACGATTGTTCTCATAGTTCAGCGAAACTTTCGTATACTGAGACTTATCTATCTTAACAATCAAAATATTACGTACATACGTCAACAAACCGTTAAACTGTTCAGGAGTGGCATAGGTAACCTTAAAGGCAGGTTCGGCTTGTGGCAATCCCGGTATATCGGAAATCAATTCGGCTTTGATAGCCTTTCCGGCAGGGGCATCCCAGCTAACTTTATTCATCGTTACAACAATCTCATAGGCAAAACCGGTGGCATTTCTCATCACCGGGCCTGAACTACATGCTCCCATAATGACAAGAAGCATCAAGGAGCAGATCAATAAAGAATGTGTTTTCATACCCGTTAAATTTTTTGTTATACAAATATAGTTTCTTTTCCCTCAAAAAACGCCTTTTCTATCTTTTTTGTTGCTTGTGCGCCGTAGAAAGCATTCCACATGCGGCAAATATATCTTCTCCTCGTGATGCCCGGATCGTGCAAACAATGCCGGCTGCATTCAACGTATCCCGGAACACCTCCATTCTTGTCAAGTCCGAACTTTCCAACGGCACATTGGGGATTGCATGAAAACGGATCAGGTTGACTCTGCAAGGGACTTTATCCAACAAGCTAACCAGAGCCTTTGCATGTTGAAGATCATCGTTCAAATTTTTAAAAACAATGTATTCAAACGAAACACGGCGTTGATGCGTAAAATCATACTGTTTGATAGTCTCGATAATATCACGAGCAGGAAAAACCTTTTCCACCGGCATCAAAGACAACCGTTCGCCCGGATAGGGCGAATGCAGGCTGACAGCCAAATGACACTCACTCTCTTCAAGAAACCGCTTCAATCCTTTGGCGACTCCGATAGTCGAAACCGTGATTCGCTTCGGACTCCAAGCATATCCGTAAGGGGCAGTCAGGATTTCCAATACTTTAAACAATTCATCCACATTATCCAACGGTTCCCCCATTCCCATGAAAACGATATTGGTCAGTTCCTCCGTTTCCGGCAAGGATTGTATCTGGTTCAAAATTTCGTTAGCCGACAAATTCTTGGTAAAACCTTGCTTACCTGTCATACAGAAAAGACAATTCATTTTACAACCCACCTGAGAGGATACACACAATGTCGCCCTGTCTTCCGTCGGAATATACACGGATTCGACAAAATTACCGGGACCGGCCGGATACAAATACTTGATCGTCCCGTCCACCGACTTCATCAAATCGGAAGGCGATACAGATCCCACTTCGAAATTTTCCTCCAGCAAAGCACGCTTCACCGCAGCAATATTCGTCATGGCAGCAATAGAAGTCACTTTTTTCTTATACAACCAGTCTGCCATCTGCTTGGCCGCATAAGCCGGAAGTCCGGCTTCGGAGGCGACCTCTTTCAGTTCATCCAAAGTCATTCCCAACAAACGTCTTTTCTCACTCATGATCCTTCTTCTATTTCTTTCATGCAAAGATATAAAAAAACCGCCAATCGTAGCCGATTGGCGGTTCCCTATGATACGCAGGCAGTCTCCTGCCACTACTGTTCAATTATTAATAGAAGCGAATACGGTTATCTTCGACATCGGCTTTGTTAACCAACGACTGAATAGCTTGGAAACCGAAACGATAAGCATTAGAAGCATCCAACGCTTTGATCTCGGCAGCTTCGTCATAATTCTTGGCATCCTTGTTCTGTTCGTACACCTTGAATACATATACACCATTGTTACCGGCAACTGGAGCGCTCAACTGGCCTTTTTGAATCAAAGAAACCATTGCATTCAACTTCGGTTCAACACCAATACCTGCGATACGGCGTGTCGCAAAGCTGACAAACTTAACAGAATCTACAGATGAACTCATAGCCTGAGCATAAGCATCGACAGAATTCAGATTCTTGGCAGACAGATCCTGAGCAATCTTTTCACCCTTCTTCTGGGCAATCAACTCTGATTTCAACATCGGAGTAACAGATTCCAAAGAACGGTAACCTTCCGGCAACGAACCCTGAACTGCTGCAATCACAAACTTATCGTCACATTCGAAAATTTCAGAGATATCACCTTTACTGTTCTGGAATGCCCAACGAATTACCGGCCGCGAGTTCTTGATAGAACCCAGCAACTGGTCGTTAGCAGTTACTGTCACATTAGACAACAAGTTGTAACCGGCTTCCTTAGCGGCATCGTCCAGTTTATCCACACTCTGATTCTTAGAAATGAACTGGTTCAATTCATTGTAGATATTACCATAGGTCTTCGTACTCGGAGATACGGTCATATCAATATCAGCCACTTTATATTTGTCAACATTTGCAGTCTTAGCGGTTACCTTGATGATATGTGTACCATACAAAGATTTTACAATCGAATAGTCATTAACCGAAGTTGAGAAAACAGCTTTTTTAAAGTCGTCATTTACACCTCTCAAAGCTGTCGCTTCTGTAAACCAACCCAGTTCACCACCTTTTTCAGCAGCTTGATCAGCAGAATATTCCTTGGCTAAAGCAGCAAAATCACCACCTTTCTTCAATACGTTCAACAAGCTATCGGCTTTTGCTTTAACAGCAGCTTCATCACCCGTATTTACCAACATGATATGGCTGACTTTTACAGAGTCAGGGGCAACGGTTTTATCGACCAACTTGAATAATCTGTATTTGTCGTTTTCGAAAACAGGACCATATACGTCACCCACACTTGCAGTCTTTACAAATTGCTTCATCTCGGGATCCAACGCATTTTCTGTAAAGAAAGCGTCCATATAAGGTATTTCAGAATTTTCAGTTACCAAATCAGCTACTTTTTCAGAAGCAACCAACTCGCTCTTCAATGATTCGATCTCTGCACTTGCTTTGTCATAGTCTTCTTTACTCGGCCGGATATCGACAGCGATATATTTGATTACTTTTCCTTCTTTCTGCTTGAACAACTCTTTACGCTGATTGTACAGTTTTTCGATATCACTCTTGCTTACCTGTATAGTTGAATCAGGAATAGATGCATAAGATTGCATTGCATAAACGATATCAGAACTTACAGCCGAGCCGTCAAAAGCATCCTTTGCATCCAGCTTGTTGGCAGAAACCGCCTTACTCAACAAAGTCGTATATTTCTGTTCCAGACGCTGGCGTTTGATATTTTTTTCCCAAAACATCCAAAACTGGCGGGCCTGCAATAACTGTGCCTGCTGGTCGGCTGGATAGTTGGCAATATTATCGTCATCAATAGTCTTTAAGAAGTTTAACAACGCAGTTTTGTCGAACACACCTGTCTGCGGATTCACAAACATCTGCATCTGCTGGATCATCGGAGAAATATTTTCACCCTGAACCATATCAAACAGTTCTTCAGGGCCTACTCTCATTCCCAATTCTGATGTTGCTTCGTTTAAAACAATATCCTGTACCATACCATCAAATACAGATTGACGCATTTGCGTCTGATATTCTTCGGGCAGACTAGTGGAACCTGTCTGCATTTTGTACATTTCAGTCATTTCGTCTACACGATCCTGAAATTCTTGAATTTTAATAACTTCCCCGTCTACTTCTGCAACTGTTTCCTGCGATTGTCTGAAATAAGTAGAACCGGAGTTCAAAAAGTCACCGATGATAAAAGCGAACAATGCCACCCCCACAACGAGTACCAGCAGTCCTGCTTTGCTTCTGATTTTTTCCAGCGTAGCCATTTATCTTTATCAATTTTAAAGTTTATTATTCTACATTTTAAGGGCACGAAGATACGAAAAAAAGAGATTGACGCATCTTTTTATGCTTTTTTTTTATTAACTCATTACTTCCATACGAACTAATTCGATTTTCGTAGCCGTCACTTTTATTATTTTAAAAGAATATTTATCAACCACAACCGTTTCATTCAACTTCGGGAAATTCTGGTAAAAGTGCAATATGAAGCCGGCAATCGTCACATAATCGTCTGATTCCGGCAATTCCAGACCAAATTTTTCATTAAGCGTGTCGATCTCCATACGGCCGGACAACAAATATTCGTCATCTCCCACCTTCTTGGCGACGTAAGACTTTATATCATGCTCGTCTTCTATCTCTCCGAATATCTCCTCCACCAAGTCTTCCAATGTTACGATTCCCGATGTCCCTCCGAACTCATCTACCACGACAGCCATACTCTTCTTATCCTGCATCAGAAGTTTCATCAATTTATTGGCAGCCATCGTTTCGGGAACGATCGTAACGCTTCGGATACTTAGTGTCCAGTCTTCCGGGTTTTTAAACATTTCCGCAGAATGAATATACCCGACAATATCATCTATATTTTCATTGTAAACAAGTATCTTGGAAAACCCGGTCTCAATAAAACGAGAACGCAATTCCTCAAGGGTAGCCGTCTTATCACACGCTACAATTTCCGTACGGGGAACAATGCAATCCCGTAAACGCACACTGGAGAAATCGAGTGCATTCTGAAAAATCTTCACCTCCGTATCCATATTCGAATTTTGAGAAGCGTCTTCAATACTCTGCTGGATAAAATAGTCAAGGTCGACTTTCCCCAATGCTCGTTGAGTCGAACCGGTCACATTTTTTACACCTGCAATTTTCAAAATCAAAAAAGAGAGCAGAGAAGAAAACTTAGAAACCGGATACAGTACAACGTATATGATTAGCAACGGTACCGAAAACAAAGTAAGCGAAAAATTAGGATTCAGCTTAAAAACCGTCTTCGGAATAAATTCACCTGTAAACAATATCAGAATAGTCGAAATAATAGACTGAATCAAGACAATCAATGCTTCATTATTCACCACACAAGCAATAAACGGCTCCAGGATAATCGCCATCTGCAAACCGTAGACAACCAACGCAATGTTGTTTCCAACCAACATTGTTGATATAAACTGATTTGGATTCCGGTAAAATATATCCAGAATCTGACTCGTCAGACTTTTTCCCTTTTTATCAAGTTCAAAACGTAACTTATTGGAGGAAATAAAGGCGATCTCCATTCCTGAAAAAAATGCAGAGAAAGCCAATGATACTAATATATATGTAAATGCGCCCATTACTTTATTCTATCCATCTTGACCTGCGTCAATTTCTGTGGAGCCGGTCTTTCTATTTGTGCCGGTTTCTTCTGTGAAACAGTAGCCATCGCAGGGTTGACAGCTACAAGTACGGAATCAGCCGAAACTGTCTTTTTGGTCGAATCACTCGCAACCGATTCATTAATAGGTATCTCACCCTGAGAGTCAAATATCTTATATTTCGTCATATCCTGATTTGATTCGAATCCAATACCGGTTATGATCTTATCTTCTTCTTGTATCCGGATGTATTTATCGGAATAGACCTTTTCTTTTTTTTCATCATAGAAAAGTAAAGATGTCTCAAATGTTTTTCCCTCCAAACTTTCCACCTTGACATTCCCCACGAATTTCCATAAACCTTTTTTCTCATAGTTATAAGCCGTATCGGCCTTAAGACTTGCTTCCGTACGAAACAAAGTATCGAATTTTTCCACATAAAGCCCCTCTGGAAAATACGAAAAGGGCTCTTTTGCCTTATCAAACTTGAGATGTACTTTTGCTATAGCACGAAGACGCGTAATCCCCGAGTCTGAGAATTGGGTTGTGTAATCAGTAGTCCTCAACGTATAAGTGGTCTCCGGATCAAAAGCAACCACAACAACCTCTTTTTTATCGCCATTACAAGAGGATGTAAATAAAAGAAGCATAACAACTACCGCCAAGATAGTTGTTATGCCCAGTCTGTTCGTTTTACAAAGAAAACGGTTCTTAATCATAATTATCTGATTGTAACAGTCTCACCGATCCAGCCTCCGATTCTAAAAGTTTTTCCTTTTTCAAGATCCGGGTGCATGAAAACTTCTTCTGTAGAAGGAAGATGAGCACGATAAGTATTAGCCAATTTACCAGCGTCTTCCGCTACATTCTGATCTACCTGTCTTGCTTTTTCAAACTTATCGATAGCTGCATAGTAAACAACTTTTGCCAATACGTTATCATTCGGATAGATAGATTTGGCAGATTTAGCATACATATTACCGATCAGAATATACGGTGAACCGTAATCTGGATTGGTTTCGATTGCTTTCTGGCAATACTGTCTTGCTTTTGACATATTGTTCTGTTCGAACAACAGGACACCGATCAAATAATAATCTTCAGCCTTTGAGACTGCATCGGTTTCCATGTTGGCCGCTTCTTCAAAATATTTGATTGCCTTGTCATAATCCTTTGCTTTTACTGCCTGTTTTGCAATACCCAACGCAGCATCGGCACTCGGTTCAAGTTCATAAGCGTATGCGGCAGCCGTATAGAATGCATCGATTTCCTGGCAACGGACACGTCTTAACATCGAAACAATTTCTTTCAAAGCATCCAAATTACCTTTGGCAGCCTCAACCTTGGGAGCATACATACCCTGCAATGTCTCACAATCTGCAGCACCACTACCGGCAAATCCACCGTCGATTGCAGATTTATAAGTAGTCAGGTTCTTCACCTCTTTCTCGTTATTTGCCGACTGGGCAGCCGCCAATTGATTCGCGATGATCTTGGAACATTTCAAATAGTCCTCCAAATAAGCTTCCTTGAAATTAGGATCAGCCAGCAACTGACGGTGAGATCCCATCATATACAAGGATACCCCCATTGCCTCGGTATTTTCTCCAAACTCATTAATCACTTCACCCAACCAAGCGTAATACACTTTCGGGTCCGCATCATTACCCTTAAGGCGAATATAATCGGCTGCCTTACGAGCAACAATCCAGTCCTTTCCATACTTCCGATCATTACCGAAATACTTCACACGCGTATCATAAACCTTCATCAAATCATCGATAAGAGCAGCTTTCTGAGCCGGGTCTTTCTCTGTATTGATTTTCCAGTCCATGATTCTCACACCAT
The DNA here is from genome assembly GCA_910577325.1 of uncultured Parabacteroides sp. Taxonomy (GTDB): domain Bacteria; phylum Bacteroidota; class Bacteroidia; order Bacteroidales; family Tannerellaceae; genus Parabacteroides. The sequence continues at coordinate 28,094 of CAJTMR010000005.1, forward strand.
ACAGATAGATATCCTTATGAGCACCCGGACATTCAGTATAAGCCTGATGCCAAAATTCATAAGCATCCTTGAAATTTCCTGCTTTGGCGTAAGGTACAAACAAGCTGATATTGGTAATACAACGTACACTATCCTCACCAGATCCGAACGGAGTACCAGTATCCACACCTTTTTGTGCATAAGCTCCGAACGACATCATAGAACATCCGAGAGCCAACAATAATACTTTGATCTTCATATCTATTTCTATTAAAGTTAACTATTTATTAATCGACTTTTCTCTTAAAGAACCATAACTCATTAAATGTATAGTTCACTGTAAAACGGAAATATTGTTCATCAATCATACCCACCTTGGTTTCCGGTTTCTTTCTCATATACTCAAATGAGATATTAATCAACGAACGATTATCAATCAAAGGCAATCCCAAACCGACACTTGCACCAATCTCGTTATAACCGTCGCCAGAAGGATTTACATCCGTCCGATTCATACGCAAATAAGAATTACCATAATGGATACCAGCACGATAAGCAATCCGGTTAAAATATGATTTACGCATATAATCCGGTATATATTCGCCACCTACAGCAACCCGGTAACGATTTCTGAAATTACCTTTCTCACCAAAGTAAAGCATTTTTCCCCAATCCTCATAGGAAAAATCAACTGCTAACGTTAATTTATTTTGTTTCACATAAGAAAGACCTGCTCCGTACTTGTTCGGGAGTCCGAATTCCTTACCTGAGATAGTATCGGAAGAGATGATCTCATCCACATATCCATTAGCCGTCAATGTTTCCGTATAATTATAGGAATCGGCATTCAAGACTTTTTTAGGAGAAAACACCAACCCTAATGTTACACTTTCCGTTTTACTAAAAGGATGAGTGTATTGTAGTCCGAAGTCCATTATCAGATCTCTGACCCTCAACTCCTGGCTACGGGATGTATTATAAGCATCTGAACCTTCCGCCGACATATTAATCAATTGCGAATGCTTGATATTTCCAAACAGAAAACCAAAGTTAGCCCCCACAGCCAAACGTTTTTTCCAGATATCCACAGAGATACCACCATATAAATCACTCAAACCGCCCGAGCCGTTATAAGTTTCCGTAAATGTTACCCCTTTGTCATTACGCAAAGCACCGAACTTATAACCGACATAAGAATAGGGCAATAAACCGAAACTCAAGGCGATCCGGCGATGAACAGGAAACTGCATTGCGATATATTCCACATTTCCGTTAATGTCGTTCTGGCGGGCATTTCCGTCATCGAACCATGACAACTGACCGGCTATACCAAAATCAAAGAGAAATGTGAGGGAGTCCATACAACTGTATGACGCCGGATTCATCGGATTTATTTGTTTTGACGAACGTAATCCGTAACCAACGCCCCCCATGGCTCGACCTGCGCCGAACGAACGTTCTCCCAAATCACCATATCCGAAGCGGGTATAAGGTGAATTTGTATTGTTTTGCGCCATCAAAGGCAACAGTATGAATATAAGAACGCTTGTTATTAATACCTTATTAATTCTCAACATTATACTCTAAGATTCTGTTTAATCCTGTCAACACTAAATTAATGTCTGCAAAGATGGAGTTTTTTAGCCGTCTTTCAAAATAAAACGAATGACCACCTGTTAAAAAAACCAAAAGGTTAGGATATTTTAGCCGAAGCGTTTCGATATACCCATCCATCTCGCACACTATGCCATTTACTACTCCAGCCTGAATCGCTGTTTCCGTATCCGTTCCGACCAAGGGGACCTCCTCCTGTTCGGTCACCAGAGGCAATTTCTTCGTAAACTGGTTCAATGCCCTGAACCGTGTCGTCATACCGGGCGAAATATTCCCACCCAAATAAGAACCGGAAGCATCGACCAATTCGTATGTAATAGCTGTTCCGGCATCGATCACCAGCAAGTCCTTTCCGGGTTGCAGATAATTAGCCCCGACAGCGGCAGCCAACCTGTCTCTACCCAACGTTTCCGGTGTTTTATATCGCACCTTAATCGGAAGAGACACCGTTTCATCCAAAAACACAAAATTCCGTAGATTGCGTTCCAGATATGCAACCAATTCGTCATCTTTATCTATCACTGTCGAGAATATGCCTTTCGTCAACGGATATTCTTTAAAGATAAAAGAAATGACTTCCTTGTCGAATTCCTTAAACACAAAAGAAGCCTCCATCCGGCCCATATTGTATACAGCCACCTTCGATGATGTGTTTCCTTGTTCTATAATGAGATTCACCTGTCTGAATTTTTCCGCAAAGAAAAACAAAAATGATGAGATAACAGACATATCGAAGGCACAAAGTATAAAAAAACAGGAAAGGAATAATTTCCTCTCCTGTTCCATCATATAATATAAAACTCAATTAATCAGCCAAAATCACCAATTCTGCACCCGATGCGAAATCCTGCCCGCGCTGCTCGCTTAATGCTGTGAAACGAATATAACGGGCTTTAACCGGTTTCTCGAATAATACCTTCTTTTCTTTCAAGTTATTTTCAAACGCACCTTTAAGGATCGGTTCACCCCAATTCTTACCATCTTGACTGACACTGATCGAATAATCCTTGATATTACCGTTCGATCCGTCCTGCCGAGGAAGGAATGAAAACCCTTTGATCTGTTTTATTTCTCCAGCATCCAGATCGACCCAATGCGGATATTTGGCAACGGTAACGGAAAACATGGTATGCCAGATTGTATTCGGATCGCCATCCGTCAAATTCTTGGCATCTCCGTAACCAGACTCTTCGCTGCTTGTATAGATCACTTCCGTCTGGATACTTTCGATTTTACTGAATGAAGCCGTTGCATTGATTTTAGGATTATCCTTAAACCAAGCTTTTACCGTACCACCATTACGGAAAGGTATAGCTTCCGTGTATTCCTCCGCTTTTCCTTTTCCATCGATTGCATAACAGATCACCGCACCTTTACGAGCCGAAGAAAGTTCCACAGCCCCGGCGCGATTGCGCATGATTGTCAATGGCATTTCTCCGGCAACCGCCACATTCGCAATAGTTGTCAAGTCTTTTCCGGCAGGACGGATTATAAAGCCCATATCATGATGTCCGGCAAAGACGCGATCCTGTTCCAACGGTCCGCCTTGTCCGCAACTGTTACCTCCCAATCCGGTCACAGCCGCATCCAAATGCAGATAGGTATCGCCCGCAACCGGCAATTGATAAGGATGCGGAGCTAAAATCATATCCAAAGCGGAATATTGAAGAGCCGATGCCGACAAACGATCAGAAGCGACAAACACAGCCCCTTCGCCGGCTGCATTGGTCAATGCGCACCAACGTACATCCTCGTGGTTAGCCATATCCTGCGGCTTTGGGAAATTCACGAACTCACCTGCCACCGTATTCTTATGTTGCTCGATAAACTGCCCGCTCTTACGATCGGCATAGTTGTCGACCGGACCACGTCCGTAATAAGTAAAATCGGCATATTGCTGGGGGACTTTCATTACATAGCCCAGGCGCGGCAGCACCAAGCTCGGACGGTTGGAAGTGACACTCGATTGCAATTCGATAGAACCGTCAGGATAAATAGTCCAGATTTGATTCGTGGTAAACTTGAAATCACTTTCACCGAATTTCTTATCCGTAAGTTCTTCGATGCTGTTCTTTCCCGTACTGGTCCCGCCTTTGATCTTCGCACCGTTCGGAGCCTGCGACTCAACAGTGAAAGCCAGAACCACCGTACCATCTTTTCTTTCCAGTACCGTACTGTTCGTTGCCCGGTGATGCAAATTATGCAAACCATGTTCAAACCATTGAGAATAAAACCAGTTGTCATTATTGGTAAAAGCACGCAAAGCATCGAGTTTCGGACCGTTCCCATCGGCAATAATCGTCTTGCCTCCGTATGCCAGACTATAAATCGTACCTGTCGCCATGTCGAATTTGGCTACAAAGTTATCGCCAGTCACCGTTTTAATCGAAGCATCCGAATCATCCAACTTTACTTTTCCGGCAGAAGCCGTCACAGCACTGATGGAAGGACGAGCTATCGCTTCCTGCAATAACATTTGTTCTTCCGCCATCACAAACCCCTTTTCAGCCCACGGCATATTATCTTTAAGCAGGAACTGAATTTTTACAAAATACTCAGAATCATTCTTCAACTTGTCAAAAGGTACAGGAATTGCCACTTTCGCCCTGGTACGGGCCGGAATCGTCCCGGAATTGACCAAACCGGATCGAACTTCCTTCCCGTTCTCATAAAGAGACCATTTCACATCATAATCCGAAAGATCTTGGAAATAGTATTTATTGAATATCTCAAAAATGCCTTTTGAAACATCAAGAGCTTTCACACCAATATGCTGATACACCTTTTTCACTTCGTAATATTGTGGCTTTGGTTCAAGATCACCGAACACAATGCCATTCATCACAAACTGTCCGTCATTCGGAGTATCCCCGAAATCCCCACCATAAGCCAGATAGCGTTCACCGGTCTTTTTGTCATAGTTGTACATTGATTGGTCCACCCAATCCCAGATAGCACCGCCACAGAAGAAATTTGTCGATTCTATCGCCTCCCAGTAATCCACCAGGTTACCGCAGGCGTTCCCCATAGAATGAGCATATTCGGAAATATGGAACGGGTATTTGATATCATAATCACCTTTCACCGCACCCCGTGTCCAACCGATAGACGGATATTGGTTGGATCCCATATCCACGATATCATTATTACGCTCATATTGGACCGGGCGGGATTTATCCACCAGCTTCAACGCATCATAGGCGGCCACGAAGTTTTCACCCGGTCCCGCTTCATTACCCAGCGACCAGATCACGATAGACGGATTGTTGATATTCGCATGAACCATTTCCATCACACGTGCGACATGCGCCTTTTTCCATTCCGCCGGATGTGAAAGGGATGCAGCCCCGTAATAATATTCATGCGACTCGATATTGGCTTCGTCTTCCAGATAAAGACCATATTTATTACATAAGAAATACCAGTAAGGATCGTCCGGATAATGCGAATTACGCACATGGTTGATATTGGCACGTTTCATCAGCATCACCTCTTTTTCCATCATATCGCGCGTGATGGCATGTCCGACTGCCGGATTCGATTCATGACGGTTCACGCCTTTCAGCTTGACGGTCTTACCATTTATATAATAGTAACGTCCTGCCTGCCCGAATTCATCTTCTTCAGCCGGTGTATCTTTGATTTCCACTTTGCGGAAACCTACAATAGTCGAAACGGTTTCTACCGTTTTGCCCTTAGCATTTTTCAACTCCGCCACCAGCGTATAACGATACGGGAACTCTGCCGACCATTTGTTAGGAGCCTTCACATTCAATAAAGCCTGCGTAGTTCGCGTCTGGCCAGGATTTACGACCTCTACCGTTGCCGAGGCCGCCACATTATCGACTTTCGTGTTCTCATCCGAATACAGTTTGTTGGCATACAGCGTATATGCCAACTTATATCCTTTAGCAGCTTTCTTACTCAGGTTCCGTACATCGGCCGAGATCGCCAGCGAACCATCCGTATAGGCTGCATCCAAATCGGGAATCACGATCAGGTCGCGAACGTGTACTTTCGGAGCTGAATAAAGAGCGACCGTCCGGAAGATACCCGGCAGACGGAACATATCCTGTGCCTCCAGGAAGGAAGCGTCTGAACTACGATAAACTTCCGCAGCCACCACATTTGTCCCTTTACGGAGATAAGGAGTAATATTGAAATTCGCCGTATTACGGGAATTTTTGGAAAAACCGACATATTGACCGTTGATCCAAAGATAGAAGAAAGAATCGACTCCATCAAAGCTGATAAAGACTTCGCGTCCGTCCCAATCCTGCGGAACCTCAAAATCACGACGGAAAGAACCGACTTCATTCCGGTGCTTGTAAGTCGTCCAGTTTGCCGGCGGAGTACGCATCACCCCCCCGCGCCAGTCGTCTACCGCCACTTTATGCCGGAAGATTACCGGCTGGTTCACATAGATCGGAACTCCATATTTCAGGCTGCCGTCTTTCTGGACTCCGTAAATATTCCAACTGGAAGGAACCGGGATATTATCCCAGCCGGACACATCGAACTCCGTCTTATAGAATTCTTTCGGCCGTGAATCAGGATCAGGCGCCCAATTGAACTTCCAGTCTCCATCCAAAGACTGCCAAAATCTGCTGTTTTCCGGCAATACTTTACGAGCGCTTTCCACATCCTGAAAAGGAAAAATATAAGCATGCGGTTGTTCTTTGTTCAGAGCCAGACTCTCAGGAGACTCCCACTCTTTGCCTGTCGGTGCTTCCACCGGTCCGTAACTAAATCCCCCAAGCGGCAACTGATCAGCCATGCTATAAAAAGAAGCACAACAAAGCGCTAAGGCTAACGAGATTTTTTTCATGATGTTCATTTTAGGAATAATATTTTTATTTGTGTATTGATTTCAAACACTCAAAATGTCCACAAATATACGCAATTTAGCTTCGAAAAAACAACTCTAACAACCGAAAATACATTACACTGTTTTTATCCTCAATTCCATTAAAGCCATCTCTTTTTTGCAAAAAAGCAAGCATCTAATTCCACTAAACACCCCGTATTGCCGGTCGGTACATCCGGATGTAAAAGGGAACTACACAGGATGTATGGCAACTAAAGTGCCCTGTCAGGCAATCAAAACACTTGATTTTTTTAATACTTAATGACAGAGAAAACGGAGGTGCGTCGAAAAGCCGTCACACCTCCGTTACCGAAGTCTATCTCTTAACAAGGAAATCTATTATTCAACCCAAAATTCATTTTGAATCAAGTTCGGGTTATAAATCAAATCCTGTGTTGAAATCGGAGTATAATAGTATTTAGGATCGACAAAGCTCCAACTTCCTACTTGTGAAATCATACGGATATGTCCCTTATTCCCTTCAGTAAGCGAATAGGTATTGCCTTCCAATATTTCAACTTGCAAATTATATTTATCTTTATCCGCCTGCGGAATGGCATCCGCATCCGCCTTCGTCGCAACAATAGCATAATCAGGCAGTCCATCACCCGTCACATCCAGATAACCAGGTTCCAAATAAACTCCTTCCGGCACATTGGCAAGGAGTTTTCCACAACCCCAACGTCTCAAATCACCATAACGGAAACCTTCACACGCCAACTCAATACGACGTTCGCGGCGTATTTCATAAACAGCCCCTTTCTGTGAAGAAGAAACATTCGGATAACGGTTTGCCTGAACCGGATCGATGTTGCTCAACCAACCAGCCAACGAAGCGCGCGGCATCCCCACACGATCACGTAACAAATTGACCGTCCGGTCTACATCATCCTGCGTCAACTCACCCAGTTCGGCTTTCGCTTCGGCATACATCAACAACACTTCGGCATAACGGATCAAAGGAAGATCCGTATAAGAACTATTCCATGTTATTTGGTCGACTGCACGAGGCGAAAATTTCACCTGCGGATACCCACCCATCGTCAACTTCGGACGACACGGCTCCACTTTATCAGCCCGGACAAAACCCGGTGTCATAAAAGTCTGACGCATACGCGGGTCACGGTTCTCGAATACCTCCGTAAACTTTTTAGTCGCATAATCCGGCACATCCTGGAAGCGTTTCGTTTTTCCATCTTCCACGACCAAATAGTCTTCCATCAAATCACGAGACATACTGGAATTGAAATCAAACAATAGTCCTCCGGCATTATGATAACGCCCCAAAGCCTTATCGTAATCTTCATAGATAATCATTTCTTTATTATTACTCAAGTCTTGGCTGCAGAACAAAGCTTCATAAGCATCCATCTCACCGGATTTGCTTGTCGCCAACTCATACATCCCTGAATCCATAATCTTTTGACAGGCCTCTACTGCGACTCTCAAAAAACGTTCCGAATCATTCAGTTTCAATTCCGAATGATATTTGCGCCAGCAACCTTCAGCCAAGGCGATACGAGCCTGCATTGCCAAAGCGCCATTTCTAAACCAACGGGTGCGGCTGGTTCCGTTCTTCATATAAGCGGCAGCAAAATCCAAATCCGCCATGACAGAGTCCACGACTAACGAACGAGGATCTTGTGTCTTATAAAGCAAATCCTTATCTGTTGTCTGCAAATCACGACTATACCAAGGGACATCCGAATAAGTCAATACTTTATCATAATACAATTTAGCGCGGAACATACGAGCCAGACCTATATAATGGTTTATCTCGGCAGCATCACCTACCACTTTTCCGGTTCTTGCCAGCATAAAATTGACATTCCGGATCTTTTCCCAATTCCACACCTTTTGATTATCCGGATTCACTTCTCCACGCATCATGCTATAAATATCCTGGCTCTCCGTATAAATCATATTATCGGAAGGCGCGTCCGTATAACCGGATGTGATATTTTCATACAGACCATTCGTATAGGCTTCCAAATCACTCACATTATTGAAAAAGCCATCTTCCGTTATTGAAGTTTCCGGATATTTTTCCAGAAAAGAGTCGTTACATCCGCTTAGTCCCAAAAGGCCGATGCATCCGAACAGCCCTATTTTTATAGTATTCTTTATCATAACTTTTCTGTTTTATTAAATTTAGAATGTAACATTTAAACCGAAAGAATAGGAACGTTGCAACGGGTATATCTGTCCGCCCAAACATTCCGGATCCATCTTGTAATACTTGTAAAGACCGGTAATCTCACACAAATTATCGCCAGAAAAGAAAACACGAAGTCGACTGATATTCATTTTGCCAGTCCATTCTTTCGGCAAAGTATAACCGACCGTCAAGTTCTTCAGACGGGCATATGCCGCATTCTGCAAGTAACGTGTCTGTGGAACAGCAAGGCCCCTGTCTGCGACATACGCCTGATACGATTTGACACGCGGGAAATACCCATTGGGATTTTCTTCCGTCCAATGATCGTAATAGTTACCGTATGTAAGATTCGTCCAAGGGTCGAAATACATGCCCCAGAAATACGGGTCTTTGGTCGGATAATAATCTTTTTTCATGATCCCCTGTAAGAACAAACTAAAATCAAATCCATTCCAATCCCCATTAAGAGTAAACCCGAACGCATAACGAGCACGATCATTGCCAATAATCGTATAATCTCCATGATCGTCCAGCGTATAAGCCCCCTTGTTGATCTTTCCGTCACCATTCAAGTCTTTATACTTCACATCACCCGGAGCCATGGGAGGTGTATTAGGATAAGGGTCCACCTCCGTTTGATTGGCACTGTTGGCAATATCTTCCTCTGAAGTGAAGAAACCGTCATTCACCAACCCCCAAATCTCACCCCATTCTTTTCCTACATAATGGTCTTTTAAACTACCTGTTGTATTGGCATATTTGGTAATCCAAGAACGGCTATCGCCTATATTAAAACTGGCACTGTAGTTAAACGGTTTACCCGCCAATTTGAACTGATCACGCCAACTGACCGTTAAATCCCAACCCGTCGTTTTCAAATCGGCAGCATTCTCCAATGGTACGCTCGTACCCAATACCAACGGTAATTGCGCTCCACTTCTCAACATATCCTTTGTACGGCGGATATACCCGTCCACTGTAGCAGTCAAGCGATTATCGAAGAAGTTCACATCCATACCCCAATCGGCAGTCGTCACCGTTTCCCAGGTCAAATCGCCCGCCACCAATCCCGGAGCGGATACATAAACAGGCTGTTTGCCATCCAAAATAACTTTTGTTTTTCCCGAACTCATCGTAGCCAAATAAGGATAATAATTATCCTTCAGATATTGATTGCCTAAACTACCATAAGAAAAACGCAACTTCAAGAAGTTTACCACATCCCTCAACGGCTCAAAAAAGTTTTCCTCCGAAATCACCCATGCTGCCGAGCCGGAAGGATTAAAGACGAAACGAGAATCGGTCGGGAAACGGGAAGTCCCGTCATAACGGGCATTGACAGCCAAAATATACCGGTTATTGAACGTATAATTCAAACGACCGAAAACACTTCGGAAAGCCAATTCACGTATACGTTGGCTCACACTCATATCTCCTGTCGCCAAATTCAGCGTAGGCAAACCATCCGTGATCAACTCTTTACGCTGCGCATACTCGTACGACTCACGCCAACTCTCCTGATTATAACCGGCCATCGCCGTAAAATCATGCTTGCCATTGAAAACTTTATGGAAAGTAACATACGCATCGAACGTAGCGGTCGAAGCTTCCGTATTATCAAAAAAAGCTGAAGAAACCGAGTTCTGATACAAAATAGGAGTTTCCGGGCCTTTCCGGTAAGGGACGGATAATTGCGCACCGTCCTTGTTGTTCCGATTCGCGACATACGCAAACGATCCGTTTAAGAATAAAACATCCTTGACAATATCAATCTTTGTCGTGAATTGGGTTGACAAAGTGGTTTTATTCTCTTTCTTGCGTCCACCCTCGGCAAAACGCCCGAAAATGGCAGCCCCATCTTCCGTATAAGTACCATCCGGATTATATATAGGCACCAACGGGCTACGACGATTGACAGCCCAATAATAATCATCCCCCAAAAAATAAGGAGCATCATAATCGGACACCACCAAGCTCGTATTATTGCCGAGCGACCACCAATCGGTCAGTTTGAAATCCAGTTTGGAACGAAGGTTATAACGATTGAACTTATCCGTTCCCTGCGAGACCATACCGTCTTGATAATTATAGCCTGCAGAGAAATAATAATTCAAACGTTCAGTCTTTCCGGAAACATCCACATTATGATTGGTAGAAAAAGCCAAATTCTTATACGCTTCTCCGAACCAGTCTGTTTGTCCAAAATAAGCATACGTTCCATCCGGCCTCAAAAAATAAGGAGAAACACTCGGGTCTTCCGAAACGCGCTTTGCATATTCCAATTCCTCTTGATTATGGTTAACTCCCCAAGGATAATAAAAATCATTACGAGCAACCGCAGCTTTATAGGGATCGGTTATGACATCGGCCATACTACTTAATTTACGCATGGCAAAATTATTGTTATAGTTAACAGTCAGCTTTTCTTGTCCGGCAGTCTTGGTTGTCACCAAAATCACGCCAAAAGCGGCACGTGAACCGTAGATTGCTGCCGAAGCGGCATCCTTCAACACCGAAATGCTCCCGATGTCGGAAGGATTCATCCGGTTTAACTCTTCCGCAGAAGAAACCACGCCATCAATAACGACCAACGGGTCGCCGCCGTTGATAGAAGTCGTGCCACGTATATTGAAAGACGGAGAATCCGTAGCCTGACCACTACCGATTGTAACTGTCATATTGGCAACCGAACCTTGCAAGGCTTGTCCGACTGTCAGAACCGGTCGATTTTCCAGTACCTTTGTCGAAACTGTTGCCACCGCCCCGGATAAATCCACCTTTTTCTGCGTTCCATAACCGATCACGACCACTTCATCCAACGCTTCGCTATCCTCTTTCAAGACAACAGACATGGTCGCTTTCACCGGTATATTCTGAGTCTGATAGCCGATATAGGAAATCGAAACAACAGCACCCTCAGACACGTCCGCCAATGAGAAATTACCATCGATATCCGTAACACATCCCATCGTCGTCCCTTTGATCGCGACATTTACCCCAATCAACGGTTCTCCGCTTACGTCCTTCACATTCCCCGTGACGGTAATCTTCTTTTCCTGTTGCATCACAGGAATCGTTTTTTCCACTGCCTGCTTTTTGCGAACGATAATCTGGCGGTCATTAATAAGGTACTCGACATCCGTCCCGTCAAACATCTGTTGCAAAATGTTTTCAACACTGCGGTTCGTCACATCGACATCCACCTTCCGGTTCAGATTGATGTTCGATCCATGATAAACAAATATAAATTCACTGTTTTTCTCGATATAAGAAAATACATCTTTAATGCTCCGGCCGTTCATTTGAACCGTCAGCATTGTTTGGGTAGCATACGAAGATCCTGCATAAACGGCAGACCCTCCATAACCGACCAGACATAAGGCTAAACAAGCACTTTTGAGAAAAGGAGTCGATTTTCGACTGAATCTTTCATTCTTTTTCATACATTTGTAACGTTTTTTCTTTGATACATAAAATTTTAGATTAAACATGTTCCCGAGTCGAACGATCTGACCCATCGTTCGACTCTTTTTTGATACAAAAAAGGATTTCACATAAACTTTTATTTTTTTGATATGATTATATCTTCATTTTCATCCAAGCTATAAGTCAAATATAAAGACTGGCACAATATATTGACCACATCTTCCGGTTTTTCCCTTAAATCCAATTTACCCGAAACCGGAATATTTTTTATCCGGCCGTCACACACGATCCGGCGTCCGTAATGCCGTGACAACCTTTCAAAAACGTCTCCTGCCGTCCTGTCGTTCAATAACATGATATTATCTTTCCAACAGATATATTCGAAAACATCCACATCTTTGATATTCGAGTCTCCATCGTCTATCAAAATCAATTGGTTGGGAGACAAGACCGATTTTTTATTATTCATGGTTTCCACTTCCACTTTACCTTCCACCAAGACGACCGAGGAGACCGCGTCTTCTTTATAGGCACAAATGTTGAACTGTGTACCCAGCACTTTCACTTCAAAATCTTTCGTTTTAACAATAAAAGGACGTGAAGGATCTTTCTTTACATCCAAATAGACTTCCCCTTCGACGACAATCTCGCGCCTGTCTTCTTTAAAAAGAACCGGATAAATCACTCGGGAACCGGCATTGACATAGATTTTCGTTCCGTCCGAGAATGTTATGTCAGCTTTCCGGCCTTTGGGTACGACAATTTGGTTTATCTCGTTTGCTCCTTCCTCCTTTTTGTGTTCCGTGAATTTCTTCACAACCTGACCATCCAATTCCGGCTCTCCGTCTTTTCCATATTTCACAGAAGATTCATCTTTTAGCTGCATGCGGTCATTGCTGGCAAACAAGATGACCTCATCTACCGGCAAAACCGGAACATCCTGATCCAGCAAGCTTAATGACAGGGTTGGTTCCTCCCTTCCGGATTGCCACCAACCGATCCCCACCGCCAACAGAATAACGGCCGATGCTGCCACAGCCGAAAAGGCATAGCGGATTTGTAATCTTTTCGAACGTTTGCTTTCAAGCCGGTTCTCTACTTCTTTCCAGGACAAAAGCACATCTTCGCTGTCGACAAATTCAGCCTTATGCACTTTTTCCAACAAATTTCTTCCGGCCTGAAAAAAAGAATCTTTATCCTGTATATTCTGTTTTCTATTCACAACTAACTTTTTTATCTCTATTACGGACAAAAAAGTATTTGGTACTCACTTTTTACAGGAAAAATGTTTTTTTTCAAAATATATTTTCTTCAATTTAGACAAACTTCTGAACAACAGGTTTTTGCTGGATTGATAATTTATACCTAATATCTCTGCTATATCCTCATGCTTCAATTCATTTACATAATAAAGATAAATGATTTCCCGTTGGTGAGAAGACAGTTCCGAAAAGGCACGCATAAGAAATCCGGAATAGGAATTCTTGTCTTCGTCTTCCAAAAACGAATCTTCTACGGTGAATTTGTCACCATACTCCTCAAGATCCTCCATTCTTTTTTCCTTCTCGATCGTGTCGATTATCCTATTCCGTAACGTTTTAAGCAAATATCCCTTTACGTTCAGCGTCGGAGAAAGTGTTGGATGATTCTGAATAATCTTTATGAATACATCTTGTATGCAATCTTTTACCAGTTCTTTATCGGACACCAATTTCAAACCGTAATGATAAAGCAAGGAATAAAAACGGCAATACATTTCCTTAAATGCTTCCCTGTCTCCTTTCAAACATAACAGCCACAGATTTCCTTCTGATATATCATGCATAGCGGGCAATTGTGAGATTTTTTCTGCGGCGCAAAATTAACCTTATTTATTTGATAAAAAAAGAAAACAGTACTATTCCAGACATAAAAATCCGGATTCCGAATACACTGTCTTTTCTAAAACAATCCCAAGGCAACCGCACCAAAAATTGCTATCCGGAATCACTTCTCTTCTTCCGTGAAAAATTTCGCAAACCAACTATCATACTATCACATCCGGCCGTTAACTCCTGTTTCACAATATGTTAAAACATGATAGTAGCTGTTTTTTACTATCATTCTACTATCATGCATCTATCATGCTTTTTACATGACTATTTATTTATATATCTGATAATACGATATTTATGTTTGTATGGGCAAAAACAGCCATCGGCGAAAAAGATGCAAAAACGAGGCGTAAAAGTGCCTCCGACACGGCGGATAAACATCCCCGCACCCACATAAAGGCCTCGCGCAGACCCGGGTCTGCACCTATCCCGCACCCGGGTCTGTGTGGTGAGTACACCCGGGTCTCAAGCGGATTTGCAAGCTGTTTTTGACAAAAGAAAAGCCTGTCTTGATGAAAAAAGAAGCCGTTTTAACATGTTTCGCACCTGTTTCTGAACGGTCCCTGTTTTCATCGTATGATTGACACACAAGATGTTACGTTTTTTTGCCATGATGGTTGTGATAGGTGAATGATAGTTCAAAACGGCAACTATCACACAATAACACATTGGTTTTAAATAATATACGAACAAATATGATAGTATGATGGTTGTTTTTGCAAAACATTTATAGTGTCAGTCCGTATCGATGGCGAAAACAAAGGGACACTTTATGATTTCGGTGCGGTTGCCCTGACAAATATAGGCAATAAACACAGAATATGAAAGAAATAGGTTGGGAAGACAAGTTCAACGGTATTCTATATGAATGGGAATGACTTTACGGGACGTCTCCTGCCTTCACTTGAAAAGAGACAGGCGATTTATTCCTCTTTTTTGAATATAACCGCCCTTTCACCATAGGAATCTTTACTGTTGATAGCGCGTCGACTCAGTCACATCTTTCACACAGCGTAACAACCCTTGACCTTTTTTCCTCGGAAATCCGGCCGTACGAGGCCCCATTCCGGTATAAGAATCACCGGAATAGAAATCTTGCATCATCACAAAAGCATTTGCCGGTGTCGTATTCGGGGAAGTACTGGACGACCAGTATAATTTGCTCAAATCATACGGAAGTACGGCTGTCCCTCCCGGCCACACATAGTTGATATTCGTAATATTCTTAGTTATAGTACTGGCATCTCCCCAGAGAGGAGCGAATCCCGTATACATTTGGGTCATACGAGGCAACCGTGGAGTTGATACGGATATATTCGTTCCGCTTCCGGTTACTGCGTACGTATAATTCGGATTTACCGATGTTGTTCCTCCCACGCCTGCTCCCATTACCCAAAGTTGCATCAACTCCAATGAAGTAGGGACACGCCATGTACCCTGATCTTTCTTATCGCTACGTTCGTAATAAGCGTTACAGCCCGTACGGGTCGCATTGACGGTAGGCGTGGCCGGATCCGCGCCTACAGGAGTAACGTATCCTACAGCCTCGTACCAGTTCATCGTATAGCGGGTAGCAGCATTATTGACAACCGGATTACCATCCTTGTCACAATCGTTCTTTGCAACCCGGATCAACATGTAAGGCTTACGCACGGTATGATAATTAGAAGTCAATGCCTCATAAGGCGCACCTGTACGCAGGGAGATAGACACGATTCCCCTCGGCTGAGTACCGATTACCCCTCCGTAATTCCACATTTCCTGATTTACGATAACAGGGAGCGTGCCACTCTGAAAATAAGGATAAGTTTTGATATTGGGGGCCGTCTGAATCGGATAATACACCGGATTTCCAGGCGTAGACACCCCGGCCACTTCAAACCGGAATGTACGGTCTGGCTCCATTAAGCAACGAGGATACCCCATTGTACCGGTGCTGGCATACGTCTGCGCTTCCCCAAAGTTAGCGTACGATATGGCACGGGCATATTGGTTCGCATTGCTTGTCCCGTCGATCAACTGCGTAGAGCTCCAGTACAACCCGGCCGGATAGCTGCGGGAATTGAAATAAATATTAATCATCTGAATATGATTCTGCGAAGGCAGATAGTAGATGGTTTTCGTCACATCGGTAAGCGAAATACCTTTTTCCAAATTCAATTTCCAACAGGCGTTAATCGCCTTTATAATCGGCGATGAGCCATTGAGAAAGGTTACACCCCGCCCTTCGGAATATTCATTTTCAGGATGGATATTCGCATTGCTGGATGCGAAAGGTATAAGAATATTCTGATAAGGACTTTCCATCCCCCAGAAGCGGGAATCAGACGGATCTATGGTATAAGCAAACCCGCCTTTTCCCCACGGATACTCTTCATCCTTATGGGTTGTCAGGTCTGTCACGATGCGCCACGAAGCCTCGTCGGCTCCTCCTCTGCCCGTAAGTGTCAGCGTAGCTTGATACCATACATTCCGTTTCACGTCAAAATTATTCCACAAATTGCCGTTGAGTCCGATACCCAGATAAACCCGATAGGTTACCAGCCCGTCCCGTTCGCCGGCAGGCAAAGTGGAACGATATTCGCAAGTTACCTCTATATAGGAACACTGTGCCGGCTTTACCGGTATCTGTGTTTTCGAGGAAGTGCATTCCTCTCCGGGAACATTCGTAGGCAAAGGTCTTGTTCCTTGCATATTTTCAACCATATAAAGAGGAGTTGCATAATTATGGGGAAGATGGTTCCCTGTCGGATCGACCGGTTCCAAATTACCATTATTTACCGTAATATTGTCGCCATCCACAAACGTCGTAGTCGATACCGTAGGAGAGTTTGGCGCGATATAGCTAAACACTTTCGGCACATTCTTCAGTTGGATGGAACGAACCGTCACGATCGTGCTGGCCTCAAGGGCAGTCTTGTCGATCACAACGGTCACCTTGGCCGTCAGCCGTTCGAGACTTATTTTCCCCAGATCATATATCGCATTTGTCGTCCCAGCCGGGAAGTTAATATTCAAAATGCCGGTTATAGCCGACATCGGGACACGGGTACCGGACAGGAAGTCTGTTCCTGAAGACATTGTCTTT
The DNA here is from genome assembly GCA_910577325.1 of uncultured Parabacteroides sp. GTDB lineage: Bacteria > Bacteroidota > Bacteroidia > Bacteroidales > Tannerellaceae > Parabacteroides. The sequence continues at coordinate 45,100 of CAJTMR010000005.1, forward strand.
TTCAGGCTATTCAAGCCAGACAGATTAGAGACCGAACTGCCTAAAGCAGAACCAGCATTAGCTATAAAAGCGAAGATACGGCTACCGGACGTCCCGCTTATCTGCATCGGAATCGAAATATTCGAGACTTCCGCGGAAGTGAAATACTTAAAAGAAACGACCTGCCCGTTTAGAGCGTCAAAAATAAAAACATTCAAATCGTTCACACTACCCTCATCCACATTCGGGAACAAAGAACGAGTCGCAACCGAACGTCCTTCCGCTTTAATCGTGAAGGTATAATCAACAGGGCCGGAAACTTCAGACACATGTTCTTCTATCTCATTCGTACAAGCCGAAAATACCATAACAAGCAATAATATACTCAATACCTGTTTCATTTTAATCTTTAATTTAGTGCGGGAACAACTTCATTAATCTCCCATCCATTTATGGACAATGACACAATAATACCATGGTCGTTATCCGTTATATTGATATCAAAAACAAATGTATCTTCCCGATCAATGTCCTCTTGTGATGAATACTTCGGATTAAGTCTTATTTTCTCTATCATATCCAGATTATATATCGGCTCGGATGTCAACGGATTTTTAACAGTTATCATAGAACGATTCCCTATAACGAGCCGCATCATCCTGAGATTAGCTTCCAGTTTTCCCGCCTTCGTGGTAATCTGAAAGGGAACATATTTGAATATACGGTATGCTTCATCAATGCTATTCTCAAATTTATACCGGCCATTGGCAGAAGTTATATATATATCCGGCACAAACGGAACATGCGCAAAGAGCTCCGTCCCTGTTATCCGGACTATTATGTTTTTTGTATTCTTCATCAAGTCGACATCCGTCACTTTACCCGTATCAAAGCTCGAAACAGCATTACCCTCATAACCGGCAAATAGATCGTCCGGAACCGCTTGCGGTACTACATAGCCAGCATCTCCCTCGGCATTGTCAAGCATCATGCGGAAATCACCAATCTCCGTCACTCCCTTCACGAGCCCTCCGAACGGGTCCGCCCCGCTACCGACGGCTCCTGCCGAAAACATATTCAACCCGCCTCCATAAACGACAATCTGATAGTTTCCCTCCGGCAAAGGAACGGACATGACGTAATCATTGGTCAGGACATCGCCAGCCTCAGAGAACAGGCCTAAATACCGACCGCTTTCATCAAAAACATACACCTCAATTTCAGACACATCCGCTCCGAACAAATTTTCATACCGGTTATTAAGCGTATACCTGTACCGCAACGACAAAACACTATCCTTACAAGGCATGATATCTTCTCTTATACAACCTTGCATACAGAACGAGAACAAGACGACCATTATATTTACAGATATACCTTTCATAGACTTAATTACTTATACCCTCTCATGTTCTTTTACCAGACCGGAGCGATCGAGTTGATCGTCCAAGGCTTAACAGTAACCGTACAAGTGACGGTTATATTACCGTCATAAGGCTTATTTACAGCTTGCGCTTGTGTGAAAACCAGATTGTCAATGCGATATACATTCCCGCGTTTAAACTCCAGAATATTGGCATTGGTAGCGGCATCCTTATATTTGGTGACTACTACATACAAAGTCGTTGCTCCTTCCTGGTTGTTTTGATAAGTGACATCCGTAAGCTTCAAGATGATATGCGGGATATCTGCCGCCGGAGTTGTCTGACCGGAAGGAAGAGCTGCACTGGGGCACACCTGATAAGCCCAAGATTTATGGGGTGTCGTAGTCGGAATCGTTGTTGTGGCTCCATTCGTCTCATCCGGATAAAAAATCAATCCCGAACTTTGCGGCGTACAATAATCCACATACGCATTAGCCGTCCAGCCCGTAGGAGGTGCAATCGACCCACCCGCATAATAGGGGAAATTCACATTACTGGTAAAATAGCTGGCCCAATCGCTATTCCATCCGGACTGGTTCGCGATATTCACCGGAGCATTCAGATAAGGCGTGGCATCCAGACGCACATATTCATTCACGTTATTCAAATATACCCCGGATAGCTTATAGCCTGTAATATCCGTATTAACCGGGTTCCCAACCGTCTTATCCTGACAAGTAACTTGTCCAATCTCGACACGTGCCACAATCGGGACCAATTCGACCGATGCATTATATGTATTGCCGGAGACGAGAGTAAAAGCCGGACTCAAGCCTGACATAGGTACATTTTCGGCATTCCCTTGCAGCCGGTCCAAACGTAACCGGGCGTCAGCACTGGTAGACCCTTCGACAGCGGGAAAGGCCTGACCGGCATCCGTCTTTATATTACCCATGAAATACATATACTGCGAAACACTCGGAACACCCGTGATCGTAACCGTGTTTCCACTCGAGGCAGTTGTTTTCGAATTTGCCAGTATGCTTACTTCGCCAGCCGTAAGCCGACGTTGGAAAATACTGGTATTAGCGCCATCTAAAAAATAAATTTTCCCAGATCCTAATACAGCATATTCAGCAGTTCCCTTTCGATCGGTAATACCTCTTGTAAACGCTTCCTGCTTCACGCTTAAAACAACGTTTTTACCTCCAGAAGAAAGGATATTTTCTACAGGTTCCTCTTTGCTACAGGAAGAGAGGATAGCAACTAAAACTGTTGCAAAAATCATTTTTCTAATCATAATTATATTTTTTCAAATTTAATATTTAGGGACCCTGTTATAAAAAAACATTATTCACGATATAAAGTTTTCATTTAAATCCATTTCCTTATGTTAATATTCTCATAACACACCCGATTTCAGCATTTCCCAAAAGAAGAACCCTTTTCCCCCTGCCTTTTCTTAAAATAATCCCCATCTCCGATACATTTTCCCCGAGACCTGTCGTATATTTGTCGTTTAATGATAAGAAAACAAAAACAACCGACTGGTATTTCCAAAGTATCTGCCGGGCAATTAAACAATAGAAGCAATGGCAATCAAATTCAACGTACACAAAACTCCGCAACCGGACGACAGATCGGTCGTAAAACTCGACAACGTAAACTTCCGTTGTTCGGAAAAAATGACAACAACCTGCCACATGCCGGAGGAACGCAAAATGAGAATGCTGGACTATCTGCACCGCCATGAAAGCATCACGCCGATCATGTATACCAATTTGAATACCTGCTCCCGCTACCAGGCGAAAACAGACCTGAAAAAATATATCTTTCTACTTTCTCTTCTATTCACTTCTATCTCGTTCCAGGCACAACAGGCACAACTCAGCAAAGATGCCGAGATCAGTCTGCTGACCGTTTCGCCGTCGGAAGACGAAGTGTATACGGTTTACGGACACACGGCTTTACGGGTAAAAGACCCGTCGCAAAAACTCGATGCCGTGTTTAATTACGGGATATTCGACTTCTCTAAACCTAATTTCATCTACCGGTTTGCAAAAGGGGAAACGGATTACAAGTTAGCCGCCCAATACACCCGCGATTTCATGATCGAATACGAGATGCGGGGAAGCGAGGTGACGGAACAAATCCTGAATCTCGACTCCGCCGGTAAAGCCCGGATATGGGAAGCCTTGCTGATCAATAACCGGCCGGAAAACCGCGTGTACCGCTACAATTTCTTTTTCGACAACTGCGCGACACGCCCTGCCGCCATCATCGAAAAGCAGTCTGGAGGGAAAATCAATTATCACGCACCGTTCGAACAGCAGACATTCCGCGACCTGATCAACTATAGCACACGCAACAAACCGTGGCTTACGTTCGGATGCGATCTGGCATTGGGTAGCCCGACCGACCGGATCGCGACCATTCACGAAATGATGTTTCTTCCGCTTTATCTGAAAGAAGCATTCGGGGCTGCAACCATTACCGGCACAGACGGTTCCCAAAAGGAGCTGGTCAGCTCGACCGACACTCTGATCTCCGGCCTCACCGATGAGGCAAGGCCAGAGGCAGGCTTTTTCACGCCGCTCGTCTGTTGCTGGAGCTTTTTCTTACTCGTTCTGGCAATTACCTATATCGAATGGCACTGGAAAACTTATTTCAGAATTGTCGACTTTTTTTTGTTTTTCATAGCAGGCGTAGCAGGTGTCGTCCTGTTTTTCCTTTGCTTTGTTTCCACGCATCCGTGTATCCGGCCCAATTGGAATATCATCTGGTTACAACCATTTGATCTGATAGCTGTTATTTTGTTTGCAGTAAAAAAGTTAAGAAAGGCTGCATATTATTATCATTTTATTAACTTTGCGGCGCTTACGTTAATGCTGGCTGGCTGGTATTTCATTCCGCAGCACTTAAATACAGCATTTATCCCACTGGTAATGAGCCTTTGGCTACGTTCGGGGTATGGCGTTTACAGAAAAATATGGAATATCGGGTACGAAAAATACTAACATCGCTCATCGCAATTCTGGCAGCAACCAATCTGGAGGCTCAACAAAACACGCCCAAGTTGGTGGTGTGCATCACGGTCGACCAGTTGCGGGGCGACTACATAGAATATTTCTACAACACGTTCGGCGAACGCGGTTTTAAACGGTTGATGAATGAAGGACTGGTGTATAACAACATCCGGTTCGAATTTTCCGATATCGACGAAGCCAGTGCGTTTGCGACCTTATTCACAGGAAGCAACCCGAACTTCAACGGAGTATCGGGAAAAAACATCTTCGATTTCGACAAGGAAAAAGAGGTCTCCGTCTTATACGACCCGGACTATCTCGGCAACTATACGAAAGAGCATTATTCTCCCCGGAAACTGATCAGTTCCACGATCGGAGACGAACTGAAAATCGCCTCCAAAGGAAGAAGCGATGTATATGCCATTGCCCCTAATCCTGAAAGTGCAATCCTCTCCGCCGGACATGCGGCAAACGGTGCTTTCTGGATGGACGATTACAACGGGAAATGGGCAACGACCACCTATTATAAAGGGCTTCCTTGGTATGTGGATCGTTATAACAACGGCCCGGAATCCTTGTCGGCACGTTTGGAACAAATGACATGGACGCCGTCCCTGTCACCGGACAAATTCAACGCATTCCCGTATGTGCTGGATGAAATTCCCTTCAAATACACGTTCAAGGAAAACACAAATGAGTGTTTCTTCAATTTGAAGACCTCGCCTTTCATCAATAAGGAGATCAACCGTCTGGCGCTCCAATTTCTCGAATACGGGGCTTTCGGCACGCGTTCGTGTCCGGATATGCTTGCCATCACATATTATGCGGGCAACTATCGCGGCAATATGCACAAGGAATATACCCGCGAGATACAAGATACATACTACCAGTTGGATAAGGATCTGGAGCAATTGTTGGACAAGATCGACAAAAAGGTCGGACTGAACAACACGCTGATCGTCTTCACCGGTTCGGGATACTATAAGAGCGAAGAAGAATATGCCGACGGCATGCAACTGACGAACGGCGAGTTCCATCCGAAACGTTGTGTCGCCCTGCTCAATATGTACCTGATGGCACTTTACGGCCAGCACACGAATTGGGTAAAAGGATTCTATGACAACCAGATTTACCTGAACCGCAAAGCAATAGAAGATGCGAAACTGGAACTGACCGCCATACAAGAGAAAGCAGCCCAATTCCTGCGCGAATTCAGCGGCGTACAGTTCGTTGCGACCGAGAATGTCCTCCGCACAGGCAACTGGAACGAGAAAACCTCCAAATATCTGCATGGTACGCATATTTCAAGCCGCGGAGACCTGATCATCGAGTTGCAGCCCGGATGGACTATCAACAACGACGATCCGAAAGCGAAAGTAAAAGTAATACGAAATAATGCTGTTATAACCCCGTTGGTATTTATGGGCAACGGTATCAAGCCGGAACATATCTACCGCGAAGTAAAAGCCACAGAGGTAGCCCCTACGGTAACCCATGTGCTGAGGATCAGGCCACCCAATGCCAGCAATTCTCTGCCGTTGACAGAACTCACGATTCCGCGGTAGGAACGCAAGGCGGTGCGTTTCTGCCACACCGCACATTATACATATTATTATATCACCTACGGACGTACCGCCTACGTCCCGACTGACAGAAAATAAATAAAACAAATATATCATGGGATTTAATGAATTTATGACGAAGCTGTTCGGCAATAAGTCGCAGCGTGACCTGAAAGAAATTACCCCGTATGTGGATAAGATCAAGGCCGTATATCCGTCAATCCAAAAGCTCTCGAACGATGAGCTTCGTGCAAAAACAGATGAAATCAAACAGCGTATCCAGGATTATGTAGCCGATGAACGCGCCAAAGTGGAAGAGCTGCGCAAAGGAATCGACGACAAGGAACTGGAAGAACGTGAAGCAATCTGGGCCGAAGTAGACAAGATCGAAAAGAATATCACCGAAAAGATGGAAGTGGTGCTGGAAGATGTGCTTCCGGAAGTATTCTCCATCATGAAAGATACAGCCCGCCGTTTTTCCGAAAACGAAACGATCGAAGTAACGGCAAATGATTTCGACCGTAACTTGGCTACCAAATACGACTTTGTGGAAATCAACGGCGACAAAGCTCTCTACCACAACCATTGGGTTGCCGGCGGTAACGAAATCACCTGGGACATGGTTCACTACGATGTACAGTTGTTCGGTGGGGTCGTATTGCACAAAGGTAAGATTGCCGAAATGGCGACCGGTGAAGGTAAGACATTGGTAGCTACCCTGCCGGTATTCCTGAACGCACTGACTCGCAACGGCGTGCATGTGGTAACCGTAAACGACTACCTGTCAAAACGTGACTCGGAATGGATGGGCCCGTTGTATATGTTCCACGGACTGTCGGTAGACTGTATCGACAAGCACCAGCCGAACTCCGACGCCCGCCGTGCCGCTTACAATGCCGACATCACGTTCGGTACGAACAACGAATTCGGTTTCGACTACCTGCGCGACAATATGGCGATCAGCCCGAACGACCTGGTACAGCGCAAACACAACTATGCCATTGTCGATGAGGTCGACTCCGTGTTGATCGACGACGCCCGTACGCCGTTGATTATTTCCGGCCCGATCCCCCGTGGTGAAGAACAGTTGTTCGAACAATTCCGCCCGAACGTGGAAGTCGTCGTAAACGCACAGAAAGACCTTTGCTCCAAGATGCTGATCGAAGCCAAGAAGAAAATGGCAAGCAGCGACCAGAAAGAGGTGGAAGAAGGTTCCATCCAATTGTTCCGTTCCTACAAAGGATATCCGCGTAACAAGGCTTTGATCAAGTACTTGAGTGAACAAGGTATAAAAGCCCAGATGTTGAAGACGGAAGAATACTTCATGTCTGAAAACATGCGTCACATGCACGAAGCGACAGATGAACTGTTCTTCGTAATCGACGAAAAGAACAACAGTATCGAATTGACGGATAAAGGTATCGACCTTCTGACCGGTAAGACCGACGACCCGACATTCTTTGTACTGCCGGATATCACTTCCCAGCTTTCCGAACTGGAACACATCCAAAACGAAGAAGAAAAACAGGCCAAGAAAGACGAATTGCTGGCCAACTATTCCGTCAAGAGCGAACGCGTACATACGATCAACCAGTTGCTGAAGGCTTATACCCTGTTCGAAAAAGACGACGAATATGTCGTGATGGACAACAAAGTCATGATCGTTGACGAACAGACGGGCCGTATCATGGACGGACGACGCTATTCCGACGGCTTGCACCAAGCCATCGAAGCAAAAGAACGCGTGAAAGTGGAGGCTGCCACACAGACATTTGCAACGATTACCCTGCAGAACTACTTCCGTATGTATCACAAACTGTCAGGTATGACCGGTACGGCTGAAACGGAAGCTGGCGAATTCTGGGACATCTATAAACTGGATGTTGTCGTAATCCCGACAAACCGCCCGATCGCCCGTAACGATATGAACGATCGTATCTACAAGACAAAGCGTGAAAAATATAATGCCGTAATCGAAGAGATCGTCCAGTTGACCGAAGCCGGCCGGCCGGTACTGGTGGGTACGACTTCCGTCGAAATCTCCGAATTACTGAGCCGTATGCTTACTATGCGTAAGATCAAACATAACGTATTGAACGCCAAGTTGCACCAAAAAGAAGCCGAGATCGTGGCACTGGCAGGACAAAGCAGTACGGTGACGATTGCCACCAACATGGCTGGTCGTGGTACTGACATCAAACTGTCGCAAGAAGTAAAAGCAGCCGGCGGTTTGGCCATCATCGGTACGGAACGTCATGAAAGCCGTCGCGTAGACCGCCAGTTGCGTGGTCGTGCCGGACGTCAAGGTGATCCGGGTTCTTCCGTATTTTTCGTTTCCCTAGAAGACGACTTGATGCGCCTGTTCGCATCCGAAAAGATCGCCGGACTAATGGATAAATTAGGTTTCAAAGAAGGCGAAGTTCTGGAACACAGCATGCTTAGCAAGTCTGTCGAACGTGCACAGAAGAAAGTGGAAGAAAACAACTTCGGCATCCGTAAGCGTTTGTTAGAGTATGACGATGTGATGAACTCACAACGTAACGTAATCTATACCCGCCGTCGCCACGCTCTGATGGGAGAACGTATCGGTTTGGACGTATTGAATACGATTTATGATACTTCCGTTGCCATCGTCGACCAGCATACTGACGGTGATTACGAAAGTTTCAAGTTGGAACTGTTCAAGACTTTTGCGATGGAATGTCCGTTCACGGAAGAAGAATTCAAGAGCGCCAAAGCCGATAAACTGGCCGATAAGCTGTTCGATGAAGCACTGCAACTGTTCAAACGCCGCATGGAACGTATGACTCAGGTTGCCAACCCGGTTATCAAACAGGTTTACGAACATCAGGGCGCCATGTATGAAAACATCATGATTCCTATCACAGACGGTAAACGCATGTATAATGTTTCTTGCAACCTGAAAGAAGCTTACGAAACGGAAAGCAAGGCCATAACGAAAGCATTCCAGAAATCGATCGTCCTTCACACTATCGACGAAGCATGGAAAGAACACCTGCGCGAAATGGACGAACTGCGCCACTCGGTACAAAACGCCAGCTACGAAAACAAAGACCCTCTGTTGATCTACAAGTTGGAATCCTACAACTTGTTCAAAAGCATGGTGGATACGATGAACCGTAAGACAGCTGCCGTCCTGATGCGTGGTCAGATACCTGTCCGCGAAGAACCGACCGAAGAAGAAAAGCAGGCTATGGCCGCCCGTCAGGCTGCCATGGAAGAGGCTGCCCGCCAGCGTATCGCTATCCAGAGAGCAGAAGCCGAACGCCGTCAGGACATGAGCCGTTACCAGACACAAAAAACGGACATCTCCGGCAACAATGCGATCGATACACGTGAACAGCAACGCCCGGAACCGGTACGTGCTGAAAAACGCGTAGGTCGTAACGATCTATGTCCCTGCGGAAGTGGCAAGAAATACAAGAACTGCCACGGACAAGGATTATAATCCAATCCGTAGCAAAGCATATGACAAGGAGAGGAGGTTTCGACTCCCTCTCCTTGTTCTGTTTACAAAACAAAAAAAAACAAAAATCTTTTGTTACTTTCCATACACTTATTACCTTAGCCCTCCGAAATTTTAAACATCATTATAAACCATGAAAAAAATTATCTTATTATTAGCTTTCTGCCTCAGTGTAGGCAACTTATTCGCACAAGATGCGAACGCAGACAAATTACGGGAAGAAGGAGACGCAGCCATGACGGCTAAAAATTATCCCGAAGTCGTAACAAAATACAGCGAATATCTGAAACTGACGAACTATGAAGATGAAGGCCGTGTGTTTAACTGTGCATTTGCTGCTTACAATGCCAAAAAGTTCGATGAAGCCATCAAATTCTACGACATGTCCATCCAAAAAGGCTATAAAACCGATGATGCCTATGTTGGAAAAGCAATGTCTTTGCGTAGCCAAGACAATGCAGCCGATTTTACAGCTACAGTCGAAGCAGGCCTGAAAGCAAATGCCAAGAACGCGAATCTTGAAAAGCTACTGTATGCTTATTGCATGAAGAAAGGACAGGCTGCTCAAAAAGCAGGTAAAACAGAAGAAGCGGAAGAACTGTTTAAAGACGTATTGGTTGTAAGTAATCCCCAATACAAAGGCAATGCCTTGTACAGCCTCGGTGTCATGTTTTACAATGCAGGTGCAAAAATCCTGACTGAAGCCAATCCGATCGCAACATCCGATCCAGACAAATATGCTGCTGAAAAGAAAAAAGCAGATGCTCAAATGGCAAAAGCGAAAGGCTATCTGAAACAGGCTGTCGCACTGAATGCAGCCGATGCCAACTCTAAAAAGATTCTGGATGCGATCAATGCTGCAAAATAAGCAAGAACATATATAATATTAAACGAGGCAGTTTTAAACGACGTTTGAAACTGCCTTTTTCATACAACCACAATATCTTCGGTAGCAGTTCTGATACGTACTCGCTATATTCTGATTCAGAAAATCGACATTCCCCACTATCCAACATAAAGAACGGTTTGACCGTAATGCAACCATTTCCGACTCTCACCCAAACAATATCCTGAACCGCGTCAGCCCGTCTGCATACGTCCTTAATGAGAAGGAGCAATTGTGTTTTTGGAGCACTTCACGGATAAATATCAAACCGATACCTTGACCACCGCGTTTGGTAGAGAAGAACGGGCTGAACAATTTGGCTTCCGTCTCCTTGTCAATGCCTTTTCCGGTGTCAGCGATTTCCAGGCAGACCGGATTACGGGAAGTACGGATGTAGATTTCACCATCGTGGTCGATCGACTCGGAGGCATTCTTGATGATGTTGACCAACACCTGCTCGAAAAGAGAATTGTCCAAGTCGACAACCGGAGAAACCGGATCCAAATCCATCACGATCCGGATATTCCGATTCTGGCAAATCGTTTCCATAAAACGTTTACAGGAAAAGACGACCGCATTCAACGACTGTGTCTTGGTTTGCGGTTCCGGTATACGGACCACATCTGCAAAGTTCGTGATGAAATGGCTCATGCTGTAGCAACGCTCTATCGACACACGCAGGACTTCACAAATATCCTCCGTGTCCTGCATTTCACTGAAAGTCGCTTCAAGCGTGTCCAGCGTGGAAGTAATACCGGCAGTCGTGTTGTTCACCTCATGGGCTATCATGCGAATCACTTTCTCATAGGCTTTCTTTTCTGCCTTAAAGACTTCATGGGTCAACATTTCCACCAAGTAGAACGAATGGTGAAAGCCACGGTCTACAAACGAAGAATGTGTACATTTATATATATTGGCATCATTCAGGCGAATCGTCTGCGAACCGTACAGCGGAATCGACACCAACTCTGTCGCTAAAGAGGAGTCCAAATCCGACAAATGCCTGCCCATAATATCCGGCAAGGAAGATATTCCCAACATCTTGCAGGCTGCCGGATTAACAGTAAGGATTTCCTGATCGAGGTTCAACATAATCACACCCATCGGCGAAGCGTTGATCAGCAAATCCAGGAAATGGTTCTGTTCCCGCAGATGCAGGCGTTCGTTCTTCAATTGCTCCATCATCTTGTTGAAAATACCGACAATACGGTCCGCCTCCTTCTGTCCTACATGACTCAGCCGGGAACTGAAATCCTGCTCCTTCAACAGTTCCATACCGTTTCCGATGATGTCAAGAGGTTTGATAATGCAGCGATAGAACACAAACAAATAAATAATGGTCAGGATCACGATTCCTTCCACGAAGAAAAACAGATAGGACGAATCCGTATAGAAGACATGATAGGTAATAATCGCCAATACAGACAACAGCAATGTGGTCAAGATCCAAAACAATCCTCTTATTCTCATCTGCCCGGCTATTTATTTGTCCACAGGAATATCATATTTCTCAAGACGCCGGTACAAAGCCGCCCGACTGATACCAAGTGCCGTGGCAACATGCGAAAGATTGCCGGAATGAGTCTTCAACGCCTGCAAGATCGTTTGCTTTTCCAATTCGTCCAATGTCAGGCCTTCAAGCAAAGGAACAGCCTCAGCCTTTACCGCCGTGGTGGTATGTTGACATTGACTTTGGAAATCGGAAACTCCCAAAACGGTCTTACCCGACACCAACATCGTCCGCTCAACCAAGTTCTTCAGTTCACGGATATTACCCGGATAAGGCAGTTTTTGCAAAAAGGTCAGGGCTTCAGATGAGAAATGAACAGCCGGCAAACCGTTCATCTCCGACTGTTTGTCGGCAAAATAGCGTGCCAACAAAGGAATGTCGTCCTTACGCTCACGGAGCGCGGGCAAATGGACGGTTATCAAGTTGATACGGTAAAACAGGTCTTCCCGGAACGTGCGCCCGACTACCATCTCCCGCAAGTTGCAGTTTGTCGCGCTGACCACACGGATATCAACTTTGCGGGGACGACTGTCACCCAGCACCTCGAATGTCTGGTCTTGTAAGACACGCAACAGTTTCACCTGACAAGAGAGTTCGAGATCACCGATCTCGTCAAGAAAAATCGTACCTTTATTCGCCATTTCGAAACGTCCGGTACGATCGATGTAAGCATCAGTAAACGCTCCTTTCTTGTGACCGAACATCTCGCTTTCGAAGAGACTTTGCGAAAGTCCACCGAGATTGACCTTTACAAACGGCTCTTTCGCACGCCGGCTATTCGTATGGATCGCCTCGGCAATCAACTCCTTCCCTGTCCCGCTCTCACCGGTTATCAAGACGGAGGCATTGGTTGGAGCGATCCGGGAAACCGTCCCCAACACATCCATCAATGGTGCGCTTTGACCTATGATCTTGTCAAAATGGAATTTATTATCGGCATCGTGGCGGTTCAAAGGTGCTTCCAGCCCTTTCTTCTGTTCATTCAGTTCAATCGCCGTACGGATGGATTTCAGCAGCACAAGATTATTCCAAGGCTTGGTCACAAAATCAAAAGCACCGGCCTGCATTCCTTTCACGGCAAGCGAAATAGACCCCCATGCCGTCATCAGGATAACCGGGACTTCAGGCTGGAAAATCTTCACTTGCTTCAATAATTGTATGCCCTCTTTACCGGTCGTAGTCAACGTGAAGTTCATATCCATCAGGATAAGCTGCGGTGCTATCTGGCGCACGACAGCCAACGCTTCTTCCGGTCCCGGAACAGCTTCCGGCTCAAATCCGGCCCGCTTCAACAGGATAGTCAGCGAGGAACGGACAGAAGCATCATCATCTATTATTAGGATCATAATTGTTTACTGTTTTGAATGACATTCAGTCTGGCACGGATTACAATGATTACCCCAGGATTTTATTTGAAATCAATATATTATCCGTATAACCCGTACCTAAAGAATAAACCATCATCAGATTTGCAAAAATAGGGAATTTAATCGTTCATCGCCTCACGATCTTCTCAAATTCTGCATCGAGCGTCTGGTTGTTGATGAAATCATAAAGGGTAACGCTGCGGATATTGTAATAATAGTTCCAATAGTCGTACAGTTCCTGGATATGCTTCTGCTTGGCCTCATCCTTCGACTGTTGCGCGTCGTTCAAATCCAGGATATTGATCTTGCCGATCATGAATGTCTCAATCGAAGTCTTGTAACGCTTTTCCGCGATCATATCGGCTTCCTGCGCGATCTCCAACTGGGCGGCCTGGTTGTTGAAGTTTTCCACCAACAAGAAAATATCCTGGTTGAAACTGATCTCCTCCTGCTTGATTTTGGACAACGTTACATCGCGGTTAGACTCGGCAACCTTCACTTTTCCCCGGCGCTTGCCCCAATCGAGAATCGGAATCGTCATACCGACCTCGACCACTTGGTTTCCTTTTAACCGATTATAAGCGGCATCAAACGTATGGTCTTTCCCGGTATAACCGATCGTAGCGAAGAGGTTGATATTTCGGCGGTTCCCTTTGGCCGTCGCAACCTCATAGTCGGCTTCCAACTGGCGGCGACGAATATTCTTGGCAAACGAATTATTTTCTTGTGCTTTCTGCAACACGACCTCATAGACCATCCGCAAGGAGGGAGCGGACTCTGGCAGGATCGGCTCAACCACCTCCCGTTCGCTCAGCCCCAGGAAAGCCCGAAGCCGGAACATGTTGGCATTAAGGTTGGACTGCGCCTCGGTCAGTTTTCCTTTCATTTGCAAGGCGGACAACTTCAATTGCATCAATTCGCTTTCGGAAATATGGCCGATCTTACGTTTGGCAATAGCTATCTCGTACAGCTTATCGGCATTTTCGAGATTCTGCTTGGCAATCTGCACATTCTCATTCGCCAACAGTAGGTTGAAGAAATAACCGATCGTATTGATCGTCACTTCCTCCACACTCTCGATATAAGCGGCTTTCGCTTCCTGGTAGCGGACAGGTTCAATGCGCCTTTTCCATTTCAGATCATTCACACCGAAGATCGGTTGCGTAAGCGTCAACCCGATAGGTACGCTCATATATTCGTTGAAAGCCCCTTTTCCCAACTGACGATTGAAATCGAGGGAAGAGTTCAATGATATCTTTCCTCCTGTCAAAGCGATATTCTGATCGATCGAAATCTCACCGTTCAGACCGAGCGAATTATTCCGGACAAAGGTGTACGAACCGTCGGATTGCTGATATTTGGTATACTGTTTACTATAGGCAGGAAGCGTCCCTTTGAAGTTGATCTCAGGCAACTGATCGGCGATATGCGTACGATATTCCCAATAAGCAGTCTTCAATTCATTCAAGGCAACCGCAGCATCTACCGATTGCGTTTGTGCCAAGTTGATCGCTTCTTTAAGGGTCAACCTGACAGTATCTTGTTTCTGCGCCTGTAGCTCAGAACATGATAACAAGAGAGAAATGATAGCTATATAGATCTTTTTCATCGTAATATTTTTTTCCTTTCATTGGCAAAAGCTATGCCAAAAAGATATATTACTGATTATCTGCAACATGTCAAAAACCATAGTGTCCGAAAATGAACAGTATGTCCGTTTTTGAAGTATTATTCATATCTTTGTCCTATTCTCTCAAAACAATAAGTAATATGAAAAACAGCGGCTTCACTTTTCGTAAACGACTGGCCAGTTTCCGGTATGCTTTTAATGGCATCCGTTTATTAATACAAAAAGAGCACAATGCATGGATACATTGTTTTGTTGCTATTTGTGTGGTTATATCCGGCTTTTTCTTCGGCTTATCCCGGGTAGAATGGATGGCGGTCGTAATCGTAATCGGAGCCGTACTATCGGCCGAAGCAGTCAATTCATCCATTGAATCATTGGCCGATTCAGTCTCACCCGAATACAACGAAACAATAAAAAAAACGAAAGACCTTGCAGCAGGTGCCGTTTTAATTATGGCAATAGCAGCTGCAATAGTCGGATCAATTATATTTTTCCCAAAACTGGGATTTTAAATGACTATTTAAAAGAATAATTCTTTTTTCATTGTTTTACAATTCTCTTTGTTTATATTTGTGCCATTATTAAATATTAAAACAAGAGATTATGGCACGTACAGTAAATTATCCGAAAAGAGCGGAAAAAATTAAAGAAATGATTGATGATTTAGTTAAGGAAATGGGACATTCACCCAACATTCCCATCCAGAAAAACAAACTAAAACTCGTCGATATCGACTTCGATAATGTCGATATTGTAACACTTATGCAAGTACAGGCACGTATCAGCCGCCTCATTCTTGAAAAAAGTAAATAAAGCCAACAACACATATCTATAAATGAAACAAATTCTTACCCTGATTTTCGTATTATTCGTTTGTTTGTCGGGAAAAGCACAGGAAATCGAGATCAGTGGAAGTCGCAAGGCCGTCCGTACCTCAGGTGATGTGTTGGCGTTCGTAACCCCTGTGGCGAGTTTGGCCACCGTACTGGTGTTGCAGGATTGGCAAGGACTGAAGCAAGGCGCTTTGGCAGGAGTTTCTACTATAGGTATGACGTTCGCTCTGAAACATCTGATCAAAAAAGAGCGGCCAGACGGCAGTGACAAACATTCGTTTCCATCCATGCATACCTCGGTATCGTTTACAGGAGCCGCGTTTATCCAACGACGCTATGGCTGGAAATGGGGAATTCCGGCATACGCAATCGCCTCGTATGTAGGATGGAGCCGGACATACGCCAAAAAGCATGATTGGTGGGACGTAATAGCGGGAGCCGCTCTCGGAGCCGGAAGCGCTTACATTTTCACCCGTCCGTTTGCAGCGAAGCACAACTTGTCTATCAGCCCTGTAGCGAGCGATAAACATTTCGGCCTATATGCTTCCATAACATTTTAGAAGTTAAACCCGACCACGCAATCCCAGCAAAGTAGGGTTTAACTTCTAAAATAATATCATAGTCAATCTTCATTCATAATGCAGAGCATCCGTCGGCCTTAATCTCGACGCTTTCCGTGCCGGGAACCAAATGCCTGTAAAAATCATCGTTTGCAGGATAAACAACGAAACGACAGCGACCAGCAAGACACGGCCTCCCGTATAAGGTAAATCGTAGACATTCAGGATTTCGGCTCGTAACAAATTCACATAGATCAGCAACGCCGGGAATACCGCTACCGACGTCAGGCAAAGGCCTTCCAGAAAGAACAGCTTCCCTATAGCCGACCTGGATGCTCCCATCACCATACGGATACCGATTTCGGAACGCCGCAATCGTGTCCGCAGCCAAAACGTCCCGAACACACCGAGAAAAGCGGTCAGCAAAACAAACAACAAGACATACATCATCGGTTCCACATTCTGCTTCATCTCCGTATCGATACCCTTCGCGACCTCGTCTTCCATGCTGATAATCGAAGAGACATATATCTGTCCGGCCCAAAGACGCTCCGCCATCTCACGTTCGAAATACTCCCTGAAATGGACATCGCTGCCTTCCCGGACACGAACCCACAGTTCCATACGCTGTGCCTGGTTCTGCTGTAAACGTTCATTCCATTCTTGCCGAGACATCAACAGGAAGAAAGAGGCTTGGTAAGGTCGGAACGGACGACTTTTCAGATCCATGAAGACTCCAAAAGCAGGATAAGGCTCACGCACATCATTGCCGGTATCCATGTAAAGCGTATCGCCCGGAACATCCGCCACACTCGCATATCCAAACTGATCGCAAGCCAGCCGGGAAACAAGCAGCCGGGAACGATCAGCCTCGCGCAAGTCCAACAGTTTCCCGTTGTGATCACACAAACGAAAAACCCTCAAATAGCCTTCGTCGACCGCACGTCCTTGCAAATTAGCTTGGCCCAAGCTGTCCCTGCGGAACACCGTAGTCCACCATCCCCCTCCTGCAACCGGAGAAGCCGAAGTGGAAATACCGACCTCCTCCACATCCGGATAAAGCCTCACCTGCCCGACAAGCTGCTCCAGCATCTCGCTCTCGGTCTGTTCCAGTTCGTCGGCAGGCCGGTAACCGATCGCTCCCGGCGCCAGCCGTTTCAGCTTCAACTGGTAAGTGTTTGTCACATCAAAACCGCGCGGCTCCATGTAATTTTTCAACTTGATCCACGAAAAGTCGACCTCCATCAGCAAGAACAGGAAGACAACGGTCAACTCCAACAACAGCCAAACCGTCTGCCGTCTTTCACTCCACAATTGTTTTATAACCACTTGAAACATATTCATCACGCATTTAATGCCTCTACAATCTGACGTCGGGCGACACGCCAAGCTGGAATACCAATTGAGAGAAAATTAATAAAAAGACATATCAAGAATGCCACAGGAAACAACCAAGGCGTAAACAACATGTCAGCCGTCAACCGCACATCCGTCCGCTCCAGCAAACCGTCTTTAGCAAGAAAGAAAAACAGGACGGAAAAACATTGTCCTAACACACATCCGATCACCGTTACAATCAGGCTTTCATAAAGCATCTGTCCCACCACGCGCGAAGAGGTCGCACCGAACGCCTTCCTCAATCCGATTTCCGGCTGCCGTCTCCGGATCTGGCTAAAGGCCAGCCCCAGCATATTGAACACCGGCAAAAAGAAAAACAACAACGCTAAGCAAAGCATGCCGGAAAAAAGTGCACTCAACTTCTCCTCATGCCAACGCTGGAACATCCTCTGCGTCGCCGTATGCGGTTGCGTGAACAAGTCCGCCTGCCAGTCCTGCAAATTGGAATTATAACGTCTCACGTTCCGTACCACTTCTTCCCGAACCGCCGGGAAGTCCGCTGCCGAAGCAGCCAGCAAGCAGACATTCAGACCGCCGCATACACCACCAGCGTTCACCTCAGCCATCATCACCTCGTCGCACGTATAAGGCACAAACACCTGCCCGTACACTTCCGAAACTGCCTCACTGACAGGCTTCACTATACCGCATACCTGATATTCTACATACTCGATCAACAAGGTTTCCCCTATCACCTCCGTCGCACCGAACAATTCGCGAGCGACATCTTCTGTCAACACAGCCTGCCGTCGAGCACTCCGAACACTCGCTTCATCATACGGCTTGCCGGCCACGAACACAAAGTCGAACACACGCCAAAAGTCACCATTCGTCTTCCGCTGTGCAAACTCACCGCCCTTCTTCCGTCCGGGAGACGAAAGCCGAACCTGCCCCGTCCCACCGGACATGACCGCGACCTCCTCAACCGTCTTCAACTCCTCGAACACCTGACGAACGAAAGGGACGCCCAAGCCATCCATCCACCGACCACCGGTCGGCACTTTACGCCCATCCGAATCCACTTTCACCATATCCGACTGTACCCCAGTCACGTAAAGCATCCTCCCACGAGCCGATACCGGAGCGTATGACGAAGTACGCACAATGTAAAACTGAACCAAAACCAACAACATCGCGGCAGACAACGTAGTACCCATAATCATCAATACGCTCATCAAAGGGTTCTCCAGAAGCGAAGCCCACGCTTGTTTCAAGTATTGCTTATACATACATTGTATATTTATTAATCATTCAGATACAGCCCCTACATCACCTGCCGTCCGTCAAAGAAGCGCACAGTACGGCTTGTCTGCTTGGCTTGTTCCTCGTTGTGCGTAACCATGACAATGGTGCGGCCGTCTTCCTTGTTCAGTTTGTGGAGCAGTTCCATGACTTCAGCCCCCATCTTGGAGTCCAGGTTACCGGTCGGTTCGTCGGCAAGGATGATATCCGGATTCCCGACGATGGCACGGGCGATGGCCACACGCTGGCACTGCCCACCGGAAAGCTGTGTCGGGAAATGGCGCATGCGGTGCGAGAGGCCGACCTTTTCGAGCACGGCAACAGCGGCTTCACGGCGTTCCTTGGCACTGACTTTGCGATAGAGCAGCGGAAGTTCGACGTTATCAAGTACGTTCAGCGAATTGATCAGGTGAAAAGACTGGAAGACGAAACCGAGTTTCTGGTTCCGGAAAGCGGCAAGCTGCTTATCGTTCATATCGATGGTATGGGTGCCTGCGATCTCGATCGTGCCGGAGGTCGGGGCATCCAAGAGCCCGATGATGTTCAGCAGGGTGGATTTGCCGCAACCGGAGGGCCCCATGATACTCAGGAATTCTCCTTTATCGACAGTCAAGTTCACGTTTTCCAAAGCAACCGTCTCGATTTCTTTCGTGCGGTAGATCTTCTCAAGATTTGTAAGTGTTATCATAATCGTTATTGTTTGTTGGGGCATAGACGCACAGCCATGCGCTATGCCAGTTGTTATTATTTCTTTTGTTTCGCCAGGATCGCTTTCCCGATATGTCCTTTAACAATCCCGCTTGTCGTCATAAATCATAAATCTTCTTATTCTTCATGCAACGTCTCAGCCGGTTGCAGGCGCATGGCACGACAGGCCGGGAAGCCAATGCCGATAGCGACCATGACGGCGATCAGGGCAAGCGTCACCGCCATGCCGCACAACAGGCGACCAGAAAGCGGGATCAGCATATCAGCCTGCTCCGTCACCTCCATATACATCAGGTCCGCAAAGACGACCGCGGCAGGCAGGAACGCCACACCGAGCAAGGCAAACCCTTCGGCAAAGAGCTGGCGGAAGATGTTCCGGCGCGAAGCTCCCATCGCCATCCGAAGGCCGATCTCGGCACTGCGTTGCTGCGTGCGGAACCAGAACGTCCCGATGATGCCTAAGAAGACATTGAGCAAGAAGAAGAGGATGCCGGAGGAATAAAAACGTATATCATCCATCCAGGAGCGCAACATCTCGTTACGATAATATGACATCGGAACCACATCTTTCAAGTAGATATTGCCAAGGCGAAGTTGCTGTGCCATCTCACGGGTGAAGCCGGTGACAAAACGATCATTGTCGGCTGCTGGCTTTATACGGATGAAGAGGTTCAACCCATTCGCAAGACCGTCGCCGGAATTGGCAATCGCCTCCCGGCTTCCCACCGGTTTATAGTAAGCATAGTCATAATCCAAGAAGTCGCTGTAACGCTGTGGCTCGCAAACAGCACCAACATGATAGAAAACGCTGTCGCGATCACCTTGGTCTGTGATCTGTATTTCCTGATTCAAAGCCTTGGCGGCAGAGCCGAAAAAGGCTGTCCCGACCGTTCCCGTCACAACGACCCGGTTCTCGTCCAAAGCCTTCGTCAAGGTTTCCCATGATTGGCCGTCAGCTGTTTTCACCCGGAAGACACGAAAATAGGCTGGATCAACGTGTCGAACATATCCATGCCGCACCAACGAATCTTTTTTGAAAGTGGCAAACCGGTTACTACCCCTGTAATGGAAATGGTTGCCGGCAGTATAACAGACAGCTTCCACCTGCGGATGATGAGCCAAACGATCGTAAACAGCCAAAAAGTCGCCACCTCCCTTCCTGCTATGCACGGCGGAAGTATCATAGTCCGCACTCGAAACCGGCACGGTGGCAAGCTGCACATGGTAAACGTTCGATATGTCGAATCCCAACGGCCGCACAAAACTCCTGTACTGGACATAGAGAGCATCTGATGCATACCAAAGAAATACCGAAACGACGACAAGCTCCAAAAAGATGAGTACATTGCTTTTGCGCTCATTCCAAAGTTGTATGAAGATCATTCGTAACATAAGCCATCAACTGTTTATAGAGTCCGTAATATTCACCCTCGACACCCGCCATGCCGGAATACCCGCCGACATCAGGTTCATCACCAGGCAAAAGAAAAAAGCCGCCAAAAATACATAACCGTTGAACATGCCGGCAGAAAGCCCCGCCTCTCCCAACGAGGTTGTCAACAGCCAGTCGCGCAACAGCCACAAGGAAAAGAAAGAGAGGACAAGGCCGAGCAAGCCTCCCGCCAAAGTAAGCGCCAGATTCTCAAAAAGGACCTGTGAAACGATGTCCCGCTTTGTGGCTCCAAAGGCACGGCGCACACCCAATTCTGCCACCCGTTTGCGCATGCGCGAAAAGGTGATGCTCGAAAGGTTGAGCGCAGGGACGAGCAGGAGAATAAAGAAGACAACTCCGTAGCTAAGATAAACCCGCGACACATCCTGCGGTTTTTCGTTTCCGCCGTACAGCCATTCTTCAACCTGCGTAGTAGGCATGTGAAGCATGTCAGCCTTGCAATCGGAAAGGGTCGAGTTGAAGCTGACGAGGCGCGCCTCCGCTTCACGGCGCAAATCATCACGTTTTTTCCCCTCTTTCAACAGGGCGTAACACTGAAAGTTCCCATTGATCCCTTCGCACCAGCCTTGCCGGTAACCGGGGTCGGTCGTGTACGGCAGCCAAACATCCGCCCATGCCTTACTGGCGAAGCGGGAAACGTCTTTGACTACACCACAGATACGAAAGACTGTAAAGTTGAGTTTCATCTCTTTCCCTGTCACTTGCACGGTCCCGAACAGCGTACGTGCCACGCTTTCGCTCACCACTGCTTCACGGATGCCACTCATAAAGGCTGCTGGTGTAAAGGGGGCGCCATCAAGAAAGTCAAACTTGAAAAGTTGCCAAAAGGCGGTGTCGGTCAAGATCACCTGGCTGTTATAACTCCGCAGCCCGTCCATAGTGGAGGCGGGCAACTTGTCCCACCGTTGCCGGAGAACGCCGGTCACTACCTCGGCAGACTGCAAGGGATAATAGCAAGTTTCCAAAAGAGGGAAACCGATGCCACTGTACGACATACGTCGCCCGTCTTCTTTCCCCAACGACATAATATTGGTGAAATAACAGGTACGCTCCCGGTTTACTTCCGGCTTGAACCCTGCCGTATTCACGACATACAGGATCACGATCACCATGATCATGCAGATAGCCAAAGCTGTTCCGAGGATAGATATCACGCTCAGCAGCTTGTTCTCCGTCAGAAGCCGGAGGGCTTGTTTAAAGTATTGCTTTATCATTTTAACAGTATTATTGTTTGCCCTTTCCATAAGCAAATTGCGTGCCAAAAAGCTAAACACTTGATTTGATGCAAGATGTATAGAAAACCGAATGTCCGATAATGAACAGTGGATTCATTATCGGACATTCGGAAAGGAACAACTATGGAATGGAGATCAGCGTGTCGTATAGGTAATCACCCGTGCGCCATGACTCTTACCTTTACCTTTGGAACTGATAGACAAACGAACTTTGTGCAGTCCATTACCGAGGTCGACACCAATGAATGAAAAGATTCATAAACCTTTTCATTCATAATGCAACGCCTCCGCCGGAGCCATCCGGACGGCTTTGCGGACAGGGAACCAGATGCCGATGCAGATCATGGCGGCCATCATCAGGTAGGTAACGCCGAAGGTCACACCGAAGCGCACGAAGGTGAGCGGCTGCCGATAGGTATCGAGCTTGTCCACAAACACCATGTTGAAGGCGAAGAGGACGACGAACGGCAACGTCAATGCCAGCAGGCAAAGGCCCTCGGTGTACAGATAACGTTCCAGCGTGATCCGGCGGGCGCCCAAGGCCATGCGGAGGCCGACCTCGCCCTTGCGGTTCTGCATGCGGAGCCAGAAAGTGCCGATGATGCCGAAAAAGACGTTCACCAGCATGAAAACCATCAGGGACATCTTGTTGTTCGCCTCCCGGTCATAGAAACTCATTTGACGGTCGCGGAAAGAAGAGATCGGAGAAATGCCGTACACATACAAGTTGTTTACCGTCAGCCGCTCTCCCATCCCATCTAAGAAACGGTTCATATCGTCCTGCGTATAAGCGCGCTTCATACGGACGCAGAACTCGGCGCTTCCGGCTCCGAAACTGCTGACGATCGAGTTGTACAACTCTCCTTCGAGGCATTGGAAATAACTGGCTTCCGGACGTAAATATTCATTCGTACGGATGGAGGCCGAAACAGCCACGATCTCGGAGGTAAAATCATTTCCGCTATGATAGACGCGCCGGCCCACTACATTCGGAGCACCATGATAGAAACCTTCCGCCATCTCAGGAGTGATAACGATCGCATTGTGTTTCCCGGCCACCTTGTCGTACACCGGCTCTCCGTCTGCCGTCCGGATACGGAAAAGGCGAAAGTATTCGGGGGTGACGTTACGAATCTGGAACGTCTCCATAGTCTTGGCATAAACGGTATCACCGTCCACCGGCTTGACACTGCGCCAGGAGTTGCCGTTCGAATAGGGACAGGAATAGAAGGTGACACAGACATCCTCGACTTCAGGGTTCTGGCGTATCTGGGTCACCAACTGCGTGAGGTCTTCCGGATCGGACGAGTGGTAAAGGGAATCGGGAACATAGCCCGGAGCTTTCGCATTCAGTTTGCCTAACTTGAAACGCCAGACGTTCTCGATATCGAATCCCAACGGAGCATGGTATGTCCGGTTATCCACCCAGAACGCATCCGTCATCGCCCAGAACACACCAGCGACAATCAGTAATTCCGCAAATATCCAGCCGTTACTGCGACGCTGGTTCCACATTATTTTCAGGATATGTTTGATCATTATATTCAGTTTATCTATTGTTAATATGTTATCGGCTAATTCTCTTTCAACGCATCCACAATCTGTTCCCTGGCGATGCGGATAGCGGGCAGGCAGGCGCTCAGCAAGTTCAGCAACAGGGTGAAGAAGAGGGCAGCCGCAAACAACACGGGTTTGAACAGCATCTCAAATGTGAGCACCGTCTCTTTGGACAGGAGGAACGATTTACAGAGTTGAAGCAGCACGACAGAGAGGATGATCCCGATAATCCCTCCTATCAGCGTCGTGATCAGGTTCTCGCACAAGACTTGCGTCAGGAGGCGCCCTTTCGTTGCACCGAACGCTTTGCGAAGTCCCATCTCAGAGCGGCGTTTCTGGACGGACGATTGCACAATGCCCGTCAGGTTCAATGTCGGAACCAGCAGCAGGAAAAGCAGCAAGGGAACCTTGTCAACCAGATAATCCTTCCAACTTACCAGTATGCCTCCGTTCATATCGTTCGCCCCTAACGCGATGTCCATCCGGGAAAACACATAATTGATGCTCAGCACAAACTCCCGCCCGGCTGCGTTATAGCGCGACACCGCCTGACGGATCTCCGTACGGATCGCCTCGAAATCGCCGGACGTACGTGCCAGAATCACCGCAGTGAAGTTTCCGCAAACGCCGCCGCACGACTTCATATCCACATAATTGATATTACTGGTATAGGGGACCCAGACATCGGAATAAGAACTCCCGGCAGCCCGCGTCGGTTCTTTCACCACTCCGGTAACCGTATAGGCCACATAGCCCATCAGGATCTCTTTTCCTACCGGTTCTTCCGAGCCGAAGAGTTTGCGTGCCAACCGATCCGTGATCACTGCACGAGGCAAGCCGGAGCTGAAATCGGCCTCCGTAAAAGGTGTCCCGGAAAGGAAATGGAAATCGAATACTTTCCAAAAGCCGGGATCGGTATAACGGACCATATATTCTTCGAACAGCCGGCGGTTCGGCAGGGAAACGATCGTATTGCCTACGGCTATAGCCGTCACCGCTTCAGGGGTCTGAAGGCCGTACAGGCATTCCTTCACCACCCCGTCCGACATGGCTGTCGAGTTGCGGTTTTTATCGTCCCGTGAATCCGCCTGTATTCCTAAGATATAAAGCATCCTGTCCCGGTTCGACTCCGGTGCGAAACTGACCAGCCGGATTTGGAACTGTAGCACCACTACCAGTATCATCGCTATGGAAAGAGCTGTTCCAAGAATGGAGATCGTACTGGCAAGACGATTCTCCTTCAACATCTGGACGGCTTGTTTAAAGTATTGTTTGAACATATTCGTTATTGTTTTATTCGTAATGTAATGACTCTGCCGGGTCCATCTTCGCAATCTTCCGTGCCGGGAACCAGATGCCGACCCAGATCATGCCGCCAAGCAGCAGGAACGCACTGCCGAAAGTGATTAAGAAACGCCACCAGGTATAAGCCATTTTTACCGTGTCGGGCAGATCAAAATAAAGCGTATTGGCAATAAAGATAAGCACGAACGGAATCGTAAAAACGAGCAGCGAAAGCCCCTCCACGTCGAGATACCGCTTCAACGTGCCTCGCGAAGCTCCTAATGCCGACCGTAGCCCGATCTCTCCCCGGCGATATTGCGTGCGGAGCCAGAAAGTACCGACAATACCGAAGAAGACATTCACCAACATGAAACCTACTAAAGCGATCTTCCTCTTCAGGTTGTCCATCCGGCCTTTCAAGATGACAAGACGTTGCTCTTCCAACGGGATCACGCAGGATACATACAAGTTGTTCACCTCCAACTGCTCTCCCATCTTATCCAGGAAGGCCTCCATATCTTCCGCCTTGAAACCGTCTTTCATGCGGACCAAGCAATCCACATTCTCAGCCTTTACCCAAGAGGTCATTTCAACCACTTCTTCGTCCGTACGCATCAATTGATATAAACAAGGGGTGCTCACACTGAACTCATTCTGCCGGACAGGAGAAGTAACAGCGGCAACCGTCATGGATTCCGTCTCCTCGGCAGACCATTTGACCTGCTGCCCTATACCCGATTTTCCCTCGAAGAACTTATCCTCCAAATCGGCCGTTATCACCAAACCGCCGATATTATTCTCCACTATCGGACGCAATAGACGGCCTTCACGATCTTTGACACGCAACACGTCAAAATAGGAAAGCGTCGTACGGAAACACTGGAAATAATCGGCTTTCATGCTGGTATCGGCATCCGCCCTCACTAACGTAGTCCAGCTATTGGACCAGGTGTACGGGCAAGAAGCGTATGCGATGCAAACTTCGTCTACTTCCGGAGCCCGGCGGATGTTTCCTGTCAGACGTACCAGATCTTCCCCCACGGATGTCTCCAACAGCGAATCAGGCTTGTATCCGGATATGCCTTCCGTCTTTTTCCCGATATTCACCATGTAGACGTTCGTGATGTCGAACCCAAGCGGACGCTGGTAGGTACACAAGTTGACCAACATCGAATCCATCATAACCCAAAGTACACCAAACACCAACAGTAGTTCCAAGAATATCCAACTGTTACCGCTCCGTTGGTTCCAAATCATTGTCCATATATGCTTGATCATTTCTATATCCTTCCTTTACTTATAAGAACTCTTCACCATCTCTCAAAGAAGCCACGATCTTTTGGCAAGCTATCCGCGCTGCCGGTATGCCGGCCGAAAGCAGATTCAATAACAGGCAAAACAATAGGGCCGCCCCAAATGCCATCGGCTGGAAAAGCATATCGCCGCTTAACGCCGTATCCGCACTCTTCAACAAGAAATCCTTGCATACCGGAAGGAACAGCAGTGAAAGGATCAATCCCAACGCTCCTCCGATCAACGTCATCAACCCGTTTTCATACAATACCTGGCGGATCAATACTCCACAGGTCGCCCCAAAGGCTTTCCGGACCCCCATCTCCACCCGCCGCTTCTGTACGGCAGACTGTGTCACGCCCAAGAGGTTCAAAGCGGGGACAAACAGCAGGAAGAGCAGCAACGATCCGGTTTCCAGCAGATAGTCCTTTAACGACACATGCACCTGCCCTTGGGAACCGATCGCCACCTCCAAACGGGTGATAGGATTCCCCATGAAATTGATCTTACAGTCTTTCTTCATCCCGTTATAACGTTCGATCTGACGGTCCAGCTCCTGCCGGATGGCATCGAAATCCCCTTTCCGCTTCGCCAAAATGCAAACAGAGAAGGAGCCGGCCATATTCTCTTTTGTCGTATTGGCCAGCAGGATACGGTCGGTCGTATAAGGAACCCAAACAGAAGCGAAAGCCGTGTCGGCTGCGCGGCTGGCGTCTTCCACCACGCCGCAAATCGTATAAACGGCCTGGTCGATAATCACGTCCTTCCCCACCACATCCGTGAAGCCATAGAGCTTGCGCGCCACGCTTTCCGAAACGACGGCTACCGGAATGGCGGCATCGAAATCGGCCTGTGTGAAAGGTTTCCCGGCTACGAACCGGAAAGAAAAGACCCGCCAGAAGCCGGGGTCGGTGTATTTGATCTCATATCCTTTATACATACGCTTTCCCGGAATGGAAAGCGGTTTCAAACTCAGAGCATAGCCCGATACGGCTTCCGGAAGTTCCAACGAATAGAAACACTCCTTAACCGCTTCGGCCGACATAGCCCCTCTGTTCCAGCCATCGGAGGACCGTACTTCCGTGCCGTTTTCCACATACATCATCCGGTCGCGGTCGTTCTCCGGATAATAGTTGGCGAACTGGATCTGGAACACCAGCACCACAATCATAATCATAGCAATCGATATTGCCGTACCCGCTATGGAGATAATGCTGATAAGACGATTCTCTTTCAGCATATAGAAAGCCTGTTTCAAATATTGTTTTATCATACAGCAGATTATCTTACTTATTCTTCAAGCTTAAGTTTGTTCTTATCCTTATAAGCATTCATGTCCGAAACGACAACCTCATCGCCTTCCTGCAGGCCGCCGACCACTTCTACATATTCGAAATTGCTGTCGCCCAACTGCACTTTGCGTTTCAACAACTGGTCGCCGTTGACAACAAAGAGTTCATATTCCCCTTTTCCTACATAATAAGAGGAGTTGGCAATGCGCAACACATCATCTTTCACCGCATTCATCACATAGACATCGGTCTTTAAACCGGAACGGAGACGCTTATGATTGTCATCCTCCAATTGGACGGTAAAAGAGATCACGCCGTTCTTCGACAAAGGAGTAACATCACTGACCGTCCCCTCCAGCTTCTCACTGCCGATCTTTATAACCGCCTTGCTGCCTGCGGCAATACGATCACCATAGGTATCGGCAATCTCGCCTTCGATCTTGAAATGGGACAAGTCCGAAACGATTGCCACCTTTGCCCCTTGCCCGATCTGAGAGCCGATCTCGTTGTTCACGTATGTCAGGATCGCTTTGCGAGGCGAACGAATCCGGGCATCCTCCAACGTACGCCGGGTTTCTGCAAGGCTCTTGCGGAAAATATTAAGCTCCAGCTCTTTTACTTTCAGATCCGCTTCGGCAAGTGCCTGTTCATTCTTATACTTCTGTTCGTCCTCCTTCAGTTTGAGGAGACTCACATTATAATCAAGTTCCACCTGACGTACCTTGTCGGTCGTACCGGCTCCGAGACTGTCCAAATAACGTTCGTTGCGAAGTTCGACAGCCTTGCGGTCCAGTTCCATACGGGAGACTTTCAGGTTCATTTCCATTTCCGAAAGTTTGTTGTGGTTCATCACGCGCTGCTGCTCCAATTGCAGGCTCTTCATTTGTTCTTCATCCAACTGCTTGTTATATTCCGTCTCGGCGCTCTGCAAATCCAACTTCAGGATCGGCGTGCCGACATCGACCGAATCCCCGCCCCGCTTATACACTTCCACAATCCGGGAGTTGATCGGCGAATTGATGATTTCCTCAAACGCAGGGATCACTTTGCCGGACGCACTGACCGAAACTTCGATCATCCCCTTATCGACCGTCGAAATGTTGAGATCTTTTCGTTTCAGACTGGTCTGAAGCATGGAGATCACCGCTACGGTCAGGACGACAAGGCTGCCAATGACTGCTCCTATCTTGATAAACTGTTTGCGTTGTTCCTTTCTCTGTACTTCCTTTGAAATCTCTCTGTCCATATTCTGTATTGTTTTAATTCTTTTTTAGCACTTTCACCATGTCGGCATTTATCGGGCAAACTCCGTGCCAAAAGCGTAAATCAATGATTTACAAACAATCCACTTTTCCACAAGTGTTCAATATCGGACAGTGTGTTCGGTTTTGGAAAAACAGATAGGCATCGGATTCGTGACGGATGCCTATCCGTCTCCAATCCGATGCCTATTCCTTTTTATCGGGATAACCGGGAAATCCGGGTTATTCGCTGATCAATTCAATTCTTGCACCTTTCACCCCCGGAGCCGAAACTTCGAAGACAATGACGCCCGGTGTTTCTTCTGTCTGTACGATTGCGGTCAGTTGTCCTTTAAAAAGAGACATCTGCGGAGCCTGGAAAGACTCGAGCGACGAAGGATCACCGTTGGCAGCCGCGCGGTAAGAACCGGAGCCACGGACGTTGAACTTCACCTTGTGGGCGGCGTCAGGACATAGATTACCGTTCTTGTCGACCACACGGACATTGATAAACGAGAGATCCTTGCCATCGGCTTTCAGGCGGTCGCGGTCAGCAGTCAGTTCGATGTGATGAGGCTTGCCGGCAGTATGAATTTCCTCTTCGGCGACAGCGTTGCCATCCTTGTCGTAAGCTACCACTTTCAACGTGCCCGGTTCATATTTGGTGTCCATCCACATCAAACGGTAGCGCTTCTGCCGTTCGAAACTTTTCCGGGCGGCTTCCGTATAGCTGCTGTCCAGTCCGACACTCAGGTCTTTCGTGCGTTTTCCCTGACTTTTACCATTGATAAACAACTCTGCGGAAGGATAATTCGTGTACACAAAAACAGGCGTCACTTCTCCCTCGCGTCCCGGCCAGGTCCAATGAGGCAAGATGTGCAACGTACGTGCTGTTTTGTTCCAATGGCTGCGGTACAGATAGAAACGATCCTTTGGAATGCCTGCCAGGTCGATGATGCCGAACAGGGAACTATGGCTTGGCCAATCCGTATAGTAGGGAGTCGGTTCGCCCAAATAATCGAATCCGGTCCACACAAACTCACCGATGCAATACGGCAAATCTTCATGCTGGATAAAATCGTCTTCCGGCAAATTGGACCAACCGCAATGTTCCACATCGTAGCCAGAACTCTGATGATCGTCATATTTGACCATCGCCTTACGTTCGACCGGGAATTTATAAACGCCGCGAGAACTTACCGTCGAAGCGGTTTCGCTACCTAAGACGATCCGCTGCGGCAACTTCTTGTAATTTACCTTGTATTTGAAAGGACGGTAGTTGAAACCCGCCACGTCCATCACGGCGGCAAAGTTGTTGTTAACCACGGCATCCGGAGCATCCATTCCCTGGGTTACCGGACGCGTCGGGTCCTCGCGGTGACAGATATCCTGCAACCATTTGGCAATCTTGCAATCCCCTTCGTTCCACTGGTTAGGCACTTCATTACCGATGCACCACATGACAACGCTCGGATTGTTACGGAAGTTATGAAGCAAGTTCACGAGGTCTTTCTCCGCCCATTCGTCGAAGAGCAGATTGTACCCGTTCTTGCATTTGGCCACGTTCCACTCGTCAAAGCTCTCCGCCATGACCATCATACCCATTTCGTCACAAGCCCTTACCAGCTCAGGAGCCGGCATGTTGTGGGAAGTACGGATCGCATTGCACCCCATGTCTTTCAGGATGCGTATCTGCCGGCGGATGGCAGCATCGTTGACGGCAGCCCCCAACGGGCCGAGGTCGTGATGGTTGCAGACGCCCTTGAAGACGGTCCGCTTGCCATTCAGGAAGAAGCCTTTGTCCGGTATAATCTCGATCGAGCGGATACCGAAAGGAGTCGTATAGACATCTTTCAGTTGGTCGCCTTCATACAGACGGGTTTCCGCCGAGTACAAGGCAGGCATTTCCGGAGACCATAAGGACGGGTCTTGGATGACAAACTCCTGCTCCGCCCGGTCATTGTTGTATCTCATCTGCGCAAGAGAAGTGCGCACAGCCGTCAGCTTCTGCTTGTTCGGATTCCAAACACTGGTCTCCACGCTGTATTTGGCAGGATCGGCTCCTTCGGGAAGCACGACTTTGGTGAGGACGTTCACTTTGGCAAACTTTTCGTTCACCGAAGGCGTAGTGATATAAGTTCCCCAAACCGGGATATAGGCGTCTTCGGTCACAATCAGGTGAACGTTGCGGTAAAGACCGGCTCCGGGATACCAACGGGAAGACTCCGGCAGGTTTTCCAGACGGACCGCCAGCGTGTTCTTCTGTCCGGGCTTCAGATATTCGGTGATATCGAAATGGAAAGAGTTGTAACCATACGGCCAGTAACCGACCTTCTGCCCGTTGATATAGACATGGGCACGGCTCATCGCCCCGTCGAACAGGATCGTCGCCCGCTTGCCAGCCTGGAACTGCGGCAGGTCGAACTCGGTGCGATACCAGCCCACACCGACAAACGGCAACCCGCCGGTACGCCCGGCATGCTCCATCGCCTCTTTCTGGCCATCCTGGGCAATAGCTACTTCCTGTTTATCATTCTGGGAACTGAAAGGGCCGTAGATCGCCCAATCGTGCGGGACAGTCACGGACTGCCACTTGCTGTCGTCGAAAGCAGGTTTTATAAACTCTTTGTTGTCTTCGCGGGTGAACTTCCAGTTTTTTTCCAACAGGAACTCACTCCGCCCTTGTGCCGACAATGCCGACACGCACCCAAACAAGCCTACCAAAGCTGCGAAATAGATTCTTTTCATTCGTATTAATTGTTTTTGTAGTACTTAGCGCAACAAAAATAATTAAATTTGCAACCTTTACAAACTAAATCTGCATTTTACAAGACATGTTGTTACAATTATTATTCGTTTTAATTGCGATTATCATCGGAGCCCGCCTTGGCGGTATCGGTTTAGGCGTATTGGGCGGACTGGGACTGGCCGTCCTCACTTTCGTATTCGGTCTGGAGCCGACCTCCCCGCCCATCGACGTCATGCTGATGATCGTTGCGGTCATAGCTGCCGCCAGTTGCATGCAGGCGGCAGGCGGACTGGACCTGATGGTGAAATGGGCGGAAAAACTGCTGCGCAAGCATCCCTCCAAGATTACG
Organism: uncultured Parabacteroides sp.; assembly: GCA_910577325.1. Classification (GTDB taxonomy): domain Bacteria; phylum Bacteroidota; class Bacteroidia; order Bacteroidales; family Tannerellaceae; genus Parabacteroides. The sequence continues at coordinate 77,105 of CAJTMR010000005.1, forward strand.
ATCCTCAGCCCGCTGGTCACTTACATCTTCACATTCATCGCGGGGACGGGACATGTGGCTTATTCGGTCCTTCCCGTGATAGCGGAAGTGGCAACAGAAACGAAGATACGTCCCGAACGGCCATTAGGCATCGCAGTGATCGCCTCCCAGCAGGCAATTACGGCCAGCCCGATCTCGGCGGCAACCGTGGCCTTGCTCAGTATGCTGTCGGGACACAACATATCATTGATGGACATCCTGATGATCTCCGTCCCCTGCACGTTGATCGGTGTCTTGGCAGGGGCGTTCTGCTCGCTGCACGTCGGGAAAGAGTTGGCGGAAGATCCCGAATACCTGCGCCGTGTCGAAAACGGGGAGTTCACAGACGATACATATAGGACGAAGGGAGTCGAGAACCACCGTGCCGCCCTCCTTTCGGTATTGATATTCATCGCGGCGACCGTCGGCATCGTCCTGTTCGGCTCGTTGACAGAACTACGCCCCTGGTTCAACCAGCCCGATGGCAGTTTCCGGCAAATGCAGATGGCGCATATCATCGAGATCCTGATGCTCTCGGCCGCCGCCCTTATCCTGCTCGCCACCCGGACAGACGCGATAAAGGCTGTGCAGGGGTCCGTCTTCTCCGCCGGCATGCAAGCGGTCGTCGCGATCTTCGGCATCGCTTGGATGGGCGACACTTTCATCGGCGGGAACATGGCGGAACTGAAAGGCTCGATCGAACATATCGTAACGGAAATGCCGTGGCTTTTCGGCCTGGCCCTGTTCGTCATGTCCATCCTTTTGTTCAGCCAGGCAGCGACCATCCGCGCGATGTTGCCGTTAGGAATCGCCCTGGGTATCTCACCTTATATGCTGATCGCGCTGTTCCCCACAGTAAACGGATATTTCTTCATCCCGAACTATCCGACCATCGTAGCCGCCATCAATTTCGACCGTACCGGAACCACCCGTATCGGCAAATACCTCCTCAACCATTCGTTCATGCTGCCGGGACTGATCGCCACCGGGGTGTCGGTGGCATTGGGGCTGCTACTGATCCAGTTGTTTTGAATACGAACCTAAACGAATTTTGCCGCACCTCAACGCAAAATACAAAATATAAAGGAATGCCGCCAACGGAACCACAAAACCGGCCGCCATGTTGTCTGCCCCGATATACCCCATCAACATCGGGGCGAAGGCGCCGCCTGCCACTCCCATGACGATATAGGAAGAGGCTTTCTTCGTATAGCCCCCCATCCCTTCCAGGCCGAGAGCAAAGATGGTCGGGAACATGATGGACATAAAGAAGAAAGAGATATAGAGCGCATACAAAGAGACCGTTCCGAGAGACATGACAACCAATACCATGCAGACCACATCCGCCAACGCAAACCAGGTCAGGAGACGGGCCGGCGACATCCATCCCATCGTAAAACTGCCGGACAGGCGGCCGATCATGAACAACGCCATTCCTCCGAAAGCCAGGATACGCGAAGCCTCGATATCCGTCATGGTTGTATCGGCTTCCGTCACATAATTGATGAAGAAACTGAAAATCCCCGTCTGGGCGGCACAATAGCAAAACTGGGCAACAATCGCCCGGACAAATTGCGGATGTCTCCACATCGGAACCGTATCAGGCGCAGAAGCAAGTGCCTTTGCCTCTTTATCCGTTTCTTCCTCCACCTGCACTTCGGGCAGCTTGGTGAAAAAGAAGAGCACGGCGACCAACAGGACGACCGAGCCGACCAATATATAAGGTTTGGCCAGCGTAAGCGGGTCCTCCTCTGCCCCACCGAATATCAACATTCCGCCAACCAACGGTCCCAAAATCCACCCCAACCCGTTGAACGACTGGGAAAGGTTCAGGCGTTGTGCCCCCGATTCCTCCGGCCCCAAAATCGTGGAATAAGGATTGGCTGCCGTTTCCAGGATACAGAGCCCGCAGGCAATCACAAACAGGGCGACCAGGAACGGGAACGCCGAATGCAGATAGGCCGCCGCAATAAAGGCAAACGCCCCAAGGGCAAACAAGCATAACCCCAGAATGATTCCTTTCTTATATCCGAAGCGCTTCACGAACATACCGGCTGGGATCGCCATCAGGAAATAGGCGATATAGGTGGAAAACTGCACAAGGCCGCTCTCCGCCTTCGTCATCGTGAAGGCTCCTTGGAAATGCTTGTTCAATACATCCAGCAAGCCGTGGGCAAATCCCCACAGCAGGAACAAGCTGGTGATCAATATAAACGGGACAAGATAAGATTTCCCGTCGGGAGCGGAAAACAAGGTCTGCTGATTTTTCTTTTTCATGAGTGCTTCTTGCTATTCAGTGGGCAAAGGTACTCTTTTTTTTCAGATAATAGCCACCTCCCGCATAAGAGACCGTATAGGCCGAATCCGGCGAATTACGGAAAACACCAATCTCGCCAAACACATACAAAGCCGAATCAAGTTCCAATCGGAGGATGTCCGGATAGGATGCTTCCGGTATCGAATCGGCAGGCGACAAACCCACCTTTTCCATCTGACGGAAAAGCAACTCATCTTTGTCCGCTCTGAAAAGGATCATATCCTTTTCACGCAACAGGAAAATTCCTTCCGGTGTTATCGTGCAATTTACCGGTTCGTCGTACTGCCCGACAGGTTGAAGTGTTTCATATCCCGAAATGTCCAAAGGCAAATCATTGGATATGGTTATATATTCACGATAATCATCCCGCCTTTCCGACTCTGGATCATTCCCCCGCTTTTCCTGTGAAATCCGTTCGATATCTTTTGCCGTAATGCCGGGTATATAGGTAAAGACGGATAGCAGAACAACCGCCGACAGTGCCACATACAGGTAACGTCCTGTCCGTTTGGAGAAAAAAAGGAATGTCATGCCAGTCAAGACCAGCCCGCCTAAGACTAAATAGACGCGCAGTTCCGTAAATCCATATTGGGCAATGCGATAGAAAGTCCCGACCCAAAACATACCCAATGCCGGCAACACCATCCAGCAGCACCGGCTAAAGAACCAATCGTAATAACGTTTCGACACAAACAGTTGGCATCCCTGCAAGAGGAAAGCCATTGTCGTAAAAGCAGCGACAATCAAGGCGACTCCACCTTTAGGCAACGACCACATCACCACAATCTTGATCAAATAGAGATATAAAATAACGGCATATATCAACAGAGCCGGCGTCAACACAAAATTGACCAAAGCATCCAACGCCTTGTTCCAGCGAACCTCCTCTTTCGCATCTTGGTTGAACATCAGGAACAGGAGCGGCATCAACCCGAAAAAAGCGAACGCGGCTGCGTATGTAAAATAACGTTCGCCCCATTCTTCTCCTATCTCGAATATATAATGAATGGACTGATAGACCGAAATGGAAAGCAACCAGGCAACAACCGACAAAACTCCGGCGGCCAGACAGGTCCATACATACCGTAACGAGGTCCGCATAAAAAGCCCGTTTTCTTTCTCCCAACGACTCGAAAGGTATAACAGTTGCACCACCACAACCGATACGCCCCAGGTCGCACCGACAGCTTCCGTCACCCACAACCGGACCGGCAGAAAGAAAAATCCAAACAGATAATAAAGCCACCGTCTCTTGCCGCCCTGTGTCAATCCGTTCAACAAATAAACCAACAGGAACTGCACCCAAGCATACGTCAGTACCGGTTTCCACACTTGATAATTACCCGATTCATACAGATAACAATCCAGCACACAGTAAAATACAATCAACAGCACTTCGACCGGATTCTTCTTCACTGCCGCCAACATACATGACCACAATTGTCCCAACCTCTTTCCCATATCATGTTCTTTTTCAAATTAAAACGCAAAAATGACAATATTATTACAAACAACGCCTTTTGATACACAACCGTCTCCAAACGGCAGCCCTATTGTTTAGCACAAGGCAACACATAGGTTTAGTGCCCTTAAAACAATGTGTTGGCCAATGTATCTGAATTGATGTTTTCCTAAAACCAAACAATAGTGCCGCTTGTTATAAAAACGATGAGATTCGGACAAAGATTTTATGTATCACGTCATAGAAAAAGTTTATCGCTTTAGGAAAACGGGCAAACAAAAAAAGTCATACATTTGTCATCGGAATCTCAATCGATTTCACTTATACAATAACATATAAAAGCAACAGCATTATGATTTTAAGCAAAAGATTATCCGAAGCATTTAACGCACAGGTAAATGCAGAGATGTGGTCATCCAACCTGTACCTGTCCATGTCCGTACACTTCCAGAAAATGGGATTAAACGGTTTCGCTCACTGGATGAAACAACAAGCTGAAGAAGAAATGGAACACGCCCACAAAATGATAGACTTCGCTATCGACCGCGGCGGTGATATCACGATCGGCCAGATCAATGTCGTACCGACGGCATGGGGCAGCGTGACAGAATTGTTCGAACACGTTTACAAACACGAATGCCACGTGTCCGAACTGATCGACAAGATGGTCGACATCGCCGAAGAAGAAAGAGACCATGCGACAAGAGATTTCCTCTTCTGGTTCGTCCGCGAACAGGTTGAAGAAGAATCTACAGCCAAAGATATCGTAGACCAGTTGAAGAACTACGGCGAATGCCACATCGGTATCCTTGACCACAGATTGGGCAAAAGATAAGAACAAAGGACAATTGACAATTAAAAGAGACGAGCGGTCACACCTAATTGTCAATTGTCACTCCACAATCGAACCAAGTATCGCTTTCCCCCACATCTCTCCCAAAGCTGCCGCCCCTTTCCGGTTCGGGTGCAGATAGAAAGTGCCGGCATTACCTTTTTCGGGAAAGAGTTCTTCTTTATAATGCGCCTCGAAATAATCGAAACCATCCGTATCTCCCACAAAGACCTGTCCCGGAAAATGTTTGGAATAATGGAGCACCAATGCTTGCAACTCCGGATAATAGCTTTGCAGACGGTTCAGCCCCTCTTCCAGATATTTGGCTCCGTTGTAAGTATTCGGGCTATACCAGACCGGTCGGTGCAACACGACCTTACATTTGGGATAAAGCGCCAGCAACTTGTCGATGATCGTCTTCATATTCTCATGATACTTGCCGGGCGAAGCCGGAGCACCGTTCGGCCCGGTTATGGCACTGTCGTTCGTACCAAGCATGACGGAAAAGATCAAAGTGGCCCATGTTTCATCTTTGAACCGATCGGCGGCCTGAACAACCTTCGGGAATAGCGACCCGGTCTGAGGTAAAAAATCGACGGTTGTGCTCCCGCTCACTCCCTGGTTGGAATAGCGGACCGTCCCCACCGCCGGTTGTTTGCCCAAATACAAAGCGGCTTTCACCGGAGGCGCGTCATGCTTCGGGTCTTCCAACAAGGCCCCTTGCGTAATACTGTTCCCGATAAATACAATATTCAAGTTCTTCTTCTCCTCTCCCATCAGATGACAACAAATCATCATACAGAGCGACCAGCCTATAACTTTTCGGATATTTCCCATAATTCAATGTATTCTATATTTTCCGCGAATATAAAATTTACATTTCTCAAATACAAATATTTTATTTACACACGCAGGGCAACCGCACTCAAAATTGCTATCCGGAATCACTTCTCTTCTTCTGTGAAAAATTTCGCAAACCAACTATCATACTATCATATCCGGCTATTAACTCCTGTTTCACAATATGTTAAAGCATGATAGCAGCTGTTTTCAACTATCATTCTACTATCATGCATCTATCATGCTTTTTACATAAATTTTTATTTATATGACTGATAATATGATATTTATATTTACATAGGCAAAAACAACCTTCGGCGAAAAAGATGCAAAAACATGTATGTATTCAGTCCGTATCGGTGGCGAAAGCAGATGGACACTTTATGATTTTGATGCGGTTGCCCTGTTTACACACGTCAGATATTTGGACGATATCAACCGAACACTCTAAAAAAATCTTATATTTGCGATATAGAATTACATATAACAACGCATACGAACATGAAAACAAAGATTTCACTTTTGCTTCTTGTCATTCTCTGCCACTTCTCCGCATTTGCGCAGAGAGACTTCGACACCTATTTTGAAAAGAAAAGCCTCCGGGTGGATTTTGCCTTGAGCGGTAACCTGAAGTCACAATCGGCTGCCATCCAACAACTGCGGGAAGAACCGGTTTGGGGAGGTCCGGTCAAGAACCTGATCGACAATTCGGGCTATGGCGGCTACTATATCAACGTGTATGACAAGGCTACGAACCAATTGATTTACTCGCGCGGCTTCAACACGTTGTTCGAAGAATGGCGCTCGACAGAGCAGGCCAAGACGGAAACCCAGTCCTGGACAAACAGCGCCTCCGTACCTTTCCCGAAAGCACCTGTTTATGTAGAGATCACGGCACGCGACAAAGCAGACATGCAATTCCATCCGTTGCTGAAACAGGAGATCGATCCGAAAAGCATATTCATCGACCGGGGCAAATTGAAAAACAACACGGTGCACCAGATACAGAAAAACGGCGACTCATCAGAAAAAGTGGATCTCGTTTTCATTGCCGAAGGATACACGGCGGACGAACAAGAGAAATTCGTGGCAGACGCCAAACGGTTCACCGAAGCTCTGTTTGCCACTCCTCCTTTCACGACACGGCGGAACGACTTCAACGTGTGGGCCGTCTGCCTGGTATCGGAAGAATCGGGCACAGATATTTCCGGCAAGGGTATTTTCAAGAACACGGCCCTCAATTCCGGCTACTATACGTTCGGTGTGGACCGTTATCTGACAACCCCGGACATGAAATCAATCCGCGACGCCGTCTGGAACGTCCCCTGCGATGCCATATTCCTGTTGATAAACACGGATATGTACGGCGGAGGCGGCATGTACAACTTCTATGCCTGCGGGACGGCCGACAACCCACAGACACCCGTTGTCTTCACGCATGAGTTCGGACATAGTTTCGCCGGCTTGGCAGACGAATACTTTTCATCGGAAGTCGCTTATCAGGATTTCTATAACCTGAAATACGAACCGTGGGAACCTAACATCACGACTTTAGTAGATTTCGATAGCAAATGGAAAGACTTGTTGCCCGCCAGCACTCCCATCCCGACCCCGCTCGACGCCGCGCACAAAGATAAAGCGGGCGTGTTCGAAGGTGGCGGTTACCTATCCAAAGGCATTTACCGCCCGATGGACCATTGCATGATGCGCGATTACGCCCCGTTCTGCCCGGCTTGCTCGCGAGCCATTCTTCGAATGATCGATTTTCTGACAGACAAAAAATAAAATCATATAGACGTTTGGGGAACCCTACAAATTCAGAGAAAAAAGAAATTGAAAAAAAAATTTTGAATTTACAGAATATTCTTTTACCTTTGCACCCGCAAACACGGAAGTAGCTCAGTTGGTAGAGCACTGGTCTCCAAAACCAGGTGTCGGGAGTTCGAGCCTCTCCTTCCGTGCTAAAAAAATCATTTCGATTTCAACAACTCTGCAATTTGTTCCCCAAACACTATATTCAATATCTGATCTTTTTTATCGCTGTCCAGTTTTATTTGCAAAACAGCTTCGGTTGACATACCCTTTCCTTTGGAGAGAACATACTTATCCGGAAATGTTATAAGATCTATTACAGAGATCTGCAACACCTTTGCGATTTGCAATAAGGTATTATATTTCAATTCCCGTTCTCCTGACATAATCAAACTAAATCCGGCTTGCTTCATTCCTATTTGAGTCGCCATGTATTCCTGCGAATAGCCTTTGTTTCTTCGAATTGTATCTATATTTTCTAATATACTGTTCATACAACCAAATTAACAATAGTCCCAAAACAAAATAAGTGTACCCTGTAATATTTTATTGCTATTATTTTTGTATATATAACATTTTGCAATATCTTTGCCTCAGATACAATTTAAAACTATTAACAAGGCTGGTGTTTACTTTAAGTAAACGACCGGTCTCTCAAGAGATTGTTAACTTAAAAGAATTCATTATGATACGAACAGTCATTCAAACACGGTTCAAGGAGTATACGATACAATCTTTTCAAATATTATGTCTCATTTAATCCATATTGCCTATGATCTAATGAATATTCAAATTCCATTCTTTTAGCAGGATAGCAATATCCTTATAGTTTTTTTAACCTTATATTCATTTAATAAAGAAAGAACATGAAAGACTTTTCTTTGAAAGCACATTCAAAACGAAGCGGAGTCATGAATAACCTCTTCCGAATGTTAATCTTATCACTTTTCGTACTCTGTACAACAGTTGTTTTCGCCCAACAAAAGCCTATCAAAGGCACAGTTGTCGATGCAACAGGTGAACCGCTCATCGGTGTGAACGTATCTGTAAAAGGTACGGCTATCGGTATTATTACAGATATTGATGGTAAATACACGTTAGAAGTTCCAACAAACGCGACTCTTGTCTTCTCTTATATAGGATATAGGACACAAGAGCTTTCCGTTGGAAATCAAACGACAATCAACATCACCATGCAAGAAGATACTCAAAACATCGACGAAGTTGTCGTTGTCGGGTATGGTGTACAGAAAAAAGAGACCGTCACCGGTTCCGTTTCCACACTGAAAGGTGATGATCTGGTTAAATCGCCGGTAGCCAACTTATCAAATGCCATCGCCGGTAAAATGTCCGGTGTCGTGACCTACCAACGTTCAGGGGAACCCGGTTACGATGGAGCGACAATCCGAATCCGTGGTTCAAACACACTCGGTAACAACGACCCGCTGGTCGTTATCGACGGAGTGGCAGCAAGAGCCGGTGGTTTGGAACGTCTGGACCCGAACGAAATCGAAACGATGTCTGTCCTGAAAGATGCTTCCGCCGCCATCTACGGTGCACGTGCCGCCAATGGTGTAATCTTGATTACGACAAAAAAAGGACGCCAAGGCAAAAAGCCGGAATTCACTTATTCTTTCAATCAAGGCTGGTCTAAACCGACCAACTTGCCGGAAATGTGCGACGCCGTCCAATATTCCGAATTGGTAAACGAATTGTATATGAACAAAGCCATGCTCAATCCGGCCAAGAACAATGGACAGACCATGGGTGATTATACATTATTCAGGACTCCGGAAGAAATTGAATTGTATCGTAACGGAAGTGACCCTTGGAGATATCCCAATACGGACTGGTATGCCGCTACTTTTAAAAACTGGTCTCCGCAGCGTGTACATAATGCTTCATTGGAAGGCGGTTCCGACAAATATCAGTATTTTGTAAACTTCGGTCATAAATATACCGATGGTTTGTACCACAAATCAGCCAACAACTACAAACAGTTCAACCTGCGCATGAACGTGGATGCACAGTTCAACGACTACATCAAAGTAGGTGCGCAATTGATGGGACGTCAGGAAAACCGTAATTTTCCCAGCCAAGGTGCAGGGGACTTATTGTGGTTCACTTCCCGCGGAAGACCAACCGACCATGCCTATTGGCCGAACGGACTGCCCGGACCGGCACAGGAATACGGACGTAACCCGGTCGTAGCTTGCACGGATGAAACCGGTTATACGCATGACAAACGTTATTACATCCAAAGCAATGCCAAAGTTGAAATTACCCAACCATGGATTGAAGGATTAAAACTGACCGCATCCGTATCTTACGATAAGTATTTGAAACAAAGCAAAACCTGGTTTCAACCTTGGACTTTGTACGATTGGGATGGTGTCAGCTATGAGGCGGATGGAAAAACACCGAAATTAACACCGATGTTAAGCTATCCAAGCCATGAAGATCCTGATTTATCCATGGAGTCTACCGACCAGTCCAATACGGTACTAAGCGGTATTTTGACATACGACCGCAATTTCGGCGATCATGGCGTAAACTTCTTGGTCGGTATGGAACGAGATTGGTCAAATGCCGAATCATTCAATGCTTACCGCCGTTATTTCTTATCAAACGCTTTACATCACTTCAATGCTGGTGGTGACAAAGAAAAAAATGCCAAAAGTGACGGAGCCAACTGGGAACGCGCCCGTATGAACTATTTCGGACGTATGGCCTATAACTACAAAGAAAAATATTTGGCCGAGTTCGTCTGGCGTTATGACGGTTCTTATATGTTTGCCGAAGGCAACCGTTTCGGTTTCTTCCCCGGCGTATTGTTAGGCTATCGTATTTCGGAAGAAGACTTCTGGAAAGAAAACCTTTCTTTCATCGATTATTTCAAGATCCGTGCTTCTTGGGGACAGATGGGTAACGACCAAGTTTACTTCGACGGCTCGTTAAGAGAATACCAATTCTCTCCGACATACTACTACGAATGGGGTATGATTATCGACAACAAAGACGAAAAAGGATTAAGGATCAGCCGATTCCCGAACCCGAACATTACTTGGGAACGTGCAAATAACTTCAATGTCGGTATCGAAACCCGTACATTCGACAACCGTTTATATCTGGAAGCCGACTATTTCTACAACAAGCGTTCCAACATCTTGTGGCGTAGAAATGCTTCCATCCCGTCAACATCCGGTTTGACACTTCCGGCCGAAAACATCGGTAAAGTTGACAACACCGGTTTCGATTTCAAGATCGAATGGAGCGACAATATCGGAAAAGACTGGCGTTACAGCATTTCAGCAACAGGAGGCTATGCCAAAAACACCATCAAGTTCTGGGATGAAGCACCGGGAGCACCGGAATGGCAAAAGTCAACCGGACATCCGATGAACACAGATTTGTATTATGAATATGACGGCGTATTCAAGGATTGGGACGAAATCAACAATACAGCCAACCGCCCGAACTACGACGGTATAACGAAAGACGCAGACTTGCGCCCTGGTGACATGAAATTCAAGGACTTGGATGGAGACGGCAAAATCACACCGGACGACCGCTATCGTTCAGACCGTACCAACGAACCGAAATGGACATACGGTATCACCGGTAACTTGCAATGGAAAAACTTCGACCTGAGCGTATTGTTCCAAGGAGCAGCCGACTCGTGGACCAAGGTCTACTGGGAAGCAGGCGATATCGGAAACTATCCGAAATATGTATATGACAAACACTGGTCTATCGAAAACCCGTCCAGCTTATACCCGCGTGTAAACGAACGTTCGGCTTATTACTGGGACGGAACGGCTGCCGGTAACAATACGTATTGGATGGTCAACACAAATTATATCCGTTTGAAAAACCTCGAACTGGGTTGGACGCTGCCTAAAGCATGGTTGGCTCAAACAAAGTTGATCTCATATGCCCGTATTTATGTAAACGGTGTAAACTTGCTGACATTCTCGCCTTGCAAGGACATTGACCCGGAAAGTACAAGCAGCAATGCAACAAACTATCCGCAGTCTAAAATCATTAATGTCGGTTTTACAGTAACTTTCTAAATTGGTACGAAATGAAAAAAGCGAATATATTATGTTTATTATCAGCTGCTTTGATGACAGTATCTTGTAGTACGGATTTCCTGAATACGAAATCCCAGACTGAAATCATGGCTGAAGACATCTGGAAAGAAAAAAATCTGGCGGAAGCCTATATGTATGACATATATTTTGCATTCCAGGATGCTGGTTTTACGGAAGAATTGCAGGCCTCTGCCTGTGACGAGGCACTGTTCACTCACGGACGTGAATTTCGTGAAAGCAACGCAGGAGCCGTAACAGACGTAAACTTAGGTTGGTTTGCCAAAACACAAAGTGGACATCAATGGCAACGTCTATATTTGAACATCCGTTCTTGCAACGATTTCATCGAAAATCTCGAAACAGCCACATTTGCCGAAGACGCAAAGCAACAGCTAAAGGGTGAAGCTTATTTCTTACGCGCCTACTTCATCCATCGTCTGACAAGAGCTTTCGGCGGTGTCCCCCTCCAATTGAGAGTAACACAATTGACAGACCCGCAAGAATCCTTCCTGTTATCACGTTCTTCTTATACGGATTGTATCAAGCAAGTTTTAAGTGACCTCGACAATGCGGCCGAATATCTGAAAGACCGTACGTTTGCCAATACGCAAAAAGGTCGCGCAACACTGGCGGCAGCAAAAGCGTTGAAGGTACGCGTGCTGACAGATGTGGCAAGCGACCTTCACGACCAGGCAAAAGCTTCTGCCAAATCGCCTTTGCTGGGTTCATACCAACATCCGGAATTCATTTTCTATACGGAAGGGACACAAGCCGAACGCTGGAAAGCTGCAAAAGCTGCGGCAAAAGAGTTATTGGACAACCCGATGGGACATGCCATCCCGACTTACGGTGGTCCCGGTCTTTCTACGGAAGAAAAAGCTAACGAGATCTGGAGCTTCTTCCTCAAAGAAAGCGCCGACAACATCTTCTCCCGCTACTTCATCGACACGAAAGATGAAAGTGGAACCAAAATGCCGCTTTTCAACGGTCCGTCAGGCTACCACGCTTGGGGTGGAAACACTCCGGTACAGGACTTGGTCGATGCCTTTGCGATGGAAGATGGAAGTAAATTTGACTGGAACAATGCCAAACATGCTGCTGCTCCTTACGAAAATCGCGAACCGCGTTTCTATGCGACGATCATGTATGACGGCATGCAATGGATACAACGTCCGTCCGACTATGCAGCGATCGAACCTACGGGTAAAATCCAGACAGGTTATTACCAATTGGATCCCCAAGAAACAGATGATTCCAAATTTTTCTCAGGTATGGATACCCGCTCTGGAGGTGGTGAAAAATGGAATGCAACCTACACCGGTTATTATCTGAAAAAATACATCAATCCGGCAGATGGCGACCATCGCAATAAAATCAATGCCATTTTCCCGTTTATCCGTTTGTCGGAAGTTTATTTCTGTTATATCGAAGCTTGTATTGAATTAGGAGAATTGGATGAAGCAAAAAAATATTTGAACGAATATCGTGCAAATGTCAATCTACCGGCTGTTACAACCAATGACCAAGCAGAACTGCGTAAAATCTATCAAAACGAACGCCGTCTGGAATTTAGTTTTGAAGAAATCCGCTATTGGGACTTACGTCGTTGGATGATTGCACCTGAAGCACCGGGAGTAAACAGCTTGAAAGGTATTCGTGTAACCGCATGGCTGAAACCGGGAGTTGGCAAACAAGACAAGTATGATGCAGACCCGACCAAATGGAATCTGAAATACAAACCGGTCGACTTGTCTGAAGAAGCTCGCCAGTTCGCTGACAAATGCTACTATTTGCCGATAATGCGAAATGAAATGCTTAGCAATCCGAATCTGATTCAAAATCCGGGATATGGTGACTGATCGGATCCCCATCCTTTATAAGAGGATATGACCTAATCCTATTTTGTCATCCCAGGCTCGGCCCGGGATGACAAATCACACAATGCAATAAACAATTACACGCCAAAACATTCTTATACATTCATTTTGATTTAACCATCTTTTTACCTACTTTTGCCCTTGAAACAAGTTTGTATTTGTTAACAAGGATTGTGTTTCATTACAGAAACGTTTCCATGTAAAATAAATATACAGTTAACCCAAAAGTAAAATTGTATGCGACCAAGTAAAATTTTTTCAATGTCACTATTTTTCACAAATATATGTCCAACTAAACTACAATTGCCTATGAAAACATAATCCAACATCCATTCTCGAAACAGATAAGCCATTATCTAATAATATTTAACCTTACATTCATTTAATATCTCAAAACATGGAAAGATATTCTTTAAACCATTTATCCAGGACGCTCGGCTGTTTTTTGCTTTGCGTCATGTTCGCAGCTACGGCATTTGCACAGCAAAAAACCATAAAAGGTTCCGTAGTAGATGCGAACGGCGAACCCCTGATCGGTGTCAACGTCGCAGTAAAAGGAACTACAATCGGTATAATTACCGATATTGACGGTAATTATACATTGGAGGTACCCTCCAATTCGAC
>CAJTMR010000005.1:91080-152815 GCA_910577325.1 uncultured Parabacteroides sp.
GTATAATTACCGATATTGACGGTAATTATACATTGGAGGTACCCTCCAATTCGACCATTGTCTTTTCTTACATCGGCTATCAATCACAAGAATTTCAAGCAGGTAACCAATCAACGATCAATGTAATTTTAAAAGAAGACACGCAAAAACTGGAAGAAGTTGTGGTCGTCGGTTACGGCACACAAAAAAAAGTGACTGTGACCGGTTCCGTTGCCAGTGTAACCGGTGAAGAACTGAAAGCATCTCCGACAACCAACTTGACCAACGGCATGGTAGGCCGCATGCCGGGTGTCATCGGTTTCCAGACAGCCGACGAACCGGGCGGCGGCGGCACAACAATCCGCATCCGTGGTACAAACTCTTTGGGCAGCAATGACCCGCTGATCGTAATCGACGGTGTACCCGACCGTGACGGAGGAATGAACCGTCTGAACCCGACCGAAATCGAATCTATTTCCGTATTGAAAGACGCATCTGCCGCCATTTACGGTGCACGTGCCGCCAACGGCGTTGTTTTGATAACAACCAAGCGCGGAAAAGAAGGCAAACCGGTCGTTTCATTCAATGCAAGCGCCGGTTTTTCACAACCGACCCGTTTACCCAAAATGACCAATTCATACGAATATGCGACTATGTTAAACGAAGTTCTTCCAGGAACCTTCTCTGATGAACAACTCGAAGGCTTCCGCACACATTCCAACCCTTGGAAATACCCTGACACCAATTGGTTTGACGAAATCGTAAAAGGTGCTTCCCCTTTATATCGTGCGGATATCGGCATATCCGGAGGTACGGAAAAAGTGAAATATTATGCAAACTTCGGAGCAAACGGTGAAGACGGTTTGTACAGAAATTCCGCCAACCGCTACGATCAATACAGCTTACGAACAAATTTGGATGTCAAGACCAGCAAATATGTAGACTTCCAGTTAGGCGTAACAGCCCGTCTGGAAGACACCAAATACCCGGCAAAAGGAGCAGGCGATATTTTCGGAGCAGCCCGTCGTTCACGTCCCGACCAAGTAGCATGGTGGCCTTCAGGAGAACCCGGCCCGGCTGTTGAGCGTGGAGACAACCCGGCAGTTACGAGTACCGACTTAGCCGGTGCCGACCACTATAAGAACCAGTACATCCAAAACAATTTATCGATGAACATAAAAGTACCTTGGATCGAAGGTCTGACTTTGCGTGGAAACGCTTCTTATGACATCCATTTCCAAAACCGCCGCTTGATGAAAAAACCGGTTTATTTGTACACATGGGATGGCGTGACCGAAGGAAGTGAAGGCTTGAACGCATCCAAACAGTGGCTGGACACTCCGCAATTGGAACGCAAGCACAGCGAACAACTGGGCTGGATGCTGAACGGATTAATCGACTACAACCGCACTTTCGGACAACATACCATTGGCGTGACTTTCGGTATGGAAGGACAGAAAAAGCAATATGAAGAAACCTGGGCGTTCCGCCAAGGCTTCATCTCAGATTCCAAACCTGAATTGAATTTAGGAGGTGAAGAAGGACAGTCTGCAAGAGGTTACTCTTGGAAAGAAACCCGTTTGAACTATTTCGGACGCGCCTCTTACAACTATCAGGAACGTTATTTATTCGAATTTGTTTGGCGTGTAGATGGTTCTTATCGTTTCCCGAAAGACAGCCGTTATGGCTTCTTCCCCGGCGTTTCTTTGGCATGGCGCGCTTCTGAAGAAAACTGGTGGAAAGATAATATCCGCTTTATCGATTACTTCAAGCTGCGTGGTTCGGTTTCCCAAACCGGTAATGACGCACTGGTAGACGGTAATGGCAACTATGACCACACCATTCAATATCTACCTACTTACACGTTCAATAACGCCGGAACCGTATTCGGGGGCCAGGAAAACAAACGCCTCTACCCGAGCCGTACACCAAATCCGAATATCACATGGGAAGTAGGTACGACTTACAATGTCGGTTTGGATTTCAAGTTCTTGCAGAACCGCTTAAGTTGGGAAACCGATATATTCTACCATAAACGTACCGATATGTTGATCTCCCGTAATGCCTCTCTACCTGAAATTACCGGTATCACATTGCCTCGTGAAAATCTGGGCGAAATGAAAAACAGAGGTTTCGAATCATTGGTAAGTTGGCAGGATAAGATCGGGGAAGTCGAATATGGTGCTTCTCTGAACATGACGTATGCACGCAACGAAATCACATTTTGGGATGAAGTACAAAATGTGCCTGAATACCAATTCTCGACCGGAAGACCGGTAGGCAGCCGCAATATGTTACTCTACGTCGCAGATGGAATTTTCCATACACAAGCCGAAATCGACGAAGCACGTGCAAAAGGTCTATTGTATTCAGACAACACCGTCCCGGGCGACATCCGTTTCAAAGATATGAACGGCGATGGCAAAATAGACGGTTTAGACCGCATCCGTCCGGAGAAAAATCAAGAACCTCGCTTTGTGGCAGGTCTTACCCTGACTGCCAAATGGAAAGGTTTCGACATAATGATGCTTTGGCAGGGGGCAACCGGAGCCGAGGTCTATATCGAGACATGGTCCGGTCTGGTCGGTAACTTCCTGAAGAGCGACTACGACAAACGCTGGACACCGGAAAATCCGTACTCAGAAGGACCTCGTACTTGGGACCGTGAAAACCAATATTGGATCAACAACGACAATACCTATTTCATGAGAAACGCCAACTACTTGCGTCTGAAAAATGCAGAACTGGGTTATACATTCAATTTCGAAGGATTGAAAAAGGCCGGTATCTCCAATTTACGTCTCTACGCCAACGGAACCAACTTGATTACCATCGATGGTGTCAAGGATGCAGACCCAGAACAGCGCGATGCCAGTTTAGGAGGATATCCCTTAAGAAAAATTATCAATTTTGGAGTTCAAGCAACATTTTAAAAGGTAATTATTATGAAAACAAGATTTAAATATATCTGCCTTTCAGCAGCCGGACTGATGCTTTCTCTCAGTTCTTGTTCAGATTTCATGGACCTGGCCCCGGA
The DNA here is from genome assembly GCA_910577325.1 of uncultured Parabacteroides sp. GTDB lineage: Bacteria > Bacteroidota > Bacteroidia > Bacteroidales > Tannerellaceae > Parabacteroides. The sequence goes on from CAJTMR010000005.1 coordinate 94,097, forward strand.
AGATCAGTATGATGAAGCAGTAGTTTGGTCAGACGCAGACCTGACCAAAACGGTTGTCAATGATGTCTATTCGTATGTATGCGATATCGCACAAGAAGTAAATACTTCCGCTTGGACGGACGATGCCTTCTTTACACATGTGTACGGATGCCGTGATGTCAACGAAGCGACTGTTTCACCCAGTAATCTGGGGGCCTATGACCGCGACGACTGCCCATTCAAATGGAGCAAACAATACAAAGGCATCTACCGTGCCAATCTGGTTTTGGACAACATCGACAATGTTCCGGAAAAGACGGGTGTCAATTTAAATATACTTAAAGGAGAGACCTACTTCCTGCGGGCATACATATACACAGAGTTGCTCCGTGGTTTTGGCGGTATCCCCATCGTAGACAAAGTGTACAGCATAGAAGAAGCCGCAACCTTGGAATTACCACGTGCCAACGTTGCAGATGTTATGGATTTCATTTTGAAAGATATCGAACAAGCCATCAGTCTTCTTCCAGAACAACAAACCGGTGTTAATTTAGGACGTGCAACTAAAGGTGCGGCCAAAGCACTAAAAGCCAGACTATTGTTACACGTCGCCAGTCCATTATTCGCAGACAGGTCTGTCAATACGTTGGAATGCAACCAATATAACGGAGACCGCAAAGCATTGTATCAGCAGGCATTAGATGCTGCCAAAGATGTTATCAACGATAGCAATTATTCTTTGATCGATTGCAATGCCGGTTCCATCAAGGAAATTGCAGAAAAATTCCACAACATCATTATCACGAACAACGAAGAGACCATTTGGTCCAAACAGTATGTAAACAAAGATCTGAATGCTAATAACTGGGTTCGAAATCGCGTAGCACTGTTGCATGGACCGAACGGCTATCATAACTGGGCCGGAACAGCGCCGACTCACGACCTGGCGATGGCCTTTGAAATCGAAGACGGTACTTTGCCCAACAACTTGTCCAAACCGGGAGAAGAGACAAAAAACAATCCATACATGAACCGGGAACCACGTTTCTACGCAACCATCGGTTACGACGGAGCAGAATGGGGACGCCCCAGAGCTTCGGATGGAGCAGTATTCGATGCGACACCACTCGGCAACCTGCAATTCGGTTATTATGAATTGAGCGAAGCTGATACCGTAAATGCCATCTATTCCGTAGACGATGACAACAAGACGATCAAAAGCGAGAAATTCAAAGGCATGGTAGGTGTAGACACACGTATGGGACAAATAGAAAACTGGAACGGAACATACACAGGTTATCTGGAAAAGAAACTGATCGACGGCTCGGTTGCAGCCAACGAACATAATTTCCAAACTTGCCCAATGCCTTACCTTCGTTTAGCCGAAACATATCTGATCGCAGCCGAGGCGTGTGTCGAACTAAACAAATTGGACGAAGCTACCACCTATTTGGATGCCATCCGTGCCCGCATCGGCCGCCCAGATACAAAAACGACCTTGACTGCCCGCGGACAAGCATTCAACCAAAACGACTTGCGTGAATTTTTGCGTCACGAACGTCGCATAGAATTGGCTTATGAAGAATCACGCTATTACGATGTTCGCCGTTGGATGATCGCACCGGAAATCGGAAACAAGAAATTAACCGGTGTATCAATCGTCGGTCGCTTGAAACCGGGAAAGACAGCCTCTTTGCCGTATGTTCATGACGAAGAAGTCTACAATTATACTTGGACCGTTCTCAACCTGAACTATATTGAAAAACGAAAATGGGACAACAAAATGTATTTCGCTCCTATCAAATTAGAAGAGACACTGCGTAATAAAGCGATCAAACAGAACCCGTATTACGAATAAAAATCAACTCTTAAACAAAACATAATGGGAGAGGGAGTAAAGACTCCTTCTCCCATTATTATATGGAAAAAGCCATACAAACAAAACAAATTATTTATTGCAAAATATATTGTATATATTACAACATTTCGTAACTTTGGGCAATATCTCAATTCATTGAATTGCTAATTTAATAATATCATGAAAAACAGAAAATTAAGAATGGGCATGGTTGGTGGAGGCAGCGACGCCTTTATCGGGGCGATCCACCGTCGTGCAGCTTTTATGGACAACCAGATCGAATTAGTTTGCGGATGTTTCAGCGTAGACCCTGAGATATCCAAAAGTTCCGGTTTGTCTTACTTCCTGCCGGAAGACCGGATTTACAGCACTTACCAAGAAATGTTCGAACACGAAATGACCTTGCCGGAAGAGGAACGGATGGATTTTGTCACGATCGTGACTCCCAACCGCTGGCATTTCGAACCGGCCATGATGGCACTCGAAAGAGGGTTCCATGTGGTCGTGGACAAGCCGATGACGTTCTCGCTTGAAGAGGCCAAACAACTGCAAAAAAAAGTAGAGGAAACCGGACTCGTGCTGGCGCTGACACATGTATATTCAGCCTACCCCGCAGTAAAAGAAGCAAAAGCCCGTATCGCAAAAGGCGAACTCGGAAAATTGCGTCGTGTGTATGTGGAATATACGCAAGGATGGCTTTCCGAACGTATCGAATTGTTAGGCGGCAATAACGCCGGATGGCGTACAGACCCGAAACGTTCCGGCAAAGCCGGCTGCATCGGCGATATCGGAACACATGCGTGGCATCTGAGCGAATATATTACCGGATTGAAAGTCAAGGAACTCTGTGCCGACCTGAAAGCATTCGTTCCCGGACGTCCGATCGACGACGACGGGGCGGCATTCCTCCGTTACGAAAACGATGTGACTGGTGTCTTGACCGCAACACAGATCGGAACAGGTGAGGCCAACAATATCCGCATCCGCATCTATGGAGAAAAGGGCGGATTGGAATGGCGCCAGATGGAACCCAACACACTGACCCTGAAATGGAGAGACCGGCCGACCGAAATATTGAATATCGGCAACAACGGTTACCTGACACCCGAAGCCCTCTGGAATACCCGAACTCCGGCAGGACATCCGGAAGGTTTTATCGAAGCTTTCGCCAATATCTACCGTAACTTCTCGCTCACCGTCAGAGCAATCAAAAACGGAGAAACACCCAGCGGAGATTGTCTGGATTTCCCGACAGTCCACGATGGTGTAAGAGGCATGCAATTCATTGAAACAATGGTTGAAGCCGGATATAACGAGCATGTGAAATGGCAAAAATGGATAGATTGAAATCCAAAGAAGCCGTAAATTAATAACATCTTATGAAACTAAACGTACTTGCTTGCTGCCTGTCCCTGATCGGGACGGCAGCTTTCGCTCAAAAAAACGAATGGAGAGACCCTAACGTAAACGAGATCAACAGGGCTCCCATGCACACCAACTATTTCGCGTACAAAAACGAAAACAGCGCTTTGAAAGGATGCAAGGAATCATCCGAAAACTTTATGACACTAAACGGCAACTGGAAATTCTTTTGGGTAAAAAACGCAGACATGCGTCCGACGGATTTTTACCAGGTGAATTTCAACGATAAAGGATGGGATGACCTGAAAGTTCCCGGTTTATGGGAACTGAACGGTTATGGCGATCCGATCTACGTAAATGTCGGGTATCCCTGGAGAAGCCAGTTCAAGAACAATCCGCCTGAAGTCCCTACCGAAAACAACCACGTAGGTTCTTACCGCAAAGAAATCATGATCCCGGCAGATTGGAAGGGGAAAGAAATTTTCGCCCATTTCGGTTCTGTCACTTCAAACATGTATCTATGGGTAAACGGACAGTTTGTCGGGTATAGCGAAGACAGCAAACTCGAAGCTGAATTCAACCTGACCAAATACCTGAAACCCGGAAAGAACTTGATCGCATTCCAGGTATTCCGCTGGTGCGACGGCACTTATCTGGAAGACCAGGATTTCCTTCGCCTCTCCGGTGTAGGCCGCGATTGCTATCTGTATGCCCGCAATCCGAAATACATACAGGATATCCGCGTAACCCCAGACTTGGACGCCCGATATAAAGACGGTTCCTTAAATGTCTCCCTGAACCTGAAAGGAAGCGGGACGGTCGACCTGAAATTATTGGATAAGGCCGGCAAGGAAGTCGCCACCTCATCGGTCAAAGGCTCCGGCAAAATCGTCACCGACATAGCTGTCAGCAATCCTGAGAAATGGACTGCCGAAACTCCGGTTCTCTACACGTTAATCGCGACATTGAAAGACGGAAACAACACTACCGAAGTCATTCCGGTAAAAGTCGGTTTCCGCAAAATCGAACTGAAGAATTCCCAGATATTGGTAAACGGACAACCAGTCTTGTTCAAAGGAGCCGACCGTCACGAAATGGATCCGGATGGCGGTTATATCGTTTCACGCGAACGCATGATACAAGATATCAAGGTCATGAAAGAATACAACCTGAACGCAGTTCGTACTTGCCACTATCCAGACAACAATTTATGGTATGACTTGTGTGACCAATATGGTATTTATGTGGTTGCAGAAGCAAACATCGAATCGCACGGCATGGGATATGGAGACGCAACACTGGCTAAAAACCCGTTGTTCGCCAAAGCACATCTGGAACGCAACCAGCGTAACGTACAACGCGGATACAACCACCCGTCCATCATTTTCTGGTCATTAGGTAACGAAGCCGGCATGGGTCCCAACTTCGAGGCTTGTTATACTTGGATCAAGAATGAAGACAAATCGCGTGCCGTGCAATACGAGCAAGCACGGACAAGCGAATTCACCGATATCTACTGCCCGATGTACTTGGATTATGAAAGAAGCGAAGAATATTGCAAAGGCAATATCGACAAACCGCTTATCCAATGTGAATATGCACATGCAATGGGCAATTCACAAGGCGGATTCAAAGAATACTGGGACCTGATCCGCAAATACCCGAAATACCAAGGCGGTTTCATCTGGGACTTCGTGGATCAATCTTTACGTTGGAAAACAAAAGACGAAGTTTCTTTCTATGCCTATGGCGGTGACTGGAACAAATATGACGCTTCCGACAACAACTTTATGGACAACGGCTTGATAAGTCCGGATCGCAAACCGAATCCGCACATGCACGAAGTCGGGCATATCTACCAGTCCATTTGGGTGACTCCGTCCGACTTGGCGAACGGCGTCGTAAACGTGTATAACGAAAACTTCTTCCGCGATCTGGACGGTTACTATGCAGAATGGGAATTGCTGGCAAACGGCGAAGTGGTTCAGACAGGAATGGTCAAAGACCTGGAAATAGCTCCGCAACAGACCAAGGCCATTAAACTTAACTATAGTACAGACGGCATTTGCAAATGCAAAGAACTCTTGCTGAATGTGGCCTTCAAGCTCAAAAAAGCGGAGACCTTACTGCCGGCCGGTTACACGGTAGCCAAAAACCAGTTGACTATCCGCCCGTACAATGCTCCGAAACTGGATTTGCAGAATGTACGTCAAGTCAACATCACGACTGTCGTTCCGAGCATCAAAGAGAATGATTTCAACTATCTGATCATCGAAGGCGAAAACTTCCGCATGGACTTCGACAGACAAGACGGATTCCTATGCAGATATGATGTAAACGGCATGGCCATGCTGAACGAAGACGGCAAATTGACTCCGAATTTCTGGCGTGCTCCGACAGACAACGACATGGGAGCCAACCTGCAAAACAGATATGCAGCATGGAAAGAACCCGGATTGAAACTGACATCCTTGACAAGCAAGATCGAAAACGACATGGCTACAGTCAATGCCGAATATACGATGGAAGCAGTGAAAGCCAAATTGTATCTGACTTATACGATCAATAACGAAGGAGCCGTCAAGGTCACACAGAAAATGACAACCGACAAAGCGGCTGAAATTTCCGACATGTTCCGCTTCGGCATGCAGATGCAGATGCCGGAAAACTTGGATCAGATCAACTACTACGGCAGAGGTCCTATCGAGAACTATTCCGACCGCAACAACGTGACCGACCTGGGCAACTATAAACAGACCGTAAAAGAGCAGTTCTACTCTTATATCCGCCCGCAAGAAACAGGAACCAAAACGGATATCCGGTGGTGGAAACAGACCAACAAGGGCGGCAACGGACTCATGTTTGTTTCGGAAGCCCCGTTCTCGGCTTCGGCACTGAATTATTCAATCGAATCACTGGACGACGGTACGCAAAAAGAACAGAGACACTCCGAACTGGTATCTCAAATAAATTACACCAATATGTGTATCGACAAAGTACAAATGGGATTGGGTTGCGTCAACAGTTGGGGAGCACTCCCGCTGGAACAATACCGCATCCATTACGGTGATCATGAATTCTCATTCATCATGAAACCGATTCGGTCAAATTTATAAACAACAAAAAAGGAACCTGCCCCCGCATTTCCATTCTAAAAGCGGGGACAAGTTCCTTTTTTTATAAAAATCGGTTAAAAAATATAATCAGCATGTATATTTCGTTAAATAGAGAGGAGTAAAATTTTATTTTATGTAGAAAAAGATTACTTTTATTGCCGATTTTTAAATCTAATTCAAGACTAATTGTAAAATCGTTTACCATAAAAACAAATGGCTACTAACAACAATTCTAATCGCTATCCTTCCGAAAAAGAAGGAAGATTTTTCAAAGGAAAGACCTTCATTCTTTTGATCGGGTTACTTCTCGGTGCAGGCATAATGGTTGCCGTATACAAAACATCCGTTTACTTTTCTTCCGACGAATCCTGCATGATGTGCCATGTTCATCCGCATGCGGAAGACAGTTGGAAGCTCTCCAAACACGTAAATAACGGAAGTGGCGTTAAAACACATTGCGTAGCCTGTCACCTTCCGCCTCAAAGCGACACATGGAATCACTATACGGCCAAAGCCAAATTGGGATTAAAAGACGTATGGTCCTTTATGACAAAAGACAGTGCGGATTTCGACTGGAATACCAAGTCGGAACTGGAACATGCCGTCAAATATATTCCGAACGAATCCTGTAAGGAATGTCATCAGAATCTGTTCCCGGAAGGAATTACGCAGGACGGAATCACGGCCCACCTTTATTATGATGAAAACGAAAAGAAATTGGATTTGCAGTGTATAAGTTGTCACCTCGACGCCGGACACTATAATCCGGATTACAAACACGGAAAATTAGCCGGCGTTCCCGGGACTGCCACAGCCGCTGTTGATACCAGCCTCTATTTCAAGACGGCTACTCCCGTCACATCTTTTAACGATTATACGGAACAAATTCCGGGTACGGCCGTTACATTCAAAATGGTTGCCATTCCAGGCGGTACATTCAAAATGGGTAGTACCGATAAAGAACCGTTCCACAAAGCCGATGAAGCTCCGGTCCGAAACGTTACGGTCAGTCCGTTCTTTATGGCGGAAGTAGAAGTCACGTGGGATCAATATTGGGCGTTCTACGGACAAACCATGAGCGAAGGACGTACGCCGCCCGAAACCGTATATGCAAATAACAGCAATCCGGATGTCGATGCCATTTCCGGTCCGACTCCTCCGTTCGGATTCCCCGACCAAGGATGGGGCGCCGGTGACCGTCCGGCTATCACGATGACACATTATGCGGCAGAAACATTCTGCCAGTGGTTGTCTAAACAAACAGGAAAAAAATACCGTCTGCCGACCGAAGCAGAATGGGAATACGCAGCCCGTGGAGGAACGGAAACTCCTTATTTCTTCACAGGAAACCCGAAAGATTTTTCAGACCAGGGATTCTGGCGTAAATTCTTCGATGCAAAAACAGACAGCATCAGTTCATTCGTGATTTACGCAAAGAACAGCAAGAACAGAACTCAAGAGCCGGGCGAAGTGAAAGCGAACCCGTTCGGTTTGAAAAACATGCTGGGTAACGTAATGGAATATTGTGCCGACAAATATGATCCGCAGGCTTACGGCAAAGGTGGCGAAAACGTGACCGACCCGCTAATCACAGAAGGAGAAGAATGGGTTGTACGCGGTGGTAACTACACTTCCGATGCAGCAGACGTCCGCTCTGCTGCCCGTGATTATACCAAGCACGATGCCTGGTTGAAGACAGACCCGCAACAACCGAAGAGCATCTGGTGGTATTCGGATATCCGCGGTATCGGTTTCCGTGTGGTTTGCGAACCGGATCCGGCAATTGGAGCGAAATAACAAATGTTTAATTGATACCTAAAAAGAACTATATCATGAAGAAAGAAAACAGCATTAGCAGAAGATCTTTTCTAAAAAGTACGGCTATGGCCGGTGCACTGGGGGCAATCGGTACAGGTAGCGCAAGTGTATTAACCTCATGTGCAGGTGGTGGCGAAAGCGCAACAGCAAACAAACCCCTGAAAGAACCTGGAACTTATTATATTCCGGAATTGCCCGACAAGGCTACTGATGGAAAAGAATTGAAAGCCGGTATTATCGGTTGTGGCGGACGCGGTTCCGGCGCGGCTGAAAACTTCTTGGACGCAGCAAACGGCGTAACTGTCGTTGCCGTAGCCGATACGTTCAAAGAACGTGTGGACGCATTGGCAGACAAACTGAAAGAAAAAGGATGCAATATTCCCGAAGACAAACGTTTCGTAGGCTTGGACGCATATAAACAGTTGATCGACAGCGGTGTCGATGTTGTCATTGTTGCAACTCCTCCCGTGTTCCGTCCGGTACATTTCCAATATGCGGTTGAAAAAGGAAAACATTGCTTCCTCGAAAAACCGATTTGTGTCGACCCGGTAGGCTATCGTACGATCATGGCTACTGCCAAACAAGCCCAGGCCAAGAATTTATGCGTTGTAACAGGTACACAGCGCCACCACCAGCGTAACTACGTTGAATCTTACAAGAAGATCATGGAAGGTGCTATCGGTGAAATCACCGGCGGTACTGTTTACTGGAATCAGAACATGCTTTGGTTCCGTGAACGTCAAAAAGAGTGGAACGATTGCGAATACATGATTAAAGACTGGGTAAACTGGAAATGGTTATCCGGAGACCATATCGTAGAACAGCATGTACACAATATCGACGTATTCACATGGTTCAGCGGCTTGAAACCGGTCAAAGCTGTCGGCTTCGGCTCTCGCCATCGTCGTATCACCGGTGACCAGTATGATAACTTCAGCATCGATTTCACGATGGAGAATGGAATCCACATGCATAGCATGTGCCGCCAGATCGACGGTTGCGTGAACAATGTGAGTGAATTTATTCAAGGAACAAAAGGTTCATGGTCAACAGCCAACGGTGAAACCGTAATCAAGGACAATGCCGGTAACGTTGTTTGGAAATATGACTCAGAAGCAGAAAAAGCCCAATACAAACAAACCAATCCATACGTATTGGAACATGTAAATTGGATAAACTGCATTCGTGGCGGCAAACCCATCGAACAGGCTTCTGAAACAGCCGTTGCCAACATGGCTGCTATCATGGGACGTGAATCAGCATACACTGGTGCGGAAACTACATGGGATGCAATGACCGCTTCTCCTCTGGATTACACTCCGAAGGACCTGAACTTAGGCAAGATGGATATGAGTGGATTTACAGTTCCGGTTCCCGGAAAACCTCGTGATGAAAAGAAAAAATAAAATATGGCACTGAACAGAAGAAACTTTTTAAGGACAACTCTGGCAGGTGCGGCTGTTGCAGCCGGTAGTTCAGCCTTTGCCGCCTGTGGTGGCAAGGCTGCTTCTGCAGAAGGCTGCCCGGCAGAAAAGAGGGCATGTCCCCACAGCAAAGCCGAGTTGAAGATATCTTTTCAGGAAGGGACAGCCCCAGGTGCCAACCTCAACGAAAAGTTTGACTACATGGAGAAGTTAGGCGTCGTTGGTTTCGAACCGGGTGGACGCGGACTAAAAGATCGTGTAAAAGAGATCAAGGATGCTTTAAACGGACGCAATATCAAAGTAAGCGCCATTTGTGCGGGTTTCCAAGGTTTCATTCTCTCTACCGATCCGGCAATCCGCAAACAGTGCATGGATACGATGAAAGAAATCATGGCTGCTGCCGGAGAACTGGGTTCTACGGGAGTGATCATCGTTCCGGCTTTCAACGGCCAGAAACCGGCCATGCCTCATACACAGGAAACTCGCGATTTCTTGTGCGAACAATTCAATGAAATGGGTAATTTCGCAAAAGAACACGGGACTACTGTCATCTTTGAACCACTCAACAGAAAAGAAGCTTTCTATCTCCGTCAGGTAGCAGACGCAGCCTCTATCTGTCGCGATATCAACAATCCGGGTGTACGTTGCATGGGAGATTTCTGGCACATGACTTGGGAAGAAACATCCGATATGGGAGCTTTCATCTCTGCCGGTGATTACCTCCAGCACGTACATGTCGCCAGCCGCAAACGCCGCAGCATGCCGGGAGAAGACGGAGAAGCAGACAACTATGTGAATGGTTTCAAAGGCTTGAAGATGATCGGTTACGATAAATATGTAAGTTTCGAATGCGGATGCCAAGGAGACCGGAATATCGTGGTTCCTACCGCAGTCGAATTACTACGTAAACAATGGGAAGAAGCATAAAATATGCCATTAGTATATCCTAATATGCAAATGAGTGAGGCGGTGGAAGAACACCCCTCACTCATTCCTGTTATTAATCGCTTTGGAATCCGCCTGGGCTTAGGCGACAAATCGGTAAAAACGGTTTGTGAAGAATATCGGTTGGATACCGATTTCCTTTTGACAGTGATCAACACATTTCTCAACGAAGAATACTTTCCGGAAAAAAAATTACAAACTTTCCATACCTCACAAATCATCGATTACCTGACCAAGACCAATCAATATTACCTACGTTACCAAATTCCGAACATAGAAAGGCATCTCGGTTCATTCATTTTGATGAGTACGCCGGGAAACAATATCCTCAACCTGATCGGCAAGTTTTTCTCCTCTTTCAAAGAAGAATTGACCTCACGTATCGAAAAAGACGATCAAGTGTGGTTTCCCTATTGCCTGTCATTAAGTGAAAAATTGAAGGTTTATCAATCTTCCAGGCAGGTCGAAGCGTTGCACCTCGGAACGGAGCGGCGATTGGAAGACCCGATAGAAGCCTTATTAGCAGATCTGAAAAGCATCATGATCAAGCATCTTTCCGGCAACTATAACGAAAACTTATGTTACGCCGTCATATTTGCTATCAGCAGTCTCGAAAAAGACATCAAACAACACAACCGCATTCGCTACCGGATATTGACTCCGATGGTTTCGGCAATGGAAAAATTGTGTATCTAACAAACAGCCGGATGTATCGTAGCAAACAAATAGCAATCATATTACCCGACACGCTCCAAGGCGTCGGCCTGCAAAGCATGTTGACCGACTATTTCCCCCCGGTAGAGATCAGTCATTACCCCACATTTGAAGCATTATCGACTTCCGGAAACGATACATTCGATTACTATTTTACAAATGCTGCATTATTTGTCCTTAATACAGACTTTTTCCTCCCCCGCCGGAGCAAGACAATGATTCTGATCGACGGGACAGAAGGAGAAGGAGGCCTATCGGCAACCAACCATATTACAATCAAGGCCCCGCTGGAAATCATCATCGAACAGTTAGAACAACTCTTTACGGGAGACAACAACAGCATTTCCTGTGAAAACAATAAAGAACTGTCCACCCGCGAAACGAATGTCCTCCAATTAATCGTCAAAGGCAGTACCAACAAAGAAATCGCCGACAAGCTGAACATCAGCCTAAACACAGTCCTCAGCCATCGTAAAAACATCACCACCAAGCTCGGCATCAAAACCGTATCGGGACTTACCTTTTATGCCATCATGAACGGTATTATTTCGGGCGACGAGATCGAACTTTAAAATCACTACATGTAGTGATTGACTCCCATCCATCTTTATCGTTCCTTTGCAATCATAAAATATTGGATGAAAACGTGAACAACACGATCAATACATGAAAACATTATACTACCTCCCGATACTGCTCTGCCTTTCATACGCGGCAAGAAGCGAAGAGATTGAAAAAGATACAACGAAGATACGCAATATCGAGCTGAACGAAGTAGTCGTACAGTCGTTCAAGCAGCAGCGCAACCTGCGGCTGGAACCCTTGTCGGCATCGGCCGTAACGGGGACAGCAATCCAGAACCGGAACATCACAGGGATCAAAGAGTTCAGTTCCTTTATCCCGAACCTCTTCATGCCGGATTACGGATCGAAATTGACCTCGCCGGTTTACATCCGTGGAATCGGATCAAAAATCAACGCTCCCTCGGTCGGGCTGTATGTGGACGGCATCCCCTATTTCGAAAAATCGGCTTTCGATTTCGACTTCAACGAAGTGGACAGGATCGAAGTGCTGCGCGGCCCGCAAGGGACGCTCTACGGGCGTAACACGATGGGCGGCATCATCAACGTATATACGAAATCACCTTTGAAATACGAGGGGACAAATGTCTGGCTTTCCAACGGCAGCTACGGTTACCGCGACTATGCCCTCTCCCACTATAAAAAGATCGGAGAGAAGTTCGGATATGCCATCTCCGGCAATTACCGGAACAGCGACGGCTACTTCACCAACCTGTTTACGGACAAGAAAGCGGATGACATGAAGTCCGGCTCCGCTCGCATCCGCCTGGAATGGAAACCCCAAAAGAACCTTTCCCTCGGGCTGATGAGTTCGTTCGACCGTTCAATCCAAGGCGGCTATCCTTACGCCGTCTGCGATTCGGCCACGCATAAACCGGGCGAAGTCGACTACAACGACTACAGTTTCTATAAACGGACACTTTCTACAACCGGCTTCTCGGCGGATTACCAGGGGACGGGCTACAGCATCAACAGCCGGACCGCCTTCCAATATATCTCGGACCATCAAGGCATCGACCAGGATTTCTCTCCCAAAAGCATCTATTTCGCACGTCAGGATATGAAACAGAAAATGTTTTCCGAAGAGCTGAACATCAAATCGACGACTCCCGGACGTTACAAATGGCTGTTCGGCGCCTTCGGCTTCTGGCAAGGAATCGATAACACCGTGACACTCGATTATTTCACCAAAGACTATGCGACACGCAAACTATACGACACACCGGCCTATGGTGTCGCCTTCTACCACCAGTCCACAATCGACGACCTGCTGACGCGCGGTCTGTCGCTGACTTTCGGCCTCCGTTACGATTATGAGCATACCTCCAACGATTTCCTTTTCTATAAAGAAACGGACGGCGGCAGCGAACAGATGGAGGCCTTCGACAGCCGGCTCAAGTTCAGCCAGGTCACGCCGAAGATCGCCCTGCAATATATGTTCCCCTCCACCGGCATGCTCTACGCCACCGTGACGAAAGGATATAAGACAGGCGGCTTCAACACCTCTTTCGACCGCGAGGAAGACCGCACGTTCCGCCCCGAAACCAGTTGGAACTACGAGTTGGGAGCCAAACACCCGTTCCTCGACAACCGCCTGAACGCCGAGTTCTGTTTCTTTTGGATCGACTGGAAGAACCAACAGATTTATCAGATGCTCGCCACCCAGAACGGGCAGTTCCTGCGCAACGCCGGGCGCAGCGAGAGCAAAGGCGTCGAGGTCAGTTTGCAAGGGAATCCGGTCAACGGGTTGATGGTGCAGGTGAACTACGGCTTCACGCATGCCACTTTCAGAGATTACAAGGACGAACGGCGAGGCATCGACTACAGCGGGAATTTCCTGCCGATGGTCCCGCGCTACACTTTCGCCGTCGGAGCCGATTATACGATCCCGAACCCTTGCCGCCACATCGACCGCTTCACGATCAGCGCGAACTACACCGGGACGGGACGCATCCTGTGGAAAGAAGACAACAAGGTTTCGCAACCTTACTACGGACTGTTGAATGCAAAAGTATCTGCCACAAAAGATTTTATTACCTTTGCGATCTGGGCGAAAAATATGACCGGTGCAGACTATTCGGCTTTCTATTTCGAGACAGGCGGAAAAGGCCTGGCACAAAAAGGACGACCGTTCACGATCGGCGGGAATATCCAACTGAGTTTTTAAACGATAAACAAAACAATTTATGATACGGAAAGACAAAACATACAACCTTGCGACCTTCTTCTGCCTCTACATTGCACAGACGATCCCGATGAGTTTCTTTTCCACCGTCATCCCCGTTATGATGCGGCAGGAAAACTTTTCACTCTCGGCCATCGGGCTTCTCCAACTGATCAAGTTGCCCTGGATACTGAAATTCCTCTGGTCGCCGATGGTAGACCGCCATGCCGTGACGACAGGCGATTATAAACGGTGGATTTTTTCTTCCGAACTGATCTATGCCGGCCTGATATTTGCCGTCGCTTTCCTCGATTTCCATACGGACTTTTATACGATCGTCGCCCTGATTATCGTTTCCTTCATCGCTTCCGCCACACAGGATATCGCGACCGACGCGTTGGCGGTACTCGCTTTCAGCCGGAAAGACAAAAGCCTCGCAAACAGCATGCAGTCGATGGGAAGTTTCGGAGGTTCGATGATCGGGAGCGGCGTCTTGCTCCTGCTCTTCAAGCAGATCGGCTGGAACAGCCTGCTGCCATGCGTCGCTCTATTTGTCATCGCCGCCCTTTTGCCGCTCTTTTTCAACAAAGGAATCCATATACAGCCCAAGGAGACACACGAACGGGCAAAAAAAGCCGATGTGATCTATTTCTTCGCCCGCCGGAGCATCTGGAAGCAGATCGGGTTCCTTTTCCTTTACTATTCCGGACTGATCGGTACGCTCGCCATGCTGAAACCCTGGCTGGTCGACTTAGGCTATGACATGAAGGAGATCGGGGTAATGAGCGGAGTGGCAGGAACATTCGTCGGATTCCTCTCCTCGTTTGCCGGAGGGATGATCGTACGGCGGATCGGCCGTTTCCGCGCGCGCATCCTGTTTGCGGTGTTTGTGCTGATAGCGACACTTTATTTCCTCGGGCTCTCCTACGTGCATCCCACGACTACCTTGCTCTACGGCGGGATTTTCCTTCTGTGGGGCAGCTACGGGATGGCGACGATCGTAGTCTATACGACCGCTATGGATTGTGTTCGCCCCGGGCGCGAAGGGACGGACTTCACAATCCAGACCGTCATCACGCATCTCAGCGGCATGTTGATGGCCATCCTGAGCGGAAAAATTGCAGATCATACAGGTTATCACGGGCTCTTCTTCTTTGAGGCAAGCATCGCCCTGATATCCCTCATTTATATAGTAACGATTTTCAGAAAAGAAACAAATAAGAGATGAAACAGGAACTTTTAGAAAAATACAATGTGCCGGTTCCGCGGTACACCAGCTATCCGCCTGCCAACTATTTCCATGACGGATTCAACAACTACGATTATGCAGATGCAATCCAAAAATCGAACCGTCAGCAGCCGGAATCGATCTCCTTCTATTTTCATATTCCTTTCTGCCAGCGCCTTTGCCATTATTGCGGATGTAACTCCTACGCCTGCCCCAAACCGGAAATCGTAGACCGGTATGTGAAAGCATTGCACAAAGAAATCGATCTGGTGCTTCCTTTGCTTGACGAGACACGCAAAATCTCTCAGATCCATTACGGAGGTGGCACTCCGACCATCCTGCCGGCTATCGAGCTGAAAGAATTGAACCGGCACGTTTCAGAAAAATTCGATACGATCGAAAATCCCGAAATAGCAATCGAATGCCATCCGGGATGGATGACGGAAAAGGACTGGGTCCAACTGACGCTTGCCGGATTCAACCGGTTGAGCATCGGAATACAGGATTTTGACAAACAAGTCCTGAAAACCGTACATCGAAAACAATCCCAGTTGCAACCGGAAGAGATCGTGACGCTCCTGCGTTCCTGCGGAGTTCGCCTCAATATGGATTTTCTCTACGGATTGCCCCACCAGACGGAAGCAAGCTTTGCCGCAACGATCGAAAGGGCTGCCGCTCTGAAACCGGACCGGCTCGTTACCTTTTCGTATGCACACGTGCCCTGGGCATTTCCCCGGCAGCAGGTATTGGAAAAAGCCGGATTGCCTTCGAGCGACGAGAAAAGCCGGATGTTCGAGGCAGCCCGTAAGATCCTCTGCGAGGCGGATTACCAGCCGATAGGCCTGGATCATTTCGTGCGCAAAGACGATGAACTGTGCACCGCCTTGCAAAACGGGCAACTGCACCGCAATTTCCAAGGCTATTGTACGCGCCGGACCACCGGACAAGTGTACGCTTTCGGCGTCACGGGGATCAGCCAGCTCGGTACGGCCTATGCCCAGAACACGAAAGATATCATGGAATATATCGAAAAAGTCGAAGCCGGCATCTTGCCCGTGGCCAAAGGATATTCCTTAAGCCGGGACGAACAGATCACCCGGGAAGTGATCGAAATGTTGATGTGCAACTACCGGATCGACTGGAACGAATTATCGGAGCAACTTTCCCTCCCCGCCGAATCCATCAGGCAGGCGACCGCCTACGACGAGACGCGCCTCCGTGAATTTGCAACTGACGGATTGATCGAATTTGACGGAAACCGAATCCGGATGACACCCGAAGGCAGGCTTTTCGTCCGCAACATAGCCGCTTCGCTTGACAAACTGATGCTCGGAACAAATAAATCATTTTCTAAACCAGTATGACACAATGGAATATCAACCAATCTCCAATCCTCCTCATGAAAGCGGTTCGCAAACCGCCTTCACCACTGACGTCCTGATCATCGGAGCCGGACTGACCGGACTGACAACCGGTTTCTGGCTGACCCGCGCCGGAAAAAACATCCATATCCTCGAAAAGGCGGAGCGCGTAGGGGGACAAATCCATACATTCCGCGAAAAAGATTTCGTTTACGAAAGCGGTCCCAATACCGGCGTAGTTTCCTATCCCGAAGTGGCAGAGCTTTTCGAAGCCCTCTCCCCCGCCTGCACATTGGAGACAGCCCGTGAAGAATCCAAACGCCGCCTGATCTGGAAAGGGAACCGGTTCCGTGCGCTCCCGTCCGGACTGTTCAGTGCGGTGACGACTCCCCTGTTCACACTCAGCGACAAATTCCGTATTCTCGGAGAACCATTCCGCCCCAAAGGGAATAACCCGGACGAGTCTGTCGGTGAGTTGGCGGCACGCCGTCTCGGCAAATCATTCCTGCATTACGCGGTAGATCCGTTCCTATCCGGAGTCTATGCCGGCGATCCGATGAAACTCGTCACCCGCTACGCCCTCCCGAAACTCTACAACCTGGAACAGCAATATGGCGGTTTTATCCGTGGAACTCTCGCTAAAGCCAAACTTCCGAAAACGGACCGCGACCGTCTCGCCACCAAAAAAGTATTTTCAGCAGCCGGAGGACTCGACCGGTTGACAGACGCAATGGCCGATGCGATCGGCCCGGGACACATCACCCTTTCGGCCGCCAACGTTACTATCCAGCCTTATTCGGACAAATGGATAGCAACCTATTCGATAGCCGGAGATGAACGGACAATCATTGCAAACCAAGTGATCACCACCACCGGCGCATATACATTGCCCGGCCTGCTGCCTTTCATCCCGGAAGAAAAGATGAACCGGATCAGCAACCTGCATTATGCCCCTGTCATACAAGCCAGTGTCGGCTTCCGCGATACCGGGAAATTACGCTTCGATGCGTTTGGCGGCCTGGTTCCTTCCTGTGAGAAAAAAGAGGTACTCGGCATTCTCTTCCCATCCGCCTGCTTTGCCGGACGGGCGCCGGAAGGGGGAGCTCTTTTCTCTTTTTTCATCGGAGGCGTAAAACATGCCAACCTGACAACCCTGCCGGAAGAGGAATTGAAGGCGCTTATCAGACGTGAGCTTCATGCCATGCTGAAATTTCCGGCTGAAGCAGAACCGGACATGATCCGCATCTTCCGCCATGAACATGCCATTCCGCAATATGAACAGAGTAGCGGCTCCCGTTTCGAAATGATCGACGAACTGCAATCCCGCTATCCGGGTCTCACGCTCGCCGGAAACATCAAAGGCGGCATCGGCATGGCCGACCGCATCCGCCAAGCCACAGAAATCGCGAATAATTTAAAAACAGCCTTGAAATGATTAAAATTTATTTCGGCTCACTCGTTTCATCCAACTAAACAAATGTAAACTATGGCACGCAGAAAGATTACAAATAGTCAAGCCGTATGTATCACTCTTTTATGGGGCGTTCTTTGCTACATGCTGCTTGTATACAGTGAAAAGATAACCTTCGACATCATTTTTGCCCTAATAGCGTCGGCTATCATTGTGTTTGTCCCAATCTATAAGAACAAAAGACGAAGAGACGAGTGACATTTAGCTACTTTTACCCGATTAAAATACCGAAATGACATTTTTAACGCATTTTCTCTTTCAAATATTTGTTTTGATGATTTTTTAGCTTACCTTTGCGAGGCCATAAAAAAACGATGATCAGTTAACAAATTGATATTACAAATATAACATTCTAAATAAAATCAGTCTTATGAAGGCAAGTGAAGTTTTAGACAATTTAAAGAGAAGATTTCCGAATGAACCGGAATATCATCAGGCAGTTTCAGAAGTATTAGGGACAATCGAAGAGGCCTACAATGAACATCCCGAATTCGAAAAAAGCAATCTGATCGAACGTCTTTGTATCCCCGACCGTATTTTTTCTTTCCGCGTGACCTGGATGGATGACAAAGGTCAGATCCAAACCAATATGGGATACCGCATCCAGCATAACAACGCAATCGGTCCGTACAAAGGCGGCATCCGTTTCCATGCCTCTGTAAACCAGTCGATCCTTAAGTTCCTTGCATTCGAACAGACTTTCAAGAATTCACTGACTACTTTGCCGATGGGCGGTGGTAAAGGCGGTTCCGACTTCAGCCCGCGTGGTAAGTCTAACGCTGAAATCATGCGTTTTTGCCAAGCTTTCGTATTGGAATTATGGCGCCATATCGGCCCGGATACGGATGTTCCCGCAGGCGATATAGGCGTCGGCGGACGTGAAGTCGGCTATATGTACGGGATGTATAAAAAACTGGCTCAGGAGAACACAGGAACATTTACCGGTAAAGGACGTGAATTCGGCGGTTCACTGATCCGTCCCGAAGCTACCGGTTACGGAAACGTTTACTTCCTGCTGGAAATGCTGAATACAAAAGGAATCGACATCAAAGGAAAAACCGTTTGCGTTTCAGGTTCAGGCAACGTAGCCCAATATACCGTAGAAAAACTGATCAGCCTCGGAGCCAAAGTGGTGACAATGTCCGATTCTGATGGTTATATCTACGATCCGGACGGCATCGACCGCGCTAAGCTGGACTACATCATGGAACTGAAGAACCTCTATCGTGGCCGTATCCGTGAATATGCAGAACAATATGGTTGCAAATATGTAGCAGGCGCCCGTCCTTGGGGAGAAAAGTGCGACATCGCAATGCCAAGTGCGACTCAGAACGAACTGAACGGCGAAGATGCCAAGACATTGCTTGCCAACGGCTGTATCGCCGTATCGGAAGGAGCCAACATGCCTTCTACTCCCGAAGCTATCGACGCATTCCTCGAAGCTAAGATCCTGTACGCTCCGGGTAAGGCGGCCAATGCCGGCGGTGTATCCGTTTCCGGTCTGGAAATGACGCAGAACGCTCAGAAACTGAGCTGGAACAGTGAAGAAGTGGACGAAAAGTTGAAGAGTATCATGCAGAATATCCACGAACAATGTGTAAAATACGGCAAGCAAGCCGACGGTTACACAAACTACGTGAAAGGTGCAAACGTCGCAGGCTTCATGAAAGTAGCCAAAGCGATGATGGCACAGGGCATTCTTTAATCGACTGACAGCATATAATTGATAATTAGTGAAGGCGGACATTTCCGGTAAAACGGTCAGGTCCGCCTTTTATTTTTCGGCAAAAATCGTCAGTTGCCAATTGCCAATTGTCAATTGTTTACTATTTTAGTGCCGAAAATAGAAACACATGATAACCGAAGAATTAAAACAACTCTACCTGCGATATACCGGTTCGCCGGCAACCGATATAACCGAACTATCTTCTTCCGGCTCCAACCGCCGGTATTTCAGATTGTCAGGCCCAGTCTCCCTGATCGGGGTAAGCGGAACTTCCACCGAAGAAAACAAGGCCTTCATCTATATGTCCGGTCATTTTCGTAAAAAAAATTTGCCTGTTCCGCAAGTATTGACCTGCTCGGACAATCAATCGTTTTATCTTCAGGAAGACCTGGGAGACACTTTGCTCTTCAATGCAATCGAAAAAGGAAGGAAAAGCTGTTTCTTC
This sequence comes from uncultured Parabacteroides sp., assembly GCA_910577325.1. GTDB lineage: Bacteria > Bacteroidota > Bacteroidia > Bacteroidales > Tannerellaceae > Parabacteroides. The sequence continues at coordinate 114,289 of CAJTMR010000005.1, forward strand.
GACGAAACGGAAAAATCCTTGCTGCACAAGACAATCACACTTCTTCCGGCTCTGCAATTCAAAGGAGCGGAAGATTTCGATTTCAGCCAATGTCATCCTCAACCCGAATTCAACAAACGTTCGATCCTTTGGGATCTGAACTATTTCAAATACTGTTTCCTGAAAGCTACCGGAATGGAATTCCAGGAAAACCTTCTGGAAGATGATTTTCAGAAAATGAGCGATGTCCTGTTACAAGACTATACACCGACATTCATGTACCGGGATTTCCAATCGCGTAACATAATGATAAAAAATGGCGAGCCTTGGTTCATCGATTTCCAAGGAGGGCGAAAAGGCCCGGTCTATTATGACGTAGCCTCTTTCCTTTGGCAGGCCAAAGCCAAATATCCGACCGAGTTGAGACAGGAATTGATCGCCGATTATCTGCAAGTGTTACACGAATATACCGAAATAGACGAAAAGCATTTCTTCCGGCAATTACGCCATTTCGTTCTTTTCCGGACCTTACAGGTCTTGGGAGCCTACGGTTTCCGGGGATATTTCGAGAAGAAACCGCATTTCATCCAAAGCGTCCCCTTCGCAATCGATAATCTCCGACAACTTTTGAAAGAAGATTATCCGGAGTATCCCTATTTATGTACCATACTACGGGATCTGACGAACCTGTCCCAATTCTATGACGACATCCAGAAACATGCGCTCAAAGTCAAGATTGTCAGTTTTGCCTATAAAAAAGGTATTCCCGACGATCCGAGCGGCAATGGCGGTGGATTTGTCTTCGACTGCCGCGCCATCAACAACCCCGGGAAGTACGAACGTTACAACCATTTTACCGGATTGGACGAACCGGTGATCCGTTTCCTCGAGGAAGACGGAGAGATTACCCGCTTCCTGGAGCATGCTTACGAAATTGTGGACGCTTCCGTCAAACGCTATATGGACCGGGGCTTCACCAACCTGATGATTTGTTTCGGTTGCACGGGAGGTCAGCACCGTTCGGTCTACTCCGCCCAACACATGGCGGAACACATTCATTCCAAGTTCGGTGTCCGGGTAGACCTCATACACAGGGAACAAAACATAGAACAACTCTTTAACGCAACATTATGAAAGCTATGATTTTCGCTGCCGGTTTGGGAACACGCCTCAAACCGTTGACAGACAACACTCCAAAAGCATTGCTTCCTATCAACGGAAAGCCGATGCTCGAACATGTAATCCTTAAATTAAAAAATGCCGGTTTTCACCAAATCGCCATCAACGTACACCATTTAGGGGATCAAATCATCGATTTCCTGACGGCCAACAACAACTTCGGCATCGAAATACATATATCCGACGAGCGTGACTACCTGCTCGATACCGGAGGAGGTATCAAGCACGCCGCTGCATTCCTGCAAGGCAACGAACCATTTCTGGTGCATAATGTCGATATTCTGTCCAATATCGATCTGCGTACGCTTTACAATCATCATCTGGAAACGAATCCTTTGGCAACATTATTGGTCAGCAAACGCAACACCTCCCGCTATTTGCTATTCAACAAAGAAAATAAATTATGTGGTTGGCATAATCATGAGACAGGAGAAGTCAAATCGTTTTATCCGGATTTTGATCCGAAACAATACAACGAGTATGCATTCAGCGGCATTCATGTATTGTCTCCCCAAATATTCGACTATATGGAAGAGTGGACCGGCAAATTCTCCATCATCAACTTCTACCTGTCCATCTGTGCAAAAACCAATATCCACGCCTATGCAGACGAAAATCTTCATCTGATAGATGTCGGTAAGCCGGAGACATTGGTGATGGCGGAAAAGTGGATGCAAAAACTTATTGTGTAATTTTACTTCTTTAACAATCAGGCACATCCTTTATAAAGAATCATAAATTCCGGCTTTTTATCCCTCAAAAAGACAATTCTGCCGTGAGACGCGCAGTTTTTTGTAACGAAGACGGTCTTCATTCACTTGACGACCGTCTTCATATACGATGATTTCAGCACCTCACTGCAACGGCGACCGTCTTCATTCCAATGACGGCCGTCTTCACGGGCATAAAGCCCCTGATTTCTTTTTAAATATTCAGAAGACCTCCAATCTTTTCTTGCTACGCGCCATTCTCCGGAAGTTAAGAATTTCCAAAATGCAAGCGTTTCCTCCTTTTCCATATTTCCAAAAGAGCATATCTTCATTTCTTGCCGACATCAGATTTCTATTTATCAGCCAAACCGGAAAAAAGATATGAAAATGCCAAACTAAAATGATCCGAGATTTTGATCGAAACAGAAAAAGTAGCCAAGAGGGGTTATTGTTCAATTTTCAACTGAACCGGAATCGCAAAAAAGTTCGTCCTATAAAACCGTCTTAAAGAATGGCAAGCAGTATCGGTAAATAATCCTTTAGCTCCACACGAAGCAACTTCAATGCCTGCTGAATACGATAATCCACCGTCTTGGGAGAAACATCCAAACGCGTCGCTATTTCATTATACGTCATACGCTGAAAACGATTCAACTCGAATGCTTCCCGGTAACTATCGGGAAGGCGCTGCAACGCTTCTTCTATCTTACAGCTCAGTTCTTCTACGATATAGAAGTCGGGATCTTCCATCCATTTCCGGTCGGCCGACAACCGGTCGAAGACCCGTTGCCGTACCTCATAGTGAGCGTTCAAAGTCAGACAACGATTCTTCACCGCCTTGAACAAATAGTTTTTCAAAGAGGTGTCGACAATATGTATTTCACGGTTCTCCCACAGCCAGACCATCACATCCTGCACAATCTCTTGCCCGTCTTCAAACTCCACGAATTGCCGCGCATAAGCACATAAAGAAGGATAATAACGAAGAAACAGACTGTCAAAAGCCTTCTCTTCCCCACCTTGAAGCCGGAAGAAAAGAATTTCATCATTTTCTTTGTCCATATCCTTGTTTATCATAAAAAAACTGACGTAGTTCTTGGTAGACTATGGTTATTATTTACGCAAAAGTACTTAATTTTAATAATAAACACACCATCACAGCAGGGCAACCGCACCAAAAATTGCTATCCGGAATAATTTCTCTTCTTTCATGAAAATTTCGCAAACCAACTATCACACTATCATATCCGGCTGTTAACTCCTGTTACACAATATATTAAAACATGACAGTAGCTGTTTTCCACTATCATTATACCATCATGCATCTATCATGCTTTTTATATGACTATCTATTTATATAATTGATGATATGCTGTTTATGCTTACATAGGCAAAAATAGCCATCGGTAAAAAAGATGTAAAAACGAGGCGTAAAAGTGCCTCCAACATGGCGGATAAACTTCTCTGCATCCCCATAAGGGCTTCGCCAGACCCGGGTCTGCACCTCTCCCGCACCCGGGTCTTCGTGGTAGGTACACCTGGGTCTCAAGCGGCTTTGCAAGCTGTTTTTGACAAAAGAAAAGCCTGTCTTGATGAAAAAAGAAGCCGTTTTAACATGTTTCGCACCTATTTCCGAACGGTCCCTGTTTTTATCGTATGATTGACACACAAGATGTTACGGTTTTTTGCCATGATGGTTGTGATAGATGAATGATAGTATAAAACGATAACTATCACGCCATAATGTATTGGTTTAAAACAATATACATACGAATATGATAGTATGATAGTTGTTTTTGCAAAAACATTTATGTAATACGCGAGTCTACCAAGAACTAAGTCCGCCAAACTACAAAAAGCAATTATTTCAAAAAAAATCACTTTTTCGTTTAGGAGGTTTTTCTGTTCACCAGTCTTTAAGTTATAAACAAGACAATAATGGACGAACAAAAACATATCATAAACGAATCTACGCTTGCCGCCTATTTCAACGGCAAACTCCCTTTGCCGGAACAAAAGGAAGTGGAAGCATGGATCGGACAATCGGAAGAAAACCGGAAGATTGCCCGTGACGTACGATTCATCTGCCAGGCGGCCGATACCCTCGACAGCATCCGGCAAGTCGACTCGCAAGCGGCTTTGAAAAAGACAAAGGCAAAGATCCGCAAACGAAACAACGTTTCCTGGCTGATCCGTCTACAACAGGTCGCAGCCATTCTTGCCATTCCACTGCTCATGGCTACTCTTTATCTCACTTTAAAAGAAGAACCGACCGAATATGTGGAAGTACAAACCAATCCGGGTATGATTGCCAAGCTGGAACTGCCCGACGGAACGAAAGTGTGGCTCAATTCAAGTTCTTCGCTTCGGCATCCGGTGCGCTTCACCGGTTCCAACCGCGATGTCGAATTAAAGGGAGAAGCCTATTTCGCCGTACACCCGGACCAATATAAACCATTCATTGTCAACACCCCGTTCAACATACGCGCAGAAGTATTAGGAACCGAGTTCAATATGGAAGCGTATGAAACGGAACGGGAAGTAAAGACTACGCTGGTATCGGGTTCGGTCAAGCTGACTTTCCAGACAGACAAAGATGAAGAAAAATCCTACATCCTGAAACCGGACGAAGAGTTTATTTACAACTACCAAAATAAAAAATTGTCCGTACAGAAGCCCTATGTCCCGACCCTGACTGCATGGAAAGACGGACTGGTCATTTTCCGCAACACACCGTTCGAAGAGGCACTTAAGGTATTAGGCAAACGCTTCAACGTCGAGTTTGTCATCAAAAACGACAAGCTCTATGAGAACGCTTTCACCGGACCTTTCGATGGACAGCACCTTCAACTGATACTCGAACATTTCCGGCTTTCATCGGGCATCCAATACCGTTTCATCGATCCGAAAACGGGAAACGGCGAAAAGGTCGAAGAAAAATCTATCGTAGAACTTTATTGATTGTTAAACCTCATACTCAAAAATCAAGTCAAGATGAACGACACAGACAAGCCACCTTAAAAAAACATACGGGAAAATATCGGCATATCTTCCCGCATGAAACTCCCCCTTTTCTTGTTTGGCGACAAGTTCGGGATCTTCATTTTTTTTAACTTCAAAACATTACAAATTTATGACAAATTATTTTAGCATCCAACTCTTTAGGAGGCCGTTCTTTTTATGTGCGCTCCTAAAACAAACACTACGCTGTATGAAACTATCCGCAATCCTGCTGTTCGTCTTTGCAGGACTGGCTTTGGCAACCGAAAGTTACAGCCAATCCACCCTGCTCGACATAAACGCAAAAAACAAAACCGTACAAGACGTTTTAGATGAAATCGAAAAGCAATCCGAATACCATTTCTTCTATAACAACAAACAAGTCAATACTTCCCGCATCGTAACGGTAAAAAGTTCGAAGGGAACAGTGTTCAACATTCTGGACCAGCTCTTTTCAGGAACTGATATCAGCTACAAAGTACTGGAAAAAAGCATTATACTTTCTCAAAAAGAGACACTCCATAAAGCCGGAGCCGTACAACAGGACATCCGAAAGATTTCCGGAGTCGTCAAAGATGCCACCGGCATGACGATCATCGGAGCCAATGTCGTTGAAAAAGGAAGCACCAACGGAACGGTGACCGACGCGGACGGCCGCTTTGAACTTTCCATCCCGTCCAACGCGACATTAACCATCTCCTACATCGGCTACCTCACGCAAAACATCACGGTCGGTAACCATACGCTATTCGACATCACGCTGGAAGAAGACAGTAAGACTTTAGGCGAAGTCGTCGTTACGGCGTTCGGTATCAAGCGGGAAGAAAAGGCATTGGGATATGCTGTACAAAAAGTGAAGGGAGACGAACTGGCGACTGTCAAAACAGTCGACATCGCGACATCACTGACTGGAAAAGTGGCCGGTATGAACGTAAAAAACAGTACGGAGTTCAACGCATCCCCGACCGTACTCGTACGCGGTGAAGAGCCACTTATCGTTGTAGACGGTGTGCCCTACAGCAATATATCGTTACGCGACATCGTTTCTGACGACATCGAATCGATCGATGTGTTGAAAGGTGCGACAGCTTCCGCCCTCTACGGCGCACGAGGCGGCTCAGGTGTCATCATGATCACGACGAAAAAAGGCAGTACGGAAGAAGGCTTGGACATTTCCGTCAACAGCAGCACGATGTTCAACGCCGGATACCTGGCCATACCCGAAGCCCAAGCCAGCTACAGCTCCGGAACAGGAGGTAAATATGACTCGTACGATTACGTGTGGGGAGACAAACTGGATATCGGCCACACAGCCGTGCAATACAACCCCTATACCTACGAATGGGAGGAACAACCGCTCGTTTCGAAAGGGAAAAACAACTTCCGCAACTTCCTGGAACAAGGATTGTCTACCAACAACAACATCAGCGTTGCCTGGAAAGGAAAAAACGGAGGTTTCCGCACATCGCTGAACCATGTTTACAGCAAAGGACAATATCCGAACGAAAAGTTGCAAAAGCTGACCTATTCGATCACCGGTAATGCCAAATACGGCAACCTGACATTCGAAGGAGGAGCCATCTGGAACAAACGTTTCTATTCTAACGACCGTGGAGCCGGATACGGGGGCGGTGGTTACATCTATAACCTGATCGTCTGGACAGGAGCCGACTACGACGTGCGCGACTACCGGGACTACTGGATACAAGGAAAAGAACACCAGCAACAGAACTGGCGTTACAGCGGATACTACGACAACCCCTATTTCTTGGCTTACGAATGCACACGACAGAATGATTACGACAAACTGAACACATACGCATTCGCCAAATACGACATCCTGCCTTGGTTGAACGTCTCTACCCGTACAGGTATCGATTTCTACGCCAGCCGTACACAGACCAAAAACCCGATCGGGACAATCAATGCCGGCAACAAGAACGGCTCGTTCTCCCTTTCCAAAGGAACGGGTTATAGCGTGAACAGCGACTTCATCCTGGCCGCCAACCAGACATTCGGCGATTTCAACATCGACGGCATGCTGGGTGGAACCGTCTACTACTATTATGACGATTCGATGACGTCGAGCACCAGCAACGGCTTGTCCATCCCCGGCTACTATTCACTGAACGCATCCAAGGACCCGGTTTCATCATCCAGTTCCTACAAGAGCAAACGCGTGAACTCCGTCTATGCCAAGTTGTCAATGGCCTGGAACAACCTGCTCTTTGTCGATGCGACCGGCCGTAACGACTGGTCATCCACATTGCCGGCCGAAACACGCTCTTATTTCTATCCGTCGGTATCCGCCAGCTTGCTCATGTCCGAATTCATCGACCTGCCCGAACCTTTCACATTCTGGAAGATGAGAGGTTCATGGACCGTAACAAAATCGGACTTGAGCATCTTCGACACGCAACAGGCCTATAGTGTCTCGACCAACGTATGGAACAAGCTGAACACCGCCACTTACCCGACCTCTTTGCGCAGTTCGACCCTGAAACCCGTCACCGCACGTTCTTACGAAATCGGTACGGCTTTCAACGTGTGGAACAACAGGCTGAGATTTGACGTCGCTTACTACAACAAACTGAAATACAACTTGACACGCAACGCGACAATCAGCTCGGCTTCCGGTTTCTCCAGCACTCTGCTGAACTACGAAGAAGAGCAATTGCGCCGTGGCGTCGAACTGACGATCGGAGCCGACCTGATCCAGACGAACGACTGGAAATGGAACGTCAACGTGAACTGGGCAAGAGACCGTTACTTCTACGACAAGGTAGACCCGGTCTACTCGACCCAGAACCAATGGGTACAGGACGGACTTCGCTGGGACTGGCTCTCCGTCAGAGACTGGGAACGTGATCCGGACGGAAACATAATCCTCTACAACGGACTTCCGCGCCGAAGCGAATACCAGTCATTCGCCGGTTATGAATATCCGGACTGGATCTGGGGGATCAACAGTACGTTAAGCTATAAGAATTGGACCTTATACATGGCGTTCGACGGACGTGTCGGCGGTACGGCTTTCAACCAGACCGAACAGGCCATGTGGAACAGCGGCTCACACCCGAAAAGCGACACACCCGAACGCTACGAAGAGGTCGTGAACGGAAATATCAACTACATCGCACAGGGAGTCAAGATCGTATCCGGATCTGTCGAATACGATACGGACGGAAACATTGTCAGCGACACACGTGTATTTGCACCCAATGACGTACCGGTCTCTTATCAAAGTTTCATCCAAGCTTACGAACCGTGGTCGGGAACTCAGGTATATCAGAACTTCCGGTCTACCACGTTCTTCAAGATCCGTGAACTGTCGTTGACCTACGCATTCCCGAAGAACCTCTGCAACAAGGTGAACTTGAAAGGAGCCTCCGTTTCGTTCATCGGACAGAACCTGCTGCTGTGGGCGAAAGAATTCAAATATGCCGACCCGGATGTAGACAAGGACGACCTGAGCTCGCCCTCTCAACGTTTCCTCGGATTTAATGTTAAGTTGGACTTCTAATTATTTATTACAATGAAAATCAAACAAATCATATTAGCAACCGCAACAATCGGTTTCATCGGCATGGGCACGCTTTCCTGTACTTCCAAGTTCGACGACTACAACACGAACCAGAACGCCACGACCAAAGTGACGCCTGCCATGCTGGCTACCCGGATCATCCTGAACATCATGGAACTGGGAAGAGCCAAAAATTTCGTCTACGACAACATGCTGAACAAACAGATCGCTTGGGCCGAAGGAGGCTCGGAGAGCGATCAATATAACAAGCTGGGACGTGTCGGATACGGTGCATACACCAATCTTACCAACTGCCAGAAAATGTTGCTCGAAGCCGAATCCGCCTCGGAAGAAGTGCAAAATTCTTACAAAGGACTTGCCAAGTTCATCAAAGCCTACCAGTTGTTTTACCTGAGCATGCGCGTAGGTGACATTCCATACGGCGATTCAAACGGAGCGGAGGCAGGAAATATCAAACCGGTCTACGACACGCAGAAAGAAGTGATGAAGCAAATCCTGGAAGATCTGGAAGAAGCACAAACGCTTTTCAACGCCGGAAGCAAGTTCGACGGGGACCCCGTTCTAAACGGAGATCCGAAAAAATGGTTGAAAGTTACTGTCGCCTTTGAAATGAAAGTCCTAATGAACTTGTCTAAAAAAACAAACGATACAGACTTGAGAATCAAGGAACGCTTCGCACAACTGGCAAACGGCGGTAACCTGATGACTTCCAACAGCGATAATCTCCAACTGGTGTACAGCAACACCTCCGGACAGCTTTATCCGCTGTATCAGAACGACCACATGCAATACCTGATGATCTCGTCGACAATCATCGACCCGCTGAAACGTTTCAACGATTACCGCCTGTTCTACTATGCCGCACCGACCGACTACGCCCTGGACAACGGCATCCCCGCTTCCGAATGGGACGCCTACCTGGGAATAGACCCGTCGGCTCTCCAAAGCGACAACAACGTGCTCCACGGAGAAGGAAAAGATTGCGGTCCGAACGAACGATACCTGCAACCGGAAGGCGAACCGTTGATCCGGATCGGGTATATGGAACAGAACTTCATTCTTGCCGAAGCTGCCCTGAGAGGTTGGATCGATTCGGGCAACGCTTCCGAATATTACAAGAAAGGTATCCGTGCCAGTATGGAATTTATCGCCGATGTGACTCCCGACAAGGAAGACTACCATCATGGACATCCCTTGACAGCCGAATACATCAACGAATATCTCAATCAGGAAGCTATTCAACTGAACGGCAATTTCAACCATGACTTAGAAATGATTCTCTTGCAAAAATACTTAGGTTCTTACTTGCAACACCCGGATAACGAATGCTTTTTCGATAACCGCAGAACAGGTTATCCGGTCTTGCCGTTGAACCCGGAATCGAATCTGAACACCGATCCTAACAAATTGCCGGTACGATGGATGTACCCGCAAAGCGAACTGGACTACAACAAGGAAAACGTCCAGGCAGCCATCGACCGTCAATACAACGGGAACGACGAGTTCAACCAAATTATGTGGATTTTGCAAGATTAAACATAGCAATAAAAAGTTTACCTTTGTGCTTCATTGTACAAAGGTAAACTTCAATATTATCAACCATGAAAAAAATACTACTTCTACTCACCGCAAGTCTGTTTTCCTGCATAACGAACACGAAAGCCCAAATCTACCCTGTCCGCCCCCAACTCTCCGACAAGCACTCTTTTTCCATGATTTTGCTGCCGGACCCGCAGAGTTATAACAAGTTCGATGCGAACCAGCCGCTGTTCGAATTACAGACAGCCTGGATCGCCAACAGTATCGGGCCGCTGAATGTCAAAGGGGTTCTGTGTACCGGAGACCTGGTCGAGCAAAACGAGATACGGATTCCGGACGGTGTAAACGGGAATCAGACAAGTGAGGAACAATGGCAAGCCGCTTCCAGGGCATTCGAACGGCTCGACAACAAAATATCTTATGTCATCTGCACTGGGAATCACGATTACGGATACGAGAAAGCAGAAAACCGCCTCTGCCGCCTTCCCGATTATTTTCCTTCCGAGCGGAATGGCTGCTGGAAAAAGTCACTGGTCGAGGCAGGTTTGAACTATCAGGGCATTCCGACTCTTGAAAATGCAGCTTATGAGTTCGAGACAGACACATGGGGAAAACTATTGGTCATCTCGCTCGAATTTGCTCCGCGTAACGAGGCGATCGAATGGGCGGCCAAAGTTGCCGGTAAATACAAAGACCATAAAGTGATCCTGCTGACACACTCCTATATGTCACCGGAGGCCAAACGTCACGTCAAGGAAGGTTATAAAATATCACCCGCCAATTACGGAGAAGCCATCTGACAGAAACTGGTCTATCCTTCCTCCAACATCTGTATGGTGATATGCGGACATGAATGCGAGATAGCAGACTACAAGGACAATGTCAGCTTCCGGACTGACAAAAACAGTACTGGCAAGAATGTAGCCCAAATGATGTTCAACGCCCAGACCGCCGACGGCCAATGGCATGGCAACGGAGGGGATTGCTGGCTCCGCATCATGGAATTCATGCCGGACGGGAGGACGATCAAGATCAAGACATTCTCCCCCTTGTTCGCTCTTTCTCCACTGACATCCGAAAAAGCATGGAGAACAGACTCATACGATCAATTCGACATTACGATCGAGTAAACAATTCATAAACAAAAACCATTTAAAGATGAAACAACTTCTTATCATCCTTTCATTTGTGCTCGGATGCTTGCAACCGGGCCACGCACAGAAGCCCGCCTTGAAGTTCAACAAAGACGGCAAGTTCAAAATCGTACAGTTCACGGACGTACACTACATCCACGGGAACCCCAAGTCAGCCGTTTCCCTCGAACGCATCAACGAAGTACTGGATGCCGAGAAACCGGACCTGGTGTTATTTACAGGCGACATCATCTACGGCCAACCGGCAGAGCAAGGGATGCGCACGATCCTGAATTTAGTTGCCGGCCGCAAGATTCCATTCGGCGTGGCATTCGGCAACCACGACGACGAACAGGGACTTACCCGTACCCAGCTATTCGATATCATACAGACGATTCCTTACAACCTGACCGATTCGGTGGCAGGAGTCGCAGGAGCGACCAACTTTATCCTTCCCCTGAAATCGTCCGACGGGAAGAAAGACGCAGCCATCCTGTATTGTCTGGACTCGCATTCATACTCACAGATCAAAGGGATAGGCGGTTACGATTATATCAAGTTCGACCAGATACGATGGTATCGCGAAAACAGTGCGAAATATACGAAACAAAACGGTGGCACTCCCCTGCCCTCGCTCGCCTTCTTCCACATCGCCCTGCCGGAATACAACCAGGCAGCATCCGACGAAACGGCTATCCTGGTCGGTACACGAAAGGAAAAAGCCTGCGCTCCGCAACTCAACTCCGGCATGTTCGCCTCGATGAAAGAAATGGGTGATATCTTAGGTGTATTTGTCGGGCACGACCATGACGACGACTACGCTGTTTTCTGGAAAGGCATCCTGCTTGCCTACGGCCGTTATACCGGTGGCAACACGGTGTACAACAACCTGAGCAACGGCGCCCGTGTGATCGAAATGACTGAAGGCGAAAAAAGCTTCAAGACCTGGATTCACCTGAAAGGCGGGGAGATCATCAACACGGTAAATTGCCCGGCGGACTTTATCAAGAAGAAAGACTGAGACATTCTTCTTTTGCGATTGGTTTGGGATCAGAACGATACAGAGCGGACCTTGCTGTTGTACAGACACTGAGGCACATTCCGATTTATTCCAAATAGAACAAAGCCTTGTACTTTCTTCTTAAATGATAAAGTACAAGGCTTCAATCTTCTTGTTCTTATCCTTCCGGCTTCAGCACCACTCCTAAGCTCTTCTTGCCGTCCATCTTGATCACGATCGGCTTATCGAAACGCACATGGCGGAGGTATTCGGTCTCTTCCACAGCGGGCAGGGAGTTCAGATATTCCTCATCGAACCAGCCATCGCCTTTAAATGGGTTGATCGTAAAGTAACCGACGCCGAACGACGTCAGGTTCTGGAAGAAATGCGTTCCTTGGCTCGGATCGATGCGATAGTTTTCCAATCCGCATTCCACGATGACACGGGCGTTGCTGATATGTGGCCATTTCACCGGAATGCCTAACCAGGAGTCACTGCTACCCCAACGACCGGGACCAACCAGGACATAATTCTTTTCTTCTCCCGTGAACCGGCGGTTCATCTTCTCGATCTCATAGGCTATCAACTGGTTGTTGGAGGAACAGAAAGCGCCGGTCTTCACATATATAATGTCCTGCACATCCGTCACAATGCCATGTCCCAAAACGCTGGCCGATGCAAGTATCGTATCCTCCTGCTCCACAAGCGTCAGGTCTTCTTCCATCACCTCCTTGTTGTCCACGATCGGACGGATTTGCAACAGGTAGAATGTAGCGAAACCGGGATTCTGCGGATCGATATTCACCGCAAACTCAATCTCGATGGGACGTCCCATCTCATCCTGCCCGACATGCAGTATCTGGTCGAGCGTATCGGCAAGCGGGAACACGTCATGCTGAAGAATATTGACAAAAGATAAAATCTTACGGCCGCCGGGATAGTAACCGTCACGAATGATCTGGTCGTACGGGTCGTATGTCGAGACAATAAATTTCAGCGAACCGTCCGCATCCGCATCTTTCAGATTCAGACGAAGCAAGTTAAACGAATCGTCTACAGAGAACTGGTCCGCCAGGTTCTTCAGGTCAAGTGCATAAAAACGAGTTTGCGTCTCACGGAGCGCAAAGTCCATTGTACTCATCTGCAAAATATTATGCGGATGACGAGGAGAGAAACGCAAAGTCTGCCCGCCATCCACGATATACTTGCCAAGCCCCAAAGCAATGCTTGCAATCCCGTCTTCCGCCTTTTCATTACCAATCGGGTAGAAATTCAACGAACGCGCGACACCGGAAATAGTCGGATAGAAACGATCGTCGTATCGGTTCCCTACCACTTCCTGTAAAACGACTGCCATCTTTTCTTGGTCGATAAGATTCGATGTTGCCGTCATATAGGCCTTACTGTCACGATAAAACACAGAAGCATAGACCGCTTTGATCGCATCGCTTAATGTACGAAGCATATCATATTTATCTTCCAGCTTGGGTACCATATAGGTAGAATATATCCCGGCGAACGGTTGATAATGGGAGTCTTCCAAAAGGCTGGACGAGCGGACGGCAATCGGGCTTTTGACAACATCGAAAAACGCCATCAAGTCTTCAATCAGACGAGCGGGAAGACCGGCACGCAGGAAATATTTCAAAATCGTCTCATCATCCACATCGCTCAAAGCAAGCGGATACAATTCGTTTGTCTCCATAAACTCGTCGAAGATATCCGTACAGATCACGACTGTCTTCGGAATAGTCACTGCAAAATGATCATGTTCCAGCTTGGGATAACGCTTCACCATCGCTCCGATGAACGCCAGGCCTCTGCCCTTTCCTCCCAGCGAACCGTCTCCGATACGGGCAAAATTGCTGTATTCGTCGAAACGCTCCTTCTGATAGACCGCAACGACACCGGAGTTCTTCATCCGGCGATACTGCACGATCAGGTCGAAAATCAACTTACGCGCCTCATCCATATCCTTGTAGTCGCTCACATCCACACGCTTCAGCACTTCTGCCGGAGGAAACATGGCACGGGAATAGAAGAAGCGGGAGAAATGGTTACGGCTCAAGTGGTAAACCAGCGAATCGTCGGGTATCTGAAAGACCTTCTTCTGCAAGTCCTTCAAATCCTTAATGCGCATGATCTCTTCTTTCGTCTGCGGGTTCAAGATAACGAAGTCGCCGAAACCGAAACGCTGCATGATCTTCTTCCTCAGATCCTGCGGGTAACTCTTGGAATTCTTGTCGATAAAGGAAGCCCCCAACTCCTTTGCATATACTTTATTGCCGGCCTCCGACGATTCCAGCACGAATGGAATGATCAGGCCGGTCTTCCGCACATACTGTCCGAACTTGTATCCGGCATAGGGATCTTTCACGCCGTCGTGCATAAAACTCATGTCCGAGATGATCCCCAGCATATTATCACGATACTGGTTGAAGATACGGACAGCCTCCTCGTAGGTACGCGCCAACTTGATCTTGGGACGCCCGCGCATACGCAACGTACGCTGATGGTCGTTCAATGCCTCTTTCGCAAACATCTGGCTCTGCTCCAGCACGAACTTATACAAATGCGGCAAAGCCGACGAATAGAAACGGACGGAATCTTCCACCAACAAGATAATCTGCACACCGACACTGGCCGTATCATCCGGCGCATTCATCTTGTCCTCGATCAGCTTGATGATGGCAAGCAGCAGCTCCGCATTTCCCAACCAGCTAAACACATAGTCGATCGCACTCAAATCTTCATTGGCAATCCGCTTGGACACCTCTTTCGAGAAGGGGGTAAGGACTACGATCGGTATATTGGGATAATGAACCTTGATTTCCGTCGCCGCCGCAAAAATATCGCGGTTATCCATATTCGGCATGCAGATGATCAGTTCGAAATTACGGTTTTTCAACTCGGCAAGTGCCTCCTCCTCTGTCGTCACCTGTGTGAAACGAGGAGGGTAACGGAGGCTGAGTGACGTATACTCGTTGAATATCTGCTCGTCCACCCGCCCGTCGTCCTCCAGCATGAAGGCATCATATTTTGTAGCGATAAGCAATACATTATATATACGCTTATTCATTAGATTGGCGAATGATGTGTCCTTAAACACAAGGTTCTTAAAATCCGGTATTCCGCTCATAATGGTTTGATAGAATTAACAGCCCCAAATGTAATGAAAAAATAAGCAACAGGAAACAACGCCTGAAGAACATTGTTCAATAACATAAAAAGCAACTATCAAAAAGTAAGCAAAATGTTTTGCCGTCCCAAGTTATTCCCTACATTTGCAAACAGAATGTTATCTCAAAAAGAAATTATATACTATGAAGACAGAAGTAATCTTATCAGCACTGGAAGCAAAACATCCGGGCGAAAAGGAGTATTTGCAAGCAGTAAAAGAAGTTCTTCTTTCAATTGAAGAAGTATACAACCAGCATCCCGAATTCGAGAAAGCTAAAATCATCGAACGGTTGGTTGAACCGGAACGCATTTTTACCTTCCGTGTGCCTTGGGTGGACGACAAAGGGGAAATACAAGTAAACTTGGGATATCGTGTGCAATTCAACAACGCGATCGGCCCGTACAAGGGAGGTATCCGTTTCCATCCTTCTGTCAACCTGTCCATATTGAAGTTCCTGGGATTCGAGCAGACTTTCAAAAACGCCTTGACGACTTTGCCGATGGGCGGTGGCAAAGGCGGTTCCGACTTTGCTCCCCGCGGAAAGAGTGATGCGGAAATCATGCGTTTCTGCCAAGCGTTCATCCTCGAATTATGGCGTAACCTCGGACCGGACCGCGATGTTCCGGCAGGCGATATCGGCGTAGGCGGACGCGAAGTCGGTTATATGTACGGCATGTACAAGAAGCTGGCCCGCGAGAACACCGGCACGTTCACAGGCAAAGGCATGGAGTTCGGCGGTTCCATCCTCCGTCCCGAAGCGACCGGTTTCGGAGCCTTGTATTTCGTCAACCAGATGTTGGAAACTCATGGCATAGACATCAAAGGCAAGACGGTCGCCGTCTCCGGTTTCGGAAACGTCGCCTGGGGAGCCGCGACAAAAGCCACCGAGCTGGGTGCAAAGGTCGTCACCATCTCCGGCCCGGACGGTTATATCTATGATCCGGACGGCATTTCCGGCGAAAAGATCGATTATATGCTGGAACTGCGTAACTCCGGTAATGACATCGTAGCCCCTTACGCCGAAGAATTCCCCGGTTCTACCTTCTATCCAGGCAAGAAACCCTGGGAACAGAAAGTGGATATCGCGCTGCCTTGCGCCACTCAGAACGAGTTGGACGCTGACGACGCGCGCAAGCTTATCGAGAACAAGACATTATGCGTAGCCGAAGTCTCCAACATGGGATGCACGGCCGAAGCTGTCGACCTGTTCATCGAACACAAGCAGCTCTTTGCCCCGGGTAAAGCTGTCAATGCCGGTGGTGTCGCCACTTCCGGCCTGGAAATGACTCAGAACGCCATGCACATTTCCTGGACCGCGGCCGAAGTAGATGACAAACTACATCAGATCATGAGCGCCATCCACCAACAATGTGTCGAACACGGAAAGGAAAATCAATACATCAACTATGTGAAAGGCGCAAACATCGCAGGTTTCATGAAAGTAGCCAAAGCAATGATGGCACAAGGCATCGTATAGGCCGATCAGCACGCAACATACAGAGAGAGAGAAAGTATCTTTGAGAAAAGGCGTGTATCGAAAAGCCATTTGCTTGCCCTATTGAGAGGGATTAAAGGGTGTGTTAAAGTAGAATTTATAATTATCAATAAAATCTATTCTAACACACTCTCTTTTTGTTTCAACGGACCTTCCCCGGATTCTTTGCGATAAAGTCCTTCCAACCGGTATATTTCTTTTCCTGTACCGGATTATTCGTCTGGAAATAATGACAAACGGCAGCCGCCAATCCGTCTGTCGCATCCAATTGCGGCAACATGGATGTTTCCGGGATACGCAGATAACGCTGTAGCATGCCGGCCACTTGTTCTTTTGCCGCATTCCCGTTTCCGGTAATGGACATCTTGATCTTCAGCGGGGCGTATTCAAATATCGGGATATCCCGTTCAAGCGCGGCAGCCATAGCGACTCCCTGTGCACGGCCCAGTTTCAACATACTTTGCACGTTCTTCCCGAAAAACGGAGCCTCAATGGCCAGTTCGTCCGGATGATACTGGTCGATAAGCCCCAATACCCGCTCAAAAATCTTACGGAGCCGTAGATAATGATCCTCGTATTTATTCAATTGGAGTATGCCCATAGCTTCCAATTTCGGTTTATTACCTTCGATCTTCAGCACGCCGTACCCCATTACGATCGTACCAGGGTCAATACCTAATATGACACGTTCTTTCGTCATTTCTCCCAGTTTATCTCTTCCAGCAGGGTACTAAAGCCGGCAATCTTATGACCGAAACGGGCAACCAGCGCCCGGTGAAGGTTATTTCCTTCGTTCCGCAACCAGAAATCCAACGTATCGACATTCTTAACATGAAACTGGACGGAGAAACTGACGCCTTCCCCCTCCTCCGCCGCCTGCATCACGCGCCGCAGGCACGGCCGCTGCAGGAAACCGCTCTCCACGGCTTTCGGGATATACTGTTTTTTCAGATAATCCAGACCTTCATCCAGAATATCTTTCTCTATATGGAACGTTGTATTATAAACAATCATCTTATTTTTCATAAAAAATGTCTGCAAAGATAGTGGTTATATCAGGAAAAGCCCTATATTTGCATTCGAAAATAAGTCACACGGGGCATTAGCTCATCTGGCTAGAGCGTCAGACTGGCAGTCTGAAGGTGATCGGTTCGAGTCCGATATGCTCCACAACCTTACAGCAAATAACAAAAAAAGGCATTCAAAGATGAATGCCTTTTTTGTTTTATCTCTCTTATTTCCTTGCATTTGCCAACTCCGTTTCAATCGGGTCGTCATATTGTTCCTGCAATTTGCGCAGTTCGGTTTTCAGGCTATCGATCAGGGATTCGTTGCCCGGTTCGTTATAGATGTTGTGCATTTCCATCGGATCGTTTTGCAGGTCATAAAGTTCCCACACATCGATATCATCGTAGAAACGGATTAATTTATAACGGTCGGTACGGACGCCATAATGACGTTTCACAGCATGTTCCGCCGGATATTCGTAGAAATGATAATACAAAGAGGTACGCCAGTCTTTCGGCTTTTCCCCCTTCAACAAAGGCAAATAAGAGTCACCCTGGATATCTTCGGGAACAGGAACGCCAGCCAATTGCAGGAATGTAGCTGCATGGTCGATATTCTGGACCATTTCGGGAATGTCGCCTTTAACACCACCCGGAAAACGTACCAGCATCGGCGTACGGAAAGATTCTTCATACATGAAACGTTTGTCGAACCAGCCGTGTTCACCCATATAGAACCCTTGGTCGGAAGTATAGACAATAATAGTGTTCTCTAATAAACCGCTTTTCTTCATATAATCCAACACACGGCCGACATTACGGTCTACAGAATGGATCACCCGCATATAATCATGCATGTACTGCTGGTATTTCCATTCGGCCAATGCCTTTCCGGTCAACTTCTGTTCCTTAAATTTCTTAATAATCGGATCATAGTGCTTGTCCCAGGCTGCTTTCTGTGCCGGCGTCATCCGGTTATACAAGCTACGGCCGCTTTCCTCAAGGCCGGTCGTCGTGTGGATTTCGTTTTCCTTATCCGCCATCTTCAGGTCATACACGAGATCCATATCCTTGATGATGCTCATCTCCTGTTCGGAAGCGGCAATACGTCCTTCATATTTATCATAGAACGTTTCGGGAACCGGATAAACAACATCTTCATACAGATCCAAATCGCAAGTATCCGGCATCCAGGTACGATGAGGCGCCTTGTGATGAAGCAAGAGACAGAAAGGTTTGTCTTTATCACGCTTGTTGTCCAACCAGTCCAAAGCCAAGTCCGTCGTGATGTTCGTGGCATAGCCTTCGATCTGTCTTTTCTCTCCGTTATCGATAAAGTACGGATTATAATAATCCCCCTGTCCGGTCAGGATATTCCAGTAATCGAAACCGGTAGGATCGGAAGTCAGATGCCACTTCCCTACGACGGCGGTCTGATAGCCGGCCTGCTGCAACAACTTGGGGAACGTCTGCTGGCTGCCGTCGAAACGTTTCGTATTATCGGTAAAGCCATTCTTGTGGCTGTGCTTGCCCGTCAACAAACAAGCACGGCTGGGACCGCTCAAAGAGTTGGCGACAAAACTGTTCGTAAACCGTACGCCTTCGCCGGCGATCCGGTCGATGTTAGGAGTTTCAATAAAACGGTGATCATACGCACTGATTGTCTGGTAAGAATGATCGTCGCACATGATATAGAGAATATTCATGGGTTTCTCCGACACCTCTTTTTTGTCTTTCCGTACACAGGCGGGAAGAGCCACAGTTGCCAAACCCGTCAAAAGAAATAATTGATTCGCTTTCATGATACATTATGTTTTTTGTCTGGATTTGGCAAAATTAAACAGAGCGGACGGAATAATCACTATCCGAACCGAAAAATATACAAAAAAAGGGATGTGCCAAAAACCATTTCCCACCTTTCTCCCGAGAGAGAAGGCGGATGGCTTTTCGGCACGATCCCTTTCTTTACCTCTTATCTTCCTTATTTGTTACAATACGGCAATTTGTACGGATTCCTGTATTCGTACCAGTACAGGCGATGCGATTCGGCTTCCTTATCCCCATTGAAGCTCAAAGTTGCCGGGTCCCAATGGACGGGACGTCCCAGTTCGCGGGCAATATTCTGCAAGCAGCAAAGCGTATTCGTGCTACAACCCACTTCTACCGGGGCAATCGGATTTTTGCGTGAACGGACGCAGTCGATAAAATTCTGCATGTGCGGAGAACTTACTTCATATTCACCCTTACCGACTTTCTGTTCCTTCTTCGGCAACAAAGACGGGTCGGAACATTCGATATAACCGCGGGCCACTTTCAACCATCCCTTATCGCCGATGAACTTGATGCCTTGCGCGTTGGCATTATCTTCCCGGTAAGGCTGTTCGGTCATCACAATGCCATTGGCGTATTTCATCGTCGCATACTCCGTTCCTTTATATCCTTTCGGGATAAATTCGACCGGACCGGACCCGTCCATACCGATAGCGGCCTGTGCGATGTCGAACATGTGCGCGCCCCAGTCGGCCGTATAGCCATTTCCGGTTTCCTGATACCAACGCCATGCTCCCCACAACTTCTCGTTCTGTTCGGGTTCAAGCGATATGGGAGGACAAAGGTCGGGATGGTAATGCACCTTCGGATCATTCAACGGACCCATCCACTGGTTAAAATTCAAATTAGCCGGCACAGGCATTTCCGGCAAGTCGAGCGGTTTCGGAGGTTCGCCGACCCGGGCATATATCTTTTCGATATGGCCGATCTTGCCGGCACGGACCAGTGCGATCGCATCTTGGAACTCCTTGCTTGAGCGTTGCTGGCTACCGATCTGGAACACGCGATTATTATCGCGCACGGCACGGGCCACGGCCAAACCTTCGGTAATAGTATAGGCCAGCGGTTTCTGGCAATAGACATCCTTGCCGCTCTGACAAGCGTGGATAGCGACCAAGGCATGCCAATGGTCAGGTGTGGCCACTTCAATCACGTCGATGTCCTTACGGTCCAACATGTCTTCATAAAACTCGTACATATCGCAACGGGAAGCCACATTACAGGACTTCTGCCAAGCTTCCACGCGCCGTTTGAAACGTTCCCGCTTCAAAGAGTCCACGTCACAGCAAGCGGCAACCTGCACACCCGGACAAGTCGAAAAACTCTGGAAATCCGACAAACCTTGTTGCCCCAATCCGACAAAACCTAAAACAACGCGATCACTCGGTGCGATGCGCACACCATTAACAGCCCAACTGGGCAAGATGGTCAAACTTGCCAATCCAAGAGCGGAAAGGCCGAGGAACTCCCGACGGGTTACCCCTTTCTTCGTGTTTTCTTTCATGATAATTTATTTTATATTGGACTAAAAAATTAATTCGCCAAAGATAAGCATTAATATCGTCTATATCAAAGCATGTTTTAATTTTCCTGAAATAAATTTTGCATAGCCTTCACCGGCCTGCTTTATTCTTTTTGGGTGTAAAAAGCCTGCAAACGGGCAAGAACGAAACTTTCGGCTTCATGTCTACGATACTTTCCGCTCCCGCCACTGTACAAGTCCGGAAAACACGCACCTTTCCGGGAAAAGCCACCGCATTTCTATTTTTATCACAGTTTTTAGAGCCTGTTTAAATTTTGTTCAACATTCTTTTGAGAGTTCTTTTTGAGGATATTTTTCTGTTTTTATAAGGAGCATAGCGGGCTATGTGACGAATAAAAACAGGAAAACAGACCGGAAAGAAACTCAAAAGAAGTTGAAAAAAACTTTTTGAACAAAATTTAAACAGGCTCTTATTGTACCGTACCCCTTTTATTCATACATTTGGCTCAATAACTCATAACATCTAATTCATTAAGACCATGACAACACGAAGAGATTTTATCCGGCAGGCAGCCTTATTAGGCGCCGGATTTTCCATGAGTCCGTTCTTTATCAATGCCGCCCCCGGAAGCGTTGGGGCGAACGACAAAATACGCGTCGGACTGATTGGCTGTAAAGGGATGGGGTTTTCAGACCTGCAAGCATTCCTCCGGAATCCGGAAGTCGAGTGCATCGCGCTATGCGACATCGACGACGAAGTGCTCAACAACCGGGCGGCCGATACGCAAAAGATCACAGGCAAAAAGGTCAAACATCTTTATAAAGACTGGCGCAAGCTGATCGACAACAAAGATATCGACGTCGTCATCGTCGGTACGCCCGACCACTGGCACTGCCTGCAAATGGTAGCCGCATGCCAGGCGGGTAAAGATGTTTACTGCGAAAAGCCTTTGGGTAACAGCATCGAAGAATGTAATATCATGGTGCGCGCCGCCGAGAAGTACAACCGGGTGGTGCAGGTAGGACAATGGCAACGCAGCGATCCGCACTGGCAGGATGCCATGGCATTCGTGCACAGCGGACAGTTAGGCAAGATCCGTACTGTTCGCGTCTTCTCATATCAAGGTTGGTGTCCTTCCATCCCGGTCAAGCCGGACGAACCCGTTCCTGCGGGAGTGGACTATGACATGTGGCTGGGACCGGCCCCCAAACGCCCGTTCAACCGCAACCGTTTCCATTTCACCTTCCGCTGGTTCTGGGATTATGCCGGCGGACTGATGACGGACTGGGGCGTGCATCTGCTCGACTATGCCCTATACGGGATGAACGTGACGGCTCCGAACTCCATCATGGCCTCGGGCGGCAAATTCGGATATCCGGACGACGCCTGCGAGACGCCTGACTTATTACAGACAATTTATACATTTGACGACTTTACCGTCATGTGGGACCATGCGATCGGTATCGACGACGGAGCTTACGGACGCAACCACGGCTTGGGATTTGTCGGAGAAAACGGGACATTGGTCATTGACCGGGGCGGCTGGGAAGTAATCCCCGAAAAGGTAAACGGCAAACCCCGCATGGAAGCCGTTCCTTTGAAGAAAGCATACGGCGAAGGCGGGCTGAACCTGCACGTGAAGAACCATCTGGAGTGCATCAAGTCGCGCAACCGCAACTGTAATGCCAGCATCGAGATCGGCGCCCATATCGCCAAGTTCTCCCAATTGGGCAACATCGCCTACCGGACGGGAAAGAAACTGAGCTGGGACGGAAAGAGCTTCCACGACGCAGAAGCCGACAAATACTTATGCAAGGAATACAGGGCTCCCTGGGAACTCCCGAAGATTTAAACAAAAAAGGGCGACCGAACGGTCGCCCTTTTTTGTTTATTGGTGTTCCTGACGGAGCAAATCGTTCACCGTCTTGACCGGATTGAAGGTTTCGACAGGCACTTCGACAAAGACTGTATTCCAGTCGCTCATCGCACCGTTCCACAAACCGGGCAATTCCAGCGCTTTCAGCTCACGCCCATCCTTGCTTTTATAGGAGATAAAGCCGGTGTTCTTGTCCACATAATCCGGCAAGTTGAACTTCTCGCCTTTATAGTTCTTCAACGCGCAGACCAGATCCACCGGATTGAAATGCGTGCCCTTTTCGAACATCGCTTTCTTTTCGGGATCTTTCAAGTCGATCTGCGAGCTTTCAAGAATCTGCAAAGAAACGGTCCCGTCCGAATTGACAGCCAGGAACGG
The DNA here is from genome assembly GCA_910577325.1 of uncultured Parabacteroides sp. GTDB lineage: Bacteria > Bacteroidota > Bacteroidia > Bacteroidales > Tannerellaceae > Parabacteroides. The sequence goes on from CAJTMR010000005.1 coordinate 137,624, forward strand.
GCCACCGCCCGGCTCGCCGACATTCTTCACCATACCGCAGACGCGCAACGGACGATTCAGCTTGCTCTTTATATAAAGGATCAGCTCGGCATCTTCCAGCAATTTCGTTTCCGGGTTCTTCACACACAGATCTTCCTGAAGGAAACGGATCATCTCTTCCACCTGGTCGTGCGAATACTTGCCGCTATCGATCAATTCCAGATACTTGAAGATACGTTCCTGCAAAGAGACCAGCACGCCGGCGATCACCTTCTTGAAGATAACGGTCGAACATTTGAAACTGTCCGGCACGACATTGTCGATGTTCTTGACAAATACCACATCGGCATCCACGTCGTTCAAGTTCTCGATCAAAGCGCCGTGGCCGCCCGGACGGAACAACAAACTACCGTTCTTGTCGCGGAACGGATTGTTTTCCATATCGGCAGCGATCGTGTCGGTACTCGGTTTCTGTGCACTGAACGAGATATCGTATTTTACAGAGAATTTCTCTTCATAATCCCCCGCCTTTGCGGCAACCAACTGTTCGAACAACGCCTTATGTTCGGGCGACACCGTGAAATGGATGTTGACTTCTCCGGCATTGTTCTTCGCATACATCGCCCCTTCCGCCAGGTGTTCTTCCATCGCCGTGCGGACAGCCTTCGGATAAGAATGGAAAAGCAGCAGGCCTTTCGGTAGCTGCCCGTAGTTCAGCCCTTTCGGCTCCAGCAGGTTGGCAACAATGGTTTTGTACTGTCCGACAGCCATTAGCGCCGGGATATCCTTCGCCTCATTCTCGATGCAAACCCGGTTCAAGGCATCATAGAAAGCAAACTTCCTGATATCGTCGAAGAACTTCTTCTCAAACGCATTCTGAGGCTCGTCGTATCCGGCGGACAAGAATTCATACAAGTTCTTGAACATACGGCTTGCCGCACCCGAAGCCGGCACGAACTTCACGATCTTCTTATTCTTTGCCAGATAAGCATTCCAGGCATCCATGTAAGTTGCCTGTTTTTCCTGCGGGATCATCATAATCCCTCTCTCGACCGACGCCGATGCTGTAATTTCCAGGAAAGGAAACCCTTTCACGAAGCAAGCCAATTGTTCTTCAATCTGCTTTTCGCCGATCCCTTTAGCCGCCAGTAACTCTAAGTCTTTTGCGTTTAACATAGTATATCTTTTTAATAAGTTAATAATCTATTAACGTACAATCGCAAATATAAAGATAAATATCAAACAAGCCAATAAAGAGATCAAATTAAGGTGTCATATAAAACCAGCCTTCGTAATGCAAGCAACGTCTGATAAAAAAACTTCATATAAATAGTATTTTTGCAAAATGTCCAGTAAATATATTCCTATTTTTCCAATAACAAAACTATTTCCGATTCCTCTTTAATCCCATATGCATCCAATGAATAGCAAATCTCCTTGGACGGAACAGGCATAAACAAACCGGTTCCTAATATGTCACTGACAACAGGAGAGATTTTTCCATTCACAGGTTTCAATAATAATACACAATAGGAACCTACAACCGAATATCCCATTTGAAAAGAAACAGATTCTGAATTTTCCATAAGACGGCTCTTAATCCGAGGCCTTTCTCCTTTGCAGAAAAAAACATCCAATTCGATGGAACAATCCTCCGACAGATCAATTCTCAGCAAACTACGGGCATCCGAAGCAACGATCGCACCTACAGGAATCCATCGGTTATTGGATGCAAAGCGACCTGCGGCTAACAAAGCATCGCTTCTCCTACTCCTCACCCGTTGCGTCAGCGATACATCCAAAGGATTCAACAACTGGGAATTTCTTAACGCACAATTGACAAATGAAAAATTGCCCTCACTGTCATGACCGATAAGAATAGGATTGATATCAAATATTTTATATCCTTGATTGGGCACTTCTATGATACTGTTCGATATCTTTACCTGAAACGGAGTGACAGCAGACGGATCTTTATAAAGAAAAGAGGTTCCGAAATCCTTCAAATAGGAATAAAATATATTTTTATCCAGAATCAACGTCGGTTTTTTGTCTGCTTCTATGACAATAGATTTGTCTATGGTATCAAAATAAATCTCATTAAAGACGAAAAAACCGTCACTTTCGACGCGTATGCCTTCCGTTTGCCGATAATTGTCCACTCCCAGGTCCAATCCACCTCCCGTATGCATGGAAAGAATATGCACATTATTCAATATGTGTCCTGCAGATTTCGTAACAAGAGCATATTTGGTACTATATATAAATGTATTGGATATCTTACAGTCACAACAAGATTGGTCTATATAAATACCGTAAACCTCTTCATTAGAAGAAATACCTTGTATCGTAATGTTGTCAATTTTGGTATCGCTGCTTCCTGTTCCTACAAAGTCGTCCGATACACTGATCCGGATATGTGTCTTCCGCCCTTTGAATAAACTTATATATTTTAAAGACACTAATTGTTTCAGTCCGTTAACCATAATACCATTGTCTACATTTGAACAATCAAACATGCCTCCCTCAATATAAGAAAAACGCCGATGAGTGACATCCGGTGTCGACATTTCGGAATAACCTATTTTCAACAAAGCTTCTAATCGGATATCACTTTTCACCAACGCATTTTTGTCAAACACGATATTGACATTTTTCGTATAATCAAACGGAAGTACGATCGGCTCCGACAAATTATATGTTCCTGCCGGAAAAAACAGTGTTTTCCCATAACTATCTCTTACCAAATCATTCAATTCTGCACCAATAACCGAACCGTCATTTTTGATTCCAAATTGAATAACGGAAATAATATCTTTTCCTATATTGCCTTTTCCATACAGTTGCAGGGTAAAACTGAACAGGAAAAATAATGTAGCAAGTGAATACTCTACTTTTTTCTTCATCACGATACAATTTTACAATTAAACTCTCCACATAAAATTTCTAACAAAATAACAGAAGAACAAAAGAATATAGTTCAGAATCAATGACGATTCAGATTCATCTTTTGTCCTTCCCCTTAAAACTCCATGTTCACTTCATCGAGAACCTATTAGGACACATACCTTCACCTGGCAATTATTCATACCCCGGATTGTTCTTAACAATACCACCTGATTCGATAATGACCTTCGGCGGAATCGGGAACAAAGTCATATAATCCTTGGCCGGATATCCCTTACTCAAGCCATATTCGATATATTTGCCGAAACGGATCATATCCTGACGTCTCCAACCTTCAAAATATAGTTCACGTCCACGTTCAGCCAACAGGAACTCCTTAAACTTATCCTTGCTTGTCCGGATGTCTGCCGGAATCGTATGCGTGACGCCCGAACGGTCGGTAATCCGTTTCAAATATCCCAAAGCCTTGTCGGTCGGTCCGTTCAACTCATTTTCAATCTCTGCCAATGAAAGAATGACATCCGCATAACGGCAGACCACCAACGGTATATTACCGGCTTGCGTCTGTTCCTTCGGTAACAGATACTTGACGATAACTGCACCATACGGCAAACGCTCTCCTTGATTGCCTTCACGCGAATACAAAGTTCCGTCCGTACCGATATAGCGGTCAGCAATACCGGCCAAACGCTTGTCTTCTTTCGCATACGTATCGTAAAACTCCCACGGCATCAGCGTCACCCCCCAGTAAGGCGCAACCTTTATCCCGCAAACCTCGGCACAAGAAGGAGGAATCATATAGAAAAACCATTCGTTCCCCATCTGCTGCCCACTCGGAACCGACCAAATATTCTCATTATTGTGCTCTTCACTGAACACCTTGCTGTAATCGTCGGACAGCGTATATCCCATTTGTGTCAGGCTTTCGGCATAGGGGAGTGCCTTGTCGTACTGGTGATCGTTCATATATAACTTCATCAGCAGCATGGCAGCAACCCCTTTGTTCACCCGTCCCCAATTTTCTGTATTATTGGTCTTGTCATACAGATACGGGAGTGCTTCCGTCAGGTCCTTTACCATCTGGTTGAAGTATTCTTCTTTCGAAGGACGCGGTTCATATACGATATTGTCGATTTTGGCCGGATCGGTAACAACCGGTATCGGTCCATACATATCGTAAAAGCAAAACATCATCCAGGCTCTCAAACATTTCGTCTCGGCCATCAGTTCATTCTTCACGTCCTTATCCATCTCCGTCAGTTTGCTGAAAACATCCAGTATATAAGTCGCACGCGTAATATTACGACTCACCGCATAAGTCGAATAGGTATCGAACGCGCTACCCCAGTTGAAGTGGATTTCCTGATGTTCGATATTAAAAACTTCATCGGTCGTCATCTCCGACAGTCCGACCCATCCGCCATAACCGGTTGTGAAGAGCGGCCAAACCCAAGCACCGTTGCTATTATCATTCACCGCACCCGAATTACATTTAAAATAGGCATACAACCCGGTCAACATAGAGCGCGCATCCTCTTCCGTTTTCGGAAAGTTCGTTTCCGAAAACGAAGAGTAAACCTTGGAATCCAAATCGCACGAATTAAACCATGCAGTCATGCACAAAACCAACAAAGAAGCTATTATTTTCGTTTTCATGATTCATTTAAATTAAAAAGTTATATCGACACCTAAAACGACTGTAAACGGAATGGGGAGCGGAGACGCGTTTTGTTCCATTTCCGGATCCAGTCCCTCGTAGTTCGTCAACAACAATGTGTTCTGCAAATCCAGGTAAACCGAAGCATTCGAAGCAACCTTGCTCTTTTTCATCCAATCTTTCGGCAACAAATAAGTCACTTTGATATTCTTAAAGCGCCAATAATGCGTGTTCTGCAAAGAAAAATCATCGGTTCCCGACTTATTGCTGTTTGCTGCCGCATTAGGTGCAATACCCGGCCACCACCCCGATGTATTAAACGAAGTCCAGACTTCCTTATACCGGTAACTGGTATTGATCTTGCTGTCGCACAAACCGCGATGTATCCACTGATCATACGTTTTTCGTCCCAACACACCATAGGTATCGAGATCGACCATCACATTCTTGATCCGGAAACTCGTACCCAAACCGAAATGCATCTTAGGCTCATTGTTGCCCAGCTTCACGATATCGTCATCATTTAGCACACCGTCACCGTTGATATCGACAAATTTCTTGTTTCCGGCATAAGAATCCGGCTGAAGCACCTTACCATTGGAAATATATTGTTGTACCTCCTCCGGCGACTGGAAAATACCGTTTGTCTTCCAACCGTAAATCGGGCTCAAATCATCCTTCTCCTTGATCCAGGGGGCAATGTCTACTTCCGGATTCCGTTCCACCCAGTATGAATGGTTGTGGCTCATGTTCAGGTAAGCCGTCCAGTCGAAGTCTTTCTCCTCCATAATCACCCCTTTCAGACCGATTTCAAATCCAGTACTTCGTGTCGAGCCGATGTTCTTTGCCAAAGTAGCCACCATATCAGTCGCAGGCAAAGATGTAAAATCAAGCAAATCCTTCGCCGTACGTACATAGTAATCGAAACTACCGCTCAAACGACCATCGAACAATCCGAAATCCAACCCGGCATTGACCGTCACATCCGTTTCCCATTTCAAGTCTTTGTTTCCTTTCTGCTTCTGAACGATTCCCTTATGTAAAAGCCCATTGTAATAATAGAATGCACCGGTCGCCATGCCATAAGTCGTCAGGCTATAGTTTCCACCCGTCAAAATACTTTCATTACCGGAAGTACCGATACCGGCTCTCACTTTCAGGAAATCCACCACCTTCTGCTGTTTCATGAAATTCTCTTCCGAAACAGTCCATGCTGCAGAAACACCCGGGAACCATCCCCATTTGTGATTGGCAGCAAATACGGAAGAACCATCGTTACGCAATGTACCACCAATCGTATACCGGTCTTTGAACGTATAGTTGAAACGTCCGAAATAAGACAATTTGTTCCGTTCCCATCTCCCCGAATTATAAGTCGTTTCATCTACATCAGACGACAATTCCAGATAATTGTTTTCAAGTGCATCAGACGGGAAATTAAAGACGGTAACAGAATAATTGTTACCGGATGTCACATAATATCCCGTACCGAGCACAACATTCAAACGGTGATCCCGTCCGAACTGTTTGTCGTAGCTCAAATATTCTTCGATACCATAATTATTATTGTATGCGTTGGAATAACCGCCGAAGTTACGCTGTGTCTGTTGAGGTAAAATCGATTTAGTCGGTGAGAATACATCACGATTTTCGTCTGTCTTATCGACAGAAATCTGCACATTCGCTTTCAATTCCGGTAAAATTCTGATTTCCAGATTCGGAGCAAACATCAAACGTTTGGTCGTTGTCTTGTCTCTCATATAGCTCCAGGCCAACGGATTCGCCGTCATCGCATTTTCAGGCAATGTCAGGTTGCCGTTTTCATCCTCCAACGGAAGGCGCGGAGAAAAATATAAGGCTGCATTCGTTTGGTTCGCCTCATTGGCATTCGCTCTCCAATGCCCCGAAGACGGGTTGTTCGCGCTCAAGAGAGAATACATACTTGCCACATTCAATTTCAAATATTTACTGAAATCAGCCTCCACATTGATACGCCCGCTGAAACGTTCCAGATCGTTCGTTTTCATAACCGACTTATGATCGTAGTAATTGAAGGAGGCGTAGACTTTAAACCGCTCGCTACCAGCATTGAGAGAGACATTGTGATTATGGATCAGGCCGGTACGGCTTATTTCGTCAAAATGATCATGCGACTCGGTCTGCTTCAACTGATTCTCATCATACAACACTGCCCAACCGGAAGCAGGAGCCGGTGTCGGACCATACGGATAATACTTATTGATATACAGCCATTGCTCTTTCATGCCCAAATTTGCCGCGTTCATGAAATCCTGAGCATTCAGCATGTCGAAATACTTATTTACGCCTTGTACAGAGAATGAACCGCTGTATGTCACTTTCGGACGTCCGCTCTGCCCTTTCTTCGTCGTAATTAAAATCACGCCGTTTGCAGCCGACGAACCATAAATGGCCGTAGCACTCGCATCCTTCAAGACATCAATCGAAGCAATATCGTTAGGGTTCAATGTTGCCAAAGGACTCCGGTCCGAACCATCTCTCAAAGCCGTACCTAACAAGCCGGACGGCCCGACCTTTGACGCTTTGTTTGATTCGGAACTGATAATCACTCCGTCAATCACATACAACGGGCTGTTGGAACCATTCGGAGAAAGCGCACCTCGAATATTGACAGACATGCCTGACCCCGGTTGTGCGGAATTTTGTGTGATACTCAAACCTGCGACTTTCCCTTGTAACAAATTATCTGCACTTACGGCATTCGGAGCTTCCAAGTCTTTCGCCTTGACGGAAGAGATCGCGCCCGTCACCGTTTTTTTCAGTTGCGAACCATAGCCGACAACCACCACTTCATCCAGTATCTCCATGTCCTCATTCAAAGTAATAGACAAAGACCGCTGATTTCCGACCTTCACTTCGACCGGTCGATACCCGATAAAAGAAATTGACAACACGGCATTAGAAGAGACTTTCAGCGTAAACCGTCCATCTGCATCCGTGATAATGCCGTTCGTCGTCCCTTTCTCCATTACATTGGCCCCGACCACCGGTTCGCCTTTTTGGTCTTTCACAATTCCGGAAACCGTATGACCCGCCTGCTGTTCCTTGTTGTTTTTTGCCAAAGGAGACAAGATGATATAGTTGCCCGAAAGCTCATACTTCATACCACGCCCTTTCAACGCCTCATCCAGCAATTCGGAAACTTGGGCCTGTTTCTTATTCAACGAAACATTGAAATTCGATTTGATTTCACTTGTGCTGTAGACGATCAGGTAATCGGTCTGTTTCTCGATTTCCCCAAAAAGATCTTCAATGGAAAGATTTTCAAACTGTAGTTTCACAATCTTATTCTGCGCCTCGCCATTCACGGCAAACAATTGCGAAACAAAAACAAACATGCATAAAAAGGTTATCTTCATAATCTTGAATGCTTTTTTTAATAATTTAGGGCATAACTTATGCGTTAACAAAGGATTTAATTCCATATCTTTGTTTTGTTAAGTAAATACTGTTTTTTGATCACTAACGGGTTTGCTTTTCGCCAAATCGGTAGATACGCCAATATCTGCCGATTTTTTTGTTCTTCATGGACTCATACATAATTATATTAAAAGGTTGATACTATTTATTTACTGAGCACGATCCGATTTTCCTCTTCGTGCCTGCGAATCTTAAATCCATGTATCCGCTGGATCACCCGAAGTATTTCCATCACACCATCCCGCTGACGGAATTTCCCGACATATTCATAATCCAATATTTCATGGTCCGATGCAACGATCTCGATATCGTAATACAGCTCCAACTTCTTTATAATATTCCCCAACTTCTGTCTTTTGAACGCATAAATGCCTTCCCTCCAAAGCAGTTCATCCGAATCCATTACCGAAAGTTCCAACCGTCCATCCTTCTGGAGCAAATACTGTTCCGGCAACAGCACGATTCCTTTCGCCTCTTCCGACGGGAAATAAGCCTTGACCTTTCCCTCCTGAAGATAGACGCCGGTATAATCGCCATCCGGATAGCTGAAAACATTGAACCGCGTACCTACAGCCTTGATATCTATCGCTTGAGTGGACACAATAAAAGGAGATGACTCATTCTTGGCCACGTCGAAGAAACCTTCACCAGACAAAACCACTTTCCGTTCGTTCGTGAAAAAAGAGGGATATGACAACCGAGAACCAGCGTTCAGCCAGACTTTCGTGCCGTCGGGCAACGTCAGTTCCGCACGCTGCCCCGGAGGGACGAACAATTCTTGCCGGGAAGCAATCAGTTCTTTTTTTCCGAAACCCTCCTTCGAGAAATAGAATGACGCCAGCATCCATGCCGAAATAAAAGACAGCACCAAGACAGCCGCATATCGCCCGAACGAGACCAACAACGCCCTTTTCCTTCGGCTTGCCACCCTGCTTTTAAAGCCGGCATAGCCTTTGGTTCCTTCCTCAACATCTATTTTCTCCGGAATTAACCCGAGCAAACTATGCAAACGTTGATATTCTATTATCAGTTTTTTCAATTCCGGATCATTCTGTGCCTCTTTCAAAAGACATTCCTGCTCTTGCCCAGGCAATAATCCTTCGCAATATTTAAGGATTCTCTCGTCCATTCTTTACTGTTCTTTATTATAGTAAACGAACGGCAAAAATAATCCCCCTAAAAAAATCCGATCTTTTTTTCAGTTTTTCTAAGGACTTGTTTAAATCAGCTTTCTTCTGAGAGTTCTTTTTGAAGAAAATTTAAACAGGCTCTAAAAAGGCAACAGGAATAATAATAAAGGGAAACTGTTTTTTAATTCTTCCCTCAACTTTTTATAAGCAATCGTTATTTGGCTTTCAATTGTTTTGACCGACACATTCAGTTCCTCAGCTATTTCTTTCTGCTTTTTACCCTCGATCTTGCTCAAGACGAAAATTTCCCGACACCGATCCGGCAAAACGGCAAGCGCCCTCTCTATCATTTCCTTTACATGATCTTCCGAAAAATCATTCAGGTCAAACGCTTCCAAAGACTCGAACTTCATACGGAAAGACAAGTCAAACTCTTCCTGCATTTTCGAAACGGCTTCTTGTTCCAACAACTTGCGCCGCAAATAATCGATACATTTATTTTTTACAGATGTGAACAGATAAGCGACGATGTTGACATGAAAATCCAATACATCTTTTTTCTGGTAGAATTCCAGAAAAACATCTTGCACAATGTTTTCCGCTTCTTCTTCGGATAAGACATATTCGCGTGCGAAACTTTTTACACGCGAATACCATTTTATATAAAATCCTTCGAAATCCATCAATTCATCCAGTTTTCCATCCTCTTATATTTTTAAACAAAAATACAAAATTCCCCTGAATGAACAAATCACCAGACTCATCCCGACCACTATCTTTCCCGATTACCAAAAAATCCCGACAAAGATGCACTGATATTCGCAGAAAAACTTACTTTTACGGTATGTTTTACGGACAGCCCTCAAACAGGCAGTAAAAAGACAGACGACTATGGATATACAACCGTTCTTTACCGAAGAGGAGAAAAAGCAGTTTTTCTCCAAGTACAAGCAATTATTACGCCATCTGTACTCTTTCCTGAAAAAAGAAGATCTGAGTAAGATGAAAGAGTTGATGCACCGGGTTGTCGCTTTGGATTGTTACGGACGAGACAAAAACGGCATCAACGGCCTGCTCCGCAATATCGACACGGCTTTGATCGCCACCACGGAGATCGGATTGAAGCGCACGTCGGTCGTCGCGCTCCTGCTTTACCGCCCGGTCATGAAAAAGATCATCACATTGGATGAAGTGAAGGAAACATTCGATGCGGATGTCACCCTGATCATCAGCCGCCTGCTGAAGACTTCAGACCTCTATGCCCGCAATACGGCTGTCGACTCCGAAAACTTCCACAAACTGTTGTTCTCGTTTGCCGAAGACGTACGCGTGATCCTGATCATGATCGCCGACCGCCTTTGCCTGATGCGCCTCGGCAAACAATTGAAGAATGACGAGGACCGGAAACGGCTGGCGACGGAAGTTTCCTATCTGTACGCCCCGCTCGCCCACCGCCTCGGATTGTACACGATCAAGAGCGAACTGGAAGACTTGTCGCTGAAATATACCGACCGCAAGCAATACGACTTTATCAAACGGAAACTGAATGAGACGAAACGTTCGCGCGACGCCTATATCGCCGAGTTCATCGCCCCTATCAAATGCAAGCTGGAAAACGCCGGGCTGCGGTTCGACATCAAGGGACGTACCAAGTCCATCCATTCCATCAACAACAAGCTGAAAAAACAGAACATCCCGTTTGAAGACATATATGACCTGTTTGCCATCCGTATCATCCTGGACACTCCTTACGAGAAAGAACGTTCGGACTGCTGGCAAGTCTACTCGATCATCACCGATATGTACCAGCCGAACCCGAAACGCATGAAGGACTGGATATCCATCCCGAAAACCAACGGCTACGAGAGCCTGCATATCACCGTGATGGGACCGCAGAGCAAATGGGTGGAAGTGCAGATCCGTACCCGCCGCATGGACGAAATTGCCGAACGGGGACTGGCTGCCCACTGGAAATATAAAGGGGGAAAAGCGGAAAGCGGGCTGGACGAATTCCTGAACACCGTCCGCGCCGCCTTGGAAACGAAAGAGAACAATCCGCTCGACCTGATGCAGGACTTCAAGATGGATTTGTACAAAGACGAGATCTATGTCTTCACCCCGACAGGCGAACTGATCAAACTGGCCAAAGGGGCGACCGTGCTCGACTTTGCTTTCGCGATCCATACCAAGTTAGGATGCAAATGCGTCTCGGCAAAGGTAAACGAAAAGAATGTGCCTATCAAATATACATTGAACAACGGCGACACGGTTTCCATCGTTACCGCTCCTACCCAGACGCCCAAACGTGACTGGCTGAACATCGTCGTCACCTCCAAAGCGCGGGTCAAGATCAAGCAGGCGCTCCGCGAAGAGACAGCTAAGGCTGTGGACTTTGCCAAAGAGATGCTGCAACGCCGCTTCAAGAACCGGAAGATCGAGATGGAAGAACCGATCCTGATGCGTTACATCAAGAAGAAAGGATTCAAGACCGTCACCGACTTCTACGTCGAGATTGCCGAAGAACGACTCGACCCGAACCTGGTGATCGACGAATATCTGGAACAGCTACGCCGGGAAACGGAAACAAACGACCATGTCGAAGTCCGCAGCGCCGGGGAATACATCACGACAACCGAGGTGGAGGAAATCTCGACCAACAAGGACGTGCTGGTGATCGACCAGAACTTGACGGGCATCGAGTATAAACTGGCGAAATGCTGCAACCCGATCTACGGGGACGAGGTGTTCGGTTTCGTCTCCACACAAGGCATCAAGATCCACCGGATGGACTGCCCGAACGCGCAGGAGATGTTCAGCCGTTTCGGCTACCGCATCATCCAAGCCAAATGGAGCGGCAAGGGGGACAACGGATATATCGTCACGCTCCGGGTCATCGGCCGTGACGACATCGCGATCGTCACCAATATCACCTCCGTCATCAGCAAGGAAACAGGCGTCATGCTCCGCTCCCTGAACATCGACTCGGTGGACGGGATCTTCCAGGGGAACTTCACGGTTATGGTGCGCGACACGACGGCCTTGAATATGCTGACCAAGAAGATCAATGCGGTAAAGGGGGTAAAGACGGTCGAAAGACTAAACTCCTGAAACGAGTTATCCGTTGCAAACGGAATTCTTTACCGGTTTCAGTCCCATCTTCTCCGCCCGTTGGAGCATAAAGGCACGGGCTGCCTCGTATTCGTTCGGGATCACGCCGTCGAGGATCGCGTTCTTGATGGCTTCTTTCAGGACACCGACCGGTTGGGAAGGGGGAAGTCCGAATGTTTCCATAATTTCCTCTCCCGTCACAGGGGGCTGGAAGTTGCGGACACGGTCTTTCTCTTCTATATCGGCAAGCTTGCTGCGTACCTTCTGGAAATTGGCCAGGAAACGACGTACCTTTTCAGGATTCTTGCTCGTGATATCAGCTTCGCAAAGTTTCATCAGGTCATCTATATCGTCACCCGCATCAAACAGCAGACGGCGTATAGCGGAATCGGTCACCTCATCGTCCGACAAGGCGATCGGGCGCATGTGCAGGCGGACCATCTTCTGGACATATTTCATCTTCTCGTTCATCGGCAGTTTCATCTTGCGGAAGATACCGGGAATCATCTTCTCCCCTATAAAATTATGATTGTGGAACGTCCATCCTAGGCGCGGGTCGAAACGTTTCGTCGCCGGCTTGGCGATATCATGGAAAAGGGCGCTCCAGCGCAACCACAGGTTATCAGTGGTCTTGCTCAGGCGGTCGAGCACCATCAAGGTATGGGCAAAGTTATCCTTATGCCCGATCCCTTCCTTCGTCTCCACTCCTTTCAGGGCGCAAAGTTCGGGGAAGATCAGAGGCAACAGCCCGCAACGGTCCAGCAGGTCGAAGCCGACAGATGGTTTTGGCGAAAGGACGATCTTGTTCAACTCATCCACGATACGCTCTTTCGAGATGATCGAGATGCGCTCCCTGTTACGTTCGATCGCATCGAAAGTGTCGGGATCGATAAAGAATCCTAACTGGCTGGCAAAGCGGACGGCACGCATCATGCGCAACGGATCGTCGCTAAACGTAATATCCGGATCGAGCGGCGTACGGATCAGCAAATTATCCATATCGGCCAAGCCATCGAAAGGATCGACCAGTTCACCGTACCGGTCCTTATTCAGGCAAAGCGCCAAGGCGTTGATCGTAAAGTCACGGCGGTTCTGGTCGTCTTCGAGTGTCCCGTCTTCAACAATCGGTTTACGGCTGTCATGCGTGTAGGATTCCTTGCGGGCGCCGACAAACTCCAGTTCCAGATCGCCGGCTTTCACCTGTGCCGTACCGAAGTTCTTGAAGACGGACAGATAAGCTCCCCGTCCCAATTTCCGGGCAACAGCTTTCGCCAGCTCGATTCCGCTTCCGACAGCGACGACATCAATATCTTTAGAAGGACGATGCAGAAAGATATCCCGCACATAACCGCCTATCACATATACTTCAATTCCCAACTCGTCCGCCGCCTCCGAAATCAAATGAAACGGCTTCGCCGAAATATGTTTTAATATATCTTCTTGTTCTATGTACATAAATATTTACTTATTTATAAATGATGATTTATCTGTTACTTTTGGCTTGATCCAAAAGTAACCAAAAGATCAAGGCTGAACCGTCCAGTCTACTCCGGGCAAAGGTTCCGCTGTCGCCTGCGAAACTCGCTGCGCTCAGACAGCGCAGGCTCCGGACGCTTCACCTTTACCCTCCGCTTAACGCCCGTCCGCTTAGGCCTTTCTCAGAAAGCATAGCTTTCTCTTAGGATGGCCGATGCCGACACCTATAAAGCAAGCAGTATCGGCAATCCTTAAAGAGCCGTCAGGCTCTGTTTCCGGCCTAAGCTGGTGAGCGTTAAGCGCAGAAACCGCAGCGAGCGTCCGGAGCGTCTGCTGTTTGAGCGAAGCGAGTTTCAGACGCGACAGCGAACGAAGGGAACGAAGTAGCGAGGCAGGTTACGCCTTGAACTTTTGGTTACTTTTCTTTCAAGAGAAAAGTAACAGATAATTCATCATTTGACACGCAAAGATAATTAAATTCTTGCGGGGATGCTAATTCTCTCTTTTTCCAATATCTTTGCAGGGAATAAAAAGGAGTAGACAATTAAAGATGTATCATAATGAAAAAGTCAGCAATCAGTATAGCACTTGCATCCCTGGCACTGGCCGGTTGCAGCAATGACGAAAAGAATGCACAGGCACGGCTGGACAATGCCAAAAACATGTATGAACGGAATGAGTTCTTTGCCGCCAAGAGTGAGATAGACAGCATCCGCATCCTATACCCGAAAGAATTCAAGGTGATCCGGGAAGGTCTGACTCTGATGCGCCGAGTAGAACAAAAAGAAGCGGAACGCAACTTAGCTTTCTGCGACAGCCTGATCCCGGTCAAACAACTGGAACTGGAAGATTTGAAGAAAGGTTTTAACTTAGAAAAAGATTCTGCCTACAACGAAATCGGAAATTATGTCTCCAAGCAGCAGACAATCGAACGTAATATACAACGTTGCTACATCCGTTCCGGTGTCAACGAAAAGGGAGAAATGTATCTGGCAAGCGTGTATTTCGGAAGCAAACCTATCAACCATACAGGCATCAAACTAAGTACCCAGGACGGCCTTTTCGCCGAAACGCCTGCAATTCCCTACGATGGCGGATTAAACTATCATTTCAAGGATTTGGGGAATACGACCGAAGTCGTGACCTATCAGGGGGAGAAATGCGAAGATGCCGTTAAGTTCATTTTTGCTAATAAAGGGGAACGCATCAAAATCGAATATACGGGCGGCAAGCCTTATATCCTCTATATTGCCGATGCGGATAAGAAGGCGATCGCCTCTACCTATGAACTGGCTGTCGTATTAAGCGACATCGAAAAGCTGACGAAAGAGAAGGAAAAAGCCATTAAGAAGTTGGCTTATCTGGAAAAGAAGCTTTCAGGTGAGGCTAATACGAAAGACGAATAACTACAGCTTATTAAATTAGGCACTGTCCACAATTTTGTGTAAATAGAAAACTCCAGGATTCAGGTTTTAC